>JAUJPG010000009.1:0-131653 GCA_030447245.1 Chloroflexota bacterium | reverse complement strand
TCGATGACGCGGTCAGGCCGCTTGGCCAGCTCGTCCTTGGCCAGGATGGCGCGGAAGCCGCCCGGGTAGCCCGAGTGGCGATAATACTGCTTCTGGTCGCCCTTGCCGCCGGTCATCGTGACCTGGGCGGCGTTGATCACCACCACGTGGTCACCCATGTCCAGGTGCGGGGCGTACGTTGGCTTGTGCTTGCCGCGCAGCAGTAACGCGACGCGCGTAGCCAGCCGACCAACCGGCACACCGGCCGCGTCGATCACGTGCCATTGTCGCGTGATCTCGCTTAGCTTCGGCGAATACGTCTTCATCGTCCTCTCCAAGCTCAAGCTCAACGTTCCAAGCTCCGCGTTCCAAGCAGGGGATCCTGCTGGAACCTTGAACCTTGAACTCGGAACTCCTCTGGGTACTCCACTCGTGTCAGCATCAGGCCCGCGGCCGGGGCATTCGGTCCAGCGTGTGCTCGCTCGGCTCCGTCAAGGAGCCAGTCCAATTGTTCCGTACCGAGACGGCCGCGGGCCACCCAGACCAGCGTCCCGACGATCGCCCGCGCCATGTGGCGCAGGAACGCATCCGCGGTAACGTCGAACTTGAGTATGCCACCTTCGGCCATCCACTCGGCGCGCTCGATGGTCCGGATCGTGGATCGCCCGCGTGGCTCGCGTGCCATTCCACCAGCGAACCCCGAGAAGTCTCGTCTTCCGACCAGGCGCTCGCTCGCTGCTCGGAGTCGATCGAGGTCGAGGGGAGCCGACACGTGCCAGCTCCAGCGACGCAGCCAGAGGCTCCGGGTCGGCTGATTCCAGATTGTGTAGCGGTACTGTCGCCGGACTGCGCTGCGGCGGGCGTCGAACTCTGGTGGCATCTCAGCGGCATTGGTCACGAGCACGTCTTCTGGGAGTCGAGCATTCGTCGCTCGGAGGAGCGCAGTAGCTTCCAGCCGGCTGCGCGTGCGGAGGCTGACCACCTGACCACTCGCATGCACGCCGGCGTCAGTCCGCCCGGCCGGCGTGACCCGCACGCGCTCGTCCAGCGCCTGGGATACTGCCTGTTCCAGCACCTCCTGAATCGTGGGCCGCCCGGGCTGAATGCCGAAGCCGTGATAGTGTGTTCCTTCGTACGCCAGGTCGAGCCGGATCGTCCGACCCGGCCGACCATCCTGAGTACTTCCGAGATCATCCTGAGCACGCTGTCGGGTCATCTCTGACTCCGCTCAGGACAAACCGGCGGGGTGCCTACAATACGAGCTCCACCTGGGCCATCGGCGCGCCGTCCCCGCGCCGCGGGTTCAGCTTGACGATGCGAACATAACCGCCTGGGCGGTCGGCAAAGCGCGGCGCGAGATCTTCGAACAGCTTGTCGACCACCCGCGGGTCGTGCACCCTGGTCAGCGCCTGACGACGGCGGTGGACGCCGCCGCCCTTTGCCAGGGTGATGACCTTCTCGACCTCACGCCGAAGCTCGCTCGCCTTCGCCTCGGTGGTCCGAATCTTCTCGTAACGGAGGAGATCGGTGACTTGATTGCGAATCAAGGCCAGGCGATGCCCGGTCGGTCGCCCCAGTTTCCGGAAGCCCATGAGATGGCGCATGGTGTTCTCCTCCTCTCCACGAACGAGGCACCGCGGCGGGCGCTCGGTGCCTCGTCGTGTGTCCCCGGTCCGGCTAGTCGTCGTCCTCGGCGGTCGCGTCGAACACGAGATCGTCCTGCCCGTTACGTTCGGCAGCGCCCACGGCTACGCCTTGCGGCACCCGGTCATCAGCCGCCACCTCATCCTCGCCGTCTGGTGCCAGCCCATGCTCACGGAGTTGATCGCGGAGCTCCTCGAGCGACTTCTGGCCAAAGTTGCGGAGCGAAAGCAGCTCGTCTTCGCTCATCTGCAGAACCTGGCCAACCTTCGTGATCTGCGACCTCTTGAGGCAGTTGTAGGTCCGCTGCGAGAGATCGAGCTGCTCGATCGGCATATCGAGGATGTGACTGGGGACGGACGGGGTGCCGATGCTCCGGTCGCTCCGTCCAGCCGGCTTGTGAAGGTCGGCGAACACGGCAAACTGACCGGTCAGCAGCGTCGCGGCCTGCACCAGCGCATCCATCGGCGCGATCGTCCCGTCAGTCTGGACCTCGATGACCAGTCGATCAAAATCGGTCCGCGCGCCGACACGGGTGCTCTCCACCGTGTAGTTGACGCGCCGAACCGGCGAGAAGACCGCGTCGATGGGGATGACCCCGAGCGACGGCGCCTCGCGGCCATCCGAGGGCAGGTAGCCGCTGCCCTTTTCGACTGTTAGCTCGAGCTCGAGGCGGGTATTGGCGCTATCCAGGCTGGCGATGTACAGCTCCGGATTGACGACCTCGATCTCACTAGGGTAGATCAGGTCACTTGCCGTTACCACGCCTGGCCCCGCGGCCATCAGCCTGAGCTGAGTGGGCTGGTCCGTATACGACTTCAAGCGGAGCTGCTTGATATTGAGGACCAGCTCGGTCGTATCTTCCTTGACGCCCGGGATGGACGCGAATTCATGGTAGGCGCCGTCGACCCTGAGCGCGGTGACTGCCGCGCCAGGCAGCGACGACAGCAGCACCCGCCGTAGGGCGTTGCCGAGGGTCAGCCCGAAGCCGCGCTCCAGCGGCTCAACTTGGAAACGGCCGAACTCGTCCGATGCATGCAGCACGTCGACTTTGGCGATGACTTCTTCGATCAATCTAAGAGCCTCCTCCCGATCGGATGACCGCGCGGCCGACCGGCAGTGCATTCCGCGTCTTTAGCTTACGCGCGGCGCACGTTCGCGCTTTGCGCCCTGCGCAGCCACACACGACGCTCCGGCTATGCGCCGTGGCCGGAGCGTGGCTAGCGCGAGTAGAACTCGACGACCAACTGCTCGTTGACCGGCACCTGGACTTCTTCGCGCCCCGGTAGGTTCGCGACCCGACCGCTCATCGCGGGCGGATCGAGCGTGAGCCAGTTCGGCACGCTCTTACGCGCCAGCCCCTCCTGGACGATTTTGAAGTACTCTGACTCGCGACTCTTGACCATGACCGCTACCAGGTCGCCAGGCTTGACCAGCGCCGACGGAATGTCGGTCCGACGCCCGTTCAGCGAGAAATGGCCGTGGCGGACCAACTGCCGCGCCTGCTTCCGAGAGTCGGCGAAGCCGAGTCGGTACACCACGTTGTCGAGGCGGCTTTCGAGCACCCGTAGCAAGTTGGCGCCGGTAACGCCCTGGCGGCGCTCCGCCTCGGCGAAGTGCTTGCGGAACTGCCGCTCGAGCACGCCGTAGATGTGGCGAGCCTTCTGCTTTTCCTTGAGATGGTTCGCGTACTCGGAGACCTTCCGGCGCCGCTGACCGGCGGCCGCGGTGGCCCCGGGCGGGACGTTGCGCCGCTCGATGGCGCACTTCGGCCCGAAGCAGCGCTCCCCTTTCAAGAACAACTTGAGCCCGTGCCGCCGACAGATTCGACAGACGGGACCCGTGTAACGTGCCATTGATGCTCCTACTCCGATGCAGGCTTCGGGGTTTCGGGCACCAGGAACGCCTTCCCCGAAACCCGCTGCCCACGACTGGAACCGGCCGCTAGACGCGGCGCTTCTTCGGGGGGCGGCACCCGTTGTGCGGGATCGGCGTCACGTCGACGATCGACATGATTCCCAGTCCCGCCCCTTGCAGTGACCGAATCGCGGCCTCGCGGCCTGAGCCCGGCCCCTTCACAAAAACGCTGACCTGGCGCATGCCGTTTTCCATCGCCTTGCGCGCCGCGGCCTCCGCCGCCAGGCCGGCAGCATAGGGAGTGCTCTTTCGCGAACCCTTGAAGCCGGCCACGCCGGAACTGGACCAGCTCAACACGTTGCCGTCCGGATCGGTGATCGTCACCAACGTGTTGTTGAAGCTGGACTGGATGTACGCGTTCCCTGCCGGGACGTTCTTCCTCTCGCGCCGCCGGACGCGCGCCGCTCCTCGTCTCCGCTCCGCCACTCGTCTCTCCTAGTTGCAAGCTCACGGCGATCGGCACTACGGCTGATGGCCGTGAGCTGGCGGCTGTCCTACTTCTTGGCCGCGGCCTTGCGACGCCCGGCGACGGTCCGACGCGGGCCCTTCCGCATCCGCGCATTCGTCTTGGTCCGCTGGCCATGGACCGGCAGGCCGCGGCGGTGGCGCAGCCCACGGTAACAGCCGATCTCCATCAGCCGCTTGATGTTCAGGTTGACCTCACGACGGAGATCACCCTCGACACGGTACTCGCGGTCGATCAGCTCGCGCAGGCGAGTGACCTCCTCCTCGGTCAGATCCCGCACGCGCGTGTCAGGGTTGATGTTGGTGCGTTGCAAGATCTGTCGCGACGCCGTAAAACCGATCCCGTAAATGACCGGCAGCGACGCTTCAACCCGTCTGTCCCGCGGAATGTCCACACCGGCAATACGAGCCAACTCCGACCTCCGTCCCTAGAACTCCCAGCGTTTGGCCCCCGCCGGACGACCCCGTCGCGCTGGCTGCCGATCGCTGAACACCGACCGCTATCCTTGCTTCTGCTTGTGCTTAGGGTTCGTGCAAATCACCAGGACCACACCCCGGCGACGAATGATCTTGCACCGCTCGCAGCGCGGCTTGACCGATGCCTGTACTTTCATCTCTTCCGGCTTTCAGCTTTCGGCTTTCAACCACGCGCTGCAAGTCCGCGTGTCCCTTGCCGACCATTGGCATTCTGTTTCAGCGCGAGCGATACACGATGCGCCCACGGGTACGATCGAACGGCGAGAGAGCCACCCGCACCCGATCGCCCGGCAGGAGCCGCTCGGTGCCGAGCCGAAGACTCGACGATACGTGCGCCACCACCAAACTGCCGTCGCCGAGTTCGACCTTGAACAAGGCGTTCGACAGGACCGCGATCACCTTTGCGTCAATCTCGCCGGCATCCTCGGTGGCTATGTGGCCCCCGTGCGCCGACGGTTCGCCCGCTCCGGCGACCCAATCTGGGAGTATAGCATACGTGGACAAGTGTCGGACTAACGACGGACCGGTACCTGCCGGCGGCGAGCGGGGCATGCCGACCGGCCGTTGGGCAGGGTTCGCCTGAGAGTCCGCTTCATGCGGGTCGTTGCCTGATCGCCTCCGTCAGCGTCCGCGTCACCACATCCCTGGGTCGGTCGCCTGGCACCTCACAAAGGATGCCACGGTCGCGATAGTAGTCTACCGCTGGAGTCGTCTCCTCGCGGTAAATCTCCAGGCGATGTCGGGCGGTATCTTCACGGTCGTCAATTCGTTGATACAACTCGCCTCCGCAACGATCGCAGACACCCTCGACGATTGGAGGGCTGTAGAGTGTGTGGTAACTCGTATGGCAGGCGCGGCACAGCCAGCGGCCGGCGAGCCTGGCCAGCAAGGTCTCTTCGGGCACCGTCAGGTTGATGACCAGGTCGATGGCCCGTCCATCAGCGCCCAGGACGTCATCCAACGCTTCCGCCTGACCCAGGCTGCGTGGGAATCCGTCAAGGATGAAGCTGTCCCTGCTGTCGTCGCGGGCCAGCCGTTCCATGACGACCTGGACCGTCAAGTCGTCGGGCACCAACACGCCGCGATCCATGTACTCCTTGAACCGACGCCCCAGCTCGTCGCCGCGCTTGACCGACTCGCGGAACAGGTCGCCGCTCGCCACGTGCGCCACGCCCACCATGTCTGCCACGGTCTTGGCCTGGGTGCCCTTGCCTGCGCCTGGAGGACCCATCAATACTACGCGCATCGGCCCACCTCGAACGAGTGGGGCCGGGGCGATCTGCCACGTCCACGGTGACGTAGCCATTTGTACGGCATCCATGCCGACCTCCCCTGCACGTGTGCCTCGGCGCACACTACTTGATGAAGCCGCGATAATGGCGCATGAGCAGCTGCGATTCAAGCTGCCGCATAGTGTCCAAACCCACTCCAACGACAATCAGCAGAGCCGTGGCCTCGAGCGAGAGCGTCTGAACGCCGGTGATCGTCCGAACCAGGAAGGGCAAGATCGCCACGATCCCCAGGAACAGCGCCCCGATCAGTGTGATCCGTAGCAGCACCTTGTAGAGGTATTGCTGGGTCTGCGGGCCCGGACGAATGCCCTGCACGAACCCGCCTTGCTTCTGGAGGTTCTCGGCGATGTTCTGCTGCTGGAAGATGACCAGCGTGTAGAAGAAGGTGAACGCCACGACCAACCAGAAGTAGAGGATCCAGTACCCCCAGCTGTACTGCAAATTGAAGAAGTTGTAAACCGTCTCGGCAAGCCAGCGGCCCCACTCGTTCTCGACGCCGAGGAAGTAGCCGGCGATCGTTCCCGGGAAGATCAGGATGGACGAGGCGAAGATGAGCGGGATCATCCCCGCTGAGTTCACCTTGAGCGGAATGTGGGTCGTCTGGCCGCCAACCATCTTGGAGCCACGGATCCGCTTGGCCACCTGCACCGGGATGCGCCGCTGGCCCTCGTAGATCAGCACGATCGCGGCGACTGTCGCCAGCCCGAGCACCACGAAGATCAGGATGGCCGCGAGACCCGTGCCGCCGACGATCGCCTGGAAGATCTGTGACGGTAGGCTGGCAACGATCCCGCCGAAGATGATCATCGAGACGCCGTTGCCAATCCCATACTGGGTGATCAGCTCGCCGATCCAGATCAACAGGAGCGTGCCGGCAACCATCGAGATGATGATGGCCGTCGTTCCGAGCGGGTTCAGGCTGAAGCCGAAGTTCTCGATGATTGGCTCGTTGCCGGGGGCTGTCGCGTTCAGGAGCTGTGGCGTGCCGTATGCCTGGGCGGCAGCCAGCGGGACGGTCAACCAATGGGTCATCTGGTTGATCCGGTTCCGGCCAGACTCTCCCTCCTTGGAGATCTCCTGAAGCCGCGGGATCGCGGGCACCAGGAGCTGCATGATGATCGAAGCGGTGATGTACGGGTAGACACCCATCGCGGCGACCGACAGGTTGGCCAGCGCGCCACCCGAGAACAGGTCCAGGAAGCCGACGAACTGGTTCTCGGCGAACAGCCGGTCCAGCGCGGCGACGTTGACGCCGGGCACCGGTACGTGGGCGACGAACCGGAAGGCCACGAGCATCGCCAGAGTGAAGATCAGCTTTTGACGAAGGTCTGGAACCTTGAAGGCGTTAAATAGCGCCTGCAGCATGCTCGAGGACATGACAGCTCCCTCCCACCGCCTCGATCTTCTGGCGGGCGCTCTCTGAGAAACGGTGGGCGTGGACAGTCAGCGCGCGTTCGAGATGGCCGATACCCAGGATCTTGACCGGCTCGCGCACGTTCTTGAGCAGCCCGGCCCGGAGCAAGGCGGCCACGTCGACTGTCGCCCCCGCGTCGAACTGGGCGAGATCGCGCAGGTTCACCGGTCGGTATTCGACGCGGTTGAGGCTCCGGAAGCCGCGGCGGTAGGGCAGCTTCCGGACCAGCGGGAGCTGTCCCCCTTCGAAGTACGGCGGAACACCGCCGCCGCTACGCGCCTTCTGGCCCTTGGTGCCCTTGCCGGCGGTGGTGCCGCGGCCAGAGCCGTGCCCGCGCCCCTTGCGGCGGCGCAATCGGTGCGCCCCAGCCGGTGGGGCAAGCTCGTGCAATCTCATCCTTGTTCCTCAACCTGCACCATGTGCTGGATCTTGAAGATCATGCCGCGGACGGCCGGGTTATCCGGACGGACGACGGTCTGCCGGATTCTACGCAGGCCGAGCCCGCGCACCGTTGCCTTGTGACGCTCGGTGTTGCCGATCGGGCTACGAAGTAGCGTGATCCGGAGGCTCCGCCCGGCGGCCGCCGCCGACGGCTCGGCCGAGCGAGCTCTTGCCGGGGTGTCGTCAGGCCGGGATGCGGGCATCGTCGTCGCTCCTTCTACGCGGCAGCAGATCGGCGACGTCCTTGCCGCGCATCGCGGCCACGTCCTCCGGCCGGCGCAGGTTCTTGAGCCCTTCGAGCGCCGCCTGCACCAGGTTGATGGGGTTGCTGCTCCCGAGGGACTTGGTCAGTATGTCGTGGATGCCGGCCAGCTCGACGACCGGGCGGACCGAGCCGCCGGCGATGACGCCGGTTCCGGGGGCTGCTGGCTTCAGCATCACCTTGGCCGCCCCGAAGTCCTGAATGATCGGGTGCGGGATGGTCTGGCCGTCGAGCGGGACGCGGATCAGGCTCTTCTTGGCGATCTCGGCACCCTTGCGAATGGCATCCGGAACCTCATTGGCCTTGCCGAGTCCGACGCCCACGATGCCGTTGGCGTCGCCGACGACGACAAGCGCGCTGAAGCTGAAGCGCCGGCCTCCCTTGACCACCTTGGACACGCGATTGATCTTGACGACGCGCTCCTCGAGGTTGAGACCCGTGGCGTCGATTCTTGGCATACGCTTACTCCACCTATCCTGTCCTGACTAGAACTGCAACCCGCCTTCGCGAGCACCCTCGGCCAGCGACTTGATCCGCCCGTGATACAAAAAGCCGCCGCGGTCGAACACCACGGATGTGATTCCCTTGTCGCGCGCGCGGGCGGCCAACTGCTGGCCGACTTGCCTGGCGCGCTGTGCCTTGGTCCCACTCACCTCGCCGCGGAGGCTCGGCTCCAGGTCCGAGGCCGCCACGAGCGTCCGCCCAGCGGTATCGTCGATGAGCTGACTGTAGATGTGTGACAGGCTGCGGAATACCGCCAGCCGTGGCCGCTCCGCCGTCCCGCTCAACGCCCGCCGAATCCGGCGGTGGCGCGTGGCGCGGACTCCTTTGCTGTCCTTACGCTTGAACATGACTCTTCCGTCCTACTTCTTGCCCTTGCCGCCGGCCTTGCCTGCCTTGCGACGGATCGTCTCTTCGGCGTACTTGATGCCTTTACCCTTGTAAGGCTCGGGCGGGCGGATCCGCCGAATGCGCGCCGCCGTCTCGCCGACCATCTCTTTGTCAGCGCCGCTCACGACGATGCGGTTGTTGCCCTCGACGACGAGGGTGACCCCGGGCGGCGACGCGAACGCGACCGGGTGGGAAAAGCCGACCTGAAACATCACCAGATCGCCCATCTTCTGGGCCCGATAACCGACACCATTAATCTCGAGTCGGCGGGTGAACCCCTCGGTCACCCCGGTCACCATGTTGGCAACCAGCGTCCGCGTCAGCCCATGCAGCGAGCGGTCCTCACGCCCATCCGACGGTCGCTCGACGCGCAGTTCCCCCTCCTCGCGGACCAGCTTCATCTGTGGCGGGAGCGCACGCTCCAATCGCCTGCCGCCCGATTCGACCACCACATGGTTGTCCTCGCCGACCTCTACGGTCACATTGGCCGGCACCTGGATGGGCATGCGCCCGATTCTTGACATAGTTTTCGCTCCGCGGCTCGGGTCCGGCGGCCAGGGTCGGCGATGCACCGGCCCTGGCCCGCTGACTCGTCTGTATTCTCGGTTCTACCAGATGTGGCAGAGAATTTCGCCGCCCACGCGCAACCTCCGCGCTTTGCCACCGCTCATGACGCCCTTGGACGTGGACAGGACGGTCACTCCCAGGCCACCGTAGACGCGCGGGATGCTCTTGGCGTCGGCGTACACGCGCAATCCCGGCTTGCTGATCCGGCGTACGCCAGTCAGCACCGGCTCTCGAGCGTCGGTGTAGTGCAGCTCGATCTTCAACGTCTTCTTCGGACCATCGCCCTGGATGCCGAAGCTCTTGATGTACCCCTCGTCGCGCAGCACCTCAGCCAGCGCCGCCTTGTGATTCGAGGCCGGCATTTCCACCACCGGGTGGCGGGCTTGATAGGCGTTGCGGATGCGGGTGAGCATGTCCGCGATCGGGTCGGTCATCGTCATCGTTCGTACCTCCTGGCTCTCAGCTGCCAGCGTCCCGGCCATCGGCGAGCGGGCGCTCCCGAAGCTGGGGGCTGCCGGCTGACGGTCCTGCTACCAGCTCGACTTGGTGACGCCAGGGATTTGTCCCTCTAGCGCCAGTCGGCGGAAGCAGATTCGGCAGAGGCCGAACTTCCGCATGAAGGCCCGCGGGCGGCCGCACCGTGCACAGCGGCTGTGCTGCCGCACCGGGTGCTCGATGGCGCGGCGACCCGGGCGCCCCGCCTTCACAATCATTGACGTCTTAGCCATGTCTCTCCCCTGCCCGAACCAGTCGGGCGGTTGGTGTCGGCGGACGAAGGACGGGCGACGAACGACGACTGGCGCAACCATTCGTCATTCGTCGTTCGTCATCCATCCTCATTGGGCGCGGGCGAACGGCATGCCCAGCAGCTCCAGCAGCCGCCGCGCTTCCTGGTCGGTGCGGGCGGACGTCACCATCGTGATCTCCAGCCCACGCACCTTGTCGATCTTGTCGTAGTCGATCTCTGGGAATACGAGCTGCTCCCGCAAGCCCATCGAGTAATTGCCGCGACCGTCAAACGAGCGGGTTGGCAATCCGCGGAAGTCACGCAGCCGAGGCAACGCGGCATTGACCAGTCGGTCCAGGAATTCGTACATCCGGTCCCCACGCAGCGTGACCATGACGCCGACGGTCTGACCCTCGCGCAGTCGGAACTGAGCGATCGACTTCTTCGCCTTCTTTTGGATCGGGCGCTGTCCAGTAATCGCCGCCATGTCGCTCACGGCTGCGTCGAGCGCCTTGGCATTGTCCTTGGCCTCGCCAATACCGATGTTGACGACGATCTTCTCCAGTTGTGGGGCCTGCATGGTATTGCGGTACCCGAACTCGCTGACCAGGGCTGGCCGGACCTCCTCGCCGTAGCGCGTCCGCAGCCGCGGCGCGGGCCGGGCAGCGGTCGCCTGCCCAGGGGTGGGGCTGCCCGCGCCTTTGTCTGCCATAGCTTCCTCCAGTAGGCGGCAGTAGACGACTGGGGACTCAGGAGAGTCGCCTCTCCTGAGTCCTCCGGTCTACTCGTTCAGATGATTTCGCCGCACTTCTTGCAGACGCGCGCCTTCGATCCGTCGTTCAAGAAGCGGACGCCGACTCGCGTCGGCCGATCACACTTGGTGCATACCAGGGCGACGTTCGAGGTGGCCAACGGCGCCTCGAGGTCGATGATGCCCGCCTGGCGCGCCTGCGAGCGGCCCGGCTTCATGTGCTTTTTGACGACATTGACGTCAGCGACGACGACGCGCCGCTCGTCGGGCCGCACCTCGCGAACCTTGCCTCGCTTCCCCTTGTCCTTACCGGCCAGGACCTGCACCGTGTCGTCCCGCCGGACCTTCAGCGTTGCCATGATGTTCTCCCGCCGACGAGCGACGTTCGTCGTTCATCCTTGATCATAGGACCTCCGGGGCGAGCGAGATGATTTTCATGTAGTTCTTCTCGCGCAGCTCGCGGGCGACCGGACCGAAGATTCGGGTGCCGCGCGGGTTGCTGGTGTCCGTCAGGATCACCGCCGCGTTGTCGTCGAAGCGGATATGCGAGCCGTCCGGCCGGCCATACTCTTTGGCTGTCCGGACGACCACCGCCTTGACAACCTCGCCCTTCTTGACCGCCCCGCCGGGCTGGGCCTGCTTGACTGACGCGACGATCACGTCTCCGACCCCGGCGACACTCTTGTTGCCGCCGGCCAGGACGCGGATGCACATGATCTCGCGCGCGCCGGTATTGTCGGCCACTTTGAGGCGCGTCTGCACCTGGATCACGAGTCCTCCTCGGCCACGTCAGTCGGCGGCTCCGTGGCCGCCGCTGCGTCAGCCGGCTCGGTCGCCGCGCTCGAAACCACCACGGCTGTGACCGCCGTCTCTTCGCTCAGCACCTCCAGGCCCGGGCCGATCGTCTCCTTGACAACCTCTCGGACGACCCAGTTCTTCTCTTTGCTGAGCGGCCGCGACTCGGCGATGACGACCAGGTCGCCAACCTGGCACGCGTTCGTCTCGTCGTGCACCTTGAACCGCTGCGTCCGGCGCACGTTGCGGCCGTACAGCGAATGCTGTCGTACATTCTCGACGGCCACCACGACCGTCTTGTTCATCTTGTTACTCACGACCGTGCCAAGCTTGGTTCGGCGACGGGCGTCGTGGGCTCTTAGCTCCGCCATCTGACTCTACCTTCTTCCCGTGCCCGCCGCGACGCCGCGCCCCTCGTTCTGGCGGGTCCGGAGGCGGGCGATGTCCCGCCGCAGTTGGCGGATGCGCGCCGTGTTCGTCAACTGGCGCGTGGCATATTGAAAGCGCACGTGAAACAGCTCCTCGTGCAGCTCGGCCAGGCGATCGTCCACCTGCTGGGGGCTCAAGTCCCGAACCTCGGACGCCTTCATGGCCCGGCCCCCTCCTGCGCCTCCTGCGCGCTGACGTCGAGCTTGACGACGAACTTGGTGTCGACCGGGAGTTTGTGGCCCGCGAGGCGCAACGCCTCCTTGGCCAACTCCTGCCGGACACCGGCGATCTCGAACATCACGCGGCCGGGTCTGACCACGGCCACCCAGTGGTCTGGAGCACCCTTGCCGCTGCCCATCCGGGTTTCGGCGGGCTTGGCCGTGACCGACTTATCCGGGAAGATCCGGATCCAGACCTTGCCACCACGCTTGAGATGGTGCGTGATCGTGCGTCGCGCGGCCTCGATCTGGCGCGAGGTGATCCAACCCGACTCCAGCGACTGGATGCCGAATTCACCGAACGACACCTCGTTACCGACCAACGCCAGGCCGCGGCGCTTGCCGCGGTGCTGCTTGCGGTGCTTGACGCGCTTCGGTTGGAGCATGGTCAGTCCGTCTCACTCGGGTCGGTGACCTCGTCGCCGCCAAGCACGCCGTCACCCTGGACCTCGGCCGTCGACGCCGCACCATTGGAAGGGACGGCCGGCGGCGCGTCGTCGGCGACTGGCGACGCGCCGTCAGCCGCAGCATCGACTGCCAGCGGCGCTTCTACGGCTGCCCCGGCCGCGGCACCCGCGGTGGCACCGGCCGGGCGCGCGGGCGCGGGCCGGGCGGCAGTGCTTGGCTGGAACACCTCGTCACGCGACGACGGCTGGACGTCACCGCGGTAGATCCAGGCCTTGACGCCTATGGCGCCGAACGTCGTGCGCGCCTCGGCCTGGCCGAAGTCGATGTCGGCGCGGAGCGTGTGCAGGGGGACCCGTCCTTCGCGCTCCCACTCGCGACGCGACATCTCCGAACCGCCGAGCCGGCCGGAGACCTGGATGCGGACGCCGCGCGCGCCGAAGCGCATCGTCCGGCCGATCGCTTGCTTCATCGCCCGCCGGAACGCCACCCGGCGCTCGAGCTGGTCGGCGACGCCGCGGGCAACCAGGAAGGCGTCCATCTCTGGCTGGCGGATCTCCTGAATGGTCACGCGAACCCGCTTGCCGGTCATCGTTTCGAGGGTGCGACGGAGCTCCTCGACCTTGACGCCGCTCTTGCCGATCACGATCCCGGGCTTGGCGGCATGGATTGTGACCGTCATCTGGTTTGCCGACCGCTCGATCTCGACGCGCGAGACCCCGGCATCTGACAGCCGCTGCAAGATCATCTGGCGGACGTTGAGGTCCTCGTGGAGCAGCTTGGTGTAGTCGCGGTCGGCGTACCAGCGGCCTTGCCACTCTTTGACGCGGCGGTCGCCAATGCTGATGCCGAGCCGGAACCCAATGGGGTGAACCTTATGTCCCATGGTGTGTGACTACTCCCTCTCGCTGACGACGACGGTGACGTGGCTGGACCGCTTCAGGATCTGGTTCGCTCGCCCCCGCGCGCGCGGGCGATAGCGCTTGAGAGTCCGCCCGTCGTCGGCGCTGACTCGGAGTACCACCAGGTCATCCGGATCCATATTGAAGTTGTTCTCGGCATTGGCGGAGGCCGACTTGAGCGCCTTGGCGACCGGCGTCGTGGCCTTCTGTGGCATGAAGCGCAGCATCGCCAGCGCCTCATTGATGCGCTTGCCCTTGATCGTCTGGAGCACCAATCGCACCTTCTGCGGCGACATCCGGATATTCCTGGCAATCGCCCGAACTTCAACTCCCGCCATTCCGATTCCTCCGGGAGACAAGAGGCCGAAGACAGTGGCGACTCAAGGCGCGTCCACTGTCTCGCGACTCCGGTCTACTCTCCTCTAGCGCGCGCCGCTGGACTTCTCGCCGCGCGCGGTGTGGCCGCGGAACGTCCGCGTCGGCGCGAACTCGCCGAGCTTGTGGCCGACCATGTTCTCGGTCACGAAGATCGGCACATGCCGCCGCCCGTCGTGGACGGCGATCGTGTGGCCGACCATCTCCGGGAAGATGGACGAGTCCCGCGACCAGGTCTTGATCACATCTTTGGCGCCGCGGGTGTTCAGCCCGGACACCTTTTGGAACAGCTTGGGATCGATGTACGGCCCCTTCTTCGTGGATCGACTCATCTATGTTGTCCTTCGACTAGCGCGCCACGCAGCGCCCTACTTGCTCCCGCGCTTCCTAACGATGAACTTGTCAGTGGACTTGCGGCGACGGGTCTTCTTCCCCATCGCCGGCTTGCCCCATTTGGTCTGCGGCTGCCCTCCGATGGGCGCCTTGCCCTCACCGCCGCCGTGCGGATGGTCGCGTGGATTCATCACCGAGCCACGGACGGTCGGACGCCGGCCCAGCCAGCGGCTCCGACCGGCCTTCCCCAGACTCAGCCTTGCGTGTTCGGCGTTGCCGACCTGGCCGATCGTCGCCATACAGACCGTCAAGACGCGCCGCACCTCACCGCTCGGCAGGCGAACCTGCGCCCACTGCTCGTCCTTGGCCATCAATTGCGCGGAGCCACCGGCCCCGCGCACCATCTGCGCGCCGCGACCAGGCTTCAGCTCGACGTTGTGGATGACCGTACCGGTCGGGATGTCGCGCAGTGCCAACGCGTTGCCGGGGGCCAGCTCCGCCTCAGGACCGGAGCTGAGCCGTGCGCCAACCCGCACGCCGATCGGAGCAAGGATATAGCGCTTCTCGCCGTCGCTGTATTCCAGCAGGGCGACTCGCGCCGTGCGGTTCGGGTCATACTCGATCGCGGTGACCCGCGCCTGGACGCCGAGTTTGTCGCGCTTCCAGTCGATGAGGCGGTACATTCGCTTATGGCCGCCGCCGCGGTGACGGGTCGAGATACGGCCCTTGTTGTTGCGGCCCCCGCTCTTGCGCAGCGGCTCGAGCAGCGAGCGTTCCGGCTTCTTGCCCTTGGTCAACTCCTCGAACGTCGAGACGCTCATGCCGCGACGGCCTGGCGACGTTGGACGGTACGTTTTTACGGGCATGTCAGGCTCCCCCCGTCCGCGCTACGCGTCGCCGATCATTCAAACTCATCAGCTTACGCACCCTGGAACAACTCAATCCGCTGCCCCGCCTCGAGCGTGACGACGGCCTTCTTCCAGGACCGCGTCATGCCAGCGTGGCGGCCCATTCGGCGCATCTTACCGGGCACCCGAATGATGTTGACGCGGGTGACCCTGACCTTGAAGACCTCTTCCACTGCCCGCTTGATCTCGATCTTGTTGGTCGCCTCGAGCACCTCGAAGGTGTACTTGTCCTGCTCGCCGAGCATGGTGTTCTTCTCGGTGACGATCGGGCGGACCAGGATCTCGTGGCTCGACGGCATCACACACCCCCGCCCGTGCTTGGCCTGGTCACGTCCGGCTCGGCGTCATCTGGCACTGCTACCTGCTCGGCGGCCTCGGCCAGCGCCACGTCGTTCGGCACCGAGGATTCGAGCGCGGCGTCGTCCATCAGCTGGTCGATGTCGCCGCTCGCCTCTTCGGCAGCTGGGACGTCGTCCCGCACGTTGACGTCGGACCCGGAGCTGACAGGCGGCGTGTCCGAAAAGGGCACAACCCCCGTGCCGGAGCCCTCGGACGGGCTGGACGTCGAGCCCGTCGGCGCCAAGTGTGGCACCCGTGCCACCCGAGCTCTCGACGCCTGCCTCGTCGGGGCTGGCGTCGTCGCGGCCGCGGTCTCTGACGTGGCGGGCTCGGCGTGTTCTGACTCGACACGCGAGCCGCGATCGCGTCCGGGCCGGACATCGGCCAGCGCCATCTGGGTGATCGTCTCGGCCGACGAGCGGGTGAGCACGACGTGGCGGTAGTTCAAGACGTCGAGTAAATTCAGCCCGCCCGGCGTCACGGTCCGGATGTTCTCGAGATTCGCCGAGGAACGTCGAACCTGATCGTCACGCTCCGTCACGACAATCAGCGCCCCGGCGTCGACGCCGAGCGCCCGCACCACGCTGGCCATCTCGCGCGTCTTCGGGGATTCAACGCTGAGCTCGTCGATGACCACCAGGGCCTGCTCGGCCACTCGGGCCGACAGTGCCGAGCGCATGGCCAAGCGCCGCATTCTCTTCGGCATCGACTGCTGATAGGAGCGCGGGCGTGGGCCGAAGGCGATGCCACCGCCCGCCCAGTGCGGGGCACGGCGGTCGCCCTGACGGGCGCGTCCAGTGCCCTTCTGGCGCCACATCTTGTGGGTACCCCCAGCGACCTCGCCGCGAGTCTTGGTTGCGTGGGTGCCCTTGCGCGCGTTCGCGAGCTGCGCGACGACGGCCTGGTGGAGCACCGCCCGGTTCGGCTCGATCCCAAAAACCCGCTCGTCCAGGTCGAGCGAGCCGACGACCTCGCCGCGCACGTTCTTGATGTCGACGTGGGTCACAGCTCGCCTCCCACGCGCTTCTTGATCATGATCACCCCGCCGGATGGCCCGGGGATCGCGCCGCGCAGCGCGACGAGGTTGCGCTCAGGATCGACCTGGACGATCTGAAGGTTCTGGACGGTAACCCGCTCGTCGCCCATGTGCCCGGCCATCCGGGTGCCCTTAAAGACACGGCCCGGCGTGGTGCCGGCGCCGACCGAGCCAGGCGCACGCCAGCGGTCCGACTGGCCGTGGGTCTTCGGGCCACCGGCGAAGTGGTGCCGCTTGACGACACCGGCGAACCCTTTGCCCTTGGACACGCCGGTCACGTCCACACGATCGCCAGGCTTGAGCATTCTGACGTCAACGCGCTCGCCCACCGCGACGCCGTCGACGTCACTCGCCGGTACCTCGCGCAGCGTTCGCAGGGCGGGCACACCATTCTTCAGGTGTCCGCGTTGCGGCTTGGTCAGCTTGTTCGGACGCACCTGCTCAAACCCGAGCTGGACGCCCTGGTAGCCGTCCCGCGCGACCGTTCGGACCTGGGTGACAAAGCACGGCCCGACCTCGACGATTGTCGTCGCGGTCGCGGCCCCAGTATCGTCGAACAGCCGAGTCATGCCCAGCTTCCGACCGAGAATTCCCTGGATCACAGCATCACCTTGCCAGTAGGACGAAGGAACGTTTGCTCATTCGTCGACCGCACTTCGACCTTCGTCACTCGCTACAGCTTGATCTCGATGTCCACGCCAGCCGGGACGTTCAGGCGCATCAGCGCATCGACGGTCCGCGAGGTCGGCTCCAGGACGTCGATCAGCCGCTTATGGGTTCGCATCTCGAACTGCTCCCGTGAGTCCTTGTCGATGAACGGCGATCGAATAACGGTGAACTTTTCGATGCGCGTCGGCAGCGGCACCGGGCCTGCCACTTGCGCGCCGGTCCGCTCGGCGGTCTCGACGATCTGCTGCGCCGACTGGTCCAGGATCTTATGATCGAACGCCTTGAGGCGGATCCGAATGCGCTGCTTCGCCATGTACGCTCGCTTCCCTCGCGAGTAGACAGGAGACGGCGGGCAGGCGACCGGGGGCGTAGCGCCTCCGGTCTCCCGCGTCCGTTCTCCTACCTACCCTCTAGCCCTGGATCTGGGTGACCACGCCGGCCCCGACGGTGCGCCCGCCCTCGCGGTNCGTCTGCCGGACCCGCAGGTCCTCGTGCAAGAACTTGGTGTAATCCTTGTCGGCGTACCAGCGGCCCTGCCACTCCTTGACGTGGCGACCGCCCACGTTGATGCCGAGTCGGAACCCGATCGGATGGACTTTCTGACCCATTTACTTATCCCTCTCGCTGACGACGACGGTGACGTGGCTGGACCGCTTCAGGATCTGGTTCGCTCGCCCCCGCGCGCGCGGGCGGTAGCGCGAGAGTCCGCCCGTCGTCGGCGCTGACTCGGAGTACCACCAGGTCATCGGATCCATATTGAAGTTGTTCTCGGCATTGGCGGAGGCCGACTTAGGCGCCTTGGCCACCGGCCCGGTCGCCTTGTGAGGGAGGAAGCGCAAAATCGCCAGCGCCTCGCTGACCGGCTTCCCCCGGATCGTGTCGAGTACCAGTCGCACCTTCTGCGACGACATCCTGATATTCCTGGCGACCGCGCGGACTTCAACCCCCGCCATAGCCATTCACTCCACCCGTGTTAGCGCGCGCCGCTTGACTTCTCGCCGCGCGCGGTGTGGCCGCGGAAGGTCCGCGTCGGCGCAAACTCGCCGAGCTTGTGACCGACCATGTTCTCCGTGACGTAGATCGGCACGTGTCGCCGCCCATCGTGGACGGCGACCGTGTGCCCCACCATGTCCGGGAAGATGGACGAGTCCCGCGACCAGGTCTTGAATACTTCCTTGGCGCCCCGCTTGTTGAGCGCCGCGATCTTCGACTCCAGCTTCGGGTCGATATACGGACCCTTCTTGGTGGACCGACTCATCCCTTACTTGCTCCCACGCTTGCGGACGATGAAGCGATCGGTATCCTTCCGGCGCCGCGTCTTCTTGCCCATCGCCGGCTTGCCCCACTTCGTCTGGGGCTGCCCGCCAATCGGCGCCTTGCCCTCGCCGCCACCGTGGGGATGGTCGCGCGGGTTCATCACCGAGCCGCGGACCGTCGGCCGGCGGCCCAGCCACCGACTCCGCCCCGCCTTGCCGATGCTCAGCGTGGCGTGCTCCGAGTTGCCGACCTGGCCGATCGTGGCCATGCAGGACGCGTGGACCCGGCGCACCTCGCCGCTCGGCAGGCGCACCTGGCACCACTCCTCGTCCTTCGCCATCAGCTGGGCGCCGGTGCCCGCGCCGCGCACGATCTGGCCGCCGCGACCGGGCTTCAGCTCGATATTATGGATGACCGTACCCGTCGGGATGTCGCGCAGCGCGAGCGCGTTGCCCGGCGCCAGCTCGGCCTCGGGACCGTTGCTGAGCCGCATGCCCACACGCAGCCCGATCGGCGCCAGGATGTAGCGCTTCTCGCCGTCCGCTGTATTCCAGCAGGGCGACTCGCGCCGTGCCGGTTCGGGTCGTATTCGATCGCGGTGACCCGCGCCTGGACGCCGAGTTTGTCGCGCTTCCAGTCGATGACGCGGTACATTCGCTTATGGCCGCCGCCGCGCTGACGGACGGTCATACGGCCCAGGTTGTTGCGGCCGCCGCTCTTGCGCAGCGGCTCGAGGAGCGAGCGTTCGAGCTTCTTGCCCTTGGTCAACTCCTCGAACGTCGAGACGCTCATGCCGCGACGGCCTGGCGACGTTGGACGGTACGTTTTTACGGCTTCAGGCTCCCCATGTCCGCGCTCTCGCCGATCGTTCAAACTCATCAGCTTGCCCTGGAACAGCTCAATCCGCTGCCCCGCCTCGAGCGTGACGACGGCCTTCTTCCAGGACCGCGTCATGCCAGATTGGCGGCCCGAAGCGGCGCAGCTTGCGGGCACCGTGATCGTGTTGGTGGTGACCCTCACCTTGAAGACCTCTTCCACTGCCCCGCTTGATCTCGATCTTGTTCGTCGCCTCGAGCACCTCGAAGGTGTACTTGTCCTGCTCGCCGAGCATGGTGTTCTTCTCGGTGATGATCGGCCGCACCAGGATCTCGTGGCTCGACGGCATCACACACCCCCGCCGACTTGGTCTGGTCGGCAGCCATCTGGCACTGCTACCTGCTCGGCGGCCTCGGCCAGCGCCACGTCGTTCGGCACCGAGGATTCGAGCGCAACGTCGTCCATCAGCTGGTCGATGGCGTAAGCAGCGTCCGCCCGCCTGGGACGTCGTCCCGTCGTCCAATCCCGGAGCTGACAGGCCTGGTCGAAAAGGGCACAACCCCGCACCGTCGGCCAGCACCACGGACGGGCTGGACGTCAGCCAGCGTCGCGCTCAAGCGTGGCACCCGTGCCGTCCATCACCACGACGGCCTCGTCGGGAGCTCGCCGCGGCCGCGGTCTCTGACGTGGCGGGCTCGGCGTGTTCTGACTCGACACGCGAGCCGCGATCGCGTCGTCGGCGTCGGCCAGCGCCATCTGGGTGATCGTCTCCGCCGACGCGTGAGCACGACGTGGCGGTAGTTCAAGACGTCGATCAAATTCAGCCCCGCCCGGCGTCACGGTCCGGATGTTCTCGAGATTCGCGAGGAACGTCGAACCACCGATCGTCCCGCTCCGTCACGACAATCAGCGCGCCCCGCGTCGACGCCGAGCGCCTGGAGGAGGCTGGCCATCTCGCGCGTCTTCGCCGCCTCGAGCTGAGCTCGTCGATGACCACAGCGTCGCGTCGGCCAGCCGCGCCGACAGCGCCGAGCGCATGGCCAAGCGCCGCATCTTGCGCGGCATCGACTGCTGATAGGAGCGCGGGCGTGGGCCGAAGGCGATGCCACCGCCCGCCCAGTGCAGGGCACGGCGGTCGCCCTGACGTGCGCGTCCAGTGCCCTTCTGGCGCCACATCTTGTGGGTGCCGCCAGCGACCTCGCCGCGCGTCTTGGTTGCGTGGGTGCCCTTGCGCGCGTTCGCGAGCTGCGCGACGACGGCCTGGTGGACGCACCCCCGGTTCGGCTCGATCCCAAAACGCACTCTCGTCCAGGTCGAGCGAGCCGACGACCTCGCCGCGCACGTTCTTGATGTCGACGTGGGTCACAGCTCGCCTCCGCGCTTCTTGATCATGATCACCCCGCGGATGGCGGGGATCGCGCCGCGCAGCGCGACGAGGTTGCGCTCCAGGATCGACCTGGACGATCTGAAGGTTCTGGACGGTCACCCGCTCGTCGCCCATGTGCGCTGCTCCCGGGTGCCCTTAAACACGCCCCGGCGTGGTGCCCGAGCCGACCAGCCAGGCGCACGCCAGCAGTCCGACTGGCCGTGGGTCTTCGGCCCGCCGCGGAAGTGGTGCCGCTTGACGACGCGGCGAACCCTTTGCCCTTGGACACGCCGACCACGTCCACACGATCGCCAGGCTTGAGCATTCTGACGTCGACGCGCTCGCCCACCGCGACGCCGTCGACGTCACTCGCCAGCACCTCGCGCAGCGTTCGCAGGGCAGGCACACCATTCTTCAGGTGTCCGCGTTGCGGCTTGTTCAGCTTGTTCGGACGCACCTGCTCAAACCCAAGCTGGACGCCCTGGTAGCCGTCCCGCGCGACCGTTCGGACCTGGGTGACAAAGCACGGCCCGACCTCGACGATTGTCGTCGCGGTCGCCGCCCCGGCGTATCGTCGAACAGCCGAGTCATGCCCAGCTTCCGACCGAGAATTCCCTGGATCACGGCATCACCTTGCCACTAGGACGAAGGAACGTTTGCTCATTCGTCGACCGCACTTCGACCTTCGTCACTCGCTACAGCTTGATCTCGATGTCCACGCCAGCCCGGGACGTTCAGGCGCATCAGCGCATCGACGGTCCGCGACGTCGGCTCCAGGACGTCGATCAGCCGCTTATGGGTTCGCATCTCGAACTGCTCGCGAGTCCTTGTCGATGAACGGCGATCGAATAACGGTGAACTTTTCGATGCGCGTCGGCAGCGGCGCCAGGCCTGCCACCTGCGCGGCGGTCCGCTCGGCGGTCTCGACGATCTGCTGCGCCGACTTCCTGGTCCAGGATCTTATGATCGAACGCCTTGAGGCGGATCCGAATGCGCTGCTTCGCCATACGCTCGCTTCCTCGCGAGTAGGCGGGAGACGGCGGGCAGGCGACCCGAGCGTAGCGCCTCCGGTCTCCCCGCGTCCGTTCTCCTACCTACCCTCTAGCCCTGGATCTGGGTGACCACGCGGCGCCGACGGTGCGCCCGCCCTCGCGGATCGCGAAGCCAGGCCGTCCTCCAGCGCGGCCGGCGTGATCAGCTCGATCTCCATCCGAATGTTGTCCCGGGCATCACCATCTCGACCCCCTCCCGGCAGCTTGATCGACCCCGGTCACGTCGGTCGTCCGGATGTAGAACTGCGGCCGATAGCCGTTGAAAAAGGGCGTGTGCCGCCCCCTCCTCTTTGGACAGCACGTACACCTCGGCCCCAAACGCCGTCTTCGGCAGAATGCTCCCAGGCTTGGCCAGCACCTGCCCGCGCTCGATCTCGTGCGGTCGATGCCGCGCAGTAAACACCCGACGTTGTCTCCCGGCCAGGCCTTCGTCCAGCGTCTTCTGGAACATCTCCACCCCGGTGACCACCGTCCTGCGCGTGGCGCCAAAGCCGACGATCTCGATCTCCTCGCCGGTCTTGACCGCCGCGCTCGATCCGCCCGGTGACCACCGTCCGCGGCCCATGATCCCAAAGACGTCTTCGATCGGCATCAGAAACGGCCGATCACCCGGCCGCTCGGCGTCGGAATGTACTGGTCGACCGCGGCCATCAGCTCGACGATCGGCCCGTACTCGCGCCGGGGGTCGGTCGGCCGGGACTCAACGCCCGCACCGCCGAGCCGCGCACGATCGGCACGTCGTCGCAGGAAAGCCGTACTTGCTCAACAGCTCGCGCACTTCCATCTCGACCAGCTCGAGCAGCTCCTCGTCCTCCATCAGGTCGACCTTGTTCAAAAACACCACCATCGCGCGTCGACCTGCCGCGCCAGCAGAGATGTGCTCGCGCGTCTGCGGCATCGGCCCGTCAGCGCCGAGACCACCAGGATCGCCCCGTCCATCTGCGCCGCCCCGGTGATCATGTTCTTGATGTAGTCGGCGTGGCGGGACAGTCCACGTGCGCGTAGTGCCGCGCCTCGGTCTCGTACTCCACGTGCGCGATCGCGATCGTGATCCCCCGCGCACGCTCTTCGGGCGCGTTGTCGATCGACCCGAAGTCCCGATACTTCGCCCCACCGCGCATCCCCAAGACCTTGGTGATCGCCGCCGTCAGCGTCGTCTTGCCGTGGTCGACGTGCCCGATCGTCCCCACGTTCGCGTGCGGCTTGGTCCGCTCAAATCGCTGCTTGGCCATCGTTTCCTCCTGCTGCACCTACCCCTGGCGCCTCCCGGAAGGGAAGGGGGTGGGGTAGGTCTTCCCTACGCTTTCGCCTTCGCCAGAATCCCCGTCTCGACGCTTTTTGGTACTGCCTGGTAGTGTGAGAACTCCATCGAATACGAAGCCCGACCCTGGGTCGCCGACCGCAGATCGGTTGCGTAGCCGAACATCTCGGAGAGCGGGACGACCGCCCGAATCGTCTGCGTGTTCGCCCGCGGGTCCATACCCTGGATGTGACCGCGACGCGAGTTGATGTCGCCCATGACGTCGCCCAGGAAATCCTCAGGCGTGACGACTTCAACTTTCATGATCGGCTCGAGGACCTGGGGCGCGGCCTTCTGGACCGCTTCCTTGAACCCGATCGAGCCGGCCATCTTGAACGCCATCTCATTCGAGTCGACCTCGTGGTACGAACCGTCCACCAGGTTCACCCGCACGTCGACGATCGGGTAGTTTGCGACGACGCCGCTCTCCATCGCTTCCTTGACGCCCGCCTCGATAGCCGGGACGTACTCGCGCGGGACGACGCCGCCGACGATCTTGTTGTTGAACTCGAAGCCCGATCCGGGCTCCATGGGCTCCAATTGGAGCGTCACAACGCCGTACATGCCACGACCGCCGGACTGGCGGACGAAGCGTCCCTCGGCCTTGGAGGGGCGGGTGATCGTCTCGCGGTACGCGACCTGCGGCCGGCCGACGTTGGCGTCGACTCGGAACTCGCGGAGCATCCGATCGACGATCACTTCGAGGTGCAGCTCGCCCATGCCGGAGATCAGCGTCTGGCCCGTTTCCTGGTCGGTGCGGACCCGGAACGTCGGGTCCTCTTCGCTCAGGCGTGCCAGAGCGAGACCCATCTTGTCCTGGTCGGCCTTGGTCTTCGGCTCGATGGCGATGTCGATGACCGGCTCTGGGAAGCGAATCGTCTCCAGAATGATCGGATTGTCGGGGTCACACAAGGTGTCACCGGTGACGGTGCCCTTGAGTCCAACGACGGCCGCGATGTCGCCAGCGCCGACCGACTGCACGTCTTCGCGGTGATTGGCGTGCATCTTGACCAGGCGGCCAACCCGCTCGCGCTGGTCTTTAGTCGTGTTGTAGACGTACGAGCCCGAGCCGAGGACTCCCGAATAGACGCGGATGAACGCGAGCTTGCCGACGAACGGGTCGGCCATGATCTTGAACGCCAGCGCCGCGAACGGCTCGCCCGACGCGGGCCGCCGCTCCAGCTCAACCTCGGTCTTCGGGTGTATCCCGCGCACCGGCGGCACGTCCAATGGCGAGGGCAGGTAATCGATCACGGCGTCCAGCAGCGTCCGAACACCCTTGTTCTTGAGGGCGCTGCCACAGAGGACCGGGATCAACTGGCCGGCGATCGTCGCCTTCCGCAGCGTCGTGCGGATCTCCTCTGGCCCAATCTCTTCGCCTTCGAGATAGCGGGCCATCTGCTCGTCGTCGAGCTCGATCACGCGCTCGATGAGGTGCTCCCGCTGGGTGGCTACCTCGTCAGCCATGTCGGCCGGAACCGGGCCACGCTCGATCGGGTCGTCCGGAGCATCGCCGAAGCTGAGCGCTTCCTGCGTGATCAGGTCGATCATGCCCTTGAAACCGCTCTCCTTGCCAATCGGGATCTGGATCGGCACCGGATTTGCACCAAGGCGCGTCTTGATCTGGTCAAACGTGTTCCAGAAGTCGGCGCCGACACGGTCCATCTTATTGATGAAGCAGATCCGCGGGACTTCGTACCGGTCGGCCTGACGCCACACGGTTTCCGATTGCGGCTCGACGCCGGCGACCGCGTCGAAGACGACGATGCCGCCGTCCAGTACGCGCAGCGACCGCTCCACCTCAACAGTGAAGTCGACGTGGCCAGGAGTATCGATGATGTTGACCACGTGGTTACGCCACTCGGCGGTGGTCGCCGCGGCGGTGATGGTGATGCCCCGCTCGCGCTCCTGCTCCATCCAGTCCATCTGCGCCGTGCCGTCATGGACCTCGCCGATCTTGTAGCTTCGGCCGGTGTAGTAGAGAATGCGCTCGGTCGTGGTGGTCTTGCCGGCATCGATGTGCGCGATGATGCCGATGTTGCGGGTTTTCTGAAGGTCTTGGTCTGCCATGTTTCTCGTCTCAGGCCCGGAAGGTCAGGTGTCGGGTGAACCGAACATCTACCATCTGTAGTGGGCGAACGCCTTGTTGGCTTCCGCCATGCGGTGCGTATCGTCTCGTTTCTTGACCGTGGCGCCCTGGCCATGGAAGGCATCCATGAACTCGCCGGCCAGCTTGTCCGCCATCGTCTTCCCGGTGCGCGCCCGCGCCGAGGCGATCAACCAGCGCATCGCAAGCGAGACGCGACGATCACCTTTGATCTCGACTGGAACCTGGTAGGTTGCGCCACCGACACGCCGAGGCTTCACTTCCAGGACCGGTGTGACATTCCGCAACGCCTGATCGAAGACGTCAACGGCCGGCCGCCGGACCTGGTTCTCGGCGCGGTCGAGCGCCCCGTACACGATCCGCTCGGCGATGCTCTTCTTACCGTCGAGCATCATCTTGTTGATGAAGCGCGAGATGCCGCGACTGCCGTATCGGCCGTCCGGGGGGAGCTCACGCTTGACTACTCGGGCACGCCGAGGCATGACAATCCTCCAACATCGGCTCGCGCCGACCTACTACAACCCCACGGTACAGAGGAACGGACCAGAGCGGGCGTCCCCACGCGGGCACTCCCGCCTTGTTCCACGTTCGTGCAATCTGTGATCGCGGACTACTTGTCGAGCGGCACACCGCCCGTCCGCGCAAAAAAGACCAGGGACCAGGCCCCGGCCTCGGCAGATCAGCCCGAAAGCTTACCTGCCGCCACCTCCGCCTGCCGCCTTGGCGCCGTACTTGGAGCGCGACTGCTTGCGATCACGCACGCCGCCGGCGTCCAGCGCCCCGCGAACCACGTGGTAGCGAACCCCGGGCAGATCCTTGACTCGACCGCCTCGGATGAGGACAACCGAGTGCTCCTGCAAGTTGTGCCCTTCACCTGGAATGTAGGCCGTGACCTCCATCCCATTCGTCAGCCGAACGCGGGCAATCTTCCGAAGGGCCGAGTTCGGCTTCTTCGGCGTCATGGTCCGCACCTGGATGCACACGCCCCGCTTCTGCGGCGAGCCGCGACCCCGCGTCGTCCGATGGCGCAGCGCATTGTAGTTGAACCGCAGCGCCGGGGCAGTCGTCTTCTTGCGAAGCTTTTCACGCCCCTTACGGACCAGTTGGTTGATCGTCGGCAACCGCCCCTCCACGAGTACGCCGGCGTCTGGTGCCCAGCGCCAACCACTAAGTATAAGGATGGCCGCCCCTCGCGGCAAGGCAGAAGGCGCCCTGCCTCGATCTGCACAGGGACCGTAACGGCGGGCACCCGCGCGGGTGCCCGCCGTTCTCGCCGGACTGGGTAAAAGACGACGGTCAGGCCGTGGGCTCGGCGTTGTCCGGCGCGGCGTCGGCATCGTCGAGGTCGACGTCATCCCTGAGGGCGGTGAGGGCGGAGCCGAGATTGCCGAGTCCGAGCGGGGCGCCCTCGCCAAGGTCGAGGTCGTCCGCTTCCTCGTCGTCGACCGCCAGGCCGAGAGCCGCCGCCAGGCCAGTGACCCCGAAGCCACTGCCAGACCCCGTGCCGGACCTGTTGCCGGACCCATTCGCGCCATTGGCGTCGTCGTCACCGGGCAGAACGTCGTCGTCGAGGTCCAGCCCACCCTCCAGCGCCGTCAACGTGGGCGGACTGCCCTCGTCGAGGTCGCTCTCGATGACCAGGTCATCGGGGGCGCCGAGGATCTGGTCCATTGCCTGAGCAGCCTCGAGCCGCTCGCGCCGCTGGTCGATCCGCGCCTGATACCCGGAGCCGGCCGGAATCAGCTTGCCGATGATGACGTTCTCCTTGAGGCCGAGCAGCTTGTCGACCTTGCCGGACAGGGCGGCTTCGGTCAGCACCTTGGTCGTCTCCTGGAAGGACGCGGCCGCCAGGAAGCTCTCGGTGTTGAGCGACGCCTTGGTCACGCCGAGCAGGACCGGCTGGGCCGTCGCCGGCTCGCCGCCCTCGGCCAGCACCTCGCGGTTCTTGTCCTCATACTCGAACCGATCGACCAACTCGCCCGGCAGCAGGTCCGTGTCGCCGGGCGCATCGACTCGCAGCTTGCGGAGCATCTGCCGCGCGATGATCTCGATGTGCTTGTCGTTGATGTTGACGCCCTGGGAGCGGTAGACCTCCTGGACCTCGTCGACCAGGTAACGCTGGACCGCGTCGCGGCCCTGGATTCGCAACACCTCCTCGGGGCTCTTGTGCCCCTCGGTGAGCTGGTCTCCGGCCGACACCGTCTGGCCATCTTCGACCCGGATGCGGCTGGTCGAGGGCACGCGGTACTCGCGCTCCTCGCGCTCCTCGGCAACCACCACAATCCTGCCGTCGACGTCCTCGACAGTCCCGCTCAGGCGGGCCTGGACTGGTGGCTCGCCCTCGCGCTCCGCCAGCGTCTGGCCGACCTCCACCCAGTCACCCACGTCGACCCGCGCCTCGTAGCCCGGCTTAGGATCGTGCTCGTCGCGGTAGACCTCGCGTGAGACCACCTTGATCACCCGGCCCTCGTCCAGGCTCTGGAGCTCGACGATGCCGTCGATGTCGCTGAGGATCGCGATGCCCTTCGGAGTCCGCGCCTCGAACAACTCCTCGACGCGCGGAAGGCCAGACGTGATGTCCATGTACATCGGACGGCCAGTTGCCCGCGCCGCGACTGCCTGCGCCTCGCCATCGGCCCCATCGCCGTCCGGCACGGCCTCCAAGCGCACTCGGGCGACACCACCCGTGTGGAACGTCCGCATCGTGAGCTGGGTGCCCGGCTCTCCGATCGACTGGGCGGCAACAATCCCGACCGCGTCACCAATCTCGACCAGCCGGCGGCGACCCAGGTGCCAGCCGTAGCACGTCTGGCAGACGCCGTGGCGCGACTCGCACGCCAGTGGCGAGCGCAGCTGGACCCGTGTCACGTTGCGGGCGGCGATCAGGTCACGCTCGTCCTCGGTGAACACCGTCCGGTCCGGAACGAGCACCTCGCCGGTCGTCTCATCGGTGACCTCACCGACCGTGAACCGCCCGACCAACTGGTCGAGCCGGTTCTGGCGCCGGCTCGGATCGGCCAGATCCTCGATCCAGATGCCCCCCTGGGCCTCGCAGTCTTCGTCGTAGACGATGACGTTCTGCGAGACGTCGATCAGGCGTCGGGTCAGGTAGCCCGAGTCGGACGTTCGGATGGCCGTATCGGCTAGGCCCTTGCGGGCGCCGTGGGTCGACAGGAAGTACTCCAGCACCGACAGTCCTTCACGGAACGAGGACCGGATCGGCAGCTCGATGATCCCACCAGACGGGTCGGCCATCAGGCCGCGCATACCGGACATCTGCGAGATCTGCTGGATATTTCCCTTGGCGCCAGACTGGGCCATCATGCTAATCGGCCCGAACGGGTCCAAGGCGTCGCCGACGGCACTGGTGACGTCGTCCTTGGTCCGCGTCCAGACCGCGATGACCTCGTTGTAGCGCTCCTCCTCGGTGATCAAGCCGCGCCGGTACTCGCGCTGAATCCTGGCCACGTCCTCGTCAGCACCGTCGAGCAAGCCCTGCTTGGTCTGAGGAATGGTGATGTCGTTGACCGCGATCGTGGTGCCGGACTGCGTCGCGTACCGGAATCCGAGCCGCTTGAGCACGTCGAGCACGGCTCCCGCCGAGACGTTGCCGTACTGACGGATCAGCGTCGCCACGATCGTCTTGAGGCGGCCCTTGTCGATCTGCTCGTTGCGGAACGGCAGGCCGGCCGCGCCACTCTCGCGCAGTGCGTCGTTGATCGTCTCGTGGAAGATGACCCTGCCGACGCTGGTGGTGATCAACCGCGGGTCGGCCTCGTCGTCCTCCTTCATTCGGACGACGATCTCGGCCTGGAGGTCGATGACGCCCACCTCGTAGGCCATCCGAGCCTCCGCGGGGTCACCGAAGATCTTGCCGTGCCCCTTGGCATCGGGGCGCACGCTGGTCAGGTAGTAGCAGCCGAGCACCATGTCCAGCGTCGGCGCGACGATCGGCTCACCATTCGAGGGCAGGAGCAGGTTGTTCAGGGACAGCATCTGGTCCCGCGCTTCCTGCTTGGCCGCGGCCGACAGCGGGACGTGGACGGCCATCTGGTCGCCGTCGAAGTCAGCGTTGAAGGCCGAGGTGACCAGCGGGTGGATCTGGATGGCGCTGCCCTCGATCAAGACCGGCTCGAACGCCTGGATACCCAGGCGGTGGAGCGTCGGCGCGCGATTGAGCAGGACCGGATGATTCTGGATGACCTCTTCGAGCACGTCCCAGACCTCGGGGCGGACCCGCTCGACGATGCGCTTGGCGCTCTTGATGTTGTGGGCGTGCCCGCGCTCGACCAGCTTGCGCATGACGAACGGCTTGAACAGCTCGAGCGCCATCCGCCGCGGCAACCCGCATTGGTGCAGCTTGAGGTCCGGGCCGACGACGATGACCGAGCGGCCCGAGTAGTCGACGCGCTTGCCGAGCAGGTTCTGGCGGAACCGCCCCTGCTTGCCCTTGAGCATGTCAGAGAGCGACTTGAGCTTGTGGTTGCTCGAGCCAGAGACGGCTCGGCCGCGCCGGCCGTTGTCGATCAGCGAGTCGACCGCTTCCTGGAGCATCCGCTTCTCGTTGCGGATAATGATCTCGGGCGCGCCGAGCTCAAGCAGCCGCTTCAAGCGATTGTTGCGGTTGATGACTCGCCGATACAGATCGTTCAGGTCGGAGGTGGCGAAGCGGCCGCCGTCCAACTGGACCATCGGCCGCAGGTCCGGAGGGAGCACGGGCAGCATCGTCTGGACCATCCACTCCGGCCGGTTGCCCGACTTGCGGAAGGACTCGACGACGCGGAGGCGCTTGGTGGCCTTCTTGCGGCGCTGGCCCGAGGACGAGCGCGTCTCAGTTCGGAGATGCTGGGCCAGGTCCTCCATGTTGACGCCGCGCAGCAGATCGCGGATCGCCTCGGCGCCCATACCCGCCTTGAAGATCCGGCCGGAGCGGCCGACCAGCTCTTCGAGCTCACGGAATTCCGCCTCGTTGAGCGTCTGGAGCGGCTTGATCGCCTCGATGCGCTTGATCTTGGCTTCGTCCTTGACATGCTCGGCGTCTGGATCGGCGCCGTCCTCGGCGGCAAGCTGCTGACCGGCCGCCTCGATCTCGGCGCGGAGCTTGTCGATCTCCTGATCGAACGGCTCGGCGACGGTCTTCTGCCGCCCCTCCATGTTGCTCTCGTAATCGTCGAGGAACGACCTTGCATCCTCGGCGATTCGCGCCCGGTGCTGCGCCGACACCTTCTGTCCGGCCTCGACCACCACGGTGTCACTCGGCGCGAAGATCAGATCGTCCTCGGTCTCCTGGTCCATCAGCGCCTGGATCTGCTCCTCGAGCGAGCGGGCCGACTCGGCGGTCCAGTTGGTGGTCCGCTCCCGCTCGTCCTCGAGGTCACGAAGACCCTGGGTCTTCTGCTCTTCAAGGTCGGCCAGCCGCTCGGCCGGGCCGGATGTCAGTTCTTCGAGCCGCGCGGCGCGGTCACGCTCACCAGCCTTGATCCGCTTCTCGGTCTCTTCCTGGATCTGCTGGATCAGCCGCTGTCGAGCCTGATCGTTGACGTCGGTGATGATGTACTTGGCGAAGTACAGCACCTGCTCGAGCAAGCGCGGGGTGACGTCCAGCAACAAGCCGATCCGCGACGGCGTGCCCTTGACGAACCAGATGTGGCTCACCGGCGAGGCTAGCTCGATGTGGCCCATCCGCTCGCGGCGGACCTTCGCGCGAGTAACCTCGACGCCGCACTTGTCGCAGACAATCCCCTTGTAGCGCACTCGCTTGTACTTGCCGCAGGAGCACTCCCAGTCCTTGGTGGGACCGAAAATGCGCTCGCAGAACAGGCCGTCGCGCTCCGGCTTGAGCGTCCGGTAGTTGATCGTCTCGGGCTTGGTCACCTCTCCGCGCGACCAGGAGCGAACCTGTTCGGGGGAGGCGAGTGTAATGCGGACCGCGTTGAAATTGTTAACTTCGAGCATCGTGCCCCCAGTACTCAGCAGATCCTAGACAGGAACCAGCAGCGTCAGTAGCGGCGCCCGCTCCACGCTGCTGATCCGTGCTTTCGGTCTACTCGTCAGTCGTCGCCCCGCTCGGGACCGGAGAGGTGGATGTCCAGCGACGGGATGCTGTCCAGCGCATTGAGGTCTTCCAGGAAGGAGACTTCCTCCTCCTCCTCGTTCAACACCTCGACCGCCAGACCGAGGCTTTGAAGCTCTTTGACGAGCACTTTGAAGGATTCCGGCACGCCCGGCTGGAAAATGTCCTCGCCCTTCACGATCGCCTCGTACGTCTTGACCCGGCCGACCACGTCGTCTGACTTGACCGTCAGGATCTCCTGGAGGGTGTGGGACGCGCCGTACGCCTCCAGCGCCCAGACCTCCATCTCGCCGAAGCGCTGCCCGCCGAACTGCGCCTTGCCGCCCAGCGGCTGCTGGGTGATCAGCGAGTACGGGCCCGTCGACCGCGCGTGGATTTTGTCCTCGACCAGGTGGACCAGCTTGAGCATGTAGATGTAGCCGACGGTGATCGCCTGGTCGAACTCTTCGCCAGTTCGCCCGTCGCGCAACATGATCTTGCCTTCAAGCGGCAGACCGGCCCGCTCCAGCTCGACACGGATGTCCTCTTCGGTCGCTCCGTCGAAGACCGGTGTGGCGAACTTGACGCCGAGCGCATCCGCCGCCCAACCCAGGTGGGTTTCGAGAATTTGGCCGATGTTCATCCGCGACGGCACGCCGATCGGGTTGAGGATGATCTCAACCGGCCGGCCATCCGGCAGGAAGGGCATATCCTCGACCGGCAGGATCTTGGCAATCACGCCCTTGTTGCCGTGCCGCCCGGCCATCTTGTCGCCCTCGGAGACCTTCCGCTTCTGGGCGATCGACACGCGGACCTGGCGATTGACGCCGGCCGGCAGCTCGGTACCGGAGTCGCGCTCGAACATGCGGACGTCGACGACCTTGCCGCGCTCACCGTGCGGAACCCGCAACGAGGTGTCCTTCACCTCACGCGCCTTCTCGCCGAAGATCGCCCGCAGCAGACGCTCCTCGGCGGTCAACTCGGTCTCGCCCTTGGGCGTGATCTTGCCGACCAGGATGTCACCAGCTTTCACTTCGGCGCCGACGCGAATAATTCCGTTCTCGTCGAGGTCGCGCAGGCTGTCTTCGCCCACGTTCGGGATGTCGCGGGTGATCTCTTCAGGACCGAGCTTCGTGTCGCGCGCCTCGACCTCGTGCTTCTCGATGTGGATCGAGGTGAACTTGTCCTCGCGGACGATGTTCTCGCTGAGCAGGATCGCGTCCTCGAAGTTGCCGCCCTCCCAGCACATGAACGCCACCAGGACGTTCTGGCCAAGCGCCAGCTCGCCTTGCTCGGTCGACGAACTGTCCGCCAGCGGTTGACCCTGCCTGACCCGCTGGCCCTTCATCACGATCGGCCGCTGATTCATGCAGGTGCCCTGGTTGGAGCGCACGAACTTACGGAGACGATAGGTGTGCAGCTCACCCTCGGCATCGCGGACCAGGACCGCGCTGGCCGCCGCCGACTCGACAACACCGTCCACCCTGGAGATGACGACCTGGCCCGAGTCGCGCGCCGTCCGCACCTCCATGCCGGTCCCCACCAGCGGGGCCTCCGGTTGGAGCAGCGGGACCGCCTGGCGCTGCATGTTGCAGCCCATCAGCGCGCGATTGGCGTCGTCGTGCTCCAGGAACGGGATCAGGGCACCGGCGACGCTGACCGTCTGCTTGGGCGAAACGTCGACGTAGTCGACGCGCTCCGGCGGCTGTTCCGCGAACTGCGAGCCCTGGCGGACCGTGACGCGCTCGTCAGCAAACGTGCCGTCCGCGTTCAGGTGGACATTGGCCTGGGCGATCCGGAAGCCTTCCTCCTCGTCCGCCGACAGGAACCTGATCTCGTCGGTGACGAACGGCACGACGTTGACGAATTTCAGGTCCTTCACCTTGGCCAGTGAGGTGGCCAGCTTCTGATCGACCTGGCTGCCCTTGGTGGCGAGCACCTTGCCGTTCGCGTTGGGGGACGTGATGTCCTCGCGGAGGACGTGACCCACCAGCCGACTCGGCTCATTCGGGACCACGCGGGTCACGCGTCGGTAGGGCGTCTCGATGAACCCGAACTCATTGATCTGGCCGTACGAGGCCAGGGTGCCGATCAGGCCGATGTTCGGGCCTTCAGGCGTCTCAATCGGGCAGATCCGGCCGTAGTGGCTGTGGTGAACGTCGCGAACTTCGAAACCAGCCCGATCGCGCGACAGGCCCCCCGGCCCGAGGGCGGACAGGCGACGCTTGTGGGTCAGCTCGGCCAGCGGATTCACCTGGTCCATGAACTGGGAGAGCTGGCTACCACCAAAGAACTCGCGCATCGCGGCCACCACGGGTCGGATGTTGACCAGGCTCGAGGGGGTCGCCGTCGTCGGGTCGGTGATGCTCATCCGCTCCTTGACGACGCGCTCCATGCGCAGCATGCCGACGCGGAACTGGTTCTGAATCAGCTCGCCAACCGCGCGCACCCGGCGGTTGCCGAGGTGGTCGATGTCGTCCGGGAAGCTCTTGCCCGTGTTGATCCGGATCATCTCGCGGACGATCTCGATCAGGTCGACAGGGGTCAACACGCGCTCGGTGGGCCCGGCATCTTGGCGATCGGCAATTTGTAGCCGCTTGCTCAGCTTGTAGCGGCCGACTCGCCCCAAGTCGTAGCGTCGGAAGGCGAAGAAGAGCGAGTTGATCAACTGTTTGGCGTTGTCCAGGTTCGGCGGGTCACCCGGGCGCAGCCGCCGGTAGAACTCCAGCAGCGCCTCCTGGGTGGTCGTTGCCGGGTCCTTGTCCATTGTCGCCTGGATGAACCGACCAGTTGGGTCGACGTCCTCGTACAGCGCGAGCATCTCGTCGCTGTCGCCCTTCTTGATCGGCGAGTCCGGGACCGAGCCGAGCGCGCGCAACAGCGTGGTGACCGGGATCTTCCGCTTGCGGTCAACTTTGACCGAGAGCACATCCCGAGTGCTGGTCTCGAATTCAAGCCAGGCTCCACGGCTCGGGATCAACTTGGCCGTGGAGAGCGGTCGACCGGTCGCGGCATCCTCGTTGACGTCAAAGTAGACACCCGGCGAACGGACCAACTGGCTGACGACGACGCGCTCGGCGCCGTTGATGATGAACGTACCGTTACTGGTCATGAGCGGGAAATCGCCCATGAAGATGTCCTGTTCCTTCAGCTCGCCCTCAGCCTCGCCGGACTTGATCCGCAGGCGCATCCGGACGCGCATCGGCGCGGCATAGCTCTGGTCGCGCAGGCGGCACTCATCCTCGGACAGCTTCGGTTCGCCGAAGCTGTAGCCCAGGTCTCCATCCAGAGCCGGGATCGCCAGCTCCAGCTCCATCGTCCGACCGGTGAAGTCCTGAATCGGCGAGATCTCGGCGAACAGCTCCCGCAGCCCCTCTCGCTTGAACCAATCGAAAGAGGCGCGTTGGACCTGAATCAGGTCCGGAAGTGGCGCCGCTTCGGCGAAGCGCGCGAACGTCTTGCGCTCCATCGGAACGTCATCTCGGGCTAGGGCGCTGGAGTCGGCCGGAACGATGGCCATAGAGTCAAACCTCCGGGCTGGGGACACGTCGCGGATGAGCCAGCAACTGCTGAACCACGTACGACCAGGCCTCGCGGGCCTGCATCCACGCCACCGGGCGTGTCACAACGAGCATGTTCATCGAACGGGGAGCAGCGGGAAGCGGGAGGGGCAGCAGCAAGCGACGGTCAAGAACAGAGTATACCGGTTGGCGACACGCAGCAGCGAATAGACGCGCAAAATCGGAGGAACGCTACCCGCGAGCGTGCAGGCGCCGTTCTCCGGGCTGGGAGATCACCTTCTGAAGTTCTTTCACCCACGCAGCGATCCGTATCAGGGTAGCACGCGTGGCGCATCGTGACCAAAACAACGCTGGGCGACGAGCGAAACCGGAGGGCCGGCCGCTAGCGCGCGAGTTTTGGCGTGGCCTGATAGCCGAGGCGACGACCGAGCAGGAGGCGGGTATGGGCGTCAAGCGCGGGCAAGGCGGTCAGGGCCAGCGCGATCACCGGCATCATCGCCCAGCCGACCAGCTCGCCCACCCACTCCATCGGATCGCGTGAGCCGCCGCGGAGGACTAAGTCGACGACGGCCGCCACCACGATCCACGGCAGACAGGCGGCCAGCAGCGTGCCGGACAGCGACAGCAGCGCCTCTCCGTTGTGCGAAGCGGCCATCTGCGGAGCCAGAATCGGCAGCAGGTGCGTCCCAAGGGTGATCAGGAACCAATGGGTCGGCCAGGTCAAGTGGTCCTCGACAAAGCCGACAATTGCTTCGAGGCGGGGCGGGGCGCCATTGCTAGGCAGCAGGCCGCCGAGCACGTACGGAACGTCCGACGCGCCCCAGGCCCAGCGGCGGATCTGCTGGTAATGGGCGATGACCGTGTCCCACGGGGTCGGTCCCTCGGCGGCATCGGCCAGGACCGGTAGATAGATCGGGCGGACCTGGGCATGGTCGCCCCGCGCGCGGAAGACTTTGAAGCAGATTCGCGAGTCTTCGGGGATGACGTCCGGATCCCAGTAGTCGACCGCGTGCGCGAGCTCCAGCGGCAGTGAGTACGTCGACTGAAGCACGAGCCGCCGGCCGAGCGCCAACCGAGCGAGCGAGAACGCGGAGTAGGCGCTATTGGACGCCCGCAGCGGTGGCGGCAGCCGGTCGAGGTTAGCATGGAACAGCAGGGCCGGTTGGTAGAGGCGATCGGCTCGTTCGGGGTCGGCCAAGTGGTGGGCGGCCACCGCGCTCAAATACTTCGTGTGCAGGCGGGAGTCCGCGTCACAGACGCTCACCAGCACGTTCGTCGGGTCGATGCCCTGGCGCATGAGGAGCGTTCGGGCGCGCGGCGCGGCCCAGGCGAGGTTGGATGACTTCCCCGCCAGCTCGCCCGCCCGAAGCTGGTGGAAGAGCGCCCAGCAGCGGCCGAAGCGCGGCCGGAAGCGGCGCAGCAGGCGGTCCGCGCGGTGCGCGGCACCGGGGTCGCGCTGCTCGAAGGCAAGCACGACCGAGATGCGCTCACGCGGGAAATCCTGTCGCTCAAGGTACTCGAGCGTCTCGGCCAGGATCCGGTCATCTTCCTTGTACGTGGGGATCAGGACCAGGTGGTGCAGGTCGGCGAATCCGGGGTGACCACTGGCCTGAGTCAGCCAGTCTGTGCGCTCGGCGCGCCGCAGGCGGAAAAAGCCGACGACCGCCCCGCCGCCGAGCAGCACCGACCGCATCAGCCAATAGGCGTTGAAGGCGAGCAGTGCCCAGGCCAGGGCCAACGGCGCCAGCAACGCCCCCCAGACAGGCAGGGTCACCAGCGCCCAGGTGCCCAGGCCGACGCCCATCCCCAGCAGCTTGTCTCGCGACATCGTCGGTTGCGACATTCTGACCCCGAACCGCGCAATCCAGAGATCCAGCACGGCCAACGCATCTACCTTGCACGGACAGTGCCAGCGAAGCCCGTGCCCCGCGGGCCTGGCACCCATCGATCATCCTGCGCCTCCTGGCGCAGGCGATGCCTACGTTCTCTCAAAGGGGTATAAGATTCGCGTGGTGACGCCTCTCGCCCGCGATCCACTATTAAAGTGTGCACCCTCGTCAGGCGATTCGGCTATAAAGGCTCGCTTCGATGCGCAAGCTCCTGAGGATCATCGAGCACCCCGCGGTGCGGGTGGCGGGCCCCGTCGCCGGCGTAGCCTGCGGCGGCGTTTTCCTAGCCGGCCTCGACGGGCGGGCCGTGGGCGCGGCCTTCGGCCAAGTCTCCGCCTGGTGGCTTGGGCCGATGCTCTTGCTGGGCTGCATCAACCTCTGGCTGCGGGCGGTCCGTTGGGGCGTGCTGCTGGCCCCGGCCGCCCCGCTGCCGACGAGCCGCTTGCTGGGAGTTGCGCTGTCCGCGGCGCTGGCCGGGCTGGCGCTACCCGCCCGCGGCGGCGACGCGGTCAAGTTGCTCCTGGCGTCACGGCTGCCAGGGGTCAAGCTCTCGGACGTCGCCACCGCCGAGCTGCTCGAGCGGCTCGTTGACGGCGCCATCTTTGGGGCGTTCATCGCTGGTGCGGCGATCCTGAGCGGGGTCGCCGGCTGGCCGCTGACGCTAGGGCTCGGGGCGTTATCCCTGTATCTGCCATCGCTGGCGGCCATCCCGCTTGTCGGGTGGTACCTCGGGGCGCCCGCGCTCGCGGCAACGGTGGCTCGGCAGGCCGGCCGCCCGATCTGGCACCCCCGAAGGCTGCTCGCAATCGCAGCCGAGGCGGCCCACCGCCGTGGTCCGCGCCTGCTGGCGCATGCCGCGCGGCTGTCGCTGCTCGCCTGGGCAGCTGAGGCGGCATCGTACTACTGCCTGCTCGTCGCCTTCGGCTGGGTGGCCACGCCGACACTGCCGTTCGCGGCGGTCGGCGTGGCCAATTTCGCGTTCGCCGTCCCCGCTGCTCCGGCCTCGGTCGGCACGTTCCACCTGCCGGTCAAGTCGCTGCTGGTGGACAGTTTCGGGGCCGAGCCGGGCCTGGCCGCTGCTTTCGTCGTGGTCCTGCACGTCGCGGTCCTGGCGCCGGTCCCGCTGCTCTGGCTCCTGCTGACGGCACGCACTCGGTGGCACGCCGTTCCCGTCCGCGTACGGTGACCGAACGCCCTGAGCTCCGCTTCCCAGACGGGTTTCTGTGGGGCTCGGCAACCGCCGCCCACCAGGTGGAGGGCGACAACCGCGCTAACGATTGGTGGGCGGCCGAAGAGGCTGGCAGGGTGCCGCACCGGTCAGGAGCGGCCTGCGAGCAGCTCCATCGATACGCCGAAGACTTCGCCCTCCTGGCGGAACTGGGCCACACTGCCCACCGCTTCTCGCTCGAGTGGAGCCGGATCGAGCCGGCGCCCGGCGTCTTCGATCCAGCGGCGCTCGCCCATTATCGGCGGGTGATCGAAACCGCCCGAGCGAACGGGCTGGAGCCGCTGGTCACGCTCCATCACTTCACCAATCCCCGCTGGTGGCCGATCGTGGTGGCTGGACCAGGGCGGATGTCGTCGGGTTGTTTACTCGCTACGTCCGCCGCGTCGCCCGCGAGTACCGCGACCTGGTCCGCTACTGGATCACGATCAACGAGCCGGGCGTCTACGCCTCCCAGGGCTGGGTGCTCGGGGTCTGGCCTCCAAATCGGACGAACCTTCGCGAGGCGCTCCAGGTGCTGCGCTGGATGGCATTCGCCCACGGGAGAGCGTACCACGCGATCCACGACGAGCAGCCCGGGGCACACGTCGGCGTGGCCCACCATTGGCGGATCTTCGATCCGGCCGATCCCCGCCGGCGCAGCGACCGGCTGATCGCGGCGATCCGGCACCGCGTGATTAACCGAGCGTTCCCGATCGCAGTCCGTCATGGCCGGCTGATTCCGCCGCTCGGCAACGGGCGGCGGGTCGATTGGCTGGCTGACACCGAGGACTGGGTTGGCTTGAACTACTACACCCGTGAACACGACCGGTTCGACCCGCGCCTTCCAGGCGTGCTGTTCGGCCGCGAGATATGCGCCGACGTCGAGCGCAACCAGCTCCGCTGGGAGATCTACCCTGAGGGCTTGTATCGCGCGCTCGTGGAGATTGCCCCGCCTAGCTCGGGCATCGAGGTGGTCGTGACCGAGAACGGCATCCCGGAGCCGAAGGACGAGGATCGACTCCGGCCGGCGTACCTGGTCCGCCACCTCGCCGCCTGCCACCGCGCAATCCAGGCCGGCGTCCGCCTGAACGGCTACTGTTACTGGTCGAGCCTGGACAACTTCGAGTGGGCCGAGGGGTTCGAGCCGCGCTTCGGCCTGGTCCATGTCGACTACCGCACCCAGGTCCGTACCCCCAAGCCGAGCGCGTACCTCTACCGCGACATCATCCGCCGCAATGGCCTGACCGCCGCTGAGCTGGACCGGTATGGCGCCAGGCAGCCTGTCCGTGTTCCCGCCGGGAGACAGTGACAGGGTTAGGCGGACTCTCGGCGGCAGTCGGCTACGCGCCCAATCCGCCGGCGCGGCCCTCCAGGTATTTGTGCAGGTAGGTGAAGTCGGCGCCCGGGCAATCGGCATCGAACTCCTGCCAGATGCGGGCGACCAGGGTGCCGAGCTCGTGCGGGACGTCGGCCTGGGCGGCCTCCTGAGCATACAGCGTCGCGTCCTTAGCCATCAGGGCGCCGGCGAAGCCGAAATCGTACGTGCGTGGGATGACGCTGCGCGGGAACTTGTCCGTGCTGGCGGTGGTGCGGCCGCTGGACACGTTGATCACGTCGATCATCAGGGCTGGGTCCAGGCCGATCCGCTGGCCGAAGACGACCGCCTCGCTGGTGGACGCGAGGGCCGCGGCGGAGATGAAATTGTTCAGCAGCTTCATGGCCTGGCCGTGGCCCGGCCGATCGCCAACCCGGAAGCAGTTGTTGGCCAGCACCCGTAGCACGGGATGGAGCGCGACAAAGCGCGCGGCCTCCGCGCCGACCATCATGGCGAGTGTTCCAGCCCGTGCCCCGGCTACCCCGCCGCTCACCGGAGCGTCGACGTACACCAGACCTTCGGCGGCGAGTAGCTCGGCGCACGTGCGCGCCGCCGCCATCCCGATCGTCGACAGCTCGACCACGGTGTGCGCCCGCCTCCCTGCAGCCGCGGCGATCTCGGCGCAGACAGCACGCGAGACCTCGCCGTGCGGCAAGCTCAGGAAGACCGTTCCGGCGCGACCCGCCACGCCCTCGACGGACGCCGCCGGCAGCGCGCTTTCGGGCAGGCGTCCTTCAAGGCCGGCCGCGTCGAAGCCGACGACCCGGTGCCCGGCCGCGACGAGCCGGCCAGACATCGGGCTGCCCATTCGCCCCAGGCCGATAAAGCCGAGCGTCTCCCGCCTTGCGCCGTCGTCTTCCGCCATCGTCTCCCCGCGGGGGCCAGCCTACCCCCTCCGGGAGCGGGCTGGGGGTAGGCTTCCTAGGATACGACTATTCACTCCCACTCTTCGTTCGGGATGCGCAGCGGGGTGAACGCGCTGATCATGCCGCCGGCATCGGCCATGATCTCCTCGATCTTGCGCACGTCGTCGTCGCTGAGCTTCAGCTCGGTGGCGGCGGCGTTCTGGTCGACTTCGGTCGGGGTGCGCGCGCCGACGAGCGCGGTGCTGACGACCGGGTTGCGAAGCGACCAGGCCAGGGCGACGTGGGTGATCGGCACCCCGAGCGGCTCGGACACCTCGCGCTTCAGTCGCTCGACGACTCGAACGTTGCGGGCCAGGTTGTCACCTTTGAAGATTGGCTGACCGAACGCCACGCCACGGTAGCGCCAGTCCATCTCGTCGAACGTCGTCTCGGCAGTGAACGTGCCGGTCAGCAGCCCGTGGGCAAGCGAGCCGTAGCCCATCACGCCGATCCCGTTCTCGGCGCAGAAAGGGAAGATCTCCCGCTCCATCCGCCGGTCGAACAGGTGGTACCCGACCTGCAAGACGTCGATCGGTCGAATGGGCATGCAGCGTTGCATCTGCTCGACGGTGAAGTTGGACACGCCGGCGAAGCGGGCTTTGCCGGACTTGACAACCTCGTCAACGGCGCCGAACGTCTCCTCGACCGGCACGTTCGGGTCGGGCCAGTGGACGAGATAGACGTCGACAACGTCAGTGCCGAGGCGACGGAGGCTGTCGTCGATCTCGCGGAGCACGTTTGCGCGGCTGCCGTCGCGCTCGGCAGTCTTGGAACCGGGCGGGATGAAAATGGCGCACTTGGTGACTAGCACGACCTCTCGGCGGCGATTGCCGAGCGCTTTGCCCAGCACCTCCTCGGCGTGTCCGGCGCCGTAGCCGGGCGCACTGTCGAAGCAGGTGACGCCGATGTCGAGCGCGCGGCGAACGGCGCTCATCGCCGCCTCGTCCTCGACCGGCCCGTAGCGGTCGCCGCTCATCGGCCAGCTCCCGAAGCCCATCGCCGAGACCTCGAGACCGGTCCGCCCAAACGCGCGGTACTCCATGCTCCCCTCCCCGTCGAAGCCGCGACGACCGCGCTCTGGGGCGCGGCCGCGCTAGTATAGCCACCACGCCGTTGGGGAGGGAGCATGGCCCGAATCGAGTATGCAGTCAGCGAGGACGACGCCACTGGGGACGCCGGCGCCGCGGCGCTGGCGCCGTTGATCGAGCGAATCGTCGCCGAGCGCGGCGGCCTGCTCAACTTGTACCGGATGCTGCTCAACAGCCCGCCAATCGCCGAGGGATGGCTGGCGATGGGGACAGCCGTTCGGCACCGTTCGAGCCTCGACGGACGGGCCCGCGAGCTGGCGATCTGTCGTGTCGGCCAACTCAACGGCGCGACGTATGAATGGGAGCACCACGTTCCGATCGCCAAGCGCGAGGGGGTCTCGGACGCTCAGATCGCGGCGCTAACGGCGTGGTCCGAGTCGGACGCGTTCGACGATCGCGAGCGTGCCCTGCTGGCGTATGCCGACACGATGACCCGCGACGTCGTGGTGCCGGACGACGTGTTCGCGGCCGTCCGGGCTCACTTCGATCGCCGCGAGCTCGTCGAGCTGACGACGACGATCGCGTTCTACAACATGGTCTCGCGAGTCCTCGTGGCGCTCGGCGTGGACCTGGAGTAGATGCCAGCACTCTGGACCGTAGAGGGTCCGGCACCGCCGTGCCGTCGTGAGCGACGCGAAGCGTCATCCACGAACAGGAGATCCTTCGGTTCAAGCAGGTTGACGCGCCAAGGAGGTACAGACGATGCTGACGATGGATGCTCGGAAGCTGGCCGAGGACGCGCGGGCGATCTTCACGGCGGCGGGTGCGACTCAGGAGAACGCCGAGATCGTCACACACTCGCTGGTGGACGCGAACCTGACCGGCCATGATTCGCATGGTGTGATCCGGGTTCCGTTCTACGCCCAGGAGATCCGCGACGGCCGACTTGACCCCCGAGCATCGCCGCGGGTCACCCGCGAGACCGGGTCGACTGCCGTCATGGACGGGGCGGCAACGTTTGGACAGGTCGCCTCGCGGATGGCCGCCGATCTGGCGATCGCCAAGGCTCGCGAGGCCGGCCTGGGCAGCGTGGTGGCGATGAACTGTCACCATACTGGGCGAATTGGCGAGTGGGTCGAGCGCATCGCGGCGGCCGGCATGATCGGCATGTCGACCACCGCGGGCGGTGGCGGCCCCTACCACGTCGCACCATTCGGCGGAGCCAAGGGAGGGCTCGGGACGAACCCGATCGCGTGGGCGATGCCGCGCGCCCGGGGGCGCCCACCGATCCTGCTTGACTACGCCACCAGCTCGGTGGCCCAGGGCAAACTTCAGGTTGCACGGGCCAAAGGCGAGCCGGTCCCGCCCGGGACCATCCTGGATGCCGAGGGCCGCCCGACCACCGACGTCGAGGACTTCTTCGCCGGTGGGCTGATGCTGCCGTTCGCCGGCCACAAGGGGTATGCGCTCGGCGTGGTCGTCCAGCTCCTCTCGGTCGGCCTGAGCGGAGGCGAGGTGTCCGGCGACGACCAGCGCGCCAGCTGCCTGAGCGTGCTGGCGATCGACCCGAACGCCTTCCGTCCGCGCGAGGAGTTCACCGACTACGTCGAGACAACCGCCCAACGGCTCAAGAGCGTGCCGCCTGCCCCTGGTTTCTCGGAAGTGCTGCTGCCCGGTGAGCCCGAAGCGCGGAGCCGCGAGAGGCGCTCTCGCGACGGCATCCCGCTGCCCGAGCGCACCTGGGAAGCGATCCAGACGACGGCCCGCGAGTTCGGCGTCGTCCTATCGGCCGGCTGAGCGCCGCGCCGCTTGCGGAGCGCTCCGAAGGCTCTCTATACTTCGAGTGAAGATCGGCCGCGCCGCGGCCGTTTTTCGTGCTCTTGAACAACCATGATCTAGAGGTGTCCCGTGATCGGGGTGCATGTCGCGCAATTGCTCAAAGCACCTGTCGGGGCGACCCGCTCGGACGAGTTCAGCGAGGACGAACCAGAGCTGCGGACCGAGCTCGGGCTGCGGGGCCCGATTGTCGGGTCGGTCAAAGTGACGCGAACGACCCACGGTATCCTCGCGGACGTCCAGTACCGAGCCGAGGTCACGCAGGAGTGCGGGCGCTGCCTGGGCGAAGCCGAGAACGTCGTCGAGAACCGCTTCCGCCAGGAGTTCCTGCCAACGACCAACATCCAGACCGGCCTGCCGGAGAGCATCCCGGCCGACCCGGACGAGCCGCGGATCGGCGAGGATCACATCATCGACCTCAGCGAGACGATTCGCCAGGACATCGTGCTGGAGCAGCCGCTCCGACCACTGTGCCGGCCGGATTGCGCTGGGCTGTGCGAAGTGTGTGGCACCGACCTGAACAGGACGACCTGCGGGCATGTCGTGCACGACGGCGAGGACGAGCAGCCGTTGGGCCGGCTCGGCGAGCTGTTGAAGAGCAAGCTGCCGCCGACCTGAGTGTTGGCTCGAGCACAAGGAGGAGATCATGGGAGCGCTACCCAAGAAGAAGCTGAGCCGGGCCAGGCGGGGCAACCGGCGGGCGCACATCCGGCTGGCCGTACCGACGCTGATGGACTGCCCGCAGTGTGGCAGCCGCAAGATGACCCACCACGTCTGCCCGACCTGCGGGACCTACAATGGCAACCAGGTACTGACGATCAAGGAGAAGCGACGCGAGGCGGAGTAGCCGCGGAGCGCGGGGCGACGTCGCAGGCGCGGGGAGGTCGTCATGAACGTCGACGGCGGGGCGTTCCTCCGCTCGGTGATGCCGCAAACCGGACAGCGATCGAGGCCGCTGTCCGACCTCCAGGGTAAGGTTGCCTTCATCACCGGCGGCTCGCGCGGCATCGGGCGGGCGGTTGCGATCCGGCTCGCCCAGGGCGGCGCCAAGGTGGCGTTTAACTACAAGGCCAACCACGATGCCGCCCAGGAAGTCCTGGGCGAATTGACGGGCGGCGGGGCCCAGGCGATGGCCGTCGCCGGCGACGTGGCGCGGGCCGCCGACGTCGAGATGATGGTCAGCACCGTGCTTCAGGCGTTTGGGCGGATCGACATCCTGGTCAACAACGCCGGGGTCACCCGCGACACATTGCTGATGCGGATGAGCGAGGAAGACTGGGACACGGTCCTGGACACCAATCTCAAGAGCGCGTATCTGGTGACGAAGGCCGTTCTACGCGGGATGGTGCGCCAGCGGGCCGGGCGCATCGTCAACGTCACCTCGATCTCAGGCGTGATGGGCAATCCAGGGCAGGCCAACTATGCGGCGTCCAAGGCCGGGCTGATCGGCTTTACCCGCTCGGTCGCCCGCGAGGCCGCGTCGCGCGGGATCACGGCAAACGCCGTGGCGCCGGGCTTCATCGAGACTGACATGTGGTCCCAGACGAGCGAGGAGGCCAAGCAGAGCTTGTTGAAGCTGATCCCGCTCGGCGCAACCGGTACCCCGGAGGACGTGGCCGAGGCGATCGCCTTTTTGGCCTCCGACGCCGCCCGCTATGTGACCGGTCAGGTTCTCCACGTCGACGGCGGCATCGTGATGGCATGACGATGTACTCGCCGGTCATCCCAGGATGAGGGTGGGCGCCGCTGCGCACCCCGTGGCGCCGGTCAGCGGGTGTGGTGGTGTTTAGGAAAGTTCTGATCGCGAATCGAGGCGAGATCGCGGTTCGGGTCATCCGCGCGTGCCGCGAGCTAGGCATCCAGACTGTCGTCGGCCACTCCGAGGCTGATCGTGCATCACTGCCGGTAATGCTGGCCGACGAGGCCGTCTGCATCGGCCCGCCGGCCTCGGACAAGAGTTACCTGAACATCCCGAACGTGGTCAGCGCGGCGCTGGTGACCGGCTGCGAAGCGGTGCATCCGGGGTACGGCTTTCTCTCCGAGAACGCGTATCTGGCCGAGGTCGTCGAACAGTGCGGGCTACGGTTTGTCGGGCCGCCACCCGAGGTGATCGAGAAGCTCGGCGACAAGCTGACTGCCCGCCGCCTGATGCGCGAGGCGGGCCTGCCGACGGTGCCGGGCTCAGACCAGCCACTCCATCGGAGCGAGGACGCGGTGGACCTGGCACGACAGATCGGCTATCCGGTGATGATCAAGGCCGTCGCCGGGGGTGGGGGTCGGGGGATCAGATCCGCGTACGACGAGCAGGAGCTGATCCGTCAGCTGCCGATTGCCCAGGCCGAGGCGCTGACCCACTTCGGCAGTGGTGCGGTGTACCTCGAGCGGATGGTGCAGAATGCCCATCATGTCGAGGTGCAAGTGGTGGCCGACGCCCACGGCAACGTCGTTTCGCTCGGTGAGCGCGACTGCTCGCTCCAGCGGCGGCGGCAGAAGATCGTCGAGGAGGCGCCGTCGCCGGTTCTGGACGACACACTCCGTCGGCGCCTCGGCGAGCTGGCCGCCGCGGGAGTCCGCAAGACCGGTTATCGCAACGCGGGCACCTTCGAATTCCTGTTCGACGGCAACCGCGACCTCTACTTCATGGAGGTCAATTGCCGGATCCAGGTAGAGCACGGCGTCACCGAGATGGTGACCGGCATCGACCTGGTCAAGGAGCAGATCAGGATCGCGGCCGGCGAGCCGCTCAGCGTGACCCAGGAGGAGGTTGGGCTGCGCGGACACGCAATTGAGTGTCGGGTGACTGCCGAGAGCCCGGCCCGCGGCTTCGCGCCGTCCGCCGGAACGATCGATACCTTCATCCAGCCCGGCGGCCCGGGCATCCGGGTGGACACCCATTGTTACGCGGGGTACCTGACCCCTCCGTACTACGACTCGTTGCTGGCCAAGGTCATGGCCTGGGGGCGAGATCGGCCCGAGGCGCTGGATCGGATGGATCGGGCGTTGCGCGAGACGCGGATCACGGGCGTCGAGACGTCAATCCCGTACCACCTGAGCCTGTTGGCCGAGCCGGCCTTTCGCCGCGGCGACGTCACCATCGACTTCGTCTCGAACCATCTCGAGATGTGGTCGGCCGCCCGCCTGGGAGTGGCCAAGCCGCACCCGGTGCGCGTTTCGTGACGCCGCTGGGGGAAGACAAAGAGCAGACCGACACGGGCGCGCCAGAGCAGTCCGTCCGCCAACAACTCGCGCCCACACAGCCGGACTACGGCTCCGCGGACCACGAGGCGCTGGCCGCCGAGCGTGAGGCGGCAGTGGTGATCGCGCCGGACGCCGCGCCACCGACCCGCGCGCGGACCGGTCGGCGGCCCGACGTCCGCGGCGGACGGCGCCACGCGCGCGTCCTGGCCTTCAAAGTGCTGTATGAGGCCGACGTTGCCCGACACTCGCCAGGTGTCGTGCTTGACCGATTGATGCAGGCGGAGCCGATCGACCCGAAGGTGGCCGAATACGCGCGCGAACTCATCGGCGGCATTCTGCGCCAGCGTGCCGAGCTGGACGCGACGATCCAGGAGCGCGCGCCGGCCTGGCCACTGGGGCAGATGGCGGCCGTCGATCGGACTATCTTGCGACTCGGACTCTACGAATCCCGCTACGGCCGTGCTATGGTTCCCATGAAAGTGGCGATCAACGAGGCGATCGAGCTGGCCAAGATGTACGGAGGCGATAGCTCGCCCAGGTTCGTGAACGGCGTGCTTGGGCGTCTCGGCGAGGATCGCTCGACCGCCAAGTAGCCCAACAGTTGACCGCCAAGACGCCCATTCCGCATTATCTCGCGCGCTAGCTCCCCGTGCCCGATGGCGCGCGGGATAAGAGGAGGGATTCGGATGGCCCAGACCGCCGAGGACCGGCTGAAGAAGATCATCGCCGAGCAGCTCAGCGTGGGCGAGGACGAGGTTGTCCCCGAGGCCTCGTTCATCGAGGATCTGAACGCCGACTCGCTCGACCTGGTCGAACTGATCATGTCGCTCGAAGAGGAGTTCGCCGTCAAGATCTCCGACGAGGATGCCGAGAAGATCCGCACAGTCCAGGACGCGATGACCTATCTCGACGAGCACGCCGGCTAAGTTCCCGGAGCGGCTGGCTCCAGGCCCAGGACTTCCCTTGCCCACACCACCACCTGAAGACACCACACCCAGCATGCCTGACCCGTCGCCCGGTTCGACCGATGCGTCAATCGGCCAGGTTGGCATCCCCCCGGAAAGCGTGCCGGTGAACGGTGTCGGAGCCAGTGGCGCTCCGCCCGAGCCGGAGCTGGCGCGGACGACGTCAGCCTTCGCCGAGATTGCCAGCGCTCAAGCGCAGGGAGCTTCGTCGCCGACGGAATCGACGCCGATCCGGCCCGCGGAACAGGCCGTCGCGCCGAGTGATCAGCTCGCGCCGCCCGTCCAGCCGCTGCCGACCACCGACGCCCAGGCGCCAGCAACCGAGCAGCTCGCGCCGCCGATTCTGCCGCCGCCCCCGACCGAGCCTCCGCCTCCCCCGCCGGTCCTACCCGCCTCCGCGGACGGCCCTTCCCCGACGCCTGACGACGAGGACGAGGGCATGACGATGCTGGAGCACCTCGAGGAGCTCCGCATTCGGGTCATCATCTGCAGCGTCGCACTCGCCGTCGGCCTCGCGATCTCGGCGATTCCGGTGCCAGGCTATAGCTCGCTGACCTGGAACGTCATCAACGTCGTCAACGCGCCGGCCCAGGGCTTCTTGCAGACGATCAAGCCGGGCGAGATCTTCATCACCTACTTCAAGGTGGCGCTCGTCGTCGGCGCGGCCCTGGCGATGCCGGTCCTGATCTACCAGATGATGAAGTTCGTCCTGCCGGCGCTCCACTCGCACGAGAAAAAGTATCTGTACATGGCCGCTCCGGGCGTGACGCTCGCGTTCGTCATCGGCATTGTGTTCGGCTACCTGCTGCTGCTGCCGTTCGCGATCAACTTTCTGCTGACGTTCGGGGTGGCCGAGTCTGGCGTCGAGGTCAAATGGGCCTTCGGCGAGTATGTCGGCACGGTCACGACGATGCTCTTCTGGATGGGCCTGGCCTTCGAGACACCGCTGATCATGTTCTTTCTGGCCAAGCTGCGCGTGCTGACCGTCGAGCGCTTGGTCCGGATGCGCAAGTACGCCCTGATCGCCTCCTTCGTGGCAGGCGCGGTCATCACGCCTACTCCGGACCCGCTGAACCAGACGATCATCAGCTTGCCGCTCTACCTGCTGTTCGAGCTAGGCATCCTGATGGCGCGCCTGGCGTAGGGCGCGCCTGGCGCTAGGAGAGCACCGGAGAGTCCGTCCTGCCAGGCGCCGGACAGGGCTCTTCAGGACGGGAGAGGATCGACACACCGGACGGCGCGACTATCCCGTGCTGCCGATAGTCTCCTGGCGGTACTCTTCGCGGGGCGGCGAGAAGACGTCGACGAAGACGCTGTCCTCGCGGCAGTCGACGACGCCGTGGGGGACGTTCGAGGGGATCGCGTAGCCGTCGTTCGGCTTGAGCTCGACGGCCGTATCGCCGACTTTGAGGGTGGCGCGACCGCTGACAAGGTGGCCGATCTGTTCGTGGGGGTGGGTGTGCATCGGCACCTGGGAGCCCCGTAGCACATCAATGCGGACGACCATCGCGCCGTTGCCGGCGGCCAGCATCTGCCGCCAGACGCCTGGCACCATCTCGACCCGTCGAGATGGGTCGTAGATGTTGAACGGATTGAGCGATTGGTCGGTCACGGCCGGGTTGCGGCTGGTCTGCTGGTCCATCATCTGCCCCTTTAGGCCGACGCGTCCTCCCGGAACTCGGTCATCTCGATCGGTCGCTCCGAGCGCGCCAGAAGCTGCGGGTACTTGCCGTCGCGGATGGTGTCGGCGCTGATGACGCACTTGCGGACGTCGGTGCGCGAAGGGATCTCGTACATCACTTCGAGCAAGACCTCCTCGATGATCGTCCGCAGGCCGCGAGCGCCGGTCTTGAGCTCGAGCGCCCGCTCGGCCGTGGCCTCAAGAGCTTCGCCGGAGAAGACCAGCTCGACCTTGTCCAGCGAGAGGAACTTGCTGTACTGCTTGGTGATCGCGTTGCGGGGCTCGGTCAGGATCTTGATCAGGTCGTCCCTGCCGAGCGGGTCGATGCTGACCGTAACCGGCAGGCGCCCGACGAACTCGGGAATCAGCCCGTACTTGAGCAGATCGTCGGCGGTGAGTTGGCGGAACAGCTCGGCCATGTCCTGGTCGGTATGCCGCTCCGACCGGAAGCCCATCGTCCGCTTTGATCCGACGCGCGACCCGACGATGTCCTCGAGTCCCTCGAAGGCGCCGCCGCAGATGAACAGGATATTCTGGGTATTGATCTGGATGAAGTCCTGGTGCGGGTGCTTGCGCCCACCCTGGGGGGGCACATTGGCGACCGTGCCCTCGATGATCTTCAAGAGCGCCTGCTGGACGCCCTCGCCGGAGACGTCGCGGGTGATCGAGGGGTTGTCCCCCTTGCGAGCGATCTTGTCGATCTCGTCGATGTAGACGATCCCGCGCTCGGCGCGCGCGATGTCGAAGTCGGCGGCCTGGATCAGCCGCAGCAGGATGTTCTCGACGTCCTCGCCGACGTAGCCGGCCTCGGTGAGTGCCGTCGCGTCGGCGATGCAGAATGGGACATCCAGGACCCGGGCGAGGGTCTGGGCCAACAGGGTCTTGCCGCAGCCGGTCGGGCCGACGAGCAGGATGTTGCTCTTCTGCAGCTCGACGTCGTCAACCTGCATGCCGGCGCCAACACGCTTGTAGTGATTGTAGACCGCGACCGAGAGAACCTTTTTGGCGCGCTCCTGACCAATGACGTAGCCGTTGAGCTGCTCGTAGATCTTCCTCGGCGTTGGCAGCTTGGCGAGCGGGGTTTTGGCCCGCGTGGGAGGCGCAGACTCCTCGTCGATGATCTCGCGACAGAGATCGACGCACTCGTCGCAGATGTAGACCGCGCCGGGCCCGGCGATCAGCCGACGGACCTGGTCTTGACTCTTGCCGCAGAACGAGCAGTGGTACTGCCCGCGCGTGCCGCCCCGAGTATTGGCCATGCTATTACGTCTCCCTCACCGTTGGCAACGGACCATCGTCATCCGAGACGGGCGGGCCGCGTTCGGCTCGTCCCAGCCGCGCGGTCTTAGCTTCCGCTCGCCGCGCCGTCGCTGCCGGCGACGCCGTCGCTGCCGGTCGGGACCGGCTCATCGCTGCCAGTCGACACCGGCGTAACCCCGATAATATCGTCGACCAGCCCGTACTCCTTGGCGGCCTCAGCGCCCATGAAAAAATCGCGGTCCATGTCGCGTGCGACCCGCTCCATGTCCTGGCCGCTGTGGAACGAGATGATCTCCTTGATTCGCTGCTGGAGCCGGAGGATCTCCCGGGCACGGATCTCGATGTCCGCCGCGGTGCCCTCGAAGCCACCAGCCGCCTGGTGAATCATCACCGTCGCGTTCGGCAGGGCGTAGCGCTTGTTCTTGGCGCCACCGCACAACAGGACGGCGCCCATCGAGGCGGCCATGCCGATGCAGGTCGTCGAGACATCGGTCTGGACGAGCTGCATCGTGTCGTAGATCGCCAGCCCGGCGTTGACGTAGCCGCCTGGGCTGTTGATGTACAGCGTGATGTCCTTGTCGGGATCCTCTCGGGCGAGATAGAGGAGCTGGGCGATGATCAGATTGGCGATCTGGTCGTCCACCGGCGTGCCCAGGAAGACGATGCGCTCCTTGAGCAGCAACGAGTAGATATCGTAGGCCCGCTCGCCGCGGTTGGTCTGCTCGATGACCATCGGAACGACCTGGTTGATCACGCGCTCCAGGCCCTGGCTGTTCAGCGTGGCAGGCGGGGCGACGTGCTCGCGCAGCTCGCGGCCCTGCCAGGCAATCTGAGGCAAGGTGCCGCGCGGGCGACTCGGGACGTGGGGGAAACCGGCTTTCGGGGTCATGACTTTGCCTCTCCAGGCTGCGCGGCCTCGCCCGATTCCGCGGGCGAGCTCGCTGGCTCCTCGGCCATCGCGGTCGGCTCCGGATCAGGAACACCGCCGACAGTCTTCAACAAGTACCGAGCGGCCTTGCGCTGCCGCAAGACCGATGCGAGACGCTCCTTTACTTCCGGTCGGGTCAGCGCGGCGCGCTCCAGGCGCTCGGCCTCGGCCGCGTCACCGGCGGCGCTCGCCAGCTCGGCGCGAATCTCGTCGTCGGCGACGTCGAGACCTTCGGCTCGGGCGACAGCGCTGAGCACCTCGGCGCGGCGGACCGACGCTTCGCCCTGCACCATGAGCTCGGCCCGCAGGTCGGCCTCGCTCTTGTTCGTGAACCTCAGATATTGTTGGATCGGTATCCCCTGCCTGTCAAGACTCTGGGCGAGCTGATCGAGGATCCGCTGGGCCTCTTCCTCGACCATCTGGGGCGGGACCTCAACCCTGGCCTGGTCGATGACGGCCCGGATGACCGCCTCTTCGTGGGCCGCGCGTTTGGTTTGCTCGTCGCGCTCTTGGAGCTGGGACCGGGCGCCCTCACGGACCTGATCCATCGTCTCGTATTCCGTGCCGACCATCGCCGCGAACTCGTCGTTCAACTCCGGCAGGTTGCGCTCTTTGACCCCATGGAGCGTCACGGTGAAGCGTGCCGTCTGGCCGGCCAGCTCGCGGGTGCGGTAGTCCTCGGGCAGCGTCAGTACGAAGCCACGCTCCTCGCCAGGCGCCATCCCCGCCACTTGCTGGGCAAATCCCGGCGCCGGCTCGGGGCCATCCGGATCGACGACGTACTCGGCGTCCTTGCTGTCGACCACCGTCTGGCTGTCGGCCTCGCCGCGCAGGTCGATCGTCACGCGGTCGCCGAGCTGGACCGCCCGCTCAACCGGCTCCCAGGTCGCATGGGTCTCGCGGATGCGCTCGATGACGCTGTCGACCTGTTCGTCGTCGACGCTCGCCGCCTCGCGCTCGATCTTCAGCGCCGTATAGTCACCGAGCTCGACCGTAGGCTGGACCGGCACGGTGGCCTTGACTTGCAGCGGCTCGGTGCTGACCACTTCGAGCCGCGGTTGGGCGACCATCTTGAGCTCCTGGTCCCTGACGGCCGCTTCGACGACCTCTGGAACCAGGTGCTCGACGGCATCTTCGACCAGCGTCTGGCGACCGACCATCCGCTCGACCAGCGCGCGCGGCGCCTTGCCCTTGCGGAAGCCGGGGACGTTGACCCGCTGGACGATGCGGCGGTACGCCTGGTCGACGGCCTTCTCGAAGCGCTCGTCTTCAACCTCGATGTCAAGCTCGACCTGACTCTTCTCGATCTCGCGGGCGGCAACCTTCACCGGTGGCCTTCCTCCTCGAAGCAACGGGTTGGCGCGGCACACGCTCTCGTGCGTTCGCCACAGGCACATCGGCCACCGGTAGGCGTCCAATCGGGCCGCGCACCGCGCCCCGAGCGTTCAGCGCGCCGCGACCCTGCTCCCCTCGTTGATTCTAGGCGCATCCCGACCGGGCAGGCAACATCGCGCTCCCGCGCACTGCCGCCCGTTCCATTCTTCGCATCACCGTCGATAGCGACGGCGCGCGGGTCATCTTCGTCTCCGACGGGCGGTGGGAAGACGTCGGTGCATCGAATTACCAGGCGAACTGGCGCTCGAGAAAGCGGCGGTTGAACTGGAGGATGGTGGGGGCGCCGTGGGGGCAGATGGCGGGCGTGGCGGCGCGGGCAAGCTGGTCAAGCAGGGCGCGTCCCTCGGTCAAGCTGAGCGGCGTGCCGCGGCGGGTGGCTGAGCGGCAGGCCAGGCGGATCAGCAGCCGCTCACGCCAGTCGTCCGACTCTGACGCGGCATCTTCGAGGGCTTCGGCCAGGCGGTCGCCGGCCCGGGCGGCTTCGGTCAGGTCGGGCGCGGCGCGTACCAGGAAGCTGTGGCCGCCGAAGCGCTCGCAGGCGAAGCCAAGCGCGGCCAGTGCGTCGAGGCGGCCGGCGAGTAGCTCGGCGCGCGCAGGGCTCAGCTCCAGCACGACCGGCTCCAGCAGGTACTGACCTTCTTCAGCAGCCGCGTGCTGGGCAGTCAGTCGCTCGTAGATGACTCGCTCGTGCGCGCGGTGCTGATCGACCAGAAAGAGGCCGGAGCGACTCTCGGCGAGCAGGACGGTGTTCTGCAACTGGCCGATCAGCCGCAGGTCGAGCACCCTCGGCATCGGCCTGGGGGCATCGCGATCGGTCGTGCCAGCGTCGGGCTCCCAGAGGCCCGGACCCTCGGCCAGGCGCCGCGTGGGGGAGGGCAGGCGGTACTGGGTGGCCGCGAGCGCGAAGTCCTGCTCGTCGTCGGGTCGGCGCGGGCTGCGGCCGAGCAGCTCGCGAACCGACTCGCCGAGCGTCTCGGCTAGCTCGCGCTCCCAGAGCAGCTTGACCTCCGCCTTGGACGGGTGAACGTTGACGTCCACGGTGCCGGGCGGGACCTCGACGAACAGGACCGCGATCGGGTGTCGTCCGGGCGGGAACAGCGGTCGGTAGGCCGCTTCGAGCGCCTGCTGGAGCAGGACGCACCTGGCCCAGCGGCGGTTGACGAACAGGATGCACTGCTGGCGGTTGGGGCGGCTCAGGCCAGGGCCGCTGATACGCCCAGTCAGGCGGGCCGCGTTGGCCGTCCGCTCCGGCAGCGGCAGCAGGCTCGCGGCCGCGTCACGACCGAACACCTCGGCCAGCACAAGCTCCAGCCGCCCGCTGCCATTCGTCCGCAGCGACGGGTGGCCATCCAGCGTCAGGGCGAAGCGAATCTCAGGACGGGCCAGAGCGTAGCGGCGGACCATGTGGCCGATCTGGGCCGACTCGGCGCGCGGGTTGCGGATGAACTTCAAGCGGGCCGGCAGCGTCTGGAACAGGTTGCGGACCCAGACGGTTGTCCCGCGCGGCCGCCCGCGCGTCCCGTGACGCTCGACCCGCCCGGCGCGCAGGCCGACCGTTGCCGCGCGTCCGCCATCGTCCGTGGCGCTGGCAACGTCGACCTCGGCGACGGCAGCAACACTGGGGAGCGCTTCGCCGCGGAAGCCGAGGGTGCGAATTTCCAGCAGGTCGGCCGGACCGGCGATCTTGCTCGTCGCGTGGCGCGCGAAGGCCAGCTCCAGCTCATCGGCCGGTATGCCACAGCCGTCGTCGGCGACGCGGATCAACCGCAGCCCACCACCCTGGACGTCGATCCGCACGTCGGTCGCGCCGGCGTCAAGCGCATTGTCGACCAGCTCGCGGACCACCGAGACCGGCCGCTCGATCACCTCGCCAGCGGCGATCCGCTCGGCCACGTCGCGCGGCAGGACGGCGATCGGCCGCCGAGGCGCGAGCTCCGCGGCTGGCGACTCAGGCTGAACGTTCGATTCCGCGGGCTCGGCGTCCAACGTCCCCCGATCACGGCGCTGGATCATCGCCACTCGGATCCATCACCGAACGTGGAACGCTGGAGGCTGAGCCGGTGAGCGAGCCGAGCCACTCCCGCCACGGCAGGCTATCGCGCGCGTTTGCCTGCATCGCGTGGAGCACGTTCAACGCCTGCAGCGGCGTGACGTTACTCAGGTCGAGCGCCAGCAGATCGCCGAGCACGCGGGCCGCCGCGCCGTCCAGGAGAGCGCCGTCCAGCGCGTCGCCAGCGCGGTTCAGCGCGCCGAGCGTGCCATCCGCTTCCGCACCGTTTGTTGGCGCTGGACCTGGATCGTAGGCGATTGGCCACTCGCGAAGCGGCTGCCTATCGGTGCCACCGGCCCGGGCTAGATCGGGACGGTCCTCTGGCTTGAGGATCGATGTGGGCGTTGGATCAGCGCTCGAATGATCGAGCGGCACCACGCCGTCGGCTCCGCCCTCCAGCCGCGCGAGCAGCGCCTCGGCACGCCGGGTGACGGTGGCCGGCAGGCCAGCCAGGCGAGCGACCTGGACGCCGTAGCTGCGGTCGGCCGCGCCTGGAACGACCCGATACAAGAAGGCCAGGCGGTTGTCGGCCTCGTCCACGGCAACGGTCACGTTGCGGAGGCCGGGCAGGTCGTCGGTCAAGGCGGTCAACTCATGATAGTGGGTCGCGAACAGCGTCCGCGCGCCGATCTCGTTGTGGATGTGCTCGAGCACCGCGCGCGCGATGCACAGCCCGTCGTGGGTGACTCGTCCCGCGGCCAACCTCATCCAGGACGACCAGGCTGCGCGGCGTGGCGTGGCGCAGGATGTTCGCCGTCTCGGCCATCTCGACCAGGAACGTGCTCGCCCCGGACGCGAGATCGTCGTGCGAGCCGACGCGGGTGAAGATCCGGTCAACCAGGCCGAGCCGAGCGGTGCGAGCCGGAACGAAGCTGCCGACCTGGGCGAGCAGCACGATGAGCGCGACCTGGCGAAGATAGGTCGACTTGCCGCCCATGTTCGGCCCGGCCACCAGCAGCACCTGTCCGTCATGGGCGCCCAGGCTGCAATCGTTCGGCACGAACTCGCCGGGCGGTACAAGGCCTTCGAGAACCGGGTGTCGGCCGCGACGATCAGGATGGCCGCGTCATCGACGAAGGTCGGCCTCATCCAGCCGCGCTCGGCCGCCAGCTCGGCGAGCGACTGGTGGAAGTCCAAGCTCGGCGACCGCGACGATGGTCTCGACGAGGTCCGGGCCGAGCTCGCCGACGCGGCGCAGGAGCGCCTGGAGCAGCTCCCGCTCCAGCTCCTCAATCCCGATATAATAGCCGAAGACCTTGTTGTAGCCAACCTTGAGTGAGCGGATGCCGCTGCGCTCGCGCTCGCGGCGCTCCAGATCGGCGATCCAGCGGCGCGAGACGACGATTCCGTCGAGCAGGTCGTCCAGCTCGTCGCTGTAGCCAGGCTTGATGACGCGCGTCGTGGGGTGCTCGACAAGCGCCGACTCGATCAGGTCGGCAGCGGCGGCACACGCGGCCAGGCCAGCCTCGGGCAATGGCGCGCTGTCCGGTGCGGCGCCACGCGGGGCGAGCCCCGTCCCTAGCTCGCGATCAGGCCCGAGGTCTGGATCCTCGGCGGGGCCGTGCAGCTCTGGCACGACGCGCAGCGATCGTGCCAGCGCCAGCGCCTCGCGCGGGGTGGCCGAGCCCTGGCGGACCCGGCCAACCAGGCGCTCCATGTCGCCGAGCCGGGCCAGGCACAGGCGCAGCCGCGCCCGGAGGTCCGGCCGGTGAACCAGCGCGTCCACCTGGTCCAGCCGACCCTCGAGCGCTGCACGGTCGAGCAGCGGCTGGCCGAGCGCCCGGCGGAGCCGTCGCGCGCCCATCGGAGTCCTGGTGCGGTCGACCGCGTCGAGCAGGCTTCCGCGCGCCCGCCCACCCCAGGACGTCCGGGTGAGCTCCAGGTTGCGGCGCGTCGACGGGTCGAGCACCATGTGGGCGCCGACGTTGTAGGACCGCGGCTCGCGGAGCGAGGCCAGCAGCGGGCGGTTCTTCTCCTCGACGTAGCCGACCAGCGCGCCGAGCGGCCCGAGCGCCGGCGATTCGGCCGTGACGCCGTACGCGTCGAGCGCGCCGACACCGAACAGCCTTCGCAGGGCGTCGTCCGCGGCGGCCTCGCCGAAGCGCCCGCGGTCGAGCGGCGTCAGGTGGCCGGCCGCGTCCGGCAGCGGGCCTTCGTCGACGCCGATCAGGCACTCCGCGGGCTGGAGTCGCTGGAGCTCTGCTTCGAGCGTGACCTCGACGTTCGGGCCGTCGAGGACGGTTGCCAGCAGCTCGCCGGTGGTGACGTCGACGTGGGCCAGACCGATGCCGCGTCGACCGCGCCGCACGGCAGCGAGCAGGTTGTTCTCGGTCGGCGAGACCAGGCCAGGCTCGGCGACGGTCCCGGCGGTGATGACGCGCGTGACCTGGCGCTCGACCAGCCCCCGCCCGGGCTCGCTGACCTGGTCGCAGATCGCCACGTGGTGGCCGGCCCCAACCAGACGCCCGATGTGTCGCTCAGCCCGCGCGACGGGGAACCCGGCCAGCGGGACGCGATCCCCGCGCGCAAACTCCCTGGTGGTCAGCGTGATGCCGCAGACCCGGGCCACCAGGCGGGCGTCGCCCTCGAAGCACTCGTAGAAGTCGCCGAGCTGGAAGAGGAGCACCGCGCCAGGGTGGGCCTGTTTGAGCGCGTCGTACTGAGCGCGGACGGGACTGGGCGGCCGGGCGGCCACCGGCTGGTGTCGGCCGCCCTCCTCGGAACTGTCTTCGGGCTGACGCCCCATAGCTGCCCACCAGGACCGCGGGATCGGAGCGCCATTATGTCGTCTCAGGGCCATGAGGCGCGAGGGTCCGGCGGGCGCTCGTCAGCGCAACGCGGCCTTGATCAGGTTGTAGCTGGCGCGCGGGCGACCGTTCGGTTCGGTGATGCTCCACCAGTACTGCTCGTCGGACTGGTCCCAGTCAGGCTGGGAGAGATAGATCAGCGTCATGTGGGCCAGCCAGGGCCGCCACTCCTCACGGGCGAACCGGAACGCCCGCGCGACGTACTCTCCCTTCTTCTGCTCGGTGACGCTGTGCCAGCGGTACGGCGAGGACGGGCGGGCGTCGCTGGTCCAGCCCATCTCCATGATCGAGATGCGCTTCTCCGCGTCGCCGTTGTCGAGCATCAGTCGACGGACGTCCTCGACGTGGCGGAATGCGTACGTGCGCTTCAGCTCGGTTGAGCTGGGATCGCCGTTGGTGAGCGCTGGGCTGGCCGCGACGTCGCCCGGATCGGTTTCCGGCTCGGCGGCGAAGCCGGCAGCGTGGACGCCGAGCATGTCGAACGAGCCACTGGCGCCAGCGGCGTACATCTCGCGGTAGAACGCCAGATCGGGCGTTGCCTGGTTGTTGTCGGTCGTCGTCGGCGAAAGCCCGGCGGTGATGACGATGGCGTCCGGGTCGACACGCTTGATCGCGCCGTAGCTAGCCTTCAGCAACGCCGTGTACTCCTGACCGCTTGGCACGCGGTTGCCCCACTCGCGGTCGATGTTCGGCTCGTTCCAGATCTCGTACGCCTGGATCCGCCCCTTGTAACGGGCGGCGACGGCGGCGACGTACGCTCGCCAGTCTTCGAGATTGCTGGGCGGACCGGAGCCGGGGAACAGCCCATCGCGGCGCGCCCACCTGGGCTGATTGTCGAGCCGCGCCACGATCTTCAGCCCGGCCGCCTGGGCCTCGCGGACGATCCGGTCCGGCTCGCTCCATTCGAACATGCCCTTGCCGTCGCGCTCGATGTTGCGCCACTCGAACCGCTGCTTGACAAAGCTAAAGCCGGCGTCCCTGGCGAGCCGGAGATCGCGCTGGGTCGTCTCGGGATTGCCCCACAAGAAGACATGCACGCCATAGGTCGGACTCGGGACGGCGTTCAAGTAGCCAACTGGCACTGGCGCCAGCGACCGTGAAGGTGAGGGAGTCTCCGTGACAGGCTCCGCTGCCGCGGCCTCGCCGCCTTCCACGCTCTCTTCCTGCCCCTCGCCTTCCGCGCTCTCTCCCAGCTCGTCGCCTTCCACACTCTCTTCCGGCTCGCCGCCTTCCGCGCTCTCTTCCTGCTCGCCGTCGGTCGTGGGCAGGTCGGCCGCGGGCGATGGTGACGGGGACGGAAGCGGCGATGGCGACGGCGACGAAACCGGCGATGGCGAGACCAGCGCCGAAGCAGGCCTGGCGACCGGCACGGTGGTCGGGCTAGTAGCCGGCGTTGGCGGGGACGCGGGGCTTGGCTGAGGAGCCGGCGCCGAGCACGCCAGGAGCAGGACAACGAGCGCGACGATAGCAGGACAATGGGTCCGGCGAGGCGCCGCGCCAAGCACGGCGAGGCAGCGAGTGAAGCGCGCTGAAGACACGGGAAACCTCCGTGGCGGAGCCGGCAGGTTGCAAGCTGACCGAGCGCGCCTCAGGGATGCGGAGGTCAGCGGCCCCAGACGCGGGCACGGCGACAGTCAGGACGTAGCTGGCAGGCACGAGGACGCGTGGGCATCCGGCTGGCTGGTGGGGAAGAGGGGACTCGAACCCCTACGCCCTCTCGGGCACGTGATCCTAAATCACGCTCGTCTGCCAATTCCGACACTCCCCCGGACAGGCGGGGGAGTATATCAAAAGCCCGCGCCGGCACTGGTTGTCTGTAGGAACGGAGACGCCGCGCCATGGTTGTGCGCTCGACGTCTGTGGGCGGAGAGGGCGGGATTCGAACCCGCGAGACCCGGAGGGCGGGGGAGTATATCATCCGTCCGCTCCTGCACTGGTTGTATGTAGGAACGGAGACGCCGCGCCAAGGTTGTTCGCTCGACGTCTGTCGGCGGAGAGGGCGGGATTCGAACCCGCGAGACCCGGAGGTCTACGCGCTTTCCAGGCGCGCGCACTAGGCCAGACTATGCGACCTCTCCCGGCGGCCCGTCCCTCGGGGTGGGCCGCGAAAAAAACTATATCACGACGCCCGGCGTCGCTCGGGACGCGCCCCAACGCTCACTCAGCCGCGTCAGGCACGTCCTCGACCATGATGATCTCGTGGTCCGTCACGCCGTCCCCGTCTTCGTCGATCTCGATCTCCGTGACCTCGACGTCCAGGTACATCGCCCCTCCCCCACACTGCCCGTCCGGCGCCGCGAACTCTAGTACAGCCTCCACGGCCGAGGAAAGCAGCGGGCACACAAAGGCCCCCATCCTTCCGACGAGGGCCGTGGGCGGAGGGGGTGGGATTCGAACCCACGAGGGCTGTCACACCCTACCCGTTTTCGAGACGGGCGCATTAGGCCGGGCTATGCTACCCCTCCCAGGACCGGGCGGATTATACCAGACGCTTTGCGGGCTGGCGGCGCGTCCGGGCTCCGGGGTGAAGCGCTGGACGACGTGGGCGGCGAGCGCGCGGAGGTCGCCGAGGTGGCGGCTGACGATCGCCTCCACGATGGACGGGTGCAGCGTTTGATACTCGTGGACGGCGATGTCGCGGAATCCGACCGTCCGGCGAAACCGTTGTGCCTGATCGGCGTCGATGACGCGTCGGCCCCCTAGCGTAGATCTGACAGTTTGGCCTCAGGCCGCGAGGCGGACGGTGAGGCCGGTCCAGGGCAGGTGGTAGCTCTGGCCCGCGCCGGCGCGCGGGGAGCTCAGCAGCATCGTCCGCTCGGTGCATAGGTAGTGGGACCAGATCCCGAACGAAGCTCAGGTGGAGCTTGGCCTCAAGGTGGCGATAGCAGTGGTCCGGCGGGACCGGCGTCTCGAGGGAGCGGTTGCATAGCGGCCCGAAGGCCCGCTCCTTGGTGCCCATCGCGGCGTGGCCTTCGTGGTAGAGCCGGCCGCGGGGCCGATTCAATAGGATGGTCCCGCGGCGATAACGCCGCGGGACCGCCCGTGGATCGATCCACAATGTCCACGCGCTTCCTGGAGTCCGAGCATCGGACCGAGGATGTCAGCGACCATGTCCTGGTCGTCTCCCCCCGCTGCCGGCGGCCCGCCCGGGCTCAGACCAGCTGCCGGAGCCGGTCCAGCAGGCCGAAGTAGGTCTCGAGCGACAGCTCTCCCGTGCCGTAGCCGGGGGCGAAGGCGATCTCGGTCGCCCCCAAGCCGCGCGCCGTCTCGACGTCGCGCCGGATCTCGTCGAGGGAGCCTACCCAGTCCGGCCGGCCTTCGCCGGTCGGTCGGTCTCGCACGTCCAGGAAGGCCCACACCAGCAGCTCCAGCGCCTCGGGATCGCGGCCCGCCAGGCCGGCCTGCCGGCGGACCTGCTCCATCATCGGCCCGACCGCCGCCAGCGGCACCCCGGACGGCATCCAGCCGTCCGCCAGCCGGGCGACGCGCGCCAGGGCGCTGGGAACGTAGCCCGCCATGTAGATCGGTGGGCGGGGCCGCTGGATCGGCTTCGGCTGCAGAATCGACTTCGGCAGCGTGTAGTGCTGGCCGGCGAACTCCGCCGGATCGGTCGTCCAGATCGTCTTGAGCACCTGGACGTACTCGTCAGCCCGCTCGCCGCGCCGGCCAGTCGCACCGCCGCCGGCCTCCAGCTCGTCGATCGACCAGCCCTGGCCCAGCCCGACCCGCGCCCGACCGCCCGAGAGGACGTCCAGGGTGGCGATCTGGCGGGCCAGCATGACGGGATTGTGCAGCGGCATCAGCACCACGCTCGTGCCCAGCCCGATCCGGCTGGTCTGCGAGGCCACGAAGCTCAGCGTCTCCAGCGGCGTCAGCGCGTGCTTGTAGAAGGCCGGCAACGACCCGTCTGGCGTGGCCGGGTAGGGCGACCGCAGCGTCACCGGGTACAGCAGCCGCTCGGCCACCCAGAGATTCGCGTAGTCCAGTTCCTCTGCCTGCCGCGCCGTCCGAACCAGCTCCTCAGGCCCGACCCCGGCGCCGAGGCTCGGTAGGACAAGCCCACTTCTCATGATCCGCTCCCGCTCAATTGCATCCGAGGTGCACCGTTCAGTGAGGGTGCACCTCGCCGATAGGTCGAGAGGCCGTTGCCTCGCTCGCCTCACGATAGACGAACCCATCCATCGCGACGACGTAGGCGTTGGCGCCCGCCTCGTAGCGGACACACCGCTCAGTTGGGTAGTAGCCGGCGACGGCGACGGCCGGCGGGGACTTGATCGGGGCGCAGGCATCCGGGGCCGGCTTCAGCAAGTAGGCCAGCGTGACCATCTCCTCGTAGAAGGTGACGCGCCCGCCGTAGATCCCGTAGATCCAGGTGCGGGTGAACGGCTCGCCGTTGAACTCCCGACCGGTCAGGTCGATGAGGTGGTTGCCCATCGCCGGCGCCACCGCGTCGACGTCGGCGAAGTCGGGGTGCATCAGGTCCGTCGGCAGCGGCTGCTTCGCCGTGGCGAAGGCTTCGCAGTCGACGAGCTCCGGCCCGCACGGCCCGGGGCCGATGGCCAGCACGTCCGCGATGGGTGCCATGTGAAAGTGCACGTCGAAGTGGGGCACGTCGTAGATCCCGGCGGGGCGTGGCCGTGCTGGTTCCAGTTCAGGAGCACCCACTTGAACGGAACGTCGTCCCGCCGACTGACCGCATCCGGCAGCGGGATCACGAACTCGTGGGTCTCGAAGCATTCCGCCGGACGGGCGGTGACGCCGTCGCCGTTCCGATCGAAGCAGTGGTGTCCGTCCGAGTGCTCCGACGGCAGGCTCGCTAGCGCCTCGGCGGAGAGCATGATGCCGATCGCCTTCGGCGCGCCGGTCCCCTGCACGTCGGCGAAGCTCGCCACTTCGCCCTTCCCAAGAGCCACACGCCAGCCGAGGATCCGATCCGCGGGGGCAGCGGGCGCGCCGCTCCCCGAGGCGGTGAGCAGCACGCCGAGCGTGGCCGCGAGTCCACTCGCGATACCCCATCGTGCGCGCTGGTGGCCCCAGAACCCTTGCTTGAACGTCGACTCATTCCTCATCGTGGTACCTCCCTGTCGTGTCGCGGTAACCCGCCTGTCGAGCATCAAGACTGTGGCCGGATGTTCTGGTTGAACGTGAAGAGATTCCGTCGGTCATACCTCCTCTTGATCTCCGCCAGCCGCGCGAAGGTGGCTGCCGGGTACGCGTCGAGGATTCGCTCCTTTTCGTCTTCTTCCAGGAAGTTGACGTACACGCCGGACCCGTCGTGATGGATCTGCCGCCAGAGCGATCGGGTCCAAGCCTGGTGCACGGTGGCATCCTCGGCCGGATCGAGCCAGACCGCGATGATCGCGACAAAGTAGCGCCGCTCGCGGTGGGCAAACGCGGTCTCCTCGCTGGTGACGCGCCTCATTGCTCCGCCCAGGCCACGGAACTGGACGATGCTGTAGGGCGACGTCGAACGCTGCATTTCCTCGAGCGCCACGTCGAGCGTCGCGTCGCTGAGCTCGTCCGCGAACATCGACCGGATGGACCAGCCGTGTCGGACCTCCTGGTGCGCCGTGAACGAGTAGATCCGCGGGTACGGAATCGGACTCACGGTATCGGCGACCGGCGTAGCCAACGCCCGCAGCGGCGCAAGGGCACGCTCGCCGTCCTCGGCGCTGCCGGTCCAGCACACCAGGATCGACAGCACGAGCTCGCCCACCCGCTCCCTCGGCACGTGCGGCGCGGGCGGCGCGTGCATCAGGGTGGCGATAGTCGTGAGGTCATCCGGTGCCGAGGCCGTGTAGTCGAGGTACCCTCGAATGACGTCACGGCTGGCGGGCAGCATCAGCTCGCCTCCGAGCACCTGGCTGACCGGCGCCAGGCGGTACTGGAACTCCGTGACGATGCCGAAGTTGCCGCCACCGCCGCGGATCGCCCAGAACAGATCGGGGTGCTCGCTGGCGCTGGCGGTCACGATGTCGCCCTCAGCAGTGACGACGCGCGCCGACAGGAGATTGTCGATGGCGAGCCCGTACTTCCGCGCCATGAACCCGATGCCGCCACCCGTGGTGAGCCCGCCCATGCCCACCGTCGAGGTGTCGCCGGTCGAGAGCGCGAGGCCGAACTCGTGCGCCGGGCCCGCGAGGTTGCCCGACGTGGCGCCTGGCTGGACCTGCGCTGTGCGCGTCGCGGGGTTGATGTTGACGCGCTTCATCGCCGATAGGTCGACGACGATGGCGTCGTCGATCATGCTGAGGCGCGCCAGGCTGTGGCCGCCGCTGCGCACCGCGAGTGGCTGTCCGTAGTCACGTGCGAAGCGAACCGCCTCCGCGACGTCCTGCTCGTCTGCCGCGCGCACGAGCGCCAGTGGGCGGCGATCCACCGTGATCTCCTGAACTTGCCGCAGCGCGTCGTACTGGTCGTCGTCGGCCGTGATGAGCTCGCCGGCCAGCCGCGAGCGAAGCGCCTCGAACGGCGCGCCCGCCGACGCAACGCTGTACGTGAAAGGGCGGGGTTGCGGTGAGATGACCATGGGTGACTCCTTGCCTGGTTGATGTCACCGCCATACGGCGCGCTGACCCGGGCGCCCGTCTGGCGAACGGCATACTTACTCGTCATGTCTTCCGAAGGGGAGCGGCCTCGGTCGACCTATGATGGTCGCAACAGCTCGGGTGCCCCGTGGACTGGCCGGCCCGGCTGCCCGTAGCAGTGGACAAGGGGGTGCGCGCTTGACCGGAGGGCCGCTGTGCCGCCCGAGGATTGGCGCCGTCCGCCGGTGGAAACAGGAACTCGGTCCCGTACTTGGCCGCGATCGCGGCGGCCCTCTCGATGTCGGCAGGTCCGGCGAGCGCCTGGGGCACACCGCTGGACCGTCCCATCTCGTCGATGTACTTCTCGCGGAGGCCGCCGGGGGTGACCAGCACGAGCAGTCGCCCCGGCCCGTCCCCGACGTTGGTGAGCGCGTGTACCGTCCCCCTCGGCACGAAGGCATACCCGCCAGGCCCGAGCTCCAGCGTCTCGTGGCCCAGCCGGAGGCCGAACGTCCCTTCGAGGATCCACAACGTATCGTCCTCGTACCGCTCGTAGTGCGGCGGCACGCCCGATCCGGGCTCGATGACCCCCTCGAAGAGCGAGTAGGTCCCGGCCGTCTCCTGCGCCACCGCCTTGTACGTCACGCGGTTTCCCATCACCCGGACCGTCCGCCCGCCGCTCGCGGCCACGTGCCTCGGGGCCACCGGTGCTGCGGCCTGTCTCATCGGCTCCCTCCCGTTCGTTCGGCGGTTCCCCGATCGGAACCTGCCTGGTGTCTAGTGTCCGCCCTCGGGCGCTCCCCCACCACGCACGCGCCCCCAACACTCGCCCAAAACTTCCCCAACAGTTCCCCGGCTGGGCGTGTGGGTGACGGAGCGGAGGGTGGTAGCATGCGTCTCGTGGAACGGCACGGAGGAGAGGAGAAAGTGCCGTGGTGGGGTGGTCGGGGTCGTTCGGCGAGCAACTGAGGCGCCACCGCGAGGCGATGGGGCTGTCGCAGGAGGAGCTGGCCGAACGAGCGGGACTCACGGCCAACGCGCTCGCCGCGCTCGAGCGCGGCGAGCGCCGGCGCCCGTACCCGGACACGGTCCGGCGGCTGGCCGATGCCCTGGGCCTGGACGCGACCCAGCGCTCGGACCTGACTGCGTCGATCGCGCGGACGCGCGGCGGCGCCGCGGCCTGTCCCACCGAGGGGCCGGGCGGAGCCGTGGCCGCGCTCCCCCGTCTGCCCCACGAGTTGACACCGCTGATCGGCCGCGAGCGCGAGGTGGAGGTGATGCTGCACCTGCTCTCGCGACCGGACGTGCGCCTGCTGACGCTGACCGGAGCCGGCGGCGTGGGCAAGACGCGCCTGGCGCTGCGTGTAGCCGACGAAGTCGGCGAGCGCTACCCCGACGGTGTGATCTGGGTGCCGCTCGCGCCGCTCGGCGATCCCGGACTCGTCGTTCCCACCACCGCCCGGTCGCTCGGACTGAGGGAGGTGCCGGGCGCGGACCCGCGCGAAGCGCTCCGCTCCTACCTACGCGACAGGCGGGTGCTGCTGGTTCTGGACAACTTCGAGCACGTCGTCGACGCGGCCCGCGAAGTCGGGGACCTGCTGCTGGCCTGCCCCGACTTCCACGTGATGGTGACGAGCCGTGCGCCGCTGGGCTTGCGCGGTGAGCAGGAGTATGTCGTGCCGCCTCTCGCGCTGCCCCCGGCCGACCCGGCGCGGGAGCAGCGCGATGTCGAGGCGGCCGCGTCGGTGCAGCTCTTCGTCGGCCGGGCGCAGGCCGCATCCCCCTCGTTCGAACTGACGCGCGAGAACGCCGCCGAAGTGGCCGCCATCTGCCGACGGCTGGATGGCCTGCCGCTCGCGCTGGAGCTGGCCGCCGCCCGGGTGAAGCTGCTTACCCCCGCCGAGCTGCTGGCGCGGCTGGATCGGGCCCTGCCGCTGCTCAGCGGGGGGGCCAGGGACCTGCCCGAGCGGCAGCGGACGATCGAGGCTGCGATCAGGTGGAGCTACGACCTCCTCGGTGCGCCCGAGCAGGCCCTCTTTCGGCGGCTGTCGATCTTTGTCGGCGGGTGGACGCTGGAGGCGGCCGAGGCCGTCGGCGCGGGCGACGACGCGCGAGCCGAGGATGTCCTCGACCTGCTGGGACGGCTGATGGGGCAGTCGCTGGTGGTGGCCGAGGCCCTCGGGGACGGTCGGACCCGGTATAGGCTGCTCGAGCCGGTGCGGCAGTACGCCCGGCGGTTACTCGAGGAGCTCGTGGAGATCGAGCAGGTGGCGGGGTGGCACGCCGAGTACTACCTGAGGCTCGCCGAGCGTGCGGAACCGGAGCTGTTTGGGCCGCGCATGGTCGAGTGGCTGGAACGGTTGGAGCTGGAGCGCGACAACCTGCGGGCGGCCGTCGCCTGGGCGCTCTCGCGCGGGCGGCCCGAGCTAGCCGCGCGGCTCGCGTACGCTCTGGCGAGGTTCTTCTGGCAGCGCGGTCAGCGCGAGGTACTCCAGTGGATGGAGGACGCCCTGACCCGCGGTGACTTGATGTCGCCCGGCGCTCGGGCCCGAGCAACCTATGTCGCCCAGCTCATGCGGTACCGCCTTGGAGGCGCAGAGGGGATAGCATCGGCGTGCCAGGATGCCGCCGCGGTCCTTCGGGCGGAGGGAGACGCGGTGGGCGCGGCCGACGTCCTCATGCTGGCGGGGGCGGCATCTCTGAGGGCGCGCGACACGAAGCAGGCGACGAGGCTCCTGCGGGAGAGCCACGATCTGTCCGAGTTGGTCGGCAACGAGCAGGGCGTCGCCCTCGCACTCGGGTTTCTGGGAGGGATACCGCTGAGCCGGGGCGACTATGGGCGGGCGGAGGAGTATTGCGAGCGCGGCCTAGAGCTGGCTCGCAGGGCGGGCAACGCGCTGAGCATGTACCCGCCCCTGTACAACCTGGCGCTGGCGGCGCATGGCAAGGGGGAGTACGCGCGGGCGCGCGGGTATTACGTGGAGCTGCTGGCGCTCGGGGAGCACATGGGGGACAAGCCACTCGTCGCCTTCGCCATCGTGGGCCTGGCGGAGTGCGCGGCGGCGCAAGGGCAACCGGAGCGGGCGGTGCGGCTCTACGGCGCGGCCGACGCGGTGTTCGGGAGCGTGGGCGTGTCGTTCCACCCGCTCCGCGTGAGCGCCTCCTTCCACGAGCGTTACCGGAACCTCGCCCGCGAGCAGCTCGGGGACGAAGCGTTCGAGGCGACTCGGATGGAGGCGCGGGCGATGAGCTTCGAGCAGGCCGTCGAGTACGCTCGATCGAGCACCTAACGTAGAACTCACGGTTGCGGTGGACGAGGTAAGAAGGATCGGGCATCCTGGGGGTTGCTGAAGCCGACACCGGGAGCCCGATTCTCATGGCAAGTGTACTGCCCTCTGTCCCGCTGCCGACCAACCTCGCCCCGCTTCCGCGCCTGCTCGCCTACGCCCAGTCGCTCGTCCTGGAGCGCCATCTGTCCCACGCCGAGCGGGCCCTGTCGACCCTGGCGCTGAGCTTGGTCTGGCTGACCCTGGCCTGGCGGGGGAGCGGGCGGCCGCACCACCTCGGCCTGCTCGACGAACCGCTCCTAGCCGCGCTGCTCGTGCGGTCGCGGCCACCGACGCCCCAGCGCAGCCTGGCGTACTTCCCCGCCAAGGCCATGCGTCGGGCGGTGGAGCACGCCTATCGGGCGGAGCTGCCGCGGCGGGCGGGCCGGATCTGGTCCGACCTCGACGCCCACCAGGTTCCGTACTGGGGCCACCGCAAGCTCGAGCGCTTCCAGAAGGGATGGTCCGGCACGCACAGCCGCCGCCTGCCCGGCCACCGTCTCTACCTGGCCGTCGACACCGACACCGGCCAGGTCATCACCTTCCTGCTGGCCCGCGGGCGGACCCGCGACGCCCGCCTGATCGCGCTGTTCGCCCGACGGCTGCGGCGGCTGCTCGCGCGGCGGCTGGCCGGGCTGGTGGCCGACCGCGGCTTCACCAGCCGGGCCTCGGTCGCGGCGCTGCTCGAGGCCGACGTCCTCTTCATCCTCGGCTTCGCCTGCTCGGCCCCGATCCGCGCCCGCCTGGCCGCCCTGACCCCGCAGCAGCGGCGCTGGGTGCGGGGCGGCGGGTCGGTCCGGCTGGGCGCCTGCCCCTGGGATGAGCGGCTGCGCCTGTTCGCCCTGTGCGCCCGCTCGCCGACCGACCGACGCGGGCCCTGGGTCAAAGAGGGCAGCGAGGTCGAGGTCAGAGGCGGCCGTCGCCGTCGCGTTGGCGACCGAGCCGAAGACCCAGAGCGCGTCGAGCCCGAAGCGGGCATCCAGGTGCTCGGTCGCGCGGTCGAGCAGCGACTGGCTGATCGCCGCGTGGGCACGGGTGGACGCTTGGTCGCGCGTGGGTCAGCTGGCACGAACGTGGCCGTTCGGCGGTGGCGCGTGCTCCCCAGGGGGCATGCGACGTGACCCGCCGCGGGCTTGGTGGGCCGAGGCGATCACGGTTGGGCGCCGGGCTCGATGCGGTCAGGGGCCGAGACGCCGAGCAGGCGCAGGGCGTTGGCCAGGACGGTCTGGGTGGCGGCGACGAGCTTGAGGCGGGCTCTGGTCAGCTCCGGGTCGAGCGGATGGTCCGCCGGGGAGCACCCGGCAGGCCTCGTAGAAGGCGGTGAAGACGTCGGCGAGGTCGCGGACGTAGAAGGTCAGCTCGTGCGGGGCCAGGCCGATGGTCGCGCTCGACGATCTCCGGGAGCTGGAGCAGCTTGCGGACCAGGGTCAGCTCGGGCTGGGCCCGGGAGCCGGCCCACGTCGCCCCCCAGGTAGTCGACGTCGCCGGGCGTTGCGGAGGATGCCGGCCGTCCGCGCATGCGCGTACTGGACGTAGTAGACCGGGTTCTCCTTGGAGGTTTCGCGGGCCAGGTCGAGGTCGAAGTTCATCTGGACGTCGGCCGAGCGGCTGAGCAGCCAGAAACGGGCGGCATCCGGGCCGACCTTGTCGATCAGCTCGCGGACGGTCACATAGGTGCCGGCCCGCTTCGACATCTTGAGCTCCTGGCCCTGCTCGAACAGCTTGACCAGCTGGTACAGCAGCACCACCAGCCGCTCCGGCTCGATCCCGAGCGCCTGGACGACCGCCTTCATACGCGCGACGTGGCCGTGGTGGTCGGCGGCCCAGACGTCGATGGCACGATCGAAGCCGCGGCGAACGAGCTTGTCGTAGTGGTAGGCAACGTCCGAGGCGAAGTAGGTCGCCTGGCCGTTCGAGCGGATCAGGACGTTGTCGCGCTCCTCGCCAAGCTCGGACGAGGCGAACCAGACCGCGCCGTCGCGCTCGGTGACGTGGCCGCGCTCCCGAGCAACTGGAGGACCTCATCCACTTGGCCCTTGTCGAAGAGCGACTGCTCGGAGAACCAGCTGTCGAAGCGGACGCCCAGGTCGGCCAGGTCGCGCTCGATCCAGGCCATCAGCGACGGGCTTGGCCAACTGCCCGATCCGCTCGGCCGCGTCGTCGTCGGACAGCTCGAGCAGCGCCCGCCCGTGCTCGTCGGCCACGCTACGGGCCACCTCCAGGACGTAGTCACCTTCGTAACCCTCGGCCGGCAGCTCGGCCTCGACGCCGTGGAGCTGGCGGTAGCGGACCCAGACGCTCGCGCCGAGCGCGGCGATTCGCGCGCCGGCGTCGTTGACGTAGTACTCGCGCTCGACCTGGTGGTCGGTCAAGGCGAGCAGGTTGCATAGGGTGTCGCCGAGGGCAGCGTTGCGCGCGGCGCCGACGTGCAGCGGACCGGTCGGGTTACCGCTGACGAACTCGACCTGGACACGGCGCCCGCCGCCGAGCGGGACCGCCCCGAAGCGCGGCCCGCCCTGGAGGATCGTGTCGACCTGCTGCTGGAGCCACTGGTCGGCGAGGAAGAAGTTGATGAAGCCCGGACGGGCAACCTCGATCCGGGCGACCGACGGCGGCTGCTCCAGGTGCCGGGCGATCGCCCCCGCGACGTCAAGCGGCGGCATGCCCGCGGCGCGCTGGAGGCGTAGCGCGACGTTGGTCGCGTAGTCGCCGAGCTCAGGCTTGGCCGCCCGCTTGAGCGTCACCTCCGGTTGAGGCAGCGGCGGCAGGTCGCCGGACGCGGACGCCCGCGCGACGGCTTGCTGGATCAGCCCCTTCAGCCCGTGCTTGATCACGACCCGGCCTCCGGCGCTGATGATGCCAGACCGTGCGGCTCAGCGGCCGCGGAACGCCTCGCGGTCCGCGGCTATCGGGAGGCCGGGCTCGGGGACGGCGAGGGCGAGGGCGAGGGCGAGGCGATCGGCACGACCGGCCGGCGCGGCAGCGACTTCAGCGCATTAAAGGCAGGGCGGGCAGTGCCGTCCGGGTTGGTGATCGACCAATAGTACTGCTCGTCGCTGGGGGTCCAGGCGGGGTCTGGGATGTAGATCACCGACATGAGGCCGATCCACGGCGTCCAGTTCTGCTCGGCGTAGCGGAAGGCTCGCACCAGGTAGTCAGCCTTCAACTCTTCGGAGACGGCGTGCCAATTGTACGGCGAGTTGGGGCGCGGGTCGGACGTCCAGCCAAGCTCCATCAACGCGATCTGCTTCGCGTCGTCGCCGTTCTGGACCATCACCTGCCGCATGTCCTCGACGTGCCGAACGCCGTAGACGCGGCGGAGCTCCTCGGGGCTCGGGTCGTTGTTGTTCAGCTCCGGGTTGCGGGCGATCTCGGCCGGATCGGTCTCCGGCGCGGCCTTGAAGCCGGGCGCGTGGACGCCCAGCATGTCGAAGGCGGGCTTGGCGCCGGCGGCGTACATCTCCTGGAGGAAGACGCGGTCCGCTATCGCGCGGTCGGTCTGCTCGCTGGTCGGCGAGAGACCGGCGGTGATCACGATGGCGTTCGGATCGACCCGCTTGATCTCGCGGTGGGCGACGGTGAGCAGCTCGACGTAGGCTCTGGGATCGGGGCGGGCGTTGCCCCACTCGCGCGAGAGATTCGGCTCGTTCCAAATCTCGTACGCTTGGATCTTGCCCTTGTAGCGCTCGGCGAGCTGCTGGACGTAGTCCTTCCAATCCTCCATGTTGTCCGCGGGGCCGGAGGCCGGGAAAATTCTGTCGCGGCGGGCCCAGTCGGGCTGATTGTCGACGCGGGCGATGATGCCGAGCCCGGCCCGGTTGATGCCGTCGACAATCCGATCTGGCTCGTTCCACTCGAAGGCGTTCTTGCGGGTCTTCTCGATGTTGCGCCACTCGAAACGCTGCTTGACCCAGGTGAAGCCGGCTTCCTTGGCAAGCTTGAGGTCGCGGTCGGTGGTGTCGGGATTGCCCCACAGGAAGACGTGCACGGCCGACGAGGGGCTGCCGACGCGACCGTCTTGGACGAGCTGGACGGTCGGCGCGGCGACTCTGCCAGCGTCCGGCGTGGGCTCGGCCTTGGCCTTCGCGGGTGCCGTGGGCTTCGGCTGAGCTGGCGGTGCCGACTGGCAGCCGGTCATACCTACCATCGTAGCGAGCGCGAGCGCAGAGAGCAGCTTGTGCAACAGGATCCTCCCAGGTCATCGAGCGACAGGCGAACGCCGATCCCGCCGCTCGTCGTTCGTCTACGGCAGCGAGCCCTCGCGACGGGCCCGCAGCAGCCGGTCGTAGGCCGGTCGGCTGCTCCCGTCGGGATTGACGATCGCCCACCAATATTCCTCTCGGTCCTGGCTCCAATTCGGATCGGGCATGGTCCAGAGAGTCATGACGCCGATCCAGGGGCTCCAGTTCTTGTGCGCCCACTGGTACGCCCCAACCAGGTAGTCGGCCTTCTCCTCCTCGGACACGCTATGCCAGGCGTAGTCCGGGTGGACGCTGTCGCTGGTCCACCCGAATTCGAGTAGCCAGACTTGCTTGTCGCTATCTCCGTTGTCGACCATGACCTTGCGGAGGTCCTCAACGCGGCGGAAGGCGAAGACGCGGTAGCCGCCATAGAGCTTGTTCGCGGCAACCTCTTCCGGGCTGGCCGTCGGCGGCGCCTTGAAGCCGGGTCCGTGCGCGCCGAGGACGTCGAAGTACGCCTTGGCGCCGGCTTCGTACATCCAGCGCAGATAAGTATCGTCGGGCTGGGCCTGGCCATTGGTGGTAGCCGTCGGCGACAGCCCGCCGCTGATCACCACGATGCTCGGGTCGGCCCCCTTGGCGGCCTCGTAGGCGCCCTTGAGCAGCCGGACGTAGTCGGCCGCGCTCTGCTTGCTGATAACGCCCATGCCCCACTCGCGATCCAGATTCTGCTCGTTCCAGATCTGGACCGCGTGAACCCGGCCAATCTGCGAATCCGCAGAGTAACGGGCGACGAACGCGTAGACGAAGTCCGAGAAGTCCTGGTAGTTGTCGGGCGGGCCGTTGTGGACCGCCGCGCCGCCGCGCGCCCAATCCGGCTGGAAGTCCAGTCGGGCGATGATCTTGACGTTCGCTTGCTTTGACGCGGCGACGATGCGGTCGGCCTCAGACCAATCGAACACGCCCTTCGCGGGCTCGATCAGCCGCCACTGGAACAGCGTCTTCTGCCAGCCGAAGCCGGCTTCGCCCACCCGTTTCAGATCGCGATCGGTGGTACCCTGGTTGCCCCAGAGAAACACGTTCATGCCGTACTCCGGGCTGGCCGCGCGGTACGGCTGATTGCTCCGCTGCGCTCGCGCGCTCGAGTCGGGCTTCGGCTCGGCGCGGGTCGCCGGCGGCGCGGCGGCACTCGCCTGGCTCGTCGCGCCCTTAGCGAAGCCGTCCTTGAGGTTGCTGTCGGCAAGCAGCGCCGGGCGTGCCAGACCGTTCGCGGCATCCGGCTTGTACTGCTTGTAAAAGGGGCTATCTGCAGCCTGCGCTTCCAAATCTGACGGCAGGTTCTCGCCAGTCATGACCGCCTTGAGGTAGTCCGCCAGCAGGAGCCCCTGGGTGCACTTGCAGGCGTCGTCGTAGTGCATGACTCCACGCTGGAAGCGCTGGTACACAAAATTTCTGTTGTTCGGATCGCGGGTCGGCTGCGAGGTCGGCGCGCCCCAGATTTCCAGGTTGATCAACGGCAGCAAGCTCCGCGGACCCTCAGCCGCCGGGAAAGCCTGCTCGTAGCTGACCGTCTCAGAAAAGGTCTTGAAGAAGTTCACCGGCAGCCCTTCCCAGCTGTCCGGGGCGGTCTGCCGGGTGAACTCCACCACCCTGGAGGCGTAGTCCGCGCCGGTCGGCGTGGGCGTCGCGGCGATCACGGCGGGATCCGCGGGGGGGAAGGTCGAACCGTTGATCGTGGTGTACGGCAGGAGGCCCTGGTCGAGCAGGTTGAGCGTGCGGACCCCGCTCGGGCCGAGCTGCATGATGGTCCGCTGGAAGAACTGGACGGTAAACCCCTGCAGCGTGAACTCGCGCGAGACGGGGTAGCCGAAGGTCTTGAGCCCCCCACGGCGCTGGAAGAAGTCCCAGAACTCGTCCTGTGAGACGCGGTAGCCGGTCTCCGCGAACAATCGCGGATCGCCCTGCTGCGCCCGCCCGACTCCGAGTGACGGCGGCAGGAACGAGCTGATGAGCAGAAGCGTGACGGCAGCGATCGCGCGGATCGAGCCACGGTGCATACGGAATCCTCCGAGTGGCGAGGGCGCGGGCACAGACAGTGCCCAGGGCCGGGCCATTATTCCGGAATCGTGCTGAGGGCCACAAGGGAATGGCCGGCCCGCGAGACGGCCCTACTGCCGACCAGCGGTACAACGCGCGAGTGTCGCCCGCGGTCGCGCATGCGTCGCTCCAGTGGGTGCCGGGCACGGACCGGCAGGCGCACGCCGTGTTGCCTCAATACTTCCCGACACCGGAAGCGGATCGTTGCCTCAATTCACTGGATCACCCGGGCGACCGTCGTCTGCCACTGCGCGGCGGCTCGCGCAGGCGATCAAGCCCCGACCGCGGCGTCGAGCGCACGCTGCAGGGCGACCCGGCCCGTGGACGGCGTGCTCGGCCGCCAGGCTCTGGCGGGTGGCTCCGTCGAGCACGCCGACGTCCAGCACCCGTCGGTACGGCGTCTGCGCGGTGTCGTACCGCTTGGTCACCCTGGCGCCGCGCCGCTCCTTGCCGATCAGCTTGAGCACCGGCTGCCGGTGGTTGGTCCAGACCCGCAGCCGCTCGTAGACTGCGTTCAGGTGGGCCAGGGCCGCCTCGCTCTCGTAGCGATCGTAGCCGATCAGCTTGCGCACGACCGACCAGTTCTTCTGCTCGACATGGGCCTGGTCATTCTTCCAGTACGGCCGGCTGCGGGTGAAGGTCAGGCCCGCCTGCTCGCAGTAGCGGACCAGGTGGGCGTTGAGGAACTCCGCGCCGTTGTCCGAGTCGATCCCCAGCAGCGGGAAGGGCAGGCGCGCGCGCACCGCCTGCAGGGCGGCGAAGACCGCCGCCTGGCCCTTGCCCCAGACCCCGATGCACTCGGTCCAGCCGCTGGCCACGTCGGTGACCGTCAGGGTGTTCAGGGAATGGCCGCCGTGCTGAGTCCGCAATGCGCCACCAGGTCGATCTCGACGAACCCGACCCGCCCTCGTCCCAGGGGGTGCACGTCCGCACCGCGACCTGCTGCTTGAGCAGCGTGCCCCGCTTGGTCGTTCCCAGCCCGTGCGGACGCGCCTGCAGGCGGAAGGGCCGCAGCCGACGATCGATCGTCGCCGCGCTCATCCGCACCAGCTGCGCGCGCACGACCGAGGCCGGCCAGGCCGCCCTCGGCCTCCAGGGCCGGGCACCAGCTCCCAGAAACGGTGCCAGCCGCTTGCCGCACGCCAGCCGCTGGCCTCGGCCGCCGCCCGCAGCGCCCCGACCACCACCGACGAGTACGTCCGTGGCCGCCCGCCGTGGCCGACGCGCGGCCGCGGCGGACCGCCCCGCAGCAGCCGGGATGGCCCACGTCCGCTCGTACCCGGGGTCGCCGCGACGAACTCGTCCAAGATCCGTCCCTTGTCCGCCCGCCCGGCCCGACGATACCGCCCACTGATCGCCGCCGCCAACTCGTGCTTGCTCTGCTGCCTCACGCTCATGCCCTCACTCCCCCTCAGTGTCGTGGGTTGCGAGGCAACGTATCCCGTCCCGTGTCCGGACTTATGAGGCAATACGCACGCTTGACACGCGCTCGGAGGGCTGACGATAATCCACGCCGCATTGGACGCTTGACGAGCAGCCACTCGGAAGTGTGGGTGTGGGGTCGCCGTTCGGTGTGCTGAGGCCGGGCTGGCACTTGGCGCATGACGGGCGGAGAGCTCCCGCCTCGAAGGACAGGATCCACCATGGCGCCACGTGTGGTGTACCTGACGCGGGCTGGGTTCAAGAAGTTCGAGGACGAGCTGGAACAGCTCCGCACTGTCAGGCGTCCCCGCGTCGCCGAGCGCATCCGCCAGTCCAAGGAGTTCACCGACGCGCTCGACAACGCCGAGTACGACGAGGCGAAGAGCGAGCAAGCGTTCATCGAGGGCAGGATCCAGGAGCTAGAAGCAGCCCTGGCGAACGCCCAACTGATCGGCGAAGGCCCGCACTCTGATGTGATCGGCCTGGGCTCGCACGTCACGGTCAAGGACAGCGACGGGGTCGTCGAGCAGTACACGATCGTGGGCTCGGTCGAGGCGGACCCGCGACATGGGCTGATCTCGAACGAATCGCCAGTCGGCCGCGCGCTTCTCGGCAAGCGGGCCGGCGATGAGGCCGCGGTGGCCGCGCCCGCCGGCAGCTTCCAGCTGACCGTCGTCTCGGTCGACTAGGTCGGTTTTCAGGCCCAGGTCTCCTCGCGCGACGGACGGGAGCCGGCCTCAGGTCGGGCGACGGGGTAGACCTTTCTCCGAACACCGCTGGCTGAGAGTTGATCACCGACACTTGATGACCGACAACGCCGAGCATGCCCGGCTCCCCGAGGAGCGCCTCGCCAAGCTCGAGCAACTTCGCGCCGCGGGCGTTGACCCGTACCCAGCGCGGTTCGCGCGGACCGACCTGGCCGCCGAGGTGACCCCCACGTTCGACACGGCGCCGGGGCGGCCGGTCCGCGTCGCGGGCCGCGTCGTCGGCGGCATTCGGCGGATGGGCCGGGCGACGTTCCTCCACCTGCTGGATGGCAGCGGCCAGATCCAAGCCTACTTCAAGCAGGACGTCCTTGGCGAGCAGGCGTATGGATTGCTGGACGCGATCGAGGCCGGCGACTTCCTGGGAGTCGTCGGCAACACGATCCGCACGCGGACCGGTGAGGTCACGGTCCAGGCGGTCGAATACGCCGTGCTCGCCAAGTCCCTGCGGCCCCTGCCGGAAAAGTGGCACGGACTGCAGGACGTCGAAACACGCTTGCGTCGGCGCTACCTCGACCTGATCGCCAATCCCGAGGTGGCCGACGTGTTCCGGCTGCGCAGTCGGATCATCCACGAGGTCCGTACCTTCCTGGTCGAGCGGGGCTTCCTGGAGGTGGAAACACCGGTCCTCCAGGCGGTACCCGGCGGCGGCGCGGCGCGACCGTTCGAGACGTACTACAACGCCCTCGATCGCACCCTCTACCTGAGAATCGCCCTGGAGCTCTACCTCAAGCGGTGCATCATCGGGGGCATCGAGCGGGTGTTCGAGTTGGGGCGCAATTTCCGTAACGAGGGGCTGTCACTGAAGCACAACCCAGAGTTCACGATGCTCGAGGCGTACCAGGCCTACGCAGACTATCGGGACATCATGGCGCTGACCGAGGAGCTGGTGGCGACGGTTGCCGAGCGGGCGCTGGGGAGCCCGCGGATCACGCTCGGCGAGGAGGAGGTGGACCTGTCGCCGCCCTGGCCACGCGTCCCCCTGCGCGACGCGATTCTCCAAGGCTCCAGCGTCGATTACGAGGCGTGTCCGGACGCGGAGTCGCTCGCGCGCGCGGCCGCCGAGGCCGGCCTACGGACCCAGCCTGGCTGGAGCCGCGGTAAGCTGATCGACGAGCTACTGAGCACCTTTGTGGAGCCAAAGATCAGGGAGCCGGTCTTCTTCGTCGACTACCCGGTCGAGCTCTCGCCGCTGGCGAAGAGGCGGCCAGACCGGCCAGACGTGGTCGAACGGTTCGAGGCGTTCTGCGGCGGTATGGAGATCGCCAACGCCTTTTCAGAGCTGAATGATCCGCTGGAGCAGCGCGCGCGGTTCCTGGAGCAGGTTCGGCTGAAGGGCGCCGGCGACGAAGAGGCCCAGCCGTTCGACGCCGAGTTCCTCGAAGCGCTCGAGCACGGGATGCCCCCGACCGGCGGGATGGGGATGGGCATCGACCGCCTCGCGATGCTGCTGACTGGCCAACGCAGGATCCGCGACGTGATCCTGTTTCCGCAACTCCGAAGCATCGAGTAGCGCACTCGTTCCCGCGCTACAATCCGATCAGGCTGTGGAGTAAGGGTCGTGCTTGCGCTGACGTACATCCGCTCCCAACCCGACGCCGTGCGCCGCGCGATGGCGTCTCGGCGCGAGGACCCAACGCTGGTCGACGCGATCCTCGAGACGGACGCGCGGCGACGGGCGCTGGTGGACCAACGGGACACCCTGCGCGCCGAGCAGAACAAGGCGAGCAAGGAGATCGGGCGGGCCGGCAAGCCGTCCGAGGAAGCGCTGGCGGCGCTGCGCGAGCTGCGCGAGCGAATCAAGGTTCTGGACGACGAGGCGACCGACATCGAGCGACGCCTGGACGCGCTGGTGCTGCGGGTGCCGAACCTGGTTGATCCCTCTGTGCCGGAGGGCGACGACGAATCGGGCAACGTCGTGGTGCGCGTGGTCGGCGAACCGAAGCGCCTCGACTTCGCGCCACGGCCGCACTGGGAGCTGGGCGAGCGGCTGCGGATCATCGACTTCGAGCGCGGGGTCAAGTTGAGCGGGACACGCTTTTACCACCTGCGCGGGGCCGCCGCGCGGCTTCAGCGGGCGCTCATCGCCTGGTTCCTGGACGTCCACACCCGCGAGCACGGCTACACGGAGGTCTACCCGCCGTACCTGGTCAAGGAAGAGGTGATGGTCGCCAGCGGCCAGCTCCCAAAGTTTCGGGACAACCTGTACCACGACGCCGAAGAAGACCTGTGGCTGATCCCAACGGCCGAGGTGGTGCTGGTCAACATCCATGCTGGTGAGATCCTTTCGGCCGACGCCCTGCCGATCGACTATTGCGCCTACACCGCCTGCTTCCGACGTGAGAAGTTCTCGGCCGGCCGCGACGTGCGCGGGATCAAGCGCGGCCACCAGTTCGACAAGGTCGAGATGGTGAAGCTGGTCGAGCCAGGCAGCTCGGATGCTGAGCTGGACCGGCTGCTCGGTCACGCGTCGACGCTGCTCGAACGACTCGGCCTCACCTACCGCGTCGTCCAGCTCTGCAGCGGCGACCTTGGCTTTGCGATGACCAAGACGTTTGACCTGGAGGCATGGGCGCCGGGCCAGCAGGAGTGGCTCGAGGTCTCTTCGTGCAGCAATGCCGGCGACTACCAGGCCCGCCGCGCCAATATCCGCTACCGTCCGGAGCCCGGCGCCCGCCCCGAGTACCCGCACACGCTGAACGGCTCTGGGCTGGCCCTGCCGCGCGTGCTGATCGCCATCCTGGAAACGTACCAGCAGCCGGACGGCTCGGTCCGCGTCCCGGACGTGTTGCTGCCATACATGGGAGGGATCGAGATCATCAGCACTCAGGCCTGACTCGAATGGGTCTGCTGCCGCAGGGGTTGGCCCTTCGAAGGTCGGCGATGAATGTGAACCGAAAGAGTCGATCAAGCTCTTCGGAGGTGATTCTTCTCCGAATCCCAACGTGATCATCGAGGTGCCTGCTGGCATCTTCTGCACCATCCCCGAAACCCGGGAGAACTGGGCGAACGTGAGGGCCGCGGACGGCGCTGACCAGGCGCTCATCGCACGGGTTGCAAGATCCGCACAGCGTCATTGGCGGCAGATCCAGTGCCACGCATGACGGGTTCCCTCACCGACACCCGTCGAACACCGCACGTTTCGCATGCTATCATAATGCTATCATCTGGAGGGTAATCATGACTGATGTCCTCGTGCGCGACGTGTCGCAGGAAGTGCTCGAGTCGCTCAAGGAGCGCGCCGCTCAGAATCGACGGTCGCTGCAACAGGAGCTGCTGAGCATCATCGAAGCCGCCGCCCGCGAGCGCGCAACAAGAGAGGATCATGCACGGCTGGCGGCGGAGATCCGGGAGCGGCTCGCGCGGAGCGGGCGCACGTTCGGCGATAGCGCAGCTGAGGTGCGGGAGGACCGCGAGCGGTGATCTCGTCGGCCGGGTTGGTGGTCGACGCTAGCGTCGCCGTCAAGTGGTACGTGCCGGAGGATGGCAGCCGTGAGGCAGCGGAACTCCTGACCGGCCGCCGTCCGCTGCTGGCACCGGATCTCCTGGTGCCCGAGGTCGGCAACATCCTGTGGAAGAAGGTTCGCCGTGGGGCCTTGCCAATCGCGGATGCGGAGTCCATGCTGCATCTGTTCGTGTCCGGGTTGCCCCTGACGCTCCATTCGGCGAGTCTGCTGATCGGGACCGCGTTGACCATCGCGATCGGCTTCCAACGGACGGTGTACGATGCGCTGTACCTGGCATTGGCGGAGTCGGAGGATTGCCAGGTGGTCACTGCCGACCAGCGGCTGGTCAATGCCCTGCGCGGCACCCCGCTCGCTCGGCGCATCACGGCCTTGTAGGGCGACCACCGCTCGCTGCCCTGATCGTCGGCGGATGCTGAGGCTGGCTTGCCATCGTGCCGCGGGGGCCTGTGGAGTCAGCCGCGGACGCGCTGCTCCACCAGTTCCCAGTAATCAGGTGAGCCAGCAGGAGGCCCAGGCGCGTTGGTGGGTGACGAAGTCGAGGCCGAGGGCCTCGGCGAGCTTGCCGGGGGTCAGGCGTCGGCCGACGGTGGCCTGCTGGCGGAGCAGGGCGACGGCGCGGTCGCGGAGGCGGTCTAAGCGCGGGTCGCGCAGGGCCAACACGGCCAAGGCGTAGGCCAGGGCCACGACCCAGAGCAGCCGGTCGATCGCCTGCCAGGAGCGGACCATGAAGGCGCCCAGGCCCCAGGCCTTGAGCGTCTCCAACGCGGTTTCGACCGCCCAGCGCTGGCCGTCGACCCAGGCGACGCCCTTGGCTTGGGCCAGCGTGCGGGTCGGCAGGGTGGTGGCCAGCACCAGCGGTTCGGCCGCGTCGTCGAGCGGGCGCAGCGCGACGACGCTGAGCGTGGCCGTCTGCACGTCGGCCTGGCGGCCGGTCCGGCTGAAGCAGAAGGTCGGCCGCAGCGAGCGGACGGCGCAGCGCACGGCGCCACGCTCGCCGCGGTTCCAGATGACCGCGCCCAAGGGTCGCTGCGCGGCCAGCAGGGCGGCCAGCCCGAGCTCCCGCGCGGTGCCGGGGTGGCGCACGCTCACAGCGGCATCGATCCGGAAGACGAACGCCTGGCGGCGGCCGGCCAGCCGGACCAGCCGCTCCTTGCGCCCGAGGCCGCGGTCGCCGATCGCGATCGCCTCGAGCCCGGCCCGCCGCAGCAGGCCGAGCGCCTCGGCCAGCACGGCCTCGTCGACCCGATTCTGACTGGGCAGCTGCGGGTGGGCGCGCGAGCACAGCTGCCGCGCCAGCGGCAGGCACTGCTGCCGCCGCAGGACCAGGCCGGCCCACACGTCGACCTAGCCGAAGCTCGTCGCCACGTCCGCCCGCCGGGGCGGCACCCGCCGTCCAGCCTTGGGGCGAGGCGCCCGGACCCGCCCGACGTACTGCATCTGTCGCCCCCGTCGGCCCCGACCACGACTCCGCTTGGCGTAGTCCGTCGGGTCGATCACCACCAGCGCCGTGCCGCGATAGCTCGCCAGCCGCGCGGCCGACAGCTCCCCCACGGCGGCCGCGAGCACGCGGGCACTGAGCGGGCGCAGCGGGATCCGCGCCACCGCCAGGAAGTAGCCCAGGCCTTGGGCGCTGGCCTTGGCGCGACCGGCCCGCCGCTGGCCGCGCACGGCCTGCCCCAGCGTCAACAGCCGGGTCGAGCGCCGGACCAGCACCCCCAACACCAACTGCCGCCAGGTCCGCCCGTTGCGCGCGTCCGGCTCCCGCCAGCCCCGCTGGCTCCGAGCTCCGTCGAGTATCCTGGTCAGGAGCGCGGCCAGCCGCCCGCGCTCGCGCAGAGCCACGGTCCCTTGCCTGTCGGCGTACCTCCCAACACCCCGACTGCAAGTTCTGTGGCTCTCTCCGATTCCCCCTCACCCCCGCCCAGTTCTCCGGGAACTGGAGCTGCTCCGGTTGACGCCCTCCGACCGGCCTGCCTACCATTCCTGAATCGTCCCTGCCGTGATGTCGCGGGGCGGCCACGCTCTGGAAGACACCAGCGACCCGCGGTGCGGCGAGTCGCGCAACGGATCGCACTGGGCGCCGCGACAGCGCGCGCGCCACGGCTGCAGGAGGGGGTCGTTCGCCATGGCTCAGACGAGCACCATCGAGCCGCGGGCCGGCACGTCGACCAAGTGGGTGTACCTGTTCGAGGAAGGCAGCGGCGAGCTGCGCGACCTTCTCGGCGGCAAGGGGGCGGGCGTCGCCGGGATGACCCGCGCGGGGCTGCCGGTACCGCCCGGCTTCACCATCACCACCGAGGCGTGTGTCGCGTACTACGCGGCGAACAACGAGTTTCCGGCCGGTCTGTGGGAGCAGACGCTGGAGGCGCTGGCCACGATCGAGGAGAAGGTCGGCAAGCGGCTCGGCGACGCGAACGACCCGCTGCTCGTCTCGGTCCGCTCCGGCGCGCGGGTGTCGATGCCGGGCATGATGGACACGGTCCTCAACCTCGGGCTGAATGACCAGAGCGTCGAGGGCCTGGCCAAGCTGACCGACAACCCGCGGTTCGCCCTCGACGCCTATCGGCGCTTCATCCAGATGTTCGGACGAATCGTCCAGGGTATCTCGGCCGAGCAATTCGATCACGTCTTCGATCAAGCCAAGAAGCGGGCCGGCGTCACCGAGGACCCGGACCTTTCAGCTCAGCAGTTGCGGGAAGTCGTCGAGGAGTTCAAGACCGTGGTCCGGCGCGAGACCGGGGCGGACTTCCCGGCTGACCCGCTGGAGCAGCTCCGCCACGCAATCCGAGCGGTGTTCGCGTCCTGGATGGGCAAGCGGGCGGTCGATTATCGGCGCGCCGAGAAATTCCCCGACGAGTGGGGCACGGCGGTCAATGTCCAGGCGATGGTCTTCGGGAACATGGGCGCGGACTCCGGGACCGGCGTGGCCTTCACCCGCGACCCGAATACCGGCGAGAAGGCACTGTACGGCAACTTCTTGGCGAACGCCCAGGGTGAGGACGTCGTCGCCGGCATCCGCAACGCCCAGCCGATCTCGGCGATGCGCGAGCACAACCCAGAGGTCTTCGCCGAGTTTGAGCGGTACGCCGCGCAGCTCGAGCGGACCTACCGCGACATGCAGGATCTCGAGTTCACCGTGGAACGCGGCAAGCTCTACATGCTCCAGACCCGCAACGGCAAGCGGACCGGTCGAGCTGCCGTCAAAATCGCGGCCGACCTGGTCGAAGAAGGCGTGCTGAGCAAGGACGAGGCCCTACTAAAGGTGGAGCCACGCCACGTCGAGCAGCTGCTGCTGCCACGCTTCGACGAGCAGGCCAAGGCGGCGGCCGAAAGCGAGGGACGCCTGGTCGCTAAGGGTGTGCCGGCCTCGCCTGGCGCAGCCGTCGGCGAGGCCGTGTTCGACCCGGGGCGGGCGGAGGAGCGAGCCAGGACCGGCGCGCGGGTCATCCTGGTCCGGCCAGAGACCTCCCCGGACGACTTTCACGGGATGATCGTCTCCGAGGGCATCCTGACCAGTCGGGGCGGCACGTCGAGCCACGCCGCGGTTGTTGCGCGCGGGCTGGGCAAGCCGTGCATCGTCGGCGCCGAGAGCGTCCAGGTAGACCTGGCCCGACAGGTGCTCACCGTCGGCGAGCGCGTCGTAACCGAGGGCGAGCTGATCTCGATCGACGGCGGAACCGGCGAGGTCCTGATGGGCGAGGTCACAACGGTCGAGCCGAACTTCGCCGCGGACCGGGAGCTGCAGCAGATCCTGAGCTGGGCCGACGAGCGTCGCCGGCTCGGGACCTGGGCGAACGCCGACCGCGCGCGCGACGCCGAGCGGGCGCTGGAGCTGGGCGCCGAGGGCATCGGCCTATGTCGGACCGAGCACATGTTCGAGGAGCCGGAGCGGCTGCCGTTCGTCCGCCAGATGATCCTCAACGCCGCCGAGTCCAGGCGCAATCCCGACGCCAAACGGCTGTATCTCGAGGCGCTGGACAAGCTGCTCGGCTATCAGCGCGAGGACTTCAAGGGGCTGTTGGCGGCGATGGACGGCAAGCCGGTCATCATTCGCCTGTTGGATCCACCACTCCACGAGTTCTTGCCCAAGTACGAGGACCTGCTCGTGCAAGTGACCGAGATGCGGGTGCGCGGCCAGGACGGTCCCGAGCTCGAGGAGCGCGAGGGACTGCTCAAGGCCGTGGCCGTCATGCGCGAGGCCAACCCGATGCTGGGGCTGCGCGGCTGCCGGCTGGGGCTGCTCTACCCCGAGATCAACGAGATGCAGGTACGCGCGATCCTTGAAGCGGCCGTGGAGCTGACCAGGGACGGCAAGCACCCGCACCCGGAGATCATGATTCCGCTGGTCGGCGACATCCGCGAGCTGCGGCGAGTCAAGGAGCAGCTGCTCGTCGTGGCCGAGGCTGTCACGCGAGAGGCCGGCGCCGACGTCGACTACAAGTTCGGGACGATGATCGAAATCCCGCGCGCGGCGATCACCGCCGACCAGATCGCCGAGGAGGCCGAGTTCTTCTCGTTCGGGACCAACGACCTGACTCAGACGGTCTACGGCTTCTCGCGCGACGACGCGGAGGGCAAGTTCCTCGGCTTCTACCAGGACGAGAAGCTGCTGGCGAACAATCCGTTCCAGGTGCTCGACGCCGAGGGTGTCGGGGCGATGATCGAGATGGGAGTCCAGAAGGGACGGGCGACCCGGCCCGACCTGGAGGTGGGGATCTGCGGCGAGCACGGCGGCGACCCGGAGTCTGTCGCGTTCTGCCACTCGGCCGGGCTGAACTACGTCAGCGCGTCGCCATTCCGGGTGCCGGTCGCCCGCTTGGCGGCGGCCCAGGCGGCGATCCGGAGCGACAAGTCCTAAGTCGCGGGGCTGAACCTCGTAGCCTGCTGTCACCCCGAGAATATCAGTGTTGCGCTCGGGACAACCTACTGGAATTGCTCGCGATGACGCAGACTCCTTGAAGCGAGGGAGCACGCCGAGGGGGTGGACGGTGGGCAACGATCGGATTGGCGGCAAGCTGAAGCTTGAAGATCGGCCAGCCACGCGCAAGGATGGCTCGCCGTACCCTGCCCGGTACGCGCTGCACCCGGAAGTCCGGGCGCGGCTGGAAGAGGTTGAAGAACGGACGCTCTCGAAGTTCGCCGCCCGCGCCCGCGACGCGAGCGGCAGGCGCTGGCCGCAGGTGGAGGACCCGCTGCGGACCGCCTACCAGCGCGACCGCGATCGGGTCATTCATTCGAAGGCATTCCGCCGACTCAAGCACAAGACCCAGGTGTTCATCGCCCCGCTTGGCGACCATTACCGGACGCGGCTGACCCACACGATGGAGGTGACCCAGGTGGCGCGGACGATTGCCCGCGCCTTGCGGTTGAACGAGGACCTGACCGAGGCGACCGGGCTGGCGCACGACCTCGGCCACACGCCGTTCGGCCACGCCGGCGAGGACGCCATGGCCGACTTGCTGGGCCACTTCCGCCACAACGAGCAGAGCGTGCGGGTGGTGGAGTACCTGGAGCGGGAGGGCCGTGGGCTGAACCTGGCCGAGCAGGTTCGTGACGGCATCTTGAAGCATTCGAAGCTGCGCGAGAGCGTCGCCGCCGAAGGCTGGGGGGTGGCCAACACGCTCGAGGGCCAGGTCGTCAAGCTGGCAGATTCGATCGCCTACCTGGCGCATGACATCGACGATGCCGTGCGCGCCGGGGTCATCACCCGTGCCCAGATCCCGGCCGAGTACACCGAGGCATTTGGGACGACGACTGGCGACCGCATCGAGGCACTGGTCAGTGACATTGTCGATCACAACTGGCGAGTCGCGGCCGATCAGGGCGAGAGCTGGCGGGACGCGGTGGGCAACGGGGAGGCGCTTGGCCTGAGCCCGGCGACGCTGGAGCTGCTGAACGGCCTCCGCGAGTTCATGTTCCGCAACGTCTACACCGAGTCGGCGGCCAAGGCGGACGTCCCGAAGACGGAGTTCGTGATCCACGCGCTGTTCGAGCACTTCTGCAAGCACGCCGAGCAGCTCCCCGCCGAGTTTGGTGAGAACGAGCGCGACGAGCCGCTCCAGCGCCGGGTGGCTGACTACATCGCGGGCATGACCGACCGCTACGCGATCAAGGTCTTCAACGAGGTCTACATCCCGCAGTCCTGGTCTGTCCTGAGCTAGCACGCAGGTAGGCATCACTTCGACGAGTCATGCCTCGAGCTCCTAAAGATCGCAACGCCGTTACCTTCCTTTCACGACCTTGTCGTCCTCTGAAACCTCGATCCCCAACTTCTTCGCCGCGCGCAGAATCTTCTTGCGCGCTTGCTCCTTGTCGGCAGCGCTCTGGAAGCGAGTCTGATTCCAACGGGCAATGGCGTTGCGAACGTGCTCTTCGTCGTGGATCGGGAGGTGTCCTTCGCCCTCCTGATCCACGTAGGCGAAGTCGCCCTTCTTCAGCTTCTCCCGCTGCTTGCTGGTCAATTCGGCCATGACATGCCTCCTCACCCACGGCGGCCCGCAGGAGCCATGCCAATCAGCTTCGCGCTCTCGCCGGGACAGCGTCCCAGCTCCACCTGGCTCGACGCGGCGCGGAGCCGGTCCAGGTCCGCCGCGCGGCCCGACTGATGCAGGCGTACGAGCTGATCCACTCAGACACTTTGTCCAGGCCCCTTACGATTACCATCGGAGCAAGACACCGCCTGCCAGGGGAGTACACGAGATGACGACAACGAATGGGCCGGCCACGACCGGACCCTTCACCGCTCAGCTGTGGGACTGCATCACTGGCATCTACGCGGCCATCCTCGAGCACCCCTTCGTGCGGGGTCTCACAGACGGCACACTGCCGGAGCCCGCGTTCCGCTACTACGTTGTCCAGGACAGCCTGTACCTGCGCGATTTTGCCCGTAGCCTGGCAGTGGCATCGGCCAAGTCGCCGCGGGACGCCTGGTGCGAGATGTTCGCCGAGCACGCCAGGGTGGCCCTGGTGGTGGAACGTGAGCTCCACGACAGCTTCTTCGAGGGCTGGGGCCTGAGCGAACGGGACGTGGAAGCCGTTCCAGCCGCCCCGACGAGCCTTGCCTACACCTCCTACCTGTTGCGCGTGGCGTTCGCCAGCCCCTTTGAGGAGCTGGTTGGCGCGCTGCTGCCCTGTTACTGGATCTACTGGGAGGTAGGCAAGGCGCTGGAGGCCAAGGGAAGCCCGAATCCGCTGTACCAGCGCTGGCTCGACACGTATGCATCGGAAGAGTTCGGGAGCGCGGTACGTCAGGTGCTGAACATGCTGGAGGAGGCCGTGGCGGACCTTCCGGAGAGGCGGAAGGACGCCATCCGACAGCATTTCTTAACCACCAGCCGATACGAGTGGATGTTCTGGGATGCCGCGTGGCGGCAGGAGGACTGGCCGGTCCGGTAGCGTCCAGTGGGCCGACCCGTGCCTTGTGGTTTCTCGTCGTACGGCCACGGTGTACCCGCGCGCCAGGCGGCGCGAGAGAAGGCCTGGTCCGCCGAGGCTGTAGAGCGGGAGGACGACTGACCCGTCGGCGCTCAGGGGCGGAGTCAGGCGGTGCTCGATGCTCCAGCTCCGCCGCTCGCAGCAGTCGAATCGGGCGTTATCAACGCGGTTTGTGACGCGCGCGTATCCCACGCGTCCGCCAAGCGGCTGGCCCGGAACGATCGGTCGGGGCCATCATTCGCCTACGTGCGGCGAGCGCGCGGGCGGGGACGCTGGTGGCCGATTCGGTGATCGAGGAGATCAAGCGGCGGCTCGACATCGTCGACGTGGTCGGGCAGACGGTCGACTTGAAGCGGACGGGCAAGTCGTTCAAGGGACTGTGTCCGTTCCACTCGGAGAAGACGCCGTCGTTCACGGTCTCGCCAGAACGCGGGACCTACCACTGTTTCGGGTGTGGTGAGGGCGGCGACGTCTTCTCGTTCCTTCAGCGACGTGAGAACCTCGACTTTCGCGAGGCGCTCGAGGAGCTGGGCCGCAGGGCCGGTGTCGAGGTGGAGCGCGGCTCCACACCGCGGCCGGATTCAGCCGCGCGGGCGCATCGGGAACGTCTCCTTCAGCTAGTGGCGGCGGCCGCCGATTTCTACCGAGCCGAGCTGGCTGGCCCGCGGGGGGCGCGGGCGCGGGCCTCCTTCGAGGCTCGCGGGGTCTCGGCCGGCACGATCGACGAGTTCGGGTTAGGCTACGCCGAGCCGAGCGGCCGGGCGCTGGAACGGCACCTCGTCGGGCTCGGCTACAGCCGTGACGAGGCGGTCAAGGCCGGCGCGCTCGGCCGGGCTGACGACGGGCGGACCTACGACCGCTTCCGCGACCGGCTGATGTTCGCGATCCGCGACGCGGAGGGGCGGACGATCGCCTTTGGTGGGCGGGCGCTGCAGGCCGACCAGCAGCCGAAGTACCTCAACTCGCCGGAGAGTGAGCTGTTCGACAAGGGAGCGAACCTGTATGCGCTCGACCGCGCGGCAACCGCGATCCGCGAGACCCGGCGGGCGATCGTCGTCGAAGGCTACATGGATGCGCTGATCGCCCACCAGCACGGCTTTCGGAACGTCGTTGCGACGCTCGGGACGGCGATCGGCGAACGGCACATCCAGATCCTGCGACGGCTGGCCAGCGAAGTCGTGCTGGCGCTGGACGCCGACGCAGCCGGGGTGAAAGCGGCGATTCGCGGGTTCGAGGTCGCTGGCGAGAGCCTGGCGGACGAAAGTCCGACCATTCTCCGAGTGCGGGGGCTCGGCAGATTCTTCGGCGACCGGCGCACCCAGATAAAGGCGATGCTCCTGCCAGCCGGCCGCGATCCGGATGACGTGATCCGTGCCGATCCTGCCCACTGGGAAAGGCTGGCTGCCGAGGCGTTGCCGGTTGTCGATTTTGTGCTTCAGCGACTGAAGGACCGCTACGACCTCGGGGCGAGCGTCGGCCAGCGCGCCGCGGCGCGCGAAGCGATGACGATGATCCAGGATCTGCCGGATCCGGTCGAACGCGCGCACTACATCCAGCGGCTGGCGCGGCTGCTGAACACGCGCGAGGAGTTTCTTCTGCAAGCCGCCGAGACGCGGCCGCGCCGACACGCGCCCGCGACACCCGCGGCGGCCCCGGTCGAGCCGCCGGCGCGGCCCGAGGAGCAGCTGCAAGACTACGTTCTGGCGCTGGTTCTGCGGGCGCCGGCGGACGCGCCGCGGCCTGACCCAAGCGACTTTGCCAGCGCCCCGCACCGGGCGATTCTGGGCCGGCTGGCCGAGGTCGGCGTCTGGCCAGATCCAACCGCGGCGATCGAGTGGCTCAGCCAGGGGCTCGGGCCGGCGTTCGAGGAGACGATCCAGCGCCTCCGGGCTGCCGATGCCGAGAATGAGCGGCTCGGGCCGGAGGCGCTCGTCAAGGAGCTGCGGGTGCGCACACTGGAGTTGCGCAAGCTGCGCCTCTTCGGGCAATATCAGGCACTCGATTCGGTCCTCAGAGACGAGGCGGACCCCTTGAGCCCACCCGAGCAGCGGGAGTACGTGCAGCGGTTGGTCGACCTCGCCGATGGCCTCATGCGAGTAATGGAGGAGCAACGAGAGCTGGGCGTCGTCGGGACGGCGTCCTGGAGCATCCGACGCGGGCAGGAGGTCCTCGGTGGCTAGCGAGCCGCGCGGAGAGGCCAGCCCAGCCTCGCCCGGGCCGGAGGGTTGGGCGCTGCTCAAGCGCGAGAGCCTCCTTCCGCTGGGGCAGCTTGTTGGCTCGGGTGTGGAGCCGCTGGAGCTGCTCGTCGGCGGCGAACACACCTTCGGCGAAGGCGCGCTCTCCGAGCCGGCTGACACCACTGACGGGGTGAATGGCCACGGCCTCGGCTGGACGGAGCCCGAGCTGCTCTTGCAAGCACCGGAGCTGCTCGAAGGGCCGGCCCTGATCGAGGGCCCGGAGCTGGGCGAGCCGGAGCTCGCGGCGCCCGAGCTGGTGGGGGCGGCGCTCGTCGGACCGGAACTGGTCGCTGGCGAGTTGGCCGTGCCCGGATTGATCGAGACCGAGCTCAACGCCGTTGATCTGGCAGCGGCCCTGGTCCCGACGGCAGCGCTCGTGGCCGCCGAGGTCGAGCCGCTGGCCCGGCCCGAGGATCAGGACGCGCTCGAAGACCACGTCCGGTTGTACCTGCGCGAGATCGGCGTGGTCCCACTGCTGAGCTCGCATGGTGAGAAGCGCCTGGCGCGCCGGATGGAAGAGGGCACCTATCTCGACCGGCTGGCTTGCGAGATGGGTCAACAGCTCGGCCGCGACCCGACGGGGGTTGAGCTGGTGGTTGAGTTGGAGCGGCGGCTCGAAGCGCGGATCGACTATCTCGACCTCTGGTCGCCTCCCACCGAGCACTCCATGGCGGCGTTCCTGGCACGGATGAGTTCGCTGGGTGAGACGGCCGAGATCTCCCTCGAGCGTTGTGAGCCGCTCGCCGCCAGGACCGGCCAGCCTGTGGAGCAGGTTCGCGCGGCGATCGTGGAGCTGTCGGTGCTCTGTCGGCTGGTACCGGACGAGCTCCGCCGGCGGGTCGCGGCCGGTCGGGCTGGACAGGGCGCCTGGCCGCCGCCGAGCGTGACCCACAACGGATCGGCAGTTGCGACCGACGTCCTGGAAGACCATATTCGGTGGACGCGGATCGAAGCGGAGCGGGCGCGGGCTAGCTTGACCGAGGCGAATCTCCGGCTGGTCGTCAGCGTCGCCAAGAAGTACATCGGCCGCGGGATGTCATTGCTCGACCTGGTCCAAGAGGGCAACATTGGCCTCATTCGGGCGGTTGAGAAATTCGAGTACCGCAAAGGCTTCAAGTTCAGTACGTACGCAACCTGGTGGATCCGCCAGGCGATTACCCGCGCGGTCGCCGACCAGGCCCGCACGATCCGAGTGCCGGTGCACATGGTCGAGACGATCAATCGGCTAAGCCGGCTGACCCGCGAACTGGTCCAGGAGCTCGGGCGTGAGCCGACCTCCGAGGAGATCGGGCTGGCGATGGAGCTGCCACCGGACAGAGTGCGTGACATCCTGAAGGTGGCGCAGGAGCCAGTCTCGCTCGAGATGCCGATCGGCGAGGAGGAGGACAGTCATCTCGGCGATTTCATCGAGGACCACGGTGCGCTGGCTCCGGCGGACGCGGCGTCACACCAGCTCCTGAAGGAGCAGGTCGAAGACGTCCTGGACTCCCTGACCGGACGCGAACGACGAGTCCTCCAGCTGCGCTTCGGCCTGGACGATGGACGCCAGCGGACGCTCGAAGAGGTCGGTCGCGAGTTCGGCGTGACCCGCGAGCGGATCCGTCAAATTGAGGCCAAGGCGCTCCGCAAGCTCCGCCACCCCAGCCGCTCCAAGAAGCTGCGGGACTACCTTGAGTAGCCTGTAGATAGCAGGGGCAACGTCGAACGTGGGATCCTTCCCGCACGTCCACGCTCGAGGGTGACCATGCTCGCTCACCAGGCGGCGGCTCGTCGCACCGGTCCAATGACCGCGTCGTGATAGACGTTTGGGCGCTGGCAAGCGGGAGCTCCGGAAACGCGTACCTGGTGCGCGCGGGTGGCACGACGTTGCTGGTCGAGTGCGGGACGACGCTCGCCCGGGCGGTCGGCTATCTGGGCCAGCGCGGGGTCGCGCCGGAGACGCTGGATGGGGTGCTGCTGACCCACGAACACAGCGACCACATCCGCTCGGCCCGCCAGCTGTCGGATCGCTACGGCATCCCCATGTTCGCGACTGAGGGAACGCTCGGCCATCGGACGCTACGCGACTCGCCGCACGCGCGGGCGGTCAGGCCTGGCAAGCGGCTCAGGATCGGCGACATCGAGGTGCTTCCGTTCCGCGTCCCGCATGACGCCGCCGAGCCGGTCGGATTTCGGCTGGCAGCGGACGACGGCACCGTCTGCATCACGACTGATCTTGGCTTCGTGCCGGAGACGGTGATCCCACGCTTCCGTGACAGCGACCTGCTGGTGCTTGAAGCCAACCACGACGAGGAGATGCTCCACGCCGGTCCCTACCCGCGCTTCCTCAAACAACGGGTCCTGGGTCAGCACGGGCATCTTTCGAACGACGCGACGGCCGAGGCGCTGTCGGCATGCGGTGACCGGGTGCCGCCCGAAGTCTGGCTGGCCCACTTGAGCCTGGTCAACAACACGCCCGGCCGCGCCCAGACGCACGTCGCCGAGCGGCTCGCCGCGATTGGCCTGGGGCACGTCGTCGTCGACGTGGCGAAGCGGCACGGGCCGAGTCTGCACTGGTCGTCGGGGCCGCGGATGGTCCAGGCGCGTCTGCTCTAGGCAACGTACACCGAACGAGCGGGCGTCACAGGCTCGCCCCAGATGAGCCGTGCGGCGCGGGCGCGCTGGGTGCGGTTTGCTACAATCGGCTCGAGGTCGGCCCCCGCGCGGACAACCCGTTGGCGACCGACCCGACAAGAGAACATCGTTGGGGGTGGTTTGGGCCTTCGCGGCACCCGCGCCCCGTCCATCAAGGCCGTACACAGCAGCATGCGCCCACCTGGCCAGGTCCGCACGAGCGACGAGATCCGCCGCGCTTTCCTCGACTTCTTCGCCGACCGCGGCCACGTCGAGCAGCCCAGTTCCAGCCTGGTGCCGCACAACGACCCCAGTGTGTTGCTGACGACGGCTGGCATGCAGCAGATGATCCCGTACATGCTGGGGCGAGCCCAGCCGCCAGCGCGGCGGATGACCTCAGTCCAGCGGTGCTTCCGGACCGGCGACATCGACGAGGTCGGCAACCCGCGGAATCTGACCTTCTTCGAGATGTTAGGCAACTTCTCGATCGGCGACTATTTCAAGGCCGAGGCGATCCCGTGGGCCTGGGAGTGGGTCACCGAGTGGCTGCGCTTCCCGCCTGACAAGGTGAGGATCACGATCCACCCGACCGACGACGAGGCGCTTCAGATCTGGCTCAAGACTGGCGTTCCACGCGATCGGATCAGCTATCTTGAGGACAACTGGTGGGGACCGCCCGGGGCTGAAGGTCCCTGCGGGCCCGACTCCGAACTGTACTACGACCGCGGGCCGGAGCTCGGTTGCGGACATGACGACTGCGCGCCTGGCTGCGACTGCGATCGGTACCTCGAGTTCTGGAACCTGGTGTTCATGCAGTACTACCAGGACCGGCAAGGGGATCGGACGCCGTTGGCGCAGAAGCATATCGACACCGGGGCCGGCCTCGAGCGGATCACAGCGCTCATCCAGGAGGTGCCGACGGTCTATCAGACCGATCTGTTCCAACCGATCATCGACCGAGTCGCGGAGATCGCCGAAACCGGGTTCGGGCGCGACGCGCGGACCGACTACGCGCTCCGAGTGGTTGCCGACCACGGCCGAGGGATGACGTTCCTGGCCGGCGACGGCGTCCTGCCAAGCAACGAGGGCCGCGGGTACGTCATGCGTCGGATCATCCGCCGAGCGGTCCGCTACGGCCGCCTGTTGGGAATCGAGCGGCCGTTCCTCGGAAGCATCGCCGAACGGGTCGTCGAACGGATGGGGCCGAGCCACCCCGAGCTGCTCGAGCGGCGCGGGGGGATTCTCGAGGCCATTCGGCTCGAGGAGGCGCGCTTCGCCGAAACGCTGGCCACCGGCACAGAGCGACTGGCCGCGTGGATCGAGCACGCCAGAGCGGCCGGCGCAGACCGCGTTGCCGGCGACCTGCTGTTCCAGCTCCATGACACGTTCGGCTTCCCGCTCGAGTTAAGTGAGGAGATCCTGGCCGAGGCCGGGCTCGCGGCGGATCGCGAAGGATTCGATCGGGCGATGGTTCAGCAGCAGGCCCGCAGCCGGGCCGGCGCGCGCTTTACCACGGCAGCCGAGGTGCTGGCCGACGGGATCGGCGGGGCGCCGCGCAGCGAGTTCGTGGGCTGGGACCGCCTGGAGCTGGACGATACCGCCACGATAGTCGCCCTTCGGGGGGAGGACGGTGACTGGGCTGTCGAAGAGCTCGGGGCGGGTTCGCCGGGGGCCCTTGTGCTCGACGTGACCACGTTCTATCCGGAGGGAGGCGGCCAGGTTGGCGACCGCGGCGTCATCGAGACGCCGAACGGCCGTTTTCAGGTGACCGACACCAGGCGGCTCGACGAGCACCACATCGCCCATGTCGGCGTTGTCGAGGACGGGCAGCTTCGTCGCGGGGTTGACGCCAATCCAGTCGTCAATGCCGAGCACCGTGGGGTGACGACGCGCCACCATACGTTGACGCACATCCTGCACCGAACCCTCAAGGACGTGCTCGGAGAGAACACCGAACAGCGGGGGTCGCTGGTCGCGCCGCACGTCGCGCGGTTCGACTTCAACTACCCGCGCGCGCTAGACCGTGACCAACTGGAGCAGATCAACGCCCGCGTCAACCGCCACATCCTGGAGCACCTGCCGGTTGCCTGGCAGGTCATGGATCTGGCCGAGGCGCGGAAGACGGGAGCGACGGCCATCTTCGGCGAGAAGTACGGCAGCCAGGTGCGGGTCGTCGACATCGGCGGCTGGAGCAAAGAGCTGTGCGGCGGGACCCACGTCCATCGGTCGAGCGAGGTCGGGACGGCGATCCTGGTCCGCGAGTCCGGCCTGGCCAGCGGTATCCGCCGGGTCGAGGTCCTGGCTGGCGAGGCGGCGTTCGCCCACGCCTGGGAACAGCAGGAGCGGCTGCTCCACCTGGCCCGAACCATCGGCGCGCCGGTGGACCAATTGGAAGGAAAGCTGACCCAACTCGTGGAGGAGCTGGACCAGGCCCGTCGCGAGCACGCGCGGCTGGCCCAGCAACTGGCCGGTCGGCGCGCCGAGCAGCTCGTCGACGCGGCGGTCGACGTGGACGGCGTGCGGGTGCTCTCAGCTCAGGTCGAGGCGCCGAATCGCGACGCGCTGCGCGACATGGCCGATCAGTTGCGCGCCAAGCTGGGGACGTCCGTCGTGGCGCTGGGGGCCGAGCTGGACGGCCAGAGCGCGTTCGTGGTCGGCGCGAGCCGCGACGCGAGTGCGCGCGGCTTGAACGCTGGCGACCTGCTGCGCGAGGCGCTCGCCGCGGCCGGCGGCAAGGGCGGCGGCCGGCCGGACTTCGCCCAGGGCGGGGTCAAGAACCCGGCCCAGCTTGGCACAGCCGTGGCCCAGGTCGTGCCTCTGGTCCGCCGAGCGCTGGAACGCGCGTGAGGTCCTTGGACGTGACGCCAAGCTCCGCTTCGATCCCGGCTGTTGCTCAGGAAGTCATCTACCTCGATCCGGATGACGACCTGGGAACTGTCCGCGCCAAGCTGGAGTCGACCGGCGCCGACGAGGTTTACCTGGTCATCCCTAAGCGAGCCGCGATCCTCCGGACGCCGCTCGAGTATCGAATCCTTGCCCGCCTGGCCCACGACCTGTCGTCCGAGACGATCATCGTCACTGGCGATGGCGGACGCCGCGCGCTGGCCCGTCAGGAGGGTCTGCGGACGAAGCGCTCGATCCGCTCGCTGCGGCACCTGTCCAAACCTCCGGGCACCCGTTCGTGGGGCCTCCCATCGTTCCCCGATTGGATCCCCGTGCCGTCGTTCACCGGGATTCTGCTGACGACGTTTCTGGCCGGCGTGGCGGCGGTGCTCTTGTTCGGGGTGCTGCCGGTCATGCGGGTGAACGTCGCCGCGCAGACTGTGCCACGTCAACGCGAGGTCGAGATCACGGTCGACCCAACGGTCAAGGAGGCCGACGTGGGCCGCCGGATCATCCCGGGCGAGGTGCTTCAGCAACGCGTAGAGGTGGTCGCCTCACGACCGCCGAGCGGAAATCGGTTGGTCGGGCGAGACCGCGCTCGCGGCGAGGTCGTCTTTGTGAGCCAGCACCCCCAACCGGTGTCCCTGCCGCGCGAAACCATTGTCGTCGCCAACAACGGCGTTCGCTTCAAGACCGACCTGGACGTCCAGGTGCCGGCGTTCAGCGTTGGTCTGGCACGAGTCGGCGTCACAGCCGCCGATCCCGGCACACCCGGCAATGTGGACGCCCGCCAGATCACCCGGGTCGAGCTGCCGGCCCAGCCGCCCGGCGCGCCGCCGATCCAGAACCTGACGGCGCGCAACGACCGTCCCACAACTGGCGGGACCGACCGCGAGGTGCAGGCGGTGACGGCTGACGACGTGGCCAAGCTGCGCGAGCAGCTCGAGGTCCGCGCACGCGAGCAGGCGTTGGCCGAGCTGTACGCGCGGGCCGGAGCCGAGCGCTCGCTGGTCCAACAAAGCGTCCGTCTGCGGCCCGACGGGGAATCATTCGAACCCGGCGTCGACGCCGAGGCCCAGCAAATCAACGGGCGCTTGACCGTCGTCGCGACCGCGACGGTGTTCGCAAATGCCGAGTTCAATGGGATGGTGCAGAAGACGTTCCTGAGCGAGGCTGGCCCGGGCTTCGACCTGCCGATGAGCCTGCTCGGCGTGGGCACGCCTCAATTCGTGGCCGCCAACAATCAACAGATACGGCTCAAGACGGCTTCCGAGGCGACGCTGGTTCGGCAGGTTGATCCGGACGTCCTGGCCGAGCAGCTCCGTGGCGCGAGCGTCTCCGAGGCACGCTCGTTACTGGGGCGACACGAAGAGCTGGCCGCCAATCCGCGCATCGACCTGTCGCCGAACTGGGCGCCGCGGGCGTATCGGATCGAGGTAGCGGTGTCGGCGCCGCGCTAGCGGGGACGAAGGGCGAAGGACCGTGGACGAAGGATCAAAGAAGGACGACGGACCTGGGTCGTCGTCAGTCCTTTTCGTCGATCGTCAGGTGCGCTGGGCAGGAGAATCATGGCGCTGGACCCTGGAGAGCGGCGCGTCGGGGGTGGCGCTGAGCGATGAGCTGGGGCTGGTGGCAACGCCGCTCGTGGTCCTGGAGCGGCGCTCGTGGGTTGACGACGTGGTCCGAGTCGCTAAGCTGGTTCGGGCGCACGACGTGGGCGAGGTGATCGTCGGGCATCCGAAGACGTTGCGGGGAGAGATCGGGCCGCAGGCGCGCCGCGCTGAACGGTTCGCACGCGAGATCGCTGGAGCGGTCGGCGTGCCGGTGAGGCTATGGGACGAACGGTACTCAACGGTAGAGGCGGAAGAGCGCATCGCCGCCAACAAGCGGTCTCGTGGGACCAGCAGCCGGTCCGCGCCACGCCACCCCGGACGCGGCGGCGGCGGCCGTGATTCTGCAGGGCTATCTGGACTCGCCGCGCTAGCTCGCGGCCTGGCGGCGATCCTCGCGATCGGCCTCGTACTCGGCGTCGGCATCGGCGTCTACGGCGTGCTCGGGGACCTGCCCGGCAGTGGCCCGCGGGATCGCCGAGCATTGGGACGCGCCGGTTGGCGCGGATGACACTCGCCAGACGTTCGTGGTCCGCCCTGGCCAGTCGGCCACCGAGATCGGCGAGGAACTCGCCGGCCGCGGAATGATCCGGTCGCCGCTCGTCTTTCGGATGCTGGTCGAGAGCCGGGGCCTTGGGGCGCAGATCGAGTCAGGTGAGTATCAGCTCAGCCCGGCGATGACCACCAACGAGGTCGTGACGGTGCTGTCGCGCGGGGCCGTCCACCGCGGACTGACGCTGACCATCCCCGAGGGGTGGCGCGCCGAGCAGGCAGCGCAGAAGGTCGAGGCGCTCGGGCTCGGAACGGCCACAGAGTTCATGGCTCTCGTGCGCGCCGGACCGGCCGCCCTGGCCACACCTGCGACAGGCAGCGGGCCGGCGCCGACTGCTGGCCCGCCGCTGGCAACGGTCATCCCGGCGGGTCAGTCGCTGGAAGGGTACTTGTTTCCGGACACGTACGAGATCGACAAGCAAGCGAACGTGCGAACCATCGTGGACACGATGGCGCGCCAGTTCGAGCGTAGGTTCACGCCTCAGCTCCGAGAACGGGCTGCCAATCGCGGCCTGTCCATCCACGAGGTGGTGACGCTGGCGTCGATCGTCGAGCGGGAGGCTGCTCGGCCGGTCGAGCAGCCGACGATCGCCAGCGTGTACCTGAACCGCCTGAAGATCGACATGCCGCTTCAGGCCGACCCGACGGTCCAGTTCGCGGTTGCGCAAGCGAATCCGGGCGCGGCGGTTGGCTTCGGGTTCTGGAAATCGGAGCTGACGGCTACTGACTTGCAGGTGGATTCGCCGTACAATACATACATCCGCCGCGGACTGCCGCCGGGGCCAATCTGTAGCCCAGGCGCGGACGCGGTCGAGGCGGTCATCCAGCCAGCCGAGACAGACTACTACTACTTTGTGGCCCGCGGCGACGGCAGCCATGCCTTCGCTCGGACCGAGACCGAGCACCGGGCGAACGTCGAGCGCCACCAGGGGAGCCAATGAAGGTGATGCCAGCAGGCGATATCGGGCGGGACAGAGCTACCGGGGGACGGATGGAGGTCACACGGCGCAGGTTCCTGCGGACGAGCATCGGGGCCGGCGCGGCGCTGCTGGCGCTGCCGCTGCACTCAGGTCCGGCCGGCGCCATGGCGTGCGCGACGGACGACGGGGCCGGCCCGTCCGAGCTGTGCGGAACCGCGGACCTGCTGGAGCGTCCGTCAGGCGACCCGTCGTTCCAGCCTGCATGGGTCAAGACCCACCTACCGACCAAGAGCTGGGCGACGGCGGACGACGTCGAAACCCCGCTCGGCGAGATCTCGGAAGGTCGGCTGTTCCGGGTCGATGCACCTCAGCGCGGCCATCGACTGCTGGTCTGGAATCCGCGCCGCAACGAGCATCACTTCGTCGGCGCCGAGGCGGTGGGGCCGGTCGAGTCGCCGTTCTGGGCGGACTTCTCCGACGATGGGCGCTGGATCGACGTTACGCTGACGCCGTCTCAGCACGTCAAGGCGATGCAAGGCGACCAGGAAGTGTTCCGCGACTTGATCACCGCCGGCGTCCAGCAGAAGACCCGCCCTGGCTTTTACCGGATCATGAGGCGCGTCTACAACGAGACAATGGACAGCCGGACGGTGCCGGACGCGACGCGCACCTACCTGCTCAAGAACGTGCTCCACACCCAGTACTTCGCCGGCGACGGCTCGGCGATTCACTACAACTGGTGGGCCACGACCTGGGGTCAGCCGGGCTCGCAGGGCTGCCTCGGGATGCGCCTGAACGGCTCCAAGTTCATGTGGGACTGGGCGAACATCGGGACGCCGCTGACGATCCACTACTAGGATCGTAGGATTCTGCCCCGGCCCCGCGGGGCCGGGGCACGGGACGGTTGCACAAGGTGGCGGGGCGTGGCATACTTCCCCCAGACCCCCTCCCAGTGGGTAGGGTCTGGGGAGGCGGAGATGCAGGCGCACAAGAAGGACGTGCTGAAGCGCCTCGCGTACATCGAGGGCCATCTCAAGGGCATCCGCAAGATGGTCGAGGACGACCAGTATTGCGTCGACGTCCTGAAGCAGACGTACGCCGTCAGGCGGGCCATCGACAAGCTTGAAGGCGTGCTGCTCAACGGCCATCTCGACGGCTGCGTGCGCGATGGCTTCCGCGCGGGGCGCGACGAGACGGTTATTGGCGAGCTGAACGAGCTGTTCCAGCTCGCCAGACGGTGACGATGATGGCAGTCGAACAGCGAGCAGCGGGCGAAGGGCAGGCCGAGGACGGCGAGCTGAAACGGGTCACGTTCCCGGTCACGGGGATGACCTGTGCAAGCTGCGTACGTCGCATCGAGAAGGCCCTCGGTAGGCTGGACGGCGTGCAAGAAGCGACGGTCAACCTCGCGACCGAGCGGGCCACGGTGGCGTACGATCCGGCGACCGCCGCGCCCGAGCGATTGAAGGCCGCGGTCGAAGGCGCAGGCTACGGTGTGGGCGAGATGCCCGCCCTCGGACCGGCGGCGGCGGGCCGCGGCGCCGACCGATCTCGACGAGGCGAGCGCGGAGGCCCGCGCCAACGGCCAAGCGGCCTCCGCTTCCGAGAGCGAGGAGGGCCAGCGCGAGGTCGACGACCTTCGCCGCACGTCGCTGGTCAGCCTGGCGGTTGGCCTGGTGATGATGGCGCTGATGTACCTGCCGCTCGATCTGGATATGACGCTGGTAGCGCCGGCGCTGCTGATCGCCGCGACGGTCGTGCAGGTGTGGGCGGGACGTGTCTTCTACCGCGCCGCCTGGGCGGCCGCCCGGCACGGTAGCACCAACATGAACACGCTTGTGGCAGTCGGGACGAGCGTGGCATACGGCTACAGCGCGTTTGTCACGCTCTGGCCAACGCTGGCCGCGCGTTGGGGCTTCCAGTACCACCTGTACTACGAAACGGCGGTGATCATCATCGCGCTGATCCTGCTTGGCCGCTGGCTCGAGGCCCGCGCCAAGAAGCAGACGGGCGCGGCGATCAGCGCGCTGATGGGGCTGCAAGTCAGGACGGCCAGGGTCATTCGCGACGGTCTCGAGCAGGATGTGCCGGTCGAGACGCTGCGTGTCGGCGACCTGATCCGCGTTCGGCCGGGCGAGAAAGTCCCGACGGACGGTGTGATTCGCGAGGGCCGCTCGAGCCTGGACGAGAGCATGCTGACCGGCGAGAGCCTGCCGGTCGACAAGGGACCGGGCGACGAGGTGATCGGCGCCACGCTGAACACCAGCGGCAGTGTCGTCTTCGAGGCGACCAGGGTTGGGGCAGACACAGCGTTGGCCCAGATCGTCCGCCTGGTGGAGGAGGCTCAGGGCTCCAAGGCGCCGATGCAGCGCCTGGCCGACACGATCTCCGGCTACTTCGTGCCGGCCGTGCTGGCGCTGGCGGCGCTAACCTTCCTGGGTTGGCTGCTGCTCGGACCGGAGCCTCGGCTGACCCTCGCGCTGCAAGCGGCGATTGCCGTGCTGATCATTGCCTGCCCCTGCGCCCTCGGGCTGGCGACGCCGACCGCGATCATGGTCGGGACTGGCAAGGGCGCCGACCACGGCATCCTGATCCGGGGCGGCGAGGCGCTGGAGCAGGCGCGCCGCATCGACACGATCATCCTGGACAAGACCGGCACGTTGACCCGTGGCACGCCGACGGTCACTGACGTGATTCCGAAGGGCGGACTCTCGGATCTGGATCTGCTGCGGCTGGCGGCCGCCGTGGAAGTCGGCTCCGAGCACCCGCTCGGCGAGGCGATCGTCGCCCGTGCCCACGAGCTAGGGCTCCACCTCCCGAAAGCCGAAAACTTTGCGTCAGTCGGCGGCCAGGGCGTCCGGGCGCGGGTGGATGGCCGCGAGCTGGCCCTAGGCAACCGTGCGTTGATGGAGCACGCCGGCGTTGGGTTGGATGGGCTAAGCGAGCAGGCCGAGGGGCTGGCGCGCGGTGGCGCGACGCCGATGTACGTGGCAATCGACGGACGCGAGGCCGGCGTCATCGCCGTCGCGGACACGCTGAAGCCCGAATCTCGCCTGACGGTCGAGCAGCTGCGGGCACTCGGGCTCGACGTCTGGATGCTCACGGGCGACAACCGCGCCACGGCGCAGACGATCGCCGACGACGTCGGCATCGAGCACATCATGGCCGAGGTCCTGCCGGAGCAGAAGGCTGACAAGGTCCGGGAGCTCCAGGAGGAGGGCAGGACGGTCGCGATGGTCGGCGACGGGATCAACGACGCACCGGCGTTGGCCCGCGCCAACCTGGGCATTGCGATTGGGACCGGCACCGACGTCGCAATCGCGGCCTCAGACATCACGCTGATCGGCAGCTCACTGCGGGGCGTTGTGACGGCGATCGCGCTGTCGCGCAAGACGGTCGGGGTGATCAAGCAGGGTCTCTTCTGGGCATTCGCCTATAACGTCTTGCTGCTTCCGGTCGCGATGGGCGCGCTGTACCCCGTGTTCGGCGTGCTGCTGAACCCGGTGCTCGCGGCGGCCGCGATGGCGATGAGCAGCGTGAGCGTGGTCACCAACGCATTGCGGCTGCGCGGCTTCCGTCCCCCGCGGGATGCCCGGGAGATTCTGCACCCGTCGCTGCGCTCGCGGGTGGGCGAGTACGCGTACCTGGCTACGATCGCGCTCCTGGCGCTCGGGGTCGGATTCGCCGCCCTGGCGCTGGCCAGGCCGGAGCACGCGACCGGCACCGGGATCGACGCCCCCCATCACGACACCACGCACTCGAGCCCAACGCATCCCACGTCCGGCCCGAGCCCAACTTTCGGCGACATCTTGCCGGAATCATTCCGACCGCTGACGGCGTTCCACCATACGCACTCGTGGTCTGGGTGATACACCCCGACGGGGCGGGTCCCAGGTCGACCATGAGCAGACCGCGACCGCTTCCACGCACAAGTGAGAGAGGCAGTACCATGGCACAGACGATCTTGAACGTTCCCGACATCTCCTGCGAGCATTGCCAGAAGACCATCACGAACGCGCTGACCCCCGTTCCCGGCGTCCGCGCCGTGGACGTCGACATCCCCGCCAAACAAGTCCGCGTCGATTACGATGCGTCGTCCGTCGGCCTCGACCGCATCCAGGAGATCCTCCGCGAGGAGGAGTATCCGGTCGAGTCGGTCGCCGGTTGAGGAGGCTTCCATGCAGAACGGTACCCCGAGCAAGTTCTACGACGTGATGATCATCGGTTCTGGACCAGCCGGCTGGACGGCGGCGTTGTACGCGTCGCGTGCGAATCTGAAGACGCTGGTGTTCACCGGCGCGCAGAGCGGCGGCCAGCTCATGTTGACAACCGAGGTCGAGAACTATCCGGGCTTCAAGGACGGGATCATGGGTCCCGAGCTGATGAACGAGATGCGCGAGCAGGCGGTTCGGTTCGGGACCGAGCTGGTCGAGGACGACGTGACCCGCGTCGATTTCGCCAGGCGCCCGCTCACCGCGTGGGTCGGGGACGAGGCCTACCACGGCAAGGCCGTCATCCTGGCAACTGGCGCCTCAGCCCTGTGGCTCGGGCTCCCGTCCGAGGAGCGGATGCGCGGACGAGGCGTCTCGTCCTGCGCCACCTGCGATGGCTTTTTCTTCCGCGGGAAGGAGATCGCCGTCGTCGGCGGTGGCGACACCGCGATGGAGGAGGCGACGTTCCTGACGACGTACGCGGACAAGGTGACGATCATCCATCGCCGCGACGGGCTGCGCGCCTCCAAGATCATGCAGGACCGCGCGCGCAACAACTCGAAGATCGAGTGGGCCTTGAACAATCAGGTGCTCGAGGTGCTTGGCCAGACGAACGAGCACGGCGTCGAGGGCGTGGCTGGGGTGCGCTTGCGCAATACGATCACCGGGGAAGAGTCGACGCTGCCGATCCAGGGCCTGTTCATCGCCATCGGCCACAAGCCGAACACCGAGCTGTTCAAGGGTCAGGTCGAGATGGACGACCAAGGCTACCTGATCACCACCGAGCACACTGCCTCGAACGTCCCCGGCGTCTTCGTGGCCGGCGACGTGCGCGACCACCGCTATCGCCAGGCGATCACCGCCGCCGGCGAGGGCTGCATGGCGGCGCTCGACGCCCAGGAGTACATCACCGGCGAGATCTGGACCGACTGGGCGATCGGCGAACAGAGCCCGGCCGTCGAGCACCCGGTCGGCACCACCGCCTGACCGGATTCGCCTGGCTTCGTCGCGGAGTGGGCAGGCACGGATTCACGGGGATGGTGTCGAGGCGCAAGGCTAGCGGCCCAGCATGCACATGCCGCTGATCATGCCCTGCGCGGCCGAGCCGGCCTGACCCATCATCTGGCGGCACCACTCGAGCATCAGCTGCATGTCGGCCGCCAGGAAGAACGGCGCCTGCGCCAGCACTGTCCCCACCACGGTCACTAGCCCCATGAACAGGGCGCCCGCGCCAAACCCGAACGCGACGTGGCGCACGGAAACGCCTGTCGGAGCATGCATCACGTCAGATCCTCCCACTTGGCTGGTGGCCAATTCTGGCTCTAGCGTCGTATTGGCTGCCACCAAACGCCGCGGCCTTCAGTTCGCGGATCGCCTTGGCGCAGGCGTGGGGCCGTTCGATCGGGAGGCCGTGGCTTGCGCCTCGCACGACGTCGAGCGGCCAGCTGGTCGACCCGGCTAGCTCGGCGACTCCGTGCAGTGGCGCTTCCCGATCCAGATCCCCGTGGAGCAAGCGGGTGGCAAGCCCGGTGGCAGCAACCCGAGCGGCTAGGGCTGGGACGTCCAGGTCCAGGATGCCATGGCGCAGCGTCCCGTTGTACGACTCCCAGGTGTGCAGGACCCCATCTCTGGCAACGTCGGCCGGAATATGCGGCATGAGGGCAGGGGCAACCAGGCGCCAGAATGGACGTCCGAAGCACATCAGGGCGCAGATCCTCGCGCCCAGCTTGGGTCGGGCTACGGTCGCGTAGGCGAGCGGGCCGAGGCCGGCGACATGACGCCGGGCCTCTTCGGACGACCGGTAGCACGGCAGTCCAAACAGGGCGAGGCCGCGGAACCGCCTTGGGTGGCGCGCCGCCCAGGCCAGGGACAGGATCGTCCCGAGCGAGTGACCCGCTAGAAGGAGGGACTCGTGCTCTAGCCCCTCAGCCTGGAGAGTTGCGTCCAGGGCATCCAGGTGGTCGTCGATCGTGTAGCCAATCCTGGGCCACGGGGAACGGCCGAAGCCGATCAGGTCGGGTGAGAGGATTTGAAACTCGGCCTGCACAGTCTTGGCCACGCGGCCCCAGTAGCGTCCCGACGCGCCAAGGCCGTGGATCAACAGCAGCGCGGGACTGCCGTGTCCCCGGCGGTCGACGTGCAATCGGTAGGTCATCTCGCTACCTTCGCAGGCCGATAGCCAGCAACGCGGCACCGGCCATCAGCACCAGCAGCGCCAGCCCGGCCATGCCCCAGGTCATCCCGCCCCCGCCCATCATCGCGCCCATCATGCCACCCATGAACAGGAGCGGGAAGAAGACTAACGTTAACACGGACACTCCGAGTACGACCAAGGCGATTCGCGCCGTGTTACTCATCGTCAGCCTCCTAAGATTCACACGAAGAGCGGCGGCTGATCGAAGAAGACCAGCAACGCCTGGAGCACATACAGCACGCTCAGGCTCAGCAGGAGCCAGCCGGCGAGGCGTTGGCCGACCAGGCCAGCAGGGATCAGTCGCCGGAGCCTCCGGAGTCCCTCGATCGAGGCTGCCGCGACCAGGATTGGAATCCCGCGCCCCAGTCCGAATAGGAACAGCAGGCTTGCGCCGTAGAGCGGGCCACCGGAGATGATGGCCGCGGTTGCGATTGGCAAGAGCATCGGCGTGCAGGCCGGGCAGGCAGCTAATCCCAGGGGTAGACCCAACAGGAATGCGTCGCGGGACGAGGCAGCGGGGCGCGGCATTGGCAGGTAGGACGGCAAGGGCACCACGACGAGTCCCGCCAGAAGCAGACCTGTCACGCCCGAGACCAGCGCCACCAGCAGGTACCAGGCCACGGCCTGCTCAGCGAAGACCGCCACCACGACATCGCCGAGCAGGCCCAGCAGCAGGCCGAGCGTGGCCAACGGGACCGCGGCGCCAAGCACGTAGGCGACGGCCCGCCACAGCAACGCACCTCGGCGCCCCTGAGCACCCACGCTGATGTAACCCAGCACGGCCGGCCCCGCCAGGTAGGCGCCGGGCGTCAGGCCGATGAACAGGCCGGCCAGGAGCATGGCCAGCACGACGGCCGGACCGCCCAGCCCGATTGCCATTTCGATCTCGTGGGGCAGCATGGGCGTCTAGCTGACCCGCAGGGTGGCCGCAACGAGCATGTTCATCGAGCAGTTGATCGTGTAGTCGCCAGGCTTCGGGGGGGTGAACTCGGCCGTGCTACTGCCGTTTGCCCGCACGACCAACCGTTGTCCGAGACCTCGGACCAGCGTGACCTGTCCTCAACCAGGGTCACCAATCGCTTCCAACGTCAGACGCAGCGGTACTCCGGCCTTGGCCTCCAACAGCCTTGGCTCGTAGCGCGGATAGCGCAGGCTCATCGTGAGTTGCTGCACTCCATCCTCGCCGACTGTCGCCACCACGGGCTGGACCGCGAGAGCCGCGGGCGCTTCGGCAGAGCGCGACGACGACGAGGCGCCGCGTGCTCCAACCAGGTCGGAGCCCGGGCCTCTTATGAAGAAGAGGGCCACCAGCGCTCCCGCCAGGGCCGCGACTGCCACGGCCAGCCGTTGTCGCGGTTGAGGACCGCTCACTGCGGCATCTCGGCGAGAAGGACTGGATGCCGCGCGGTCACCTGCCGCCGTCTGGTGGAAGGCAGGCCCCGGCTGGCAGCAGGATACCTCCTGGTTCTGCGAACCCAGGGCGTGGCCGACCCGGTGGAGCATTCCTGAGGGCGCCACGGCTCCTGCCGCGGCGACAACCAGGTAGACCCCGCCCACGCTGAACGCCGCCTGCAGGCCCAGCATCAGGATGGCCGTCAGGATCAGGCTGGTGGGCAGGTAGAGGAGCATCACTCCCAGCATCGGCCCCATCAAGCCTCCCATGACGCCACCGCCGGCGCCGTCGAGAGCGGCCATCGGGCCGTATCGTCGTCCCATCACCAGCCCGTGGGTGCCGCCCGCGAGCACCCCAACGAGGTTGGCCCAGCCGAGATCCCAGATCATGCCGGTCGCGTAGCCAGTCGATAGGCCCGTGCCCATCGCGGCCATCATGGTCGCCATCCCGGCTACCATGCCGCTCGCGCCGTAGCGGGCTGCCGACCGGGTGGTGGTTGTGGCCACCACGATCGAGATGCCGATCGCCACCACGGCGAAAACGACAGTCCGGGTTTCCGATTGCATCTGAACGGCGGTGAATAGGAAGGCGGCCAGCGTTAGCAGCACGCCCAGCGTCAAGCAGCGTCTAAGCATGTGGCGGTGTCCTTTCAGGTGTCGACCGAACGCGGGGTCGGGCAGGCGGTTACCTGCCGGCGACCACGTCTAGATTCGGAACACCTGCAGAACCACCTGCACGTCGACCAACGCGGGCGGCCCCAGAGCATATGGCGACGGAGCGGGCACAAGGGCGTCCCCAACCAGCGACAGCGGCCGATCGGGCAGCGCTGGACCGAGGAGCGCGTGGATCGACAGCTTTGACGCCGGCGATGCCCACTCGATCATGCAGTTGCTCGAGCCGGCAAGGCAGAGCCCCGACGGCATGCTCGACAGATCGCCGTCCATACTCGTCGCCATCTCGGCCATTGCGCCCTGGTCAGCGTCCATGGCCGCGACATGCAGCGGCGAGGCCATCAACGCCAGATGGCTCAGGAGTGCGACCAGCATCAGGCCGGCCCAGCGGGCGAGCGCTGCCGGTCGGACCGTGTGATGCACGTCAGCCACCTCCTAAGCGTAACCCCACCGTGCTCGGCCCGGCCAGCGGTGTCGGCGGCGGCCGCGACCGCCAGCAGCAGCCGCGGCGGCGCGGGACTCGGATGGCGCGGCTGCGCTATCATGCCGACCAGATCGTGCTGATCTTCGACGTCCGTGGGACGTCCGTTGGAGGGAAACAGGAGCCATGCCACACGTCCGAACACCGGCGCTCCGTTGGACGCAGCCGAGCCTGCTGCTTGCCTTGCTCGGCCTCGTTGGGCTGTACGTCGTCGGGATGGACCAGGGGCTGCTGCTCAGCCTGGCCCAGGGCGACGTCGCCTACGCTCAGAACCTGATCCACGAGGCGCTCCACGACGCCCGCCACGCCGCGGCCTTCCCCTGCCACTGAGCCCGAGCATGCGCGCGCCGGCGCCCGGCACCGTCCTCAAGGCCGCGCTCGTGGCGGGCCTGGTCGCCGGCCTGACGGCGGCAGTCTTCCACCTGCTGGTCACCGAGCCGGTGATCGACCGCGCCATCGCGATCGAGGAGCAGGCAGCAGAGGCGGGGACGGACCACGACGAGCCCGTCGTGAGCCGCGCGGGTCAGAAGGTTGGCCTGGTCGTCGGTATGCTGCTGTACGGGCTGACCTGGGCCCTGCTGTTGGCGGTGGTGTTCCAGGTCGCCCATCCCTGGCTGCCGGCGTCGAGCACCTCCGGGCGGGGGTTTGTGATGGCCCTGCTCGGGTACTGGGCCATCGGACTGCTGCCCTTCTTGAAGTACCCCGCGAGCCCGCCGGGCGTGGGCGATCCGGAGACGATTGCCTATCGGCAGGGTCTGTACCTGGGGTTCCTCGCGCTGTCGGTGGCCGCCGCGGCCGTCGCGGTGGTGGCCGGCCGCGGGCTCGGTCGGCGGACGGGTTTGCCTAGCGGCGACTACCGTGCGTGGCTGCCGATGCTCGCCATCCTGCTGGCGTCGAGCGCGCTCCTCTACGCGGGCATGCCCGGCAACCCGGACGTCGTGCGGATGCCGCTCGAGATCGTGACGACGTTCCGAGCGCTGTCGCTGGCCGGGCTGACCCTGTTCTGGGCGGTGCTCGGCCTGCTCTTCGGCAAGCTCCTCGGCGGCGCGGGTATGCGGGCCGCCTGATCTGTGCGGGGGCGGGGCGGCCGGGAGTGACCGGTCCCGCTCCCGTGGGCGTTGTGCCGACGGTCAGGCTGGCATTGACCGCGCCCACCGCGCCTCGAGCCAGTGGTGCCCACCGCCGCGGTGATCGTTGTTTGTTGCAACCATAATCCGTTGCCGCGTACAACTATCTCCGCGGAGGTGGTCATGACGGACCCGGGTGGACTGCAGCAACGGATGGTCAGGCTGATCCGGGCATTCGGGCTGCTCCAGGCCGATCGCACCCCGTGCGGGCAACCGATGAGCGTCTCCGCGGCCCACGCCCTGACCGAGCTCGCGGACGATGAGCCGCTCTCCCAGTCCGAGCTTGGCGCCCGGCTTCGACTCGAGAAGAGCACCGTGAGCCGTCTGGTGGGCGACCTGGACGGGCGAGGATGGATCCTGCGCGAGCGCGACCCCGTGGACGCACGGATCCTCCACCTTCGGTTGACCGAGGCGGGACGGGGCGTGTCGGAGCAGGTGGCGGATGCCCGAGCGGCGCACTTCGCCCGGGTCACCGCCCAGATCTCGCCCGACGATCGTGACAAGGTCGAGCGCGCCCTGGACATCCTGGTGCGTGCGATCGACGAGAGTAAGGAGGACGATCACGATGGGACGACGGATCGCGCTGAGCGCGGCGGCGCTGCTGGCCGCCGTGCTGTTGATTGTGCAGGTCGGACCGCCGCGGGTGACGCTCCAGGCCCAGATGCACGCCACCCTGACCCCATCGCCGTACGTCGGGCAGCAATCCACGTCAGTGCGCGGGCTGACCGAGGCGGAGATCGCCGCCTTCCGCGGCGGCCAGGGGATGGGGCTCGCCCGGCCCGCTGAGATCAACGGCTATCCCGGCCCGATGCACGTCCTCCAGCTTGCCGTCGAGCTCGGCCTGAGCGACGAGCAGCGCGTCGCCGTCCAGGCCCTGTTTGACCAGATGAAGGGCGAGGCAGTCCCGCTCGGGGAGCAATTCCTGAACCGCTACGCCTCCCTGGAAGAGGCGTTTCGGGACGGCAGCATGTCGGCCGAGCTGTTGGAGCAGCAGACCGCCGCAATCGGGCGGATCGAGGGCCAGCTCCGCGCTACGCACCTGAAGTACCACTTGCTGACCAAGCCATTGCTCAGCGACGAGCAGGTGACCACCTACGCCCGTCTGCGGGGATACACCGAGGACGCGGAGCCGACGCCCCCACACATGCCGGGCGGACATGGGGGGCATGGGCAGTAGCGGCCGGGAAGAGCGGCGGCGGGGATGATCCCGCTGGCCTGGAGTCGCTCGGGGCCGCGTCTGCCGACGACGAGCGTGTTCGGGTCTGCTCCCGCGCCCGCCGCTGCGTCTCCTGAGGATTCACAGCCGGTACTGCCGCCCGGGTCTTGCCCGCGATCTGCATGCACGTGTTCGCTATAGTCGCCTGCTCGCTCGAGGCTGGATGATTCATCGGGACTGGCGACGGTGCGCGCGGATGACCGAGACCTGAGACGCCTCGGAGCCGGTGCGGGCGTTGCGGCCACGGTCGAGGACGATGGGCTCCAGTCCGGAGTCCTGGATCACTTCCAGAAGCAACGCTTCCGGTAGGGCCCCGCCTATTCAGCGGAACCAATCCTCGAGGCACTGGATGCTGCCCGGCGGCAGCTCGTGGCGCAGGGTCGTTTCGGCGACGACGAAGCGGCCACCGGGACGGAGGACCCGCGCCACCTCAGCCAGCACGGCCGACTTGTCGGGTGCCAGGTTCAGGATGCCGTTGGCGATCACGCAGTCGACGCTCCGGTCGGCAAGCGGCAAAGCCTCGGCGAAGGAGACACACGCCAATGCCCAGCCGAGCCCCAGCGTGCGGAGGTTGTCGTTGGCTCGCGCGACCATCGGCTCGACCATGTCCACACCAACCGCCCTGCCCGTTGACCCGACTGCACGGGCCGCCAGGATCAGGTCGAGGCCGCCGCCGCAGCCCAGGTCCAGGACGGACTCGCCGGGGCAGAGCTCGGCCCGAAGAATCGGCGCGGCGACGCCGGTAAACGCCATGGTCGCCGACGGCGGGACAGCCTCGAGTAGCTCGGGTGGGTAGCCGAGCGCCTCGGCGAACTCCCGCCCAACCCGGAACGAGTAGCCGGCCGTGGGCTGCCGGGAGACAGCCGCGTAGCGGTCGCGCACGGCCGCCCGCAGCTCATCCCCGGTCAGCTCGGCGACCGCCCTCACACCCAACACACTCCGATCACTCGGCATCCGCGTCAGCAGCTACACACCACATCGCCACAGCCAGAGGAACGACCCCCGTAACGTCCCACGTTCGACCGTGTACTCGATCTCAGTAGGAGATGACGCGGTCGTACTCGACGTGGGCATTGGCCGAGTCGACCGGCGTCCCAAAGCCGCTGTTCTTACCCTCGAAGTCTGCTTCTGTGACCCCACGGGCCCGTCCGCAGAGCCCTCAAACCGAGATCCTGATGTTCCGCTGAACTAGGAACTCCAGCAGCTCCTTCAGCGGCGGCACGCCGATGCCCTGCACCTGTGCCGCGATGCTGTCCTTGATCAGTGGCGCGGCCTCACCCTGGAGGATGAGCCCCGGGATCGCCTCGATCGCGGCCTCACGCCATCAAGGAATGAGCCTTTGCAGCTCCTTCATCGCCATCAAGAACGGAAACGTGGCCCGGGTCGGGTCGTCCGTCCCGGAGGTCCCGATGTACAACAGCTTCGCCATGCGTCCTCCCTCATCCAAATTGCCGAAGTCCCGCGTCTGGCTGCGCTCGGCCCGCTCTATGTTGGTCTGACCGCGCGGAGGGCCACTCCTTGAGTACCGAACGCTGCCGCGCTCGAGGCGCTCGGCGCGTCGGCGAAGGTGTCCCAGCGCTCGCGCGAGAACTCGATCTCCGCCAGGCCAGCCGCCTGCATGAGCGCCGCGTACTCTGCTTCCAGCAGAGCGCCGGCAATTCAACCGGTCCAGAGGTCGATCTGCTCTTTCGCCGCCTGGGGCACCGCCTTCTGGACGACGATGTCCGCGATCTGGAGCCGCCCACCCGGACGCAGGACGCGGGCGATCTCCCGAAGGACCGCCTCCTTGTCGGGGCAGAGGTTGATCACGCCGTTGGAGATCACCACGTCGACGCTGGCGTCATCGAGCGGCAGCTCCTCGACCAATCCCTTGCGGAACTCGACGTTGTCCAGGCCGGTGGCCCGCGCCCCGTCCCTCGCCTTCTCGAGCATCGCATCGGTCATATCGACGCCGATCACCCGACCGGCCGGGCCGACCTGGCGTGCCGCGATCAGGCTGTCGAAACCGGCGCCCGAGCCGACGTCCAGGACGGTCTCACCGGGCCGAAGGTGGCCGAAGATGAACGGGTTGCCGACGCCGGCGAACGACTCGAGCGAGCCCGCGGGCACGGCGTCGATCTCCTCGGCGGGATACCCGAGCCGCTCGGCTAGCAGACGGCCGGTGTGGAAGTGGAACCCCTTGGCGGGGCAGACGGCGACGTCCTCGTACTCTTGCTGGATGGCTCGTCGCAGCACGCCGACGTCGAGCCCTAGCGTCGTGCCCATCTCTTCCCCCAATCCAGCCGCGTGAACACCATCCACCGCTATCAGGCTAGCGTCACTCGACTCTCCTGTCCAAGACAGGTTCCCGCTAGCAGCGATACACTAGAGGTTATGGACGAGCCGAACTTCCATCAACTGCGGCTCTTCCTCGAGGTTGCCCGACACGGCAGCTTCACCCGCGCGGCCAATGCCCTGGCGATCAGCCAGCCCGCCATCTCGGCGCAGGTGGCCCTGCTCGAGAGGCGCTACGGGCAGGGCCTGATCGAGCGCCGAGCGCGAGGGATCCGACTGACCGAAGCCGGACAGCTTGCGGTCGACTACGCCGAGCGCATCTTTGGCCTGACTCGGGAAATGGAGGTCGTCCTCGACGATCTGCGCGACGTCAGGCGCGGCCACTTGACCGCTGGCGCCAGCTCGACGATCGGCGAGTACCTGCTGCCGATGCTGATCGGCCGCTTTCGCACCCTCCATCCCGGTGTGTCGGTGGCGGTGCGCGTCGCGAACACCGAAACGATCGTGTCCGAGATTCGGAGTCACCAGCTCGACCTCGGCTTCGTCGGAGGTCGCCCCGCAGCGTCCGACCTGGTCGCCGAGGCCTTCGACGAGGACGAGATCGTCCCGCTAGCGGCGCCCGATCACGCGCTGGCAGGCAGAAGCGGCGTCCCGCTGGCGGAGCTAGTCGCCGCGGGACTGGTGGCGCGGGAGGTCGGCTCGGCCACGCGAGCGACCGCCGAGGCGACCCTGAAGGCCGCTGGCTTCGAGCCTCGAGTCACCATGGAGCTAGGCAGCAACGAGGCGGTCAAGCGGGCTGTCCGCGCGGGGTTGGGCATCGGTCTTCTGTCGCGGCGCGCGGCCGACGCCGAGCTCGCCGCCGGCTACCTCGTCGTGCTGGACGTGTGGGCCTGGTCGTGCCGACGCGCGCTGTACACGACGTACCGCCGCGACAAGCGCCTGTCGGCCGCGGAGCGCCGCCTCCTCGAACTAGCCCGCGCGTCCGCACCCTCGTAGCGGATCTTCGCCGGCCAGAACGTCGCGGTGATTCAGCAGGACGAGCCCGAGCGAGCCCGCGAAGACGAGCAGCGCGCCGCCCACCCAGAACACCGGCCGGACGCCGACCTCGTCTACCAGCAGGCCACCCAGGGCCAGCGACAGCAGCCGCATCGCCTGCCAGGTCACGTCGAGGAGCGTGAACACTCGCCCGCGCACCGCGTCGGGCACTGCCCCCTGTACCGTCGAGTTGAACACCACCACGCCGGTCGACGTGTTCAGCCCGTAGCTGAACAGCAGCAGCACGGCGATCGGCAGTGGGGTGAACACCGCCAGCAGGACGTCTCCGACACCGCGCAGCACGTACGGCACGCAGAGCCAGCGCGGGTCGCGGTAGTCTCGCGCCAGGGCGTTCGGAATCAGCGGACCGAGCAGTGCCCCCGCTCCGATCGCCCCGATCAGCCAGGCAAACCCGGCCGGCGCGAGACCGAGATGGCGCTCGGACAACACCACCAGCAGCGCCCCGGTGGCGCCGGTCGCGAGCGAGGCCATCGCCTGGACCAAGAGCAGGCGAGACACGAATGGGTCCCGCAGGGCGAAGGCGAGTCCTGCCCGCGCGTCCGCAAGGTAGGCGCCCAATCCCCGGGTCGCACCGGCGTCGACCTGGCCGGCGCGGGCCGGGATGCGCAGGCTCGCGATCAGGAGCGCCGAGGCGACGAACGTGGCGGCGTTGACTGCGAACGCCGGTCCGGTGCCGATGAGCGCGATCAATCCCCCGGCCACCGCCGACGCGATGATCTGGACCAGCCGTCCGGTCGACCAGGCGACCGAGTTGGCGGCCAGCCGCTGCTCCTCCGTCGTGAGAGCGGGGATGATCGCCTGCACCGTCGGGGTGAAGAACGTGTTCCCCGCGGCGAGTCCGGCCGCAACCAGGTAGACGTGCCAGAGACCTTGTGTCCAGAGCAGCGAGAGCACCAGCAGCGCCCGGGCCAGGTCCGCCCAGATCAGCACCACCTTTCGGCTGTAGCGGTCGATCACGACACCGGCGATCGGACCGAGCAGCAGCACGGGCACGATCTCAGCAGCGACCAGTCCGGCTACGGCGACGCCCTGCCCAGTGAGCTCGAACACGAGCACCACCAGCGTGATGTAGTGCAGCGTGTCGCCGAAGCTCGACAACAACTGGCCCAGCCAGAGCGGGAAGTACGGACGGCTGCGAGCCACACGGCCGTACGCACCCACCACCCGACCGAGCCGTCGCGCTACCACGCCCATACGCCCCCGGATCCCGGATCTTACAGCCTAGCCCCGCCAGCATCCTCGACCCTGGAGCTGGCTCCAGGGTTTACCCTGTCGTCCGGAAGGTGCACATGCGTCGAGGTTTCGGCAGAAAGAGGAGCACCGGGACGGGGTGTCTGGCCTATCTGGGATCGGCCGTGGCATTCCCCCGTCCGTTAGGGCAGACGGTCGCCGGCCACGAGTCCTACGGATTCGGAGGTGAGGCCAATGCATGAGCCGGCGCATCGACCGCGCGAGCGCCAGGTGCCGAGCGACGCAGACCACACTGAGGTGGCGGACTCGGCGCTGCCCGACGAGCGGGCGCGAATCACGGCCTACTATGGGCGTCGGGCCGCGGCCCACCTCGAGCGGCGCTACAGCCTGTTCAATCGCGGGCATCTGTTCCTGGTCCAGGGGCTCGAGCGCGAGCTGCTGGGAGCGCTGGCGCGCCACGGCTTTGCCGACCTGGCGCACCGCTCGATCCTGGACGTCGGCTGCGGCGACGGCGCGCTGCTCCGCCGCCTGGTGACCTACGGCGCCGATCGCGCCCGCCTGGCCGGTGTCGACCTGCTGCCGGAGCGCGTCGAGGCTGCCCGCCGCCTCGAGCCCGGGCTGGACCTGCGCCACGCCGATGCGAGCGCGCTGCCGTATCCGGATCGGTCGTTTGACCTGGTGTTCCAGATGACGGTGCTGTCGTCGATCCTGGACGAGCGGATGCGGCGGGCGGTTGCGGCCGAGATGGCGCGGGTGCTCGAGCCGAATGGGGCGGTCGTCTCCTACGACTTCCGGGTGGCACGCGACCGCCGCAACACCCGGGCCGTCCGCGCCCGCGACCTGGCGCGGCTGTTCCCAGGCTTCCGCCTGGACGTTCGGCGGATCACGCTGCTCCCGCCGCTGGCGCGCGCGCTGGGCAAGCGAAGCTGGCTCGCCTGCGCGCTGCTCGAGGCGCTGCCGATCCTGCGGACGCATGAGCTGGTCGTGCTGCGCCGGCCTGGGTCCGGGCAGGCGAGCAGTGCCCCTGCAGGCGGGGGTATCATGACCCGGTCGCTTGGAGACTGACATGCTTGCCGAACGGCTGGCGCTGGATGGGGGGACGCCGGTCCGTGAGGAGTGGCTGCCGTTCCACCGCCCGCGGATCGAGGACGACGAGATCGCCGAGGTCGTCGACACGCTGCGCGGCGGCTGGTTGACGACCGGCCCGCGCTGCAAGCGGTTTGAGCGCGAGGTTGCCGCGTACACCGGTGCGAAGCACGCCCTCGCGCTGAACTCGGCGACGGCCGCGATGCACCTGGCACTGGAGGTGATCGGCCTTCAGGCCGGCGACGAGGTGATCGTCCCGACCTACACGTTCGCCGCGACCGGCGAGGTGGTCCTGTACTTCGGCGCGCGGCCGGTGCTGGTAGACGTCGACCCCCGGACCCTGAACGTGGATCCGACGGCCGTCGAGGCGGCGATCACCGAGCGGACCCGCGCGATCATCTCGGTCGACATCGGCGGGGTGCCGTGCGACTACGATCGATTGCTCGAACTTGCTCACGGTCGCGGACTGGTGCTGATTGACGATGCCGCCCACGCGCTTCCGTCGCGCTACCGTGGGCGACTGCTCGGGTCAGTCGCCGACCTGACCGCGTTCAGCTTCTACGCCACCAAGACGCTGACGACCGGCGAGGGCGGCATGCTGCTGACCAACGACGACCGCTACGACGAGCGGGCCCAGGTCATGAGCCTGCACGGGATCAGCAAGGACGCCTGGAAACGGTACACCTCTGAGGGGAGCTGGTACTACGAGATCGTGGCTCCTGGCTTCAAGTACAACATGACCGACGTCGCGGCCGCCCTCGGGCTGCGCCAGCTCACCAAGCAGGAGCGCTTCCGTGCCGAGCGCGCGGCGATCGCGGCCCGCTACGACGCCGCGTTCGCCTCCTGGCCGGAGATCCAGGTGCCGTCGGTTCCGGACGATGTCGAAACCTCCTGGCACCTGTACATCCCGCGACTGAACCTCGGCCGCCTGTCCGCGGACCGGGCCCGGGTCATCAAGGCGCTGGCGGCCGAGAACGTCGGGACGAGCGTCCACTTCATCCCGCTCCACCTCCACCCCTGGTACCGCGAGCGCTACGGCTACCAACCGGCGGCGTTCCCGAACGCCCTGGCCCAGTATGAGCGCGCCGTCTCCCTACCGATTTTTCCGGGGATGACTGATCGCGACGTCGAAGACGTGATCGCCGCGGTCGCCAAGGTGGTCGCCCACTACCGGGCCTGACCGCCGGCCGGAGTATGGCGGTGAGTAAGCGCCTGATCGACGCGGCGGTTGCTGGACTGGCGCTGCTCGGATTGTCGCCGCTGTTGGCCCTGATCGGGGTGGCTGTGCGGCTTGACTCGCCGGGACCGATCCTGTACCAAGCGCGGCGGGTTGGACGAGGCGGGGTCGAGTTCTCGATGTATAAATTTCGGACCATGCACGATCGCCGCGCGGAGCACGGCCCGCGGATCACTCACGGCGGCGATCGCCGCGTCACCCGGGTTGGTCGGCTCCTCCGTCGCACCAAGCTGGACGAGCTACCGCAGCTCTGGAACGTCGTACGGGGCGACATGAGCCTGGTCGGCCCTCGCCCCGAAGACCCCCACTACGTCGCGCTGTACACACCCGAGCAACGCCGAGTCCTGGACGTTCGGCCGGGCGTCACTTCGCTGGCGTCGGTCCGTTACCGAGACGAGGATCGGCTGCTGCAAGCCTCTGACTGGGAACAGACGTACCTGAACGTTGTGATGCCCGCGAAGCTGCGGATCGACCTGGAGTACGTCGAGCGTCAGTCGCCATGGCTGGACTTGCGCGTCGTCTGGGCGACGGTGCGCTCGCTGGTGCCGGCGCGGTGACGATCGTCGACTCGCCGCCACGGGGCGGGGTGGCGGGGGCGAGCGGCGCAGGCACGTCCGGTCGTCCGGGCGGGCAACCGCGAGTCACCACGTTGGCCGGTCGGATGCGGCACGCGCGGGCTCGCGGCCGGCCGTTTGCCGAAAGGATCACCGGTCTGGAGCCATGGCTTGCGGTGCCGTGTGCGCTGGCGCTGCTGCTCTCCCCGCATCCGCTCGTCCTGCCCGCGGCGGCGCTCGGGGCGCTGCCGTCTGCCGCTCGTTGGCTGATCCTGGGCCGACCGTGGCGACGGAGCGGGTTCGACCTGCCGCTCGGACTCCTGGTCGGCGGCGCCCTGCTGGGGGCCTGGGCGGGGCTGAGTCGGGAGGGGACCGAGCTCCGGCTGACTGGCCTGCTCGCCGGCCTGGTGCTCTACGCGGCGATCGTCGAGCACGCCAGGACTCCGGACCGGCTGCGCGGCGTGGTCTGGGTGCTGCTTGCGCTCGCGACCTTCGGGTCGGTCGCCATGGTGTTCGTCGTCGCGCCGCTGCTCCACTTGGACCGCGTGCCGCCCCTGGCCACCGTCGTGGCCACCATCGACCCGTTCGGCACGCTCGGGCGGATCAGCGCGGACGACGCCCTCCTCCAGCGCTATCGGCTACGCCCATCGGGCGCCGGCGCACTGGCCGCGATTGGCCTGGCGCTCACGTTCGCCGTGGCCACGGCGACCCGAGGTCGGCCCGAGCGACTTGGGCTTGCCACGCTCGGCGTGACGTTCGGCGCCGTGCTCGTGGTCTCGGACAACCGTGGGGCGATGCTGGCAGCGGCGCTGACACTCGGGGCGCTCGCGGCGTTCTGGCGTCCGCGTTTGCTGCCGCTGTTCCCGCTTGCCGGGCTACTGGCGCTCGGCGCGATCGCGGCCGGGCTGGTTGAGCGTGGCCTGAACTTCCGGACCATCGGCCAGCGGCTCTGGTTCTGGGAGAACAGCCTCTACCTGGCGCGCGAGCTGCCGCTGACCGGCGCTGGGCTGGGCACCCAATCCGTCCAGGCGACCTACCAGGCGTACTTTCTCCCAGCCAGTCCGTCGTTCAGCCACGCCCACAACATCTGCCTCCAGGGGCTGCTCGAGACGGGGCTCGCCGGGCTGGCCGGCCTGCTCGGGCTGGTCCTGGTGACGCTGTGGGCCGGCTGGCGCTCGCCGGCCGTAAGGCTCCGCTCCAGCGCCACGACAGCGCGCTGGGATCGGACCGCGGCATTAGCCGGCATCGGCGTGGCGCTCGCGCTGTTCTCGAGCGGCCTGAGCGAGATCGTGGCGCTGTCAACGGTCGCCAGCGCGCTGCTCCTCGCGGCGCTCGGCGTGCTGGTCGCCGCCGACGCTCGCGCGCGCCATGGGTCGGCGGCTCGGAAGCGTGTGCCTGCCAGGGTAGAAACGGGGCCCGCCGCTGAGGATGTCGCTCTTGCTGGGCAGGCAGCGTCGGTGCGGCCACGGCACGGGTGGGACGTGCTTCGGACCCACCCCCGGAGCAGCGCGCTCGTCGTGACCACCGTCGTGGCCGCTGCCTTGCTACTGGCGACCGGCCTGGGCCGAAACCTGGGGGCATTGGTCCTGCTCAACGCCGGCACGGTCGAGCTGAACCGGGCCACGTTGTCCGAGGACGCCGATCGGGCTGACCGGAGCCGCGGGCTCGAGCGGGCGGTTGCTCTGCTCCGTACCGCGGCAACGCTGGACGACGCGGATCCGACCATCCAGCGCAACCTGGCCCTGGCACTGGCCGCCCAGGAGGACCGCCGCGCGCGCGCCGCCGCCGACCGCGCGCGGGCGCTGACGCCGTCTGACGATCGGCGGGGCCTCCTGCAAGTTGGGCGCGTCTACGCGGCCACGAGCGCCTGGGGCGAGGCAATCCGCGCCTGGCAGGCGGCCGGCGCAACACCCCAGCTCCTCCAGCTCGGCAATCGCCTGGTCCGAGCGCGCAATTGGGACCAGGCTCTGGCGGCGTACAACGCGGTCATCGCCGTCCAGCCGAATAGTCCCGGCGCCTACCAGGGGATCGCACGCGTCGGCCAGCAGCGCGGCGGCAGCGTCGACGCGGGCATCGCCGAGCTCCAGGCGCTTATCCCACGAGGCGGCGAGTACGCCTACTTCGCCCGGGTCCAGATGGCCAGGAGCTATCGCGAGGAGGGACAGCCGGAGCGCGCGCTGGCGTTGATCGAGCAGCACCCGGTCGGCCGCGAGGAGTACACGCTCCAATGGGCGCTGGCCCTCTCCGAGCTCGGCCGTTGTGCGAAGGCCGAGCCGCTGCTGCGCGACCTTTCACCCATATTCTGGGAGGAGGTTGAGCTGTTCTCCGCGCTAGCGCGTTGCCGATTAGAGCTCGGCGATAACACTGGCGCGCTCGCAGCCGCGCGGACCGGGCTGGCCCTGGCTGACCCGCAGAGAGGGAGCGAGCGCGCGCCTTTCCTGCTCCAGATCGCGGAAAGCCTGCTCGGCCTCGACCGCCCGGCGGAAGCCTTGAGGACCTTTGAGGAGGCGTCTCGGGCAGCCCCGCGCGACCCGCGCCCGCGCGAAGGCGCCGAGCGCGCCCGCGCCGCCCTGGGGCGCTAGAGCGCGTCTTCGAACGGTCGACCAGACCTGACCAACGGCGAGCACGCCTCGTCGTGGGCGCAACCCGTGGCTGCCCGCCCCTGCTCGGCCGGGCGCAGCGCCTCCGGGACAGCGACCTGGGATGTCGCCACGACAGCGTGTTTGTTCGTCTTGACGGCCGGTCTCCTCTCCTTCGGGAGTGGGAGCACATCCCAGGTCCTTCATCACCCTAACGCGGCTTGGCCGCTCCCGCGCGCGCGCCGCCGGCGCGAGGCAGCTCCGAGCCGCTCGTCCTGGACTCATCGCGCTCGGCGTGGCTCGGCGTGCCGGCTCGCGAGCCGTGGTCCCGCACGGCTCCAGGGATGGCCGCCGAGAGCGCCAGGCCGACGAGCAGCGGCACTATCAGGATCAAGAAGCCATCGCTGAAGCCGACGCCGGGTCCGGCGTGGAAGGGATTGAGCCCGCCCTCGCCCATTCCGCGAGCCGCCACGGTGGCGGTCAGAAGCGTCGTCCCAAAGCTCCCACCGAGAAAGATGATCATCGTGTTGATGCTCTGCGCGGAGGCCAGCCGCTCGGGGCGGATCAGCAGCGACACCGCGGTTGACAGCGGCGTGTTGACGAACGCTGACCCCAGCCCGAGCAGCGCCAACAGCCCGCTCATAACCCAGGCGGGGGAGCCGACGGCGGTCGACAGGCCGACAACCGCCACTAGCACCAGGGTCAGACCAGCGCGCACCGGCGTCCGCGCCCCGACGCGATCGACCACCCGTCCGGCGACGATGCCGAGTACCGCGGTCAGGACAGCGTTCGGCAGCAGGGCCAGCCCGACTTGCGAAGGCGGCAGTCCGTTGATCGAGGTCAGCAGCAGCGGCAGCCCGACGAGCGGGCCGAAGATCGCGGCCATTGCTGCAAAGCTGGTCGCGATGAGCGCCAGGAAGCGACGATTGGCCAGCAGCTCACGCGGGATAAACGGCGCCGCGGCGGCCCGCTGCCGAACGACAAGGGCAGCCAGCCCAACGACGGACGCGGCAGCAGCCATGAAGACGCGTGGAGCGCCCCAGTCGCCGCGCGCTCCTTCGCCGGCGGCGAAGAGCGCGCCGCTGATCGTCACGCCGAAGAACAGCCCGCCCCAGACGTCCAGCCGCTCGCCGCGGCGCGGTAGGTCGCGCGGAAGAACTCGCCAGCCGAACGGCACCAGCACGCCGGCGAGGGCGCCGATCGCGAAGACGGCATGCCATCCAAGCGCATCCGAGACGAAGCCGCCGAGCGTCGGGCCAATTGCCGCGGCGACACCGAGGGTCGTGCTGATGACGCCGAGCACGGTCCCGCGTTCCTGGGGCGGGTATGCACGGCTGGCCAGGGTGATGCCGAGACCGGGGATCGCTGCCCCACCCCCTGCCTGGACCACCCGCGCCGCGACGAGCCAGCCGTAACCGGGCGCGACCGCGCAGAGAAGCGAGCCGAGCGCAAACACGCACTGTCCGCCCAGGAAGAAACGGCGGGCGCCGTACAGGTCAGCCAGCCGCCCGTAGAACGGAATCGCGACCGCGTAGACCAGCAGGTATGACGTGATCACCCAGCCGAGGTGGCCGGGGTCGACGCCAAGATCCCAGCCGATCGTCGGCAGTGTGACGTTGACGATCGAGGCGTTGAGCACGCTGACGAACACCGACGCGGCCACGACGATCACCACGGGTCGCCCGCTCGACGGAGCGTCCACCCGGCCGTCTCGCGGCAAGCTCATCAGACGCAACGATCCGGGTGCAGCTTGCTGGCATCGCCGGCGCCCTCGCCCAATCTCAGGCGGTCCGGTCCGACGTGTGCGTCCTGGTCGAGGGCCATTGCCCTACCTTCGGCCTCCCTCGATCCTGGCCACCAGCTCATCCCGCGCGATTGTAGTGGCCATGATTGGCCTCCAGGTCCGGTGAAGCATCCCACATCGGAGCGCCGTCGTGTAGCGACTGACGCCAGACCGCATCGGCGTCTAAAGGGCGACGAGGCCGCGGCGGGCGCCGAGGTGGACGGCTTCGGTCCGGCTTCCAGCGCCGAGCTTGGCCAGCAGCCCGGCGACGTGGAACTTGACCGTATGTTCGCTGATCCCCAGCCGGCCGGCGATGGTCTTGTTGGCAAGGCCCTCGGCGACGAGCTGGAGCACCTCGCGCTCGCGAGCGGTAAGCTCCTCCCCGTTGGCGCGGTCCGGCGGCGCCTCGGGCACGGCGGCCTCGCCAACGGCGAGCAGGTGCTCACCGAGGATCGGGTCGACCGCTAGCAAGCCAGCGGCAACCGCTCGGACTGCCGCGACGAGCTGGTCGGCCTCGGCAACCCGCGGGACGTAGCCCCAGGCGCGACCCGCCAGCATCATCGGGAGCCTTTCGTCCCCGATCACCGGGCCGAGTACCACCAGCCCCGCTCTCCCTGCGAAGCGATCGATCCCAACCAGCTCAGTCAGGTCCCGCTCGGGTGGGTCCAGCACGACGACCTCCGGCATCGGGGCGACAACTATGCCATCGGAGCCGTCAAGCCGGTCGGCCTCGCCAACGACGGTCAGGTCGCCGGCGAGGCCGAGCAGCGCCCGCAGCCCGGCCCGCACGGCCGGTAGCGCGGACACGACGAAGACGCGCGGCATCGAGAGCTGCGCGCTACGCCGCGCGCCGGACCGGCTCGCACACGGTCGGCGCGACGACGATCTCCCGCGAGACACCGCCGCGGAGCAGGCCGGGCCGAAGCGGGCGGCCGTCGTGCCGGTCCAGCACGGCCCGCAGACCCTCGGCACCGCCGATTCGGCGGCCATCGGCCGTCACCAGGACGTCGCCGAGCAGGAGCCCCGCCGCTTCGGCGGCGCCACCCTCGACGACGTTCACGACGACCGCCGCGCGACCGTTCGCGGCCGGCGACAGCGCCGGCGGCAGCTCGACGTCCTGGACGCCAATCCCGAGTGAGGGTCGACGGAGCAGCAGCCGCTCGACGACGTGGCTCGGGACGGCCAGGGCCATCCCGCCGGCGACCATTGCGTTGATCCCGACCACCCGCCCGCGCGCATCTACAAGCGGGCCGCCGGAGCTGCCTGGACCGAGCAGCACGTCAGCGCGGACGAGCTCGCGATCGCCGTCCCGACCAGGGTCGCCAAGGGGGACGCTGACGACGCCGACCGTGACGGCACACCGCAGTCCGAACGGGTGGCCAACCGCCAGGACCAGCTCGCCGACTCGCAGGGCGCGGGCATCCCCAACCTGGGCGGCGGACAGCCCAATTGCCGCGACTTCGAGGACCGCGACGTCGTTGCGCGGGTCACGCGCGACGACCCGCGACGGCAGCTCTCGACCGTCCGGCAAGACCACGTGAGCCTCGTCGTGTGGGACGACGTGGTGGTTGGTCACGATCGCCCCGTCAGATCGCCAGACCGTGCCGGCACCGGCCCCGCCGCGCGACCTCACCTCGGCAACCACCGAGCAGACTCGGTCGGCGACGTGAGCCACCGCCGCTTCGATGCCGCCGGTCGGCGGCTGTTCTCCACGCACCGTAGTTCTCCTTGCACACCCAGGCCGGGAGACTTACTCCCAGCCCCTTCGCTTCGGGGACGAGCTTGAGGGTAGGTCGCTTACGCTCGTTCCCCGACGGTGACCATCAGGTCGCGCGATTCGCCGCCGCGGGCCACCCGCACAGGCGTCGCCTGGCCGACCCGCTCCGGGCCCAGCAAGTCGCGCAGCTCTTCGGTGTTGCGGACCGGCTGGCCGCCGAGCGCGACCAGCACGTCGCCGATGATGAGCCCGGCCTGCTCGGCTGGCCCGCCGGGTTCGACGCCCATGACCAGCAGTCCGCTCTCCTGCTGCAGGCCGAGCGTACCGCGGAGCGCCTCGGGCAGCGGCACCGCCTGGCTGCTCAGTCCCAGGAATCCGCGGCGGACACGCCCGTGGCTCTGAAGCACGCCCGCCACCCGCTGGATCGTTTCGAGCGGGATCACCACACCGTTGCCCCGGCCCCGGCTGAACTGCGAGGTTGCCAGGCCGATCATTCGACCGCTCGTGTCGACGAGCGGTCCGCCCGAGAAGCCCGGATAAAACGTCGCATCGGTGCGGATGAAGCCTTCGAGGCGCCCGCCGCGCATCGTCCTTACCGGGCCAATGATCGCGCTGACCACGCCAATGCTCGTCGCAAGCTGACCGTCCGGCCGCGCGACAAGCAGCGCCAGCGCGCCGACCCTGGGCGCCCCACCCGGCTCGATCGGGGTCGCGCCATCGGTGTCAGCCTTGAGCAAGGCCAGGTCAGTCCCGGGATCGCGACCGACGATGCTGGCAGTTGCATTTCGCCCGTCCGGTAGGCTGACCGAGAGATCCTCGTCGCGCTCCAGGACGTGATCGGCGGTCAGCACCAGTCCGTCTGCCGACCACACCACGCCGCTGGCCGACTGCCGGCGCCGGGCGTCAACCCGTACGATCGCCTGGCCGGCCCGCTCGACGGCCGCGGCCAGGTTGTCGGAGAAGACGCCCAGCACGTCCGCCCCGCTCTCTTCTTGCACGCTCATGGCGTCTCCTCCTCAGGTGGCGGCCATCTGGCCACGCCGTTGAGAAGACTGTAGGCCCGCCGCCGCCACCGCCACATCGCCCGAACGAGCAGTCACCGGCCTGGAAGTTCGGCTAGGTCGGTAGCGTGGCAAGCAGCGTGTCGATCTCTTCGGGCGTGTTGTAGAAGTGCGGGGACACGCGGACGCGACCTTCGCGCACGGCGGTGGACACGCCGCCGTCATCCAGGCGGGCGTGGATCTCGGCAGGGGTGTGACGCTCGCTCGTGAACGTGACGACGCCGGACCAGTCGGACGGGCCACGGCGGACGCCGAGGCGGTAGCCTCGCTCCTCCAGGCCGGCAGCCAGTCTGTCGGAGAGACGCTTGATGCGATCTTCGACCCCGACCGTGCCGATCTCGTCGAACAGGTCGAGCGACGCCTCGAGGCCAGCCAGCCCGAGCGCGTTCGGCGCGCCGGTTTCGAAGCGGCGCGCGTCGGGCCACAGCTCACGATCGTAGTCCAGCCACGACGATCCCTGATCTACGCTGCCCTGGCCAACCATGACAAGGTCCAGGCGGTCCAGAAGCTCGCGTCGACAGTAGAACCACCCGACTCCGAGCGGTCCTAGCAGCCACTTATGCGAGGAGAAGCCGAGGAAGTCGATCCCGAGTTCGCGCACGTCCATCCGGATCGCCCCGATACCCTGGATGGCGTCGACGGCCAGCAGCGTGCCGCGCTGGCGGCACGCCGCCGCGATCGCCTGGAGGTCGTTGCGATAACCGGTGCTGAACTCGATCCAGGACAGGGCGACCAGCCGGGTCCGGTCGTCGATCGCGTCGACGACCGCCTCGAGCGGCACGCGCCCTTCGTGGCTCGGCACCAGGTGCAGCTCGACCCCGCGCTCGGCAAGATTCCGCCAGGGATAGATGTTGGCGGGAAACTCCTGGTCGGACGTGACGACGCGGTCGCCAGGCCGCCACCGCAGCCCAGCGGCGACCAGGCTGAGCGCCTCCGGCGTGTTCTTGACCGTCGCGACCTCGCCAGGCTCGGCCCCGATCAGCGCTGCCAGCTTGCGGCGGACGGCATCGTGGCGAACGCGCCGCGCTTCGGTCGCGTGGTCGGCCAGCAGGGCCTGCTCGCGGGCGCACGCCTCGAGCGCCGCAACCGAGCGGCTGGACAACGGGCCGAGCGCCGCGTGGTTCAGATAGATCCGCTCGCGCGTGATCGGGAACAGCTCGCGGTACTCGTCCACCTTGCTCCCCCAGCAGCCGTGTCGCCAGTATAGCCTCGCGATGACGTGGCTCTGGACCACCGGATGCGCAGGCTCTGGCACGCCGTCCCGCGTGATAGACTCACGCGAACGTTGACATGAGCGACAGCCTCGACCGCGACGCGGCGACCGCGCTGGAAGCCACGCCGTCGGTCTTGCCCTTGCTGCCTGCGCTGCTGGCCGACATCTGGGCGCTAGGGAGCAGTCCCGACACCGCTGTCGACCTGCTCCGTCCGCTCGACCTCCAGCCCCAGACGACGCGCGTGCTCGACCTCGGGTGCGGCAAGGGCGCGGTGGCGATCACCCTGGCTCGCGAGCTCGGCTTCCGAGTTACTGGCATCGACGCCCTACCCGGCTTCGTTGAGGAGGCCCGGCGGCGCGCTGCCGACGCCGGTGTCGCTGCCCTCTGCGAGTTCCAGCAGGGGGACTTGCGGGACGCACTCGACCGATCGGAGCAGGTCGACGTGGCCATCTACGCGGCGGTGGGGCCGATCCTCGGAGATCAAGAGCGGACGGTCGAACAGCTTCGGCGTGTTGTCCGCCCTGGCGGCTACATCCTGATCGACGACGTGTTCCTGGTGGACCCAACGTCGGCGCCACCGCCCGGATACGAGGGCTACACCGGTCATGACGAGACGATCCGCCACCTGACTGCCCACGGCGACACGCTGGTGCAGGAGGTGATCTCGACAATGCCGGAGACGGAGGCAGAGAACGAGCGGAACACCGCACTGATCCGCGATCGAGCCGTCGCCCTGGCCAGGCAGCAGCCGCAACATGCGGAGCTGTTGTTCGAGTTCGTCGAGAGGCAGCAACGGGAGAGCTACGTCCTCGAGACGGCGGTCGCCAGTGCCATCTGGCTTCTCCGCCGCGCGTAGTGGCGGGCGGGCTCAGGCGCCGCCACCGACCATCCGGACGATCTCGAGTCGGTCGGCATCGGCCAGCGGCGTCTCGGCGTAGCGGGCCCGCTTGACGATCTCGCCATTGTGCTCGACGGCGACGATCTCCGGGTTGATGCCGGAGTTTTCGAGGAATTGGAGTAGGCTCAGCGGTGCGTCGATCGTGCGCGCTTTGCCGTTGACCGTGAGCTGGATCATGGTGCACCCCCACCGACTGGAAGGGCCCGGACACGCTCCGCGCCCAACCAGGTGTCGCTGTGCTCCCGGTGGTATCTGATGTGGAGTATCGGGACGTTCAACGAGATCGCTCGAGTCGCTTGTGTAGCGGCGCCGTTGGCCAGGCCTCGTCGACGGCGGCGACCAGGCGCTCGGCCGCCTCGCGCGGGTCAGGCGCGCGCAAAATCTCCGAGATGACCGCCACGCCGCTGGCGCCGGCGGCGATTACCTGTGCGGCATTCGTCGCCGCGATGCCTCCGATGCCGACCAGCGGCAAGCCCAGCCTCCCTCGCGGTTGGAGCGTCGCGGCGATCTTGCGAAGCAGGTTCGGTCCGGCCGGCACCTGGCCCGGGTGCGAGTCAGTCGCGAACATCGTCCCGACGACGAGCAGGTCCGCCCCGCGCACCGCCGCTTCGGCAGCGCAGGCGACGTCATGGACCGAGCGGCCGAGCAGCAGCGTCGGGACAAGCGGTCGCGCCGCCTCGGTGGGTAGCGCGGTCTGGCCAAGCTGGACGCCATCGGCGCCGGTCGCCAGGGCGACGTCCAGGCGGTCGTTGACCAGCACCAGCGCACGGCTGCCGACGACGCCGATCAACCGCGTGGTCAACTCGTACAGCTCGCCGCTCGGGAGGTCCGGCCCGCGGACCTGGACGACGTTCACGCCGCCATCGACGGCCGCGTCGACCACGTCTTCGAGCCGCGGGTACGGGCCGGCGGCCGACCGCTCCGCCGCCGCGCTCCGATCAGTGACCAGCATGACGCAGGGAATCGGCAGGCGTGGCCGACCCGAGGTCACCGCACGCCGTCCCTCAGCGGACCACCCCTTCCAGAGGGCTGGATGCGCTAGCGTACGCCCGCTGGACGATCCGCCCGGCCAAGAAGCCCCTACGCCCGGCTCGGACGCCGTCGGCGAATGCCTCGGACATCAGGGCTGGATTGCCAGCCTCGGCGATCGCCGTGTTGACCAGGCAGGCATCAGCGCCCAGCTCCATTGCGATCGCCGCGTCCGAGGGGACGCCCAGCCCAGCGTCGACGACGACCGGAACGCTGGCCTGCTCGATAATCACTTTGATCCGGCCGAAGGACGGGATGCCCTGACCGGAGCCGATCGGCGAGCCCATCGGCATGACTGTCGCGCAGCCGGCCTCTTCAAGTCGCTTGGCGAGGATCGGGTCGTCGGTCGTGTACGGCAGGACGACGAACCCCTCGTCGACCAGCCGCCGCGCCGCGTCGAGCGTGCCGATCGGGTCCGGCCAGAGGTACTTCGGGTCTCCGATCACTTCGAGCTTGACCCAGTTGGAGCCGGTCAGCTCGCGACCCAGGCGAGCCGTCCGCAGGGCGTCATCAACCGTGTAACAGCCGGCCGTGTTCGGCAGGATCGTGTACGTGGTCCAATCGATCTCGTCGAGCAGAGTCTTCTCGGTCGGGTCGTCCAGGTTCAGGCGGCGGATCGCGACGGTCACGATCTCGGCGTTAGCCGCGGCGTAAGCCTCGCGCATCTCGGCAGCGGTCCTGAACTTTCCGGATCCCAGCATCAGGCGGGAGCGAAAGCGCTTGCCCGCGATCTCCAACATATCGTCCATGGAGTCCTCCCCTGCGAAGCGCGCCGCCTCGTACAACGCGCAAGGCCGCTTCCCCAATGGCGAAGCGGCCCCAAACACACCCCTGTGCCTCGGTTGCCGCTTCCCTTCGCAGGTTCTAACCTGGTCAGGTTCAGAGGGTTACCCGCTGGATGCGGGCTCTCAGCCAATGGCTCCCCTAGCAGACTCTTCCCGAGCCGACGCTGTCCACGTGCAAGCTGGCACCTGCTGCGCGCTGCACACTCCCTGGAGAAGATGGTACGGAATCGGTGTGGGGGCGTCAAGCGACGCGGCACCTTCAGCAGGTCGGACGAGCCTTGTGCGCCACATTGGCATCCTGCATGCCCAGGCCCTGACAATCCCTCAGCCCCGCCCGGAGCCTGATCCTTTGCCGAACCGCGCCATCCGCGTTTTCCTGGTGGTCCTGCTGGCGTTTGTCTCGCTGGCCGAGCCTTGGGGCGCGACCCGCGACACGCCGGTCGCACGCGCGGCGACGCTGCCGGCGTACCGGATCGAGGCGGCGCTGGACCTGGACGCGGGACGGCTGGCCGCGCGGCAGGTCGTCGCATTTACGAATCGGACCGGTCAGCCGCTGGAGAGCGTGGTGTTCCGGGTCGTGCCGAACGTGGTCGGCAGGTTTGCGCTGGACGCGAGCCTGGTGGATGGACAGCCACGGCAGGCGCGGATCGAGGGGAGCGTGCTCGAGCTCTCACTCGCCGGCCCGCTCGCGCCCGAGGCGACGGCGACGATCGAGCTAGGCTACGCGATCGCGCTGCCCCGCCAGCAGGGTCGGCTGACAGCGACCTCGCGCGGTGTCACGCTCGGCAACTGGGCCCCCCTGCTGGCCGTCTGGCGCGGGGATTGGGACCGCCGCCAGTACGTCGACGTGGGCGACGCCTTCTATAGCGAGGTGGCCGACTACGATGTCACGCTGACCACCAACCGACCGGCGATTGTCGCCGGGACCGGTCGATTAGTCGAGCAGGATGGAACGCGCTGGCGATTCGAGGGAAGCGGCGTGCGCGACTTCGCGCTTGCCGCCTCGCCTGCCTACGCCGCCCAGACAATGGAGATCGACGGGACGAGCGTCACGGGGTACGCCTTCTCTCCCTCGCGTGCGCGGCTGTACGCCGAGCGCGGGGCTGAATTCGTGCGCTGGTTTGGCGCGCGCCTCGGGCCGTATCCCTATCCGAACCTGGCGATCGTCGACGGGGACCTACCGGCCAGCTACGGGGGGATGGAGTACCCCGGCCTGGTCCTGATCTCGGCCCAGATCAACGCGCCGGTGCCGATCGACGGCAGCACGCTAGACGTGCTGCTGGCCCACGAGATCGCCCATCAATGGTTCTACAGCTGGGTCGGCAACGATCAGCTCGCCGACCCCTGGCTGGATGAGGCGTTCGCCCAGTACCTGCCGACGCTGTACTACGCCGACGTCCGACCCGACCTCTACCAGGGCGTGCTCGACCGGTCGACCGCCAGGGGCACAGCCGGCCGACCTGTCGACAGCACCGTCTACGATTTTCCGGACGATGGGCCGTATTTTGGCGTCGTCTATCGACGCGGCGCGCGCTTCCTGCACGCACTGCGAGGCCGTCTCGGCGATGCTCAGTTCCTGGCGCTGCTCCACGAGCACATCGCCACCCACCGCGATCGCCTGGCCACGCCGCGGGCCTTTTTGGACCTTGCCCAGTCCGCGACGACGGCGAATCTGAACCCGCTTTTCGCCGAATACTTCAGCTATGCCGCGTTTCGCTACCCGACGCCCCAGGCCTGGACGCTGGAGATTCCGGCCATACCCTGGGCAGGCTCTGTCCAGCTGTTCGTCGGCGCTGACTTCCCGGTCGCGTGGCTAGAGCTGTGGTTGGACGGTCGGCTGCTGGCCGACGGCCCTGAGAACGCGGTCACGATCGACCTAACCGGCGTCGAGCCCGGCGAGTACGTCCTGCTGGCTCGCGTGACGGACCACCAGGGTGCAGTGTTCGAGCGCAGCCGACGGGTTGCCGTCGGGGACTAACGCTCGACGCGGGCGTTCAGCAGATCGTCGACGGCGCGGCGGGCAACGGCGGCCCAGTCCGCCTGGCGCAGGGCCACGGCGGCCAGGGCTTCCGCTTCGGTCTTGCCACTGGCGATCAGCTCGCGGCCGGCGGCGCTGACGCGCTCGCCAACCTTCCGAATCACCTCGCCGTACAGGCGGCCCCAGCGCCGATCCGCGCCAGGACCGCCGATCGGCACCCCGCGCGCGGCGAGGTCCTGTCGAAACTGGCCGAAGGGGTAACTGGTCCGCTCGACGTCGCGTAGCCGCTCAACCAGCTCGGCACGCGCGATCAGCGCACGGTCCAGGTACGCGACCAGCTCGCCGGTCGTGGTCAGGCGTCGCTCTCGGCGAAGCTGCGCCAGCTCGGCGGGACCGTTCGGGGCGGCCGTCTCGGCATCAAACAGACCGGTCCGCTGGCGGCGCAACGCGCCGAGGACGCCGGCGCCGAGACGATAGTAGCGATCGGCGGTCTCGAGTGTGCGGAGAGACTCGCCGTCTGCCCAGGCGAGGGCCCGAGCAGCGTCCCAACCGGGGAGTTGGGAGAAGAACTCTTCGGGATCGACCGGCACAAGCACGGCCCAGGTTGGGTCGAGCGGTCCGGTCGGTGCGAGATGGGCGCGATTCTCGGCATGGTCCGGAGCCATGAAGACGCCGTCCAGGAGGATCGGCACCTCGCCAGCCGGGAGGTCGGCCAGAGCCTCGGCCAGGCGCAGCTCTAGGAGCTCGGGCGCGTCGGTCAACAACTGCCCGAGCACTTCGGCGCCGACCTGCCTGGGATTGGCCGTCTCGAGCGTCCACTTGAAGTCAACCGGCTCGAGCACCGTCCGTGCGTTGGCGACGCCAAGCAAGATCGCGTCGGCGTGAGCGCGACCCGAGGCGTGAACAGCGGCCGCGAGCTCGGGCTCGGCGCCGAGGACCAGGGCACGTCGGACGACAAAAGACTCGCCGTTCGGGCCGGAGCGCCGGGTGCCAATCATCCGCTCCAGCGCTCGAGCACCGAGCGTCTCCCAACGGCGACCGATCTGCTCGCTGGCCCCGCCCCAATCGCCGATCCGCCAGAGCTGCCGGCCGAAGAGCGAGGATCGCGCCGAGATCGGCCGACGCTCGCGACGCGCCCGGCCCTGGGTAGCGCGCCGCTCAGGCGGGGGCGGCGGCCCGGCCATCCTCGGCCGGCCCGCGCCCCGTTGTTCGTCCCGGTTGGTTCTTTCGCGACTGTCCAAGCGCCAGGTTATACACCGGGCTCACCAACCGCGGGAGAGCCGGGCGACGACGCAGCCACGGAGTTGGCCGCGCCGCGGGCGCACGGGATGGCCGACGGCCGGAAGCGCCGCGGTCGGCCGAGCCGGCGCGGTGGGAGCGCCAGGCGGCCCGACGCTCCCACTCCGCACTGCACACCCCGTCAGTACTGTCGCGCCCCCAGCGGGGTGCGGCGACGGCCAGGGCGACGAGCATGACAACGACCACAACCGCGTCCATCGCCGCTCACCTCGCTGGGGCGAGGCGTCGCTCGCCGGACGGTCCGACGTCCCCGTCGAGCCACCGCGCGACACCCCGCAGGGCATCCGCGACCAGGCTCCGCCGACGTCGCGGATGCCCTTCCACCTGCTGGATCAGCCGCTCGTGTTCGGCCTCGGCCAGCCGCTCGCGAATCACTTCGCGACCTTCGATCTCCATGAGAAGCCAGGAACGCTCTCCCACTTGGTCACCCCCGCCCTCACCCGGAACGATGCCGTGGATGAGGGCTCTTGAGGTGAGGATACGCCTGCGCCGAGGCGCCAGCACGACGCATTCACGGGACGCGGCGGTCACGGAAATCCGTGAGCGGTTGCTGGTGGGCGCCAGCGATGCTCGATGGCCCGGGTCAGTCGATGTACTCGTAGGCCGGGATGGTCAGGAACTCGACGAAGGAGCTACCGAGCGAGACCTGCTCGAAGATGCGGGAGGCTTCCTGGAACTTGCCACGATCGTACGTCTGCTGGCCGAGCGCCTCGCGGATGCTGGTCAGCTCCTCCTGCTCCAGCTTCCGGACCAGGTCGGCGGTCACGGTCGGGCCTTCCTCGAGGCGCGCACCGTGCTTGATCCACTGCCAGATCTGAGAGCGCGAGATCTCGGCCGTCGCCGCGTCCTCCATCAGGTTGTTGATCGCCGCTGCGCCGATGCCGCGCAACCACGACTCGATGTACTGGATGCCGACGCTGATGTTGGCGCGGAGCCCCGCCTCGGTGATCGTTGCGCCTGGTATCTGCACGTTCAGCAGGTCCCCGGCCGTCACGGAGACCTCTGGACGCTGTTTGTCCAGCTGGTTCGGCTTGTCGCCCAGGGCATCCTGGAACACTTCCATCGCAAGCGCCACGAGGTCAGGGTGGGCCACCCAGGTCCCGTCAAAGCCGTCGGACGACTCGCGGAGCTTGTCCTCCCGCACCTTGGGCAGGGCGACTTCGTTCACCTTCGGGTCTCGGCGACTCGGGATGAACGCGGCCATCCCGCCCATAGCGAACGCCCCGCGGCGGTGACAGGTCTTGACCAGCAGCTCGGTGTAGGCGCGCATGAAGGGGACGGTCATCGTCACCTGGGCGCGGTCCGGCAAGACCATCTCCGGACGGCTCGATAGCTTCTTGATGATGCTGTAGATGTAG
>JAUJPG010000001.1:543534-574864 GCA_030447245.1 Chloroflexota bacterium | reverse complement strand
CGCGCGAGGTCTACAGGGAGGTTGACCCTGGCGGGCGGGCGAGGTGTGCCAGATGGACACTCCCGGTGGGTTAGAGTCCTGCGTGGACGGCGGCGCGGGGTGGGGGGGCGCCGGCGGCCAGACGAGCTCGACTGCGGCTGGGGCGCCCGCGCCCGCCGGGCCGGCGCCCGAGGCGGGGCCAGCGCCGGCCGCGCCTCGGGCGAGTACACCAGCGGCGCCCTCGGATGGCCGCGGATCCGCTGCGACACCCGTCGAGGTCGCGGCCGGGGCCTCACCCGCATCCTCGCCGGTCGAAGCGCCCGCAACGCCGGAGGCGTCCATGGCGCGCGCGGCCGCGGGGCAGCGCGCCCGCCTCGTGGGTATGCGTTTCGGCGCCCCGAGCGGCGACGAGTTCCCATTGCTGGCCCAGCGGCTGGTCGTCGGTCGCTTCGACCCGGAGACCGGCCCGGTTGACCTTGACCTGTCGAGCGCGCTCGAGAACGCCCACATCTCGCGCCCGCACGGTGAGCTGTACCGCGAGGCGGACGGGCGTTGGTTCGTCAAGGATCTCGGGTCGGCCAACGGCGTCTTCGTCAAGGCGGGCGGCGACGCGACGTTCGGCCCGCGCATCACCGCCCCGCGCCAGCTGTCAGATGGCGACGAACTGGCCTTCGGAAACGCCCGTTTCGTCTTCAAGACAGGCTGACGCGTGAGTGAGGATCCGGCGGCGTCCGATCAGGGCCGACCAGATGAACGGGCCAATCAGCCGGGCGGCGACGCCGTGGGCGGGTCGCCGGACGCGGCCTCAGCGGCCCCGCCTGGCGACGCGGCGTCGGGTCTGCCCGACGATCCCAGGTCCCAGGTCGCGGCTGACACACGGCCCGCCGAGGTAACCGTGGACCCTGGAACCGAAGGGCAACCGCCATTCGGTTCGACCAGCGCGGCCGACGCGGCGTTGCCGGTCCCGCGGCCTGAGCACACGGCGACGGACGCATCGGCGCCTGACCCTGTCGCGGCGGCTGCTCTCGCTGCGCCCTCCGACAGCTCGACCCCGATGGTGGAGGATACCGGTCAGATGGCCGGTGACGAGCTAGAAGAGCTGGCACTTCCACCCTCGGTGCAGGCGCCCGAGGCGTTAGCACAGGGCGCCGTGCTCGGCCCGGACGGTCGGCTGCGTGTCGAGGAGCACCTCGGAGTCCGCGGGCGGACCAACCGTTACGCCGCGACGTGGCAAGACCAAGCGGGCCGATCCGTCGACGTCGAGCTGCGTGAAGGGCCCGCGGACCACGAGGGGCTGGCGCGCGAAGCGGAGGTCCTGGCGAGCGTGGAGTACACCATGCTGCCCGTGTGCCACGCGGCCTTCGAGCATGACGGGCGCCGGTATCTCGCCATCGACAGGCTCCCGGGCGAGACGCTGGAGCGTGCCCTCCAGGAAGGCCGACCACCCGATCAGGTCGTCTCGATCGTGTTGCAGCTCGCCCAGGTGCTGCGACGCCTGCACGCGGCAGGGTGGGCGCTGGTCGGGCTCGCGCCGACGGATGTCTGCCTCGGTCAGCCCGTGCGGCTGGCCCAGCTTGGCAGCGCCGTGCGGATCGGCCAGCCGCCGCCTCACGCTCTGCACGTCGCCGGCTACTCTGCGCCCGAGCTGGCCCACCGTTCCTCGGTGACCGGCAAGGAAGACGTCTACACGCTCGGCGCTATCCTCTATCGCGCACTGGCCGGGCATCCGCTGTCGGAAGCCGGCGCGGAGCTCGCGGGGCTACCGTCGGCGGTGCCGATCGCCGGTGGTCCGCAGCTCCTCGGCCCGGCCCTGGCGCCGCCCGACGAGCGCGTCGACCTCGAGGCGTTCTATCAGCAGCTGCTGGCCTTCAAGCGGCGGCTGGCCTATGCCCCGCTCGCCCTCGAGGTGGCCAGCGCAACGTCGGTCGGCCTGAACCCGACGCGTCCGATCAATGAAGATTCCTGCGGCTACGTCACCTGGTCCGTGTCAGTCGCAGAGGGAGCAAGCTACCGTGCCCTGCTGTGCGTCGCCGACGGCATGGGCGGGATGGACGCCGGCGAGATGGCGAGCGGCACCGCGCTGCGGACGATCCTGGCAGGCGCGACCGCCGGCGTGCCCGCGGCGCTCGGCGAGCCAGTCGCAACTGGCCAGTCCGCGCCGAGCGACGGCACCGGCCCATCATTCGGGGGAGGCGCTCTCCTGCGGCCCGCACACCTGGATCCGGTCGCATTGATCAAGCAGGCCGCCCCGGCCGTCCACGCCGCCGGCGCCGGCCGCCAGATGGGCACGACGGCCACTTGCGTCGCGGTCGAGGATGGCAAGCTGACGCTCGGGCACGTCGGCGACACACGCGCCTACCTGCTGCGCGACGGAGCGTTGAGCCAGCTCACGGCCGATCACTCGTTGGTGGCCGCGATGGTCGCCAGCGGCATCTTGACCAAGGAGGAAGCGCGCGGCCATCCCGACAGCAACAAGGTTCTCCGCTCGCTCGGCAGCCAGCGCCAGCTGCCGGATGGCTACGTCGACGACCTTACCCAGGCCTACGGCCAGCCGTCGCTCCAGCTCAGGCCGGGCGATTGGCTGCTGCTCTGCACGGACGGCGTGTGGGGCTCGGTCGATGACGAGCGGCTGCGGGCCACCGTCGTCGAGGCAGCGGACTGCCCGACAGTCGCGCGCCTGGCGATCGAGCAGGCACTGCGGGCGGGCGCGCCGGACAACGCGGCGATCGTGGTCGCGCGCTGCGTCCGGATGCCTGCGAGCTAGCGCCCGGCGACGGCCATCGGGGCGACCCGGGTTGGCCATGGGGAGGACGGCAACAGCATGAGCGAGACGGTCCGCTGCGTGATCTGCAGCGCCGAGAACCCGTCGGCCGTTGCGATCTGCGCGGTCTGCGGGGCGGCCCTGGGGGGGGGCTGCGATCCGACCGGCGGCTTCAGCTCGGCCCTACCGCCCGGGACGACGCTGCACGGAGGGCTCTACTCGGTCGGCAAGGTGCTCGGCCAGGGCGGCTTCGGGATCACCTATCTGGGCGGCGATCTCCGCGCGCGCCGCGCCGTGGCGATCAAGGAGTTCTTCCCGCAGGGTGCAACCCGGCGCGGCACGAGCGTCCATCCGATCGGCGCGCTCGGTACCGCCGACTACGAGGCCAGCAGGGAAAAGTTCCTGGACGAGGCCCAGATCCTGGCTCGGTTCGATCATCCGAGCATCGTCGACGTGTTCGGGACGTTCGCGGAGAACAACACGGCGTACATGGTGATGGAGCTGCTGCGGGGCAAGTCGCTGATGCAGGTTCTGGAGGAGCGCGGCCCGCTCCCGGAGGACGAAGCCCTCAACGACATCATTCGCGTCGGACAGGCGCTCGACGTGGTCCACACGGCGAACCTGCTGCATCGCGACCTCAAGCCCGACAACCTCATGCGGACCGTCGACGGCGAGGTCGTCCTGATCGACTTCGGGACGGCGCGGACCTTCGCGGCCGACAAGACCGGGCGGATGACCACGATGCTCACGCCTGGCTACGCGCCGCTCGAGCAGTACGGCCAGCAGGTGCGCTTCGGACCGTTCACGGATGTCTACGCGCTCGGGGCCACCCTGTACCACCTGTTGACCAGTCAGATGCCGGCCGCGGCGACCGACCGCGCGACCGGCGTCATCCTGAAGTCGCCGCGCCAGCTCAACCCCGAGATCAGCGAGAGGGCTGACAAGGCGATCATGTGGGCGCTGGAGATGCGCGTCGGCGATCGCCCCCAGACTGCCCGAGCATGGGTCGACGCGCTGCGCGCGGCCCACCGGCCGGTCGTCGCGCCGGTCCCTGACCCGCCACCCGCCCCACGCACTCCGGCGAGCCCGAGTCCCGCGCCGATCCCGTCACGCACGCCGACCTGGCGGCCACCGCTCCCCTACGACGGTCCGTACGACGTCGAGGCCCAAGGCGAACAGCTACGCTGGCCCGAGCGGTGCGCCTGCTGCTTCGAAGCGGCGGACGCGACGCTCGGCGTCCAGCAGACCCAGTCCGGCGGCTTCCTCGGCTTGCGGGAAGAGATACGCGGGTGGGACGTCCCGTACTGCTCGACCTGCCTTCAGCACCTCCAGCTCGAGGCCACAGCGCCGCGCGGCGTGAATGCCGGTGGGCTGCTCGCGGGAGCGCTGGTGGGCGGGCCGCTCGGCCTACTGATTGGACTTGGGAGCGCCGCGCTGTCCGCGATCGGGGCGGCCAATCGGTCCTCAGAGCTGGAGGCGTTGCTCAGGCCGGGCTGCGTCGCGGTCGGACCTGCCGTCGGCTATCTCGGTTGGCGCAAGGACACCCATGCCTTTTCCTTCCTCAACCGCGACTATGCGAACGCCTTCAGCCGGGAGAACGCCGCCGCTTTCGTGTCCTAACCCCCAGGATCGGGCGTTTGCCCACCCGCCCGCCGAGCTCAGGCCAGCCAGAGCACCTCGTAAGGTGCCAGGCTCAGGGGTTGGTCCGTCGGCACAGTGCGGTCGGTCAGCAGGTCGCTGTAGGTCAACGCGTCGCCGAGCGCCCCTGGGTCGACCACCGGCGACTCGGCGCTGAGATTGTGTAGTGTGAGGATGGTCTGGCCGTCGCGCGGGCCGCGAGCCAGGGTGAAGACGGCCGGTCCGCTGGCCAGCACCCGCTGGGGGGCGTTCGGGTGGAAGGCCGGCTGAGCACGGCGGACCGCGAGCAGCCGAGCGTACGCGCCGAAGACGCGGGCCGTCTCGGTGGACGGGTCGGCCAGACGTTGCTCCAGGTCGGCCAGGTCCAGTCGCTCGTGGTTCAGGTCGCGCTGCCAGCCTGAGCGGGCGTAGCCGGCGTGGTCATTGTGCGACCCGAACAGGCTGTGGACGTAGATGCCCGGCACGCCGGCCAGGGCAAGCATGATTGCCTGGGAACAGACGAAGCGGTCCAGCCTTCGCTCGAATGGCTCGGCGCGGTCCCCGGGGTCGGAAAGCGCGTCCCAGAAGGTCGTGTTCAGCTCGTATGGGCTCTGGCTGCCGTCCGGGTTGGCCTTGTACGAGACCTCGCCGCCGTGGCGCCGAACCTGCCAGACCAGCCCGCCGACCTCCTCGTCCGAGAGGATGCCGCGGGACGGGACGACGCCGACGCCGTCGTGCGAGGCGAGGAAGTTGAAGAACGTTGTCTCCTCCGAGGGCGTGACCAGACCGGCCGCCCACTCGCGCAAGCGCGCGGCGTCGCCGCGGGCGAGCGCGTCGAGGACCAGCGGCGCGAGCGAGAACTGGTAGACCATCTGGGCTTCGTCGTGACCGTCGCCGAAGTAGCGAACATTGTCGACGTGCGGGACGTTCGTCTCGGTCACGATCCGGACCTCCGGCGCAATCGCGTCGAGGACGTCGCGGAACAGCTTGATCACTTCGTGGGCCTGGGGGAGGTGGATGCAGGACGTCCCGACCTCTTTCCAGAGATAGCCGACGGCGTCCATGCGGAGCAGACTGGCCCCGCGCTCGACGTAGGTCAGGATCACCTCGATCATCCGCAGCAGGACGGCCGGCTCGGCGTAGTTGAGGTCGACCTGGTCGGGACTGAAGGTCGTCCAGACATAGCGCTCGCCGCCGACCGTCTCGTAGCGCGTGAGCAACGGCGTCGTTCGTGGTCGAGTCACTCCCGTTAGGTCGGTGGCGGGGTCGACGGTGATGAAGTAGCGATCGTAGGGCGGCTCACCCCGCAGGAATGCCTCGAACCAGGCGCTGCGAGACGAGACGTGGTTCAGGACGACGTCGAACATTAGCTCGAAGCGGCCCGCGAGCGACGCGATGTCATTCCAGTCGCCGAGCTCCGGGTTGACCTGGGTGTAGTCGACGACCGAGAAGCCGTAATCCGACGAGTACGGGAAGAACGGCAGGATGTGAATGCCGGAGATGAGCCCGGACAGGTGATCAACAGCGAAGCGCTCCAGCGCCCGCAACGGCGGCCGGCCGGGCGCCAGGAACGAGTCGCCGTAGGTGATCAGCAGCGCGTCGCGCTCGTCGAACCCGCGCCGGCCGCCCGGTTGTGCCGACGACGTCCCGCTCGCGTCGCGTGAACCGATTCGGAGCGGCCGGGGTACTGCTGGTCCCGCCACACGCGCGCGGAACCGGTCGAGCAGCCGCTCCAGGTCGGCGAAGGCCCGCTCGCCAAGATCGGCGCCGTAGAGGAAGCGGAGGCGGTCACGCATGGTGCCGCTTATACTCCCACGGCAGCCAAGCGACAACCAGCAAATCGTGAGCGCAGCGTAGCCCAGCCCCTAGAATGACGGAGGCGAACGACGACGCGGATGGCGGTGGGGGCCGGCCACCTGGCCTCGTCGAGCCCCGCGTAGGAGTCAGAACGTCATGCGCGACGTACGGAAGGTCGGGCGCCGGACCTGGCTGGCCAGGAGTTCAAGCGGCCTGCTGGCGATCTGGGCCGGGCTGGATTTCGGCTTCGGCAAGCACGGCTTCGGTGTGCTGATCGGCCGCCCCTCGCGAAGCGTCGTGGCGGCCCAGGAGACGATGCCCCCCGAATTGATGCCCGATGACACCATGGCCGCTGAGGCACTGCGCGTTCGGCTCGGCCAGGGGGGCTTTGTGAGCGCCTACGTGATGACGCGCGGCTGCGAGGCGGCGATTGTCGACACTGGCGTCGCCGGCAGCGCAGCCGCGATCGGCGAAGCGATGGGCGCTGCCGGCCTGGGGTGGGACGCCGTCCGCCACGTCGTGCTGACGCACTATCACCAGGACCACGCGGGCAGCATTGGCGATGTACTCGGCCTGGCGCCCGGTGCCGCCGTCTACGCTGGCGCGCCGGACATTCCGCGGATCCAGGCTCCGCGAGAGATCACCCCAGCCGCCGAGGGCGACGAGATCTTCGGCTTGCAGATCATCGAAACGCCCGGCCACACCGCCGGGCACATCTCGGTGTTCGATCCGGCCGGCGCGGCATTGATCACCGGCGACGCCGTCTTCAACATCGGCGGGAACCTGGCGCGCACGCCCGACCAGTTCACCGCGGACATCGAGCAGGCCAACCAGAGCGTGCGCAAGATGGCCAGGCTGGCGTTCGATCGAGCGCTGTTCATGCACGGTGAGCCGATCGAGAGCGGTGCCCAGACCGCGTTCGCCGACCTGGCCTCGAGCCTGCCGTAATCTCGTAGACGCGGGCTCCCCGGCGGCCGGCACTTACATTACGGCCGACTAGACAGGGGGCCGACAGACGGTTATGGCGCGGCGGTGAAGTGCCAGCGGTACGAGCCGGTCCGCCCGTCGGTGTCGACGACGACCGCGTCGACGACATGCGAGCCCGGGGCGACGCTGATGGGCGCGTGAGCGCGCCAGGTCGCCTCGCCGCGGTGCTCCAGGGTCGTTGGCAGGGCGGCGCCGTTGAGGACGAGCCGCATCTGGGCGATCGGCACGTCGCCGCGAGCGCGGGCCTCCACGACCAGAGGCCCGGGCGCGACCCGGCTGGAGGGCTCAGGCCGCGGCAGCAGCACCCGGGGAGCCCGCGCACCCGACGTGCTCGGGACCGGCGCGGCCGACGCTGCGGCAGCCTGGGCTGTCGTGGGTCTCCCATCCGACGTCGAGGCTGGTCGTGGTGCCTCGGCGGACGCGCGCGGCGCGGCGGGCTCTGGGGCGCGGCGCGGCTGGGGGCGGGCGGGACTCGTCAGGAACGAGCCTCCGGGTTCGCGGCGCCTCCACCATTGGCCGCGGGCGGGGTCCGTTCACCGGGGTCGCCAGCCCGTCCAGCTTCTCCGCGGCCTCCTGGAGCTTCTCCGCCGCATGCCCGGAGGTTCTCGCTGGCCCCATCCAGCATCGCGTCGGGCGAGGTGCGGCCACCCGCTCGACGGCGTTGGCGACCGCTCCCTCGGCGGTTTCGCTGGCCGAGATTGCTGCCGCGCCCACGGCGGCCTCAGCCTGCTCGGCAGCGTCTTCCTTCAGCACGTCAAGGCGCTCGCGCGTCGCATCGGCCACTTCCCGCGTCTTTTCCGAGGCCACTCCCTGGGCGTTCTCGGACGCTTCTCTGATCGCCCGCACCGTGGCGGTGCCGGCCTCGGTCGCGACGTCCTCGGCGGTCTCGGCGCCGACCCGTGGCCGCGCCGACGATCCTTCCTTCACCAGGGTCGCGGCCTTCGAACCAGCGTCGGCAAGCCCATTGCCGGCGCGCAGGCGCCGATGTCCAGAAGAGCACCCCAAGGAACAGGATGACCGCGACCGCGCACGCACCCAGCACTGTACCCACCGCAACCTCCTTCCCTTGCTTCGGGTGCCGAGCGGTCGGCGCCCTCGTGCCGCTCGGCACCGACGTTCCGAAGGGCCTTCCCGAGGCGTCGTCCAGCGCCAACAGAAGGGTACCGGCGGGTGCAGCGGCTCCGACGACCGTCGGCGTTACAGCCCGGCCACAGTCAGCCAGAGGCGCCGCTCGCGACCCCGGCTGAGGGCCAACTTGCTGCCGGGGTAAGATTGTCCCGAGAGCCCGAAGGTAGCCTGTGGGGGAGATCGTCCGATGAAGGACCGCACCAATCCGTTTGGCGCTCGCGCCACGCTAACGTCCCAGGCCGGTGAGGTCACCTACTACCGGCTGGGGGCACTCAGCGGCGTCGGCGAAGTCGATCGCCTGCCGCACATCGTCAAGATCCTCCTCGAGAATACGCTCCGCAACGTCAGCCACGAGGCATTCGAGCCGTCCGATGTCGAGTCGCTGGCTCGGTGGAAGCCCGGCGAGAGCAAGCAGGGCGAGCTGCCGTTCTTGCCGGCGCGCGTGCTGCTCCAGGACTACACCGGCGTGCCGGTCGTGGTGGACCTGGCCGCGATGCGCTCGGCGATGGAGCGCCTCGGCGGCGACCCTGCCAAAGTCAACCCGCTGCTGCCAGCTGACCTGGTGATCGACCACTCGGTCCAGGTGGACCTGTTCGGCTCAAATCTAGCCTTCGCGGGCAACGTCGCCAAGGAGTACGAGCGCAACGTCGAGCGCTACGCCCTGCTGCGCTGGTCCCAGCAGGCGTTTGATGGGCTGAGCGTCGTCCCGCCGGGGACCGGCATCGTCCATCAGGTGAATCTCGAGTTCCTGTCGAAAGTCGTCCAGACCCGCACGGTTGACGGCCAGACCGTCGCCCTGCCGGACACGCTGGTGGGGACCGACTCGCACACGACGATGGTTAACGGCCTGGGCGTGCTGGGCTGGGGCGTTGGCGGGATCGAGGCCGAGGGTGCGATGCTCGGCCAGCCGCTGTACATGCTCCTCCCGGACGTCGTCGGCGTCCGCTTCAGCGGCGAGCTACCCGAGGGTGCGACCGCGACCGACCTGGTGCTGACGGTCACCCAGATGCTGCGCCAACACGGCGTGGTCGGCCGCTTCGTCGAGTATTGCGGACCGGGCTTGAGCCGCCTGCCGGTTGCCGACCGCGCGACGATCGGCAACATGTCGCCGGAGTACGGCGCGACGGCCGGCTACTTCCCGGTCGACGCCGAGACGCTGCGCTTTCTGCGCATGACGGCTCGCCCGTCCGAATTGGTCGATCTGGTCGAGCGGTACACCAAGGAGCAAGGGCTGTTCCGGACCGACGAGACGCCCGAGCCGGTCTTCGACGAGCTGCTCGAGCTGGACCTCAGCACGGTCGAGCCGAGCCTGGCTGGTCCACGTCGGCCCCAGGATCGGGTCCCGCTGCCCCAGGTTGGCGCAACGTTTCGCGCAGCCTACGAAGGCCACTTGACCAATGGCAGTGGCGAGGGCAAGAAGGAGATCGCGGCGACGGCCGTGGTCGCCGACACGTTCCCCGCCAGCGACCCGCTGCCAGCCCAGGCATCCGCCCCCGGCGGGACGGTCAACGAGGAGCATGAGCTCGGCAAGCCGGTCTCGCCGTCGGCCGGGTCGATCGATCTCTCGACGCCAGCGATCGGGAGGGCCAACGATGCCTTCGACACGGACGTGCACCACGGGTCGGTTGTCATCGCGGCGATCACGTCCTGTACCAACACGTCCAACCCATCGGTGATGCTGGGGGCCGGGCTGCTGGCAAAAAAGGCGGTCGAGCGTGGGCTGCGGCCCAAGCCGTACGTCAAGACCAGTCTGGCTCCGGGCTCGCGCGCGGTGACCGAGTACTACAAGACCTCCGGGTTGCAGCCGTACCTGGACGCGCTTGGATTCCAGACCGTCGGGTACGGCTGCACAACCTGCATCGGCAACAGCGGCCCGCTGATCCCGGCCGTCGCCGACGCGGTTGACGAGCACAACCTGGTCGTCGCGGCCGTACTGAGTGGCAACCGCAACTTCGAGGGGCGGATCCACTCCCAGGTCAGGGCGAGCTTCCTGGCCTCGCCACCGCTCGTCGTCGCCTACGCCCTGGCCGGGACGGTCGACATCGACCTGAGTCAGCAGCCACTCGGCCGGGACGCGAACGGCGAGGACGTGTACCTCCGCGACATCTGGCCGAGCCAGGAGGAGCTGCTCGAGGTCGTCGGCTCGTCGGTTACTCCCGAGACGTTCCGCGAGACCTACGCCAAGGTCTTTGAGGGGGAGGAGAACTGGCGGACGCTCGAGGTGCCGAGCGGCCCCTCATACGATTGGAACCCTGAGTCAACGTACGTCCAGGAGCCACCCTACTTCGAGGGCTTGCAGCCCGAGCCGACGTCGCCGCGACCTCGAAGGCGCGCGCGTGCTGGTGATGCTGGGCGACTCGATCACCACCGACCACATCTCTCGCCGGCTCGATCTCGGCCAAGGGCGCGGCGGCCGCTACCTCATCGAGCATGGCGTCCAGCCATCCGACTTCAACAGCTACGGCGCACGCCGAGGCAACCACCAGGTGATGGTCCGCGGCACCTTCGGCAACATCCGCCTGCGCAACGAGCTGGTGCCGGACCAGGAGGGTAGCTTCACCAAGTACCTGCCAACCGGCGAAGTCGACACGATCTACGACGTCTCGCAACGCTACCTGCAGGATGGGACGCCGCTGCTCGTGATCGCCGGCAAGGAGTACGGCTCCGGCAGCTCGCGCGACTGGGCGGCCAAGGGGCCGCTGCTGCTCGGCGTGCGGGCAGTCATCGCCGAGAGTTACGAGCGGATCCACCGCGCGAACCTGGTGATGATGGGCATTCTACCGCTCCAGTTCCTGCCCGGCGACGGCCGCTCAACGTACGCGCTGGACGGGACCGAGACGTACACGATTGGCGGCATTGCTGACGGCGTCGCGGTGGGCGAGGAGATCACGGTCCAGGCCGAACGCGCAGATGGCAGCGCCGTGAGCTTCCGCACGCTGGCCCGCGTCGACGCGCCGGGCGAGTCGGAGTATTACCGCCACGGCGGCATCCTGCCGATGGTCCTGCGCCGGGCTTGCCGCTTCGTAGAGGCTGGCAGGGTATCATGTGCGCAGCCCCCCCCGGGGGGGGCGCCCCCGACCACGTATCGGCGCGGCCTCGCCGATTGATTTTCACAGGCCTGCCGATTCGCCAACGGTGTTCGAGGGACGGGCCGATGCCATCACCACCGGACGCGCGACGAAGCGGGCCGGGCGGTGCGAGGAAACACGTGAAGCACGGCGCCTTTAGCTTCGTCCTGCACAGCCATCTCCCGTATGCGCGTCAGGCCGGCCGCTGGCCGCACGGTGAGGAGTGGATCTACGAGGCGGCAGCCGAGACGTACGTCCCGCTGCTGACCACCCTCTCCGACCTGGCCGAGCACGACATTCCGGCCAAGCTGACGCTGGGTATTACGCCAGTCCTGGCCGAGCAGCTCGCGGACGCGCTGGTGATCGAGCGCTTCGAGGAGTACGCCCGCGACCGGGCCGAGCGTGCCGCGAACGACGTCGTCCGCTTTCGCGAGCTCGGCGACGACCACGCCGCGTCGCTGGCGCGGTGGTACGAAGACTTCTACACCCGCACCCTGCTCACGTTCCGCGATCGATTCGGCCGCTCGCTGCTCGGCGTGGCGCGTCGCCTCCAGGACAACGGTTGTCTGGAAGTGCTGACCTCGGCAGCCACCCACGGCTACCTGCCGCTGCTCTCGCGCGACTCGTCGATCAGGGGGCAGCTCGACACTGGAGTCCGTGCGTACCGCCGCCATTTCGGGCGCGACCCGAAGGCAGTCTGGCTGCCGGAGTGCGCCTACCGTCCGGCCTACCAGATCGATGGAATCGTTCGTCCGGGCATAGAGGATTTCCTGGCCCGGGTCGGCCTCAAGCTGTTCTTCTCGGAAACCCACACCGTCGAGGGTGGCAAACCAGTTGGAAAAGCCACTGCGGACGTGATTGGCCCGTACGGAGAGATTCCGCGCCGTCACACGGTGCCGATCAGCGAGACGACGCCTATGAGTGAGCGGACGACGTTCGAGCCGTACTACGTGGCCCGGCCAGACGTCGCGGTGATTGGGCGCAACAACCGCACTGGCATGCAGGTCTGGTCGGCCGAGCACGGCTATCCCGGTGACTTCGATTATCGCGAGTTCCACCGGAAAGACGGGGTCTCTGGCCTTCAGTACTGGCGGGTAACCGGCCCGAAGGTCGAACTGGGAGACAAGGACTACTACCACCCAGATTGGGCCAAGGGGAAGTTGGAAGCGCACGCCGAGCACTTCTCACGGCTGGTCGAGGCGGAGGTCCGCCACTATCACGAGCGGACCGGCAAGTTCGGGATCGTCGCGGCGATCTACGACACCGAGCTGTTCGGCCACTGGTGGTTCGAGGGTGTCAGATGGCTCGGCGAGGTGCTGGCCCGCCTCGCCCGTAGCGAGACGGTCGAGCTGACGACCGCTTCAGCGTACCTGGAAGCCCACCCGCCGGAAGACGTCGTCCAGCTTTCGGAGGGCTCCTGGGGCATGGGCGGCAACCACTTCACGTGGGACAACCCGGACACCCAGTGGATGTGGCCGATTATCCACACCGCCGAGGCGCGGATGGAGGACCTGGTGGCGCGCTTCCCCGAGGCGGGCGGCCCAGCCCGGGAGATTCTGAGCCAGGCCGCCCGCGAGCTGCTGCTGCTCCAGTCCAGCGACTGGCCGTTCCTGGTCACCACTGGGCAGGCCGGCGAGTACGCTACCCAGCGCTTTCGCGAGCACGTCGAGCGCTTCGAGCGGATGGCGGCCATCGCCGAGACCGGCCGGCCGGACGCCGCCGCCACCCAGCTCGCCCGCGACCTCTACGAGCGGGACAAAGTCTTCCCCGAGATCGACTATCGTGCCTGGGCCGCCGTAGCGGCCTCATGAGCCAGCACCGGGTCGCAGACACCCGCGGCTAACTGACGAATTCCGCGCGTCGCCCACCGGGCACGGGCCCGCCCGCTGGCCTGGAAAGTGGCCGCCGCTCGCCGGCTATAACTACGGGGCGGGCGACGAGTAGCCGTCGGTCCTGAGATTTTCCCGGGGACGTGCCGTGACCAATCCGACCCAGCCCACCGGCCCGCCCACTGCCGACGACACCGCGTTGCGAGAGGCCGCCGTGGAAGTGATTGGCCCGACCGTCGCTGGCGGCGAGGCGTCTTCGGCCGGCGCAACCCTCCAGTTTCGCACCGTCATCATCGAGAACGTGACGCCTGAGCTGGACGCCGGTCGGTACGCGGTCAAGCGCGTCGTCGGCGACACGCTGACGGTCGAGGCTGACCTGTTCAGGGAGGGGCACGACCTCCTGGCCGCGCGGGTGCTCTACCGCGGGCCGAGCGACGCCGAGTGGCACGCGGTGTCGATGGAGCTTGTCGACAACGATCGCTGGCGCGCGACGTTCCGCCTCGACGAGAACGGTCGTCACACCTTCACCATCGAGGCCGCACCGGACGTCTACCGATCCTGGGCGAGCGATCTGCGGAAGAAGGCGGCGGCTGAACAGGAGCTGACCGCCGACCTGCTCGAAGGCGCGCGGCTGATCCGCGAAGCGGCGGAGCGTGCGGACGGCTGGTCCCAGGTTGCCCTCCGCGAGGCGGCCCTCCAGGTCCAGGAGGCAGCGCCAGACGAGGCGCTCCGGATCGCCACTGCGCCCGTCCTGGTCGAGCTTGTCGCCGCGCATGGCGATCCAGGCCTCGTGACTCGCTACGAGCGCGAGCTGGCCGTCACCGTCGACCGCGAGCGCGCTCGCTACGCGGCCTGGTACGAGATCTTCGTCCGCTCACAGGGCACGGTGCCTGGCCGAAGCGCTACCTTCCGTGAGGCCGAGCAGCGGCTGCCCGCCATCCAGGCGATGGGCTTCGACGTCCTGTATCTCACCCCAATTCACCCGATCGGCTCGACCAATCGCAAGGGCCCCAACAACACGCTAGTCGCCGGCCCGAACGATCCCGGGAGTCCTTACGCGATCGGCAGCCCGGCTGGTGGCCATACCGCGGTCGAGCCGGCCCTCGGGACGCTGGAGGACTTCAACCACTTCCAACACGCCGTCCGCCGGCACGGGATGGAGCTAGCGCTCGACTTCGCGATCCAGGTCTCGCCGGACCATCCTTGGGTGTCCGAGCATCCGGAGTGGTTCTATCGGCGGCCGGACGGGACGATCAAGTTCGCGGAGAACCCGCCGAAGAAGTACGAGGACATCTATCCGCTGAACTTCTACAACTCGGACTGGCGCGGGCTGTGGCGTGAGCTCAAGGCGGTCCTGGAATTCTGGAACGCGCGCGGCGTGCGGATCTTCCGCGTCGACAACCCACACACTAAGCCGCTCGATTTCTGGGCCTGGCTGATCGGCGAAATCCAGCAGGAGCACCCCGACGTGATCTTCCTCTCCGAGGCGTTCACCCGCCCGAAGGTGATGAAGGCGCTGGCCAAGGCCGGTTTTACGCAGTCGTACACCTACTTCACCTGGCGCAACGAGAAGCGGGAGTTGGTCGACTACCTGACCGAGATCACCTCCCCGCCGGTCGCCGAATACTTCCGCGGCAACCTGTTTGCGAACACACCGGACATTCTGCCAGAGGTCCTGCAGCACGGCGGCAGGCCGGCGTTCATCATGCGCCTGGTCCTGGCAGCGACCTGCTCGTCGGTGTACGGGGTCTACAACGGCTTCGAGCTGTGCGAAAACAGCTCGCGACCCGGCTCGGTGGAGTTCTACGCCGACTCGGAGATGTACGAGCATAAGCTCTGGGACTGGGACCGGCCCGGCAACATCATCGACATCGTCAACCGGGTTAACCAGGCCCGCCGCGACAACCCGGCCCTGCACGGCTACCACAACCTGCGCTTCTACGACTCGGACGATCCCAATATCCTGTTCTACGGCAAGGCCACGCCGGACGGGTCCAACGTCGTGCTGGTCGCCGTCAACCTGGACCCGTTCGCCGCGCACGACTCGTGGCTCCACCTGCCGCCCACATTGGGCCTCGGCGACGACGAGAGCTACGAGGTCCAGGACCTGCTCGACGACGCGCGGTATACCTGGACCGGCCGCCACAACTGGGTCCGGCTGGATCCGCGTGTCTCGCCGGCCCACGTCTTCCGCGTGAATCGCGGACGGTGAATGGTCGCGCACCTTGGGTCGACATGACGCGGACAGGTGTGGGCCGCGCATGACCATCGAGTGCGCCGGGCAGGTCGACGACAACGAGCTCTGGTACAAGGACGCGATCATCTATGAGCTGCACGTCAAGGCGTTCTACGACGCCGACGGCGACGGCGTCGGCGACTTCCGCGGCCTGATCGAGAAGCTCGACTACCTCAAGGATCTCGGGGTCGACTGCATCTGGCTGCTGCCGTTCTTCCCATCGCCGCTCAAGGACGACGGCTACGACATCGCCAACTACCACGACGTCCACCCGGCATATGGCACGCTCGCCGACTTCGAGGACTTCGTGATCGCAGCCCATCGGCGAGGCCTGCGGGTGATCACCGAGATGGTCATGAACCACACCTCGGACCAGCACCCCTGGTTCCAGTCAGCACGCAGCTCACCCGACTCGCCGCATCGCGACTATTACGTCTGGTCCGACGAGGACACTCGCTGGTCCGAGGCCCGGATCATCTTCACGGACACCGAGCGCTCCAACTGGACCTGGGACCACGAAGCCGGCCAGTACTTCTGGCATCGCTTCTTCAGCCACCAACCGGACCTGAACTTCGACAACCCCGAGGTCCGTAGCTCGATGATCGACACGCTCAAGTTCTGGCTTGACCGCGGCGTCGACGGGATCCGGCTGGACGCGGTGCCGTACCTGTACGAGCGCGATGGGACCAACGGCGAGAATCTACCGGAGACCCACCAATACCTGAAGGAAGTCCGGGCCGCGATCGACACCAGCTATCGCGGCCGTGTCCTGCTGGCCGAGGCGAACCAGTGGCCGGCCGATGTCCGCCCGTACTTCGGCGACGACGACGAGAACCACATGGCGTTCCACTTCCCGCTGATGCCGCGCATCTTTATGGCGTTGCGGCGCGAGGAGCGACGGCCGATCATCGAGATCCTGGAGCAGACGCCCGGCGCTGCCGCCGGGTTGCCAATGGGCGCTCTTCCTCCGCAACCACGATGAGTTGACGCTCGAGATGGTCACGGATGAAGAGCGGGACTACATGTACAACGAGTACGCCAAGGACCGGCTGATGCGGCTGAACGTCGGCATCCGACGCCGTTTGGCGCCGCTGATGGAAAAATGGCCGTCGGCAGATCGAGCTGCTCAACGGCCTGCTGCTGTCAATGCCGGGGACGCCAGTGATCTACTACGGCGACGAGATCGGCATGGGTGACAACATCTACCTGGGCGATCGGAACGGCGTTCGCACGCCGATGCAGTGGAGCCTGGACCGTAACGCCGGGCTTCTCGCGCGCCGACGCCGCCCGCCTGTACAGCCCGGTCATCGTCGATCCGGTCTACGGCTACCAGTCGATCAACGTCGAGGCGCAATTGAGGACGCCGACGTCGCTGCTGCACTGGCTGCGGCGGCTGATCCACATCCGCAAGCGGTACCGCGCGTTCAGCCGTGGCTCGATCGCGTTCTGCGACCCGGCCAACACCCGCGTGCTAGCCTACCTCCGCGAGTACGAGGACGAGCTGCTGCTGATCGTCAACAATCTGTCGCGCTTCAGTCAGCCAGTTGAGCTGGACCTTGCCCCCTACAAGGGCTACGCGCCGGTGGAGCTGTTTGGCGAGACCCGCTTCCCGCGGATCGGCGAGCTATCGTACCTGCTGACGCTCGGCCCGCACTGCTTCTACTGGTTCCGCCTGGAGCGGCCGACCGGCGAAGACAGCGCGTAGGCGGCTGGCAAGGGATGCCCCGTACTCGGCCGCGAGACGAGCCGCGGAGCGTCTGGGATGAAGCGCTGCCGCGAGTCACTCGGCTGTTGCCAGCCTTTCTCGCCGGCCAACGCTGGTTCGGCGGCAAGGGCCGCAGTGTGCGCCGGGTCAAGCTCGTCGACCGCGCCGACCTCCGCCGCGCGGACCACAGCCTGCTGACCATCGTCGAGGTCAGCTACGCCGACCAGTCCAGCGAACGCTACCTGGTCCCGCTCGCGGTGACGTATGGGGAAGGCTCGGTCGCCGCCGCGCCGATCGTTCGCTACGGCGCGGTGACGATCGGCGACGCGTTCTGGGACGACGGCTTCTGCCGGGCGCTCCTCAGAGCCGTCCAGCGCGGAGCGCAGGTCACCACCGCACGGGGTGGGACGCTCGTGTTCGAGTCTGACGGCACGTTGGGGGCACGAGCGAGCGGCGGGCCGCCCGCGGACGTGCGGCGTGTCGGTGCCGAGCAGAGCAACACGTCGATCATCTACGGCGGTGGGCTGATCCTCAAAGCGTACCGACGGATCCAGGTGGGCGTCAATCCGGAGCTCGAGATCCTCCGATGGCTCACGCAAGACACCGAGTTCGACCACGTGCCGGCCCTGGTCGGCCAGGTGGAGTACCGCGCGCCGAACGGCTCGGTATCCTCGGTTGCCGTGCTCCAGACGTTTGTGCCCAACGAGGGTGACGGCTGGAGCTGGACCCTGTGCGAGCTTCGGGCGCTGCTCGGCGCGGCCAACGCCGTCGCGGCCGGCCTCGCCGAGCGCGGTCACTCCTACTTCGCCGGCCTGGCCGAGCTCGGCCGCGTGACGGCGCGTCTCCACCTGGCGCTCGCGTCAGCCGGTGGTGTGCGCGACTTCACGCCCGAACCGATCGTCCGAACAGATGTGGAGAGCTGGGGATCGAGCCTGGCAGCTCGCCTGGACGCCGTCCTCGGGCGACTGCGCGCGCTGCCGGACGAGCACTCGGCCCCGGTCCACGTCCTCGTGGAGCAGGTGCTCCGGTCCGAAGCACGGCGCCGGGCGCTGATCGGTGGGCTCGACGGGCTGCTCGGGGTGGCCAAGACGCGCCTTCACGGCGACTTTCACCTCGGGCAGGTGCTCAAGACGACCGACAGCTTCGTAATCCTGGACTTCGAGGGCGAGCCGCTCCGCTCACTCGCCGAGCGACGAGCGCTGCACACACCGCTCAGGGACGTCGCTGGCCTGCTCCGCTCACTGAGCTACGCTCGCCATGTCGCCGTGCGGAGTCCGAGCTCCAGCGTCCAGATCGCTCCCGAAGCGGCTCGAGACGCCGAACCTGTGGCTCCGAGCGCGGACCTCGCGGCGACCTGGGAGCGCCTGGCTCGTCAGGCCTTCCTCGAGGCCTACGTCGAAGCCTGCCGAGCCGCGCGGGCGGTGTTCTTGCCTCGCTCAGATCAGGCGCTCGCGGGCGCGCTTACCGCGCTGGAGCTGGACAAGGCCGTCTACGAGCTGGAGTACGAGCTGGACAACCGCCCGCACCTGCTCGAGATCCCTTTGTCCTTCCTGGCCGAGACGCATTGACAGACCGGCAGCATGGCCCCAGTCATCGATCCAGTGGAGGTCAGCCGACCTCGTTGAGGAGGGCACGGACGCGGTCTTCAAAAAGGCCGAGAACGATCTCGGGTGGCGGTCCGAACCGCTCGACCTCGGCGCGAAGGATCGGAAACTCCGACGTAGCGCCGCCGGTGGTCCAGCGCGATGGCTCGCCGATCACGACGCGTGACAGTCGGGTGTCGCGGATCGCCGCCGAGCACATCCAGCAGGGCTCGCCGCTGGCGTAGATCGTCCCGCCGGACAGGTCGAGTCGGCCGAGCGTCTTGCAGGCGTTGCGAATCGCGACCGTCTCAGCGTGCGCGCTCGGATCCAGCTCCGACGTGACCCCGTTTTCACCCTCGGCCACGATCTGCCCATCCAGGACGATCACCGACCCGAACGGCGCATTCCCCCGCTCGGCCGCCGCCCGCGCCAGCTCGATCGCCCGCGCCATGGCCTGCTCGTCGTCCATTGGTCAGCCCCCTTCGTCACGCGTCCAGCCCTCGTCATGCGTCCAGTCGGTAGACGGCCGCGGCCGTGCCGCCGAACACCAGGGCGCGATCCTCTTCGCCGAGCGCCAGGCGGTCCATCGTGAGGCGGAGGGCGTTGGCGTAGCCTTCACGGCCGCTGACCGGCGGGTAGTCGCTGCCCCACATCATCCGCGCCGGACCAAATGCCTCACGGGCCAGGTCCAGCAGCGGCGGGATGGGCTCGACGAACGGGAACGGCTGACGGACCGGCATCGCTCGCGTAGCGAACTCTCCGAGTCCGTGGACTTTGAGCAGCACGTTCGGGAAGCGGGACAGGGCGAAGACCCGCCGGCGAAGCTCGATCGCAGCCGCTTCTTCAGTCGGGTCGTTGACTGAGCCGAGGTGCTCGACGATGACGGTGAGGTTCGGCAGGCTGGCGACCAGCTCGCCAAAGCTATCCGACGCAAACAGGGCGGACGTGCCCCCGCAGGTGACCGGCAGCCCCAGCTCGGCGGCCGTGCGCCAGATCAGCAGCGGGTCGTCGCCAGGCGAGCGGCTGTCCGCCCACAAGCGCAGGCCGCGCGCCCCACGGTCGACGAGCCGTCCAAGCTCGGCGGGAGCGTCCAGTCGATCGGTGTTGACGACCACGACCGAGACCAGGCGATCCGGAAAACGGCGGACGCACTCCTCCTGGTAGCTGTTGTCGGTCTGGCCTCGAATCTGGACGAGGACGCCCCGCTCGACGCCGTTGCGGTCCATCTGGTGGAGCAGACTCTCGACAGGCTCGTACCAGGCCGTCGCGACGTGGCAATGGGTGTCGACGATCCTCATGCGTCACCCTCCTCGACCACACGTCGAGCGGCCAGCAGGTTGCCTTCCGGCACGGTCAGCGGGTAGGTGCAGCCCCCGGAGAGCAGCATCCCGCGCCCTTCGCAGACGGCGATGGCCTCGCGCCCCTCGGCGCGGACGTCGTCGGACTTGCCCCACTGGAGCGTCTCCCATTGGTTTACACCACCGAACACGGCCATGCCGGACTGTTGCTTGCCAACTCCGAGGCTTGGCTCGGAGATGCGATCGTCCCAATTGACCGCCTGGATCGGGTACTCCCGCGCAAGCTGGAGCATCGGATACGGGCTGTGCAGATGGAGGATGTTCAACCAGCCGCCCACGGCCGCGCGGAGCAACCGCAGGTCGTACGGCACGCCCCACTCACGATACTCGGCTTCGCTCATCACGGATGCCGCGGCGGCCATCGTCGAAAAGAAGATCCCGTCAGCTCCGGCCTGGATCACGGCTTCGACGAACCGCTCGAAGGTCGAGGTGATCGTCTCCAACGCCGCCGTGACAGCGCGCGGGTACAGCCGCAGGTGCGCCAGGAAGCGCTCGTCGCCGACGAGGAAGCGGACAACGATGAGCGGGTTGAAGACGGTCATAACAATGGGGACATCCGGCCCGAGCGCCGCGCGGACGAGCCGAATGGTTTCCAGCTGGCGGCCGAGCGCGCCGGCGTGTGGGTCGAGCGGGGCCAGCTTCGCCCAGTCTTCGGAGCGCTCAACTGGACGGTTCAGATACTCGCGCTCGCCGAGCGGGATGCCGACGTAGCGCGTCCGTGCGCCCCAGCCCTCGACGACGTAGCTCGATGACGGAGTGACTTTGGCGAAGTCCCAATCGTACCGCCGATGGTACGCGACAGTCACCTCGGCCAGTCGTGCCGCGTCCTGGTCGTCCCCCGGCCAGTGCCGCCAAAACGCGACCGGGCAGCCGGTCCGCCCGATCCCCTGCCAGCACGGCCTCGATCCGCTCCCGCTGCGTGGTCACTGGGCACCTCGCGCGGTCACTCTAGCAGATGATCTGTGCCTCCTCGGCCAGGTCCAGGGCGATGAGCAGCGCGCGACGTATTCCCGCCATGGCTTGTGCGGAGAGAATGCCACGGTAGCGCAAGAGCCGACGCTGCGAAATGACCCGGATCTGCTCGCACACAGCCTTCGAGTCGTTCCGCGGCCCGCCGTCGGGCGCGCGCAGCAGAACCTGGATGGGGAACACGCGACCACCTCGGTACGACGTGCACGGTACGACCACCACAGTGTCGAGTACGCCGTTCGTCGCATCACGACTCACAATAACGACCGGGCCGAGCGCCACCTTTGTCGAACCCACAACCGGCTCAAGTTGGGCGTCGTAGATCTCCTCGGCTCACCGCTCGCGGCATGCCCAGATCCCGGGGTGTTGGGCCCGCTCCACCGCGGTGCGTCGAACACGACCTCGGGTCGGATTAGCCCAGCGATGCCGCTCCCGCCAATCGAGATGGAACTGGAGCTGCTGCCAATCCTTGGTCAGCTCGATCAGCGCACGCTTGCGGCTGGCCATCCCGGGGTCCTACCCCTCTCAGGAGGCGGGCCACTTACGCTAGGACCAGGGCTCGTCACGAGCCCCTGCCTGTTTATCCGCATCGGACGCGCGGTCTGGTCACCTGGTCCGCGCGTCGCTACACCGTCACCCAGCCAATCGCCTCGCACCACGTCGATGCCGCGAATGCGTCGGGGCGCTCTGCCCACGCGTCGAGGCCGGGCCATCATCGCATCCACCGCCGCCTGGTCCACCCAACCCTCTGCGATGGCTGTCCGGGGCGAAGCCCTGGAGTTGAGCCTGGTGCCATGTGGCACGTCGTCGTGTCTCCTCCGGGCGTGCCTGCGCTCGCACTGGATGCGGTTGCCTCCGCCTGGCCGAACCCGGGCCGCCAGCAACGGCGCTGCTGGCGGCCGAAGAAAGATTGCCGCCATTGTGCTGCCGGGACGCGCACGCGCAAGGCGCGAAACTGCTCCAGGGCTAGCATCTCGGGGGCGAACAGATCCGCGCCCCAATCCGGGTCGCGAATACCGATGAGACCGCCGGGGCGCAGCATGCGGCGCATCTCCTCTAGCGCGCGCACCGCTCGAGGTGCATCATCACGGTGTGCGCAAAGACGGCGTCGAAGGATCCGTCCGGAAAGGGCAGAAGGTTGATGTCGGTGACCTCGAAGGTTGCATTCGCGACGCCCTTCGGCTGCTAATGCACGTGCCTGGTCGATCTGGGAAGCCTGGATGTCCACGCCGACCACCTCGCCGGGCGTCACCGCCTGCGCAAGCCCGAGTGTGATGGTGCCGGGTCCGCAGCCCACATCCAGCAGGCGCATGCCGGGACGCAAGTGGGGAGGAAGAAGGCAGCCGCCTGGGATGCTGTCCGAGCCGCCATCTCGGCCTCAAAGGTGGCATTGGCTCGCTGGGAGTAGACTTCCGCCCTGGGCGACGATGTGTCGCCCCGTGCGAGTCGCTGATCGGTCATCGGTTTGCCTCCTCGGGCCGATGAGCGGGTCTCACGCATGCTTCATTGGATTCCGGCGGAACAACGGTGTCCGTTTGCAGCCGGCCATCCCAACTCGACGATCTCAGGGAGCCAGGAGCCCCACCATCTGGCCCTCAGGGTAGGCCGTGCCAAGGTTACTACAAACATGCTCCCGCTTGGCTCTCCCTCACTTTTGGTGACGACGTTGGTGGTGGCCGGTACGATTGGCAGCGATGCTTACCACTCGTACCCTTGGTACCAGCCTGCTCCCGGCTGATCACGGCCTCCGGCTCGTTGACGTGGCAATCGCACCGGACCGGATTGGCGCGACTCTCGTGACCACATCGCCCCGGGCCGCCTGTCCGGTCTGCGACACGTGGTCCACCAGGGTGCATAGCCACTACCAGCGATCCATCGCGGACCTCCCATGGGGGCGCCTGAGCGTCCGGCTCCACCTCCAGGTGCGGAAGTTCTTCTGCCTCCAGCCTGCCTGCACGCGGCGGATCTTCACCGAGCGGCTGCCGCTGATCGTGGCCCCGTACGCTCGGAGGACGGCGCGCCTCGAGTCCGTCCTCCGGATCCTGGCGTTCGCGCTGGGTGGCGAGCCCGGGGCTCGGATCGTGGGCCGCCTCGGGATGACGGCCAGTCCCGCCACGCTGCTGCGCTTGATTCGCCGTGCGGAGGTCGCGGAGCGACCGACCCCCCGCGTGCTCGGCGTCGACGATTGGACCCTTCGGAAGGGTCATCGTTACGGGACCATCCTGGTCGATCTCGAGCGGCGCCGGGTCGTCGAGCTGCTGCCGGTTCCGAACGCGGAGCCCCTGGTGGAGTGGCTCCGGGCACACCCCGGCGTCGAGGTCTTCAGTCGTGACCGCGCCCCCGCCTACGCGGAGGCCGCCACGAAAGGTGCCCCGCGGGCGGTCCAGGTGGCCGATCGCTGGCACCTGCTCCAGAACCTGGTCGAGGCGCTGGAGCGTTGCCTGCTCCGCTTCAGGCCGGCCCTCAAGGCAGCAGCGGGGATAGGTGACTCCCTCGTCGGCCCGCTGCCCCGCTCTGGCGAGGCCACTCAGGTCCCCTGGCAGCAGCGGGCGGAAGCCGTCAGTCAGCAGAAGCACGCCGTCACGGTGGAACGGTATGAGCGGATGCGGGAGCTCCAGGCCGCCGGGTTCACCGTCCTAGACATCGCCCAAATCGTTGGGGCAAGTCGGCGCACGGTGTACCGCTATCTCGCCCTCGAGGCTCCTCCCGAACGGCAGCGGCCCCGCCGCTCCGGGCACCGCGTGTTGGCGCCGTACGAATCGTATCTGCAGCAGCGCTGGGGGGCAGGCTGCCACAATCGCTCGCGGCTGTTCCGAGAGATCCGATTGCTGGGGTACCAACACAGCGCCAGGACCGTCTCCCTCTTCCTGAAGCGCCTCAACGAGCATCGGCCAGCGTCCGCAGCAGCGCCACCCCGCCCAACGGTGACCAGGGTGCCCTCGGCACGTCACGTGGCTTGCTTGTTGATCTGGCGCAAGGATCAGTTGCCCGAGGAGGAGCGGGACTACCTGCGACGGCTCTGCGATCGTGAGCCAACGATCGCGCTCGCCTACGAGCTGACCCAGGCATTCGCCGACCGGGCTCGTGAGCGAACGGGCCAGGGGTTCGATGCCTGGCTGATGCGGGCGACCACCAGCGGGATCACCGAGTTCGACAGGTTCGCGCGCAGCTTGATGGACGATCGAGCAGCGGTCGAAGCCGGCCTCTCAATGGAGTGGAGCAACGGCCAGACCGAGGGCCAGGTCAACAAGCTGAAGCTCCTGAAGCGCAGCATGTATGGCCGGGCGACGTTCGACCTGCTTCGCCAGCGGCTGTTGGGAGCTGCCTAGGACCAAGTCAGGATGAGGCGATCACCGTGATGGAGGACTGCCCGTTGCAGCCAACCCTGGATGATGGGGTGATCGTCCTGAACCCGTTCACGCTGGACGACGTCGACGCACATCTTGCCGGAGAGGACGAAGAGCAGGCCCGACGGTTCGGATGGTACCCGGCCCGCTCAACACTCGAGACGGTTCGCGACGCGATCATCCGATGGCATGAGCACTGGCGTACCAATGGACCCACCCGAGCATTCGCACTGCGTCTCGCTTCGACCGGCGAGTTGGCCGGCGGCTGTGAACTCCGACTGCAGCGCCCTGGTCTGGCCCACATGTCCTATTGGGTGTTCCCTCAGCATCGGCGGCGCGGCTTTGCCAGCCGTGGTGTCCGGCTATTGTCAGCCTACGCCTTCGCCTCATTAGGCGTTAAACGGCTCGAACTCCACGTTGCAGCCGACAACGTCGCCTCACGGGGGGTGGCACACCGAGCCGGCTTCACTGAGGAGGGCGTCATTCATGAGGTCGGCGGCGAGGCGTCCTCGCCACGTCCACCTATGATCCGCTACGTCAGGCTTGCTGCGTCGTCTGTTACTGCCCCAGGAAAGCCTCCAGCATGAAGACGATCCTCGCATCAGCTTCACCAAAAGTGAGGGAGAACCCGCTGGGGGCACACATATAGGTAATGTTATGGTTCACCAAGAGCTGGGGAGAACCAGTCGGATTGGCGGGATGCTGCGCTGGGGGTCGCTGAAGCACGTCGGCTGGCTCATCGTGCGGGCGAGAGGCCGTCATGCCATACCGCACAGCAGCCAGGCTCGATCTAGTTGCCGTGAGCGAGACTGCGCCCGGCAGTGAACCTTTAGTCATCTGCGCGGGATCGCTCGGGCTGCGATTCGAGACCAGGATGCCCGCCGCGACCAGTGCGACGCCGAGCGGGAGCCACGGGGTGATCGGCTCGCCGAGCAGCCAGGCCGAGCCAGCCAGGCCCCACAGCAGGATCAGGTAGCTCAGCAGCGAGGCCCGCATCGCGCCCAGCGCCCGCAGCGCCAGGTACCAGCAGAAGAACCCGCCGGTGATCCCGCCGACGCTGATGTAGGCCAGGAGCGCCCACCCGCCAGCCGAGTCGGCCGAGGGTCCCGCAGATCCGTGATGAGCGGGCCGACCAGGGCGAAGGGCGCCAGGATGAGCGGGGCCAGCAGCCCCAGGTAGGCGCTCACCGCCAGCGGCGAATACTGCGCGGCGAGCGGGCGGGAGTAGACGTTGTAGATGGCGAAGCCGAGCGCCGCGAGAGCAGCGACAGCAGCCCGATCCCGCTCGCGCCGGCGATCGGTCGCTTTCGGGCCGCGGTGAACACCACGATGGCCAGGCCGCCGAGCGCCAGCGCCACCCCCAGCAGCTTCGCCGCGCCGAGCCGCTCGTAGCCCGCGAGGGCGGCTAGAGGCGGTCAGGGCCGGCACCAGCATGATCACCAGGCTGGTGGTGCCGGGCGCCGAGCAGGCCGACCGCGAAGACCACCCCCAGGCCGTTCAGGGCGGCCCGAACAGCGCCACCAGGACCAGCCGCGCCCGCGCCGCCGGGGGACCGCCGGCACGCCGCGGCTCACGGCCACCAGCAGGACCAGGTAGGCGGCGGCCCCGAGCAGCGGCGCGCCGCCAGCACCGCCAGCGGCGTCAGCTCGGCCATCACCAGCTTCGAGCCGACGAACGAGCTGGCCCACAGGAACGTCGCCAGCAGGCCCGGCCGCGTAGCCAAGGGCTTGCGAGTTCCGCCCTGGTAGGACGCTCATCCTCCTTCGGTGCCTGCCCCCCGGCTTGCCCCACGGCCTGCCGAGTGCCTAGGCTTAGCTGCCAGAGTTGACCGCGGAGGGTGAGGGACATGTTTCTGGGCAGGGTCATCGCGGAGAAGCTTGTCGACTACTTCGCCGGGTCGCACTGGACCGATTTTGTCGACGCCCTCGAGCGGGCCGGCGGCGACGGTATCCTCCATGCCCACATCTACACCGACACGGTTGTCCACCCGGAGAGCCTCGCCGAGATTATTCGTCGCTACTTCGAAGAGGTTCGCGGACGCAAGGTCCAGCGCGGCATCCGGATCCTGTCGGCCTACCGCCGAGGCGGCGCCGACATCTACAACGTCCTGCCCGAAGGACTGTGCCACCACGAGATGATCGTTCGCTGGAACGAGGAGGTCGTCCTCGAGCCGATGTCGCGCGGCACTCGCTCCGGCCAGACCACCGAATACTGGGACACGGCCTTCATGGAGCAGTACTACCGCCGGTTCCAGTTCCGGCCGGTCGGGCCCGAAGAGGAGCGCCAGGTCCGAGCCTACTTCGACACTGACGAGTGGTACCGGACCGTACGCTTCATGCAGGAGGGCGGGCTCCACAATCATGGACTGGTCGAGTCAAGCGTCCACCCGCTCGAGGTGCTGCGGATTGGCCGCGAGGAGATCGAGCGGCGCGGCTGGCAGGTCGGCCGGGCGGTGTCGGTCGTGTACCCGATGCATGGCCAGGACTACCCGAAGATCACCTTTCTCCTGACCCGCCCCGAGCTCGTCCTCGAAATCGAGTGGGACTACAACCCGGACGTCGTGTTCCGACCTGGCCGCGAAGCGTTCATCCTGCCGGTGACGACCCAGAAGGTCGAATCCGAGATGGCAGGCTTCCCTTGGGTGGAGCTCGACGACCGCCAGATCGACGACATCCTCCGGGCGTTGCGCGAGCGGCGGCCGAGCCGCGAGGCGGCCAGAGTCTAGGATGGCGTCCGCCGGCGCTCGTGTCGGGCTGATCCGCTTCGGCGCCGCCGGCCGGGAGTTGGTCGTCACGGTGTTCGAGCAGCTCGCCGGTGCGCGGCTGGCCCTCCAACCAGACAGTCGCTCGGCGCCGTTTCGCGAGCCGCCGTCGTAGCAGGAGGTCGTCCAAGATGGGGCTGGAGCCGTTCAGGCTGGACGGGCGGGTCGCGCTGGTCACCGGCGCCGGATCGGAACGCGGGATCGGCCGGGCGATCGCGCTCCTGTTCGCGGCGGCGGGCGCGCGCGTCGGGGTGGCCGACCGCGACCAGGCTGGCGCGGCGTTGACAGCGCGGGACATTCAGGCGGCCGGCGGCTCGGCCCACGCGGTCATGGTGGAGGTGACCGATACCGAGTCGGTCACGCGGGCCGTCGCCGCCGTCGAGCGCTCGCTGGGCCCGGTCGACGTCCTCGTCAGCAGCGCCGGCGTCACCCGCTCCACGCCGGTCTGGGAGCTCAGCCCGGAAGAGTTCGACCTGGTCCTGGGGGTCAATCTCCGCGGCGGCTTTCTCTGTCTCAAAGCGGTCCTCCCAGGGATGATGCAACGGCGATACGGGCGGATCATCTGGCTCAGCAGCGTGGCCGGTAAGCAGGGAGGCGGGGTCTTCGGCAGTTCCCACTACGCCGCGAGCAAGGCCGGCGTGATCGGCCTCTGCCAGGGCATCGCCCGTGAGCTTGGGCCGTACGGCATCACCAGCAACGCGATCGCGCCGGGCATGGTCCTGACCGGCCTGATCGCCCGGACCAGCAGCCAGGACTTCGAGGATCAGCTTGGAGAGCAGGTGATCGCGGCTGCACCCCTCGGCCGCGTTGGCCAGCCCGAAGACGTCGCCCACGCCGCCCTCTTCCTCGCCTCGGATGCCGCCGGCTACGTGACCGGCGAGATCCTCGACGTCAACGGCGGAACCTACTTCGACTGACGGCGGCAGCGTTCGGCTGACAGCGGAAGCGTTCCGCAGCGGTGCTCGCAGCGTGGAGGCCCACGCTCGGGACACCCTGTCCATCGTCAGCCCTTCGGCACACAGCGCGTGCGGCACCGTCCTGGTGCGGGGGTACACTTCTGGCGGCGCGTCCCTCGCGCGCAGCCCCGCCGGAGGCGACCGTACGGCCACGCCTACTCCCTCGACGCCCGCCGGATCCGGTCCACGCGCCATCCAGGTCGAGCCGCCGGCTCAGCCCGACCAGGGATCTCGAGCAGGGCCGCGCCACCGTCTCGGGGCGCTCGCATACCGCGACTTTCGGCTGTTGCTGTTTGGTCAGGGCATCTCCGCGATGGGCGGCTGGATGCAGGTCGTCGCCCAGGGTTGGCTGGTCTACACGCTGACCGGCTCGTCGCTCCTGCTCGGACTGGTCGGCCTGGCCCGAGCGATTCCGGCGATCCTGTTCTCGCTCGTCGGCGGCGCCGTCGCCGACCGCTCCGACCCGCGCCGAGTCATGATTCTGGCGAACGGCTCGATCGGCGTGCTGGCGCTCGTGCTCGGCGGGCTGACCCTTACGGGCACGATCACGGTCTGGCAGATCGTGCTGATCGCGTTCTTGAGCGGCTCGGCGCTCGCCTTCGAGATGCCCAGCCGCCAATCGCTGGTCTCGCGGATCGTGGCCCCGAAGGACGTCGTCAACGCGGTCGGGCTCAACTCGGTCGCGTTCAACACCGCCCAGGTCGTCGGCCCGGCCCTGGCGGCGCTGCTGATCGAGTGGGTCGGCGAGGGCTGGGTCTTCGTGCTCAATGGTCTGAGCTTCGGCGTCGTCGTCGCGGCTGCTGGCCTGATGCGCCCGGTCCGCCGGGAGCCGACGACGGGCGTCCGACTCGGGCTGCTCGGCAACGTGGTCGAGGGCCTCCGCTACGCCCGCCGCACGCCGGCGCTGCTGACCTTGCTCGCGGTCAACGGGACGGCCAGCCTGCTGGCGCGGCCGTACGTCCAGCTCCTGCCGGTCTTCGCTCGCGACGTCCTCCAGGTCGGTGCATCTGGCCTGGGAGCGCTCAATTCGGCCTCCGGGGCCGGCGCACTGGTCTCGGCGTTGCTCGTCGCGCTCCTGGGCAGCTACCGCCGCCGCGGCCTGGGCCTGCTGATCAGCGCAGTCGCGCTCGGCCTGGCGCTGATGGTCTTCGCCCTGTCCACCAGCCTGCCACTCTCGCTCGCGGCCGCCGGCGCGATGGGGTTCTTGTCAGGGTTCGCCGGCATCAATACCAACTCGATGCTTCAGGTCCACAGCGATCCGCGTATGCGCGGGCGGATGATCAGCTTGCACGCCTTGACGATGATGGGCCTGATCCCCCTGGGGGTGATGCTCGAGGGTGCACTCGGCAGCCTGCTCGGCGTCCCAACCGTCGTGGTCCTGGGCGGTGTGCTCACCGTGGTGGTTGCTCTGGCGGCCGTCGTGCTGGTCCCACGCGTGCGCGAGCTCTCCTAGGGGCGCGAAACTTGCTACCATTGTCCGCGCACGAGGGAGTGACGTCGATGGTTGACGCAGTAGCTAAGGCCGAGCCGATGGCTGCCCCAAAGGTAGGTTGGGCGACATTAGCGACGGTGAGCCTCGGCTACCTGCTGGTGAGCTGGGGGATGGCCCCGATCTCGGCGATCCTGCCCACGATCAGCGCCGACTTAGGGGTCGACGTGACCGCGGCCGGCTGGATCATGAACTCGTACTTCCTGCTGCTGGTCGGCACGATCCTGATCGCCGGGCGAATCGGTGACCTGTTCGGCCACCGCCGGGTCTTCGCGGCCGGCGTCCTGATCTTCGGGCTCGCCTCGATCGCAGCCGGGCTGGCCAACCGTTTTGAGCCGCTGGTCGTCGCGCGAGCGATCCAGGGACTCGGCGGAGCGATGGTGTTCGGGACGAGCCTGGCGCTCGTCGCCGAGGCCGTCCCGGCCTCGCGTCGCGGCCTGGCGATCGGCATCCTGACGATGTCATCGGGGGCAGCCTCGCTGGTCGGCGTGGCCTTCAGCACGTACGCGGTCGAGGGTCTGTCCTGGCACTGGGCGTTCTTCATTCCGCTGCCAATCTGGGTGGCCGCGCTGGTGGCGGCCTGGCGGCTGCCGACCGGCGCGTCGTCCGGGTCTCGCGCCCAGATCGACTGGCAGGGCGGGCTGCTGCTGTTCGCCGGGCTGACCGTGCTGATGCTGTCGCTCAACCACTTCCACGAGGGTGAGGAGAGCTTCACCGAAGGCTCCTACTACCACCTGCCAATGCATGCGCTGGCCATCGTCCTGCTGCTCGCCTTTGCCTGGGTCGAGACTCGCGTGCCACAGCCGCTGCTCCAGCTCAGCATGCTGCGCGACGGCCGCTTCGCCGGCGGCGTCCTGGCCAATGGGGTCGCCCACATGAGCATGCTCGCCTCGTCGTTCCTGCTGCCGTTCCTGCTCGAACGCGGGCGCGGCCTGGCACCGACCGACACCGGCGTGCTGCTGCTCACGATGCAGGCCTGCATGTTGATCTGCTCGCTCGGCGCTGGCGTGCTTTACGACCGTGTCCGCAGCCCGGCCCTGGGGTGGGTGACGCTGGGTGGCATCGTCGGCGGCCTGATGCTGCTCGGCGTGGTCGGAGCGTCGCTGCCGTACGGGGTGCTCGTCGCGATCTCCGGGCTACTTGGGGCCGGTCTGGGTGGCTTCACGACCGTCAACAACACCGCGGTGATGAGCGGCGTCGGAGCCGGTCGGCTCGGCTTCGCCTCGGGGATGGTCGAGACGACGCGCCAGTTGGGGCACTCGGTTGGCGTGAGCATGTCGAGCAGCATCATGGCCGGCGCCTTGGCCGGCGTCGCCGCGACCCAGCTACCGAGAGCCTACGCGGCCGGCTTCGAGCAAGCCACGCTGATTATGGGCCTGATCTCGGCCGTGGGCCTGCTCGCCATCGTCCTGCCCCACCTACCGCGTGGTCGCGGGGCTGTCGAACGAGGCAAGGGCCTGACCACGGTCACCCGGCGCCCCGTCACCACCTGAGTCTGTAGGAGTAGCGACCCGTCGCGGCACGGCGAGAGCTCGGCCGAGCGTCTGCCGGTGCATGGCTGCTGTCGACGGATCGGGGGCCCCACGTGGCAACCTGTACTCACCTGGACCAGATTCATGACGTCACCCCCAGCGCTGGCGGCTGCGAGGACTGCCTCAAGATCGGCGATAGCTGGGTCCACCTGCGCCTGTGCCTGAGCCGCGGGCACGTTGGCTGCTGCGACCAGTCCAAGAACAAGCACGCCACCGGGCACTTCCGCCA
>JAUJPG010000001.1:460128-543434 GCA_030447245.1 Chloroflexota bacterium | reverse complement strand
CAATCCCAGGGCCGCCCTGCTCGACTTCCTGGAGAGCGCCTACCAGGCCGGAGCCAGGACTGCCGGCTGGGACCAGGACGCCCTCATGACTCTCAACCTGGCTCCCTGATCGCCGAGTGTATCCTTCGGCGATCCTCCGCTGAGAAGGCCGCCGTGTCTGTATAGTCAGGGCCCGAGCTGATCGAGGTGAGCGCGGATGGATCCTCTGGCCCTGAGCAGGATCGGCGCGACCGAGCTCCAGGTAACCCGGCTCGGCTTCGGCGGCGCGACGCTCGGAGATGCTCGCGAGCGGATCGACGAGCCGCGCTCGGCGGCAACGATCGAGTCGGCCTATGTCGCCGGGATCGCCTACTTCGACACCTCGCCGTGGTACGGCAACGGTAAGAGCGAGCATCGGTTCGGCCACATCCTGCGGACGAAGCCGCGCGACACCTTCGCGTTGAGCACGAAGGTCGGTCGCGTCTTCAGCCGCCCACGCGACGTGGCGCGGTTCGAGCAGGTCCGTTGGGTCGGCGGCCTGCCATTCGATCTTCGCTTCGACTACACCCGTGACGGGGTGCTCCGCTCGTACGAGGACAGTCTGACGCGACTCGGCATGAACACGATCGACGCGCTGCTGATCCACGACCTCGACTTCAACTACCACGAGACTGAGGAGGGCGTGGACGCGCGCTTCCGAGAGCTGGAGGCGGGCGGCGGATTCGCGGCGCTCCAGGCGTTGAAGGACCGCGGGGAGATCCAGGCAATCGGGGTCGGCATCAACACGATCGGGATGATCCCACGCTTTCTGGAGCGCTTCGACCTCGACGTCTTCCTCGTGGCGATGCCCTACACGCTGCTGAGCCAGCAAGCGCTCGACGTCGAGCTACCGCTGTGCCTGGAGCGCGGCGCATCGGTCGTCATCGGGGCGGCGTTCGCCTCAGGCATTCTCGCGCAGGGCCCGGATGCTGCGCCGCTGTACGGCTACCGACCGGCCGAGGCGCCGATCGTCGACAAGACGCGACGGATCGAGGCGGTCTGCCGGCGCCACGGCGTGCCGCTTGGCGCGGCGGCCCTCCAGTTCCCGCTTGGCCATCCTGCCGTGGCGTCGGTGATCCCTGGACCGAACGCGTCCGACCAGGTCCGCGCCAACCTCCACTGGATGCGGCTCGACATCCCACCCGACCTTTGGGCGGAGCTGAAGGCCGAACGGCTGCTCCCCCTCCACGCCCCGGTGCCCTGACGCGCGCGACCCACCCATGAGCTGAAACGCCGGTGGTCACAGCTGGGTCGCGTCCGATCAGCGGTCGGCTGCTTCCTGCCCACACGTCCTGCTCCCCTGCTAGCATGAGCGGGTTCGGCCATGCTGGCCGTCGGACGTGCCGCGGTGTAGAACGCTGTGGCCCTGGGAGGCTCCGTGGTGAGCACGACCCGCGGAACCTTCGTCGCACCCCTCGCCGGCAGCGCCGGATCACTCGCCGCCGCCTGTGCTCCACTCCAGCCGCCCGCGCCGACACCGGGGCCAGCTACCAGCGGTCACCAGCTCGGCGGTCGCATTGCCAACGAGTGTCCCAACCACGGCCGCGCCGCCAAAAGCCGTCCAAGCCGCTGCCGCCCGCGTGGCGGACTAGTCGCGCGCGTGAGACACCGACTCTCAGGTCACGAGCCTGACGGTGTGTGTGAGGAGGCCAAGACATGAGCGACAGCGACCAGCGCTGGCAGGATTCGATCGCTGGCCAGGTGGTCGTCGTGACCGGCGGCGGAGGGGTCATCGGCCGCGCCATCTGTGAGGCGTTTGGGCGGGCCGGTGCCCTGGTGGCAGTGGCCGACCTGAACGAAGCGCTGCTGGCCGCCACGGTGACCAGCATGAGCCAGGCTGGCGGGCGGGCGCTCGGCGTCCAGGTCGATGTGACCGAGCGTGCGTCAGTGGAGCAGATGGCGGCGAGAGTGGAGCGGGAGCTCGGGCCGGTCGACCTGCTGGTCAACAACGCCGGCGTTCTCGGGGCGATCGGGCCCATCTGGGAGGTCGATCCGGACGAGTGGTGGAAGGTCTGGGAAGTGAACGTGCGCGGCGTGATGCTCTGTGCGCGAGCGGTGCTGCCGAGCATGGTGGCCCGTCGGCGCGGGCGGATCATCACCATGTCAAGCGGCACCGTGCTCGGGCCGCAGAAGGCCTTCTCGGCCTACCCAACCTCCAAGACGGCGGTGACCCGGCTGACCGAGCATCTGGCGCTGGACACCCGCGACCACGGCATCAGCGTTTTCGCGATCACACCCGGCCTGGTGGACACGCCGCTGGCGCGCCAGACGTTCGAGTCGCTGGAAGGCCTGAAGTGGATCCCCCAGTACAAGGAGCTCTACGCCGAGCGGCAGGTCCCACCAGAGATCGCCGCGCAGCGCTGCGTGGCGCTGGCCACCGGCCAGACCGACCGCCTGTCCGGCTGCTACATCCAGCTCGCCGACGACCTGGATGAGCTCACCAGGCGTGCGGACGAGATCGAAGCGGACGGCCTGTATACCCTCCGCATCCGCGGCGAAACCGCGACCCCAACGACTCCGCGCGTGGCCCGCCCTTAGAGCGTCAGCGCCGCCCCCACTATCCCGCTATCTGGCCCGCGCCACCCGCCCCAAGATCCACGGGTGCTTCGTGAGGGTGAAGCAGCCAGATTCAACCCAGATGCCCTTGCGCTCGCGGGACCCGCGCAGCACCCGCGATCGGCGACCTCCTTCGAGCCCATGCCGCGTGCGTCCCTCTGACGGGTGGGGCGTGTCCGGGGCCGTGCATTGAGGGGAGCCTCGAGGCGCGGTATCGCGGTCGGACCGCGCGGCGCCGCGGTTGACGAAACAGCGCGGCGCGCATAGTCATGGCAGCAGGAGGCGCGCGATGATCACTCGCTTCGACAGTCTGTTCGCGGGTCACGTGGACCTGGACGACCTCGGCTTCGACGGCACGCCGGCCAATGACCGCTGGCTGTCGGACGAGCAGCTCACAACGGTGTTCGACAAGGTTCGTCGAATCGCCGAGCTGATGGACCGCTCCGGCTACGAGACCTTCTGGCTCGCCGAGCACCACTTCCAGCGCGAGGGCTACGAAGTCATCCCGAACATCTTGATGCTGGCGGTCCACCTGGCACACCTGACCGAGCGGATCAAGTTCGGCTGCGGCTTCAACATCGTGCCAATGTGGCACCCGCTGCGGCTGGCCGAGGATTACGCGACAGCCGACATCCTGACCGGCGGGCGGACCGTCTTCGGCGTCGGGCGCGGCTACCACACCCGTGAAGTCGAGGTCTTCGGCGCCCCGATGCTCGACGCGGACGCCAACCGCGAGCTGTTCGAGGAGCAAGTCGACCTGCTCTTCAAAGCGTTCAACGAACGCTCGTTCTCCCACCACGGCAAGCACTACACCATCCCGCCGCGCGTCCCATACCGTGGCTACGAGCTCGAGGATCTCTCCCTGGTCCCCCGCCCCAGGCACCTGCCGGTCGAGTGCTACCAGCCGATCGTCAGCGCCAGCCCGCGCGGGCTCAACTTCATGGCCAAGCACGGGATCAAGGGCATCATCGGCGGCGGCGCGGCGGCCGGCGGCGCCGACCCCGCGGTTGTTAGCGCCTGGCGGGAGACGCTGGCCCGCCACGGGCGCGAGACGGAGCTGGGCGGTGACCTGATCGTCAGCTACACCGTCTGGATCGCCGACTCCGAGGAGCAGGCGATCGAGGAGGCCACGCCGTTCTTTGAGGAGAACATCAAGATGTTCGCCCCGCTCGGCTTCGTGAAGGGCTTGACCCCCGAGCAGATCGAAGCAGCCGCGGACCCCGCGCGGGCGCGCCGAGCCGGGCTGCCGACCGTCGCCCAGGCCGTGAAGAACGGCTCGTGGCTGGTCGGCAGGCCGGAGGGCATCATCGAGAAGCTCCTGGCGGCCCAGGAGCGCTGGCCCGGGCTCGAAGAGGTGAACATCGGACACCCGGTCGGCACGCCCGAGAAGCACGTCCTCAACCAGCTCGACCTGTTCGCGAAGCACGTGATGCCGACCTTCAAGGCTCAGGCCCGCGTCCCGGCGGCGGTCGGCCATGGCGCCTGACCAGGCCCGCGGGAGTGTGCTCGTGGACCCTGACAGCGTTCAGCAGCTGCTCGACCTCGAGCAGATCAAGCAGCTCAAGGCCAGGTACTGCCGCTTCATCGACACCAAGCAGTGGCGCCGTCTCCGCGCGCTGTTCACGGATGAGACCCGGTTCGAAGGCCTCGGCTCGGCCCCGACCGGATCCGACGCGAACACCTTCGTCGAGGGCATCTCCACCAGACTGCGTGACGCCGTCTCCATCCATCATTGCCACATGCCGGAGATCGTCTTCACCGGCCCGGCGACCGCACGTGGTGTCTGGGCGATGATGGACTATCTGGAGTTCCCCGAAGGCACCAGCCCGCGCGAGGTCCCGGGACACCGAGGCTTCTACGGCTTCGGCCACTATGAGGAGGAGTATCGGAAACACGGCGGGGAATGGAAGATCAGCTTTCTACGCCTCACCAGACTCAGGATCGATCCGCTCGCTGATGACCGTCCTGCCTCGCGTCCGGGGCTGCTGTCGGCCTCAGAAGACTGGCTCAGCGGCGTGACCTGACGAACGCAGGATCAGTCGTCCGCCGGAGCCTCCAGACCACCGCCCCGTACCCGATCGTGAGCACCACCGTATCGGAGGCGCAGGCGATGATCTTCACACCAGCCACGATCCATCGCTCGGCCTCGTCGAGCGTCTGCACCAGCATCGCCGCGAGGCCGCGGTAGAGGAGCTATAGATTCGGAGACGTGACACCGATAGTGACGGTGACTCGTCGGGCCCCATGACCACGAGAAGTTTTCTGGAGCCGGCAATGCCGATCGTTCCCTACCGGGACCACCTGCCCGAGGTCGCTGAGGACGTCTTTCTCGCCCCGACGGCCTTTGTCGTGGGCCGCGTCACCGTCGGGGCGCGCTGCAACATCTGGTACGGCGCGACTGTGCGCGGCGACACCGGCTGGGTGACCCTCGGCGAGGCGGTAAGCGTCCAGGAGAACTGCACCATCCACACCCAGGGCGAGACGGCCACGATCGTCGGAGATCGGGTGACCATGGGCCACCACGCCCTGGTGCACGCCGCGACGATCGAAGACGACGTGCTCATCGGCATCAACGCCTCGGTGCTGAGCGGGGCGAAGGTCGGGCGCTTCTCGATCATCGGTGCTCATTCGCTGGTGCCGGAGGGCAAGCAAATCCCGCCTAATTCCCTGGTCATGGGCGTACCCGGGACGGTCGTTCGCCAGGTCACCGACGCGGAGATCGCGCGGATCACCCGCACCGCCGAGAACTACATGCATCGCGGCCAGGAGTATCGCCGCTCCGCGTTCTGACGGTGCACGCGGCAGGAGGTTCTCCATGGTCCAGGTTCGTAGCGCGCGCGAGTTGCCGGAATTTGGCGTGTCGATCTTCCTCGCCGCGGGAGCCACACCGGACAACGCCCCGGGCGTTGTCCGATCGCTGGTCAGCGCCAACCTGGCCGGGCACGATTCGCACGGGGTGATCCGGATCCCCAGCTACGTCGAGGAGATCGGGCGAGGACGGCTCGATCCGACCGCCAGGCCGTCTGTGGAGCACGAGACCGGCTCGACTGCGATCGTCGACGGGGCGGCTACGTTCGGTCAGCTTGGCGCGCGCCTCACAGCCGAAACCGCTGCCCGAAAAGCGCGGCAGGTCGGTCTGGCCGCGGCCGCGGCGTACCGCTGTCACCACACCGGTCGGATCGGCGAATGGGCCGAGCTCGGCGCCGAGCGTGGCATGATCACGATGGTCGCTGCGTCCGGCGCGCACGGGCCGCGCCAGGTTGCTCCATTCGGCGGCCGCGAGGCGGGTCTCGGGACCAATCCGATCGCCTGGGCCGTGCCGCGCGCCAGCGACCAGCCGCCAATCCTGCTCGACTTTGCGACCAGCGCCGCGGCCCAGGGCAAGCTGATGGTGGCGCGCGCCAAGCAGGAGCCGGTGCCGGCCGGCTGGATCCTCGACGCGGATGGCCGGCCGACCACGGACGTCGAAGACTTCTACAATGACGGCGTTCTCCTACCGTTCGCCGGCCACAAAGGCTACGCCCTCTCCGTCATCGTGGAGCTTCTGGCGGTCGGCTTGAGCGGTGGCCCGCGTGCCCCCGCGACCGAGCGTGGAGCCTGCCTCTTCGTGACCTGCATCGACCCGGCCGCGTTCCGCCCGGCCGATGAGTTCGTCCAGACCGTCGAGCAGGTGGCCAATCGACTCAAGCGCGTGCCGCCCGCCGAGGGCTTCCACGAAGTCCTGGTGCCCGGCGAGCCCGAGGCACGCAGCGCTGCCGAGCGGACGCGAGACGGCATCCCCCTGCCGGACGCAACCTGGGAGGCGATCGCGTCGACGGCCCGCTCCCTCAACGTCGATGTCCCCTGACGCGCGGTGCCGTCCTGGGCCGCGGCGCCGGCCCGCCCGCCCGGTCCGCGCGTATCCGACTCAAGAGCCGGCCGGCAAGCGGATCGGCCTCATCCGGCGCCTAACCTCTCGCCAGGGGAGGCCGCGTGCCGACGACTGTTGACGTCATGGTCGAGGCGTTCAAGACCGCCGGAACGCCGTTCATCGTCGGGCACCCGGGCGGCGAGTCGGTCGAGATGATCGAAGCGGCCCGTCAGCGCGATATGCGCTTCATCCTGATGAAGCAGGAGTCGGCCGCCGCCATGCTCGCGGCGACCTGGGGCGACATCACCGGCTCGCCCGGCGTGTGTCTTTCGACGCGGGCGCCCGGCGCGGCGAACATGGTCAACGGCGTGGCCCACGCGTGGATGGATCGCAGCCCACTGATCGCCGTCACCGACCAGTATCCGGCCACAACCTACGAGACCGGCCTGCGCCAGCGGCTGAACCAGCTCGAGCTGTACCGCTCGATCACGAAGTGGAACGCGACCGTCAGCGCCGGGACTGTGCAGCAGTTGATGCGCCGTGCCTTGCGCACCGCGATCGCGCTCCCGCCGGGTCCGGTCCAGTTTGACCTGCCGTCCGACCAGACGCACCGCGAGGCGGCCGAGCTGTCGGTTCCCGCGCCTCTGCTCCCGGCGTGGCCGGTGCTGCGGCCGGACCGCGCCAGCGTGCAGCCGGCCCTAGACCTGCTGGAGCGGGCTCGGCGGCCGATCATCCTGGCTGGGATGGGCGTGCTCTGGGAGAAGGACGCGGCCGGTCAGCTCCTCGCCCTGGCCGAGCGGCTCGGCGGGCCGGTCCTGACCACCCCAAAGGCGAAGGGCGTCATCCCGGAGGATCATCCGCTCCGGGCCGGAGCGCTGATTGGCGGGCTGATCGAGCGAGACGTCATCGGCCAGTCCGACCTGATCGTGGCGGTCGGCCTGGACAGTGTGGAGCTGCAGCCGAAGCCGTGGCCATACGCGATCCCTGTCCTGGCGCTCTCCAGTGTCCCGAGCTCGGACGCGCTGGTGCCGGCCGAGCCGGAGCTTGTCGGGCCGCTCGGCCCGCTGCTGGCCGGGCTGGCTGCGTGGGCTCCCGCCGGGACTGGCTGGGGCGAGACAGCGGTCCGTGCATTCCGCCGTCGCGTGTCTGCCGCGCTCGACATCCCCTCTGCCGGGCTCTCACCCCAGCGCCTGGTGGCCGTCGCGCGCGAGGTGCTTCCCCGAGACACGCTGGTTACGGCCGATGCCGGAGCCCACCGCTTGCTGGTGGTTCAAAAATGGCAAGCCTACGCCCCACGCGAGTTCCTGACCTCGAACGGCCTGGCGACGATGGGCTACGCCATCCCCGGCGGCCTGGCGGCTCGCCTGGCGTACCCTGAGCGTCCGGTGGTCTGCTTCACCGGCGACGGGGGATTCTTGATGGCCATCGCCGAGCTGCAGACGGCAGCCCGCGAGAACCTGCCGATCGTCGTGGTCGTCTTCGACGATCAGGAGGTCGGCCTGATCCGGGTCAAGCAGGAGCTCAAGGGCCTACCAACGTACGGGGTCGGCCTGGGCGGAATCGACTACGAGAAGCTGGCCCAGGGGCTCGGCGCCGACGGCACCCGGGTCGACAGCGAGGCGGCTCTGGGAGACGCCCTGACGTCCGCGATCCACTCCGGACGGACCACCGTCATCGGGGCCCACATCGACGCGTCAGCCTACGTCGCCCAGTTCAACGCCCTGCGCGAGCTGTAGCGTTCGGCCGCGGCCGTTCTCGGACGCACAGACGATCCGCCGTCTACGATGAGGCTGTTGCCTCAACACCGCCCAAACTCGCGAGCGCGCATTGCGAGCAGACGACAGTCTTGATACCATCCGTGTAACAACAGGCAGCAGCAGTGTATCCGCTACGAATTGTAGTTGGCGCAAGACCCAGATCACTCGGGTCCGGGGCGGTGCAGGGTCGAATGCGTCAGCGGCGCTGCACTGTCAGTAGCGCCCGACCGTCCCCAGGCCGTGGTTCTCGGCCGCGCACCGCGCCGCTCCAGGACTCAGGTGGGATCGCGGCGATGAACGAGCTCCACGCGAGATACACCGGCCTCGCGGAGGGCAGGGTGCTGGCTGCGCCCCGCCATCTCAAGCACGCACCCCATCGGCCGACACGGTGGGGGGCATTTGGTGATCGAGGTACAGCTGGCCGCTGGACCTGGTCGTGATGAATACCATCGGACGTGAGGGTGCAGAGCGAGCGCTCCAGGAGAGCGAGGCGACGGCGCAGGCGGTCCTCGAGGCGATTGTCGACGCGGTCATCACGATTGTCGAGAGCAGGGCACGATCGAGTCGATCAACCCGGCCGGAGAGCGGATCTTCGGCTACACGGCGGAGGACGTGGCGGTCGCGAGGTGACGTTGCTGATGGCGTCGCCTACCGCGAGACGTACGAGAAGCTCCTGGCTCACGACCTGGCGACCGGCGAGCATAGCATCGTCGGGATTGGCCGCGAGGTCGTCGGCCAGCGCAAGGACGGGACGACGTTCCCCATGGAGCTCTCCATCAGCGAGGTCACGCTGGCGGGTGGTCGTCTATTCACCGCCCTCGCCCGCGACGTTGCGGACCGCAAGCGGATGGAAGAACAACTCACCATGTAGCCTTCCACGATGCACTGACCGGCCTGCCGAATCGAGCCCTGTTCAGAGATCGGGCGAACAGTCTGGTGCGACGCAGCAAGGCTGTGATCGCGGTTCTCTTCCTCGATCTGGACCAGTTCAAGCTGATCAACGACACCCTGGGCCATGATGTCGGCGATGCGCTGCTTGCCGCCTTCGGACGCCGCCTGTCCGACGGTCTTCGAGCCGGCGACACGCCCGCTCGGCTCGGGGCGACGAGTTCACCGTGCTGCTCGACGACATCCCCCACCCCGCGACCGTGGTCCAGGCCGCCAAGCGCATCCTCGCCGCGCTGGAGGTGCCCTTCGTCATCGACGGGCGCGAGGTTTCGTCGGCGCCAGCATCGGGGTCGCACTCCGCGGGCCGACTGATGCCCCAGCGTCGGCCGAGGAGCTGATGCGCGAAGCCATGGTGGCGTTGCACCAGGCCAAAGCGGCCGGGCAAGCACTGTGTCGCCGTGTTCGATCCAGGCATGAGCGGACAACCGCTGGACCGGCCGAGTTGGAGTCCGACCTGCACGCGGGCGATCGACCGCGGCGAGCTGGATCCACTACCAACCGATCCTGTCCTCGGCACGAGCTCGATCCGGGCTGCTCGAGGCGCTGGTGCGCTGGGAGCACCCCAGACATGGGCTGATGTTGCCGGGCGGAGTATCCCGCTGGCCAACGAGACCGGCTTGATCGTGCCGCTCGGGCGGTGGGTCCTGCCGAAGCGAGCCGCCAGGCCCGCGCCTGGCAGGAGCAATTTCCGGCCGAGCTGCCCTTGCAGCTCAGCGTCAACCTGTCCGCGCGCGAGTTCCGCAGCCTGATCTGCCTGAGCAGGTGGACGCCGTCCTGCGCGAGCGCGCCAACGCCGACGACCTGCGGCTGGAGATCACCGAGAGCGTCCTCCGATGGACGACGCGCCGACCACCGAAGCCACCCCGCGCGTTCCGCAGCTCGGAGTGCGGCTGACCCTCGAGGACTTCGGGACCGGCTACTGGCGCTCGGCTATCTCCGGGGCGACTCCCGGGCCGACACGCTCAAGATTGACCGCTCATGCGCCGCGCTCGGCGGCGGCGCAGAGCCACGGCCATCGCCTGCGCGGTCACCGCGCTCGGCCACGCACTCGAGATGACGGTCATCGCGGAGGGAATCGAGACGACCGGACCAGGCCGAGCGGCTGCGCGCGATCGGCTGCGACTACGGGCGCAGCTGGGCCATTTCTCTCGACCTGCACCGCCGAACAGAGATAGGCGCGTTGCTAGCGACCGAGCTGTCCGCCCGACATGTCCTCATCCCTTCGGTCAGGTCAGTGGTGAGGCAACGTATCCTCCGCTGCCCAGGCCGAGCAATGAGGCAATGCGACCGATGGAACGCGCGGCGGGGTGCACGTACAATCTCGCCTGTATGGCGGACCAGCACGGCACCAGGGACGGCCAGGCGAAGCGCGGGGCAGATGTCTGGAACCCTCAGCAGGTCAGCGCGCTTCCGGGACGAGCGCAGCCAGCCGTTCTTCGACCTGATGGCGCCCGTCCGGCCGAGGCCGGGCATGCCGCGGGTCGTCGATCTCGGCTGTGGCCCTGCCAGGCCGACTCGAGTTGCATCAGCAGGCGCCAGAGAGACGATCGGGCTGACGTCGTCCGAGGCGATGCTCTGGGGCAAGGCCCCGGGGCCCACGCCGGCGATGGGCCCCGCTTCGAGAAGCAGGACGTCACCACCTTCGCGCCCGAGGCGGGATTCGACCCGGTGTTCTCGAACGCCACCCTCAATTGGGTCGAGGATCACCTGGGCGCCCGGCGGGTAGTTGACCACGGCCTGGCGCCTGGCGGACAGATTGCCGTCCAGGTGCCCGCCAATGACGACCACTTCCTCACATGCGACGATCGCCGACGTCGCGCGGAGCCGCCCTTCCGCGAGGCGCTCGGCGACTCGGTGCGCTGCTCGCCGGCCCTGTTGCCGGAGCAGTACGCCGAACTGCTCAACAGGCATGGCTACCAGGAGCAGCACGTCCGTGCAGGTCTACGCGCACGGGCTCGCCCCACGCGAGGCAGTCGTCGAGGTCAAGGGCAGCTGGCTGACCGCGTACGAGAAGCGCCCTGATCCCGGAGCTGTACGAGCGGTTCGTGGCTCGCTACCGCGAGCGGCTCCCGCCCGGCCTGGCGGATACGCAGCCCTTCTTCTACACCTTCAAGCGCATCCTCTGGGGCAGCGCTGGCCACGTTGGACCGTCGGTCGGCGTGGCCGAGCGCCGGCGGCGAGCACGAGCTGTGTGGATCTTGTGGACCTGCTCGAATGACGCGTCGCCTGGAGCGTCGCTACATCTTGTATGGCCTCGACAATTCGCCCGAGCTGTTCGGATCGACGTCATCGTCCACGGATAGAGCCAGAAGGTGAAGTGTTGGACCTCGATGGCCGCGTAGGCCGTGCCAGCTTCTCGACGATCTGCTCGGTCGAGCCGCCGCATGAGCGCGCTCGGCGTGCCGCCCACGTTATCGACGCCTCCAGCCCGAGCGAGCAGCCGAGGTCTTCAGCAGCGTCGCCGTCGCGGCCGGGCCTTCCCGGCAGGCGTCCTCCGCGATCCTGAAAAGGTCCTCGGCCGCCTTCGTGTCCTGCAGGTCGAGCAGCAGGTCGGCGTTGTAGGCGTCGGCGTACTTCATGACCAGGCCAAGCATCCTTGGCTTGCGAGCGCCGATCCAGATCGGCGGGCCGCCGGGGCGCGGTCCGCGTGGCACCAGCGCGCAGTCGCTGACCGCGTAGTACTGCCCCTCGAAGGTGACCGACTCACCGCGCAGTAGCGGGTACGATGATCCAGCGCTCGAACCGGGCCGACGCGCCGGCCAAAGCGGATAGCCGTAGGCGCGGTATTCGCCTGTGCCAGCCGGCACGAGGGCCCAGCAGCCGTCCCCGCTCACCTCGTCGAGTGAGTCGGCGATCTTCGCCAGCAGGGCCGCATTGCGGAAGCTAGTGCAGGCGACGAGGGGCAGGAGGGTAACCTGCCTGGTGACCGTCGCCAGGGCGGTCAGAGCGTGAAGCACTCCCAGTTGCCGCGTGTTCGGCCCTCCGCGAGCACGGCGTCCGGGGCGCGTTGCGGAACAGCAGGTGGTCGGGCGCGCTCAGCGTGTCAACGCGATCTTCGGCCAGGAGTGCCCGCGCACCTCGGGCCAGCGATAGGCGTTGATCGCCCCGCCCGCTGTTCCTGGCTTCGGATCATCAGTCCAATCTGCATGTTGAGTGGTGCTCCTCTCGGGATTCGGCGCGACGTGTTTGGCGTGTGTGTGTGGCCGCTTGATGAGAATAGTACCCCGGGCGGATCGACGGGTCGGGGCGGAGGGGCTGAGGATAGAGCCCTGGCACGCCTCGCCGCGTCGACCGGCCGAGCCCTGTCGGGGCACTCGGCGACATGGCCGGCCGACGAGGTACTATGCCCTCGGCGCGGTGCGCGTTCGCACGGGGTGGCGGACCGATCTGCCTTCGCGGGCGTAGCGGGCGTGGAGGGTCGATGAAGACACAAATCGGGATCTTCGGGGTGGGGGCCATTGGGTCTGTCGTCGGTGGACTGTTGACGAAGGCCGGGCACGACGTGACGCTTATCGACCAGTGGCCGGCGCACGTCGACGCGATGAAGGCAGATGGTCTCCGACTCAGCGGGACCTGCGGCGAGCACGTCGTGCCGGTGCGGGCGCTCCACCTGTTTGAGGCCCAGGCGATCAGCGAGCCCTTCGACGCGATCTTCCTGGCCGTCAAGGGCTACGACACCGAGTGGGCGACGATGTTCGCGATTCGGTTCTTGAAGGCGCCGGACGGCGTGATCGTCGACTTCCAGAACGGCATCAACGACGAGCGAGTGGCGGCGATCGCCGGTCGCGAGCGCACGCTCGGCTGCGTGATTACCATCGGCGCCGGGATGTACGAGCCGGGACACGCCATGCGCACCGACACGAGCTCGGTTGGGTTCAAGATCGGCGAGCTTGACGGGCAGGACACCACGCGGGCGCGCAAGCTGGTAAGCATCCTCAACGACGTCGCCCCGACCCACCTGACCACCAACCTGTTCGGCGAGCGGTGGTCGAAGCTCGCGGTCAACTGCATGGCCAACGCGCTGGCTGGCCTGAGCGGGTTCGGCTCGGCTGAGATCCGGACCGAGCCCGTCCCGCGCCGGATCGCCGTCCAGATCGCGGCGGAGGTCATCCGCGTCGGCCGCGCGGCGGGCCACGAAGTCGAGCCGATCTTCGGGATCCCGGCCCAGCGCTTCGTCGACGCGGCCGAGGGCCGAGGGCTGGACGCGCTCGAGGCCGAGATGGGCGAGGGCGCCGGCAGTCTGGCCGGGGGTCGCCCTTCGCTCCTGCAGGACGTCATGCGCGGGCGGCGGACCGAGATCGACGAGCTGAACGGCTACGTCGTGGCGCAGGGGAGGCGGTTCGGCATTCCCACCCCGGTCAACGAGGCCGTCGTGCGGGAGGTGCATCAGCACGGCGTCGGCACGCTGAAGCCCGATCCGAAGAACCTCGAGCCGCTGACCCGGCTGCTGACGCGCTAGACCCGCTACTCTCGATCGCGGCTGGCTACGCTCCGCGATACTCGCGGACCACCCGCATCGCGTGCTCCACGCTGGCCGCCACCAGGTCATAGTTGTGGGGCGCCACCCTGAAGAGGGCGCAGGCCGCGCCGAGCTGTTCGTACCGCTCGAGCTCGCGCGGGTCAAGCTCCGCGCCGAAGATGGTGGCTGGGATTGGCCCGCGGCCCAGCTCGGCGGCACGGCGATTGACCTCGGCCATCCGGTCGGGGAGCGCCGGCTCGAACCCAGTCGGCCGCGGCATCCACTCGTCGCAATACTCGAGCAGGCCCTCGACCGCCTTCGGGCCGTCGCCGCCCATCAGGATCGGCGGGTGCGGCTTCCGGACCGGCTTGGGCCAGCTCCAGAGCGGGTCGAAGTTGACGAACTCGCCGTGGTACTCGGCCTCGTCCTTCGTCCAGATCTCCTTCATCGCGGCGATCCGCTCCCGCAGGATCTTCCAGCGCAGTGCCGGCGCGGTGCCATGATTGGCCATCTCTTCGCGGGCCCAGCCCCCGCCGATGCCGAACAGGAAGCGCCGGTTGGACAGCTGGTCCAGACTCGCGACGACTTTGGCCTGGACGATCGGGTCATGCTGGATGACCAGCGAGATGCAGGTGCCGAGCTCGATCCGCCGGGTCACGCCGGCCACGCCGGCGAGCGCCACAAACGGGTTCGGATAGTATTGCCACTGCCGCTCCTGCTCGCCCCCGCCCGGCCACGGCGTCTGGCGGTTGAGCGGGAAGTGGGTGTGCTCGGGTACCCAGAACGAATCGAAGCCGAGCTCCTCGGACAGCTTGCCAGCTGCGACGAGGTCGACCGGAAATCGCATCGGCGCGATAGTCAGACCGAACTTCATGGGGTTTCCTCCTGGCGCCGCCACCGATCGCGGGCGGCGCTGCCTGTGCCGTCGTGGTGCCATGCACGCGGCGGGACGTCCAGGTCAGCGCGACGCCGCGGCATCCAGACTCAGCCGCGCCGGGCCGTCCTGGCCAGCTGGTCGAGCAGGTGCGCGGTGACGACCTCGGGCGCCTGGTCGGTGATGAAGTGCCCGACGCCCGGCAGGACTTCGAATCGGTAGTCGGCGGTCACGTGCTCCGCGGTCCAAGCGGCGGCGTCGCGTCCTACGGTGGCATCGGCGTCGCCCCACAGGTAGACCGTCGGCACCGAGATCGGGCCGACGTTCACGGCGTCCAGGCTCCCCGCCGCACGGTACCAGGCCAGCGCGGCCTCCATCGCCGCGGGAGTGGCCAGGACGGCCACGTACTCGCCAATCGAGCTCTCCGGCACACTCCCATTGGCAAGGTTCCGCCGCAGTCGGCGGGCGCCATCCTCGAGCAGCAGGTGGGCGGTGGCCGGATCGTGAAAGGCGCGATGGTGGCGAGAGCGGTGCCGCTGGTTGTCGGCGTCCGCCTCCAGCGCCCGCCGGAACGCCGCCGGGTGCGGCCGTGACAGCACCATCAGCGACGCGAGGCGCTCGGGATGCCGGTCCGCCAGGACCCAGGCCACCTGGCCGCCCCAATCGTGCCCGACGAGGTGGAATCGGGTTGACGCGCCCCGTCCGAGCGCGGCTGCGAGGTCGAGGACGTCGCCAACGAGCCGGTCGATGCCGTAGGCCGCCAGATCGACGGCTGGGTCGGGCCGCGCGCCGGGCGAGTAGCCGCGCTGGTCAGCCGCCACGGCAAGATACCCAGCCCGCGCGAGCGCGGGCACCTGGTGGCGCCAGGAGTGCCTGCTCTGTGGATAGCCGTGGAGCAACACGACCAGCGGCCCATCGGGCGGCCCGGCAACCTCGGCCGTGAAGCTGCCGGCGGCGGTGGCGATCGTCTGCTGCACCCTCAATCTCCCATGGGTTGCTCGGGCGGGGTTGCCGGGGCCTGGCGGGTCGCGATCAGAATACGGCGATTGGGTTGGTCATCGACGCGGTCCCGCCGACAAGCTTCAGCGGCGCGACCGTCAGCATGAACTCCCAGCGCGAGCGGGCAGCGGAGGCAGCTGCAAGATCCTCGAGGTTCTGGTTGTCCAGCAGCTGCATCCCCATCGAGACCAGCGTCAGGATGTGGATCGGCTGCTTCGGGGCGACGAACGCCTGGCGGCGGACGTCGCTCACGCCGTCGCAGCCGAGCAGGCTCACGCCGCGCTCCTTCAACCAGGGGGCCACCTCATGATGGAGGCCGGCAAGCGCGACCCGAGAGTCCCAGGCACCCTGGGCCTTGCGTCGCGCGTGTCGCCCGGTCCGAATCAGCAGGATGTCGCCGGCTTCCACGCGCAGTCCGGCTGCCGTTTCGGTTCCCTCGAGCTCGGCGATGGTGATGGCGTGATCGAGCTCGAGCCATTCGACACCCAGGTGGCGGGGCACGTCGAGCAGGACGCCGCGCGACACGATGCCATCCTGGCCGATCGTGATCGCGTTCGCGCGGGCGCCCATCGAGGTGACCAGGCTGACCGGGCGATTGTTGTACGTCTTCCCCCGCCAGACAAAGTGACACAGCGCATCCAGGTGCGAGTGGGCCACCCCGTGCGGGGAGACGGCCAGGTGATCGGCCGTCCACGAGATCTCCACCTCGTCGACGACGTCGCCGGCGCGGACCATGAAGTGCGATGCCGGCGACGAGTTGTCGACGTCAGGCACGGTGTTGATCGGGTGGGCGCAGCTGACGGTGACGCCGTCGCGGATGAGGCCGGCTGCTCGAACGCGGTGCTCGGGTGTGATGAGGTTGAGGGTGCCGCGCTCGTCGTCGTCGCCCCAGCGGCCCCAGTTGCTGCACCGGTCGAACAGCGCCTGGAACGCCTCGACGCCAAGGCGCTCGGTCCCGTGCTCGGTCACACACTCCTCCTTCTTCACTACCGGCCTGGCGGAGCTCTGACGCGGTCGCGAGCACCGGCTGGCGGGCTCAGGCTGTCACCGACCTCGCGAAAGGCACGTTCGGGTCGGGGCTGGGTGTGTTGAACGCCAGGTGCACCGTCGGCTCGCTGCCGCCGTTCCAGTTCCGGTGCGGCACGCCGGCCGGAAAGATGATCAGCGTCCCTGGCTCGCAGTCATGCTGCTGGCCCTCGATCTCGATGCTCATCGTCCCGCTCAGGACGTAGAAGATCTGGTCGACGTCGTGGACGTGCATGCCGGCCGGCGAGCCGGCGCCGGCCGGCGTCTTGATGCAATTGATCGTGCAGGTCTGCACCCCGGTCCCATGATCGATCAGCGCCTGCGAGACCCGCTCGTCTGGCCCCGCCCTGTCGATCGCCGCGAAATCGACCTTCCGCACGTACTCCATGGGCGTTCTCCTCCGAAGACTGGGCCCCATTCTAACCCGGTCAGAGCAGCAGATAGCGCCGATTGAGCGGCAGGTCCTCGCTCGGGGGGCGCGGCAGCGGGACGCCGTCGATCTCGACCTCGGCCGTGGCGGGGTCGATAGCGACGCTCGGGTTGGCGTTGTTGTAGAGCATGTGCCGCTTGCTGACGCGGCGAGTGCCTTCCACCACTATGGCCCGACGCCGCGACGGGACGCGCCGGCCGAAGTCGCCGCCCGCGGCCGCCGAGATAAAGTTGGCGCTGAGGCTCGCGGCGGCCGTGCCGGAGCCGCCCCAGTGCGGCGCATAGAGCACCGGCTCGCTCAGCGAGATGCTGGCGTTGCCGTCGCCCAGCGCGCCCCAGGCCGGGAAGCCCCCCTTCAGCACCAGCTCCGGCTTGACCCCGAAGAAGCGCGCGTCCCACAGGACGATGTCGGCGATCTTGCCGGCCTCCAGCGACCCGACGTGGCGGTCGATCCCGTGCGCCCGGGCCGGGTTGATCGTGTACTTGGCCAGGTACTGGAGGATGCGGGCGTTGTCGTGCTCGGTCGGCTCGGCCTGCATCCGCTTCATCTGGTGGGCGAGCTGCCAGGTGCGGCGGATGACCTCGCCGATCCGCCCCATGCCCTGCGAGTCGGAGTTGACGATGCTGATCGCCCCCAACTCCTGGAGCAGGCTCTCGGCCGCCATGGTCGTCTGGCGGATGCGGTCTTCGACCATCAGGCGGTCGCTCGGCACGCGCGGGTTCATCCCGTGGACCGACCACATCATCGCGTGGTGCTCGGCCACGACGTGCCGCCCGTAGGGGATGGTCGGGGTGGTCGAGGAGCCGATCACGTTGCCCACGCCGGCGATCGCCAGGATGTCGGGGATGTGGCCGCCGCCGATGCCCTCGACGTGGTAGGCGTGGATCGTCCGCCCGCCGATCGCCGCCACCGTCTCGTCCAACTCGCACGACTCGTTCAGCCCGTCGGTGTGCATCGCGATCTGGATGTCGTACGCCTCGGCCACGGTGAGGGCCTGGTCGATGATGCTCGGGTAGCCGGCGTTGTCCTCGTGGACCTTCAGCCCGCAGGCGCCGGACTCGACCTGGCGGGCCATCGGGCCGAAGGTGTAGCTGGCCGCCCGCCCGAGGATGCCCAGGTTGACCGGCAGGTGCTCGAAGGCCAGGAACATCCGCTCCAGGTTGAAGGCCGGGTTGTCGTTGGTCCCGCCGGTGATCAGCGTCGTCAGACCGGCCGCCAGGGCGTTTGGGATCAGCCGCGGCTGGACCAGGTGGACGTGGGTGTCTACCCCGCCGGGCGTGGCGATGTAGCCCCGTCCGTAGACGATGGCGGTGTTCGCGCCGATTAGCAGGTCCGGGTTGTCGACGATGTCCGGGTTGCCGGCCCGCCCGACCCCGGCGATCAGCCCGTCTTTGATGCCGATGTTGGCCTTGAGGATGCCCAGGACCGGGTCGATCACCACCGCGTTGGTGATGATCAGGTCCAGCTCGCTGGCGGCGGTGGCCTGATCGCTGGCCATGATGCCGGTGCGGAAGGTCTTGCCCCAGCCGCGGAGGACCTCATCGCCGTAGCTCGTCTCGTCGCGCTCGATCAGCACCAGCAGGTCGGTGTCGCCCAGCCGGACCCGGTCGCCGGTGGTCGGCCCGTAGCGCGCGGCGTACTCCGCCCGACTCAGCTCACTCGCCATAGTCCGCCTCCGTCGCCCAGGTCGGCCGATTCCCATAGCCGCGCAGGCGCGCCCGCTCGAGCCCCTCGGCCAGCCGCTCGGGGCTGGCCGGACCGTCGGTCAGGCAGTTGAAGCCGCGCACCGCCCGCCGTCCGCCGAAGGCCACCAGGCGGACGCGCCGCACCTCGCCGGGTCGCCAGCGGACCACGTCGCCGGCCGGGATGTCCAGGTGCATGCCCCAGGCCCGGGCGCGATCGAACACGAGCCGCCGATTGACCTCGAAGAACGGGTAGTGCGAGCTGATGAAGACCGTGTGGCGCGAGCGGTTCTCGACCTCGAGCTCGACGGTCTCGCGCCCGGCGTACAGCTCGATCGGCCCGTCGGCCAGCAGCAGCTCGCCCGGCGTCACGGCACACGCTCCCCGGCCGGCCGGATCGGCCGCTCGACGTCCAGCACCCGCATCCCGTCGCCGAACAGACACTCGAGCTTGACCGTCCCGAGCAACTCGGGCACGCCGTCGAGCACCTCGTCCTCGGTCAGCACACTCGCGCCGACCGCGAGCACCTCCTCGTAGGACGCGCCGCCCCGCGCGGCTTCGTGCATCTCGTCGCAGATCAGCGCCAGCGCCTCCGGGTGGTTGAGCCGCCAGCCCTTCACGCGGCGGCGGCGGGCTAGCTCGGCAGCGGTGAAAATGGTCAGACGGTCAAGCTCGGTCGGGTTCAGGCGCATGCGGGCGTGCCTCCGTGGGGATCGATCGGGCGGCCATACACTCGGCTAGTAGTCCTTCAGCTGCGGGTCGAGCACGTCGCGGAGGCCGTCGCCAAGGAGGTTGATCCCCAGCACTGTGAGCATGATCGCCAGGCCGGGTATCGTGCTCACCCACCACGCGTTGCTCAGGTAGTCGCGGCCCTCCGCCAGCATCCCGCCCCAGGTCGGCGTTGGCGGCTGAATGCCCAGGCCGAAGAAGCTCAGCCCCGATTCCAGCACGATCATCGTCGCGATCTGGACGGTCGCGACCACCAGGATCGGCGCAGCCGTGTTCGGCAGGATGTGGCGCAGCAAGATGCGGTGATGGCCCGCCCCCAGGCAGCGCGCGGCCAGGACGAAGTCGCGCTCGCGCAGGCTCAGGACCGAGCTGCGGACCGTCCGCGCGTAGACCACCCAGCCGGTCAGCCCCAGGACCAGCACGATGGTCGCCACGTTGCGCCCGACGACCGAGACGATCGTGATCGCCAGCAGAATCACCGGGAACGCAAGCTGGACGTCCGCCAGCCGCATGATCAGGTCGTCGAGGCTCCCGCCGAAGTAGCCGGAGACCAGCCCGAGCACGACCCCGACCACCCCGGCGAGCAGCATACTGAGAAAGCCGACCGAGAGCGAGACGCGTGCCCCGAACAAGAGCCGGCTCAGGATGTCGCGGCCGTTCGGGTCGCTGCCCAGCAGGTAAATTGGCGATCCCGGCGGCTCCAGCCGCCGCGAGAGCTGCTGCGCCAGTGGGTCCCACGGCGCAAGCAGCGGCGCCAGGATTGCCGCCAGCAGCATCAGCAGGATCAGCAGCCCGCCGGCGCTGGCCTGGCGGTTGCGCAGCAGCCGCCGGATGTTCGACGGCCGACGCGAGACTCGGCCCGGGGCAAGCGCAGCCGGTGTGGCGGCGATCGGCGTCGGGAGAGCTTCAGCCACCGGCCGGCTCCAACCCGGTCCTGAGCGCAGCGTCTAGCTTCACGCGTATCGAATCCGTGGGTCGAGGTAGCTGTAGCTCAGGTCGATGAGCAGGTTGATCAGCACGAATGCCGTGCCGGAGACGACCAGCACCGCCTGAACGATCGGGTAGTCACGGATGTAGATCGCGTCGACTACCAGTTTGCCCACCCCCGGCCAGTTGAACACCGTCTCGGTGATCACCGCTCCACCGAGCAGTGTCCCGAACTGCAGCCCGATCACGGTCACGACCGGGATGATGCTGTTGCGGAGCGCGTGGCGCAGGACCACCGTGCGGGCCGGCAGCCCCTTACCGCGCGCCGTCCGAACGTAGTCCTCGCGCAGCACCTCCAACATGCTCGAGCGGACCAGCCGTGCGATGAGCGCCATCTGGAAGCTGGCCAGCGTCAGCGCCGGCATGACCAGGTGCTGCCAGGTTCCGCGACCGGAGGTCGGCAGCAGCCGCAACCCGACCGCCAGAACCAGAATCAGCATGATCCCGAGCCAGAAGCTGGGCATCGATTGGCCCAGGAACGCGAAGCCCATCGTGCCGTAGTCGAACACTGTCTGGCGGCGTGTCGCGGCCAGCACGCCGATTGGCACGGCGACCAGGATCGCGAACAGGAGCGCGTAGACGGTCAGCTCAGCCGTCGCCGGCACCTTCTCCAGCACGATCCCGAGCGCTGGCTCGTCGTACTGGTACGAGCGGCCAAAGTCGCCGCGGACGGCATCCCGCAAGAAGATCAGGTACTGGATCGGCAGTGCTTGCTCCAGCCCCAGCTTGGTGCGCAGCCGCGTGATCTCCTCGGGCGACGCGCCCTCCGGCAGTAACAGTCGAGCCGGATCGCCCGGGATTATTCGCAGCACCAGGAACACGACCAGCGACACGCCGACCAGCGTGAAGACCGACTGGACCAGCCGTCGCGCGAGATAGCTGCCCATGGGTTGCCTCTACCGGCCCTTACGCTCGTGAATGAAAGGTTGGAGCACGTGCGCTTCGCGGAACGAGTGCGCTTCGCGGGGTGGGGTTAGGCTCCTACTCCGACGTCTTTGACCAGCGTGAAGTAGTCTGGCCGCGAGCGCCAGCCCTCGACGCGCTTGCGGACGCCGAAGGCGTTGGTGGTGTAGAACAGGAAAACCCACGGCGCGTCGTCCCAGATGATCTTCTGCGCCTCGGCGTATGCCCGTGCACGGTCCTCGTCCTTGATGCTGGTCTGCCCGGTCTCGAGCAGCTTGTCGACCTGCGGGTTCGAGTAGCGGACCTGGCTGACGTTGCGGAACTGGCCGGTCGTCGTGCTGTGGAAGTTACGCCACAGTGCGAAGTCGGCGTCGCGGCTCATCGTCACCCAGCCAGCGAAGAACGTGTCGAACGTGCCGGCCGCGCGGACCTCGCGCGTGCGGGCAACTTCCATGTCGTTGATGTTGATCGTGAAGCCCAATTGCTGCCACTGGGCGCCGATCGCCTGGGCGATCTCGAGTCCCTTGGTGTACAGCCCCTTCAGGACGATCAGCTCGATGGTGCCGCCCGAGACACCCGCATCGCGCAGCAGCGACCTGGCGCGCTCCGGATCATAGGCGTACGGCGTCTGCTGGGCGTAGCCAAAGATCCCCGGTGCCATCGGCGCGTCGGCGATCTTGCCGTTGCCGAGCAACAGCTCCTTGATAATCGTGTCCTTGTTGGTCCCGTAGTTCAGCGCTTGACGGACCCGCGGGTCGTTGAACGGCGGCTTCTCGCACTGGAACCCGATGTATTGCGACTCGACGCCGACGACCGGCTCCCAGCGCAGGTCTGGGTTGCCTTGATCGACTCCTCTTCCTCGAACGGCAGCGGTCGACAACGTCGATCTCGCTGGCCTTGAGGCCCGGCCAGCCGCGTCGAACCCTCGGGATGAAGCGGATCGTCGCCTTCTCCACCTTAGGGACGCCTGGCTGCCAGTACTCACGATTCGCCTCGAAGACGATCCGGTCGCCGCGCGACCGGCTCACGAACTTCAGGCGGTCCGGTCCCAACCGGCTTGCGGAAGTACTCCTCCAGGTCTTTCGTGGCCGAGGCCAGGTAGCATTTCGGTCATCGTCAGGTTGTGGAGCATCGAGCCGATCGGCAGCGAGCCGCGTAGCAGGACGGTGTAGAAGGGTCCTTTGATCTCCACTTCCTTGAGCGACGTCCAGAGGAGCCCGGCTTGGACTAGCTGGCTGCCTGGCGGCATCCGCTCCATCGTCGCCTTGACCGACTCGGCGGTGAACTCCTCACCATTGTGGAACTTCACGCCCTTGCGTAAGTTGAACTGCCAGGTCGTGTCGTCGACGGGCGACCACGATTCGGCCAGCATCGGCACGAACTTGCCGTCGAAGTCTTTCTCGAGCAGCGGGTCGAACATATGACGGTGGACTGACCAGTCGGAGATATTGACGTGGTTGGCCGGGTCCATGCTCTGAAGATCCTGGGACATCGCGGCCACGATCTCGCCACGGGGCGCCGCGGCGGCCGGCGCGGTCGGCGGCGCGGCCGCCCTCGGGGCCTCAGTCGGCTTGGCGGGAGGTGCCGCTGCTGGGGGCGTGCCGCCCTGACCGCACGCCTGCAGCAACGCGCCGCCGGCCAGCCCGACGGTCAGCAGCGCCGATCGCTTCAGCGCCGCGCGTCGGCTCAGGCGAACTCGAGGCGTCTCGCCGCCGGGGTTTCGTTCGATGCCGCTCATGTTCCCTCCTCACCGGCTGTGCCCGGCACCGGTCCCGACAGCGCCATGGACCGCCGATGGTCCCACTATATACCGAAAATACCAATCGTTCCATCTGTCAAGCGTGCGTGCTCGCACGGCCTGCGCAGCCGATCCAGAACCGGCTTCGTGACGAGCATCCAACCGAGCTACGCCTTGTCCGCCGACCGCGCGGCGTGGTATCCAGCGCCCATCGCAAGACCCACGGACCTGAGGTGGTGAAGATGGCGCGCCCGCCGATCAACCCGAACCCGATCGATTGGTCCGGTGAAAACCCGGGCATCACCCTCAAGGACTCGCCGGAGGGCGAGACCACCTGCCTGGTGTCGTTCTTCCGCGTCGTCGTCTCCCCGCGGGGCCCTGGTCACGCCGTGTTCATCCTGACTGACCCGACCGGCCGCGCCGGCGGCCAGGCGGTGAACGCGTGCTACACCGACAACGAGCCGCTCGCCCGCTACCTTCTCAGCGATTTCATCGCCCACTTCGGGACCTGGAAGGGCAACCCGAACCTCGCCAACCTCCCGTTCAAGCCCGCCGAGTCGTTCACCCACAGCGGCGACCACAAGACTGCCTGGACCGAGCGCATCACCGGCCCTGACGTCGACATCACCCTGACCTGGCGCGAGCTTGGCGAGCCATTCATGGTCGAGTTCCTCAAGGAGCAGTCGTCGACCGGCAAGCACGAGATGTTCTCCCTGTTCGTCCCCGCCCGCGCCTGCGAGGTCGTCGCCAATGGCGTCCGCGGCCGCGGCGTGCCCGGCCCGCGCGACATGTACGGCACCCAGAGCAGCACCGCCTTTCTGGCCTTCTCCGAAACCTGGATCAAGGCCTGAGTGAGCGGGCGTCCTAGGTGAGCTGTTCGTCCGGGAACAAGGCGGCGACTAGCCGCCGCGTCTCATCCAGGTCCTGACGGACCTGTTGAGCGCTGGGCGGGGCTGGGAGACTGGGATAGCGATCCGCGAAGTAGTAGTCCTTGACCCGGCCACAGATCGGTCTGAACTCCGCCAGAGCCGCCGCGTGGCCGATGGCCTCGTCGAGCAGATCGTTGACCCAATGCGTCTTTCGCAGATCCCAGCCGCGGTCTAAGAGCCAACCCTTCAGGAAATTCTCGAGCGCTTGCTGGAGAAAGAACCCGGCGGCCGCGCCGTCGTCGTCGGCCAGCAGTACGCCAACCCGGTGCCAGTCTCGCCGAGCGTTTGCGCGCCAGGTATCAGATGCCTTCGCTCCTGGAAACGGCTTGATCCCCCCCCACCTGCTGTGAGCGGCGAGTGATCCTGCGCCAAGTTCAACGCCGCGCTCGATGATCTGCCGGATGAAGCGGTCGTCAGCTTCCAACCGCCGCCGAACTTGATCGGGTGTGAGCACCAGCGGCGAGATCGGCAGTCGGTAGCCGGAATCGTCAATTGCGCGGCGTACGCGTTCCAGGTAAGGCTCATCATCCCCGTCGAGGGGGGCGATCACGAGGAGATCGATGTCGCTGTCGACTGTCGCGTCGCCGCGTGCGACCGATCCGTAGACGATGACGGCTTCGGCCCCGACGTCCTGCTTCAGCCGCTCCGCGATGCGCGGCAGGGCCGAAGGGTCGATCATTCGGGGGTGCGTCAACGTCTCAGCCCTCTGGCTCAAGGCTGGTCCCTGCCCGCGGCATCGGTCCGACGCTCGCCGAATGCGCCGTCCGCGGCCAGCGCTTCGACGTCGGCGGCATTGTAGCCAAGCGAGGCCAGGATACCCTCACGGTCGGCGCCAAGACCTGGGGCAGCGCGATAGTCCGGACGGAAGCCGCCAAGGGTGAACGGGGTGCCGACGCCTTGGACCGTGCCGAACGTCGGGTGCGGGTAGCGCACCAGCAGGTCGCGTGCGATCAGCTCGTCGCGGTCGAGGGCGGCTTCCAGAGAGCGGACCGGCGCGATTGGGACCAGGCCGCGCAATTCGCCGAGCCAGTCGGCCGTTGAGCGCTCGCGGAAGCGGTCGTTCAACATCCCGACGAGCGTCGAGCGGTTCCGGCGGCGCGCCTCGTACGACGTGAAGCGGTCGTCGTCCAACAGCTCGGGCAGGCCGAGCGTGCCGACGAGCAGACGGAAGAACTTCTCCTTGGGACAGGCGACGGCGACGTGGCCATCCAGGGTCTCGAAGAACTGGAACGGGACCATGCTCGGATGACCCGAGAGCGGCTGGCGCTCGGGCTTGAGCCCGGCGGTCAGGTGCCACGCCGCCGGATAGGTCAACAGACCGATCGCCGTGTCGTACAGGCTCGTGTCGACGTCGCGCCCGCGGCCGGTCCGCTGCGCGTCGAACAGGGCCACCATCAACCCCAGCGCGGCGACGAGCCCGGCCGCGTAGTCGACCAGCGACAGCCCGCTCTTGGTCGGCGGTCCATCGGGGTCACCGGTCAGCGCAGCCCAGCCGGCCTCGGCCTGCACCAGCGCGTCATAGCCAGGGTAGGCCGCGCGCTCGCCGGTCCGCCCGTACGCCGACAGCGAGCAGCAGACGATCCGCGGGTTCATCGGCCCGAGCGCCTCGTAGGTCAAGCCGAGCCGGGCCGGCAGGTCGCCGCGCACGTTGCTGTAGACGGCGTCCGCGCCGGCCACCAGCCGCTCGAACACCGCGCGACCGCCGCTGCTCTTGAGGTCCAGGCCGAGGCTCCGCTTTCCGCGGTTGAAGGACTCAAAAAACAGGCTGTCAGTCCCCTCCTGACCTGGCGGCACGTACCGCCCGATGTCGCCGCCGCTCGAAGGGTCCTCGATCTTGATCACGTCGGCGCCCATGTCGGCCAGGTACAGCGTGCCGTACGGCCCGGCCCCGTACTGCTCGACCGCGACGATCCGCACGCCGTCCAGCGGCGCGGTGTGCTCCCCCTCCCCTCGGGGCAGAGGGTTGGGGGGAGGCAGGCTCAATCTGGCATCACCAGGCTGGCTCGCCGAACCTCACGGCGTTCGGACTTCTCCAAGGCATCGTCCACCTGCTCGAACGGGAAGTCGGTGTCGACCAGCGACGCCCAGGGGTAGCGACCTGCCGTTTCGGACAGCAGCCGCAGCACGCGCGCCAGGTACCACGGCTGGTAGCGGACAACGGGGATGATCCGCACCGCGCGGCGGGTCAGCGCTCCAGGATCGAACTCGGTGGTCAGCCCCGGCGAGACGTTGCCGATCGAGACGTACCGCCCACCGGGGCGGACCAGCGAGATCCCCTCGCTGAAGGCGGCCGGCACGCCGGTCAGCTCGATGCCCACGTCGGCGCCCCAGCCCTCGGCCAGGTAGGCCACGCGCTCGGCCCGCGCCTGGGGCGTCTCGTGCTCGCGCATGTCGACGATCTCGTGGGCGCCGAACGCCTCGGCGGCCTCGAGTCGGTAGCCGACGCCGTCGATGGCGATCACCCGCGCTCCGCGCTCCCTGGCCACGGCGATCGCCGACAACCCCAACCCGCCTGCCCCCTGAATGACCAACGTCTCGCCAGCCTGAAGCTCGGCCAGCCCGAGGCCGAAGTAGACCTGCGCCAGGGCGCAGTTGGCGAACGAGGCGACCTGGTCCGAGACGCCGTCCGGCACCTTGTACACGTACTGATCCGGGTGGATCGCGTAATGCGTCCCGAACGTCCCGTGGAAGTGCGGCGCGTTCCGCGGCGACTGCATCCAGAACTTGTAGGCATTCTCGCACAGGTTGAATTGGCCCCGCCGACACGCCCGGCACTTCCGACACGTCTGGAAGTAGGTCGCCGCGATCCGATCACCCACCGCCAGCGGCTCGCCGTTGAAGTCCGTCTCCACCCCCGCCCCGAGCGTGTGGACCCGCCCCACCATCTCGTGGCCCATCACGCACTGCTTCACCGTTGGGTGCAGCCCCTTCCAGATGTGCAGCTCCGACCCGCAGACGTTTGCTCGGGTCACCTTGGCCAGAATTCCGCCCGGCTCCGGCTCGGCCAGATCAAACGTCAGGTACTCCGTCTTGCCCGGCTCGGCCAAAAAGATCAGCCGCCCCTGCTCCTGCGTGGTCATAGTGCTGCTCCTCTGCAGTGTTCTACTCCCGGCTCAGGATACCCTGGGCGCGGAAGATCTCCCGGATGCGCGACGTGTAGCGGGTGTACTCCTGGGCGCCGGATTCGTCCAGCTTGCGCGGGCGTGGGAGGTCGATCGTCAGAATCTCCTCGACGCGGCCGGGACGTGGCGACATCACCACCACGCGGTCCGAAAGCAGCACCGCCTCCATGATGCTGTGGGTGATGAACAGCACCGTCTTGCGTGTCGTCAGCCAGATCCGCTGGATGTCGATGGTCATCTGCTCGCGGGTCAAGGCGTCCAGCGCCCCGAACGGCTCGTCCATCAAGAGCAACGGCGGGTCGTGGACCAGCGCCCGGCAGATCGATGTACGCTGGCGCATGCCGCCCGAGAGCTCGAACGGCCGCTTCTGCTCGAACCCGATCAGCCCCACCATTCGGAGCAGCTCCAGCGCCCGGGCGCGATGGGCCGTCCGGTCCAGCCGGCGGACCTCGGCCTGGAGCATGATGTTGTCCAGGACGGTCCGCCAGTCGAGCAGGATCGCGTCCTGGAACACGATGCCCAGGTCTGTCACCGGTCCGACCACCGGCCGGCCCCGCACCTCGACCACGCTGCCCCGATCAGCCGGGGTAAGCCCGGCAACGAGCATCAGCAGCGTCGACTTACCGCAGCCGCTCGGTCCGACGATCGACACGAACTCGCCATCGCCGATCTCCAGCGACACCCCGCGCAGCGCGGGCACCGACCCGTCCCTGGTCTGATACGTCTTGTCGACGTCACGGAGGGAGATCATGGCGCGGAGTCAGGAGACAGGAGACGGGGGGTTGCCCTACGCACGCCTGTCTCCTTCGTTAGCCGCAGCGGCTGGGTAGGTACTCATTCGTGAACAGCGTCTTGGGGTCCAGATCGGCCTTGAGGTTGGCGTTCTTGACCAACAGGTCGTAGGTGTCGCGGAAGTCCTTCTCGGCCATGCAGCCGGTCGGCTGACCCCGGCTGGCGGCGGTCTGGAGCAGCGGGAGTGTCATCTCGATCTCCTGCTTGCCGAGCGCATGGTGGAAGGTCGGCGCGGCCTTGGCGAAAATCTCGGCCGCTTCGTCGACGTTCTGACGCGTGTACTCGATCCCCTTGACGAAGCCTGCCAGGAACTTCCTCATCAGCTCAGGGTTCTGGGTGACGAACGACTCGTTCGCGATGATCCCGGTGCTCAGCACGTTGACCCCGTGCTCGTAGAACGGCAGCCAGCTCAGCTCGATCTTCTCGCGGTCCATCATCCGCAACGGCTGGTCGTTGAAGAAGCCCAGGAAGCCATCCACCTGCCCCTGAAGCAGGGCGGTCTCCTTGGCCGCGGGCGTCGGCAGCGAGACGATCTCGACCTTCGACTGGTCGACTCCGTTCGCCGCCAAAAAGGCCGGGAAGATCGCGCTGAAGCTGTCGCCGGCGGTCAGTGCGATCCGTTTGCCTTCCAGGTCTTTCGGCGTCTTGAGCGGCTTTTCGGCCAGGTGAATCACCGACGACGGGCCGTTCTGCTGGACCACGAGCGTCATCGTCACCGGGACACCCTCGGCCTGGGCCCGCATCACCGTCGGCGTGTCAGCGTAGCCGAGCGGATCGGCGTTCGCGCCGACCAGCTTGACGGTGTTGGCCGAGCCGCTACCCTCCTTGATCTCGACGTCCAATCCCTGCTCGGCAAAGAAGCCCTTGTCGCGGGCGACGAAGAAGAAGGCGTGCTCGCCGTACAGCGTCCAGTTGAGCGAGAGCGCCAGCTTGGTCAGTGGGCCGCTCGCCGGCTTGGCCGCGGCCACCGGCGCCGGGGCGGCCGGCGCAGCCGCGCCGGGCTTGGCGGCCGGGCTTGGCGACGGGCTCGGCGACGGCGAGGCTGCCACGCCCGGGCTGGCGACCGGCTTGGGCGCTTCGGTCGGCTTGGCCGGCGCGGCGGGCGGCGTCGGTTGGCAGGCGGCGAGAACCATTGTTGCGACCGTCAGGCCGGCGAACAGGCGACGAAGCGTGATTTGGTGCACCAGTTATCTCCCTCTATGTGGCTCACGGGCGCACGCTGTGCGCCCACTCGGCGTCAAGTGCTGGGATCCGAGCCCGGCCTCACATCGTCCAGTTGCCCTCCTGGCCCCGGCGCGAGACGTGCCACGGGATTGCTAGCCGCTCGGCCGCTTCGAGCAGGTAGTAGAACAGGATCCCAATCGCGGTCAGGATTGCGATCGCCGCGAACAGCAGCGGCGTCTGGAGCTCGCCGTTCGCCTTCAACAGCACGTAGCCGAGCCCCTTGGTCGATCCGACGAACTCGCCGACGACGGCGCCGACCACCGCCAGCGTGATGGCCACCTTGAGCCCGCCGAAGATGTACGGCAGCGCCGTCGGCAGACGGATCTTCAGGAAGATGTCCCACCAGCTCGCGCCCATCGATCGCGCCAGGTTCAGCATGTCCGGGCTGACCGACCGCAGCCCGATCGCCGTGTCGATGACGATCGGAAAGAAGCAGATCAGGAAAGCGACGAGCACCTTGGCCGTCGGCCCAAAGCCGAACCAGACGATGAACAGCGGCGCAATCGCGATCTTCGGGACGGTCTGGCTGAAGATCAGGACCGGCATGACGCTGCGGTCGAAGAGCGGCGACGACACGATCAGCACGGCCAGCCCGATCCCGACCACCGCGGCCAGCCCAAAGCCGAGCAGCATCTCGTAGGTGGTGATCCAGGTGTGCTCAACCAGGCTCGGTCCCTGCCTGACCAGCTCCTCCCAGATGCGCGAAGGCGTCGGCAAGAGGTACGTCTTGACGTCCAGCACCCGGCACAAGACCTCCCAGACGCCAAGGAACAGCACGATCACCAGCAGCGGCATCACCCGTCGCTGGAAGAGCTCGGCCGCTCCCGACCCTCGCCCCCGAGGGCGAGCCGGCGGGGACTCGGCCGGCGGCATCGCCGCCGCCGCGCCCAGCCGCTCGTCAACCGCCACGGCTTCCCTCCTGATCGCCGATCATCCGTCGCTCGGCGCGCCAGCCTGGACGCGGATGTCCCCGTCAACCTCGCCGCTGGTGGCGGCGCTCGTGGCCGAGACCGCGGTCGGCGGCCGGCCCTCCACGTCCGCCCTCACCTGATCCGCCGCCGCGACGAGCGCCCGCAGCTTGCCGAACGCGGCGTCGCGCCGGGCAAACTTCATCCCGCAATCCGGCGTAAACCAGACCTTGTTGGCCGGAACGTAGCGCAGCGCCGTCCGCATCCGCTCGGCGATCGTCTCGACCGGTTCGACCTCCGGCGACTTGACGTCGACAACGCCGACGCCCAGCTCCATGTCGGTCGCGTACTTCTGGAACAGCTCCAGCATGTCGTGGCCCAGGCGCCCGAACTCCAGCAGGATTCGGTGGGCGTTCGCGTCGAGCACGGCTGGAAACAGGTCGGCGTACTCACCCACGAACAGTCGCTGCAGCCGATAGTTGCCGTAGCAGATGTGCAGCGAGATCTCGGCGTCGACGCCGTCCACCGTCCGATTGAACGCCTCCACCGCCCACTCGCGGACCTCATCCGGCCAGCCTACCCAGACCGGCTCGTCGATCTGGATCGCCCGACAGCCGGCCGCGACGACCTGCTTCAGGTCGGCGTTCATGATCTCGGCCAGCTCGAAAACCAGCTCGCGGTCCCACCCGTACGCCTCGTTATGGGCCCGCTTGGCCAGCATGTGCGGCCCGGTTACGCAGACTTTGGTCTTAGCCCGAGTATACTCCTGGAGGAAGCGGAAGTGGCGTGCCATCTCCGCGCCGAGGCTGCCAGGGCGCACCTTGTCGCGGACGATCGGGTCCGGCATCTGGATGCTCGGGTCCAGGTTGCCAATCGGCTGCATCCGACCGCTGTTGTCGTAGCCGCCGATTCGCTTGGTGAAGAAGTAGACCATCGTCTCGCGGCGCAGCTCGCCATCGGTGATGACGTCGATGCCGGCGATCTCCTGGTCCACAATCGCCGAGCGGACCGCGTTGTCGTGCGCCTCTTCGAGCTGTTCGGCGGTCAGCTCGCCGCGCTCGGCCGCCCCGCGCGCCTGTTCGAGCCAGGGAGGCAGCGGGTACGACCCGATCACCGTCGTCGGCAGCAGCGTCTTCGTCATCGATCCCGCCTCCATCATCCGTCGAGCGCCACTCCGACGGTCCCGTGGCTGACCCCGCGTCTTCTCGGCCGTTAGGGTGACCCACGCCGCATCCTACGCGCCCACTGACCGGCTGTCAAACACGCCGACCGGTCGCGCCGATCACGTTGGCTACGCTATGACGCTCCGAGCGTGTCGAAGCTCCAGCCTTCCAGCGGCGTGAACTCGCTCGTGTCGACCTCGAAGCCCACGCCGAACGGGGCGTCGACGACGCTGCTCAGGTCGATTGCGCCGCTGAGGATGTTGAGCGTTGCGAAGCCGCGGTCGTGGCGGCGGTACAGGTCGCCGTGCCGCTCGCGTACGCCTGCCTGCACCGCCTCGGAGAACATGCTCAGGCCCTTGAAGTAATGATGGCCGTTCCGCTCGACGTGCCCGATGCCGAGGCTGGCCATCACCGCCAGGTCCTGGGTCAGTGCGACCGGGCCGATGGTCGTCAGGTCTTCGCCGCTGAGGACGTGGGTGACTGTCGGGTGGGCGCGGCGGCGGTGCTCCTGCAGGCAGGCGTTGCCGATCCCCTTGAAGACGCCCTTGCAGTTCTTGTGGCTCGTGCCGACGTAGCCGCCGTCGAGCGCGCGCGGCAGGCTGTCCAGCGCGTCGTCCGACTCGTCGACGATCAGGTATGGCCGATCCGTCCACGTGCGCAGCGCGACGCCCGCCGCTGGGCTGAGCGCAACGTCGCGGTGCAGCGGCTGCTCTACGAAGAGCAGCCGCCCCAACAGCGGGGCGAGCGCGGCCTCGTCTGCGAGCGACTGCCAGAGCGCCCGGAATGGCTCCACCGCGGCGTACTGCTCGTTACCGTCCAGCGTGACCGCCAGGTCACCGCCTCCACGCGCGCCGACCACCTCTCCGATTCGTCGAAGCCGCGCCACGTCCGCCGCCCGATCCCCGCCGAGCTTGATCTTGAGGTAGCGCAGCCCGTACGTCGTGATGCTCGCCTGCAGCGATTGGGGCAGGCCGTCGTCGAGCCGCTCGGCGGGCGAGATCTCGTCGTCGGTCAGCGGGTCGGTCAGCCCGACCGTGTGGCGCACGGCGACCGCGCGCAGCGGCCGTTCTGGCAGCAGGTCCGCTGGCGCGCGTCCGGCAAGCTCTGGGTGCAGCTCCTCCAGGCGGATGCCCAGCGTGTTTGCTCGGAGGGCAGCCGCGAACGGCGCGTCATGCGCACGACAGAAGGCGTCGATCGCCGACCGTTCGACCAGGCTCACTCCGAATACCGCCAGCAGCGGCGGCCAGCCTGCCACCGCGGCGCGGCGCATCTGCTCGGCATAGATGCCCCGCCAGAGATCGAAGACGGTACGAGCCTCGGCCTGGTCGCGGGCTATCGCGCAGGCCGACTCGATCACGCGCAGCATCTCAGCCACGTCCTCGCGGGTCGTCGTGTTCGGGTCCTTGGTGAACCACTTGGGCGCTAGCCCGTCGGCGGCGATGCCGGGCTGTCGCCGCCCGTCGACCTCGAGGTCCACGCTGACGAACAGGTGCGGCAGCGCCGTCAGCGTCGCGATGCCGTAGCGGAACGGCATCCGCGTCCGTGCGTTCACGACGTGCAAGCTGGTGCCTCGAATGACGAGGCGCATGGCGATCACTCCCGCGCGGCGGGCTCGACGCAGGATCTTCTAGACCGGGCGCTACTTGAACGCCGGCATCACTTCGGATGCTAGCAGCCGCAGCTCCTGCATGATGTGCTCGTGCGGCATGCCCGGGAAGTAGAGCCGGCAGATCAGCTCGTCGGTGCCGAAGGCATCTCGAAAGCGCCGGATCTTGTCGATGCACTGCTCCGGCGAGCCGACGATGAAGCGGTCTCGGCCGATCTCGTCCAGCTCGCCGACCGGTGTGGCGTCTTCCTTGCCGATCAGCGGGTGGTCCCACTTACCGCCGCCGTACTCCTCCCGGTAGTTGACCATCAGGTGCCGCTCGGCCAGCTCGCGCGCCCTGGCTTCGGTCTCGGCGATCACGACTTCGCGCGTGAGCGGCTTCGGCACGGCGTTCGGGTCCTTGCCGACGGCGCGCAGCTCGTCATGGTAGGTGTCTCGCGCCGAGAGCAGTTTGTCCAGGTTGGCAGTCGGGCCCGGTATCCAGGCCTCGGCGAGCTGCGCCGAGCGCTTCATCCCCAGCGGCCCCCAGGCCCCGATATAGATAGGCACGCCGTCCGTTCGCGTTGGCTTCGGCTCGATCCGCGCCCCTTCAAGCTTGAAGAACTCGCCCTCGAAGTCGACACTGTCCTCGGTCCACAGCCGCCGCATGATCGTGATCTGCTCGACGAAGCGCGCCCCGCGCCGCTCCAGCGGCGTCTGGAACATCGCGAATTCGTCTGGTCGGTAGCCGATCGCAACGCCGAGCGTGAACCGCCCGTCGGACATCACGTCAAGCATCGCCGCATCCTCGGCGATCTTCGCCGGCTGATAGAACGGCAGCACCAGGATGTTCGTCCCCAGCCGGACTCGCTCGGTCCGCGTGGCGAACCCGGCCAGCACCATCAGCGGCGAGGGCCAGTAATGGTCCTTCAGACCGTGGTGCTCCTCCATCCAGATCGAGTCGAACCCCAGCTCCTCGCCGAGCACCACCTCCTCGAGCGCCTCCCGATAGAAGCGCCCACCCTCAGTAGGTATGAACCCGAACTTCACCGCCCACCCCCCACCGTGATTGCCGCGTGCCGGCCTCCCCACGCCGCGATGGTCGAGGCGACCGCATGGTACGCCCCGCCCCGGGTGGCGTCAACCAGCTGTGCGCCTGGCTGTGAGCGTGCAGACCTCGCCGCGATCGCCGCGGCTTGCCATCACCCAGCGGGCGTGGTGGCGATGGCGACGACCGTCGAGGCGATCAGCTCGAGCGCGGTGCTAACCAGTGCGGTGGAAGATGCTGAGTGGAAAGAAGGCGCTGACGACCCAGTTCGGGACGTCGACGACCTCGCTGATTTTGAGGTCGACCGCGACGCTCGACAGGACGTACGACGTCGACGACCTCGCTGATTTTGAGGTCGACCGCGACGCTCGACAGGACGTACGCCTCCTCGCGGCTCAGCCCGTGCTCGCGGCCCAGGTAGCCGATCATCGCGCGGACCGCCGCCCTGGTCGCGTCCATCAGATCCGGCGCGATGCCGGTCGTCGCGTGCCAGCCGGCCGTGTTCGTCTTGGGCGTCAGCGGTCCCGCCGTGCGGAGCTCCGGCGAGTCGAGCGAGAAGTCACGGCGCACGCTGAGGCGAAGCGTCGCAGTCGCCGCGGTCTCGATGGCGCTGATGCAGACCTCACCGTCGCCCTGGGCGGCGTGGGCGTCTCCGAGCGAGAACCGCGCGCCGTCCAGCGCGATCGGTAGCCAGAGTGTGGCGCCGGTGGTGAGCTGCTTGACGTCCAGGTTGCCGCCCCATCTACGCGGCGGCATCGTCGTCTGCTGGCCTGGTTCGTCCCAGGCCACGCCCATGACTCCGCAGAACGGCTCGATGGGCACGCCGATGTCTCGGTTGAAGCGGGCCGTCTCGCCGTCGGACAGGTCCCAGCTCTTGAGGTACGGGTCCGGAAAATCCTCCGGCAGCAGCCCGCGTCCTGGGGCGATCATCGTCCAGCCCCAGTCGCCCGTTTGGAGCTCCAGGATCTCCACCTGGAGCACGTCTCCGGGCCGCGCACCGGTGAGGGCGATCGGCCCGGTCAGCGCGTGGCCCTTGCGGACGCGCGCCAGCACGTCCTGGGGCGTAGAATGCCGCGAAAAGTAGCCGTCCGCGGCGTCGCGCGTCTCGACCGTGACGGTGTCGCCGGACTCGATCTCCAGCAACGGCGGCAAGTCGCGGTCCCAGGCGTAGTGGACCGTCTCGCGCCCAAGTCGGTGCTGCCTGACGTCCTGCCGCATGCCGCCCATGTTAGCGCGCCAGGTAGCCGCCGTCGACGACGAGCGTGCTGCCGGTGACGTAGGCGGACTCGTCCGAGGCCAGGAAGACGGCCGCGCCGACAAGGTCGTCAGGCTGGCCAGGGCGGCCCAGTGGGATGCGTTCGAGCGCCCAGCGCCGGAACTCCGGCTCTTCGAGGCGCTCGCGCGTCAGGTTCGTCTCGGTCAGGCCGGGCGCCAGTGCGTTGACCCGGATGCCGTGGGATGCCAGGTCGACTGCCATCGCGCGGGTCAGCATCCGCGAGCCGCCCTTCGACGCCAGGTAGTGCGCCCGGCTCGGCGTAGCCGCGCCCTCGCCGAGCTGCGACGAGGTATTGATGATGCTGCCGCCGCCGGCCGCGGCCATGTGCCGACCGACGACCTGGCCACAGAGGTACTGCCCCTTGAGGTTGATGCCGAGGACCCGATCCCACTCCTCCTCGGGAAGATCCAGAAAGTGATAGCCTCCGCTCACCCCGGCGTTGCTGGCCAGCACCTGCACCCGCCCATACTCGGCGAGCGCCGCCGAGAGCATCTGCTCGACCGACGCGCGTTGGGCCACGTCGACCCGGACGCTGATCGACCGCCCGCCGGCCTCGCGGATGATCGCGGCGGTCTCCTCGGCCGTCTCGGCATGCACGTCCGCGGCCACCACGCCGGCGCCCTCGCGTGCGAAGCCGGCCGCCAGCGCCCGTCCGATCCCGCTGCCCGCGCCCGTGACGACCGCGTTCTTGCCGGAGAGCCTCATCCTGGATGCCTCCTCTGCCGGGGAGCGCCTCGTTTCGCGGATACCGTGGTTCTGGACGGTCCTCACGCCATCCACGGAGGACGGGCCGTGGCCACGTCGAAGTCGAGCGGGCACTCGATCACCGTCGGGCCGCCCTGTTCCATGGCACGGGCCAGAGCCGGACCGAGATCACCACTCGCGGCTAGCTTGATCCCGCGAGCCCCATAGGCTTCGCCCAGAAGGGCGAAGTCCGGGTTGTGCAGGTCCACGCCAATGCGACGACTGTCAAAGGCGCGGTCCTGGAGCAGCTTCAAGGCGCCGTAGGCGTTGTCGTTGAACACGATCGCCGTGACGTTCGCCCACTCGCGCACTGCCGTCGACAGCTCCTGCGAGGTGTACAAGAAGCCGCCGTCGCCGCAGAGAGCGATCGACGGGCGGTCCGGCCGGCCGATCTGGGCGCCGATCGCTGCCGGCAGGGCGTAGCCAAGCGTCCCGTAGGTACCCGGGTGCATGAACGTGCGCGGCTCGAACACGTCCAGCCCAGGCACCGCCCAGTAACCCGGCAGGCACAGGTCGTCGACGACGATCGCGTCGCGCGGGATCGTCGCCCGGATCGCGTCGAGCAGCCCCAGGACCGGCCCGGCCAACCGCTCCAGCGTTCGTCGCTTGTTGGCCCGAACCTCGTCGCAGTCGCACCAGGACGTGGCTACGTTGGGTGGTGTGGCCGCCCCGCCCGAAGCGGCGTCCAGCTCGTCGCGCAGCCGTTCCAGCACCAGCCGCGCGTCGCCGACGATCCCGACCGTTGCCGTGCGGAGCTGGTTGATGACAGTCGGGTCGATGTCGACGTGGACGAGCGGGTCGGGGAGCCTGGCGCCCTGGTGGAAGTCGGTTACGACGTCGAAGCGGGTCCCGACTGCCAGGCAGGCGTCGGCTTGGGCGAACAGCTCGTCGAAAAAGTCTAGCCGGCCCCAGCCGTCGCCCAGCACCAGCGGGTGGTCATCCGGTAGCGCCCCCTTGCCGTGGATCCCGGTGATGACCGGCGCCCCGAGCCGCTCGGCGACGGCACCCAGCGCCCCGCCGGCCTCGGCGCTGATGACCCCGCCCCCGGCCAGGATGATCGGTCGGCGAGCCTCGCCAAGGACGCGCGCCGCGCGGGCGATCGCTTCGGGGCTGCCGCTCGGGCGGGTCCAATCCTCAACCGCGGGCAGCAGCTCTACATCGTGCTCCCCGCCGAGCACCTCCATCGGGATCTCGAGATACGTCGGCTGCGGTCGGCGGCTCCGCATGATCCGGATCGCCGCGCGAATCGCGGCCGGCACCTCGGCGGCGCTGGCCACCCGGGCGGAGCTGGACGTGACAGACGCGGCGACGCCGAGCGAGCCCGGCAGCTCGTGGAAATCCTCCAGCCGGCGCTCGAGCCGACTGCTCGGGTTCTGGCCGGCGATCGCCAGGATGGGGACGGAGTCCGAGTACGCCTGGCCGAGCGCGGTCATGAGGTTCGTCAGGCCCGGGCCGGGCACCACGACGCACGCGGCGATCCGGCCGGTGGCCCGGGCGTAGCCATCCGCCATGAATCCGGCGCCCTGCTCGTGCCGGGTGGTGACCACCCGGATCCCGGCCTGGTCGTGCAGCCCATCGAAGACCTGGACGTTGTGCGTACCGACGATCCCGAAGACGACGTCGACACCCTCGGCCGCGAGGCTTCGCGCCACGGCGTGCCCGCCGTTCATCCGTCCCATCACGCCCCCGTTCCGCGCCTGGAGGGCGGGGCGTAACCCACGTCCTCGGCGCCGCTCAACGTTCCGCGTCCCTACGTTACCACGCGTGACCTGGCGTGTTGCTCGGCCACGCTCGTCAGCTTGACGGCCGCGCACGCCCGGCCTATCGTTCCAGCGCTTCCCGTTGCAACGACCCGGCGCGTCTCGCGTCGAGAGTCGCGAAGGATTCACTTCCCATGCAGTGCGGATACTTCATGATGCCCATGCACGTCCCGGGCTCGGACCCTTCCGAGACGTTGCAAGCCGACCTCGCCCAGATAGAACGCCTGGACCAGCTCGGTTTCGAGGAAGCCTGGATCGGCGAGCATTTCACTGCCGAGTGGGAGAACATTCCAGGCCCGGACATCTTCATCGCCGCGGCGCTCGAGCGAACGGAGCGCATCAAGCTCGGCACAGGTGTCACCTGCCTCCCGAACCACAATCCGTTTCACCTCGCGCACCGCATCGCCATGCTCGACCAGCTGGCACGCGGCCGCTTCTTGTGGGGCGTCGGCTCGGGCGGTTTCCCCGGCGACTTCGAGGTCGCCGGGATCGACCCGAAGAGCGGCCGGCAGCGCCAGGTGACGATCGACGGTATCGATACCATCCTCGAGCTCTGGGCCGACCCAAAGCCTGGGACGTACGAGCGGCATGGCTGGACGTTCACCGTGCCGGTCCCGGACGCCGAGATCGCCAAGCACGTCTACCTGAAGCCGTACCAACGGCCCCACCCGCCCATCGCCGTCGCCGGCGTCACCGAGAAGTCGGACACACTCGGCCTGGCGGGCGAGCGCGGCTGGATCCCAATGAGCATCAACCTGGTGACCACCCGAGTCCTCGAGACCCACTGGGAGGGCATCGCCGCCGGCGCCGCGCGGGCAGGGCGGACGCCCCGCCGCGAGGAGTGGCGTGTCGCCCGCACGATCCACGTCGCCGAGACGGACGATCACGCCCGCCGTGAGGCGATCGACGGTGCCATCGGGCGCGACTTCCACGACTACTTCATCCCGCTCCAGGCCCGCTCCCGCGGCCTCGGAGGGCTGAAGGTCGACCCGTCGATGCCGGACGCCGAGGTCACTCTCGACTATCTCTGCGACAACGTCTGGGTGGTTGGGAGCCCGGCCACCGTCGCCCGCAAGATTCGCGACCTGTACGAGGCAGTCGGTGGCTTCGGCAGCATCCTGGTGGCCGGGGTCGACTGGCCTGATGTCGCCGTCTGGGATCGTTCGACGACGCTGCTGGCCACCGAGGTGATGCCCCGTCTGGCCGATCTGGGCGCCGCGCCGGCGGTCGCCGTCTGACGCCGGTCTGACCGGCGATGCGGTCGCGCGCGCCGGGGTGGGCCGAACGCGACTGGACCGAGGGAGGAAGGTGAGTATGGAACTGGAGGGGCAGGCGGCAATCGTCACCGGCGCGGGCCGGGGCATCGGGCGCGCGATCGCGCTGGAGCTGGCGTCGCTGGGCGCCAATATCGCCGTCGCCGAACTGGACGCGGCGACCGCCGAGCGCACCGCTGAGGAGGTCCGTGCCCTTGGGCGGCAGGCCGTCGCGATCGGGACGAACGTCACACAGCGCGGCGACCTGGACACGATGGTGGCGCGCACACTCCAAGAGCTCGGTCGGATCGACGTCCTGGTCAACAACGCCGGCATCTACCGCGCCGCGCCCGCGCTCGAGATCAGCGAGGAGCACTGGGACGCGGTGATGGACATCAACGCCAGGGCGCTCTTCTTCGCCAGTCAGGCCGTGCTCCCGCACATGGTCAGGGCCAAGCGCGGCAACATCATCAGCCTGGCGTCGATGGCCGGGAAGATCGGCACCACGTCGAGCCTGGCCTACGCCGCCAGCAAGGCCGCGGTGATCAGCATCACCCGCAGCCTCGCGCTCTCGTTCGCGGCTGACGGCATTCGCGCCAACTGCGTCTGCCCTGGCTTCGTCCAGACTGACATGTGGACCCAGGTCGAGCAAGGCGTTGCCGGCGTCCTCAACACCAGCGTGGAGGAGGTCAATCGGCAGCGCCTGGCCCAGATCCCGCTCGGGCGCTGGGAGCAGCCGGAGGACGTTGCCCGCGTCGTCGGCTTTCTGGCCTCCAGCGCGTCGGCCTACATCACCGGCGAGGCGGTCAACGTCTCGGGCGGCCTGGTCATGCACTGAGTCGGCGTGCGCCGGGGGTCATCCGCTACGCGGCCAGCCGACGCAGGATGCCCACCAGCCCGGGCAGGTCGACCGGCTTGGTCAGGTAGTCGGCGGCGCCGACGTCGACCATGCGCTTCCGGTCGGCCAGGTTGCCCGACACGGCCGACAGCAGCACGACCGGCACCGCGGCTAACTCGTGATCCTGCTTGAGCGCTGCGCACAACTCGAAGCCGTCCATCTCCGGCATCATCACGTCCGCCAGGATCAACGAAGGCTGCAGCCGACGTGCCTCGGCCAACGCTTCCGTCGCGCTAGCAGCAGTCCGTACCGTGAACCCGCTGTTCAGCAAGGCCACGGCGAGCATCTCCAGGTTCATCGGGTCGTGGTCGACGATCAGGACCCGCGGGCGTCCCGCGCTGCTGGTCACTCGGCGGCCGCGTGCCGAGCCCATCGACGGCAGCTTCCGCGGCCGTGCCCCCAGGCTCTGCTCCGAGTGTCGCGCACCCTCGTCCCCCGATCGCCTGTTCGTGCCGTCAAGCTGCGTCCCTGGCAGTATACGGACCACTCCCGTCCCCCGCGCGGCTGCGGCGCGCCGCGGCCTGCCCATCGTGACGACACCGTGACCTCAGGCCGGACCACCGTGCCGGGCCTGTGACGACGTAGTCCGTAGACTCGCCTTAGTCTTGGGAGTCGGGCAGGGGGCCACATGCCCGGTCACGCCCTTCGCGCGGCTATCCTCTTGCTGATCATCGCGAGCCAGACCGGCGGCCCCACGCTGGTCGCGAATGTCGATGCCAGGGCCGAGCACGTCGTCGCGGATGGCGACACGCTTGACGCCATCGCCCGTGCCCGCGTCGTCCACGCTGCCTGGGCCGCGCCCCTACGCTAACGGGACCGGCTGTCGGTAACGGTTGGTGATCGGGAGGCGGCGGTCACGGCCGAAGGCGCGGGGGGTGATCTTGACCCCCGGCGGCGCCTGGCGGCGCTTGTACTCGGCCGTGTCGACGAGCCTGATCACCCGGGCAACCGTCTCGGCGTCGTAGCCCAGATGAGCGATCTCGCTTGCCGAGCGGTCCTCCTCGACATAGGCCGTGATGATCGCGTCCAGCACCTCATACGGCGGCAGGCTGTCCTGGTCCTGCTGGCCTGGGCGTAGCTCCGCCGAGGGTGGCTTCTCCAGGACGTTCTCAGGGATCGCCGGTCGGCCGTCCCGCGCGTTGCGCCAGCGACAGAGCTCGTACACCAGCATCTTGGGCACGTCCTTGATGACCGCGAAGCCGCCGGCCATGTCGCCGTACAGTGTTGCGTAGCCGACTGCCATCTCGCTCTTGTTGCCGGTCGTTAGGACCAGCCAGCCGAACTTGTTCGACAGCGCCATCAGGATCATCCCGCGGACGCGCGCCTGGATGTTCTCCTCCGCCAGCCCCTCGGCGGAGCCGGCGAACAGCTCGGCCAACATCTCGCGGTAGGCGATGAAGGCCGGCTCGATCGGGACGGTGAGATAGTCGACGCCCAGGTTCTCGGCCAGCTGCTGCGCGTCCAACTTGCTGTGGTCGCTCGAGTAGCGCGACGGCATAGACACACCGGTCACCCGCTTCGAGCCGATCGCGTCCACCGCCACAGCCGCGACCAGGCTCGAGTCGATCCCACCCGAAAGCCCGATCACCACCCGCTCGAACCCGTTCTTGCGGAGGTAGTCAGCAGTCCCGAGCACCAGCGCCCGGTACACCTCCTCCACGTCGCCGGGTGGAGGCTCGATACGCCTGGGCGCGCAGTCGCCCTGCAGTGCAGCGTGCTGGGTGGCGTGGGGGCTGTCGCGGGCGGGACGTTGAGGACCCGTGGCCAGCGGCCCGTCCGGCGCCGTCGCTCGCGCGCGGTCGTCCGTCGCCGCGCTGCCGCCGCCAACCGCGATGCAGGGCAGCCCAACGTTCTCGCCGCGCCGCCAGCGCGGGTCGTGCAGGCGCGAGCGGAACACCGCTCCGAGGTCCAGGTCGACCACGAGTAAGTCTTCGGCGAAGCTCTTGCCACGCGCGACTAGGTCGCCGCGCTCGTCGAAAATCACACTTGCCCCGTCGAAGACCAGCTCGTCCTGCCCGCCGACCGCGTTCACGTACGCCACGATCGCCGTGCTGTCGGTCGCGCGTGTCGCCAGCATCCGCTCGCGCTGCGACCACTTGCCGCGATGATATGGCGAGGCATTGATGTTGACGATCAGCTCGGCCCCGGCCGCCGCCTGCGCCGCCGCCGGCCCGGTTGGGTACCAGATGTCCTCGCACACGTTGACGCCGAAGCGCGCGCCGCCGAGCGCGAACAGCGGCCCGGTTTTCCCGGTCCGGAAATAGCGCTCTTCGTCGAAGACGCCGTAGTTCGGCAGTCGCTCCTTGCGGGTCACCTCGACGAGCGCCCCGTCCGCCAGCAGCCCGGCCGCGTTGTACGCCGCCTCGGCCACCTCAACGTAGCCCACCACCGCCGCGATCCCGCGGCACGCCCGCGCGATCTCGTCCAGACAGGCCAGGTTCGCGCGCAGGAAGTCTGGCTTGAGCAGCAGATCCTCCGGTGGGTATCCCGTCACCGCCAGCTCCGGGAACGCCACCAGATCGGCGCCTTCCTCGCGCGCGCGCGCGGTCCAGTCCAGGATCTTGCGCGTGTTCCCTTCAAGGTCGCCGACCGTGCTGTTGATCTGAGCGAGGGCCAGCCGCATAGGGTCCGCCACCTGGCTGTGTGATGCGAGAAGAGGGTACCGCGCGCACGGCGCGGGGCACAAAACCACGCTATGACGTTCGATCAGCGAGGCATGTGTCGCGTGACGTGGTATGCCAAGGACGTCTCGTGCAGTGCTGGGGGTACACTACCCAACAGGCGTAGCGCCCGGAGATCACGCATGGCGATCGCGCGGCAACGACTGACCCTCGAAACATTCCTGCAGCTCCCGGAGCAAAAGCCGGCTCTTGAGTACTTGGATGGAGCGGTGACGCAGAAGATGTCGCCGAAGGTCCCCCACAGCATGCTCCAGGTCGAGCTCGCCTTTCAATTCGAGTCGTTCCTTCGACCGCGTCGGTTGGGGTGGGTCCTCACCGAGCTGCGGACGACTTACCCCCAGGCCAACGCGTCGTTGGTGCCCGACATCGCCGTGTACCTCGCCGGCCGCATCCCGACCAAACCAGGCGGTGAGGTCGCCGATGACATCTTCGACCCGCCCGACATCGCAGTCGAGATCGCCTCACCCGGCCAGACGATGGCCCACCTTGCACGCCGAGCACGCTGGTATGTCGAGCATGGCGTTCGGGTCGTCCTTATCGTTGACCCGCGGCGTCGCACAGTGCGCGCGTTCCGCTCCGGCTCCGATTCCGGCCCTCTGCGCGGCCCCGATCGGATCGATGTCGGCGACGTTCTGCCTGGCTTCAGTTTTGTCGTTCAGGACCTCTTCGCTTCGATCGACATCGGCTGATCTGCCCCCGAGCCGGCCCACCCCGTTGGGGCGATCCGTCACCATCCCACCAAGAAGGCAAGCCTCGGCGTCCCGACGATCCATGTTGCTGGCAGCGACAGGGCCGAGCACGCCGGCGTCCGCGTTGGAAAGCTATACGTCTTGCTGATGGCCGATCCCGAGTAGCTCTCGGAGCACCTCGGCGGTGTGGGCGCCGACGTCGGGGCCCGGCCAGCGGATCGCGCCCGGGGTGCGGGTCAGGCGCGGGACGATGCCCGGCATCAGGATCTCACCAAGTCGATCGTCCGGCACCTCGAGGAGCATCTCGCGCGCCCGATATTGGGGGTCGGCCGCGATGTCGGCGACCGAGTAGACCGGGCCGGCCGGTACGTCGTGGGCGTCGAGCGTGGCCATCGCCTCGTCGAGCGTGCGGCCAGCCACCCAGGCGATGATGATCGGGTCCAGCTCGTCAATGCTGTTGATCTGAGCGAGGGCAAGCCGCGCGGCAGAAGGATAGCCTAGCAGCCGTCGCCCGCAAGGTGGGTCGTCGGCGCGAGGTCGAAGTCGCGGCCGTTGCCCTCGACTGTGTTACCGACGAACAGGTTGCTCTCGCCGCGGAAGTCCTGGAAGCCGACCAGCAGGTTGTCGGCGGCGTAGTTATGGCAGACGGCGTTGTCGCCGACGCGCGAGCCATAGTCCTCGGCGGCGTAGAGCACGACCCCGGCGTAGTTGCCGACCGCGTGGTTGCCGACGATCCGGTTGCCCGAGGCGTCTAGACCCTGGTCCGGCCCGGGCTTCACGGCCGCCCCTTCCTCGGGGAAGCCATTGCTTTCGAACGTGCAGCCCTCGATCAGGTTGCCCGTCCCGTGCTTGAGCGCCAGCCCGTAGCGGCGGTTGCCGACCGCTCGACAGCCCGCGACGCGGACGTTCCGCACCCCATTCTCGGCGTTGTAGCCGAGGTAGAAGCCATCCTTGCTGAAGTCGCTCGCCTCGACGTTCTCGACCAGCGTGTCGGTCACGTTGACCAGCCGCACGCCGAAGCTCCAGTCCGACTGATTGGCCGCGTTGCCGCGCAGGCCGAGATCGCGGATGACCAGGCCGGAGTTGCCGCGGCGCAGGTCGCGGTTCGAGATCAGGTGATCGTTCGCGCCGTCGGCCAGGATGAGCACGGTCCGGTCGATCCCTTCGCCGCGCAGCTCGACGTGGGACGGCAGGCGGACCTTCTTGGTCAGGACGTAGGTCCCGGCCGGCACGATCACGGTCCCACCGCCGGGCGGCAGGCTGTCGATCGCGTCCTGGATCCCAGCCTCGCCCGCGATCACGAGTGGCCGCGGCTGATCGACCGATGCCGCGGCATCCGTGCGCCCCGCGCTGCCGTCTGCCAGCGTCAGCGCGGACGCCACCACGAGCGCCAGCATCAGCCTTGTCGTCCCTCCTCCTTCACGACGCCCCGCCCTCACGGCGCCTCCGCCGCGCGCGCCCCGAGCGGGGGCGCACAGGCGGCCGCGAATTCGCCGCCGACGAGCGAGGTCTCGGCCTCACCGAAGGGGTTCTTGCTGCCCGTTGCGATGTTGTCCACGAAGACATTGCCCTGCCCGAAGTGGTCCCAGATGCCGACGAAGCCGTTCTGCTCGGCCCGGTTGTAGCAGACGGCGTTGCCCACCAGCGTCGAGATGCCCTGCCAGCTTGGCTCCTCGGTGTACAGCGTGATCCCAGTGTGGTTGCCCACGACGTGGTTGCCGATCACCAGGTTGTGGGAGATCTCGAGCCCCTCGTCCGGCTCGAGCTGAATGCCGCCAACTCGCTCGACGCGGTTGTTGTCCTGGACCAGGCAGCCCTCGATGACGTTGTACGAGCCGTGGGTCAGTGAGATCCCGTTGCGGGCGTTGTCGCGGGCGCGGCAGCTGCTCAGCCGCGTGCGGTAGACCCCGTTGTAGCGGTTGTAGCCAAGGTAGAAGCCGTCCTTGGCGAAGTCGCTCGCCTCGACGTTGTGGATCAGCGAGTCCGTCACGTTGACCAGCCGGACCCCAAAGCTCCAGACCTCGCCGGCCGACGATGTCGCCAGGCGACCGGCGAAACCGAAGCTGCGCTGGCCGGCCCGATTGCCCTGGAGCTGGAGGTCGCGGATCGTGATCCCCACGTTGCCTTCCGCCAGGTTCGCGTTGGAGATGAGGTGGTCGCGGGCACCGTCCGCTAGGACCAGGATCGTGCGGTCGATACCGGCCCCGCGCAGCTCGACGTTGCTCGGCAATCGGATCTTCTCGGCGACGCTGTAGACGCCGGCAGGAATCAGGACCGTCCCACCTCCGGCGGGCAGTGCGTCAACAGCGTGCTGGATCGTGGCGAAATCGCGGGCGCTGAGGGCAGGCCGATCCTGGGCCAGCGCGACCCGAGCGGGCCAGACTAGGGCGAGCGCCAGCAGCGCAAGCGACCAGGCGACGAAGGGCGCCACGACCGGGACCAGCCGCGGCAACGGGCCGCCACGACCGGGTCGGTGGTCAGCCGGGCGCAAGACGCGGAGTGGCTCGGGACCTCGAAGCGAGCGGCGATGAGAATGTCTAGGCATGAGGCTGAGGTGGGTTGCCCTCGCCGGCAATGGGACGATATAACCGCTGCTATCGTTTCGTCAAGGATTATGGTCAAGTGCAGGTCACGTTCCACTGGGCGCCCCGCGTGTTCCTCGGAGCACTGCTTCTGCTCGCCTGGCTCGTGGCCACGGTGCCCGCGGATGCGCAGCAGCAGGGCTGCCGGACCGAGCTGCGCGTGCAGACTGGTGCGCAGGTCGTGGCCCAGCCACTCGTCGCCGGGTCGGATGGCGAGCGCGTGCCGGTGGGCCCGCCGGTCACCGAGATCGAGGCTCGGTCCGGCCAGATGTACCGGCTGTTGGTTCGGCCGCTCGAGGGGTCGGCCCGGCCATCTGGCCCGGACTGTCTGGTCCGGCTGAACGTCAGCCGCTTGACGCCGTTTGCACGACTGCTCAATCGCGGTGGCTTCGCGTTCGACGGCAGCCGGGCCTACGCCGCGTTCCAGGTCGGCGAAGAGCGGACCATCGACTTCGAGATCAAGCCGTTCTCCGAGTGGAACTCCACCGCGATGAAGACCGAGCTTGAGACCCTGACCATCCGACGTCCCGAGACGGGCGAATTCGTCGCCCGCCTCCCGGCGCCGACCCAGCCATCCCCGGGCACCGTCTGCGCGGACGTGGTCTATCCCGACGCCGAGTCGGCCTCCGGCGTGGTCCTCGGCCTGTCGGCGCCGACCGACGCTCCGCCCGACCGACGCGCGGCCGGTCCGGACGGGCGGGTCTGCTGGGACGGTTTCGACGAGCTGCTCTATGGCGAGCTGAGCCTGCAAGAGCCGGCTGACGCCGCGCTCGGCCAGCCGAAGAGCCGCTACGTTTCCTACGAGGCGAGCTACCGCCTGTTCGTCGTCAAGCGCCCGAGCTAGTGCCCCGCCTGCTCTTCTTCCCCCTGCTCTTCGTCTTCGCCCCCCTCGACTCCGGCCCCGCCCTGGCCGCACGCTCGGTCGGCCCGACGCCCGCGACGATCGTCGTGCACGATCGCGTGATGGGCCGCAGCCCACTGTTCGTCGGCGCCAATCCCGGCCTGGCGACGGATCCGAACTGGGAGGCGTGGCTGCGCGACTCGCGGATGAACGCTGCTCGCGAGTGAGCCAACATGGAGGAGATCGAGCCCGAGAACGAGGACGGCGACTACGGCAACGCCGTCGCAGACGAGGCCGGTTTCCGCGCCGCTCGGTCGGCCGTGCTGGCCGACCCGGAGCGCAACCCGTACCTGGCCTGGCCCGGATTCCGGTTCAGGGACGTCGACCGGCGGCTCGGGACCTATGCTCGAGTCGGGATCACGCCGGTTGTCTTGCTCCGCCACGGCGGCTCGGGCTCGACCCGCCAGGCCAACCTGCCGCCCTGGATGGCGAACGTCGCGCGGAGTTGGGCCGCCTCCCCGGCCCATCGCAACGAGATCGTCTCCCCCCCCACGGTCGCGGACGGACGCCTGGCCCTGGACCAGCCGCCGTCGAGCGTCGTCCTGATCGCGATCCACCGTGGCCCGGACCCGGGTGCCCCCGTCACCCCGCGGGTCGAGCCCGAGTTCGCGGACCTGGAGCGCAGCCGCGTCCTACAGCTCCGCGCTGTCGGTACGTTCACGGACGGCACGGAGACCGACGTCAGCGACCGGGTATCCTGGTCCAGCGCCGCTCCCGAGGTCGTCCGGGTCAACAGCACCGGCCTGGCCGTCGGCCTCGCCCCCGGGACAGCGGACCTCACCGCGAGCTGGGACGACCTGAGCTCAACGCCCGCTCCGCTCGCCGTCCGCTGAGCCCCGGCGGCGCATCCACTGGATGGTAGCAGTCCGCGGCACGCCTTCTGCGAGAAGCTGCTCGCTCGCCCGGTCACGAGTCGCACCGGCTTCTGAACCTGACAACCGTGAGGCGGGACGAGGTGGATAGCCCGCGGTGATTCCGGCACGTCCGCGCGTCTTGCTGGTCCGCCCCGATCACCTCGGCGACGTGCTGCTCACCTTACCGGCCGTGGTCGCGCTCCGCCGCGCCCTGCCGAGCGCCCACATCAGCTACCTGGTGGCGGCCGAGGCGAGCGAGGTCCCACGTCACTGTCCGGCCGTCGACCAGACGCACACGTTGTCCTTCCCCCCACTGACGGCCCCGCCCGATCCGCCCGGCTGGGCCGAAGTCGTCACACGCGAGGCAAGCGCGCTACGCGGGCGCTTCGACGTTGCCCTCGTGCCGCGCCCCACCGACCCCTGGTCGGGCCGACTCGTCGCGGCCGCCGGCATACCCATCCGCCTCGGCTACGCCCACCCGCACACACGTCCCTTCCTGACCGCTGCGTTGCCCCTGCCCCGGCTTCGGCACGTCGCCCTCCTCGCGCTCGATCTGGCCGCCGCGGCCGCTGAGTACCTCGGGGCGCGAGCTGTCAACACCGAGGAGCGAGGGCGATCGTGCTTCGTGCCATCCAGGGCTGAAGTGGCGGAAGCGGCTGACGTCCTCGCTCGCGGCGCACCTGGCGTCGGACCCAGGCCCCTTGTTGTTCATCCCGGCTCCGGTTGGGCGCTCAAGAACTGGCCGGCGCACCGATGGGGCGAGTTGGCCTCCGCGCTCTGGCGCCGCCACGGCACTGCCCCGCTCGTCATCGGCGGCCCAGGTGAGCGGGAGCTGGTCGAGCGCGTCGTGGCGGCGAGCGATGCGTGCGCAGAGGGACTCGCCGGGCGGCTGTCGCTAGGCGGGCTCGCCGCGCTCCACCGCCGCGCTCGCCTGGTGATCGCCACCGATAGCGGCCCGCTCCACCTGGCGGCCATGGTCGGGGCACCGGTCGTCGGCCTCTACGGGCCGGCTGACCCGCTGCAGTTCGCGCCCTGGTGCCCGCCGTCTCGCCGCCAGATCGTCCGCGTGCAACTGCCGTGTAGCCCGTGCCGTACCCTCGTGGATCCGCCCTGCGGTGCGTCAATCGAACCGCGGTGCGTCACCGACATGGGCATCGAAGCGGTCCTCGCCGCCGCCGATCTGGTCGCCGCTTGTGAGCCGGCGTCGTTCCCTGGCTGCTCGACCGTAGCGCCACGGCCCGCCTAGACACTTCTCTCGGGATGCTTGCCATCCCGCGCCGGGCTTACGCGCCGCGCTCACCGTCCGCGCGGCCACGCGCCTCAGGGTCCGTGCCGAGTAGCTCGGGAGCACCTCGGCGGTGTGGGCGCCGACGTCGGGGCCCGGCCAGCGGATCGCGCCAGGCGTGCGGGTCAGGCGCGGGACGACGCCCGGCATCAGGATCTCGCCGAGTCGATCGTCCGGCACCTTGAGGAGCATCTCGCGCGCCCGATATTGGGGTCGGCCGCGATGTCGGCGACCGAGTAGACCGGCCGGGCCGGGCATGTCGTGGGCGTCGAGCGTGGCCATCGCCTCGTCGAGCGTGCGGCCAGCCACCCAGGCGATGATGATCGGGTCCAACTCGTCAATGTGCTCGCGGCGGGCCTGGTTGGTCGCGTAGCGCGGGTCGTCTGGCAGCTCCGGGCGGCCGATGGCGCTGCAGAAGCGGCGAAAGATGCCGTCGCCGTTGGCACCAATCGCGATCCACTTGCGGTCGGCGGTGAAGTAGGTGTTGGTCGGGGCGGCGCCGCCCAGCAGGTTGCCGGCCCGCTCGCGGACGCGCCCGTCGTAGCCGTACTCCGGGATGATCGCCTCCAGCATTGACAGGACCGACTCCGTGAGCGCCACGTCAACCACCTGCCCGCGGCCAGTCTCGCGGGCGGAGTGGAGCGCCAGCAGCGTGCCCACCACGCCGTACAGCGCGGCGATCGAGTCGCCGATGCTCAGCCCGATTCGCAATGGCGGCGAGTCCGGCCAGCCGGTGATGTAGCGGATGCCGCCCATCGATTCGGCGATGTTGCCGAAGCCCGGGCGGTGGCTGTACGGCCCGGTCTGGCCGAACCCGGAGATCCGCACCATCACCAGCGACGGCCGCGCGCGTGACAGCTCCTCGTAGCCCAGCCCCCATGCCTCCAGCCGGCCCGGGCGGAAGTTCTCGATCAGCACGTCGCACTGGCCAGCCAGCCGCCGCACGATGTCCCGACTTTCCTCGATCCGCAGGTCGACCGCGACGCTCCGCTTGTTGCGCGACTGGACCATCGACCACAACGAGCCGTGCTCGGTCACCAGGCTCCAGGTCCGCAGCGGGTCGCCGGTGTCTGGCGGCTCGATCTTCAGCACGTCCGCGCCGAAGTCGGCCAGGATCCGCCCACAGAACGGCCCGGCGATGAGCGAGCCGAGCTCCAACACCCGTACACCGGCCAGCGGCCCAGCTGGCTTAGGGGAGTCGGACACGGTCGAGGATGGGAGCGGGGGCACTGAGGCAGGCTGGTCCGTCGGCATCGGCGCGCGGCTCCTGTACGGTGTCGAGCGTACTGTAGCGGGAGCCGGCGCCGCGCGTCATCACGACCAACCCGCGCCTACGCTGACGCCACCCGGTGCTCTACAATGCGGCGCGACATAATCGTGTTCTTTTGGCACGGCCGTCGCCGTGAGCATCGAGGTGGGAATGCGCGCGCTGATCAGCGTCTTTGACAAGACCGGCATCGTCGACTTCGCCCGCGGCCTGGCCGAGCTGGGCGTCGAGGTGTACTCGACCGGCGGCACCGAGCTGCTGCTGCGCGAGAATGCGGTCGTGGTCAAGAGCGTCAGCGAGCTGACGAGCTTCCCGGAGATCCTCGGGGGCCGCGTCAAGACGCTCCACCCGCTGATCTATGGCGGCATCCTGGCCCTCCGCCAGGACCCAGCCCACGCCGAGGAGCTGGAGCAAATCGGCGCAGCACCGATCGACGTCGTCGTGGCCAACCTATACCCGTTCCGCGAGGTCGCCGGCCGAGGTGGCGCGCGCAATGGCCCGGAGCTGGATGCCGCCCTCGAAAGCCTGGACATCGGCGGCGTGACGCTGCTCCGCGCGGCCGCCAAGAACTTCGCCGACGTCATCCCGCTCTGCGCCCCGAGCGACTACTCGACCGTCCTGGACGAGCTGCGGGGCGAGCGCGGCGTCGGCCTCGGCATCCGCCGTCGGCTGGCCGCCAAGGCGTTCCAGCACTGTGCCGTCTATGACACCCACGTCGCCGGCTTCCTGCGGACTGCCGACGAGCTGTTTCCGAACGAGATCACACTGGCAATGTCCAAGATCGCCGAGCTGCGGTACGGCGAGAATCCCCACCAGCTCGCCGCGTTCTACGCCGATAGCGCGGTCCGCCAGGCTCCGCGAGGCGTCGTCAGCTCTCGCCAGCTTCACGGCAAGCAGCTCTCCTTCAACAATACCTACGATCTCGACGCCGCCTGGCGGATTGTCGCGGACTTCTCCGTGCCAACCGTTGCCATCGTCAAGCACGGCAATCCGTGCGGGCTAGCGTGCGGCGAGGACCTTGCCGAGACCTACCGCCGGGCCCTCGCGGCCGACCCGCAGTCGGCATTCGGCGGAGCGATCGGCATCAACCGCGCCGTCGACGGCGCCACCGCGCGCGAGATTGTCGAGGTGTTCTTCGAGGACATCATCGCCCCGGACTATACCCCGGAGGCATTGGCGCTCCTGGAGAAGAAGCGCGATCTGCGGGTGATGGCCACCGGCGTCCAGCCCGAGCGACCCGGCGAGCTGGAGGCCGGTGACCTGGACTTCAAGCGCGTCGTCGGGGGCTGGCTGGTTCAGACCCGTGACGCGCTCCCTGAGAACATGTTGACCCGAGACGTCGTCACGGCCCGCCACCCAACGCTCGCCGAGCTGACCAGCCTGCTGTTCGCCTGGCGGGCGGTCAAGCACGTCCACTCCAACGCCGTCGTCCTGACCAAGGGGCTCCAGCTGGTCGGCGTCGGCGCTGGCCAGGCGAGCCGCGTCGACGCTGTCGACATCGCCTGCCGCAAGGCCGGCGACCGGGCGGTCGGTAGCGTGCTCGCGTCGGATGCCTTCTTCCCGTTTCCGGACGGCATCGAGCGCGCTGCCGACGCCGGCGTGACCGCCCTGATCCAGCCCGGCGGCTCGATCCGTGACCAGGAAGCAGTCAAAGTCGCCAACCGCCACCACATGGCGATGATCTTCACCCACCAGCGCCATTTCAAGCACTAAGACGACAGCGACGCGTTCTGGTCCGTGGTCTCAGGGCGCCAGAGGGCATGGCGGAGCTGGCGCCAGAGGCCGCTCCGAGACCAACGGCGATAGTGTCCGTAGATCGTGCGCCAGGGGCCGAACCGCTCGGTGGCCCGCTAGCGCTCGCCTGGGCCGCGGCGTACTGCCACGGCGTACTTGCCGAATGCTCTCCAAGTCACCAATCTCTCGGGGGAAGGTCCCTTGACGCGTGGATCGATAATCGGGCAACGGAGGAAAGGAGGGGCCGATGGTTGGAGGGCGGCCCCACTCCAGGTCACCAATCGCTCGCCGCATGGGGGCGATGTGACCAAGACTTGTGGGTTTCCGCCACATTGTGCCTCAGGGCATCCAGTTAGTGTTCAATCGTCCAGGTAGTGGGCCTGACGCCCGGATGACCTGTAGCTGTCACAAGTTCTGGTCGCACCCGCGCATGGGCGTTGTCGTCTGGACGCGTGGATCGACGACTCGTACACTGGGGGCCAGGAACGCCACCACACCGGGCTTGACCGACGGCGGACCGAGCCCGGCTATGGAGCCGTGCTATCCGGGGTATCTTTCGATAGGAGGAGCGTGATGCCACTCTTTATGGACGAGCACAACAGCGTCGAGGGCCTGACCACCGAGGCGGTGGCGGGCGCGCACCAGAAGGACATGGAGACCCAGGCCAAGCACGGAGTCAAGTATCTGCAATACTGGTACAACGAGACTGCCGGCAAGGTCTATTGCCTGGTTGATGCGCCCAGCAAGGAGGCGGCCGAGGCGGTCCACCGCGAGGCGCACGGCCTCGTCGCTGACGAGATCACCGAGGTCAAGGAGGGCACGTAGCCCTGGGCTAACGCCGTAGCCCTGACCTGGTTGATGCTCGGCCCCACCGAGCCAGCAGCGGTCAACGCCCCTGGGAAGCTAGAGCCTGGCGGAGGAAGCTCGGGGCGATCGCCCCGGAGCCTTGTGCTCGCGAGCAGCGTCAGACGCGAGCGATTGGGAAACGCTGGCGTCGGCTCGCCCCCTCTGAGGATTGATGCGAGGGCGAGCGACTGCCACGCACGTACTCGGGCGGGTTCGGCGTGGCGTGACCCAGGCACCCCGATGGTACGGTGACGACGAACCCTGGCCAATCTGCTGCCATCGGCCGCGCTGCTCGGGTGAACTGCCGCGGCTTGAGCGCAGACGAGGGCATTGGCAGTATGATCCCATGGTCATGGTTGTGAATCAGGTTCGCTCCGTCTGCCCGCACGATTGTCCCGACACGTGCGCCATGATCACCACGGTGGTCGATGGCGAGGTCAGGAGCATCGCTGGTGACCGCGATCACCCGATCACACGCGGGTACCTGTGTACCAAGGCGCGCTTCTACGTGCCACGAATCACCCACCCCGACCGGATCCTGCATCCGCTGGGGCGGGTTGGCGCGAAGGGCGAGGGTCGCTTCGAGCGGATGAGCTGGGACGAGGCGATCGGCGAGATCGCTCGGAGATTCAGGGCGATCATCGCCGAGAGCGGTGGTGAGGCGATCCTCCCGTACAGCTACTCCGGCACACTCGGCCTAGTCCACAACAACGCGATGGACCGCCGCTTCTTCCACCGCGTCGGCGCATCCCAGCTGCTGCGGACCATCTGCACGGCGGCCGGGGAGGCCGGCTACGACTACACCATGGGCAAGACCATCGGTCCCGACCCGGAAGGGGTGGATCAGGCTCAGCTCCTGGTGCTCTGGGGCTCGAATATTGCCAGCACCGGACCGCACCTGCTGCCGATGCTGAAGCGGGCCCGCGAGCGCGGTGCGCCGTTGATCGTCATCGATCCGCGCCCGACCCGCTCGTCACGGCTGGCCGACCACCACATCGCGATTCGCCCGGGGACCGACGGCTGCTTGGCTCTGGGCATCATGAAGATCCTGATCGACGAGGGTCTGTGCGACCGCGACTTCGTGGCGCGATCCACGGTTGGCTTCGAGGCCCTCGCGGAGCACGTCCAGGCCTACACGCCAGCGTACGTCGAGGTGGAGACGGGCGTGCCGGCCGACACGCTGTTCTGGTTGGCGCGCCTGTACGGCAGCCGCCCGCACAGCTTCATCCGTCTGGGCTGGGGGATGCAGCGCTACAGCAACGGCGGCATGGCCGTCCGCGCCATCGCCTGCTTGCCGGCGCTGACCGGCGCCTGGCGCTATCCTGGCGGCGGCATCCTCCTGACTAACTCGGAGGCGTTCCCGGTCAACCGGGCTCTGCTGCACCGACCAGACCTGGCGCCAGGCCCGGTCCGCTCGGTGAACATGAACCAGCTGGGCCAGGCGTTGACCGAGTTGAGCCAGCCCCCGATTCGTGCGCTCTACGTCTACAACTCGAACCCTGCCGCCGTCACCTCAGATCAGAACCAGGTCCGGGAAGGCCTGCGCCGCACCGACCTGTTCACCGTCGTGCACGAGCTGTTCCCGACGGATACCGCCGACTACGCCGACATCGTGCTGCCGGCCACCACGCAGTTCGAGCAAATCGACATTCACACCTCGATGGGCTACTACCTGCACCTCAATCGTCCGGCCACCGCGCCGAAAGGCGAGGCGCGCTCCAATCACGACACGTTCGCTGCCATCGCGCAGGCGCTCGGTTTCGAGGAAGACTGTTTTCGCGACAGCCAGGAGGACGTCGTCCGCCAGGCGTTCCAAGACATGCCAGCCTGGTCGCACGTGACGTACGAGGCGCTCCTGGAGACCGGGTACGCTCGTGCCAGGACGCCCGCCACGCCGTACCTGCCCTTCAAAGACGGCGTCTTCCCGACCGGCTCCGGGAAGGTGGAGCTCTACTCAGAGCGGATGGTAGCCGACGGGTTGCCCGCGCTCCCGACCTACCAGCCTCTCGAGGAGAGCGCGGCTCGCCAGCCGGATCTGGCGGCGCGCTTCCCACTGCGCTTGGTGAGCCCGGCGTCGCACGTGCTCACGTCGTCCAGCCACGCTCATCAGGCCGCGCTGCTGACCGGCGAGCGCCCCTGGCTGGAGATGAGCGCAACCGACGCCGCGGCCCGCGGGCTGGGTGACGGCGATCGCGTCCGAATCTGGAACGACCGCGGGCAGTGCGAGCTCATCGTCAAGCTCGTGCCAGATCTCCAGCCCGGCGTCGTGGTGACCGAGAAAGTCCGTTGGCCCAAGCTCAGCCCCGACGGCCGCAACGCCAACTTCACGACTGCCCAGCGCCTCTCCGACATGGGCGGCGGCGCGACCTACCACGAGAACCTGGTCCAGGCCGCGCCGGTCTGATGCCCGCGGGGGGCGAAACTCGCTCCCGATCTGGAGCGGTTCGCGTGGCTGTTCTGGCAGGTCCGCTCCGCTAGCCATCGCTGGACACGCCGCCGCGCGATGAAGAGGAAAGTCATCGTTCGCCCGCCCTCCCACACTGCTTCTGGCTTCAATCCCCCGGCGGCCCGCAGGTTTGGCTCACCCGGAATACCTGGTGCGCAAATGTCACATTCGCACCGCTCACACCCGCCCTCGTCGCCCCGCCCGGAACGTGAATCCACCCATTCAGGTAGGTCGCGCCGGTGAGCCCGTGGACGGCAAGAGGCAGCGGCGGCAGGCTGCTCCAGCTATTCGTCCCCGGGTCGTACATCTCGTTCAAGTCAAAAACACCGCGCGGGTCAGCCGTGTTGCCCTCGCCACCGATGGCGTAGAGACAGCCGTTCGCCGCTACCCCCGCCAGACCCGCCCGCGGGGCCGGCAGCGACGCACCCGTGGTCCAGCCGTTGGCAGACGGATCGTAGATCTCGAGCACGTCGGTCATCTCGCTGCCGACTCCACCGCCGAACCGGCCGCCCGCGACGTACAGCCGCCCGCCGATCGCCACGACCGCCAGGTGGTTTCGCTGCGTCGGCAGGTCGGGAAGCACCGTCCATTCGTCTGCGCGGGGATCGTAGGCCGCGAAGTCGTGCCCGCGGGGTGGGCGGCCGCCCGCGACGTAGATGTTGCCGTCGATCACGCCGGCGCCGCCGCCACTCCGGGCGGTTGGCATCGGCGCGCGTGGCGCCCACTCGCCCGCCTGCTCGTCGAGCATGTAGACCCTGTCCTGGAAGACCGACTGGCCCGGGGCGGGATTGCCGGCCTCCCCACCGATGAGGTAGAGCCGCCCGTCAACCGCGGCGGCCATCGTGTGGTGAACCGGCACCGGCAGCGGCGGTCCGAGCGTCCAGCTATCCGTGCGCGAGTCGTACACCTGCACGTCGTCCGCGGTGACGCGGGTGCCTGGATATCCCCCCATGACGTAGATCCGCCCGTCTAGCTCCGCGATCGACATCTCCGACCGCGGCAGCAACAGTGGCGCACGCTCGCCCCAACTGTCTGAATCGCTCTGCGCCGACGCGGGCGCTGGGAGCGGTCCGTCTCCACCGACCAGGGCGATCCCCATGGCCAACAACGCGAGGAATCCCAGGAGCTGCGTCCGCCTCATGCTCTCCTCCTTCTATGCTGGTATGCCCAACGCGGGAACTCTGGGCCACCGCGGACTCTCGCCCTTCAGATTCCGGGCCACGCTGCGTGAGAATGTAGGCTAGCGGCTCACGCCTGCCCTGGGCCCGAAATCAGTGTCGGCGGTGATCCCAGACGTTCGGGTTCAGCAGGCCGTGCGGCCGCTCGCCGCGCGCTGCTTGGAGGATGGACTTGACGACCATCACGCTGCTGACCGCCTGCGCTTCGTGGGTCGTGCCGGCGACGTGCGGCGTGAGGACGACCGTGTCGAGCGACTCGAAGCGATCGTCCTCGGGCGGCTCCTGCTCGCGGACGTCGAGTCCAGCACCGGCGATCTTCCCCGTCGTCAGCGCGTCGTAGAGGGCGTCCTCGTCGACCAGGACGCCGCGCGCCGTGTTGATGAGGACGGCCGTCGGCTTCATCATGGCCAGCCGCTCGCGGTCGACGAGTCGCCCACTGGCCCCCTGACCCGGGGCGTGAAGCGTGACGTAGTCGCTCCGCTGGAACAGGTCGTCCAGCTCGACCAGCTCGACGTTCCACTGCTTGCAGAACGCGTGGTCGGGATACGGTTCGTACGCCAGCACCTCCATCTCGAAGCCGAACGCGCGCTGAGCGACCCCCTTGCCGATGCGGCCGAGACCCACGATGCCGAGTGTCTTCTGCCAGACGTCGTGCGCCAGCGGACGCGACCACGTCCGCGTCCGCGCTACTCTATCGAGCTCGACGACCCGCCGCGCGACGGCCAGCATCAGCGCGAAGGCGTGGTCGGCGACCGCCCAATGGTTGGAGCCCTGGGTGGTCGTGACGAGCACGCCGTTATCGGTCGCGGCCGGCACGTCGACCGTTTCGAAGCCGACACCCCAGCGCGCGATGTGCTTGAGCGTGTCAGCCCGTTCGAGCACGGTCCGAGTGTACCGCTCGGCGGACGAGGCGATGACGGCGTCGTTCCCCTGGACCAGCGCGATGACCTCCTCCTCGGGCGGCCGCCCTCTAGGCCAGCGGTGGGTGCGGATCTCCCAGCCGGCGTCGCGCAGCGGCTCAAGTCGCGGGTCGCCCGGGCCGGTCACCCCTGGCGCCGTCACTAGAACTCTCGGCATCGTTCGGTCTCCTCTCGCGTCGGCTACGGAAGCGTCGGCGCTGCTCCTCCGTCTCTGGATTCGGCAGCTTGCGAGACGGCTCACCACGCACCATCGCGGCCAAGCCGTCGGACGGGTGCTGGACGGGGCGCTCGGTTGGTTCTGGGACAATAGACCCGCGAGCGGGCATCCGTCCGCCTACACTCCGCCGCCGCCGTGCTCTCGGTCGATCGTCATTTCAGAGCCGCGTGACGCATTATGGACGAGACGAGGGTGGCCGCTGACGACTGACGGCCGCCGCCTGGCATATCGGTTGCATCGGAGTAGACATGCCCTGGTGGTCGGACCTGGCCGGGATGATCTGGCGGCTGCTCGACGAGCACGGTCAGTGGACCGCCTTCGTCCTGCTCTTTTTGGAAGAGGCCGGCGTCCCGCCGCTGATCCCTGGTGACGTCTTGATGATCCTGATCGGCGTCCGCGCCGCCGCTGGCAAGGTCGATCTACTCGAGGCGCTGGCCGTGCTACAGGCCGCTACGATGCTCGGCGGTAGTGTCCTCTACTGGGTTGCCGCGTGGGGTGGGCGCACGCTGTTGTATCGGATCGGCGGGTACGTCGGCGCCACGCCGGAGCGCCTCGACCGCGCCCACACCCTGCTGGAGCGTCACGGCGAGCGGGCGGTCATCATCGGCCGACTGATGCCGGGCCTGTCGATGATGACGACCGTCGGCTGCGGCATCCTGGAGCTTCCGTTCCGCCGCTTTCTCCCGGCGCTGGCGCTCGGCGGCCTGTTGCGCAATAGCCTGTTCGTGCTCCTCGGCTACGTGTTCGGCCCGCCGATCCTGGCAATCGCCGAGCGGCTCCACCTGCCGCTCGAGCTGCTGGCGTCGGCCATCCTGCTGCTCGGGCTGGCCTTCTGGACCTACCGTACGGCGCGAGCTAGCCCACCCGAACCGCCCCTGCCGGCGACGTTCTGGGAGCGGGTCCGTTGCGGCACCCTGGCTGGGCTGCTCGCCGCCGTCATATCGACGCTGCTGGCCAGCGTCCTGGTCCACGTCGCCACCTTGCTGTCATACCATGAGCCGAGCAAGGCGATCCTGGCCTCCGGTCTGCTCGGTAATACGTCGGCGCCGCTGCTGATGCTGCTCGTCGCGCCCGCGTTCGTGGTCCTGCCAACGCTCTGGGGCGTGGTGTACGGCGCCTGGGCCGTCTGCGCGCTGCCCGGTCGGAGCTGGCAACGCGGGGTCGCGTTCTCGCTCCTGCCGCTGGCCGTCTCACTCGTCATCATCCTGCCGCTCGCCGGGGCCGGGTTCCTCGGCCTGAGCCTCGGCGCTGGCCCGATCCCAGCGCTTGGCGAGGCGGCCCGCTACCTCACCTACGGCCTGACCCTCGGCATCACGTTCTCGGCCCTGGCCCGCCGCCGCGATCGCTCCCCAGCCGGCCATAGGGTCGCCCGTCCGGTCTGAGTCAGCTGCCTTGGGTTACCTGGTCGACCGTCGGGCTTCTCGAGGCACGCCTGGAGCTCCACGCCCGCTGCTACCGTCAGCACGTTGAGACGGCATGCGGAACGAGGCGGGTGGAGCATCCTACGATGCGCGTTCGTGGCCGGTGCGCTGGCGCTGGCTTTGCCAGGACTTGTCTGAATTGGCGTGACCCACGCCAAACGCGGCGTCTGCTTCAATAATGATGGGTACCGCGTGGGGAGTCGCTATCAGATGCTGCTGGTCCTTTTCTACGCCTCCAGCCACGACCTCGCGCGGGGCAGCTCAGCGGGTCCGGTCGGCGGCCAGGGCGCGCTGGACCACTGGCCAGGCCCTCTTGGTTCCGCCGGTAGGAATCGCGCCGCTCGCCCACATCGAATTGACGTGGAGGCAGACAAACGCCGGACCCTCGCGTCGCAGCAGGTCGGGCAGCGCAGCGGCGAGAGCCGCCTCGTCGTCAATCGTGACCGCTGAGTGATAGCCCGCGTCTCGGGCAAGGCCGGCCAGGTCGGCTCGCCCCTCGCCCGGGATCGGCTGGCCGCCACTGGTGTCGTACGTCCGCCCTTCCAAAACGATGTGAACCAGGTTGCGGGGCGCCATCCCGGCGATCGTGACCAGTGTTCCCAGGTTCATCAGCAGCGAGCCGTCGCCATCCAGGACGACGACCCGTCTGTCCGGCCGTGCCAGGGCGATCCCGAGCCCGAGAGACGAGGCCTTGCCCATGCAGCCGGTCAACGGCAGGTCCAGCTCAGGCCGCTTGGACACCCCGGGCCAGGCTTTGGCCGACGACATCGTCGTCACGACCACCTCGTCGGTCCGATGTCGACCAATCAGCTCGATCGCGCGTGTACCCTCGATCATGCGCCGTACTCCCCGCCGATCAACACGGCCGCTGGTCCCGGCCGCTCCTGTGCCAGACGGTACATCTTGGGCACGACACGGAGGACGTCGTCGTCACGCTCGACCGTCTTGTACGGGATCCCCCAGGCTCGCAGATGAGGCTCGAGGAACGTCGCTGCCGAGTCGTCACTCGGGCCCCCGCCAGCGTAGCCGCGGTAGCCGATCAGCGTCAGAAGCGGAAGCTGGAGGTCAAGCCAGAGCCCCCGGACTGAGTCGCCCGACTCGTAGAAGCCGGTGTTCTGGATACAGACGACCGGTCTCGCGCCCCCGACCAAGAGCCCCAGCGCGATCGCGAAGGTCTCGGCCTCGCGCGTGACTGGTACCAACGTCAGGTCAGGATCCTCACGCAGCGTCTGGTGCAAGAACCCGGACTCGGTGTCTGGTAGCCAGACCATGTGGGTGACGCCGATCTGCTTCAACGTATCGACCATCACTCGGGCGGTCAGGTCAGTCGCAACGGTGTTCACGGCAGGGCCTCCAGTCGCCAACGGAGTAACGATACGGTAGCATCTGCCTTCGTGTGGTGGGTTGGTGGCCAGGATCTCGTAGGTCTCGTAGGTGCCGGGTCGGACCGGCGCACCCGCAATGCATTGCCACTCCCGATCTTGCTGACCGAGCTGCGCGACGCACAGCGGGAACGTCCGCTCCCTGCTCACCGCAGCGGACATTCGGTCATCCCACCAGCGCCGGGCTCCAGTCTCCTCGTTCGAGACCCGAAGCGTTGTTACCGCGGGCAATCCCAGGCGCAACCTTTGGTTGGAAGCTTGTAGGCGAGCAGTCAGGAGGCGAGGACGGCTAGCCCTTCCGTCTCGTCGCTCAGCGACCTTCGACCACGCTGAAGTCGTCGACCCAGACCTGACTGCGCCGCGAGGCCCGTGCGTCGACGACACCGTACGCCGCGCGAGGATCGAGCGCGGTGAACGAGGCTTCGAGCTGGCGCCACTCCGCCGTGACCGGCAGATTCGTGTGGCTCACGTCGAGTGGCCGGCCTTCGGCGTCCAACCAGCGGATTTGCGGCCGTACCGATTCCGCCATCGCCGACTGCTCGACCTGGGCGGCGCGCGCCCACAGACGGACGGTGTACAGCCGGCCGGGACTGACCGGGAACCGCTGGGCTAGTCCGTCCTCGAAGGTGACCAGCGCGGCCGCCGGCGGGGAATGCGCGGCCGCCGTGTCACGCTCGATACGCGGGGCACCGAACGGCTCCCAGCCGGCTGGCGCGTCGGCCGCTCCGGTCGCGTCGAGTCCGCCATTCGCGAGTAGCTCTTGGGGCGGCGCGGCCGCCGGCGCCCCGAGTGCGGCCAGACGGTAGACGTAGACGTCCCGGTGGGCGAACGCAAGCGCCGTGTAGCCCCTGAGGAACGGGTCCTCGATGTACGGCAGCGTCCGTTGCTGGTCGCGAACCCGCCCCCAATGGACCAGGATGAACTCGTAGCCGCGGTCGGCTAGCTCCCGCGCCAGCATGGCGTCGGCTGGTAGTCGCGCCAGACGCCGCGCCTCGGGTGAGTGGACGTCATCCTCGAGCCCGCCGTCCAGGTAGAGCTGGAACGGGGCGCCCGCCGACAGGACCCGGCCGCCCCTTCCAGCCGGCGCACCACCGTTCTGAGCGTTCACGAACTGGAAAGCCCGATATGGCGGGAACGCTCGGTCCAGGAACTCGTCGCGCGTCTCTAGCCCGAGCGCCAGCCTGATCGGGTATCCCTCGGGCAGGTGGGCGCCCCAGTAGCTGTACATCCCGCGCGTGGCCACCAGATACACGAGCCCGAGGATCAACATGCCTGCCCCGGCCGTCCGTGCCAGACCAGCCCGGCCACCGCGCGCCCGCGGGACAGCCGGCAGCGGCAGCACCGCCAGGACCGCCAACAGCGGCAGCGCCGGCAGCAGGTATCGCGAGACCTGGACGGCCCGGAACCAGAGCGCCAGTATCACCAGGCTCAGCACCAGCATCGGCGCACAGATGCGCCAGCGCACCGCTCGGCCGGCGAACAGGGCAAGCAACGCCAGCACCGGAACGATCCCCAGCGCGCCGAAGCCGATCTCATCGTAGGCCGTCCCGTAGATGACCAGGTCGTACGGCAGGCGGAGGAAGTCGGTGAGGCCGCTCCCGCGCCCGAACCGCGACCAGATCGCCTCCTGCTCGAGTCCGGTCCCCTCAGACACCTGGCGGAAGAATGGCGAGACCCGCTGGGCCAGCGCCTGCCAGTTGCGGGCGAACCACGGCAGCGGCACCAGCGCCAGTGGCGCCAGCAATCCGAGCCAGCCCGGCAGCGCCCCGCGCAACCACGCCATTAGGCTATCTCGCCGCCGCCGTTGACGCAGCGCCACTCCCAGGACCCCGAACGCCGCTGCCGGTGCCAGCAACAACGCCGCGTTGAGCTTGGTGCCGATCGCCAGGCCGCCCGAGATGCCCGCCACGACCAGCCAGCCGTCGGGCGCCCCGTCGTCGGCCCACCAGCGGAATAGCGCATACAGGCAGCCGAACGTGTAGCCGGTCACGAAGAGGTCGATGTACGCGGTTCCGGCCTCCCAGGACACCAGCGGCATTGACGCGAACAGGACCGCCGCGACCCAGCCTGCCACCGGGCTGGCCAGCCGCCGCGCCAATGCCCAGACCAGCGCCGTGGTGACCAGCCCAAAGGTGAAATGGAGCAGGGCCGGCAGCGGCTGGCCGCCAAGCACGAACGTAAGCGCGTACAGGGTGTGGGCCAGGCCGATCAGCCGCCAGTACGCGTAGTACGGCAGTCCGATGAACCCGCCATTCGCCGCATCGGCTTCGGCGATCGGCAGGTGGTACATCAGCGCGTCGAAGTGGACGCTCGGCGCGATCGCCCAGACCAGCGAACCGGCGAAGCAGAGCGCCAGCGACGCCAGCCCGACTGCCGCGGCCATCCGCTCGTCGTCCGTCCCGCGCAGCGCCCCTGCTCGCGCCCCACTCCTGAGACGCTGCACCTCCCGCCGGAGTGCCGGGACCTGCCTGAGCAGGGGGAGCGTCAGCACGAGCAACGTTGCCACCGTGACTGGTGGGTGCAGCCAGCCGACCGCGCCCAGGACAGTCGTCACCAGGGCGATTGCCCCGAAGCCAAGCAGTACCGCGACCGCGATCCGCTCGACCGTCAGCTCTCGGTCGGTGGTCGGGGCAAGCCGTCCAAGTGCCCAACGGCCCAGGCCGAAACTGATCAGGACCAGCCCCGTCAGGACCGCGTACGCCCACGCAACACCGCCGAGCAGCGCCGTCGCTCCCAGCAGCAGGGCAGCGCCGAGCGCGGTGAGCTGGAGCAGTAGCCGTGTCCGCCCGAGCAGCGCCAGCGCCCCGATCGCCCCCACTGCCAGCCCATAACCTAGCGCCCAGCTCCCGGCGACCAGCGGCCAGGTCTCCGGCCGCGACTCCAGCCAGGCCGGCACGTACAGCCCGATTACGCCCAACGCGGTCGCGACGTACGCCAGCGCGCGAGCAAGTGGGCCGATACTCGCGACGGGGGCCGGCCGGCGTCCATCTAGCGAGCCTGGGCGAAGCTCCGCCAGCGGCTCGCGCGAGGCCGTCCTCATTTCGCGCGATTGTACACGACGGCCGGGCTCCCTCTCCCGGAATGTGGACCTACTCCACTGCGCATGCGCTAAGCTCTCGCCAGTCCGGCAGCGGGAGAGAGCACCATGGTTGAACTGAGCGCCGCGGGTCCTGGCGGCGTCCGGGTTGCCTACGAGCGCTCCGGCAACGGTCCGCCCATACTCCTGCTTCACGGCTGGCCCAAGACGCGCCGGATGTGGCGCCAGGTCGTCCCCGTGCTCGCGCGCCGCTTTACCGTCATCACGGCCGACCTGCGTGGCTACGACGACTCCGAGCCCGCCTCAGACCCTGATGCCTACGACAAGCGCAGCATGTCCGAAGACATGATCCACCTGATGGACGAGCTCGGCCTCGGCCACCGTTTCCTGGTGATCGGCCACGACCGCGGCGCCCGCGTCACCCGACGGATGGCCTCAGATCACCCCGATCGCCTGGTTGGCGGCGCGCTCCTCGACGTCATGCCCATGGAGTGGGTGTTCAATCAGGGGCGGGACGGCTACGCCCGCCGCTACTACCACTGGTACTTCTTCCTCCAGCACGGGCTCGCCGAGGAGGTCGTTGGCGCTAGTCCGCGGGCTTTCGCCATGCAGCAGTTCATCGGCGCCCACGTTCCGCTCGACCCGGCCGACGTCGAGCACTACGTTGCCGCGTTCAGCCGCCCGCACAGCATCACCACCACGCTCGGCGACTACCGCACCGCCTACCATGTCGATCGTCCGCGCTGGGAGGCTGAGCTCGCCGAGGGCACGCGCATCCACGTCCCACTTCTCCTCCTCTGGGGCAGCGAGGGCAACCTGGCCGACGCTCCGGTCCTCGAGCAATGGCGCGCGTGCGCCGACAATGTCCGCGGCCAGCCGGTCCCTGGCTCTGCCCACTACATTCCCGAAGAGCAGCCCGAGCGCGTCATCCAGGCTGTCCAGCACTTTGCCGACGAGCTGCGCTTCTAATCTGACGGTCGCGCTGACGTGCCTCACGCGCGCTGCAAAATCTCATGCATGAGGGACGTCCGTTCTCTCCGACGGATGTCCCGGATGAGGGAGGAGGCAGGCGCCACTCAGCGCCTGCCTCCTCCCGGCAGCACTCTAGCTGCCCGCCCAGCCCTCCGTCGTCGCGCTCCGGGTTACCGTCCGATGGGACGAATACGCTCGGGATGCGTCTGCTCGCCCTGCGCCCGGCGGTGGGCTGACACAGGCCGCGTCGACGGTCTTAGTTCTGTCCCGACGAGAGCGCTCCTTCCGCCGTGGGCCCGGCCTGAATCTTGATGCTCTTCGGCTTGGCCTGCTCCGGCTTCGGGATGGTCACCGAGAGGACCCCGTTCGTGTACGACGCCTGGCACCGCTCGGCGTCGAAACCGGTCGGCAGCTGGAACTGGCGGCGGAACTTAGTCGTGCCCCACTCGTACCAGATCGCCTTGCCGTCCTGAGGAGCCGGCGCGGTCAACTCGCCAGCGATGACCAGAGAGCCTCCCAGCATGGTGATCTCAACGCTCTCCGGATCAACGCCGGGGACCAGCAGGTACAGGTAATAGTTGTGGGCATCCTCCCACAGGTTGGCCGGAACGTGCTGGGGACCATCGCCCCGGTCGCGCATCAACGGGGTGAAACTCTGCTCCAGGAGTCGATCCATGGCCTGGCGAAGCGAGAGCGTCGGCTGGTCGGTACGCAGCAACTCCATCATGGTAGTGCACCTCCTGTGCTCTGTTCTTGCGCCCGGCGCTCTGGCCGGTTCGCTGTACAGATCCTTTGTACCGCCGCCCGCGTTAAAACGTTGCTAGACGAACATCAGAGCTTCATCGGATTTGCGTTAGCGCAGTGTTTGCGCTGACGCGCGGTCGTGTGCTCGACACGTGGCTGCGCATGCCCGCGGCGCCAGCCCTCGCTACGGCCGACCAGATCTCACGCAACGGGAGTTCGCGGCCCTAGTGCTGGGCCCTCCCTACCCCCTACGACTCCGGCGGGGATGGGTCAGAGTCTGAGTCGCCCGCGGCATGGCTGGGACCGTTCCGCAAGCTCGCCACGGAGGAATTGACGAACGCGGGCGCGAATCTGTCCGTCGCCCGCCGCCGCGGGCGCCGCTTCTGGAGCCCTCCACTCGCCGACAAATCGAAAGGCCGTGGGCGTCAATCCTGCGCGAACGCGTCGTCTCGTTCGTGCAGCTCGCGGCAGCCTCCGCACCAGAACTCCGTCGGCCGCAAGCCGTAGCCAGCCTGGACGGACACCACGGCCCCCTGGTAGCTCCAGCGGTTCTCGGCATCGGCGGTCAGCCGGCTGCCGCAGGCGCGGCAGCTCGGAGCACAGATCTCGTGGAAGGCAAGGTCGTACACCCAGACCGACTGGGCGCCGGCGCCGATCGGGTTCCAGCAGCCGGAACATCCAACCATCGTAGTCACCACCATCTGGTCCCCTCCTGTTCAGAATCCCGTCCGTGGTCGGGCGCCTGAGCCCGACGCTGACGTCACGGCTCGCGCCTCGACGGCCACCGTGCAGGCGCCATCGCAACCCAATCCTACGCCCTGACTCGGAGGGGCACCTAGAGACAGTCCGGCCAAAATCGTTGGCCATCCATTGGGCACGCTGCACAGACTTCGGTGACGGCTATACTCGGGTCTGATGGCAAAGAGGGCGCTGAAGTACGCCGCGCTCCGCGATCACCTGGCGGGCTTGCCCGCGGCCCAGGCCCGGTTGACGATGACGTTTGCCAGGATCGAACAGCTCCTCGGCGAGCCGTTGCCGCGCTCGGCGTACGAGTACGATGGATGGTGGCAGGGCCAGAGCCCCTGGGGCCGCGTCCACCGCCCGCGCCCCTGGGAGCAGATTGGGTGGGTCGTGATGGATCTTGACCTCCGTACCAAGCTGGTCACCTTTCGCCGCCAGGACTGACGCGATGATCGAACGCATCTCTACCGCGTACTACCGCCTGCCGCTCGAGCCGTCTGGCGACGCCGGCCACGGATCGCTCGACACCGAAGAGCTCGTCACCGTCGAGCTCGCCGCCGAGGGGCTCGTCGGCCACGGCTACGCCTACACCATTGGCCGCGGTGGTCGGGCCGTGCGCGCGCTGATCGACCACGACCTCGCGCCGCTGCTCGTCGGCCAGGAGGCTGGCGACGTCGACGCACTCTGGGAGCGAATGTGGCGGGGGCTGCTCTACGTCGGCCGCGGCGGCCTGGCAGCCTTCGCGATCGCCGCCCTGGACATCGCCCTCTGGGACTTGCGCGGGCTCCGGGAAGGCAAGCCGCTGGTGGCGCTCGCCGGCGGGACCGCCCGCCCCATCCCCGCCTACGGCAGCGGTGTTGACCTGCCGAAGCCGCTCGACGGCCTGCTGCGCCAGGTCGAGGGATTCCTGGCCCGCGGCTATCCTGGCGTGAAAGTCAAGATCGGGCGCGAAGATTTCGAGGAGGACGTTGAGCGCGTCGCCGCCGTCCGCCGCCTTGTCGGCGACGGGATCGACCTGATGATCGACGCCAACATGGGCTGGAGTCTGGGCCAGGCGCTCGAGCGGGGCGGCCGACTGGCCGAGCAGAACCCCTACTGGCTCGAGGAGCCGATCATCCCTGAGGACGTGCCTGGCCACGCGCGGCTCGCCCGCGAGCTGCCGATGCCGATCGCGATCGGCGAGAGCCTCCACTCACCCCGCGAGTTCGAGCGCTACATCGCCGAGCGGGCGCTCGGCGTCCTCCAGATCGACCCGGTCACCAACGGCGGGATCACGCCGACGCTTCGAGTGCTCGAGATGGCCAATCAGGCCAGCCTGCCCACGAGCTCGCACTACACCGACGAGCTGAGCGCCCACCTGCTCTGCGCCAGCACCAATCCGATCTACCTGGAGAAGCACGCCTTCGCGCTGGACCGGTACCTTGAACGCCCTCAGGTCGTCACGGACGGCAAGGTCCGCCCCACCGACGACCCCGGCACTGGCCTGCGCTTCGACCGCGAGGCCCTGCGCCCCTACGCTGCCGACTGACCGATGCTCGCCCGATGGCACCTCGTCATGGGCGACGTGCACTGGGACATTCTCGGCCTCGTCAAGGTCCGCGCCGACGTGGACGCGGTATGATCCCGACACCTCGAGAAGGTGGTCCTTCAGCATGGCAATCGCGCAGCGACGGCTGACCCTTGACGAGTTCCTGGCGCTGCCGGAGGAAGAGCCGGCGCTCGAGTACTACGACGGGGTGGTGGTCCAGAAGATGCCTCCACAGGGGCAGCACAGCATTCTGCAGCCGGGCCTCGCGGAGCGGATCAACCTGTTCACTCGACCGCGCAAGCTTGCGCTCGCCTTTACCGAGCTGCGCGCAACGTACGGCGAGTTCTCGCTCGTACCCGACGTCGCGGTCTATCGGTGGGGCCGTATCCCGCGCACTCCCGACGGCAAGGTCGCCGATCGATTCGTCGAAGCGCCGGACATCTCGATCGAGATCGTCTCGCCCTTGCAGAGCGTGACGGTGCTCGCCCAGAAGTGTGTGATCCTCCTGGAACGAGGCTCGGAGATCGCGCTCGTCGTGGACCCCGGTGACGAGGCAGTGATCCGCTTCGGGACCGGTGCGGAGCCGCGTGTGCTCCGTGGTGACGATCGCGTCGACCTCGACGCCGTCCTGCCGGGCTTCGAGCTGACCGTCCGCGATGTCTTCGACATGCTGCGCCTGGACTAGACCAGGCCGGCCGCGGCGACGCATAAACTCCGGACCAGAGCCGCCGAACGGCGTATCATCTCCCCGTTATCGGAGGTCCGGTCTGCCCATGCAGTCCTCGTCGTCCGTCACGCCCCCGGCCGCGCTTCGCATCCGCGCGATCGAGACGATCCCGCTGCGCGCGCAGCTTCCGCGGACGTTCCGCGGCAGCAAGTACCAGATGAGCACGCGCTGCACCATCATCACCCGCCTGATCACCGAGGAGGGAATCGTCGGCACGGTCTACAACGGCGACGAGGACGAGACTCAGGGCGCGATCCTCAACATCATCCATCAGGAGCTCGCCCCGGCCTTGCATGGTATGGACGCCTTGAATGTCGAGGGCTGCTGGCAGGCGATGCTGCCGGCCACGCGCGACATCCTTCGCGACCGCAAGCTCGCCACCAGTGCCATCGCCTGCGTCGACACAGCGATCTGGGATGCCGTCGGCCGCGCCCTCGGCGTGCCGCTGTACAAGCTGTGGGGCGGCTACCGTGACACTCGGCCGATCGTCGCGATCGGCGGCTACTACCACGACGCACTCGGCACCATCGCCGAAGAGATCGCCTGGTACCGCGAGCACGGCCTGGCCGGCTGCAAGTTCAAGGTCGGCGGCGCCACGCCCACCGAGGACGCCGCCCGCTTCCGCGTCGCGCGCGAGGCCGCTGGACCAGAGTTCCTCCTGATGGCCGACGCGAACCAGGGCTACACCGTGGCCGAGGCGGTCCTCTTTTGCCGGCTGACCGAGGGCCTCGGGCTGCGCTGGTTCGAGGAGCCCTGCGGCTGGGAGAACGACCGTCGGGCGATGCGCGACGTGCGCCTCATGAGCGGGGTGCCCGTCGCGGCCGGGCAGAGCGAGATCGGGCTGGCTGGCGTGCGTGACCTGATGATGGACGGCGCAATCGACGTCTGCAACTTCGACGCGTCCTGGGCGTCCGGACCGACCGAGTGGCGGCGGGCGGCCGCGCTCGCCCAGGCCTTCTCAGTCCAGATGGCCCACCATGAGGAGCCGCAGATCTCGGCCCACCTGCTCGGCGCGCTACCCCACGGCACCTATGTGGAGTGCTTCCATCCCAACCGCGACCCGCTCTTCTGGGAGCTGATTGCCAATCGCCGTGGCCCGACCGACGGCCTCTACCGCGTCCCGGACGGCCCCGGCTTCGGCCTGGAGCTGGACGAAGCAGCCATCCAACGGTATCGCGTGTGAGAACCCATTACCGCCAACATCGGAAACGTGCGCCCCTACGGGGGATCGTCATCCCACTTGGAGTACACCCCACCATGCAAGCACAGGCACAGCTCCAGATCAACGCCAGCCCCGAGCGCCTCTGGTCGATGGTCGGCGATGTCACGCGAATGGGCGAGTGGAGCCCGGAGACCGTGGGTGCCACGTGGCTTGACGGCGCAACCAGCCCGGCCGTCGGGGCGCGCTTTCAGGGGCGCAACCGACGTGGACCAATGCAGTGGACTACCACCGCCACTATCACTGCCGCCGAGCCCGGGCGCGAGCTCGCGTTCTTGATCGCACCTGGCTCTACCGCCTGGCGCTACCGCTTCGAGCCGAGCGACGGTGGCACGCTCGTCACCGAATCCTGCCGAGTGGTTCCGCGCGATCTGCTGGGACGAGTGTTGGCCGATCTGCTGCCGCGGATTGGCCGCCGCCGCGACCTCGAGCGCGGAATGCAGCAAACCCTGGAGCGCCTCAAGGTCGCCGCCGAAGCCCCCACCTCGTAACGCGGGCCTCGCGGCGCGCACATGTCGCGGCGCCCGTCGCTCCAATAACCGCGTAGGGGCGCGGCGCGCTTCACCCTGACCGCGGTCGGCTTCGTTCTAGCGGAGCTCCGAGGGGTCGCTCCGATCGCCTGGATGCGCCGATGCACCCGAGGATGGCGCGTCGCTGCCCTTCCCTTCCTCGACCAGCTTGCGATCGACTGCCGACGGCTCTGCCGGGACGCGCTCCGAGGCCGGCGCGTAGGTCCGTCCCGGGCGTCCTGGATCGTCTCGCGCCGCGTCCTTCTCGTCGTCGGTCAACGGCCTCGAGGACCCGTCCGTTAAGCTCTCCTCGTACCCTTCGCGGAATGGATCCTGGTCGCGCTCGACCGGGGGCTGTATGCCCCGCGGCGTTGGGTCACGCGGATCGGGCGGCGGGAGCGGGCCGCCGAGTGTCGGGTCGATCGGGTTGTACGCCACGCCTGCACCTCCCGGCCTGATAGCTCGGTCCGGTCATCCGGCTCGGCCGTCTCACTCGATGGTGGGCCGCAAGATGCATGCCGCCTGCTCCCCGCCGGTGGCGCCCGCGAGTCCCGCGCCGTCCGCCAGCAGTGCGCCGCGGCAATCTATTGCACGTATCATCATCGTCGGCCGTCGTCCGCGACCTGCCCACCGCGAAGCGGCTGGAGACGTCATGGCAGCGTGTCCAGGCTGACCACCGGGACGATGATGAAGCCCTTCGCGAACGCTTGCCAGAAGGCCAAACCCCGGACGTCCAGACCGTTGTTCGGCACGGCGATGATCAACGCCTCGACTAGCATCCCCAGTAGCGACGCCACGCCTTCGGGCACATTTACCGAGGTCGCGTCGAGCGGGATCGGCCGGTTGGTTATCAGGCGACGCATCCTTCCCGGGCCGCGGAATTATGAGGTGAGGCGCCCTCTTGCGGTGCACGCAAGTCTGTAGACTGGTGCTGCTCTCACCTGAGTGGAGCAAGGCGGAGGAGGCAACATGCGGTATGCTCGCGTGTTCGTGTTGGTGGTCGCGCTGGCCGCCGCGGCCCTAGGGCCCACCCAGCTCGCAGGATTGGGCTCGAGCGAGGGGATCGCTTCGGCAGTGGGCATTGGCAGCCACGAACGCCTGCCGCTCAGTTCCCCGCTTGGGCAGCCGCCGCCCCTCCCCTCCGCGTCCCTCTGCAAGCTGGCAAGCCCCGGCCTCGCTGCGGGCAGTTTGGCCGGCTTTGATGTCTCGGGCAACGTTATCGGGGGTAGGTTCAACGACCCCGTGGTGGTCACGGTGAGCGCCGACTGCGAGCCAAGTGACTTCACCCCTACCGCGGCCAGCTTCGAACGTGGTCAGATTATAACCATCACCGAAACGGCGCCCACCGGCTTCGTTCTCGTGGGGTGCGTCGCCACACAGGGGGCGGGCGGGGGCACTCCGCTCCCAGGAGGATGCCAGATTGTCAACGGGACGGCGCAGTTCTTCCTGCCGGTTGATCCGGGGGGCGGCACAATCCGCCTCGTGCTGACGAACGCCTTGCCGCTGCCGCCGGCAGCGCCGGCGCCGGGGGCGGCAGCGGCGACTGGCGCCGCACCGACGCCGACGCCGCCGCCGGTGATTCCGGAGTTGTCGACGATGCTGATGTTCGGGAGCGGTCTGGCCGGCCTGGGCGGCTACGCCCTGACCCGGGCACGTGCGACCCGTCGGCGCCGCCGTCGCGGTGACGACGTCTAACCCGACGCGACGATGCCGGGGGCGCCCCGCGCCCCCGCACTCCGCCCGGAGTCGACGTGCAGATTTCGGATCTTCGCCTGCCACCGGCGCGCGCGCTGCTCGCGGCAAGCTGGCTCGCGGTGCTGGTTGGGCTGGTCTTCGCCGGCCCGATCCTCTGGTTAACGCGGGAATGGCTGGATAACCCGTACTACGAGCACGGGCTCTTCGTGCCGCTGGTGTCGGCCGTCCTCGTCGTGCTCGCGCTGCCCCGCCTCGTGCGCCGGGTGCCCGTGTCGGTTGGCTGGGTCGGCCCCGCGCTTGTCGTGGCCGGCCTGGCGCTGCGGGTGGTCGGCGCGCTGGCCGGGTCCGAGTTCCTCGCCGCCTTGGCGCTGGTGCTCGTCCTGCTCGGGCTCGCCGGCTGGTGGCTGGGACCGCCGGGCCTGCGCCTGCTGGCCTTCCCGATCGGGTACCTGCTGGTGGCGATCCCGCTGCCGTTCATGGACGACCTCGGCTTCTACTTCCAGCGGCTGAGCACCGTGGCGACGGCCAGCCTGGTCGCCCTGGTCGGCGTCCCGGCGACCTACCAGGGCGCCGAGGTGAGCCTGCCGGCGGCCTCGTTCATCGTCGGCGTCCAGTGCAGCGGGCTCTACTCGACCGTCACCCTGGCCTCGCTCGGCCTGCTCTTCATGCGCGTACTCGGCCTGCCGTCCGTCGGACGGAACCTTCTGCTGCTCGGGGCGATCGTGCCGGTGGCGCTGACCGCGAACGTCTTCCGGCTCGGCTCGCTGCTGTGCATCGCACACTGGCAGGACGCCGATGCCGCGATGCGCTACTACCACGACCTAGGCGGCGTCGTGTTCTGGCTCCTGGCGCTGGGCCTGCTGTTCGCTGTCGGTAAGGCACTGGAGCGGCCATGGTCTCCCGTCGCCTCCTGACCTCGAGCGCCCTGCTGCTCACGACGCTGGCGATTGTCACGGCGCTCGAGGTCGTTCGACCGCCTCGGCCGGCCGACATCGCGCCCGATCACTTCGTCTTCACGCTGGATCGCGGCGGGGTGGTGCGGTTCAACAACGGCAAGGCCGACGTCGTGACACCCTTCAATTTCACGCTCGAGGAAGGGGAGCGCCAGGTGCCGCACCGGATCGGCGTCTGGGAGGGCACGGACTTCCCGTTGAACCTGGAAGCGGTCGCCTACATCCTGCCAGAGTACCTGGTCAACCGCGCCTATCGGACATCGTCTGGCGACGAGGCGTACTTCACCGTGATGGGCAGCACGACGTCGCGCAAGCTGCACCGTCCGGAGATCTGCTACAGCGTCGACTGGTCGGTGCAGGAGCTGCCGGTCCGCGCGGTCGCGCTCGACACGGGCGAGGTCGGCCTGAATCGGATGCTCGCCCACCACAAGCTGCGAGGCGAGGATCGCGTGATCTTCTATTGGTATCTCTGGCGCGACGGGCGGCGGCGGATCGAGGATGGTGCTTACATCATGCAGGTCGCCGCGCCGGTGACCAATGGGGACTTGGACGCGGCGGCGATGACGGCGGAGCGGTTCATCCGCCAGCTCCTCCACCGAACGGTCGATTCGAGCCCACTCGCCCTCGCACTGCCCGTTGGCCGTGAGGCGGGTACACAGGCGAACCTGGACTAGCGCAGGCCACAGGAGCGAAGGGCGTTGGCGGCCGGGATGCCAGCGAGCCACGCGGCGGCGCGCTCCGCGAGTTCGTCGACGGTGGGGTAGGCACCGTTGGCGGCGATGGTGGCCTCGAGGTGACGCCAGAGGTCCTCGCAGGGGTTCAACTCCGGGGAGCGGAACGGCAGCCAGGCCGACTCGATCGCGGCCGCCGCGGCAGCGCCACGGGTGAGGTAGGTGGTAGGGCGGAGCGTTATCCCAGACCAGCAAGGTCAGGCCGGGGCCCCGGTGCTGGCCCAAGGCCACCACGGCCGCGCCGACATCGTGGCCCCGGTTACGCGCGCGGACGACTCGGACGAGCTCCCCGCTGGCGACGTTGATCATCCGAGCAGCACGCGCCGCGCGTTGCGGCCGGAGATGACCACTTCGACCTGCTCGCCTCGCCTGGCCCGGGCCGCTCGCAACAGCGGGAACTCGCGCAGAGTCGTCTCGTCGCCGAACCAGACCTGCCCGCTCGCGCTCAGGGTGGCGGAAGCATCGGTCGAAGCGCCGTAGATCGGGGTGGTAGAGTGCCGCGCACGCCTACCGGGTTGCCCGTCGTCCTGACGCCTCAGCTGGAGAGGTTTACTTCGTGAACCGCCTCTACGCGGGTGGGATGCCCCAGCTCACCGGTGACCGCCCAGCTTGGACGCGGCTCAGGTTAGCGGCGATCCGTCCGAAGACGTCCTGCCATCCGCCCACCCCCCCAGCGTTGTGGGGGGTCATGATCACATTCTTCAACGTCAGCAGCGGGCTGTTCGGCGGCAGCGGCTCGTAGGCGAAGACGTCTAGCCCCGCGCCGGCGATCCGCCCGCTCTTCAAGGCGCCGATCAGCGCCCCCTCGTCAGTCGTGTTCGCCCGCCCGGTGTTCAAGAAGAAAGCGGTCGGCTTCATCAGCCCGAACTCGCGCGCGCCGAAGCTGTGCTCGGTCTCCTTGCTGTATGGGACGAACGTCGCCACAAAGTCGGAGCGTCGCAACAGCTCGTCGAGCTGGGCGTACTCGACCCCGTAGAACGCCTCCTGCTCGGGCGAGAGCCGGGAGCGCTTGTAGTACAGGACGTCCATGTCGAGCGGCGCGGCCTGGTGTGCCAGGCAGGCCCCAGCCTCCCCGAAGCCGACAATCCCGAGCGTCTTGTTGAACGGGCTGTCCACACGTGGAATCTTGGCCCAGTTCATCGCCACCGGCCGCTGGTCGGCGAAGGCCGGCTCCATGCCGATGGCGTTGACCCCCTCGATCGTCGCCTGGTGGCTCGGCAGGAGCTGGCGGCTCTGGGCCAGCAGAAACATCAGCGTGTGCATCGCCACCCGGTTCAGGACGCCGTGCGGCCAGACCGCCGTCTGCACTCCGCGCTCCTCCGCCGCCCTGAGATCCCCGCCGCCGCGGAAATATCCGATTCGCTGGACCAGCCGGAGCGACGGCAGCCGCTCGACGAGCGCGCGGTCCAGCAGCCCGCTCCAGGTGATCAGCGCCTCGGTGTCGGCCGGGATGAGCTCCGGCTGCCCCTCGGCGTAATGCACCGCGTGCTCTGCTAGATACCGAGCGGGAAACTCCCTGACGCGCTCCTCGAGCGGGTCCAGGAAGCAGACCTGCATGACGATCCTCCGGCGCCGCGTTCGGTCCTACTCTACGCCAGCGCCGACCTCCCCATCCAGCCCCCGTGATCCAGCCGGGTGTGCGTCACCTTCGTACGGAGGCACTCCCGGCCAGTCGCGGCATTTGACTCGGGCGCGGGACCGGAGCATAGTAGTGGCCGAGGTGTTGATGAAGCGGGTCAGGATCGGCGTTGGCGCGGGCTTCTCGGGAGATCGACTCGACGCGGCGTTGCCGCTCGTCGAGCGGGGCGACATTGGCTACCTCGTGTTCGAATGCCTGGCCGAGCGGACGATCGCGATGGCCCAGCGCGACAAGCTTCGCGACTCCGAGCGCGGCTACCACCCGTACCTCGACGAGCGGCTCCGCCGGGTGCTGCCGGCCTGCGTCGAGCGCGGCGTCAAGATTGTCGGCAACCTCGGCGCGGCCAATCCCAGAGCGGCCGGCACGCGGACTGTCCAGCTTGCCCGTGAGCTCGGGCTGCAACGGCTGAAGGTCGCCACGGTCCTCGGCGACGACGTGCTGGAGCTTGTCCGCGCCGGCGACTTCAACGTGGCTGAGACCGGCGAGCCGGTCGCCGCGTTGCCGCGCGTCGTCTCGGCCAATGCCTATCTCGGCGCCGAGCCGATTCGCGACGCCCTCGCGCTCGGCGCCGACGTCGTCATCACCGGTCGCGTCGCCGACCCCTCGCTCACCCTCGGCCCGCTGGAGTACGAGCTCGGCTGGGGCTGGGACGATTGGCAGCGGCTCGGGGCGGGAACGATCGCCGGCCACCTCGTCGAATGCACCACCCAGGTCACCGGTGGATACTTCGCCGATCCTGGCTACAAGGACGTGCCGGGCCTCGCCAACCTCGGCTACCCGATCGTCGAAGTCGACGCCTCCGGTGCTGGTCTGCTGACCAAGACGCCCGACACCGGCGGCCTGGTCAGCGTCGCAACCTGCAAGGAGCAGCTTCTGTACGAGCTGCACGACCCGGCCCGTTACCTGACGCCGGACGTCACCGCCGACTTCACTGGCGTGCAGCTTCACCAGGCCGGGCCTGACCTGGTGCGCTTCAGCGGCGGCAACGGATCGCCCCGCCCGGACACGCTCAAGGTGAGCGTTGGCTACCTGGCTGGCTGGATCGGCGAGGGCCAGGTGTCCTACGGCGGCCCTGGTGCCGTGGAGCGGGCGCGCCTGGCCGGCGAGGTCGTGCTTGACCGTTTGGAGCTGCTCGGAGTCCGTGCCCGCGAGACGCGCGTCGAGTGCGTCGGCGTCGACGCGCTCTTTCCAGGCGCTGCGCTGAAGGGCTCGCTGGAGCCGCCCTACGAGGTCCGGCTGCGGGTGGCCGCGCGGACCGACACTGAGGAAGAGGCCCGGATCGTGGCGCACGAGGTCGACGCGCTCGGCTTGTCCGGCCCATCCGCCGGCAGCATCGCCGCGATGTCCGTCCGCGAGGTCCTGGCCGTGGAGTCAACCTTCATCCCGCGCGAGCTGGTTCGTCCCGAGATCGTCATGGAAGCGGTCGGCGAGTGACGCCGTCACGGCCGTGAGGCGAGCGTCGCCGTGAGGCTGGCTCGTCCGTGAAGACGATCCCGCTCCGCGAGGTCGCCCATGCCCGCTCCGGCGACAAGACCGACACCTCGAATGTCGGGGTCATCGCCTACGACCCGACCGACTACGAGCTGCTCCGCGAGCAGGTGACCGCCGACCGCGTCAAGGCCCTGTACGGCACGCTCGTTCAGGGCGACGTTACGCGCTACGAGTTGCCGAACATCGGCGCGCTCAATTTCGTCCTCCGGCGTGCCCTGCACGGCGGCGTGACCGTCTCGCTGGCCCTGGACCCCCACGGCAAGACCCGCAGCTCCGTCGTCCTCGACCTCCCGATAACCGTCCCCGACGACTACGTCCCGCCCCGCCTGCGCTAGTCCCACGCGTGCCCCGCGGGCTGGGCGTTGGACTACCTATGATGGGACGAGAGCATGGCTGCCGAATATGACGCGCGGTACTGGACAGTCCTGGATCGGCTCGTCTCCGAGCGGGTCCGGGGGGCGTATGCCTACTTCTTTGTCACCGGCGAGGGCGAATGCATGCGCGGTGGCATCGAGCAGGCGAGCGGCTGCGTCATTGATTGGCAAGGGCGCATCTTCTCGTTCTGGCTCGGTTGGGATAGCCGGCAGGAGACTGTGGCCTTGACCGAGTGGGACGAGGTTGAGCCGCGACCGCATTGGGAGCGCAGCGGCGAGTATCGCCGAGCTCGCGCGGCCGTGGGGCTCGGCGGCGAGCCGACAGGCGCAGCGAGCGCCTGACCCATCACCAGAACCTTGAGGCTCTCGGCACGTCAACCGATCGCCCGACCCGTGTCACGTCGTCTCAAACTTCGACGTACTCCAGGCGGCTGGTCGGCTCCGGGATCGGCTCGCCCGCATCGCGCAGGACCTCAAGATGGAACTCGATCGCCTCGCGGATCAGCGTGCTCGCTTCCTCGGGTGTCGCGCCCACCGCTACGCAGCCCGGCAGGTCCGGGACGTACGCCCCGTAGCTGCTCTCGCCCTTCTCGATGACCACGGCGTACTGTCTCATCGCTCCTCCCTGAGTCCCGCCTGTCGCCACACGTTCTGCAACGTCCCCCGCGGCATGTCGACGGATAGCTTTCCCGACACGGTCACGGCACCCGGTTTGGTCGGGTGCTTTAGCTAACGGTGGCTGCCGCGGGTCCGATCCACATACCAGCCATCGTCCTGCAGGCGGCGGAGGACGTCGCGTACTTTCACGTGGGGAACATCCACGTCCTCTTGCTGAGCCCCACGAACCCCCGCGCCCGCGGCCCCTTATCCGCACTCCCGGGGCCGCACCCACAATGCTCCGCCGCAACATAGCAGACAGAACGCCCTAGCATCCCGCGCCGCCTGCGCTAGTCCCGCCCGTGCCGGCCGGGGAGGCCGATCCGAGACGGCCCAAACTCGGCACTATGGGCGCGTCGGATTGGGTGGAACGTGGTACTGGCCGGCCTCGCAGGACCAAAACGCCCTCTGGCGGCGCCATGCAACGGTGCATCGTCGCCAACCGTCGCGGGCACCAGGTTGTCGAGTGGGAGACCACCGACACCGAGGAGGCGCGGGCCCAGATCGCTGAGGCCGAGCGGATCATCCGCGAGGCCCGTGACAAGGGCTGCGTCGTCTCCAGGAAGGTCGACGGCCAGCACGTCATCGACACCCAGCCGTTCGACCCCAAGGTCGAGGAGTACCAGATCATCGCGCCGATCGCCGGCGGCTGATTACCAGAGACTCGTTCGCATAGGCTGACCGACCGGTCATCCCGAACGGAGCCCCGTCATCCCGAGCATCTTCTCGGTCATCCCGAGCGGAGCGAGGGATCTCATGGTTGCGCTCCGGTCAGCATGAGATCTCTCGCTCCGCTCGGGATGACCCACTGGGGCCGCTCGGGATGACCGCTGGGGCCGCTCGGGATGACCGGGCTCCGTTCACGATGACCGCTGGGGGCTCACGATGACGGGGCTCCGCCGTGGTTCTGGGAGTATGACGACGACGCCCGCGATGTCCCACTGCTGTCGCTATGCCTAGCCTCGATGCGCTCTGGCGCTGGCTCTTCGGCAGTGACGCGGATGGCGCTGATGGCGCGACGCTCGAGCGGCCCTGGCTCAAGCGCTGGGACCATTTGCCTAAGAGGTCGGCCGGCTGGGATTTCTCCACTGCCGACTACGTCGCCGCCCGCGCGCGTGCCGGCGAGGTCGCCCGGACCACCCTCGGCGAGGAAGCCTGGGCCCGCCTTGAGCGCGAGGGTTATCTTGAACTGCCCTCGCGGATCTACCCCGGAGTCACCTACCGACTCCGGGTCGGTCGGCGCATCGAGGTCCGCTGCGCGCCCGGCGTCAAGCCACCCTGGATCTACCCGTACCTGTGCATCAACCCGACCTATCCGCTGCCAGAGGTCGAGTTCTTCGCCCACCTGTACCTCTACGTCCGCGACCGCGAGGAAGACATCATCCGAGTCGCCGCCCCGCAACCCTGGGACCAGACCCTCGGCCGAACGTTCTAGCCGAGTAGCCAGGACTCAGGAGTCGCGAGTCAGGAGCGGCCTCTCTTCTCTCGTCTGCTGGCTGCTCCGCTCAGTATCCCGGCGGCGGGGTAAACCCGCCCCACTCGCGGGCGACCAGCTCGGCGAACCGGATCGGAGTGCGGTCTTCCAGGTATGGCCCGATCGCCTGCAGCCCGATCGGCAGGCCGCCCCGCGTCCGGCCGACCGGGAACGCCGTCGCCGGCTGACCGCTCAAGCCGGCCAGCCCCGGGTAGACCTGGAGTCGAGCGTACGGCACCGACGCGCCGTTGACGTCCAGCCGGCGAGCGGCGAACACGCTGTCGTCGTGCGAAAAGGCCGGCACGATCGTGACCGGTGTGAGCAGCACGTCCCACTCGCGGAAGAACGCCCGAAAGGCGGCTCGGTACTGCTCGCGCCGCTCGAACAGCCGCGATAGGTCGTTCGCCGTCGCCTCCAGGCCCGCCAGGTGGGCTGCCGCGAACGGGTCGTCCGAGCCTCGGTGCTCGGAGATCGCCCGCTCTCGGACCGCCGGCGGCAGGTCGCCAAAGATCATCACGTCGAGCAGCGTCGTGTAGAGCGTCTCATGCTCGCGCAGGTCGAACCTCTCGGGAGAGGCCACCTGGACGCGCGCGCTCACCCTGCTCAGACGAGCGGCCAGCTCGTCGAGCGCTGCGCCGATCTCTTCGTCGACCGGCAGCCAGTCGGCCGCGGGGAGCACCGCCACGCGCAGATCGGCGAGCCGCTCGGCCCGCGCCGGCGGCAGCTCCAGGCGCCAGGCAACCGCCTCATCGCCGGCCGGGCCAGCGGTCACGTCCAGGGCCAGCTGGAGGTCGCGGGCGTCGCGGGCCAGCGGACCCTGGACGCCCATCGCAAAGGCCGGGTTCGGGCCGGTCGGACCAGGGACGTGCCCATAGCGCGGCACCAGCGTCTCGCTCGGGCGATGGCCGTACAGCCCGCAGAAGGCTGCTGGCACCCGAATCGAGCCTCCAATGTCGCTGCCGAGCTCCAGCGAGGTCAACCCCGCGGCGAGCGCCGCGGCCCCGCCGCCCGTTGAGCCGCCGGGCGTCCGCTCTGGGTCCCACGGGTTGAGCGTCCGCCCGAAGATGGCGTTCACCGTCTGCCAATCTCCGGCCATCGGCGGCACGTTCGTCTTGCCTATCAGCACCCCGCTGGCCGCGCGGATCCGCGCCGCGACCGGCCCGTCCGCGGCGGCGACGTGGTCGGCCAGGTCGCGCACGCCGGCCGTCGTGCGCAGGCCGGCCACGTCGATGCAATCCTTGATCGTCAGCGGCAGGCCGGCCAGCGCACCGGCCGTAGGTCCGCCGCTGCGCTCGGACGCCAGGGCGCGATCCGCGTTCAGCGCGGCCTGGCGCGCCGCCGGATTCGGGATCACAATTGCGTTGAGCCGCGGGTTGATCCGCTCGACGCGCTGCAGGTGGGCTTCGAGCAGCTCAACCGCCGAGACGGCGCCGGCGCGGAGCGCACGCAGCATTTCGGTGGCCGATGCGAACGGATCGAACGTCCAGCTCTTGGCAGCCGGTCCCGTGGAGCTCACCCGATTCCACCGCTTTCCGCGTCAGGTTGCGTCGCGCTCGCCGCCGCCAGGGCGGCCGCTTCACAGCGCTCGGGCGAGACGGTAACAGGCCGATCCAAACGCGGCAACGGCGGGCATCGGCTCGATCGATCCCGTCCAGAAAGGAGCAACCCGTGGCCTGGCCGCGGTCGATGGTATGTGCGCCGGTGGCACGTTCCTTGCCCTTGCAAGTCTGAGGAGATTCTGGACGCCGGGGACGTCGTGCGGGGTCTCCTGGCAGGAGGTACCGTCTCATGACCCAGGGAACAATCGTGCGGATGATCCGCGACCGTGGCTTCGGCTTCATCCGCGTCGAGGATGGCTCTGAAATCTTCTTCCATCACTCGGCAATGCCGCGCGGCAGCTTCGACGCGCTTCAGGAAGGTCAAGAGCTCGAGTTCGATATCGAAACCGATCCGCGCGGGCGCGGGCAGCGGGCGATGAATATCGAAGTCGTCGGCTCCTACCAACCGAGCTAGCCTCGGCCCCGGCGAGGCCAGGTTGAGGCCGCGTGACACCAGTGGGCCCGCCGGCGGTAGGCCGACGGGGCCTGGACGTGCGTGACGATCGTTGCGCGGGGGTCAGCGCGGGTTGAGCACCCCGGCCTTGTCGAGGACACTCACCTCGGCGAAGATCGGCGCCTTGGCGCGGAGAGCCAGCGCCACGGCGTCGCTCGGGCGGGACTCGACCTCGATCTGTCGACCATCTGTGCGCATGATGACCTTGGCGTAGAATGTCGTGTCGGTCACGTTGTTCACCACCACCCGGTCGACCCGGCCACCTAGCTCCTGGACGAGCGAGCTCATGAAATCGTACGTCTTCGAGGGTTCAGAGCGCGCAGCCTCCTGATTGCCGACCCCGGCGATGCCGAGCGCCTCGCTCATCCCCGCGATCACGATCAGGCGGCGGTTGCCGCTTTTCTCCTTCAGGATCAGGTTGACCTGCTCGCCGTTGCGGACCGGCTGCATGTTCTCGACGACCATCTCGCGGGTGTCGGACGCCGCGGCCGTCGACGCGGTCGCTCCCTCGAAGCCTGGAAGCTCCGAGAGTGCCGGCATGCCGGGGATCAATCCGCGCGACCCCAGGACGAGGCCACCGCCAATCAGCAGCGTCAGCGCGAGCACGGTCGAAGGCCAGCGGTGCAGCATGCCGCGAAGTACGCCCACGATGAGGCGTCCGAAAATGTGCGCGAGGACCATGGTTGGCCTCCCTGGTGCGCCAAGGCGACGAGCTCCACCGTATCGTAGCACAGCACCTGACGCGGTCGGTCCCGTTTAGGCGGCCCTGCCTATAATCCCAGCATCGGAGGCCGCCCTGGACCAACCACCCGCCAGGCCGCGAGTCGACCTCGTCGACTACCACGTCCACACCGCCCGCTGCGGCCACGCGACCGGTGGGATGGCCGCCTACGTCGAGCAGGCCGTGCGGGCCGGACTGCCAGAGATGGGCTTCTCCGACCACATCTTCATGTACTGGCTGCCGCGGGACCAGCGGGACCCGGGGCTGGCGATGCTGGAGGAGCAGTTCGACGGCTACGTGGAGGAAGTCGACCGCCTCCGCCAGGCCCACCCGGAGATCGCGATTCGTCTCTCGGTCGAGGCCGACTTCATTGACGGCCACCAAGCAACGCTGGCCGCCATCCTGGATCGTTACCCCTGGGACTACGTCCTCGGCAGCGTCCATTTCATCGGCGACTGGGGCCTGGACGACGCCCGCTACGTTGCCGGGTACGATGACTGGGACGTCGACGTGCTGTGCGAGCACTATTTCGACCTGGTCTGCCGCGGGGCCGAAACCGGCCGCTTCGACACCATCGCCCACCTGGACCTGGTCAAAAAGTTTGGTCACCGCCCGCGCCGCGACCCGCGCGACCTGTACGCACGCGTTGGCCGCCGCCTGGCCGCGGCCGGCGTTGCGGTTGAGGTAAACACGGCCGGGCTGCGCAAGCCGGTCGGCGAGCTGTACCCCCACGCGGACCTGCTCGTCGCCTGTCGCGAGGCCGGTGTGCCGGCCACGCTCGGCTCAGACGCCCACGCGCCGGAGGAAGTCGGGGCCGACTATCCGCTCGCCGTGGCCCACCTCCGCGCAGCCGGCTACGACCGCGTCCTTACCTACGAGCAGCGCCGCCGCGATTGGAAGGCACTCCCGTAGATGAACCAGGTGCCAAGGCGTTCTTCGCACAGCAGTGTCGCCCTGTGAGCGCCGTCGAGTCGTGGAAGGCACGCGTCCGCGAGCTCAAGGCCGAGACGTACGCACTCTACCTCGCGTACCGCGACCCCAGAGTGCCCTGGCACGCCCGCCTGGTCGCCGCTTGCGTCGTCGGCTACGCCTTCAGCCCGCTCGACCTGATCCCTGATTTCATCCCGATCCTCGGCTGGCTCGACGACCTGCTGTTGGTCCCGCTCGGGATCGCGCTCGCGTTGCGGATGATCCCCGAGCCGGTCATGGCGGAGTGTCGCGAGCGGGCCCGCGTCGCGCTGGCATCCGACAGGCCGACTAACTGGGTTGCCGCCGGGATCGTCGTCGTGATCTGGGTCGCGCTGTTCGCTCTGGCCGTCTTCCTGGCGATCCGCGCCGCGGGCGGATGACCGTCCGGGTCGCGCGATCGATGAGGGCTAGTGATGTCTGAATTCTCTGGCCTCACTGATCCGCACGAGCTGCTGGAGGTCTACGACGCCACGGGGCGGCCGACCGGGCAGGCCAAGTCGCGCGGCGCGGTCCACCGCGATGGCGACTGGCACCTGGCGTTCTTCTGCTGGGTGGCCCGCCCCGGTCCGACCGGACCGGAAGTCTTGCTCCAGCACCGCGCACTCGCCAAGGACGTCTGGCCAGGGCGCTTCGATGCCTCGGCAGCCGGCCACGTCCGATTTGGCGAGACGCTCGAAGCCGCAGCGCGCGAAGTCCGCGAGGAGCTGGGCATCGCCGTGGAGCTGACCGATCTGGTCCCGCTCGGCCGCCATCGCCAGCAGCACCACCACCCGAACGGCCTGATTGACCGCGAGCACCACGCCCTCCACGTGCTGATGCCCGGGCCGCCGGACGCTAGCTATGCGCCGGACCCTGCCGAGGTGCTTGGCCTCGCCTGGGTGGCTGCCGACGACCTGCTGGCCCTGATCGAGGATCGGCGTGAGACAGCCGAGGCGCGCTACCGCGCGAGTGATGCCCCGGGCGAAGCAGTAACCCGTGTCCTCCGACGCGAGGACCTGGTCCCGTACGATGA
>JAUJPG010000001.1:368163-460028 GCA_030447245.1 Chloroflexota bacterium | reverse complement strand
CCCAACCGCGCGCCTGGAACTGCCGATCGCGTTCGACGATGTTCGCCGCGCCGCCGAGCGCCTGCACGGCGTGGCCCACCGCACGCCGATCGTGTCCTCGCGCACCGTCGACGCCCTGCTTGGCGAGGGCGCCCGCGTGTTCTTCAAGTGCGAGAACCTCCAGCGCGGCGGCTCCTTCAAGTTCCGCGGCGCCTACAACCGTCTGGCCGCGCTGACGCCCGAGGAGCGCCGCCGTGGCGTGGCCGCCTTCTCCTCCGGGAACCATGCTCAGGGCGTCGCGCTCGCTGCGCGCGAGCTGGCCGTTTCGGCCACGATCCTAATGCCGACCGACGCACCGGCCGCTAAGGTGGCCGCGACCGCCGGTTACGGTGCCGAAATCCTACGCTACGATCGCCAGACCCAGGACCGCGAGGTGCTCGGCCGCGAACTGGCCGATGCGCGTGGGTTGACTCTCGTCCCGCCCTATGATCACCCGCTCATCATGGCCGGCCAGGGCACCGCGGGCCTGGAGCTCGTCGAAGACGCCGGCCCGCTCGACCTGCTGCTGACACCTGTCGGCGGTGGGGGGCTGCTCTCCGGCTGCGCCACGGCCGCTAAGGGGCTGGCTCCGGCAGTCCAGGTGCTCGGCGTCGAGACCGAAACATCGAACGACTGGGAACAGAGCCTGGCCGCTGGCGAGCGCATCCGAATCCCGCCGCCCGAGACGATCGCCGATGGCATGCGCACCCAGCAGCCGGGCGCGCTCACCTTCCCGGTGGTCCGCCGCCTCGTCGACGGCGTCCGCTCGGTTTCCGATGCCGAAGTGATTGCCGCGATGCGCTTCCTGCTGCTGCGGCTGAAGCTGCTCGTCGAGCCGACCGGCGCCGTCCCCTTCGCTCTGCTCCGCTCGGGCCGCCTGGGCGATCTATCGGGAAAGCGGATCGGCGTGATTCTCTCCGGCGGCAACGTCGACGCCGACGTCCTGGGCCATGTGCTCGCCACCCCCGAGGCCTGATCTCTCATCGAACTGGCGCGCGACCGGCCACGCCTCGTCTCGTTAGAGCCCGACCGCCCTTACTCAGCGCTTGTAGGTGAAGATCCGTCCCCAGAGGCTCTTGGTGCCCCAGATGCCGGACCGAAGACTCTCCAGCTCGACGATCTGGCTGTGGTCGACGAACAGGTTGACCTCCGGCCCGTAGTTCTTGACGTACCAGCCGAAGACTTCCGAATCTGCCGCCTCGAACATCACCTGCTCCAGGCCGAGCGCGCCGACGATCCCGGCCACCACATCGGTGCGCCAGGTCTGGACATTCTCGGTGATGCCCTCTGACTCGATCATCACCATGTACGCCCCCGCGTCTAGAAAGCGTCTCGCCTGAATAATCGGCCAGCCGGGATCGCGCGTCCCCTCGACCTCCAGCTCTGCCGCGGTGCTGGCCCCGCCCGCTCCGAACTGGATCCCCACCTCTGGCTTGGCGCGCAAACCCGCCGCCTGGACCTTCTCCACCAGCCGCAGCCAATCGTCCGTCGGGAGGCTGATGAAACCGCTCGAGATCTCGACGATGTCGAAGCCCAGCTCCTTGCACGCACGGATGTAGCGGTCCACGGCGTCTGGTCCCTGGGTCAGCACGTGCTCGATGAAGCCACCGGTGGAGACCAGCACGTCGTGGGCGTGGCACAGCTCGATCAGTTCTTTGACGACTCGACCCGGCATCAGGGCGAAGGAGCCTCCACCAAACTTGAAGCCGTCCACGTAGGCTCCCATCGTCTCTAAGAGGTCCTGAAGGTAGCGCTTGCCCATTGGCGTGTAGTACGGCCCGCGAATCTCGGTCACACCGCGCTGGCGTGGCTTCGACTGACGGTCGTTGACCCGCAAGAACGGAAGGGCCCGCTCGTCAGGCTCAGCCATGGCTCCGATCTCCTTCCTGTTCAATCTCCTGCTCCGTCCTGGCGCGGGAGGCTACAAGCCCATCGAAGCATCGAGATCTGGGCCTCAGGATAGCCGAGGTGATGGCCCTGTAGAATGCCTCCGAGTGCGCTACGCGGGGTGAGCGAAAGGCTGGACAAGGAGGGGGACGATGCAGGTGGCTGACCGGATGATCGCCGACCGGATGGGACGGCTCGGAACCGAGAGCGCGTTCGACGTTCTGGCCCGCGCTCGAGCGCTGGAGGCCCAGGGCCGCGACATCATCCACCTGGAGATCGGCGAGCCCGACTTCGACACGCCGGCCAACATCGTCGAGGCCGGCGCTGAGGCCCTCCGCCGTGGCTTCACCCACTACGGCCCGGCCCTCGGGCTGCCTGATCTGCGCGAGGCGGTCGCCGAGTACGTCTCGAGAACCCGCGGCATCGAGGTCGACCGTGCCCAGGTCTGCGTCAGCCCTGGCGGCAAGCCGATCATGTTCTGGGCGATCACCGCCCTCTGCCAGGAAGGCGACGAGATCATCTGCCCCAACCCCAGCTACCCGATCTACGAGTCGATGGCCAACTTTGTCGGCGCGACGGTCGTTCCGCTGCCGATCCTCGAAGAGCGCGACTTCCGCTTCGATCCAGCCGACTTGCGCGCACGACTGACTCCCAGGACCAAGCTCGTCGTCCTGAACTCGCCGGCCAACCCGACGGGCGGCTTCCTGGATAAGATCGACTTCGAGGCCATCGCCGATGTCCTGCGCGATCATCACTGTCTGATCCTGTCGGACGAGATCTACTCGCGGATGCTCTACGGCGGCGAGCATTACTCGATCATCGCCGAGCCTGGCATGCGCGATCGGACGATCCTGCTTGACGGCTTCTCCAAGACCTACGCGATGACCGGCTGGCGGCTGGGCTACGGCGTCTTTCCGCGTGACTTGATCCCTCACATCGACCGCCTGGCGGTCAACTCGGTCTCCTGCACCGCGTCGTTCACCCAGGTCGCCGGTATGGAAGCGCTCCGTGGCCCGCAGGACGCCGTGGATGCGATGGTCGCCGAGTTCAAACAGCGGCGCGACCTGATCGTCGCCGGCCTGAACGCCATCCCCGGCGTCAGCTGCCGCGTGCCGCACGGCGCCTTCTACGTCTTCCCGAACGTCTCCAACCTCGGTTTGAAGAGCAAAGCGCTGGCCGACCGCCTGCTCGACGAGGGCGGCGTCGCCGTGCTCCCCGGCACCGCGTTCGGCGCCCACGGCGAAGGCTACATTCGCCTCTCCTACGCCAACTCTCAGGAGAACATCCGCAAGGCTCTCGACCGGATCGGCGCTCTCGCCCGCCAGTTGGCCGCCTGAGGTCGGCCCCGGAGAGCCAGGCGGGCACGCTGCTGGGGCCGCCGCGTGATCGTGTGCGGAGTCTCGGGTGTTGCCGGGCTGTTGCCAGGACGGGTGGCCACCGATCTGTCAGACCCGGATGCGGCTAGCGAGGCGGAATCTTTCGCCTGCCTTCATGGTTCCCTTAAAGTAGACGTTAGTCGCGCGTGGTACGGTCAACGTCGCGTGCCGAGTCGGTGCCTCGCAACCCCGGCACATGGGAGAGAACCGCATGCCGCATACAATCGTCCGAGCTATCCGCGCAGAAAACTGGCGGATGCGCCTGGCCGTCATCCTGGCCGCCGCGGCCACCTTCTTCGCCATTGGGGTTGGCGCGGCCTCCGCGCACCACGGATGGAGCGGGTACGACAGCAGTACCTTGCTGATGCTCTCGGGCCGCATCACCGAAGTCGAGTACGCCAACCCGCACGTGATGGTGGTCCTCGAGGTCCCGTCTGAGCCAGAGGAGGATGGCACCATCGTGGACCCGCCCGAATATCTGCTGGTCGTGCTGGCGCCGCCGTCCCGCTCGGAGGCACGCGGGATGCCGCGCTGGATGATCCAGCCCGACGCCCAGGCGAGCGTTGAAGGCTACCTCCACCGCACCCACACGACCGAGCTGCGGGCCGAGCGGATCACCATCGGCGACGTGAGCGTCGAGCTGCGCTGAACCGGGTTGGCCGACCGGATAGGACCGTGCACAGGAACACCCACCGGCTGATCGCCATGCGCGTGCTCGACATGCCGGTCGCGTCTCGCACGCAGAACCTGGGGCTGCTGCCGGAGGTGCTGCAAGGCAGGATGCCGCTGACCGTGCTGGTGTCGCCAAGCCGGGCTAACGACCAGCGTCTGGCGCCGGCCGAGATCACCGTCGACCACTCGGGCCAGTCCGTCCGGATTCGGTAACAGGCCGCCGGCGTATGGAGGTGGTCGGCGTAGCCTGGCTGCCCTGGCTCGAGCGCACGACGATAGCCGTGGCGATGCGCGAGTCGACCTGGCTGTACCCGACCGTAGAGATCGCCCACATCCTGGGCTTCGTCGTCCTCGTCGGCGCGGCGGCTATGTTCGACCTGCGGCTGCTCGGGCTCACCCGAGCGCTGCCAGTGACCGCGATGGCGCGGCACCTGCTTCCCTGGGCGCGGCTTGGCCTGGCGCTCGCCGCGCCGACCGGCGTGCTGCTGTTCATCGCCGAGGCGACGACCACGGCGGCGAACCCGGCCTTTCAGATGAAGCTGACCCTAATCGCCCTGGCCATCCTCAACACGCTCGTATTCCACCGTTGGGCGTTCAAGTCGGTCAAGCACTGGGACCGCGAGACCGCGACCCCGTCGTCCGCCAAGGCTGCCGCCGTCATCTCGCTGACGCTGTGGGCCACGGTCATCGCCTGCGGTCGACTCATCGCCTACCTGTGAGCCGACAACTTCGCCAGCGCGGCTTTTGGAAGGTTTACACGGCGTTAGCACTTCGATCACACATTGTTCATTGCGCCGGTCGTACTATCTAGGCAACCGGGCTGAGGCTCCATGACGCTCAGGCTCGATTGGGGAGTACGGATGTTCACTCGCACTCGAATCGCGGCCGCGTCGGCCGGCGCAGGGCTGCTGCTGGCCGGCTACGTTGGCGGGAGCACGCTTGGTCAGCCGTTGGCGTTCGGCCAGTCCGCCGCGAACGCGCCGTCCGTGTCGCAGGTCGTTCCGGCGCCGTCGCCTGGGCCCCACAATCCTAACCGTCAGAAGGACCCGAGCCGGGCGGGCCACCGCAAGCGTGGCGGAGGTGATCCCCAGCAGCGGCAGCAGATGCGTGAGCAGTTCCGTAACACGCTGGCCCAGAAGCTCGGGGTCAGCCCCGAGCGCCTGACCCAGGCGTTCCGCGAGACGCGCATCGACATGATCAATGCGGCCGTGCGAGCCGGCCGGCTGACCCAGGAGCAGGCCGACCGGATCATCCAGCGCATCAACTCGGGCCAGCAGCCCGGTCCGCGCGGTCCGCGCCCGTCCGCCTCGCCGACCCCGTAATCGCCACCTCGTAGCGCCAGCCTGACCGCGCGCCCGCCAGAGTGCCCGCACGGGCTTGCGATCGCGGGTCGGATACTCGCGTTCCCGGGCGGTTGGGGAGCCCGCGCCAACCGTTCTCGCTGACAGTGCCGCCTCCGCCCGATAATCGGGAAAGGAGGGGTTGTCCACGAGCTCGAGCTGGTCCTGGCGCTGCTCTCAGTGGTCGCGCTGCTGGTCTGGGTCTCGCGCAGGATCGGGGTGCCGTTTCCGATCCTGCTCGTCCTGGGCGGGCTGGTCGTGGACTTCATCCCCGGCCAGCCGCGCGTCGAGCTGGCCCCTGAGCTCGTCTTCGTCCTGTTTCTGCCACCGCTGCTGTTTGCTGACGCCTGGTTCTCCTCACTTCGCGATCTGCGTGCAAATACGCGGCCGATCGCCCAGCTCGCCATCGGCCTCGTGGCGGCGACGACCGTGGTCGTCGGAGTGGTCGCTCACACGTTGATCCCGGAGCTGGGCTGGGCGGCCGCGCTGGCCCTGCCGCTCACCCTCCCGAGCGGCGGCCCTTCCCGGAGCGCGACCTGATCATCTTCCTGACCTTCTGTGTCATCCTGGCCACGCTCGTCGGCCAGGGGCTGACCTTGCCGTGGTTGATCCGCCGCCTCGGCGTCTGCGACGGCGGTGACCGCGAGCGCGAGGAGCTCCACGCTCGAGCGCTCGCCGCTCAAGCCGCGGCGGCGCGCATCGAAGAGTTGAGCGAAGCGTGGCCGGGCCACCGTGAGCTGCTCGACAACCTGCGTTCTCGCTACGAACACCACGCGCGCCACGTCCCGTCCGCGCCCTCGGCGGATGGGCCTCGAGCAACGGCGCCGAGGAGCAGGAGCTCATCGAGCACCGCCTGATCCGCCACGAAGTGGTGGAGGCCGAGCGCGAGGCGATCATTGAGCTACGCGACCGGGGCATCATCAACGACGAGGTCCTGCATCGCATCGAGCGCGACCTCGACCTCGAAGAAGTCCGAATGGAAGCCTGAACCCGCGCGGTGCGTCAGCACCCGAGCACCATGTGGAGGCTGGCCGGGACGTGCTCGACTGTAGTGTGGAAGGTGTACGCTGGTGGGCCTTGGCCCACTGGGTACAACAAGGAACGCTGGACGGCGACTGATCGACCCGAACCCCACACTCCAGCTGGAGGACCGCATGGCAGTTGCTGAGGCGCTGGTGTTCGACATGTATGGCACACTGGTTGACCCGATCCGCATCTGGAAGGCGCTCGAGCAGGACACGGGAAAGGCCGCCCCGCGAATCGCCGAGGTCTGGCGCCAGAAACAGCTCGAGTACTCGTTCCGCTTGACCGTGATGGAGCGGTACGAGGACTTCGAGCGGGTCACGCGGAAGGCGCTCGACCACGCACTGGCCACCGCCGGGTCCGATCTCTCTGACGACAAGAAGGCCGCCCTGATGGCCCAGTACGACGACCTGGAGACGTTTCCAGACGTGCTGCCCGGCCTGCGGCGACTCCGCGACCGCGGCCAGCGGATGCTCGTCTTCTCGAACGGAAGCCCCCGGATGCTGGACGCGATCATGCGCAAGGCGGCGCTCGCGCCCTACTTCGAAGGCTACGTCAGCGTCGACGAGGTGCGGGCATTCAAGCCGTCTCCGCGCACCTACCGTCGGGTGGCCGAGCGGCTGGGACGGCCGCTCGGCGACATCCGCCTGGTCTCCTCGAATCCCTTCGACGTCATCGGCGCGGAAGCGGTCGGGATGAAGGCCGCCTGGGTCAATCGCGGCGGCGGCCTGTTCGACTGGCTGGGCTCGCCGCCAGACGTCGTCGTCGAGTCGCTAACCGAGCTGGCCCACCTCCTGGAGGCCGGTGACGTGGGCTGACCCAACCCCCGGTCCTGGCCGTGGCGGACTACGAGTTTGTCCCTCCGGCGTCACCCGCCGTCCGTCTTGACCGCCGTCGGCGTCAGGTACTTCCACTCTGGATTCGGCGTGTCCGGCTCGCGGTAAATCCCATACGAGAGCATCTCGACCTGCCGGTCGCCAGACGCCAGCATGCGGTCGCGAACGCGGCGCATCATGGGGCCCATCGCGGTCTGCTGCCAGAACCAGGCGTCGATCTGGGGGCCATTTTCGGCTGGGTACTGCTCCATGCGCGCCTCGCGGAAGAAGGCCTTGATGTCGTCGCAGGCGAACCGGGCGTACTGGGCCGCGGACAGGTCGGGTGTCGGCGCCTCGATCTCCTCGCCCGCGGCGTACCTCTCGAGCAGGCGGACCAGGCCGCGGAAGCGGGTGCTCGGCACGCCGGTCAGCCCGACCGCGGTCCGCCCGTGGTGCGCGACGAAGCGGTCGTAGTAGCCGCGCAGCGCCGTCAGCTCAAACGCAGGATCGGGCGGCCGCTCCTCGGCGGGCGTGACCGGCGCATCCGCGGGGACGATCTCCTCCGGAAAGTCTTCGAGGACCGGGCCGCTCGGGCGCTCGAGCAGTGAGAATGCATGGTCCAGGACGCGGTGCTGGAACTCGGGATCGTTCGGTTTGCCGAGCGCCAGGCCGAACGGGAACGGGCAGAAGAGCGCCCGCGGCGGCCTGATCTTCTCGGTATGCTCTCGCAGCAGGCTGATCTGGACGCTGGACAGGCCGGACGCCTCGAACACGCGGGCGAGCACACCACAGGTGTGCGAGCAGAGCGGTCAGGTCGGCGTGAGCAGGACGACCTCGACGCCGTCCTGACGGAGGAGCTCGGCCACCGCGGGCGCGGTCTCCTGCTCGAGTCGAGCGACGTTCCGCAGCGCGCCCATGAACGAGTAGAAGCTGTCGGCCAGGCTCCCAATGGCCCCCCGCATCAGCAGCTCGCGCAGACGGTCGACCGGGTAGGTGGTGTTGAGGTCGCGTTGAATGCCGGAGCGGTCGAAGCCAGCGCTGGCGTGGCTCTGCAGGATCTCGGCGGCCGGCGTGTCGGCCGGTAGACGGCGGTAGGAGTAATCGGGCTCGTGATGGTTGCTGACGAAGGGCGGATCGCCGCGGCGGTGGAGGCCGGCCGAGGTCACCAGCGCCAGTCGAGCCTCGCGCAGCGGCCGCGCCGGTGGCGTCCAGGGGGTGTCGTGGTTCACCTGGGCCGGAAACGTCAGCATCTCGTTGCGCTTCATGTCGGGAAGGTGCTTCAAATGGGGCATGCTGTCACCTCCTGAGCCGACTCCGTGTGCATCTGCCGCGGATTCCGCGCTTCTCAGCTTCCTACGCTGCCTCGACCTGGACGATCCGGTCGGTGACTTGCCGCAGGTCGGCGCCGACGACATCCGGACGGTCGACGAGCGGGTCGAGGATCATCCCCGGCCGAGCCACAAAGGCGGCGGCGCAGCCGGCCCGGAGGGCCCCCGCGATGTCCCAGGCGTGGGCGGCGATCAGCCGCACCTGGGCGATCTCAACGCCCAGCCGCTCGGCTGCCATCCGGTACGGCTCGGCCGCCGGCTTCAGGCGGCGGACGGTGTCGGCGGAAAGGGCCTGCTCGAAGAGGTCGCGGATGCCCGCGTGGTTGAGCTGCGCCTCGGCCACTTCGAGCGTCGAATTGGTCAGCGTGGCCAGGCGGAAGCCGGCCTCGCGAAGCCGTTCCAGGCTCTCGCGAACCTCCGGATGCGGCGGCAGCCGGCGCATCCCATCGAGGATCTCGCGCCGGTCGCCCTCCGAGACGTCCACGCCCTGGCGCGCGGCAACCATCTCGAGCGCCGCCGCCTGGCACGCCCCGAAATCGGCGTAGGCACCGGTGACGGTGGAGACGAGGGCGAGTTGGAGCATCTGGGCGAACCAGGTCCGGCGCACGCTGGAGTCGCCGAAGGCCCGCTCGAAATGCGGGTCCAGGGCGGCCAGGTCGAGCAGCGTCTCGTTGACGTCGAAGACACACACACGCGGCATGGCCGCTCCCCTCCTATTCGCTCACCTGCACCACCTGATCGCCGAGGCGTAACGTGGCATCCCACGTGATGGCGATGGCGTCCTTGACGCTCTGGTGGGCCGGGCAGCCCTCCGGGTGGATCCGAAGGGCGCGTTCGGCGGCTTCGCGGTGCTCGGGGGGCACCGCGAGATCGTAGTGTACGGCGACCGACTCGATCTTGATCGTCCTGCCGATGCCAACGATCCGGCCATCGACGGTGGCTGCGAACCGATCGCGGTCAAACGGGATCTTGCGCCCTGACAGGGCACCGGCAAGCGTGCCGTACATTCAACCGGCGATGGCGGCGACCATGTGGTCCAGGGTCGAGGCGACCGGCGGGCCCTCCCTGGCCCCGTAGTACTCGCGAAGAGCGCCCTGCACCCCGTAGGTCACCGGCTCTGCCACCTCGCCCAGGTAGGCCTGGCGGCGGCCTCCGTGATACTCGAGGCGGGCATAAGAGACGTACTCGAACGGCTCTGACATGTGATCCTCCGTTCCGGCACCAGCTGTGGGCCGGTCCCCCGAGAGCATAGTCCGACCGCGCATCGTCACGCTCGCGACCGTCGACGATCTAGCTCGCCCCAGGGTGGCCGAGCGACTCGGTCTCCTCGCTAGAATGCTCCAGACACGATACAGCTCCCGCGGAGAGTGCCCTGATTTGGGCGTGTCCGCCAGGCGAGGAGCGACAGCATCGCCAGCCAGCCCGACCTGGATCCTCGCGCGACTGCCGAACCTCGGGCGCCCGGCCGTTGCCGCCTGGCGCCGGCGCGGTCGGATTGGTTGCCACCAGCACTACACGCCCGACGGGCCGCTGCGCGCCTGGAGAGCGGGGCCGCGCTCGGGCCAATCACGCTGGCCTACGAAACGCGCAATACCGCCGCCCCAGACGGAGGCAACGCGATCCTTGCCTTACATGCCCTGTCTGGCGATGCCCATGCTGCGGCTGGAGCGTCGATCCGAACGCCCCGAGCGCCGTCGACGGCGTGGGCGCAGACGAGAAGGGCGTCCGACCGCGCGGCGGGCTCGGCTGGTGGATGGGATGATCGGCCACGGCAAGGCGTTCGACACCGACGAGTACTTCGTGATCTGTTCGAACGTCCTGGGAGCTGCCCGAGGCTCGGCCCGGCCCAGCGACGATCGATCGGCGGGACCGGGCGGCCGTATGGCTCGATGTTTCCGGCCGTGGTCGCGGACATGGTCGACGCTCAACGGGAGCTGCTGCGCCACCTGCGCGTCGAGCGGCTGCTGGCCGTCGCCCGGTGGCTCGCTGGGCGGTAACCAGGCGCTCCAATGGGCCGTCGCCTACCCGGAGCTGGTCCAGGGCTGCATCCCCATCGCCACCAGCGCCGCGCTGACCGCCCAGGGGATCGCCTTCAATCAGATCGGCGCCCCGGGCGATCGTAGCCGACCCAGATTGGCATGACGGCGACTACTACCACGGGCCGGGCCCCGTCGTGGGCTGGCGATTGCTCGGATGGTCGGCCACGCGACCTACCTGAGCGAGAGCTCGATGGAAGCCAAGTTCGGGCGCTGGCTGCGGCAATCAGCAGTACCGCTACGACACCGCGCCCGAGTTCGAGGTCGAGACCTACCTGGATCAGGGCGCGAGCTTCGTCGAGCGTTTCGACGCCAACTCGTACCTGGTCCTCTCCCGCGCGATCGACTACTTCGACCTCGCGCAGCAACGCGGTGGTGGCTCGTTGGCCCGCGCCTTCAAGGACGCGCAGGCTAGCTTCCTGGTCCTGTCCTTCAGCTCCGATTGGCTCTACCCGCCGCACCAGTCGCGGGCGATTGTCGACGCGCTCAACGAGAGCGGCCGACGGCACTACCGCAACCTCCGCTCGGGCTACGGCCATGACGCCTTCCTGCTGGAGGAAGCCCGCCAGACCGGGGCTGATCCGTCCGTTCCTGGCCCGTCTTCGCGCGCGCAGCCGCCCCGCCGGCACACGCCGTGCTGGAACCCGCTAGCCCGCGAGCAACACACGCCGAATCGACAAGATCTCGGCCGCCAGGGCGCGAGGTCGGATACGATCACAGTCGGCAGGGTCCGCGACAGTCCGCGCCCGAGATCTCCGCCCAGAGGATGCAGGCATGTCAGGATCTCCGCGCCAGTTCGGCTTCGACACCCGCACCATCCACGCCGGGCAGCGTCCGCACTGTACACCGCGTGCGGGCGATGCCGATCTACCAGACCACCTCGTTCGTGTTCGAGTCGCCAGACCACGCCGCCAGTCTGTTCGAGCTTCAGGAGTACGGCAACATCTACTCGCGGATCGGCAACCCGACGGCTGCCGCCTTCGAAGAGCGCGTCGCGTCGCTCGAGGGCGGAGCCAGCGCTGTGGCGACTTCCTCCGGCCAGGCCGCTCAATTTCTCGCGCTGTTCACCATGCTCAGACCCGGGCGATCATATCGTCGCCGCGCGGACCCTCTACGGCGGGACGTTCACCCAGTTCGAACACTCCTTCCAGAAGCTCGGCCTCAGCGTGAGCTTCGTCGACCCTGACCGCATCGAGACCGCCGAGGCGGTCAGGCCCGAGACGCGCGCACTCTACGGCGAGACCATTGGCAACCCGAGCGGCAACGTTCTCGACTTCGAGCCACTCGGCGCTGGCCCGGGAGCACGGCATCCCATTGGTCGTCGACAATACCTTCGCCACACCGTACCTGTGCCGTCCGCTGGAGTGGGGCTGATCGTCGTCCTCCATCGGCCACCAAGTTCATCGGCGGCCACGGGACCTCCATCGCTGGTGCGGTCGTCGAGTCGGGCCGCTTCGACTGGAGCAACGGCAAGTTCGACACGGTTGCGCTCCTCGCCGGCCTACCACGGTCTGGCCTTTCACGAGACGTTTGGCCCCTACGGGTACCTGATAAAGCTGCGCGCCGAGTCGTTGCGGGACGTTGGCGCTTGCCTCTCGCCGTTCAACGCCTTCCTGCTGCTGCTCGGACTGGAAACGCTTCCGCTACGGATGGACCGCCACGTTGCGAACGCCCGCGCCGTGGCCGAGATGTTGACGCTCATCCCGCGGTTGCCTGGGTCCGCTACGCCGAAATGCCGTCCAATCCCTATCACGCCCTGGCGCGGAAATATCTTCCGTCAGGTCCCGGTCGATCTTCACCTTCGGGATCGTGGGCGGACGCGTGGCCGGCAAGGCGTTCATCGAGCGGCTGGAGCTCGTGTCGCACCTGGCGAACGTCGGCGACGCCAAGACGCTGGTCATCCACCCCGCCTCGACGACCCACCAGCAGATGTCGGACGCTGACCTCGCCGCGGCCGGAATCGGCCCCGAGATGATCCGCATCTCGGTCGGATTGGAGTCGATCGACGACCTCGTCTGGGACCTTGATCGTGCCCTGCACGCCTCGCAGGCCACCCCAGCTGGGGCGGCCTCTCCAAACGGGGCTGCCGTAACCCGCGCGGCCGCCGTCGGCGACGCGGCTACTCGAGGAGCGACGTCATGACCGCGGAGATCAGCGCGCTCGATCGCCTCGCCGACCCGGCCACGATCCGCAAGATCTTCAGCTACGCTCACACGATCGCGGTCGTCGGACTTTCAGCCAACCGCCTGCGCCCGAGCTTCTTCGTGGCCAGCTACCTCAAGTACCGCGACTTCAAGATCGTGCCAGTCAATCCGCGCGAGACCGAGGTCCTGGGTGAGCGCTGCTACCCGTCGCTGACCGACCTCCCGATCCAGGTCGACGTGGTCGACGTCTTCCGCGATCCAGCGGCCGTGCCGGCGATCGTGGACGAGGCCATTCAGATCGGCGCCCGCGCCGTCTGGCTTCAATTCGGCGTCGTCGCGCCCTCCGCCGCGGAGCGCGCCGCCGAGACCGGCCTGGACGTCGTCATGGATCGCTGCATCAAGATCGAGCACGGCCGCTACTACGGCGAGATGCACTGGTTCGGCCTCAACACCGGCATCGTCACTTCCCGCCGCCCCGCCCGCTTGCGCTCGGAAGCATGAGTCTACAATGACAGTTGCTTGGACACCATCATCGATGGTAAAGGTGACATCATGAATGAACACCCGACCACGGGCGACACGTGGGAACGATGCCTCGACGCTGCGTCGAACAAAGTTCATATAGCACGATATCACGCATCGATCTTGGACCCCGAGGTACGTAGTCTCGAGAAGAGGCATATCAATTAGCCTACAGTTGCACTACAGGCGCACTTTGAAGGGGTACTTTATGCATACAAGGCGGCGATCGATCAAACAAGCAAAGCTATGGCACAGGGATTCAAGCAGATTTTAGATCCTCATCGCCCATGCTCACATTGCGGCAAGCCTCGGACACCATCTGAAAGATTCGGGGAGGTTGCGCCAAGAATGCCGTATTCAGATCTACGGCAGCGATTACTGGATTGGTATGACCAGCCTATTCTGAACGATGCCAACAACATCCGGAACAGAGCAACCCACTCCTATTATGGAAAAGAGCTCAGCATCCAACGTTGGATGGTCCAGAAGCCGAACGGGCACCCACCATACGGCGGCCCGAGGTGGCTTGTAGACTACTGTGCTGCTGTCATTTCTCACCTTGAGAATCTCCCGCTCGACGAGCTTCGTGATCAAATGCGGATGGTGCACGGACTCTCAACGACTGGGACGGGGCTCGGGCAGGCTAAGTCACAAGCCGCCGGCGCTTGAGGGGAGTGACGCGCGCCCTTTGCCGAGCGGGGTGGCGTGTTGCCTGGTGGCAGCGAGCGTCACCAAGAGTGGCCTGCGCGCGGCGGGTAATCACTGGCGCTCAGTGGTGTCCTCGGTTTGCCTACGATGGGGGTGTCGAATTGGCGACCAACCTGGCGCTACGGAGGAGGCAAGTCCGATGACGTTCGCGCGCATCACCGTTAGCCCTGATCAGATGGGCGGCGTCTCATGCATTCGGGGCCTCCGTATCCCTGTCGCTACGGTAGTCGGCATGGTCGCGGATCGGATGAATGAAGACGAGATTCTCCAAGCCTTTCCAGATCTTGAACGGGACGACATCCGTGAAGCGCTTCGTTACGCCGCCGAGGCGGTGCGGGAACGTGCCCTCCCTCTCCTGACCGGGACGTGAAGTTTCTGGTCGACAATGCATTGTCGACGTTGGTCGCCGAAGGGCTCTGCCAGGCGAATCACGACGCCGTTCACGTACGGGATTACGGGATGCAGGCGGCGTGCGATGAGGCCGTCCTCGCCCGAGCGACTGAGGAGGATCGCATTGTGGTCTCCGCGGACACCGACTTTGGCACGTTGCTCGCGATGCGGCGTGAGTCTAAGCCGTCTGTCATCCTCTTCCGCGGAGGTTCTGAGCGTCGTCCTGAGCGGCAACTGGCGCTTCTGCTCGCGAATGTCCCAGTGGTCAGGGAGCCCCTCGAACAGGGGGCAGTGGTCGTCTTCGAACAGACTCGCTTGCGCATTCGTCGTCTCCCAATCAGCGGGGTGAGCGGGTAAGCACCGCCGTCTTGAAGGACACCTCCGCGCGGGTGCTGGGTCCACGTTGACATGTGAGTAGGGGTGACGCATGCCTTTCCGTGATGGCGAGGCCGATCAGTTCGCCGACCCGGACACGATCTGCAAGATCCTGGGCTATGCTCGCACGATCGCCGTCGTCGGGCTGTCGCCGAGTCCGGCGCGTCCGAGTCACGGCGTAGCATGCTACCTCCAAGCCCAGGGTTTGACGATAGTGCCGGTCAATCCGAACGCGGACCTCGTCCTCGGCGAGCGGTCGTACAGGTCAGTCGGCAACATCCCGTTCGACGTCGACCTGGTCGACGTCTTTCGGCGGCCGTCGCCGGGATCGTCGTCGAGGCGATTCGGGTTGGCGTGCGCGGGCTCTGGCTCCAGCTTGGCGTGATCGACGTCGCGGCCGCCGAGCGCGCCGCGGCGGCCGGCCTGGACGTCGTCATGGATCGTTGCCTCGCCGTCGAGCACGGCCGCTCCGCGCGCGAGCGTAGCTAGGACAGCTGGCCTGACCGCGACGATCGGGGTGGCCTGAAGCGGCAGCGGTCCCTCAGGGCGACGGCTCGATCGTACAGAATGCTCGCAGCGCGTCGAAGTAGGCACGCCCACCGACGTCCGGGACGTCGTTGTGCCGCGCGCCCGCGATGATCAGCAGTCGCTTGGGCTCGGCTGCCGCCTCGTACAGCGCCCGACCGTGGCTGACGGGCGTGATCTCGTCGCGCTCGCCGTGGACCACCAGCACCGGGGCGGCCACCCGGCCGATCCGCTCGATCGTCGGGTAACGGGTGCGCAGGCGGCCGCGCAGCGACAGCAGGAACGGATAGTGGATCGCGGCCATGTCGGCGATAGAGGTGAACGCGGACTGGACGACGAGTCGATGAGGCGGAGCATGAGTCGCCAGCTCGACCGCGACGGCGGCCCCGAGCGACTTGCCGTAGTAGACGAGCCGCTCGGCGTCCACGTCGCCGCGACCCCGCAGGTAGGCGAGCGCCGCGCGTGCGTCGGCATAGGTCGCCGATTCGGAGGGCCGACCCTCGCTCGGACCGTATCCCTGGTAGCCGAAGATGAAGACGTTGACGTCGAGCTCGTGGCGCAGCCGCCGGATCAGCTCCAGCCGATGGGACATGTTGCCGCCATTGCCCTGGAACCAGAGGAACGTGATCTGGCTCGTGCCCGACCCGGGCACGAACCAGCCGCGCAGGCGCCCGTTCGGCCCGAAACGCGCCTCCTCGTAGGGCAGCCCGAGTCGGTCAGGGGTGGCGACGATCTCCCGCGACGGGAAGAAGATGAACTGCTCTTCGAACGGGATCCCGCTCCCGCCGGACAGCCACCCGCCGGACGCCCAGCCGCTCGCCAGCAGCACACCCACCCCAATCGCGGCGACGAGCAGGGCCGAGCGCACCGCTCAGCGTCCCACTGCCATCCGGAGCCGCCCGCCATCCTGCCCGGTATTGGCCCCCATGCCGTCAGTATAGGACGACGGCGGGTGTCTGGCTGCGACATGAGCCACACTTGACCGGGTGGCTACGTACAGTCGTGGTTGCTGCCCTGCATGCCGCACCCTACAATCCCCGGCACTTCGAACATTCGTTCTCGGCAGGTCATCCTTGAACGTCCCGCAGGTGATTGAGCAGCTCGTCAGGCTGCCCAAACACGCCCAGAACGTGACCGCGCTGCGTCACCTCCCGCCGCCTCGCCCGCCCCAGACCAGGCGCGTAAGCTCGCGATTGCCGAGCGTCGCCGGCGAGCGTGGTAGCATACGCGGTGGCGAGTACTGAAGGTGGTAGCATGACGACCAAGGAAGCACTGCACCGCCTCATCGACGAGTTGCCGGACAGCATCTTGCCGGGCGTTGAGCGATACCTGTCGAGCGTACGCCAGGACCCGATGATGCATGCATTGCTCGCCGCCCCCACCGACGACGAGCCGACGACCGCCAATGAGGACACGAGTGCTGCCGAAGCCATGAGGCGGTACCAAGAAGGCGAGTTCCTCACGGTCCAGGAGGCGAAGGCGCGCTTGCTCGGGTGAAGTTGGCGCTACGTCCTCGACCGCGCGGCCGAGCGCGACCTGCGAAAGCTCGATCGGAGAACTCGCGCGCGCCTTTGCCCTCCTCGACCGACTCATCGAGGACCCTTCGCGGGGTGACGTAGACATCCGCAAGCTCCAGGGAGTGGCCGACGCTTGGGCGCTTCGGGTTGGACCCTGGCGAATACGATTTGGGTACGATGCTCCGCGTCAGACGATCATCGTTACGCGCGTGGTGTCCCGCAAGGACGCTTACCGAGAGTGACGCGGTCGTCAGGCCCGATTCTCGGTGAGTGCCGCTTCCCGTCACTCACCGCGATCCCGTCTAAGCTCGAGCCCGCGAGATCCACCAAGCGCAGCGCTGCGCCGCGGAAGCGATGCTGGAGCGCGCCTGGCTTTTCTGACAGCCATCTGGAAGATGGGTCGAGCGGTGGGCGGAACGGGTGACTGAGAACCGGAAGTGCGCCCGCATCTGGTATGCTGGGACGGAGGACAGATAGCGAGACAGGACGTGGCGATCGCGGAACGGCGGCTTCACCCTGGCAGCGTGTCTCAAAGCTGCCGGACGTCGACCTGACGGGACGAGACCTTTCGAGACGCCGCGATTGGACGAGCGTGCCACTCACCCAGCGCCTTTCCAGGCAACCAGAAGAACGATCGAGCGAATGGAGCGCGAGCAGATGCAAGTAGGAGACAACGTGCGCGTGCGGGCGACCGTCTGGCGATCATCGTCGCGGAGGTCGGCGGCGGGCGCTTTGAGCTGGAGATGCTCCTGGGTCCGCCGACGACCCGATGGACCGACACCGTCCAGGCGCAAGACATCGGTGGTATCTACAGCGCCGACCAGCTCGAACCGTCCTAGCGAGCCGCCCGCCAGCAGTCGCCGCGGCAGCACCACGCGTGCCATGAAGGCAGGCTACACTCCGCGCAACCAGACCACCCGTTCCTGGCGGTGCCTCACGTGAACGTCCCCCAGGTTGTCGAGCAATTCCTGACACTGCCCAAACACGCCCAGAACGTGACCGCGCTGCGCCACCTCCCGCCGCGGCCGGGCGCGGTACGCTGATGTCCCTGCTGGGATCGACGGACGGCCAGGTCGGCGTACGCGCAGCGTGGGATCCGGGCGGTTGTACACACCAGGCCGATGCAGTCGGCCACGTGCTTGCTGGGCGAAACGTGGTTGTCGTCACGCCGACGGCCTCGGGAAAGACGCTCTGCTACAACCTGCCGGCCGTGGACGCGATCCTGAAGGACCCGTCGGCGCGGGCGCTGTACCTGTTCCCGACCAAGGCGCTCGCCCAGGACCAGCAGGCCGAGCTTCACGGGCTCGTGGAGGCGATCGGCGCCGACGTCAAGACCTACACCTACGACGGGGACACGCCGTCCACCGCCCGCCGCGCGATCCGCCAGGCCGGGCCACATCGTCGTGACCAACCTGGACATGCTCCACACTGGCATTCTGCCCCACCACGACAAGTGGGTCCGACTGTTCGAGAACCTGCGCTACGTCGTCGTGGACGAGCTGCACCACTACCGCGGGGTGTTCGGCAGCCACGTCGCCAACGTTCTGCAGCGGCTCGCCGATCTGCGCCTTCTACGGTACCAACCCCCAGTTCATCTGCTGCTCGGCAACGATCGGCAACGCCGTCGAGCTGGGCGATCGGCTGCTGTCGTATGGACCGCTTACTGACGGCGATGGCGTCATGGACGGCAACGACGGGCCTGTCGGGCAGCGCAAGCCCGCCCCTGGCTGAGCGCGCCGAGCGGCTGGTCGATCTGCCGCTCCAGCTAGTCGACGACAATGGCGCCCCAACCGGCGAGAGGTTCCTGGTCCTCTACAACCCGCCGGCCGTCAATCGCCAGCTTGGCATCCGGGCGCAGCTCCACGCTCGTCGCCCGCGACCTGGCGACAACATTCCTGGCCAACAATCTCCAGACGATCGTCTTTGCCCGCAGCCGGGCTGACCGTCGAGGTGCTGTTGCACTACATGCGGGAGACGGCGAGAAAGAAGCACTGGAACCCTGAGGCCGTCCGCGGGTACCGCGGCGGCTACCTGCCCCGCGAGCGGCGGGCAATCGAGCAGGGCATCCGCGACGGGTCAGTCCGCGGGGTTGTCGCGACGAACGCCCTCGAGCTCGGCATCGACATCGGCGGGTTCGAGGTCGCCATCCTGGTCGGCTACCCCGGCTCGATCGCCAGCACGCTCCAGCAGATGGGGCGGGTCGGCCGTCGCGACAGCCCGTCGATCGCCGTCCTGGTCGGGAGCAGCTCGCCGCTGGACCAGTTTGTCGTCACCCACCCCGGCCTACGTCTTCGAGCGGACGCCCGAGAGCGGACTGGTCAACCCGGCGAACCTGGTCATCCGCGCCAACCACCTGCGCTGCGCCGCGTTTGAGCTGCCGTTCGAGCAGGGCGAGAGCTTCGGCGGCCGCCGGCGACCTCCGAGCTGCTCGGCTACTTCGAGGAGGAGGGAGCGCTCCACTACAACGGGACCAGCCGCAAGTGGTACTGGGCCAGCGAACGCTTCCCGCCGAGAGCGTCAGCCTGCGCAGCGCGGCCAGCGACAATTTCGTGATCGTCGACTGGACCGATACGGGCGCGCCACGCGTCATTGGCGAGATGGACCGCTACGCCGCGCCGGCCTACCTGCACGAGGACGCGATCTACATTCACGGCGGTCAGCAGCACCAGGTCGAGAAGCTGGACTGGGATGGCAAGAAGGCGTATGTCGGCGGGTCGACGTCGACTACTACACCGACGCCGAGCTGGCGGTCCACCTTCAAGTGACCGACGTGTTTGCCGAGACGGAGGCCGCCGAGTCGCCGCGCTGCGCCCACGGCGAGGTCAGCGTGACGTATCAGCCAACGATCTTCAAGAAGATCAAGTTCGACACGCACGAGAACGTTGGCTGGGGGCAAGATCCAGATCCCCGAGGCGGAGCTCCAGACGACGGCGTTCTGGCTGACGCTCGGCCCGAGCGGACGGCTTCTCTGACCCGCGAGGCGCTCGAAGGCGGGCTGGTTGGCCTGGCCCACCTGCTCGAGGGCGTCGCGCCGATCTTCCTGATGTGCGACCCGCGCGACATCGGCGTCGTCCCGCAGGTGAAATGCCGTTCACCGGCCTGCCGACGGTCTATCTCTACGAGCGCGTCCCGGCTGGCGTCGGCTTCGCCGAAAAGCTGTTCAGCATGCGGACCGAGCTGCTCCGCGCTGCCGCCGACCTCGCTCGGACCTGCGGCTGCGGGCCGCCGCCCCTCCTGCGTCCGGCCTGCTCGCCGTCGTCGGCGAGCACGGCCGCCTCGCCGCCATCCACCTGGCCACCGGACGTCGCGACGTCAGCGCAGTCCTCCGCCATCCCGTGCTGGGCTCTGATTGCCGTGAGAGATCGCCGACCGCTCACTCAATCCGATGACTCGATAGCACTGGAGACTGCATCAGCAAACCCTGGTGGCGAGGATGCCTCCGTCTCCTCCGTGAGTCGACGTTCAAAGGGGAAGCTGCCACGTGGCATTGGGTGTGCGAACGCTCTACTCCCAGCATCCGTGCGATGCGCCGGCGCGAGCGAGGCCGAGTCGTGCCGTCATGCTGATTGGTAGGAGGATGGACGTGGTCAACGTCGTGATGCTGGACATTGACGGGACGCTGATGGATTCCAACTATCTCCACACCGAGGCGTTCATCCGAGCGTTCGAGGCCCTGGGCCTGCCACGGCCGGCCGCACGCCGCGATCCATCGCCAGATCGGCAAGGGGGCCACCAAATTCCTGCCCGATTTCGTTGGGGCAACGAGGTGGCCGTCAAACAGGTGGAGGAGAAGCACAGCCAGCTCTACAAGTCGATCCAGCACCGGGGCTATCCGCTGCCCGGAGCCAGAGAGCTCCTCCATTCCCTGGCCGAGCGCGGCCTCCAGGTCTGGCTGGCGTCGAGCGCGAAGCCCGACGAGCTGGAGTTCTATCGGCACGCCCTCGACGTTCGGGACAAGCTGGCGGGCATCGTCACGTCGGGCGACGTCGAGGAGGCCAAGCCCGAGCCAGACGTCTTCGTCGAAGTCCTCGAGCAGGCCGGCTGCGCGCCGCGATGCGATCGTCGTAGGCGATACCGTGTGGGACGTTGAGGCGGCCAGGAAGGCCGGGCTGCGAACCGTTGCCGTCCCGACCGGCGGCGCCTTTAGCCAGGCCGAGCTTGAGCACGCCGGAGCCGTTGCCGTGTACCAGGATTGCGACGAGCTACTCCGGTCGGGCTTCCCGGCCGGCCTCTGAAGCGTCCCCCCGGAGAGGCTGAGCTCGCACCGCCGCCGGTGGTGCCTTCGTCGCCCTGCTACTGCCTCCGCGAGTGTGCCGGCTGGCCCACCGTCGGCGCATGCACGCCTTCGAGCCGCGGCAGCCTCTCTTTCAGCCCGAGCGCAACCGACGAGAACGCGGCGCCGAACTGTCCGACTGGTGTGTCCACCCTGCCAAGGACCACGCTCCCGGGCTGCACTTTCAGCCCACCGCGGTACTCAGACCGCTTCGGCCGAGATGAGCAAGTCGGCCGTCGCGACGTTTGTGGCCAACGGGACGTTGTGAACGTTGCACACACGCAGGACCGCCTGGATGTCTGGCTCGTGCGGGTGCTTGTCGAGCGGGTCGACCAGGAAGAAGACGCCATGGACCCCGCCGCCGGCGATCCGCGAAGCAATCTGGACGTCGCCCCCGAGCGGACCGGACAGACACCGCTCGACCTCCAGCCCCACCTTCTCCGCGAGCAGCCGCCCGGTCGTGCTGGTGGCAATGATGTGGTAGCCGGCCAGCTTGGCGCGGTTGTAGGTGGCAAAGGCGACCATGTCCGCCTTCTTGCCATCATGCGCGATAAGCGCCAGCGTCTTGGGCGGCGTCAACATGGCCCGCATTCTACCTCGCCTTCGGCGACGCCGCACCCAGCGCGGCGGACAGCCCCTGGCCCTCTCGTGGGCTCATCCGTTGCCTCCAGCGTCCTTGGACACGCCCGAGGACCTGCCCCAATAATGCATCCCATGCCGGTCAATGCCGCCTGGTCAAGGCAGAGGAGAGCCTCGCCGGAGCGGAGCGCGAGTTTGCGCACGATGCGTTTAATAACTGCGCCAACCGATGCTACTACGCTTGTTTCCAGGCGGCGGTCCACGCCTTGATGTCGGCCGGCATTCGCCCCAGCGGGAGCCGAGGGGCATGGAGCCATGCCTTCGTGCAGGCCCAGTTTGTGGGGCGGCTCATCAATCGTCGCAAGGTGTATTCCGCAGAGCTCCGCAATGCTCTGGGACGGAATTACCTACTGCGTGAAGCGGCCGACTATAAAGGAGGTGGCGTAAACGAGGTAGAAGCCTTGCGAGCGCTTGCTCGGACGCGGGCGTTCCTGGGAGCCATTCGCGGGGCGAGAAGTGAGCCAGCATGACTGCAGAACCTGTGCGTGCGGACGACCCACGGATTGAACACGCCCTGAATGAGCTACGTGGGGTGATCGCCGAGAAGTATCCAGCGGCGGTCTTCGAGGTGTCTCACGGTGTGGATGACGCCCGGGCTGTGCATCTCACGGCGACCATCGACGTGGAGGATACCGACGAGGTCGTCGACCTGGTGATCGATCGGATGATCGAGATGCAGATCGAAGAAGAGCTGCCGATCTTCGTCATTCCCATCCGTCCAGTCGAGCGCTCCTGGGAGATCTATGTGGCTCACAAAGCGGAGCGGGAGCGCGACGCCGAGACGGCGGAGGCGTTATGAGCGGGCAAGAGACCAAGGCGATTCGGCTCGAGGACCGGTATCTTCGCGAGGAGGGGACGGTCTACCTCAGCGGGCTCCAGGCGCTCGTCCGGCTGCCGATCGACCAGGCCCGCCGTGACCGCCGGGCCGGGCTGCGCATCGGGACCTTTATCAGCGGCTACCCCGGCTCGCCGCTCGGGACCTACGACCTTGCCATCCAGCAGGCCGGCCCGATCGTCGCCGAGCACGGCATCGTCCACGTGCCGGCCGCGAACGAGGAGCTCGCCGCGACCGCGATCTCCGGCACCCAGATGCTCGACACCTATCCCCACTCCCAGTACGACGGCGTCACCGCGCTCTGGTACGGCAAGGGCCCCGGCATCGACCGCGCCGGCGATGCCTTGAAACATGGCAACTTCGCCGGCACCAGCGAGCACGGCGCGGTCGTCATACTCGCTGGCGAGGACCACGAGGCCAAGTCGTCGACGATGCCGTTCCAGGACGACTACGCGTTCATGAGCGCCGGCATGCCGATCTTGTATCCCGCCTCGACCGGCGAGTTCCTGGAGCTTGGCCACCACGCCATCCACCTCTCGCGCTTTTCCGGCTGCTGGGTCGGCTTCAAGCTCGTCGGCCAGCTCTGCGATGGTGGTGAGACGGTCCAGGTCAGCCCAGACTCCCCCGAGATCGTCATCCCGAAGCTCCAGGTCGGCGGTAAGCCGTTCCGCAAGCGGACCGACTTCAAGTTCTTCCCGGGCACCAATCTCGACACCGAGCGCCGGCTCTACTACGAGCGCCACGCGGCGGTCCGCGCCTACGCCCGAGCCAATCGGCTCGACCGAGTAATCCTCAGCACGCCGACCGACCGCGTCGGGATCGTCACTGCCGGCAAGTCGTACGCCGACGTTCGCCAGGCGCTGCTCGACCTGGGCATCGAGGACCATGACTTGCGGCAGTTCGGCGTCCGCCTGCTCAGGATGGGGCTGGTCTATCCGATCGACCAGGACGTCGTCCGCGAGTTTGCCCGCGACCTGGACGAGCTGATCGTGATCGAGGAGAAGCGCGGCTTTCTCGAGTCCCAGGTCAAAGAGGCGCTCTGCGGGATTGGGCGGCCCATCCGCGTCGTCGGCAAGCTCGACGAGGCCGGCGCGCCGCTGTTTCCGATCCAGGGCGGCATGGACAGTGACACTGTGGCCGAGCGACTCGGACCACGCCTGCTGCAGTACGCGGGCGCCCACGCCGGTATCCTCGGGCGGCTGGCCGAGCTGCGGCCGTCCGCTCGCGACCCTTCGAGCTGCTACCGTCGCGCACGCCGAACTACTGCTCTGGCTGCCCCACAACATCTCGACCAGGTTGCACGAGGGCGAGCTGGCCTGCGGCAGCCCCGGAGCTGCCATTCGTTTGCGTCGATCATGACTCAGCCCGAGCGGCAGATCGTCTCGATGACCCAGTACGGCGGTGAAGGACTGCCTGGATCGGGCTGGCCCCGTTCACTGACCGCGAGCACCTGGTCCAGAACGTCGGCGACGGCTCGCTGTTCCACTCCAGCTACCTGAATGTCCGCTTCGCCGCGGCTGTTGGCGCCAACATGACCTTCAAGATCCTGTACAACGGGTCCATCGCCAATACCGGCGCCCAGGTGCCGACCGGCGCGAAGTCGGTGGCCGACCTCACCCGCCTGCTCTCAATCGAGGGCGTCAAGAAGATCGCGGTCATCACCAAGGACCCCGGAGCGTACCGTCGGCAGCAGCTTGGCGCCGCCGCCGTGGTCTACCCGGTCCACGAGTCCGAGCGGGCGATGCGCGACCTCGAGCAGACCCACGGCACGACGGTCTACCTGTATGACGGAATGTGCGCGAATGAGCGGCGGCGCCAGCAGAAGCGGGGCAAGCTGCCGATTCCCAATGAGTTCGTGGTCATCAACCAGGACGTCTGCGAGAACTGCGGCCACTGCGGCGCGCTGACCAACTGCATGTCGCTGCACAAGGTGCCGACCGAGCACGGCGAGAAGACCCAGATCCACACCTCGTCCTGCAACCTGGATTACTCCTGCCTGGGCGGCGACTGCCCGTCGTTTTTGACCGTGCAGACCAAGGAGGGGACCGGCTACCGCAAGCCGCGCCCGCCCCGGCTCGAGGCGGAGGCGCTCCCGGAGCCGCCTGCCCGCCCCACGCTCGACCAGCCCTACCACGTCTACATCCCCGGCGTCGGCGGGACCGGTGTGATCACGATCAACGCCCTGCTCTGCTACGCGGCCCTGATGGACGGCAAGCGCGTGCTCAGCTACGATCAGACCGGCGCCGCCCAGAAGTGGGGCCCGGTCCTTTCCAGCCTGGTCATCGCCGATGCTGACGGCCGTGAGGGCAACGGCGATGACCACCGCGCCGTCTGGGCCAACAAGGTCGGCATCGGCAAGGCCGACCTGTACCTCGCCTTCGACGTCATGGCTGGCGCCAGTCGTGCGAACCTCGACCGCTGCGACCCGACGCGGACGGCCGCGCTGGTGAACACCTCGCTGCTGCCGAGCGGCGAGATGGTCCGCGACGTCAACTACGCCGCGCCCGTCGAGCCGATGCGCGACCGGATCGCCGAGTACACCGACCCAGCCCGAACCGTCTACGTGGGCGCCCGCCAGCACGCCGAGGCGCTCTTCGCCGACTACATGACCACCAACATGTTCGCCCTCGGCTCGGCCTACCAGGCCGGCCTGCTGCCGCTGACGTCCGAGAGCATCGAGGGCGCCATCCGCCTGAACGGCGTGCAGGTAGAGCAGAACCTCCAGGCGTTCCGCTACGGCCGACTCGAAGTCGTCGATCCGGCTCGGATCCGCGTGCTCGCCGAGCCGCCCAAGTCGACCTTCCAGCGGGAACGTGGGCTGGCGCTTGCCCGCCTGCGCGGTCCGAGCCGCCAGGCGTATGTCGCCCTGCTCGGCCGCTGCGACCACCTGGATGACGAGTCGCGCCGGCTGCTCGCCGTCCGCATCGCCGAGCTGATCGAGTACCAGCACCCAGAGTATCCCCAGGCGTACGTCGACGCGGTACTGGACGTCGCCACGCGAGACCGCGCCATGCCCGGCGAGCCCGCCCTGACCCACGCCGTGATCCGCAACCTGTACAAGCTGTTGGCCTACAAGGACGAGTACGAAGTCGCCCGCCTCCATCTCAAGGCCGCTCGCCGCGCGCAGACCCGCGACCTGTTCGCCGAGCCGCGCAAGGTCAGCTACCAGCTCCACCCGCCCCTGCTACGCGCGATCGGCCTCAAGCGGAAGGTGAAGCTCGGCCCCTGGTTCGACCCCGCGCTCCGCGTCATGCGCGACCTCCGAGGCCTGCGCGGCACCCCGCTCGACCCCTTCGGCCGCGCCCACGTCCGCCAGGTCGAGCGCAGCCTGGTCACCTGGTACCGCGACCTGCTCGCTCTGACCCTCGACCATCTCAGCCCGGCCACCTACCCCACCGCCGTCGAGATCGCCGAGCTGCCCGACGCCATCCGCGGCTACGAAGAGATCAAGCTCCGCAACGTGAAGTCCACCAAGGCCCGAGCCGAGGCCCTCGTCCGCCGCCTCACCGAGCCGAACCCGTCAGAAGTGGCGACGACCGTGGGGATCTGAGCTCTCTGCGCGAACTTGATCCCGTGGTCTTCGCTCTACCTGGTCAGAACAGGTCGTCGATGGTCAGGACGGCATTTCGCAGGATCTGACGGAGCGTCCTATTGGGGAGATCACGGACCTTGTGCACGGGGATTGTGGTCCACCGCCGTCAGGGTGCCTGAGGATGATGTGGCTCCCGGACTGCCGAATTGGCTGGAAGCCATGCCGCTTCACTATGGCCAGCACCCGCATTGCCGGGAGCGCCGGAAGCTTCTGACGCACTCCGCGACGCGGACCCGCTGCGCCGAGATCCTGCGAGATGGGCTCGCCCCGCTGGAGCCGGGCCTCGACGCGCAGCCGGATGGCGTCTTTGACAAGCTCAAGAGCTTCTTCTTCTGTGTCGCCCGCCGCGGGTCAGCCTGGTAGCGCCAGGCAGGCCGCGATAGTGTCCCGAACGCGTCCGGCATCCCCAACGACCTCTGCGTCCGCTGCGACCGGTGCGACGCCGATGCCGGCGTCGAGTACGACGGCTCGGCATACCCGTTCGATCCTTACGTCCACCCCAACTGGACGCTCGGCAATGTCCTCGAGCTGGCCGTCGGCCCGCGCTGGCCGGGTCCGACATCTTCGAGCAGCAGCGCCTGCCATCCCGGTTCGGCCGTCGTGACCGGATGTGACGTGAGCGAGATGGACTGGGCTCACTTTTCGAACGTCCGTTCTGCTATCGTGTCGGCGAGGAACCCCGCGCGATCGGTCCCAGGCGGGGGTTGACCGCGCGTGGGCGAGATGGAGGTCGGAGCGGACATGAGCGGCAAGGTGCTGGTCCTGGTTGGGACCAAGAAGGGCGGATTCATCGTCGAGGGTAGTGGCGCGCGCAGTGACTGGCAGGTCCATGAGCCGTTCAGCGTTGGCTGGCCGACCTTCCAGGTGGCCCACGATCCGTCATCCGGCGCGCTGCTCGCCGGCGGCGGCAACGAGTGGTATGGGCCGGCCGTCTGGCGGAGCGACGACCTCGGCAAGACCTGGAGCCATTCCATTGAGGGCTTGACCTACGGCGACGACGGACCCACGATCAAGGCGATCTGGGAGGTCAAGCCCGCCCAGGGCGTGATCTACGCCGGCGTCGAGCCGGCCGGTCTCTTCCGCAGCGAGGACGGCGGCAAGACCTGGCAGCACGTCAGTGGGCTGCGGGAGCACCCGTCCTGCCCCGAGTGGTTCCCCGGGGGCGGCGGCCTCTGCCTGCACTCGATCATTCCCCACCCGACCGACCCCAATCAGCTCTGGGTCGGCATGTCGGCGGTCGGGACGTTCCACACCGCCGACGGAGGCAAGAGCTGGACGACGCGAAACAAGAACGTCCGCGCCGACTTCCTGCCGACCCCGGAGCCCGAGTTCGGGCACTGCGTCCACAGCCTGGCGCTCGGGGCGAACGGCTCGATGCGCCTCTACCAGCAGAACCACTGCGGCGTCTACCGCAGCGATGACGGCGGCGCCAACTGGCTCGAGATCACGGCCGGCCTGCCGTCCGAGTTCGGCTTCCCGATGGCCGCGCACCCGCGCGACCCGGAGACCGCCTACGTCATCCCTCTCAACGCCGAGGGCCGCTACGTCCCCGACGCCTCGGCGGCGGTCTGGCGAACCCGCGATGGCGGCGGGGGCTGGGAGCGGCTTTCCAAGGGGTTGCCCCAGAAGGGCGCCTACTTCGGGGTGCTCCGCCAGGCGATGGCGATGGACACGCTCGACCCGGCCGGCATCTACTTCGGGACCGGCTGCGGGCAGCTCTACGCGAGCCAGGACGAGGGCGAGAGCTGGAGCCTGATCGCCGATCACCTGCCGCCGATCTCGTCGGTGAAGGTGGCGCTTGTCGACTGACATGCCGGCCGGAGTAACAACCGCCGTGGCGATCGTCTACCTCCCTGCCTCGCTCGTCACCCTCTTTCCCGGCGCCCCGCGCCGCCTCGAGGTCGAGGCGGCAACGGTCGCCGCGCTCGTTGACGCCCTGAACGCCCGCTGGCCCGGCATGCGCGACCGCATCTGCGCCCCCGGCCCGAGCATCCGCCAGCACATCAGCGTCTTCGTCGACGGCGAACGCTCGACCCTCACCACCGCCCTCAACCCCGCATCAGTCGTCCACGTCATCCCGGCCGTCTCCGGCGGATAGGTCCAGGTTCCGAGTTCAACGCTACCTTCCGGTACCTCAGGCGGCGTCGGCCGGGGTTGTGGACCGCCCCCGGCATTGCTGCGGAGGCGGTGCTGGCTTCGTCCGCGGCCTCTGGCCCCAGAAGCCCCGGGGCACGTGGTCGGTCACGACGGCTTTTTGCGCGGATTCGGGCCGGCAGCGGGAAGTCGGTCGGAAATTTTGCCCCGCTCAGCACGCGGCGCAGTCGTGGCCGCCAGAACCCGGTCACGTCCACCACTACCGGCCGGTAGCGTGCTCGTACGGGAGCCAGCGCCCTTTCTGCTCCACCACCCCCTGCCAGTTCGGCAGCAACTCGGCACTGGTCCACCGCCCGAGCCCCAGCGCCGCCGCCAGATCCTCTTCCTGCCTGAGTTCGCACGAGCGGCAGAGCACCCGAACCTTGATCGGGCCCCGACCCCCAATCCGGTCCCGCACGACGCGCACGCTCCCGGCGACTGCTCAGCCTTGCCGCGGATCAGCCGGACCATCACCAGCATCCACATGCATGGGTCGCCTGACCCACACCAGCACTACAAGGGTGAGTCATACGCGTCCACGCGGGTCGCCGACCACGACACCGTGGCAGCCGACCGGTAGGAACTGGTCCGGCGGCGTGCGATCGGCTATACCCACGACACGCGTCCGCGTCGCTCACGAGCGGGCTCGCTGGCGGCGCGGTCGGGGACTCCCGGAGGCTCGATGGCAACACCGACGCTCGTGATGTCGGCAGACCGGCGCCTGGCCGAGCTGGGGCAGGACGTCGTGGCGGCGGCCTACTTGAAGGGGCGCTTCGTCCTGCGCTCAGGCGCGATCAGCTCATATTATTTCGACAAGTACATGCTGACGACGCGCCCGGCGATCCTCCGGCGGCTCGGCGAGGCGCTGGCTGGGATGGTCCCCCCGGAGACCGACCGCCTGGCCGGGCCGGAGCTCGGGGCGATCCCGCTCGCCACCGCCGTCGCGCTGCGGCTTGGCCTGCCGTCTGTCTTCGTCCGCAAGAAGGCCAAGGACTACGGGACGACGGCCAGCTTCGAGGGCGAGATCTACCCGGGCGAGCGGGTCGTCGTCGTCGAGGACGTCCTGACCACGGGCAGCGAGGCGATCCGTTCGGCCCGCGCGCTCCGCGACTTCGGGGCCAGCGTGCTGGAGATCCTGGCGGTCATCGACCGCGAGGAGGGTGCCGCCGCCAACATCGCCGCCGCGGGCTTCCACTTCCGCGCCCTGTTCACCAAGAGCCAGCTCGGGCTATGACGCAGCCGGACGTCTGGGACCTACTCGGGCGGGTCGGCCTGGCGCGACCCGGCGCGCGCCGGACGACCGCCGGTGGGCCGGACACGCTGCGCGACCCAACGACAACGGATGCGCTGGCGACGATGTTGGCCGCGCGGCTCGGCGCCGATCGGCCAGACGTCGTCGTCGTCTGGGAGGGCCTGCATAGCGCTATCCTGGGCTACGCAGTCGGCCTGCGACTGGGCGCACCGGTGATCGTCCTCTCGGACGACGAGGGACTGGTGACCGCCGCGGCGACGGTCCCGCCCGGAGCGCGGGCCGTGTTCGTGGCGCCGACGACCCCTGACTCGCAGATTCGGCGGATGGTCCAGGGCTACCTCGATAGCCGCGGCGCACAGCTCGCGGCCACCGCGGCGCTGCTCGGAACGGCCGAGGCGCCCGACGTTCTGGCGCTGGCAGACTCACCGCCCGAGGCGGAACCCGAAACTCCGGGGCTGAGCCCCATCGCGGGGGGCGGCGATGGCGACCGGTGACCTGGCGAAGGCCCCGACGCCGCTCGTGGAGGATGGCGGAGAGGGAACCCGCCCCGACGGCGAAATCCGGCTCACCCCTGATGCCCCTGACGAGCCGGGCCCCGACCCGGTTCGACTGGCCCAAGCGCTCCAGCGGCTGAGCGAGATCGGCGGTGACGGCCGAGCGTCGGTCAGCCGCCTGGCGTTCACGCCAGAAGAGCGCGAGGCGCACCGAGTCGTCGGCGCCTGGATGGCCGAGGCAGGCCTGACGGTCCGCGTTGACGCTTTCGGCAACACGATCGGCGAGCGACCTGGCGCCCGTGCCGACCTGCCGTTCCTGGCCTTCGGCTCTCACCTTGACTCGGTACCGAATGGCGGCCGCTTCGACGGCATCGTCGGCGTCGTCGGCGCGCTCGAGATCGTCCGGCTGCTCGAGGAAGGCGGCGTGACGACGGCCCACCCGCTGCGGATGGTGGCGTTCGCCAACGAGGAGGGCGCCCGCTTCGGCGAGGCGTGCCTGGGATCGAAGGCGGTCACCGGCATGCTCAGCCCGCGCGACGCCGAGCGGCTGGTCGACGCCGATGGGACGACGCTGGCAGCCGCGATGGCCGCCCTTGGGATCGACCCGCGTCAGATCGAAGAGGCGCGCTGGCCGGACGGGTCGGTGGCCGCGTTCCTGGAGCTGCACATCGAGCAGGCCCGTCTGCTCGAAGCCCGCGGCCTCCAGGTCGGGATCGTTGACGCCGTTGCCGGCAACACCCGCTTGCGCGTATTGGTCCACGGCCGAGCCGACCACTCCGGCGGCACGCCGATGGAGTCGCGCAAGGACGCCCTGGCCGGCGCGGCGGAGATCGTCCTGGGTATCGAAGCCCTGGCCAACGAACCGAACCGCCGGACGACCGTGGCGACCGTTGGGCGGTTCTCGGTCTCCCCGAACAGCATCACGACCATCCCCGGCAGCGTCGAGCTGGCGGTCGACGTCCGCGACATAGACAGCGACCGGCAGCGTGACACGGCTTGGAGAGTCGTCGAGCTGTGCGAGCAGGTGTGTGCCCGACGTGGCCTCGACCTGGAGCACGTCGTCGTCTCCGACACCTCGCCGAGCGTCCTGCCGCTCTGGCTGCGGCGGATCACCAAAGACGGCTGCGTCGAGCTTGGGCTGACCCACCGGGTGATGTCGAGCGGGGCCGGCCACGACGCCCAGATCCTGGCCCGCCGGATGCCCGCGGCAATGCTGTTCGTTCCGAGCCACAACGGCGCCAGCCACGTCCCCGAGGAGTGGACCGGGGTCGACGACATCGTCAGCGGCGTCCGCGCCCTCTACGCCAGCCTTCTCCGCCTTGACCGCTTCCTGAGCGAAGAGGTCGCGTGACCCCGGACATCTCGCCGGCAGACCCAGCCCTGGCGTCGGACATGGTGGGCTCCTGGACTGCAAGCTCGGTCCGAGTCCGGTTGGCGTGCATCCCCGACATCGGGCGCACCGAGCCAACCCTGGAGCACGCGCCCGTGCTGGAGCACGTCCGGGTCGCGGCAGACCATGTCCTGACGACGCTCGACGCGCCGACGATGGCCAGCCGCGCCGAGCCTGGCCAGTTTGCGATGCTGACTGTCGCTCGCGGCGGCGAGGACAGCCCAGTCCTGCCGCGGCCGATGGCGCTGTACGACTGGGACGCCGCGACCGGCCGAGTTGACTTCCTGTACCGCGTCTTCGGAGACGGGACTGCCCGGATGGCCGCCTGGCCGGTCGGCGAGTTGATGACCGCGGTCGGCCCACTCGGCCGCCCGTTCAGCCTGGCAGAGACGACCGCCAGCCTGCTCCTGCTGGGGCGCGGGATCGGCATCTGCTCGCTCACGGCGCTGGCCGCCCGGGCGCGGGCCCGCGGCGTCGCGGTCCACGCCATCGTCAGCGCGCGGCGGCCGGATGCGATCGTCGCGACCGACTTCCTGGAACGGATCGGGGCGACCGTCTGGCCGGTCGTCGACACCGACGGCTCGAGCGACGTCGAGCGGCTGCGCGCTCGACTCGACGCGCAGCTTCGGGACCGTGCCGTCGATCAGGTCGCGGTCTGCGGCTCGGAGCGGCTGCTGCGGTTAGCGGCGCAAGTCGGGCGCCGGCTGGACGCGCGGGTCGAGGTCTCGCTCGAAGCGCGGATGGCCTGCGGCCTCGGCTACTGCCACGGCTGCTCGACCGGCGAAAAGGGCTTGGCCTCCGAAGCCCCGCTCGTCTGCAAAGACGGCCCGGTATTCCTGGCGCGGGCAGAGGCGATCGGAAAGGCGCAATGAGCACACAGAACGCGCCGCGGCGCCATGACTACGGCCCGGACCTGCGCGTCGCGCTCGGTCCGCTCGGGCTGGACAACCCGGTCATGCCAGCCTCGGGCTGCTTCGGGCCGGAGCTCGGGTCGCTCTTCGACCTCAACCGACTCGGGGCAATGGTCACCAAGACGATCTTCTTCGGCGCCCGCTCCGGCAATCCGGCCCATCGGCTGGCCGAAACGCCAGGCGGAATGCTCAACTCGGTCGGCATCCCGAGCCGGGGCGTTGACGCCTTTGTCGAGCAGATCCTCCCCGAGTACCGCCGCTGGCAGACGCCGACGATCGTCAGCCTGGGTGGGCTCTCCGTCGAGGAGTACTGGGACCTGGCTGACCGGCTGCGCGGCGTGCCCGGCATCGCCGCGCTGGAGCTGAACGTCTCGTGCCCGAACCTGGAAGCCGGTGGAATCGAGATGGGGGCCAGCCCGGCCCAGGTCGAGGCGGTCGTCCGCGGCGTGGTCGACCGCTCGACCGTCCCGGTCATCTCGAAGCTGACCCCGAACGTGACCTCGATCGCGGAGATCGCGCGGGCCTCCGAGGCCGGCGGGGCGACGGCGATCACCGCGGTCAACACGCTGGTTGGGATGGCCGTCGACCTGGACACCCGGGCGCCGGTAATCGGCAACATGGTCGGCGGACTGTCCGGTCCGGCGATCAAGCCGATCGCGCTGCGGATGGTCTGGGAGGTCCGCAAGGCGGTCTCGATCCCGGTCATCGGCTGCGGGGGGATCGCCCGCGCATGCGACGCGCTCGAGTTCCTCGTCGTTGGGGCGACCGTGGTCCAGGTCGGGACGGCGACGTTCACCCGCCCGGATGCCATGCTCGGCGTGATCGACGGCATCGCCGACTACGTCCGCGACCGTGGTCTCGAGTCGATCCGCGACCTGATCGGCACGCTGAGGACCGACCGGGGCGCCGCCGAAACCGCCCCCGAGCTGACGCTCGCCGCGTCAACAGGGCATCCTGCCCAACCGGCGCCCTCCCGTTCTGTACAGCGTTGACCTGGCGCGTCCTCAGATCGCTCGGGTATCTTGCCGATGCTCGGGGTGGGCGCGTCAGGAAAGGTGGACGAGAGAGCCGCATGTCGCCGCAGGTGCTGGTCAACGGGCTGCTGCTCGGCGGGATCTACGCCGCCGTTGGGGTCGGCTTCTCGCTGACCTGGGGAGTGCTGAACATCATCAACATCGCCCACGGAGCGATGGTCATGTTGGGGGCATACATCACCTTCCTGCTGTTCACCTACGCCGGGATCGACCCGTTCATCTCGATCCCGGCCTCGATGTTCGTCCTCTTCTTGCTCGGCTACGTCTTGCAGCGCTTTCTCATCAACCGCGTCATACCCCACGGCGTGTTCATGACCCTGGTCCTGACCTTCGGGCTCTCGCTCTTCCTGATCGACCTGGCGCTGCTGGCGTTCACCAGTGACTACCGGTCGGTCACGCCGAGCTACGCCGGTTCCGGGCTGAGCTTCGCCGGGGTGATCGTCCCATACCAGCGGCTGGGGGCGTGCGTGGTTGCGATCCTGATCGTCGCCGGGCTGAATTTCTACCTCGGGCGCAGCAAGCTCGGGCGAGCGATCCGCGCGACGGCGCTCAACCGCCAGGCGGCCCAGTTGGTCGGCGTCGACATCGCCCAGATCTACGCCGTGACGTTCGGGATCGGCGCGGCCCTGGCCGGCGCGGCCGGCTCGCTCCTAGCCGTGACGATTACGATCACACCGTTCATGGGTCAGGTGTTCATCGGCAAGGCGTTCGTCATCGCCACCCTTGGCGGCCTCGGCACGGTCCAGGGCGCGCTCATCGGCGGGCTGGTGCTGGGGATGGCCGAGTCGCTCGGCGCCGCGCTGATCGGCCCCTCCTACCAGCAGGCCATCGGCTTCGGCATCCTCGTCCTCGTCCTCGTCCTCCGTCCTGAAGGCATCATGGGCAAGCAGTTCTTCGCCGAGGTCAAGTAGCGATGGCCACGAAACCGTCCGAGGACGTGCGGACAAGCGACGTCCGCGCGCTGACGGTCGACACGCCGACGGCGGTCGCGCCGGTTGCGCCAGCGACCGGCGGGGTGGTTCGCCAACCGGTCTGGATCGGGCTGCTGGCGTGTGCTGGCCTGGCGCTGGTCGCGCTGCCGTGGCTCACCTCGGCGTACTGGGTTCGCGTGTTCACGATGGTCTTCATGCTGGCAGCGCTGGCACAGAGCCTGAACATCATCGCCGGCTTCACCGGCTACGCCGACTTCGGCAATGGTGTCTACTTCGGCATCGGCGCGTACGCGACGGGCTTCTTGATGCAGCAGACCGTGCCGGCACCGGCCGCCGTGCTGCTTGGCGCCCTGCTGGCGACGGTGATCGCGGCGCTGCTCGGGCTGCCGATCCTCCGCCTGAAGGGCCACTACTTCGCCATTGCGACGATCGGCATCATGGAGGGGACCCGCGAGCTGGTCACCAACATGGGCTTCTTGGGCGGCGGCCAGGGTCTGAACATCCCGATCATCCGGATGTCGCCGGCACAGTTCTCGATGTTGATGTACTTCCTGATGTTCGGGCTGATGGTCGGCTACACCCTGCTGGTCTGGACGATCTCGCGATCGAGCCTGGGCTACGGCCTTCGGGCGATCAAGGGCGACGAGCAGGCGGCCGCCGTCATGGGCATCGACACCACGCGCTACAAGGTCGCCGCGTGGTGCACCAGCGCGGCCTGCACCGCGATCGTCGGCGGGGTTTACGCGATCTGGTCTGGCTTCATCGAGCCGCCGGTCGCGTTTGACATCGTCCGTGGCACCGAGTACTTCATGATGATGCTGCTCGGCGGGGCCGGCACCGTCTTCGGCCCGATCCTCGGGGCGTTCGTCCTCCACCTGATCGGCAACTTCGTCTGGTCGCAGTTTGCCCACGGCCACCTGGCCGTCCTGGGCATCATCATCGTGCTGATCGTGTTGTTCCTGCCGGGCGGGCTGATGAACGCCTTCCGCAACGGGCTGGCCTGGCGTGGCCGGCGCCGGACCGCCGCCGGCCACCGACCGACGGACAACGCCGCATGACGCACCAGCAGGAAGCGGTCGCCGACGTCGCCGCGTCCCCGTCGGATGTCAGTCCTTCGTCGGACGTCCTCGAAGCGCGTGGGCTGACCTGCCGCTTCGGCGGGCTGACCGCGGTGGACTCAGTCGACTTCCAGATCCGCCAGGGTGAAGTCCTCGGCTTGATCGGGCCGAACGGCGCCGGCAAGACGACGATGATGAACCTGATCAGTGGGCTGACTCCGCCGACGGCCGGCGACGTCGTGCTGCGCGGGCGGCGGCTGACCGGCTTGCCGTCCCACCAGGTCACTCGGCTGGGCGTCGCGCGGACGTTCCAGGTGATGCGCCCCTTCCCTGGACTGACCGTCCGCGAGAACGTCGCGATCGGCGCCCGCTTCGGCAAGGCCGGCGGGCCAGGGACGATGAAGGCGGCCCTGGGCCGGGCCGACGAGGTGCTCGACTGGATGGGTCTGGCCCACCTGGGACGGGCCGAGATCGGGCGGCTGACAACCGGCGAGCGCAAGAAGCTGGAGCTCGCCCGCGCGCTGGCGATGGAGCCCCAGGTCCTGCTGCTCGACGAGGTGATGGCCGGCTGCAACCCGCGCGAGGTCGGCGACGTGATGGAGCTGGTCCAGCGGGTCAACGACCGCGGCGTCACCATCTTCCTGATCGAGCACCTGATGAAGGCGGTGATGGGGCTGTGCCAGCGCGTGCTGGTACTCCACCATGGCAAGAGGATCGCCCTCGGCACGCCCCGGGAAGTGGCCGACGACCCAGCGGTCGTGGAAGCCTACCTCGGCCAGCGCTACGCCGAGGCGCGCAGGACTGCCGATGCATAGCGGAGGCGCCGAGGCGCCGGCCCGTGGGCGCCCTGACGCAACGGCCCCAGGCGAGGGCGCCCATGAGCATGTGCCCCTCCTGGGCGTCCGCGCCCTGGAGACCGGCTACGGCCAGGTGCAGGTGCTCTGGGGGGTTGACCTGGAGGTCCGGAGCGGCGAGGCGGTCGCGCTGATTGGGGCCAACGGGGCCGGCAAGACGACGCTCCTGCGGGCGATCGCCGGGCAGCTACCGGCCTGGACCGGGCTGGTCGAGTTGGAAGGGCAGGACCTCGGCCCGGTGCCGGCCCACTTGCGGGTCGGCCACGGCGTGGTGATGGTCCCGGAAGGCCGCCAGCTCTTCGCCGGCCTGACCGTCCGCGAGAACCTCCTGATGGGCGCGTTCGCCCGCTCCGACAAGGCCGAGATCGACCGCGACCTGGAGCGCGTCGAGACGCTCTTCCCCGTGCTGTCCGAGCGGCGCGGCCAACTGGCCGGCCACATGAGCGGCGGCGAACAGCAGATGTGCGCGATCGGCCGGGCGTTAATGTCGCGGCCACGGGTGCTGCTGATCGACGAGCTGTCGCTCGGGCTGGCGCCGGTCGTCGTCGACCGCCTGATCGAGGCAATCGCCGAGATCCGGCGCGACGGTGTGACCCTGCTGATTGTCGAGCAGGACGTGACGAATGCGCTGACAATGGCCGAGCGCGGCTACGTCGTCGAGAGCGGGCAGATCACCCTGGCCGGCTCGCGCGAGGCGCTGCTGGCCGACCCGCGCGTGCAGGAGTCGTTCATCGGAATCTGAGCGGGCGGCCGAGAGGACGCACGCATCGGCAAAGAGAGTTAGGCGCCGACCCACGGCCCGTTGTTACAGGAGGACAAGACGATGGCAGACACGTTGAACAGTACTCCGGTCACTCGACGGCGCTTGCTGGCCCTGGTGGGCGGAGCCGGCGTGGCACTGGTGAGCGCCTGCGCCCAGCAGGGGGCGTGCCCGGCCCCGGCCAAGCCGGCGGATGTCAAGCCGGCCGCGGACGCCCAGCCGACGGCCGCGGCGGCAGCCAAGCCCGCCGAGTCCAAGCCCGCCGCCCAGGCCGCGCCGGCGAAAGGGACCCAGATGCTCACGATTGGCGCCGCCGTAGCCCTGACCGGCGGCGTTGCGAAGGAGGGTAATCAGGCAAAGGACGGCTACGAGTTCTGGCAGAAGACGGTCAACGACGCCGGCGGCGTCGACGTCGGCGGGACCAAGCACAGCATTGAGCTGGTGGTCTACGACGACGAATCCAAGGCCGATACGGCATCGCGGCTGACCGAGAAGCTGATCTCGGATGACAAGGCCCAGTTCATCCTGGGGCCGTTCTCGTCGGCGATCACCCAGGCGACGACGACGATCTCCGAGCGGTACGGCGTCCTGACCATCGCTCCGCTGGCGAACGCCGACTCGATCTACGAGCGCGGCTACAAGTACGTCTTCTCGATTCTGCCGCCCGCCTCGAGCTACCTGCGCAACGCGCTCGACATGGCCGCGACGCTCGATCCGAAGCCGATCAAGACGGCCATCATGATGCGCGACGACGCCTTCGGCATCGCCGCTGGCGAGGGCGCCGCGAAGGACGCCCCCGGCCACGGCTTCGACGTCGTCTTCAAAGACAAGTACCCGGCCAACGCCACCGACGTCTCGACCATCCTGACCCAGGTCAAGGCAGCGAATCCGGACATGTTCCTGGCCAGCACGTTGTTCCAGGACGCGGTCCTGATCACCAAGCAGGCCAAGGATCTGCAGTTCAACCCCAAGATGTTCGCCTTCACGGCTGGCCCCGCCATCCCCGACTTCGTCAACTCGCTTGGCAAGGACGCCGAGGGCGTGATCGGCTCGGAGTGGTGGCTGCCGTCGCTCCAGGCGGAGGGCCCGGTCTTCGGCAGCGCCCAGCAGTACTCCGAGGCGATCACCAAGGCCAAGGGCTACCCGGCCAACTATTTCGTCGCCGCCGGCAGCGTGGCAGGCCTGGTCCTCCAGCTGGGGATCGAGAAGGCCGGCAAGCTTGAAACCGATGCCGTGCGGGCGGCCCTGCTGGACATGGATCCCAAAACGTTCTGGGGGCCACTCGGCTGGGACGAGACTGGCAAGAACGTCAAGGGCGCCGGCTACCCGAGCCAGATCCAGGACGGCGCCCTCCGCGGCGTCTGGCCCGCCGACGTCCGCGACGCTCCAGTCCGCTATCCGTTCCCCGCCTGGAGCGGCCGCTAGCTTTTAGCACGGGGTGCGCCCCTGGCTGCAACACCGGCACGGGTGGCCGCACGCCGGGTGCCCGTTGTTCCGCGCGCGATTGGAGAGGGCGCCATGCTCAACCTGAAGATCACCGGCGGTACCCTGGTCACTGCCCAGGGACAGTCACGCCAGGACCTCGGCATCGCGGATGGCAGGATCGCGGGGTTGTACCCATCTGGCCAGGCGCCCGACGCCGAGGAGACGGTCGACGCCGGTGGCCTGCTGGTCTTTCCTGGCTTCGTCGACGCCCACTTCCACTGCCGCGCACCGGCCCGACCGGACCGCGAGGATTGGACGACCGGTACCGCCTCGGCCGCGGCCGGCGGCGTGACAACCATCCTTGAGATGCCGATCGCCGACCCGGGCGTCCACTCGGCCGAGGTGGTCCGCGAGCGGCGGACACTCGGCGAGCGGGACGCCGTCGTCGACTTCGGTCTGTACGGCGGCGGCGGGGCCGCCCGTGACGACATCCTCGGCATGGCGGCCGAGGGCGTGATCGGCTTCAAGATCTTCCTGCACGCCGCTCCGCCAGGGCGTGAGCGCGAGTTCCTCGGCCTGACCGCCACAGACACCCCGTCGTTGCACCGCGCGCTGTCCTGGATCACGGAGACTGGCCTGCCCTGCGCCATGCACTGCGAGGACAACGCGATCATCGAGCAGCGGATGGCCGAGCTACGAGCGGCCGGGCGGACCGACCCGCCGGCGCACCACGCCTCGCGCCCGCCGTTCGTCGAGGCGCTCGCAGTCGCCCAGGTGCTCGTCCTGGCCCGCGAGACCGGTGCCCAGGTCCACTTCCCGCATATCAGCACCGGCTGGGCCGGCCGGATGATCGCCGACGCCAAGAGCCAGGGTCTACCGGTCACCCTGGAGACCTGCCCCCACTACCTGCTGTTCGACGAGGAGTCGACCGCCGAGCTCGGGCCCTTCGCCAAGATCAATCCGCCGATCCGCGCCCGCGAAGACCGCCTGGCCATGGTCGAGCTGGTTCGATCCGGCGCCGTCGACGTGATCGGCAGCGACCATGCCCCGTACACCGTCGAGGAGAAGGAGCGCGGCTGGGCCGATGTCTTCGCCGTTCCGGCCGGCAGCCCGAGCATCCAGACGATGGCTCCGGCCCTGCTCGACCGCGCCGTGGCCGGCGACTTTCGCCTTGAAGACGTGGCCCGTCTGCTCAGCGAAGCTCCTGCCCGACGCTTCAACCTCCCCCATAAAGGCCGCCTCGAACCCGAGGCCGACGCCGACCTCGCGCTCTGGGACCCGAGCGGCCACTGGACCGTTCGACTCGACGACCTCTTCAGCACCTCCCGCGCCTCGGCCCGCATCTACGATGGCCGCGCGTTCCGCGGCCGGATCACCCGCACCCTCCTCCGCGGCCGCACGGTCTACCAGGACGGCCAGCTCACCGCTGAGCCAGGCACCGGCCGGTTCCTACGTCCGATCCTCTCCGCATCGAGCGTGTGAGGGACGGCGCGGCCGTACAGCCTCCACGATCTGGCCAGCCGAGCAGGTGGCTGAGGCAGGGAGGACGTTGACAGCCTCGGGCCGCTCTCCTATCATCGCGCCATCCGACGCGGCGTGGCGTGCGCGCGATGGCGGCGCGACTGTCGCTCGGAGAAAGGGCTTCACGATGGCAGAAGATCACGAAGTCTGCGTAGCGCGCGGGCGGCTGTCGCGGCGCGGGTTCTTGCGTGGCGGCACATTGCTGACCGGATCGCTGATGGTCGGCGGGCTGCTCCAGGCGTGCGGTTCGCAGCAGGCGCCACCGAACCCGCCGACCCAGCCGCCCGCCAAGCCGGCCGCGACGGCCGCACCAGCGGCGGGGGGCGCCCCGACTCAGGCGCCGGCCGCCAAGCCGGCCGACGCCGCCAAACCAGCCGAAGCGCCCAAGCCGGCCGCGGCGGCGGGGACACCCAGGCGCGGCGGCACACTCGTCGTCGGCAAGACTGCCGAGGCGACCGATCTCGATCCGCACCTCACCAACGCGGTCTCGCGCCAGCGCGTCACCCAGCTCATGTACAGCTACCTGGTCCAAACCGATGCCGAGCTGAAGGTCCAGCCGGATCTGGCCGAGCGCTGGGAGATCGCGCCGGACGGCAAGACGTACACCTTCTTCCTGCGCAAGGGCGTCAAGTTTCACAACGGGCGCGAGCTGGTCGCCGACGACGTCAAGTTCAGCATCGAGCGCAACATCCTGAACAAGACGCAGGGGGCCGGGCTGGTCACCAGCATCGACGGGATCGAGACACCGGACCCGTCGACGGTCCGGATCACGCTCAATGGCCCGGACGCGGCGCTGCTGGCCAGCCTCGCATCGGCCTGGTTCGGAATCGTCGCCAAGGAGGAGATCGACAAGGCCGGCGGTGACCTTCGCAAGTCGGCGGCCGGCAGCGGCCCGTTTGTCCTCGAGGAATGGGTCCCCAACCAGACGCTCAAGCTGCGGCGCAACCCGGACTACTACGTCCAGGGTCAGCCATACCTAGACGGCATCACCTTCCAGGTGATCCCTGAGGAGTCGACGATCGTCGCCCAGCTTCGAAGTGGAAACGTCCACCTGGCGTTGCTCGAAGACAACAAGAACTACCAGCTCGTCAGGGATGCGCCGGGCCTGGTCACCACTCGCTCGGCACGCCAGGGCTTCGATTACCTGAACATCAACAACCAGAAGCCGCCCTTCGACAAGCTCGAGGTCCGCCAGGCGATCTCGTATGCCGTCGACCGCGCCGAGGTCATGCAGGTCGCTGCCTCGGGCCTGGGCACCCTGATCGCGCCGATTCCGCCGGCGCTCAAAGAGTACGCACTCGACCCGGCGACGCTGCCCGAGTACAAGCCGGACCTAGACAAGGCCAAGCAGCTCCTGGCCCAGGCCGGCTTTCCGAATGGGTTCGCGACTGAGATCCAATCGGTTCCGACCCTGCCGACGATGTTCAACGGCATGCAGGTCATCGGCGACCAGCTGAAGAAGGTCGGCATCGAGGCCGAGCTGAAGCCGATCGAGTACGGGATCTGGCTGAAGAGCTTCAACGACAAAGAATTCATCATGACGACGAACCTGTCAGGCGGCAACGCCGATCCGGACAGCTTGCTCTTCAACCGGATCCACTCGAGCGGCGCCAACCAGAATAATTGGAAGGACGCTGAGGTCGACGCGCTGTTGGAGCAGGGCAAGGCGGCCATCGACGTCGCCCGGCGCAAGGAGATCTACACCCAGGTCCAGAAGATGCTCGTGACCAAGGTGCCCCAGCTCTGGCTCTTCTCGGCTGACCTGATCCATGCCATGAAGGCGTCGGTCAAAGACTACGAGCCGCACCCCTCCAGCTTCTTCCAGGGCCTGACCACCACCTGGCTAGAAGGCTGACCGGGATCTAGCAAGCCAGGAACGTCGACGCGGGTACCCGCGGGTCTCCGTGCCTGCCGCTACCCGCGCGAGCGTGGGTCGAGGGCGTCGCGGATGCCGTCGCCGAGGAGGTTGAAGGCTAAGACGGCCAGCATGATCGCCAGGCCGGGGAAGATGCTCATCCAGGGGGCGGTCTCCAGGAAGGTCCGCCCCTCCTGGAGCATCGAGCCCCAGCTCGGGTTCGGGGGCTGGATGCCCAGCCCGAGGAAGCTCAGGTACGCCTCCAACAGGATCGCGTAGGAGAACGTGATCGTCCCCTGGATGGTGAGCGGCGTCAGCGTGTTCGGGAAGACGTGGCGTAGGATGATCCGCGGCGCCGAGGCGCCCAGTACCCGCGCTGCCTCGACGTACTCTTTGCTCCGCTCTACCAGGACCGGACCGCGCACCACGCGCCCGAACAGCGGCGCGTACACCGCGGCGATCGCCAGGATCGCGTTGTTGGTGCCCGGCCCCAGCATCGCGGCGACGCCGATCGCGAGTAGCAGCGGCGGGAAGCTGAAGAAGACGTCCATGACGCGACCGAGCAGGTTGTCGAGCCAGCCGCCGAAGTAGCCGGCGATCAGGCCAAGGGTCACGCCGACCGATGCCGACAGCGCGACGCTCACCAGCGCGACCATCAAGCTGATCTGGCTGCCGTAGATCACGCGGCTGAACACGTCCCGCCCGAAGCGGTCCGTCCCGAAGTAGTAATACGACGACGGCGGCTGGAGCGCCGCGCGGACGTTGTTGGCCGTCGGGTTGTAGGGCGCAACCAGGCCGGCCAGGATCGCGAGCAGGACCAGGACGAGGACCATGATCAGGCCGGCCAGGACCAGGCGGTTGCGCACCAGGACGCGCGTCATCCGCCGCCACTCGGAGCGCTCAACGCGCGGCGCTGCCGCCACCATCGGGGACCGCTCCATCGCTTCTGCCATCGCGCCTAGATCAGTTGAGGAAGGCCATACGACTAACGACGAACGGCGAGCCAGGACATCCTTCGGTGTCGATCCGGCCGCGTTTATGCACCCTGAGCTCACCGATACCGGATGCGCGGGTCGAGGTAGGCGTACAGCAGGTCGACGATCAGATTGGTCACCATGAACATCACGGCGATGAACAGGATCGTCCCCTGGACCAATGGGTAATCGCGCTCGTAGACGGCGTTCAGCACGAGTCGCCCGACCCCTGGCAAGGTGAAGACCTCCTCGGTCACCACGGCCCCGCTGAGCAGGTAGCCGGCCTGGACGCCGACCACCGTGACGACCGGGATGAGCGAATTCTTGAGCGCGTGCCGGCCGACGACCAGGCGCTCCGCCAGCCCCTTGGCGCGGGCCGTCCGCACGTGGTCCAGGCGCAACACGTCGAGCAGCGACGCTCGCGTCATCCGCATGATCTGCGCGGCGACGACCGTGCCGAGGACGATGGCCGGGAGGATCATCTGCTTGAGGTTGGCGACCGGATCGCGCGTCAGCGCGGCGTACTCGACTGGCGGCACCCACCGAAACCAGAGCGAAAGGGCCAGGATGATCATCGCCGCCTGCCAGAAGATCGGAACCGACAGGCTGAATAAGCTGACGATGCGCGCCACGTGGTCGACGGGCGTCCCTTCGCGGACGGCCGAGACGATGCCGAGCGGAATGCCGACCAGCAGCGAGATCAGCAGCGCCCCGACGACCAGCTCTGCCGTCACCGACAGCCGATCGAGAATCATCCTGCTGACCGGTAGGCCCGAGCGCCAGCTCTGGCCCAGGTCGCCACGGAGAAGGCCGCCGAGCCAGTCCAGGTACTGAGTGTGGAGCGGCTTGTCCAGCCCGAAGAACGCCCGGGCCGCCTCCTTGGTCGCCTCGTCAACCTTCGCCTCGGCTCCGATGAGCTGGTCGACGACGGTGCCCGGGATCAGTCGGACCATTGCGAAGACCAGGATGGTCACCCCGAGGAGGGTCGGAATCAACGAGAGAACACGCTTCAGGATGTACGTCCGCACGGCTCGATGGTACACGACGATCACGATGCCGCGAGTCAGACGACCGCGGAGGCGCCGCCGTCGGCCCGTGGAGATGGGGCGATGCTGTGGGGGTCAGACGACCGCGGAGGCACCGCCGTCGGCGTTGATGGCGACCCCGGTGATGTAGGCCGCGCGGGAGGACGCCAGAAAGGTGATCAGGTCGCCGACCTCCTCAGCCTCGCCGACGCGGCCGAGCGGGATCGCGCGCTCGCGGGCCATCCCGGCGTAGAAGTCGCTCAGGCTCGGCCCACCCTGGGCTTGCCAGCGACGCTCGTGCTGGGCGCTCTTGATGAGGCCGATCAGCACGGCGTTGACCCGGATCTGGGCAGACGCCAGCTCTTTGGAGAGCGCCTTGGTCAGGGCCATCCCGGCGGCCCGGCTGACCGACGTCGGGACTGAGGCAGCGGCCGGCTGCTTGGCGCCGATGTTGAGGACGTTGATCACGCTCCCACCGGCCACGCGGAGGTGGGGGATCGCCAGCCGAATCGAACGAATCGCTCCGAAGAGCTTGAGGTCCAGGTCGTCCTGCCAGGCCTCGTCCGAGACCGTCTCGAACTCCCTTGCTTGCGAGGTGCCGGCGTTATTGACGAGAACGTCGAGCCGGCCGAAGCGTCCGACGGTCTCCCCGATCAACCGCTCGACGTCCTTGCCGCGGCTGACGTCGGCCGAGATTGGGACGATCTCGGCCCCGGTCTCCCTGGCTATCTCCGCGGCGGCGTGCTCCAGCACGTCGGTTCGCCGGGCGCAAATGACGACGTGCGCGCCCTCACGGCCCAGCGAGCGCGCCGTGGCACGCCCAATCCCTTCGCTGCCGCCCGTGATGACCGCTACCTTGCCGACGAGTCCAAGGTCCATCCTGTGCTCCCTGTGCGTAGTGCGACGCGGGCTGTCCGCCGAGTTGACTAGCCGGAAGGCTAGAATAGCCCCTCTGGCCCCTGGGCCAAAGTTTCGTCGATTCGGAAGGCGGATGACTCATCGTCGGGGAGAACACACCATGCTCGTCGGCCTCGTCGTAGGATTGATCCTGATCACCGTAGTGGCGACCGCGTGCGCCCAGCAGACGCCCCCCGGGCCGTCCGGCGGCGGCGACGAGGTGACCACCCAGTCCGGTTTGAAGTACATCGACACGGTCGTCGGCAGTGGCGCCCAGCCTCAGGCCGGTCAAACGGCCGTCGTCCACTACACCGGCTGGCTGCTCGACGGAAAGAAGTTCGACAGCTCGAAGGATCGCGGCCAACCGTTCTCGTTCCCGGTCGGGCGTGGCCGGGTGATCAAGGGGTGGGATGAGGGTGTGGCGACGATGCGCGTGGGCGGCACGCGCCGGCTGACCATCCCGCCCCAGCTTGGCTACGGCGCTCAGGGCGCCGGCGGCGCAATCCCGCCGAACGCCACGCTGACCTTCGAGGTCGAGCTACTCGAGGTCAAGTAGGGGCAGTCGGCCTTAAATGCCGAAGAGCCGAGCCATCGGCCCCCTCGGGAATGCGTGCTCGCGGATGAGCGAGCTTATCGCTCAAACGGCTGCTTGCCCGGGATCGCCCGAAGAATCAACAGGAACAGCACTGCGCCGATGAAGGCCACCAGGATGCTGCCCAGATTGAAGCCGCTGACGTCCCAGCCGAACACCGCTCCGCCTACGAATCCACCGAGAAGCGCGCCGATAACACCGACGACGATGTTGCCAATGACACCGTAGCCGCGTCCTCCCATCACCATGCCGGCAAGCCATCCGGCAAGCAGGCCGACGAACAACCACGCGATGATGCCCATGATTCCCTCCGATAATCGGTGCTAATACATTCAGCACCTTCGACGCCTTCAGTAAAAGCAACTCCTGTGCCAGGACTGTGTGGACTCGACGGCGGACTGGTTACAAATTCACCAGGCAGCGCGCGGGCCCGCGGCAACGGAGCAGCCTATCCTCGCAGCGCTGCCGCGAGTGGTCGGGAGGCATGGCGATGACGGGCTTGTTGATCCGAGGTGGTGAGCTGATCGACCCGGGCAACGGGCGGCGCGGCCCGGCCGACGTGCGTTTCGAAGATGGGCGAGTGGCCGAGGTCGGGTCGGAGCTGTCGACCCCGCTCGGCGCGCAGGTCGTCGACGCATATGGGATGCTGATCCTGCCAGGCCTGGTCGATACCCACACCCACGTCGGTGCCGGCTACTGGGCCGGGCATGCCATGATGGCGCGGGCCGGGGTGACCACGGCGCTCAACCTCTCGGGACGGATGGCGGACGTTCTGGATGGGATCCGAACCGCTGGCGCCGGGCTGACCGTCGCGTCGCTGGACTCGCCGACCCCGGGCGACGGGCTGTCGAGCCCCGAGCCCCCCGCCGCCGAGATCGGCGCCGTCGTCGACCGGACGCTGACCAGCGGGGCGCTCGGGGTCAAGATCCTGGGTGGCCACTATCCCTGCACGCCGTCCGCGACGGCCGAGATCATCCGGAGCGCGAACGAGCGCGGCGCCTACGTCGCCTTCCACGTCGGAACGACCGAGCACGGCAGCAACCTGGAAGGGCTGCGCGAGGCGGCCGAGCTAGCAGACGGACGGTCGCTGCACATCGCCCACGTGAACAGCTACTGCCGTGGCATGATCCTCGACCCGATCGTCGAGGCTCAGGAAGCGCTCGAGATCCTGACCCGTTGGCCGCGGCTTCGCTCGGAGTCGTACCTGGCGTTGATCAACGGCACGTTCGGCCGGTGCGTCGATGGCGTGCCGGCGAGTGACACGGCCAAGAATTGCCTCCGGATGCGCGGCTACGAGGCCACAGAGGCTAGCCTGGAGCGGGCGATCCTGGACGGCTACGCGCTGGTCAACGACGCGCGCGGCGACGAGGTCACACCCCTGCGTGGCGTCGAAGCGCGCGACGTGTGGCGCGCCCACGGGACCGCGGCAAGTCTGTCCTTCCCGGTCAACGACCCGACGAGCCAGTTCATCCTCGCCACCGCTCGGCGCCCGGATGGTCGCTACGTCGTCGACGCTCTCTCGACCGACGGCGGGGGAATCCCCCGCAACGTGACCGTCGAGCGCGGACTGGCGCTCGTCGCCCTCGGAGGTCTGGCGCTCGACGACTTTGTGCGTAAGGCCTGCACGAACCCGGCCAGGATGCTCGGCCTCGATCGCAAGGGCCACCTCGGCGTCGGCGCGGACGCCGACGCGGTGCTGGTCGACCCGGAACGGCGTCGCGTTCGAGCCGCGTTCGCCGGCGGGCGCCCGATCATGATGGACGGGCTGGTGATCGGCTCCGGCGGGGGCGTCGTGACGACCGAGGCCGGCCGCGCCGCGGTGGCCGCGGCCGGCCTGCCGGTTGAGGTGATCGACCTTCAGGCCTCGGCGCTCTACCAACCCACGGCGCTGGACACCTAGCGCAGCCCTTCGACGAGCGAGTCGACGTTGTAGCGCATCAGGTCCAGGTAGCTGGTGACCTGGTCGTCCAGGGCATCGCTGTACAACGACCTGACCTGGACGCCGGCGTCGCGAGCGGCCAGCTCCAGGATGCGGGCGTTGAACTGCGGCTCGGTGTAGACGGTGGGGATGGCGTGGGCCTGGATCTCGTTGACCAGCTCGACCACCTCCTGCGCCGAGGGCTCGCGGCCGGGGCTCTTCAGGACGACGCCGACCATCTCGAACCCCAGGTGGCGGGCCAGGTACGGAAAGGCGTCGTGGAAGGTGACGAGCTTGCGGCGCTCGATCGGAATGACCTCGATCGCCCGCAGGGCGTACGCGTCGAGCTCGGCGATCTCAGCCAGGTAGCGCGTGGCATTCTGCTCGTAGGCCGCGGCGTTGGCTGGGTCTGCCGTGCTCAGGCCGTCTCGAATCTGCTGGACGTAGCGCATCGCCAGGGTCGGGTCGAGCCACATGTGCGGATTGCCGCCGACGTGCCCGTGGCCGTGCTCCGCCTCGGTACCAGCCTCGTCGTCCCCGTCGGCCGTTCCGAGCGGCTCGATCCCATCGCTGAGCGTCACCGTGGTCAGGGCTGGCAGGTCCAGGGCGCTGACGGCCCGCTCGGCCACTTCGTCCAACTCCAGGCCATTCCAGACGGCGACGTTGGCGGTTGACGCGCGCTGGATGTCGCGCGGGGTCGGCTGGAAGGTGTGCGGGTCGGCGCCGGCCGGAACGATGCTGAACGTGTCGACGCGGTCGCCGCCAACGCGCTGGATCATGTCGGCGAAGACGCCCGTGCTGGTCACGACCTGAAGCCGGCTGGTCGGCTGGGCGCCCGCCCGCGGCAAGAGCCCGAGCGCAAGCGCCACGAACACCGCCGCGATCGCGGTTAGGGCCGTGATCCCTAGCGGTCGACGGGCGGAGAGTGGAACGTGCATCGAAATCCTCCTCGGTCGCGGGACGACCCGCGAGGACGTACACCGCGAGGCTCGCCGTCGGCCTGCGCGACGGCTTTCTGAGACTGAGTGTCATATGAGACCACATCTCAGTAGCCGATGTCAAGGGCACGCGTTGCAGGTGGCGTGTCCTTGCAGGGTCGTGGGGGGCTACTCGCGAGCGCGATGGATCGCGGCCCGGATGGCACCTGGCCCCGGCAAGCTACCCGCGCCCATTCGAGGGAGTTCCGGCGAGGGTTGGTCCGCGCCGTGGTTCGGTTGGCTCGGAGGGCGGCTAGCGGCCGAGGGCTGCCGCTCGGGCGTCGATGATCCCGCCCAGGCGGGCCAGCCCATCGAATGATGGGACCTGGCCCGGGGTCACGTTCCTGGCCACGACGTAGTTGACGTTGCCACGCCGCCAGGCAATCCAGATTCGCCCCTCGTTCTGACCGGTGCCGATCAAGGCACGAGTGTCGTCTCCTAAGAGGACCGGCGGCTCGGCGTCGCGGTACTGGGTCGGATTGCGCGGCTCGTCCGGCTGGTAGATCTCGCGGAAGTCCTGGTGCGCGCCGTCCGCGTCGCGGTACAGGTCGACGCTGAGAGCGTACGGCGGTGGGAAGCCGTGGCCGAGCCAGCGGACCAATCCGCCATGCCAGCCCAGCCGAACCGCCCGCTGCCGCGCGGCGTCCAGGCTCGGGCTGTCGCCGGCGTAGTAGTTGAGCGTATCGATCGGCAGGTCGCCCGCGATTATCGCCTGGTCCAGCGTTTCGGCGTCTTCGGCGCGGAGTTGAACGGGCTCGATGATCCGCCGTAGCTCCGCCTCGGAGAGCACTGCCTCGCCAGGAGTCGGTGGCCGGATCGGTAGCGGGCCAACACCCGCCGGTGGGCCGAGCGCCAGCTCGACCGCCCGCCCCAGCGCCGCCGGATTGTCGCTTGAGCCGGACATGGCTACGTCTGGCGCGACGCCCACGCCGTCGATCACCTGCTCGTGGACTCCGCTGAACACTTCGCGAATGGCGACTTCCATGCCGGCATCGAGCGGCAGGGGTAGGACGTTGGCTGTGTTGAGCGCGCCCGCGGAGCGCTGCCCGACGACCACGCCGCGTCGATACTCCTGGACCGCCGAGGCGAACGCCTCCGAGGCCGAGGCCGATCCGCCGTCGATCATCACGACCAGCGGCCGCTGGACGCGGAATAGGTGGCCGGAAGCCGCCTGTTCGTAGCGCCCACCGGCCCGGTCTCGCTCGACCAGGATCGGTCCAGCGTCCAGGAACCGACCGGCCACCTGCGACAGCCCGGAACCGCCGCCGTTGCCGCGGAGGTCCATGATCCAGCCCCGCGCGCCAGCCTGCTCGCAGCCTTCGAGCGCGGTGTCCAGGTCCTGGGCGATCGTCCGCCCACTCGGGCCGATCGCGAAGGCGACCGGGAACGTCGACAGCCGCAGGTAGCAGACGCCTTCGGGGAGCACCCGACTCGTCAGCGGCGGGACCGCGAAGCGCGCCCGCACGACCGTCAGGTCGATCGGCATGCCGCCGCGTCGGATGCTCAACGTCACCGGCTGGCCGGCCTCGCCGCGCAGCAGTTGCGAGAGCTCGCGCAGCTCGAGTCGCCGAGTCTCCCGACCGTCGACTGCTTCGAGCTGATCGCCTTCCTGGACCCCGGCCTGGGCGGCCGGCGCACCGGGGAAGACCGTCCCGATCGTGAACGGCGCGCGCTGATTCTCGCTCACGATGCCGAGGCCGACCGACCGTCCCGGTCAGCCTTGAATCCGCGCGCGCTGACACGATCACGATGCGCGAGGCCGACCGACCCGCGCTCAAGAAGACACTTCAGGTCATGTTGCTCGCCGACACTGGCCGCCATTGCGTCCGCGGCGGCCATCGCCACCGCCGCGCCATCGACGTCACGGCCGGCCCGTGTGAGCAGCGATCGGTAGCTCTCCGAGAAACGCGCGAGGTCGGCCACGCGGTCGCCGAGCAGCTCCGGCGCGTCGACCCCGTCGGACGGCCGACGCTGCTGGGCCAGCGACTTGCGCGCCCCGTCCCAGGCGGCACCGAGGAGCTGGCGAGAGTCGAGCGGGCGGAAGAAGCGGTCCTGTAAGACGTCGTATGCGGCGACGACCAGCTCGAGCCCCGCCTCCTCATTCGCCCGGTACCAGGCATCGCGGGTCGGGGTCGTGCCCGTCGGCGTAGCGGCGGCCCAGACGCCCGGCCGGATGAGCTCGACCAGCAGGACCGCCAGCAGGAGCAGGGCGAGCAGGTGGCGCCGCGAGCCGAAGGGGCGTTGCATCTCTCTATCCGAACCCGGCACGCTCGTCCGCGCGCCGCGTGCAGCGACATGATACGGGGCGGGCACAGCCCACGGACAGGATAATGCCGCGCTCCAACGGCTCGGGGGTCCCCCGTCACGCCGGTCGGCGTGCCCCGTCTGAGACGTCCTTCTCTTGAGTGGGCCGCGCCAGCGCGGCTATACTCCGCCCACGTCCCCGGCCTGCGATGGCCGGTCGCGGGGGTCCGCGTGCTGTCGGTCGTCGTGCCAATCCTCAACGAATTCGAGAACATCCCGGAGCTGCACGACGAGCTCCAGGGTGTCCTCGAGCGGCTCGACCGGCCGTACGAGATCGTCTACGTGGACGACGGCAGCACCGATGGCAGCTTCGCCGTGCTCAAGGGGCTGGCCGAGCTGCACCCCGAGGTTGTCGTGATCCAGTTCCGCCGCAACTTCGGCCAGACCGCGGCGTTAGCGGCCGGCATGGAGGCCGCGCGCGGCGATGTCCTGGTCTTTATGGACGGTGACCTCCAGAACGATCCGCACGACATTCCGCGGCTCCTGGAGGTCATGGACGAGGGCGACTACGACGTGGTCAGCGGCTGGCGCGAAAACCGCCAAGACGCCGCGATCAACCGCAAGCTGCCGTCGCGGATCGCCAACTGGCTGATCTCGCGTGTGAGCGGCGTGAACCTGAACGATTATGGTTGCACGCTCAAGGCCTACCGTCGCGAGGTCATGGAGAACGTCCGCCTGTACGGCGAGATGCACCGTTTCATTCCGGCCTACGCGGCCTGGGCCGGGGCGCGGATCGCCGAGCTGCCAGTCAACCACCGCGCCCGCAAGCATGGCAGGTCCAAGTACGGCATCAATCGCACGATCAAGGTCTTGTTAGACCTGCTCACGCTGAAGTTTTTGAGCAGCTACTCGACCAAGCCGATCTATCTGTTCGGCGGGCTTGGCTCACTGTGCTTCCTGGTCGGCATGCTCTCCTTCCTGCTCGTGCTGTACATGCGGTTCTTCGAGGACGTGCGTGCCAACCGCAATCCGGTGCTGTTGATCGGCGTGTTCATGTTCCTTGCCGGTTTGCTGTTCATCACCCAGGGGCTGCTGGCCGAGCTGGTCACCCGAACGTACTTCGAGTCGCAAGACAAACCTACCTACGTCATTCGGGCGATGTTCGGGCGCCCGCTGCCTCGCGGCGGCCTGAGCGCCTCATCCTCTCGCGGCACCGGTCCTCGACGCTACGGCCCCGAGCGCGAACCCGGCGGGCTGGATCCGGAGCGGTCGGCCGTGGTGGTGGATGAGTCTCCCCACGTGCCGGCCGCGGCCGCCCGCGGTCGCGAGGGCGCCGGCTAGCCGGCGCACGGCCACGGCCGTGTCGCTCGCCGGGCTCCGTCCAACGGCGTCCTCGCCAGGGATGCTGGCTCGCTCGCGGGACATGGTCGCGCGCTATCCGGATGTGGCGGCGCTGACGCTTGTCGTCCTCGTCGCGGCGCTGGTCCGGCTGGCCTTCGCCTTCCGCTCGCCGATTTTCCTGCTTCGTGACAGTGGCAGCTACTTCTTGCCGGCCTGGGACCTGGCCCACGGGCTCGGCTTCGACCTGAGCATCCGCCGCACGCCGCTGTACCCGTGGTTCCTGTCCGGCGCGATCGTCCTGTTCGGTGAAGAGCTCCAGGCGATCGCGCTCGTCCAACACGCGCTCGGGATCGTGACAGCGGCGTCCGTCTACGCTCTGGGGCGGTTGACGTTCGGCCGGCTCGCCGGCCTCGGAGCGGGCCTGTTGACGGCGCTCGACGGCACGCTGCTTGTCTCCGAGCGGTACGTCATGCCGGAGGCGCTGCTGGTGCCGCTGCTGCTGATGACGCTGATTATGGCCACGCTCGCAATCCGTCGCCGGAGCAGCCGCGGTTTCCTCCTGACCGGCCTCTTGCTCGGTCTGAGCGTGCTCTGCAAGCCGGTCGCGCAAGTGCTCGTCCCACTGTTCGCGCTCGCCGCGCTCCTGAGCACCACCCCCTGGATCGGCAGGTGGCTTGCCCCCTCGCAAGCGGTCGCGCGAGGACAAGCACCTTGCCTACCGGGGATGCTGAACTGGAAGGCATCGGCCTGCCTGCTGGCCGGCCTGGCCGTCGTGCTCGTGCCGTGGATGCTGCGTAACCTGGCCGTCCACGGCAGCTTGACCACGGCCGGCGCGCTTGGCCAGACGCTCGTCGCGCGGACGGCCAAGCACGACACCGGCTTTCGCTGGCACGACCCGCGCGCGGTCGAGCAGTACGCCGATGGGCGTGAGGCGGTCGCGCGCCAGATCGTTCAAAGCGGGATCAGACAGCGTCTCTCAGACGGCGTCATCTACCGCCGCGTCCAGGAGCGACTGCAGCTCTCGGATGCCGAGGTGAACGGCTTCATGCGTGACCTGGCGCTCAACGTCATCTGGGCCCAGCCGGCCTACTACCTGCGTGGGACGCTGGGCATGACGTGGGAGCTGCTGGTCGGCGAGCCGGAGCGCCTACGGACCGACTGGAAGACCCAGAACGCCCGGCTGAGCCGCGATGAGTGGGAGGAGCGCATCGAGCACCTGCTTGGCAAGCCGAGCACGGTCCACCAGAACGAGTTCCCGCGCGCCGAGGCGATTGTCGGCCTGTACCAGCCGGCCGCGCTCGGCCCGCTCTTGCCGCTCCTGGCACTGCTCGGGACCATCCTGGCGGCGCTGCGTGCTCCCCTCCGCCCGGCCCTGCTGCCCGGCCTGGCCGCCCTGGCCTTGCTCGGCGTGTCGGCCGCGCTGGACGGCCCGGTCCCGCGCTACCGTTACCCGGCCGACCCGCTGATCGCGCTGGCCGCGATGGGCGGGATGGTGGGAGTCCTCCAGCTTGCCAGGCTCGGCATCATGCGGCTGACTGGGCGAGCCCGCACCGAAGCCGTGCTTGCCCCGAGCTCACCCAGCGCGGGCGTGCCGCGAGAGCAGAAGCCCGTCAGCATCACGAATCCACGCCCGCAACCCGGCCGCGCGCCATGACTCCCGCCCACGCGCTGTCAACCTGGCCTCGCCGCCACCCGGACCTGGGGGCGCTGCTGCTGATCGGCGTCGTCGCCGGTGTGCTGCGGCTGGCGTTCCTGTATCGCGCGCCGGTCTTTCTGACCGGTGACAGCCAGTCCCACTTTCTGCCGGGCTTCGACCTGGCGCACGGCTTCACGTTCGACCCAGAGTTGCGTCGGCCGGCCGGCTACCCGCTGTTCGTCGCTGGCGTCATCGCGTTCCTGGGTGAGGAGTTGCGCGCGCTGGCGTTCGTCCAGCACGTCCTCGGTGTCGTGACGGCGCTGCTGACGTACGGGCTCGGTCGGTTGACCTTCGGACGCACGGCGGGGGTCGTGGGCGGGCTTCTGGTCGCGCTCAACGGAGCACTCATCCTGTCCGAGCACAGCGTGATGACCGAGGCGCTGTTCGGGACGTTGCTGGCAGGAGCGCTGCTGGCGCTGCTGCTGGGGGCGCGGGTGTCCGGCGCCCCCAGCAGGCGCTGGGGCTGGTTCGTGCTGGCCGGCGTCTTGCTCGGCGCGGGGGCCTTGACCCGGCCGGTTGGCCAGATCCTGCTGCTGCTGGTCCCGCTCTGGCTGCTCCTGCTCCGCCGTGGCTGGCGGTCGGTCCTGAGCGACTCGCTGCTGGTCAGCCTCGGGTTCGGACTGCTGATCGGGCCGTGGATGCTGCGCAACCTGGCGGAGCATGGCAGCCTGACGGCCTCGGGCGGCCTGGGACGCAGTCTGGTGGCCCGGACGATCAAGTACGACACCGGCTTCTTCGATGCCGACCAGCCGACGCCCGCTGAGGCTGACCTCAAGGGCCAGGTTCGCCAGTTTGTCCGGGGCAAGCGCAACACGATCCGCAATAGCCGCTCGGTCCGCTCCACCCAGGCCGGGCTGATCAAGGAGCTGGGACTGACCCAGGCCCAGTCAAACAGCCTCATGCGGCAGGTTGCCTTGGAGGCGATCGCCGCGCGCCCTGCCTACTACGTCGTCGGCAGCCTGCAGATGGCTGGCCAGATCGTCGGCGGCAAGGAGAAGGAGGACTCGCTCCAGGCGCGTTGGAACCAGCGAACCGACAAAGATTGGATCGAGCAATGGGAGGCGCGGGTCGACCACCTGGTCCAGCCGACGAGCCCGGCCGAGCAGCGGGAGATCGATCGGGCCGCCGCGATCGTCGGGATCTACCAGCCAGCCCAGCTTGGGGCGCTCGTGCCGACCCTGGCGCTGGTCGGCCTCGGCCTCGCCGCCCTCCTCCCGTCGCAGCGTCCGGCGCTGCTGCCTGGCGCCGCCGCGCTCCTGCTGGTGCTGGCGTCCGCATTCCTGGATGGTCCGGTCCCCCGCTACCGCTACCCGGTCGATCCGCTGCTCGGCCTGTTTGTCGCCGGCGGGGTTGTGACGCTGGCCCGGCTGGGGCTGGGTGTCGTCGGACGGTGGGTATCCGCCAATCGCCCGCGGGAACGGCCTACCCTCGGGCCGCGGTCATCGGCGCTGGACCGGGCGGGCTGATGGCGGACCGCCTCGTACCTCCCCTTATCCGCCGCCACCCGGACGCCTGCGCGGTGCTGCTGGTTGTGCTTGTCGCGCTCGGAATGCGGCTGGGCTTCGGACTGCGCGTTGCGCCGTTCATCTCCAAGGACAGCCAGTCGTACTTTCTGCCGGCCTGGGATCTCGTCCACAGCGGCGACTTCCAGCTTGGGCTGCGGCGGACGCCAGGCTACCCGGCGTTCCTGGCCGGCCTGTTGATCCTGCTTGGCGACGACCTGCGTGGGATCGTCCTGGCCCAGCACCTGCTCGGCGTCGGCACGGCCGCGCTGACCTACTGGTTGGGCCGACTGACGTTCGGACGGATGGCCGGTCTGGGAGCGGGGCTGCTGGTAGCGTTGTCGGCCCCGCTGCTGGTGTACGAGCACTACCTGCTGACCGAGGCGTTGTTCGGATTCGTGCTGACCGCGGCACTCGTCGCACTGGTCGCCGCCTGGCGCCGGCCGACCCCGCGGGCATGGCTGCTGGGCGGGCTGCTGGTGGGCGCGGTGTCGCTAGTTCGCCCAGTTGGCCAGGCGTTGCTGCCGCTCGCGCTGCTCGCTGCGCTCGGCGCGCGGACGACGCGCGAGGGTGCGAGTCCGTCGTCCGTGGTCCGTCGTCACGCGGCCGCGATTGCCTTCCTGCTGGCCGGCTTCGCCCTGCTGGTCGTGCCGTGGGCGGTGCGGAACCAGCTGACCCACAACCTCGCTGGCGCCAGCACCTTCGGGCGAACGCTGATCGCCCGTACCGCGTCCTACGACCGCGGGTTCGTCTTCTACGATGAGGCTGACCCGCCACAAGACCCCGACCCGCGCCGCGTCCGTGCTCGCCAGATCATCCAGCATGGGGCGAATCGCCGCGAATCCGACGGCGACATTGCCGGCCGCCTGCGCGAGGAGCTCGGCCTCGGGCCAGTCGAGGTCAACGTCCTGATGCGCGAGCTGGCGATCGAAGCGATCCTGCGCGAGCCGGTCCACTTCGTGGCTGGGACGCTCCGTTTCGCGGTTCGGATCTTCAACGGCCTCGAGATGCGGATCCGGGAGCACGAGGGCGAGCGGCGCGACGTGACCTGGCAGGAGCGCACCCGGCACCTGCTAGTGACCGAGCCACGGGCGGAGCAGGATTTCCGCGCGGCCTCGCAACTGCTCCGCTGGTACCAACCGGCATGGTACGCGCCCCTGCCGCTCGTCCTCTTCGCGATCGGGCTCGCCGCAGCGCTCGCCGTTCCCGCCTGGCGGCCAGCGCTGCTACCGGGTACAGCCGCCGTCGTGCTCGTGCTGGCCAGCGCCGCGTTAGACGGCCCCCAGGAGCGGTACCGCTACCCGGCCGACCCTGCTATCAGCGTGCTGGTGATGGGTGGTCTGGCGGGGCTGGTGGGTCTTGCTCTGAGGCTTGGGCGCGCCGCGCATGGTGCGGGTTCCTTGCGGCCCGCAGGCGGTCGTGCCCTGCCCAGCACGCGCGCCGGCCGCGCAACATGACGTGCTACCCCGCGGTAGTGGCGTGGGCCAGGCGTCACCCGGACCTGCTCTCCATCCTCGGCATCATGCTCGTCGCCACGCTGCTCCGTGGAGCTTTGCTGTTCCGGGCACCCGTCTTCGTGACCGGGGACAGCGAGGGGTACCTCGCGCCGGCCTGGGAGCTGGCGCGCGGCCTCGGGCTCGATCTGGGCAAGCGGACACCGGCCTACCCTGGCTTCGTCGCGGGCGTGATCGCCGTTGCCGGCGAGGATCTCCGCGCGCTGGCCTTCGTCCAGCATGCGCTTGGCGTGCTCACTGCCGTGCTGACGTTCCTGCTCGGGCGCCTGACCTTCGGCCGAGCGGTCGGGCTGGGGGCCGGGATGCTCACCGCCCTGAACGGCGGCCTGATGCTGGCCGGCCAGAGCGTCATGACTGAGGCGCTGTTCGTGCCGCTGATCGTCGGCGCGCTGGCTGCGCTCGTCGCCGCTCTTCGGGCGCGTCGGGCGTGGCTGTACGTCCTGGCCGGGCTGCTGCTTGGCGCGGCGACGCTCACGCGGCCAGTTGCCCAGGTGCTTCTGCCGCTCGCGCTGCTCGCCGCGTTGGGCTGTGGGACCACCGACGTCCGCCGCCCGCCGCCCGAGCACTCGACACGCGCGTCGTTTGTCCTGCGCCGTTCTTCCGTTGCTGCCGCCGCGCTGTATGCAGCCGGGTTCGGACTGGCCTTGCTTCCGTGGGCGATGCTGCCTGGCGACGGCGGGGGCGGCCTGGGCCAGAGCCTGATCGGGCGGACTGCCCGCCACGACCGCGGCGCATTCACCTACTACGATCCATCCGTCCACGACGGCGATCCTGATGATGGGCGCTTGCAGGCGCGCAAGATCCTCCAGCGCGCCGCCGAGCAAGGCTCGTCCGGCAAGGCGATCCACACCCGCCTGCGGCGTGAGCTGGGTCTGGCTCCGGGCGAGGCCGATCGGCTGATGCGCGACCTGGCGTTCGAGGCGATCCTGCGCGACCCGGGCTATTACGTCCGTGGGACCCTCCAGCGTTTCGCGCGTCTCGCCCAGGGCTCTGTCGAGCGGCTCGCCGCCTACCGCAATACGAGCGACGTCGCCCGCCGGGACTGGGAGCACGAGGGAACTCGCCACCTGCTCGCGCCAGCTACTCCCGCCGAGGAGCGCGCCGTGCCAACAGCCGCCGCGCTCGTGGTGCTCTACCAGCCCGGAAATCTTGGCCCGATACTCCCGCTGCTGGCCTTCGTCGGCCTGGCCGTAGCCGCCCTTCGATCGGAGTACCGGCCGGCGCTCCTGGTCGGCCTGGCCGCGCCCGCCCTGCTCCTCGCCAGCGCCGCGCTTGTCGGTAACGTCGCGCGCTACCGATTCCCGGCCGACCCGCTCATCGCCGTCATGGCGCTCGGCGCGCTTGCCTCGCTCACTCGGATGGCGCGCCGGCCGGGCCGCTTGGAAGGATGGGCGCGATCTCTCCCGCTCGCGCGTCGCGCGCCGCCGGCTCAGCGCGCAGAGGGCGTCACCCAGACGGGCGGCATGAGGGTCAGCGCGAGAAACTCCCGCCAATGACGCCGAGCGCCGCGCCAGCGACCAGCACGGTCACCACCGCGGCCAGCACGACGATCGCGTGGAGGATCGCGATCCCCGGGTATGTATTCGCCTGCTAGGGAGCGCGGCTGCGGCGAACGTTGACGACGTCGGCCAGCAGGCCGATCATCGCCGACTGGATCGCGACCTGGATCAAGAGCAGAATCGTGTTGTCCAGGATGCGGCCGAAGCCATACCAGCCGACGGCGAGCACGACCAGCGCGCCCAGCACCATCAGCGCCCCGAGTGGCAGGTAGATCTTGAGGGGACGGAAGATCAGCGTGAGCCGCAGAACGAGCATGAAGAAGTTGAAGGTGTCCTGGATCGGCCGGATCTTGGAACGACCGGTCCGCCGGTAGTAGTCGACCTCGACGAACTCAACCAGGTAGCCACTGTTCAACGCCGCCAGGGTGATCGTCGTGGTGAACGAGAACTTGGATGGCAGCAGGTCGAAGAACTCGATCGCCAGCGCCCGCTTGAACAGCCGCAGCCCGGAGTTGAGGTCCGGGATGCGGATGCCGGTCAGGTAGCTGGCGAGCTTGGTCAGCAGCCACTTGGCCGGCCGGCGGACCAGCGGGATCGCCGCGTCGGCCCCGGTCCGTGCGCCGACGACCATCTCGGCGTCGTCCAACATCCGCGCCAGCCGCGGGATCTCACGTGCCGGGTAGCTGCCGTCGGCGTCGATAATCGCGATGCGCTCGAAGACGGCATGGCGGATACCGGTCTTGAGCGCCTCGCCGTAGCCGCGGTTCTGGCTGTGGGCGAGGACGCGGACGCCAGCCGCTTCGGCCGCCTCGGCCGTCTTGTCGGCCGAGCCGTCGTCGACGACCAGGATCTCGTACTCGAGGCCGTCGTCGTCAAGCGCATCGCGGACTGCGCCGACGACGGCGGCAATCCCGTGCTCCTCGTTGTACGCCGGGATGATAACGGTCAGGCCGACGGCCGTGACGTGCTCGCCGCGGGGGCGGGAAAGGAGGGTCGTGCGCGTGCTCTGCTCCGCGATCGACATGGCTCGGGGATCGCCTCGGCCGCTGGCGCGACCGCGCTATCGTACCATACCGCGGCGCTCCGGAATCGCCGCGACTCAGCCCGTGCCGCGGCGCTCGCGTGCTACGATGTAGTCACTATAGTGACTACATCGGGGGTATACCATGCGCTCCGTGAGCGTCCGCGAGCTGAAGGAGCACGCCAGCCGCATCCTTCGCGAGATAGAGGAAGGCGGGGAGATCATCGAGGTCACCAATCGTGGGCGGGTGGTTGCTCGCCTGGTGCCGGAGCGAAGACGTTTGGCTGCCGCGGAGAAAGCCACGGTTTCTGGGGTGTGGGCCGATATGGACGAGCTAGCCTACGAAATCGGTGCCCACTGGCCCAACGGATTATCGGCGGTCGATGCCGTGCGTGAGCAGCGGCGCGAGCTGTGATGGTCGTGGACGCGAGCGTCTGGGTCAGCCGTTTTGCCCCGTCAGACCCGCACCACATCGTGAGCCGCGAGTGGCTGGAGCGCCGAGCCGAACAAGAAGAGCTGGTCATCGCGCCGGGCATCTTGCTGGCCGAAGTGGGCAGTGCGGTCGCGCGTCGAACGGGCCGAGCGAGACTGGGCCACCGCGCGGTAACGGACCTGCTCAGCTGGGGCCTGCTCCGCCTCATGCCGCTCGATCCACTGCTTGCCGAGGCCGCGGCGTACCTGGCGGTCGACCTGGCGTTGCGTGGGGCGGATGCAACCTATGTTGCCGTGGCTCGCCGCCTCGGCGTGCCGCTCGTCACATGGGATCGTGAGCAGCGGGAGCGGGCTGGCGTGCTGGTCCACACCTACGAGCCTTACATTGCGTCTGCGTGACGTGGACAGGATGCTGCTGGCCCTGGTGGTCGTGGTCGCGGTTGGTGTCCGCTGGGCGTTTGTGGCGAGCGGCGCTCCGCTCTTCGTGACCCCGGATAGTGACGACTACCTTCTGCCGGCCTACGACTTGGCCCACGGGCGCGGGTTCGATCCTGAGCTACGGCGGACGCCGCTGTACCCGGTGTTCATCGCGCTCGTCCTCGCCGCGGGCGGCAACCTGGCGACGCTCGGCATCGTCCAGCATACGCTCGGGGTCGTCACGGCTGCTGTGACCTACGGGCTCGGTCGGACCGCGTTCGGCCCGGGCCCTGGACAGGCAGCCGGGCTGCTCGCCGGCCTGGCCGTGGCGGTGTCCGGACCATTGCTGATCTACGAGCACTACCTGATGGCCGAGTCGCTGTTCACCCTTGTACTGACTGCCGCCATCCTGCTGCTCATGCTCGCCGTTCGGTGCCCATCCGTCGGCTGGCTCGTGGCGGCCGGGGCGGTGACTGGACTCGCGGCGCTGACCAGGCCGGTCGGGCAGGTGGCCATCGCGGTCGCCCTCGTCGGACCGTTCTTGCTGGCGCTGCCGCGCGTGCGGGAGAGTGTCCGGCGCGCGGGCTTGATCGCAGTCGGCGCGGCGCTCGTCGTTCTTCCGTGGATGGCGCGCACCTGGCTCGTCCATGGGACGCTCGGTGCGGAAGGCGCGCTTGGCCAGGCGCTGATCGGGCGCACCGTTCGGCACGACAAGGGCTTCGTCTACGAAGACGCGAGCCGCCCCGATCCAGACCCGATCCGAGCCGCGGCGCGGCAGATCATCCAGCAGGAGGCGAATGGCGGCGAGCCGTCCGGCGGGACGATCACCCAGCGGATTCAGGACGAACTGGGCCTGACCCAGGCCCAGACCAGCGCGTTGCTGCGCGACCTTGCCTTCGACGCGATTGCCCAGCGCCCCGGTTACTACCTGTACGGCACGGCCGCGATGGCGGTCAGGTTATTCGAGGGCGAGAACGAACGACTGCGCGGCAACTGGCGCCAGCGCACCACCCGCAACTGGGACCGCCGCTGGAACCCGTCGCTCGCCGCCTTGCTGGACGCCGACCAGCCAGCCGAAGGGCCGGGTTACGAGCGGGCCGACGCGATCACCAGCGCCTTTCAGCCCTGGCGCTGGCGGCGCCCGATCGGCTGGCTCTTCCTGCTCGGCGTCATCGCGGCGCTTGCCTGCCGACGCTGGCGCCCGGCCCTGCTGCCGGCGTTGGCGGCCGTGGCGCTGGTCCTCGCGGCGGCCGCCCTGGACGGCCCGGTTCCGCGCTTCCGCTACCCCATCGACCCCGCCATCGCCGCCGTCGCCGCCGGCGGGCTCGCCGCCCCGCTCGCCCTCCTGCTCGCCGGTGGGCGTACGCTTCGCCGTCGCCGCTTCATGGCCCCCATTCCTGGGGGAGGCTAGGATGGCTCAGCACTCAGGCGACCTTCTCGACGACGCGGCGCCGAGGTACGCACGCAGCCCGTTGAGGGCCGGCAGGATGCCCGCCGCACCGGGCAGGTGCTCGAGCCGAAGACCAGGAGGAGCGGCCGCCCTAGAGCTTGTTCTGAACTTCGGCGGCTCCGCGGGGTAGCATGCCTGCATGTCGACCCGGAAGCCGTACCCAACCGACGTGAGCGACGAGGAGTGGGCCTTCGTCGCGCCGTACCTGACGCTGATGGCCGAGCAGGCCCCGCAGCGGCGGCACTACCTGCGCGAGGTGTTCAACGCCGTGCGCTGGGTCGTGCGGGCCGGCGCCCCCTGGAGGCTGCCGCCGCACGAGTTCCCGCCGTGGGAGGCCGTCTACCAGCAGACCCAGCGCTGGCTGGCCGCCGGCTGCTTCGAGGCGCTGGTCCACGACCTGCGCGCCCTGCTGCGCCTGGCGGTGGGGCGGGATCCGGACCCGAGCGCCGCGGTCTTCGACAGCCGCACGCTCCAGTCCAGCCCGGAGAGCGGGCACCGGGCCGGCTACGACGGCCACAAGCGGAAGCGGGGCTCGAAAGTGCACGCGGCGGTCGACACGCTCGGCCTGCTGCTGGCGCTGCACGTGACCCCGGCCGACGACCAGGAGCGGGCGCAGGTCGGAGAGTTGGCCGCCGCGGTGCAGGCGGCGACCGGCGACTCGGTCGAGCTGGCCTACGTCGACCAGGGCTACACGGGCGAGGCGCCGGCTGCCGACGCCGAAGCGCACGGCATCCGCCTGGAGGTGATCAAGCTGCCGGCGGCCAAGCGCGGCTTCGTCCTGCTGCCGCGGCGCTGGGTCGTCGGGCGCAGCTTCGCGTGGATGGCGCGCTTCCAGCGCCTTGCCCGCGACTGGAGCGACTCCGGCGACGCTGGCTGGCCTGCACTTCGTCGCGTTTGCCTGCCTCATGCTCCACCGCCTGCTCCTCAGCCTCGCCCAAAGTCTCCATAACACGGTCTAAACCAAAGCCACGATCGGATCTACATGCTCGTCAGTAGGGTGTCTGCGGGTTTCACCTTAGCTTTGGTTTGGATGATGGGCTACGCCGCCTGCGCTCGTCGTGGCAGGAAGAGCGAGCGGGCTCCTTTCTCGAGCACCACTCGCCGGGCTATGCTCTTGACGTGCCTACGCGGCCCCCGACGTGGGGAGCAGCGCGCGGGCTGACCCATGCCGGACGATCGCCGCCGCTCCGGGAAAGTCCCCGCGTGGCTGCTCAGGCCAGCCGCCGTTGAGGGCTGGGATCCCCGCCGGGTTCCCCGCCGCTGCTGCGGGCGGGGCGGGCGCGCCCCGGATCTGCCCGGCGGACCGCGCGGCTGATCGGGCGCGAGCAGGAGACGCGCGAGCTGCGCTCCCGGCTGCTGCGGGACGATGCGCGCCTCCTGACGCTGGTCGGCCCGCCGGGCATCGGCAAGACCCGGCTGAGCCTCGAAGTCGCCGGGTTCGCTGCTCGACGCCTTCGAGCACGGTGTCCGCGTCGTGTTGCTCGCCGCAGTCCCCGATCCCGCCCTCGTGGTCCCGACCCTGGCCCGAGCCATGGGGCTGCGCGAGAGCGGCAGCCACCCGCTCGCCGAGCGCCTCGCCGCCTCCCTGCGGCGGAAGCAGTTGCTGCTGGTGCTCGACAACTTCGAGCATCTGCTGCCGGCCGCGCGGCCATCGCCGAGCTGCTGGCGGCCTGCCCGGGACTGCGGGTGCTGGCCACGAGTCGCGCGCCCCTGCATCTTTACGGCGAGCAGCAGTACCCGCTCTCCCCGCTGGCGCTTCCCCAGCTGCAGAACCTGCCGCCCGCCGAGCGCCTGGCGCGCGTGGCGGCCGTCGCGCTGCTCCTCGAGCGCGCGCAAGCCGTCAGGCCGGATTTCACGCTGAGCCCCGGAGAACGCCGCCGCGCTCGCGGAGATCTGCGTCCGCCTGGAAGGGCTGCCCCTCGCGCTCGAGCTCGCCGCCGCCGGCTGAAGGTCCTGCCGCCTGCGGCGCTGCTCGCCCGGCTCGGGACCCGGCTCGAGGTGCTGACCGACGGTCCCGCGGACTGGCCATCCCGCCATCGGAGCCTGCGCGGGGCTGTCGCCTGGAGCTACGACCTGCTGGAGCCCGGCGAGCAGGCACTGTTCCGGCGACTCGCCGTCTTTGCCGGTGGCTGCTCGCTCGGGGCGGCGGAGGCCGTCTGCGGCCTCGGCGCGCACGGCCGGGGCGTGGTGCTGCACGGCTTGGCCTCGCTGGTGGACAAGAGCCTCGTGCAGCAGGCGGCGGGGGCTGACGACGAGCCGCGGTTCGCGCTGCTGGAGACGATGCGTGAATACGGGCGAGAGCAGGTGGAGGAATGCGGTGAGCTCCCGGCAGTGCGCCGGCGGCACGCCGAGTACTTCTTGGCAGTGGCCGAGGACGCCGAGTGGAAGATCTGGAGCGCGGAGACCCCCCGCTACCTGGCGTTGCTCGAGCGCGAGCACGACAACTTCCGGGCCGCCCTGGCCTGGAGCCTCGAGGCCGGCGCCGCGGAGATCGGCCTCCGGCTGGCCGGGGCGCTCGCCTGGTTCTGGTTCATCCGCGGCTACTTCTCGGAGGGCCGCCGCTGGCTGGAGCAGCTCCTGGCGGCGGGCGGGAGTGGGGACTCGCTCGGACGGGCGAAGGCGCTCAACGGCCTCGGCAATCTGGCGAATCGCCAGGGCGAGTACGACCTGGCCGCGGCCCGGCTGGAGGAGAGTTTGGCCATCTGCCGTCGGCTCGGGTCGCGCGTCGACACCGCCTTCGCCCTGAACAACCTGGGGATGGTGGCCTATCAGCGGGGCGAGTACGACCGCGCCGAGGCGCTGCTCGAGGAGGCGCTCGGCCTGTACGGCGACCTGGTGGAGCAGCCTCATCTGGCTCGGACGCTCGGCAACCTGGGCATCGTGGCCCGAGCGCGCGGCGACGCGGAGCGGGCGGCGGGGCTCCACGAGCGCGCGCTGACCTTGGCCCGCGCGGTCGGCCACCGCGAAGTCATCGGCTGGGCGCTCAACATCCTGGGCGGCATCGCGAGAGATCGGGGCGAACATGACCGGGCGGCCGTGCTCCTGGAGGAGAGCATCGACGTCTACCGCGCGATGGGCCACAAATGGCGGGCCGCCATGGCGCTCCGCACTCTGGCCGATGTCGAGCAGCTCCGCGGCAACCCGGCCAGGTCGGCGGCGCTCTACCGAGAGTGCTTGGGCCTGTATCAGGACCTCGGGCTCGGCGACAAGTCGGGCGTGGCCCTCTGCCTGGCGGGCCTGGCGGGCGCGGCGGCGATGGAGGGGCTGAGAGCGCGCGCGGCGCGGCTGGGCGGCGCGGCCGCGGCCCTGCGGGAGGCGGGCAATGCGCCGCTAGACCCGACCGACCAGGGCGGCTTCGAGCGCCAACTCCGGGCCGCGCGACCCGGGTTGGCCGACGAGAAGCTGGCGTCGGCCTGGGCGGAGGGCGGGGCCACGCCGCTCGAGCGGGTGGTCGACGATGCGCTCAGTTTGGCCGAGCGGGCGGGGCGGCCACACCCTCGACGGTCCGATCTCACCCGGCGCGAGCGGGAGGTCGCGGCGCTGGTCGCCCGCGGGCTTACGGACCGCCAGATCGCGGTCGAGCTGGTCGTCTCGGGGCGGACGGTGGTGCACCACCTCGAGCACATCCGAGAGAAGCTCGGCTTCCGGTCCCGGGCCCAGATCGCCGCTTGGGCGGTGGAGCACGGCCTGCACCCGATCGGGCGGGACTGAGCGGCAGGGGTCCGGCGAGGAGCGCTGCCCGAAAATGGGGAACCGGATGGGAAGTTCTCCCCATGGATCCGAGCGGCGGCTCGGTCTATCGTGGGGTGCGAAGATCCCTTCAGGGAGGAGCGAGCCATGCCGCAGTACCTCGTCGAGCGACACTTGCCCGGCATCACCGAGGAGCAGTTGGGAGCCGCGGCCGCCCGTGCCAAAGGCACGACGACCGCGATGAGCCAGGAGGGGACCCCGGTCGGCTACCTGCGTTCCACCTTCGTGCCGAGCGAGGAGAAGTGCTACTGCCTCTTCGAGGGTGCCTCGGCCGAGGCGGTGGAGCGAGCGCAGGTCCGCGCCGAACTGCCCTTCGATCGGATCGTGGAGGCCCGGCACCTCGCCGCCGAAGACCTCGGCTAGCATGCCGGCGGTGCGGTCGCGGCCCGCCGGATGACGTCCACGGGCGCGACCCGCACGGCCGTCCAAGCCCCTGGGGCACACACCTAGCCAGATGATGCTTACGCATTGCTGCACTATCGGTGTCAGACGGGCAGGGGGTCGATTTGATCGTGAGGCGAGCCGGCCGGATGCGGGGCCGCATCTTCGGGTGATTCGGGAACGGACCGCTCGTCGCGCTTGACGAGGGGGATTCGCAGGTTAGCTCGATCTTGAGTCCGGCAGGAAGGAGGTGGAACGATGACGGCAGCGCCCCCGCGGAGATGGCCGTGCTGGCACGGCTCTACCACGCGGTCCTCTCCGCCTTCGTTGATGAGGGCGCCGCCCCCCACTACACCGTGCTGGCCCGCCGCCTCGGCCGGCCGCCGGAGGACACCCGCCTCGCCCTGCACCGCTGGGCGTGGCTGGGGCTGCCGATCTGGCTGCATCCCGCCACCGACCTGCGCGCGGCCGGCGCCCCCTTCACCACCCTGCCGACCCCGTACCCGGGCGCCGTTGACGGCGAGCGGCGCTGGTACGGCCAGTGCGGGCTGGAGTCGCTGGCGATCAGCTGGCTCTTCCCCGGCCGCGAGGTGCGCATCGCGGCGGCCTGCCTGGACTGCGGAGGGCCGCTCGGCGTGCGGATGCGCGATGGGGCGCTGCTGGAGGCTGACCCGCCGACCGCCGTGGGCCACGTCAACCTGCCGCTACGGCACTGGCGAGACGACTGGCCGGCGACCTGAGCGCAGATGAACCTCTTCCGGTCGGAGGAGCATGTGCGCGCCTGGCCCCGCTTCGACCCGTCGAGCGCGGACGGCATCAAGCCGGTCGGCGAGTTCGCTGCGGTCCTGTTCTCGCTGCCGCGCTACCGCGAGCGGCTGGCGCCCGACTACCTGCTGCGGCTGGATGAGCTCTCGCGCGAGTTCCCGGCGGCGCTGGCCCGGCTCGGCCGGGGCGCGCCGTTCTGGCAGCCGGCCTCGGCCCCTGAACCGCGCGGCGATGGCGAGTGAGGGCTACCGGCAACCCGACCGCTCCGTCACATCGTCCCGGACAGGACGGGCGTTCGGGTTCAATCGGACCGGCTTCAATTCGCATGAGGAGAGCAGGACCATGACGCCGCGGGATGACCCGGCGTACCTGATGGGGCGCACGGATGCCGAGACGCAGCGGCTGCTCCACCAAGCCCAGCTGTACGGACGGATCACCCGCCGGCTGCTGGTCGATGCCGGCGTGGGCCAGGGGATGCGCGTGCTCGACGTCGGCAGCGGGGCCGGGGATGTCGCCCTGCTGGTGGCCGAGCTGGTCGGGCCGACCGGCGCGGTGGTCGGGATCGACACCAACCCGGAGATCCTGGAGGTCGCCCGGCGCCGCGTGCAGGCGATGGGCTGGGCCAACGTCACCTTCGTGGAGGGGGACGTGCGCACAGCGGCCGGCGGGGACCTATTCGACGCGGTGGTGGGCCGCTTCGTCCTGTTCTGGGTGCGCGACCCGCTGGAGGTGCTGCGCGCCTGCGCCGCCCGGCTGCGCCCGGGCGGGCCGCTGGTCTTCCAGGAGCTCGACGTGCTCGACCCCTACTGGTACCGCGCTTACCCGACCAGCCGCGCCTCCGAGCCGCACGACACGTGGGCGCCCCACGTGATCCGGCAGCAGGGCCTCGACCCGGCCATCGCATACCGGTTGTACGGGGACTACCTGGCGGCGGGGCTGCCCGATCCCCAGATGCGCTACGAGGCGCCGATCGGGGGCGGGCCGAACTGGGTAGGGTACGAGGCCCGGGCCGGCCACGCCAGGCGGCTGGCACGCCTGATCCTCGAGGCCGGCCTAGCCACGGCAGCGGAGCTCGAGACCGAGACGCTGGCCGGCCGCCTGCGGGCGGAGTTGGTGGGACCGCGCGGGGTGCTGCGCTGCATCCCGGCGGTGGGGATCTGGGCGCGCCGCCCGGGAGCGCCGAGCCCCGCGGCCCCCGCGTGAGCGCCGAGCGAGCGGGTGTCGCCTGCCGCGGCGGAGGCGCGCCCCGCCTGGTCGCTCCTCGGCACACACCGCACCATGCCCGAATACTCCACCGTCTCCGGCGAACCGTTGAGCGTTAGGACGCTGCTCTCGCCAAAAGTGCATAACACGCTCTAAGCATGGCTGGGTTCTCCCTTCGGGTCGCTGAACATCCGCTAACGCCCCGCTCGTCTGGCAAGCGCGAGCGCCCCGAGGGCCGCCGCCCCGAGCAGTAGGCGCTTGCGGGCCGGGTATAGCTCGAAGTAGCGCGTGTACAGGCTCGTCGACCTGGTCAGGTGGCCGAACTCGCCACTCGTCGATCCCGTGCCTCCGGACGACTCGAAGAGGATGTCGCGGCCGTTGGCGGGCTCATTCGTCTGCTGCTGCTTGAAGCCCTGGCTCCGCAGGAGCATCAGGCGATCGGTGAGCGACGGACTCAGGTGCTCCAGCACGGACAGCAGCTTGCCGGCGCTGCCGACGAAGATGACCCGTCGCGGATGCTCGGCCGCGAACACGATCGCTTCGGCGACGGCGCTCGGCGGGTAGGCCGGCGGCAGCGGCCGAGGCTTTACCCCCATCTTGGATAGGGCGTGGGCGAAGAAGGGCGTGTTGATCGACCCCGGCTCGATCAGGGTGACCACGATCCCGCTCCGCTCGCGCTCCAGCTCGAGCCGCAGCGACTCGGTGAAGCCCTTGAGCCCGTGCTTCGACGCCACGTAGGCCGACTGAAGCGGGACGGCACGCTCCCCCACGGCGGAGCCGACGGTGATGATCGTGCCGCTGCCCTGCTTCTTCATCTGGGGCAGAACCGCTTTGATCCCGAAGATCGGTCCGAGCAGGTCGACCTGAATGACCCGCTCGATCTCCTCGACCGACATCTGCTCGACGGTGGCGTATGCCCCAACCGCGGCGTTGTTGACCCAGGTGTCGATCCGCCCGAAGCGCACGACCGCTTCTCGGGCGAGCCGCTGGACCTGAGCCCAATCGCTCACGTCGGTCACGACGACGTGAGCGACTCCGCCGGCACGCTCGACCTCCTTCGACACTTCCTCCAAAGCCGCTTCATTGCGAGCGGCCAGGACCACCGACGCTCCCCGCCTGCCGAACTCGACCGCCGTCTCGCGGCCGATCCCAGACGAGGCGCCGGTGACGACGACCGCCTGTTCTTGCACTGGCTGCGACATGCTGTTCTCCCGCCATGAATGTGGGCACCCGGTGCTTGGCAAGATTCGCACCGTGCAACCCCGCGGGCCGACGCCACCGCGGTCGCCCGATCGGGTCATCCTTGGGCAGATGGTCGCGATGGCCAACGAGGGCCCACGATCGGCGTTCGGCTGAGCAACCTGACCCGGCGTGCTGCGCGTACCAGGCTCGCGAGGTCGGCCATCCCAATGTCGGCAAGGTAAGCTACGTTACCGGATCAGGCCGATCGGGATGGCACAATGGAAGTATCCCACGATCGAGGAGAGCCTGTTGCGAAGCCTGACCGCGGCGATCCTGGCCGCGACTGTGGCCCTCGGCGCTTGCTCGCCGTCGCTCGCCCCGCCGGCGACCAGCACCGCCGCCAAGCCCACGAACGCTCCGGCCGCCGCGCAGCCCACTGTCGCTCCCACAACCGCGGCTGCCGTCCCGAAAACAGCCATAAGCTCGCCGGCCACGGCCGGCGCGCCGACCGGCGCCAGCTCGCCGCCGCCACAAGTCACCTTCGCTCCTTCGCCCACCGTGTCGACGGGGTCGGTGGCGTCCCCCGCGGCGCCCGCGCCCGTCAAGCCGCTGGCCGCGGCGACCGAGGATGGGCGAGCCCACCCCGGACCGTATTTCCTCGGGCGGGCAGACGCGCTGGTGACGCTTGAGGAATACGCCGACTTCCAGTGACCAGGCTGCGGACAGTTCACCCGTGTGGTGGCGCCCGAGCTCGTCAAGCAGTACGTCGACACTGGCAAGGTCAAACTCGTCTGGCGGGACTTCGCCTGGATTGGTGAAGAGTCGCGCCAGGCCGCCCAGGCGGCGCGCTGCGCCGGCCGCCAGGGCAAGTTCTGGGAGTACCACGACTACCTGTTCAACAACCAGCGGGGCGAGAACCGCGGCCAGTTCTCCCCGGCAAACCTGCGCCAGTTCGCGTCCACCCTCGGACTGGATACCGGGGAGTTCGACGCCTGCCTGGAGCGCGCCGAGGACATCCCGTCGATTCAGCAAGAACTGGCGACTGCCCGGGCGCGCGGCGTGTCGGCGACGCCGTCCTTCTTCGTCAACGACCAGCGACTGGTCGGCGCGCGGGGGATCGAGGCCTTCAATCAGGCCATCGACGCCGAGCTGGCCCGCGTGGGTGTCAGGTGATGGGTGATCATGATTGAGGCCTCGTTCGCGGCAGCGTTCGCCGGTGGGGTGCTCTCCCTGCTGGCGCCGTGCAGCGCGCTGCTGCTGCCGGCCTTTTTCGCGTACGCCTTCACCAGCCGGACCCAGCTGCTGGCCAAGACGCTGCTGTTCCTGGCCGGCCTGTGCACGGTGTTCGTGCCGCTCGGCCTGGGGGCATCGCTCGTGGCGGCGCTGCTGATTGACTACCGCGATTGGACGATCCTGGCGGCCGGCCTGATGCTGATCGGATTCGGGATCCTCGAGCTGGTCGGTCGGGGATTCAGCGTGCTGCCGGCGAGCGTCGGGCAGCGTTTCCAGACCGGCAAGGGCGCCATGGCGATCTACGGGACCGGGCTGGTCTACGGGGTCTCCGGCTTCTGCTCCGGCCCACTCCTTGGAGCCGTGCTGACGGTCGCCGGGTCGACGGCCAACCCGCTGCTCGGCGCGGCTCTACTGTTCACCTACTCGCTCGGCACCGCCGCTCCGCTCTTCGTGATCGCCTGGTTCTGGGACCGCTACCAGCTCGGGCAGAAAGCCTGGCTGCGCGGCCGACCCCTCAAGTTGGGACCGTTCGTCGTCTTCTCCACGAACCTGGTCGCCGGCACCCTGTTCATCCTGCTCGGGATCAGCTTCATCGTGTTCCAGGGTGCGTCCGTTCTGAGCGTGTATTACGAGGATCTCGGTCTCGGCGATCTGGGCTTCCGGGCCCAGATCTGGGTCGAGGAGAATGTGACCAGCGTGCCGGACGCCGTCTGGTTCGGCGCCATCCTGTTCGTCATTGGGACGGTCTGGCTCCTTGGTCGCCGTCGACCTCGGCTCGGAGCCGGCTTCGAGCGTGGCGCAGCAGCGGCCGTACCCGCGAGCGTTGAGCGCAACCCCATCGGCTGAGTGACGGCCCGACCAGCTCCATCGCGGCGGGCCTGAACTGAGCCCGCGGTAGGCAGGTGCGGTGATCAACCCCTCCCACCTACCGCCGACTTGCCCCGATTTAGCTGAAGCGGCGCAGCACCTTCGGATAGGCCAGGCCGGTGGCGATGCCGTAGAGCAGGTGGCCGACCAGGCTCATGAGCATCGGCATCGAGAGCGCCATGCCGAGCTGCGGCCCCATGCCCATCATCGTCGGCATGATCAGCAGCGGGCCCAGGATCCACCAGATGAAGCCGTAGACCGCGCCCCACAGCGCGCCATCCTGGAGCGTACTCACCCTGCCGCCGAAGAGGAGACCGAAGCCTGCGCCGATGATGGCGCTGATCACCATGTGGACGACGAAGCCGACGGCGGCGTTGTTCGAGCCGACCAGCCCTGCCACCATCGGCAGCATCCCCATCATCCCCATCATGAGCCCGAACAGCACGCCGCCGACCAGCCCGGCGATCGCTCCGCCGGTCAGTCGTCGGCCCGGGCTGGTTTCGACCCCCAAGGAGCCGGCCCGAGAAACGTCCGCCATCGCACACCTCCATCATCCGTTCGCGGGCACCTCGCCCGTCTGTGCCAGTCTGGCGCGGGATCGCGGCTGAATCAGTAGTCAAGCTTACGTTCGGCCAGAGTGTAAGCTCGGTTACGGACCCATTCGGTCCAAGTGTCCTCTACTGTGCGTGCCAGTGAGTGTGCTAGTCCGCTCCGATTCGGAGGTGATGTCCTCGGTGATGCCAGCACTCGACGTGTACGTCGTCCGCCACTGCTTCGGCTGCACCGAGGCAATGCGTCTGGCCAGGGTCGCGGCGAGCCGGTTCCCGTCCATCTCGATCCGGGTCGTCGACCTGCAGCGCGAGCCCGAAGCACGCCCCGAGAACCTTGTGGCGGTGCCCACCTATATACTGGATGGTCAGGTCATCTGGCTGGGCAACCCGCGCCAGGCAGACCTGCTCTTGCGACTGGAGCGATCGTTGGGCGCGAAGCCGGCCGAGGAGAGCGAACGATGATCCAACGCAGTGTGGTCGGGCTGTTGCGTGGGCTGCGCGGCGGGAGCGACGGAGGCGGGCAAGCTTCGGCGCTGCCGTCCTCTCCGAATCGGTTTGGGCCCGACTTCAAAATCCACCATCTCTCGACGATCGACATTTTCCGCGACCTCGAGCCTGAGATCCTCGCGTGGCTGGCCAGCCACACCACGATGGTCACGGCCCGGCGAGGGCAGCTCATGTACATGCCGGGCGAGACCAGCGAGGCGCTGTTCCTGCTCAAGACGGGGCGGGTGCGGATCTATCGTCTGACGCCCGACGGCAAGAAGCTGGTGCTCTCGACCCTCGAGCCCCACACGTTCTTCGGCGACATGCCGCTCGCCGGCCAGCAGATGTACGGCACCTTCGCCGAGGCGGTCGACGACTGCATGGTCTGCGTGCTCGGCCGCGCCGACCTGGAGCGGCTGATCGAGACTCGCCCGCGGGTGGCGATCCGCCTGCTCGAGGTCGTCGGCCAGCGCCTGCTCGAGGCCGAGTCGGTCATCGAGGACTTTGCCTTCAAGAGCGTCCCTGCCCGGCTGGCGACGCTCCTGCTGCGCCTGCCGACCGACGGTGACGGCCAGGACCTCCACGGCCACACCCACCAGGACCTGGCCGACATGATCGGCACCTACCGCGAAACAACCACCCAGACTCTCGACAACTTCAAACGTCGCGGCCTCGTCGAGCTCGGACGCAAGCACATCCGCATCCTGGACCGCCCCGCCCTCGAGGCGATCGCCGAGCGCTGACCGGGCCCACCGCGGGACGGGGAGGACGTACATGCCACGCGCGCGACGATACCGTCTCCGGATCTTCCCACTCGCGGCGGCGCTGGCCGTCGCCTGTTCGAGCGCTACGCCGCCCGCCGCGACGCCGGACCCGACCACTCAGGTCGCCGTGCCCGACCGCGCGCCGACGCTCGCAGAGCCGGCATTGGGGGCGGCGTCCGCTGGGGGCTCGACGGCGCCACCGACCAGCGTGCCCTCCACAGGAGAGCCGAGACCGGCGACGGACCCGCCCGGCGGGCTGTTCGCCGAGACCCGGTTCAGCCGCTCCGGCTGGAAGACCGACTTCTCGAAGCACACCGTTCCGCTCTCCGAAATCCAGTCTGGCGGGCCGCCGCGCGACGGCATCCCGCCTATCGACCGCCCCTCGTTCGTCGACACGCGCGCCGCGGAGTGGCTGAATGACCGCGAGCCGGTGGTCGTCTACGAGGAGGGCGGCGATGCCCGTGCCTACCCCCTCCAGATCCTGATCTGGCACGAGATCGTCAACGATACGGTCGGCGGTCGACCCGTCACGATCACCTTTTGCCCGCTTTGCAACACCGCCATTGCCTTCGACCGCCGACTCGACGGCGTCACCTACGACTTCGGGACGACCGGCAACCTCCGCCACAGCGACCTGGTAATGTGGGACCGGCAGACTGAGAGCTGGTGGCAGCAAGTGACCGGCGAGGCGATCGTCGGTGCGCTGAGCGGCGCACGGCTGACGCCCGTGCCGGCCAGCATCAACAGCTTCGCCGACTTCCGGACCACCTTTCCGAACGGCAGCGTGCTCTCCCGCGAGACCGGGCCACAGTCGCGCCTACGGCCGCAACCCGTACGCTGGCTACGACAACGTCGATAGCTCGCCCTTCCTGTTCGAGGGCAAGTCCGACGGCCGACTCCGGCCGATGGAGCGCGTCGTCACGGTCAGCCTGAACGGCGAGGACGCGGCCTACCCATTCGCGCTGCTCGAACAGCACCGGCGGTCCACGACACGGTCGGCGGCACGCCGCTGGTCGTGATCTTCAGCCAGGGCAATGCGTCGGCCCTCGACTCGGCTACCATCGCCGCCTCACGCGACGTCGGCTCGAGCGGCGTCTTCGGAGCCGGGTGTCGGCGGCCGGCCGCTCACGTTCCGTGCGGACGGCGACCGCCTGCTCGACGTCGAGACCGGCAGTGAGTGGAACACCCTCGGCCAGGCGACCGCTGGTCTGCTCGCCCGGCCAGCGCCTCTCCGCCCGCTCACGCACGGCAACCACTTCTGGTTCGCGATCGCGGCGTTCCGTCCGCAGGTCCGGGTATGGACGCCTGAATGAGGTCGTGTCCCCGGCGAGTGTGTAGAAGCGGCGCGCGGAACTCGTCGCCGTTCGTCGTTCAGCTGACGGCGGGCAGGGGGCAACGGTACCATCTCCTGGTGGGGTTCGTAGAGCTTGGCCAACGACTCGGCACCGAGGTAGCGGCGGACGACCTGCCACTCGTCGTGCTGCTCGGCCAGGATCGCCCCGACGAGCCCCGGACGACCGCCGGGCTGTTGGGGAAGATGCCGACGCCGGCGCTGCGCGCGCGGCTCGTGCGGATGAGCGCGGCGACGATCGATCGCCGCCTGCGCCTGTTTCGACTGCGACTGCGCCCGCATAGGCTGGGCACCACCAAGCCGGGCACGCTGCTGAAGCCGCAGGTTGCCGTTCGGACCTTCACGCCATGGGACGAGCAGGGGCTCGGGTTTGCCGAGATCGACCTGGTGGCGCATTGCGGGATGAGCACGGCGGGCCACTATCTGAACACCCTGGTCGTGACCGACGTGCTCAGTCACTGGACTGAGTGCATCGGCGTGTGGGGCAATGGTCACGCCGCCGTGTTTGCGGGCTTGGAAGGTGTCCGTCGGCGCCTGCCGTCCCAGCTGCGGGGCATCGACTCGGATAATGGCGCGGAGTTCCTCAATGCCCACCTGGTGCGCACCTGCACCGGCGAGCGCCTCACCTTCACTCGCAGTCGACCGTACTGGAAGAACGACCAGGGGCACGTGGAGCAGCAGAACTGGTCGGGGGAGCGCAAGCACGTGGGCTACGATCGCTACGAGAGCGAGGCCGCCCTGGCCACCCTGCATGCCGTCTACAGCATGCACCGGCGGTGGACCAATCACGGCAGCCGGTCCTGAAACTCGTCAGCAAGGAGCGGGATGGGGCCAAGGTCCGCAAGCACGACGACCTGGCCCAGACGCCCTGCCGGCACGTGCTGGCGACCCGGGAGCTGCCACGGACGCCGCGCACGCAGTTGGAGCAGCAGCACGCCGCCCAGCGACCCGGAGCTCTGCGTCAGGAGTTGGAGGCGACCATCGCCAGACCCGGTCTCGGTAAGACGCGCTCGTGGTGATCGCCTGAGCCGACACCCGCGGCAGCTTGTGGGTCGTCAGCGGCCCGCCCGCAAGCAGCTTTCGAGTAAGCTCGAGCGCTAAAGCAGTGACACCCTTCCGGTCGGTTGAAGCATTGAGGCAACACGCGGCCTCGGGAGGGCGTCCTCAGCGAGTACGATCTTCCGCGGCAAGCGCCAATGGACGGAGGATTTGCAGATGGCGACGCACGACGAAGTCACCAGAACTGACGACGTTCAGGAAGACGAGGGCTGCACCGTCGATTGGAGCTGGCTCGCCGGTCTCGAGATCGAGTCGGCGACGTCCGACCTCCAGCACTGGCGCGTCCGCTTCACCAATGGCCAGACCCTGATGATCCAGGCGTCCGACTACAAGGGAAAGGCATTCTTGGCCTTCCAGCCGTACAAGCCACGGTAGGCGCGCGCCGGCTGCGTCGACGTCGGCTCGGAAAGCCTGATCGGCTCGGCACGAGCTGTGGCGGGCAGGGCGTGATTGAACTGTGACCTGGGGCTATGGACTTTTGGTGGACAGATTCCGCGGAGCCTTGACGTCCCGAGCGGCACATTCGGTATAGTCTGGCCCCGTCGGCCCTCTACGTTCTTCGCGCAGCGCAGGCTCCACGCGGGTGCGTGCGCCGTAACATGCTTGGAGGATTCGCTGTTGGCGGGAACGCTCCCAACGTCAATTGCGCTCCCCGCGTCAGCAGCGCTTCGGCGGTCACTCTGCTTCTCCCCGTCGTTCGGACTGGTCGGATCGCTCACTTCGACGCGTTCTGACGGCCGTCCGATGGCGATCCCGAGCGAGCGGCAATCCACGGTCTGCTCCCTGGTGAACGTCGCGCTGATCGGGCTGTGCCTGATGCTCGCCGCGACGACGGCGCTGCGCCAGGGCGGGCTCACGATCGTCGCCCACACCGCCGTTGCCGGCCTGGCGGCCTATGACCTCATCCCGCGCGATGTGCTGGACGCAGCTGACCTGACGGCGATGGATTCGCTGGACGCGGCGGACCTGCCGGCGATGGACCCGTTGGTCGCGCGCGTGGTCGATCCACGGCCCACCCTCGGCTGGGCCGGTGGGCGATCGCGCGGAACTCGGATCGAACCCTTCCAATACGATCTCCAGTCCGGTGAGAGCCTGGCCGTGGTCGCCGCGCGCTTCGGTGTGCCGCTTAGCGCGCTCCTCTGGAACAACGGGCTCCAGGCGGCTGAGCAGGCGCAACCCGGCCAGCGGCTGCTCATTTTGCCGATGAACGGCCTCCTTCATCACGTTCGGCCTGGCGAGACCGCGCGCGAGATCGCCGGGTGGTACGGTGTCGCGGCAAGCGATTTGGCCGCCGCGAATGCACTGGACGATACGAACCGTTTGGTCGCTGGCCAGACCCTGGTGGTCCCCGGAGGGATCGTGCCGATGGTGGCGACGACCTCCGTGGCCGAGTCTGCCGCGATCGCCGAGGACGTAGTCAGCGTGGTGCCGGCGCAGGTCGCCGAGCCAAGCTACGAGGAACGCGTGGCGGCAGCCATCGCCTGGCCCGACCAGAACCTGCCGCAGGCGCCGAACGCGACGGCCTCGCAGCGCGAGTTCATCCGCACCATCGGCAGTGGGGCGCGTGAGTCACAGCGGGTGAGCGGGATCCCGAGCTCGGTGACGCTGGCCCAGGCGATCCTCGAGTCCGACTGGGGCCGGAGCCGCCTGGCGCGCGAGGCGAAAAACCTGTTCGGGATCAAGGCGCACAAGAATCCGGGCACGGCGGGCCTCTACCGCATCTCCACCTGGGAAGTGTTCCGCGGGATCAGCGTGATCACGCCAGACGTCTTTCGAGCCTACCACAGCTTCGCCGACTCAATCATCGATCACGGACGCTGGTTCCACACCCAGCCGCGCTACGGCGGCGCACTGGCCGTGCGCGACGATCCGGGCGACTTTGTCCGCGCCATCAGCGCTGCCGGCTACGCCACCGATCCCGCCTACGCCGCCAAGCTGATCGGCCTGATGGATCGCTTCAACCTGTACGCGTACGACCTCGATTAACAGGCTCGACTCGCGGGGCAGCTGGCACGGGCGTGGTGGTAGTCCTACAGTGACCCCATGGGCGTCGGGTGTAGCTGAGCGTAACGTCACGGGTCGGCTACCATGGCAGCGCCGCCCGGATAGGGCTGCCAAACCTCGCTGGGGAGGCCGATCATGGCGACCGCGACCGTGGACCGCGACGAGCTGTGCCGCCTGCCGGCGACGCGCCTGACTGAGCTGATCCGCCGTCGGCAACTTTCGCCGGTGGAAGCGGTTCGGGCGGTCCTGGAGCGGATCGATCGGCTGAACCCGGGGCTGATCGCCTTCACGACGGTCGCGGCCGAGCGCGCGCTGGACCAGGCGCGGACGGCCGAGGGGGCGGTCATGGCGGGCGGCGCGCTCGGCCCGCTCCACGGAGTCCCGATCTCGGTTAAAGACAGCATCTGGGTCAGCGGTGTCCGCTGCACCTGGGGCAGCGCCCTGTACCGCGACTTTGTGCCAGACCATGACGCCATCGCCGTCGAGCGGCTGCTCGCGGCTGGCGCAATCGTTGTCGGCAAGACGAACCTTCCCGAGCTGAGCCAGAAGGGCTTCACTGACAACCGCCTGTTCGGCACCTCCCGCAATCCGTGGGATCGTGAGCGCACGCCGGGCGGCTCGACCGGCGGCGGGGCCGCGGCCGTCGCCGCCGGCCTGGGTCCGCTCACGTTGGGGACGGATGCCGGGGGCTCGATCCGGCGGCCCGCGTCGCACACTGGCCTGGTTGGCTTCAAGCCTTCGCAAGGGCGCGTCCCACTTGGGCCGGGATTTCCGTCAATCAACCCCGGCTACACGGTCGACGGCCCGCTCGCCCGGACGGTCGCAGACGTGGCCATGATGTTCGACGTGCTGGCCGGGCCGCACCCGAGCGACCGAGAGTCGTTCCTGCCACCGCTGAGCGCGGAGATTGGCCGCTCGGCTGCCTGGCCAGCCAAGCTAGAGGGCCGGCGCGTCGCCTGGAGCCCGGACCTTGGCGATCGTGCGGTCGACCCGGCAGTGCGAGAGATCTGCGCCCGCGCGGTCGGCGCGTTCGAGGAGCTAGGCTGCCGGGTCGAACGCGCGGACCCGCCGATCCCGGCCGACTTCGAGGCAACCATGACGCGCGCGTTCGGTGCGCCAGCGATGGCCGAGGTGTTAGCCCCCGAGCGGGCGCGCTGGGGCGAGGTGGACCCGTCGCTGACGGCCACCGCCGAACTTGCCGAGACGGTGACCGGCCGCGAAGTCTACCGCGCCCTGCGCCGGCGTGCCGCCCTATTTGAGGAGCTGGGAGCATTCTTTGGACGGCACGACTTGCTGCTGACGCCGACCGTAGCCGCCCTGCCCTGGCCCGTGACGACAGAGTACCCCGCGGAGATTGACGGACGTGCAGCCGGCCCGCGCGGCCATGCTGTGTTCACCCCGTTCGCCAACCACCTCGGATTACCGGCGATCTCGGTTCCGGCCATTGGACCGAGGCCGGTCTCCCGGTTGGCCTTCAGATCGTCGGACCATACCTCGCGGACGCAGAGGTGCTAGAGGCGGCAGCCGCCTTCGAGTACGCCCGCCCCTGGGCCGACCATTGGCCCTCTGAGCCGTACTGATCGTGAACGTGCCGCCGTTGGCTACGCGCCGTCGTCCAGAACGAAGGTGATCAACATATTCACCTTGTAGGCGGCCACTTGGTTGTTCTGGATCTCGACCTCTTGCTCCTTGATCCAGGCACTCCTCACCCCACGGAGCGTTTGCGTCGCCCGATCGATGCCCTGCTGAATGGCGTCCTCGAAGCTCTTGTTCGAGGTTGAGCTGATCTCGGTAATCCTGGCGACGGACATTCCGCACCTCCTCGTATTCGACACACGCGGCATGCATCAGCCGCGCGTGGTGGTGTCTTGCAGACGGCGTGCCAACGATCGTGTTCAAGTGGAACGCGCGCCGCCGCACGCTCGACGTGGCCTAATCTGGCATGACGATCCGGCGCAGGCCCTCGAGGACGAGCAGCGCCGAGGCGACGCCTGCCAGCGGGGCGATGCAGGTGAATGGCGAGAGGTTCGGGACGAGGTCGCCGCGCATCCCGGGCGGGAGCGGCGGACGCAGGGTGGGGGACGCCCCGAAGCTCCAGATCAGGTACACCAGCCCCATCCCGACAAAGCCCAGGCCGACCAGGCCCAAACCGACCAGACGCTCACGGAGCTTCACGCGCTCGCGCGCGTCGCCTCGTGGATGCGGGCCGATTGCGCCAGGTCGGCGTCGATTCGCAGCCGCAAGCGGAGCAGCTCGCGAAACGCGCGCAGGATGACGGCCGGCTTCGCCCCGGTCGGGGTGCCGGCCGGTCGCGGGTAGTGGGTGGCCCGCCGCTCGCGCACGACGAAGCCCATCCGCCGTGCCTTGACCAGGAACTCGGCACTAAACGTCGCCCCGGTCGCGCGTACCTGGACGCCGTCCAGAACGCGGCGCCGGAACAGCTTGAAGGCGCAATCGACGTCGCGGGCGGTATAGCCGAACACCAGGCGGACGATCGCGTTCCAGCCCCAGCCGTTGACCCGCCGTAGCAGGGGGTCTGCGCGCGGTTGGCGATAGCCGATGACCAGGTCCGCGCCATCCAGCAGGGGCAGGAACTCCCTGAGCTCGGCGACGTCGAACTGCTTGTCGCCGTCCGTCAGGAAGACCAGGTCCTTTGTGGCCTGGGTGAAGCCGGTCCAGAGAGCCGCGCCGTAGCCTCGGTTCTCCGGATGGGAGACGACGCGCACGCGCCGATTCTGCTCGCCGATCTCCCGCACAATCTCGGCTGTGCCGTCGCGGCTGCCATCGTCGACGACGATCACCTCGTAGTCGGTGCCCAGCGCACGAAAGGTCTCGACCATCGCGCCAACGCTGGCGGCAATGACCTGCTCCTCATTGAAGGCCGGCAGCACCGCGGAGATGGCGAGCCCATGCGCACCACGGGCCTCAATCTCGTCGCGATCGCTCGGCGGGCGAAGCCCCGGCAATGCGCCCTCCCGGCGAGCCAACTAGCCCCAAGACCGCCCCGACCAGCAGCTCGGTCTCGGTCTGCTCGGATCTCCGGCTCGAACGTGGCCGCATTTTACTGCTCGGACGCGAGCCCGCTCAAGTCACGTTCCGTCTACCGCGAATCAGCATCAGGGGCCGAGTGGTCGAACGTGACGAGGCTGTTATGGCGGTACCGCAGCTCGAGGCGCCCGATGATGCTAGCGTTGCGTCGTCGCGCGTTTGAGATCGCGCGGGCGGCGGTGTCGGCGCGCGGAAGTGGGGCGGAGAGTGAAGCGACTCGGCTGGTCGGGCCGGTCGTTCGGCGGTCTGGTCGTGACGACCGTACTGGCCATGACCACGCTCTTCCAGCCCGCCGCGTCTTTGGCGCCCGAGCTGCTCGCCGCCTCGGCCGGTCCGGCCGCGCCGTCCCCGACTGACCTGACAGCGACGGCCGCGCTCGAGCTCTTTGCGCCGGAGCCGCCCGGGCTCGAATCATCGATCGTCGCCCTGGAGCCCGAGCCGACGGTCGTCATCAGGATCGGCCTGGAGCCCGACGACGAGGAGATCCGCGCTGGGATCGAGAGCTGGATGGCGCGGTCCTGGCCCGGGTACGTCGCCCAGTTCGACATTGCCGAGCACGAGCAACCGGACGTCCTGATCGGGACTCAGGTTCCCGAGCGGGAGGACCTGGATGCCATCCTGCTGCGGACGACGCCGTGGGTGGCGATGGCGCACTTCACGTCGGACGTCGATGAGGTCGCGCTCTCTGAGCTCCAGGCCACATTCCGCGGGGAGCGCACGTCGTGGGCCCAGCTCGATGGCGTGCGACTACCGATCCAGCCCGTGCTGGTTGCCGCGGACCGGGGCGTCGGCGCGGCGGTGCTAGGGCTTGACGCCGAAGAGCTGGGCGACGTCGACGTGCTGTCACCCGTCCGGCTCGAAGAGCGAGCGGCCGATCTCGCCCGCGAGCGAGGCCTACTGATGGTGATGCCGCTGCCGCTGGCCGACGCGCGGTTCCGCACGTTGTCAGTGGATGGGACCACGCCGCTGTTCCAGCACCGATCGGAGCCAGCATCGGCGCTTGTCGCCCAGCGCTGGCTCGGAGTGCGCCGGGACGGCTGGGCCGGGCGCGACGGCGTCGTTCGACAGGATGGTGCTCAGTTTCGCGAGGGCCTGATCCGCTTCTTGGCCGACGAGGTGACGCCACCGGAGCTGGAGGTCACCACGGTCACCGCCGTCGGCGACATCATCTTCGGGCGCAAAGTAGATCAGCAGTTGGTGGCATACGGCGACTACACGCGCCCGTTCCACCGCGTCGGCGACGCGCTACGCTGGGCGGACGTGACCGTCGCAAACCTTGAGTGCACGCTGACCAGCCTGGTGCGCCCGCCGCACGACTGGGGCACGTTCTCGTTCGGCAGCTCACCGCGGGCGATCGAGGGACTCCGCTACGCCGGGATCGACGTCGTGAGCCTGGCCAACAACCACAGCCGCGACATGGGCGTCGAGCCGTTCCTGCAGATGCTCGGTATCCTCGGCGAGGCCGGCATCGGCTACACCGGCGCCGGCCGCGATCTGGCCGAGGCCCACGCGCCGGCGATTGTCGAGGTTCGGGGGACGCGGATCGCGTTCCTCGGCTACGACGAGGTCGGCTCACGCTGGTACGGGGCGACGGACAGTGCTCCGGGGACCGCGGCCATGAGCGAGCAGGCCGTCCGGCGGGACGTCGCGGCCGCGCGGCTCCAGGCGGACGTGGTGATCCCCTTCTTCCACTGGGGGGTCGAGTACACGAATCGACCGACCGAGCGGCAGCACCGGGTTGCCCACGCTGCCGTCGAGGCCGGCGCGGCGATGGTACTCGGCAGCCATCCGCACTGGGTCCAGGCCATTGAATTCTATGAGGGCGCTCTGATCTTGTATGGCCTGGGCAACTTCGTCTTCGACCAGTCATGGTCGACCGAGACAACGCAGGGCGTCATCCTGCATACGAGCTTTCTGGACGGGAGATTGGCAAGCGTCCGCTTCGTCCCGATCCAGATCGAGGAGCTCCACCAGCCACGCATCCTGAACCGTGAGGCCGGCCGCCCAGTGCTGGACCGCATGTTCAGCGTCAGCGATCTCTGACCGAGGTCGTCGGTTCGATTGATCGCGGAAGGCGCTCACAGTACGCAGACGACCATGTACGTCGATGCAAGCTGGACCGCGTCCCGCTCGAGGAGATCCGGGCCGAGCCTCAGCCGCGGACGTAGAGCATGCCGCCGAGCTGGCGGGCCAGGCCCTTGAGCTCCAGCAGGGTCAGGGTGCTGGCGACCGCCGCCATCGGGAGAGCGGCGGCGCGGGCGAGCTCGTCGACGTGGATCGGCTCGTGGGTCAACAGGCGGAGCAGGGCGGCCTCAGTTGGATCGGCCGGCAGCGCCTCGCGGGCGGCGCGGTGCTCGACAGCGGCGGTCAGGTGCAGCTCTTCGAGGATGTCGGCGGCGGATGTGACGACTTTGGCACCTTCCTTGATGAGCTGATTTGGGCCAGCCGAGCCCGGGCTCAGGATGCTGCCGGGGACGGCGAAGACGTCACGGCCCTGTTCGGCGGCGGCAGTGGCCGTGATCATCGCACCGCTCTTGAAGTCAGCCTCGACGACAAGCGTCGCCATCGCCAGGCCGGAGACGATCCGGTTGCGGCGCGGGAAGTTGACCGCGTCGGGCGGCGTGCCGAGCGGGAATCCGTGACGACCGAGGGCAGCCTGCGCACCCAGTTTTGTCACTTGCGAACGGACTATTTCGGTCAGGAATTGCACGACGTAGCGCGGCGTGAAGAACTGGTTGCCGACCGCCAGCTCGCGGCTGTTGCGAGGCGCCTGGGATTCGGCCCGCATCTGGCGGCGCTCATCCTCGCCGTTGAAATACTGGTAAGTCCAGCCGATCGTCTCGTCCTCGCCCCAGACGCCGGCCAGCTCCGGCACGTTCAGGATCTGGAGCAGGTCGGCTAGCGCCTGGCGGCGCGGCCAGAGCAGACCGGCCGGGTCGCGGCGGTCGAACAGCACCCGCACCTCGCGGCCCAGCTCATCGAACAGGCTCTCAAGGTAGAGGCGGTAGCCGCCGTCCGGCAGCTCGACCAGCCCCGGCGCCAGCCCGCCGAACTCGAGGAATCCGCTCGACTGGTCGCCCCGCGAGACGCACTGCTGGACGAGGTCGCGCGCTTCGAGCATCTTCAGGGCGACAAAGCGGTTCAGCGTCGTGAACGCCGCCTCCCGCACGTACGCGGCGACAGCGGCCTTTCGATCATGGCCGCCCCCCAGCTGGTGCTCGACTGCGGCGACGAGCTTCGCGCGGAGCAGTCGCTCGGTCGGCCTGAGGTGCGGCCCCGGTTCTGGGGCGATCGCCCCGTCAAGACGGATGTCGAAGGTGCCCTCGAGCTGGGCGGCGAGTTCCCGTTCGAGGAGCGCGCGGGCATCACGGGTGGCGCGCTGGAGACGGTTGCGGGTCTCCTTATCCATCGTCGCGCCCTATCGGACCAGCACCTTCTTGCCCGCCGCGATCAGCTCCAGACAGCACTCGCGCAGGCCAGCCAGCGCCGCCTCGAGCTGCTCCTCGTTTTCGACGCCGCCGCTGAAGTAGCTCGCCGCGTCGACCTGCTCGACGCGGTTGCCGTCCACCAGTCGAAGCAGCTCGGTGATAGCGGCGCCCAGTCGCGCCGAGCAGGCATCCAGGTCAGCCCGCAGCTCCGGGATGGTGACCGTCTCGATCACATCCGTCGTCGCGCGCGTGCTCAGCGGCGTGGACACCCGCTCCTCCAGCTCGGTGGTTGCCTGCTCCCAGCCGGCCGTCGCGCGGAGCCGGTCGAGCGCGTCGGCGTAGGCGTTGGCGCGGGCCTGAATCGCGGCGTCGCGGCGGCGAGTGTACTCCCGCTCTAAAGCGCGGGTGTACTGGTCGATGGCCGGCAGCTCGCGGAAGAACGTCTCGCGGGCGAGCAGGTCGGCCAGGCGGTTGGCTTGATCGCGGTCAGCCTCCCCGAGGTCCGGCTCGTCGGCCAGGTAAGGCCAGTAGGCGCTCACAGCGCGACGGGCTCGTTCCAGGTCGTGGAGATGGGGCTCGTCGAGCGCCTGCCGGATCTCGGCGGCTCGCGCGATCGCCTCCTTCAGCTCGCGGTAGGCGGCGCTGAAGGTCAGGATCGCCTGGTCCTCGGCGGCGGTCCGAATCGCGCGGACCTGATCGAGCGCGATCTGAAGAACATCAGCACCTGGCAGCCCGTGCTGGATGAGCAGGGTATGAGCCTCGCGGATCGGCCCCTCGGCCGCCTCAGCCTCGTCGCGGATCACCTTAGCCAGCACACCCTGTTCGAGCTCGGCGACCTGCCTCCCGAAGACCGTCTCGACGTGGACGGCCGCTTCGACCAGGTGGGTGAACTCGAGGCCGACCTTCGGCTGGAACGAGGCCTGGCGGAAGAGCGGGTTGTTCGTGAAGGCGTTCTTCGCTTCGACCGAGAGTGCTGATTCGATCAACTGGCCGCGGCTCGTCGCGACGAGCTTGCCGGCCCGCAGCAGGGCAACGACGAACAGGCGGACCGCCTCGAAGCTCCAACCGAACGGCTCGCGGCCGAACTCCTCTTCCAGGAATTTGCCGGTCGCCGCCTCGCCGTAGCTGCCCTTGTTCGCGATCCTGGCGAGCACCTCGGCCAGCGGCCCGCCGTCGGTCTCGAAGACGGGGCGGCCGCCCTCGTCACGAATCAGGCCGAGGGTCGCGAAGACGGGCGTCAATCCGCGCAGGTTCTCGTTCGTGAGAAGGGCTTCCAGATCCCGCGGGCCGACCTTGGCCGCGGCCTCGGCGAAGCGGTTGTACACTTCGGGAAGCGCCTGAGACAGCACCGCCTTGGCGGCACGACGGACGTCGTCGGCCCCGCCAGACGGACTGCGGTCGTTGCCACGGAAGTAGACCGTCCCAGCCAACAGCGCTTGGCGCAGGAGTCGACGGAGCTCCTCCTGGTGGCGACGCTGGCGGCGCTTCTCCTCGTCGACGAGCGTCATCTCCTCCTTCGTCTGCGCCGACCGCTCCTTTTTCGAGTGGATCTCCTTCGAGCCGTAAAGCTCGACAGTCTCGCGGTCGATCGCGCCATCGAGCGCGGCAACCCAGAAGATCGCGCCCCGCTCAGCCTGGCTGCGTCGGCGGGCCTCCGCGGCCGCCGCGTCGAACGTGGCGCCGGCATCTGCGAGCGTCAGGTGGACGACGACGTCGCCGTCGAGGACGCGCCGGTCGTTCAGGTGCAGGCCGGCCTTGAATGGACGGACGTCGAGCAGGGTGTACGATGGCTGCGGCGTCCAGAGCGCCTCGACCGCCTCGGCGTGGAGCCGGTTGACGTCGCCCGGCTTGGGACTGAAGGCGGCCCGCTGGCGCTCCCAGTCGTCTTCGGCCGGCGAGGGGATCCGGTACCCGTCGTCCCCGCGTCGCACCAGGTGCGCCTGCTCGAGCGCGGTGAGCGCCTCCTTGACCTCGGCGAGCCGCGAGTCGGCATCGACGGCCGTGTGGAGCGCGGCGGCGACGTTCTCGGCGGTGCGGTGGATACTGCGGACGAACTGGAGGAGGCAGATCGCCTTGGCGACCGGCTGGGCCAGCGGGTGCGGGATTTTCTGACCGATCTCGTCGATCCGCCCGCGGATCTCGCTGGCGATGTTGCCTGACACCAAGTCATAGATCTGGTCGATGCGAGCGAGCGCGCCCACCGGTGCGTCGGCGAGCCGGACGTGCGGGTGGATCAGGAGCTGCTGGGCGAGCTTGATGATCGTCCGGTTGGCTCCCCCGACGTGGCGGCTCGTGCCTCCCTGACTGCGCAGGCCGGAGACGGCCTGGATGATCAGGTCGATCTGGTAGGGCAGGAGTGCGTACAGCTCGACGAACGCGTCGGTCGTCAACTCGGGCAGCTTGAAGTCGGCGGTCAAGCGAGTGTTGTCGGCTAGGCGGCCACGATGCCGGGTGAAGAGGTTGCGCAGGGCCCGCTGGGCCTCAGCGTTTTTCGAGAGGACGCGGCGGCTGGTGACCTCCGAGATGTCCGAGGCCTCGAGGTGGACCTGGAGCGGGAAGCGGTCCTGGAGGCGTGCCAACTCGACCCGGCGGTCGTCGAGCCCGCCGACGAGCTCGCCGAGGCGCTCCTGGGAGGTGACGACCAGCCACATCCGGCCGCGGCCGACGACGCCCAGGCTCTGGACGACGGCCTGGAGATCGAGCATCTTCTGGACGTCGCGGGCGACGAACTGGCCGACCTCGTCGACGACGAAGAGCAGGCTCCGTCCGGGTCGGCGGCGTTCCAGCAGCACCCTGGCGCGCTCGGCGAGCAGGCGCGGCGTGATGTCGGCTCGTTGGGCGGCGGACTCGAACCAGGAATCGGCGCTCGGGTAGGTGGCCGGGTCGAGCTCGTGCATGACCCGGCTCGCCTGCCCCAGGGCGAACGCCACCAGCCCCTTGCTCTCGTCCCAGGCCTTGCCATAGATCGCGCGGTAGCGATCCTCGAACTCCTGAAGACGTCCCTCGGCTTCGAGCGCGATCTCCAGCTCGGCCAGGTCCAGGTCGTTCGCGTAGCCGAGGCCGCGCAGGAAGAGTCGGTACATGATCTCGGTGAGCGTCTGATTGCCGGAGCGGATGCCACGGTCGGTGGACACGTCGAAGATCACCGCCTCGGTCGGGATCCGCTCGCCGATGTTGCGGAGCAGGAGCTGGACGCGGGTGTCGCCGGTCCGCTGGCCGAGGATCTCGGCCGCGCCCTGGCCGAGGACCGGACGGTTCTCGAGGGCCAGACCCAGGTACTTGGCGAAGCTCGACTTGCCCGAACCGAAGAAGCCGGAGACCCAGACCGCGATGCCCTCGGTCGGCTTGTTCGGCGTGATCCAGTACCGATCGAGGATCTGGTGCAGGTTGGATTGGATCGAGTCGGTGACGACGTACTCGCTGAGCTCGTTCCGCAAGACCTGCTCGTCGGTCTGGTCGACCTTGATCACCTCCTCGATCTGGCGCGAGATGTCGTGGGCGAACAGCGTCTCGACCGTCGTCGTCTGAATCACGAGGGCACCTCAGAAAATCTTCGGGCGGTAGTTGTGCTCGGCGTCGAGGACGCCCATGAAGCGCAGTCCGGCGCCGTCGAGCTCGCCGGGGTAGAACAGGACGGCCGGCACGCAGACCTTCCCTTTGAGTTGCTCGAGCAGCGAGGACGTTCGGTAGACCGGGAAGAGCGCGCCAGCCCGCACGACCAGGACCACGTCGCGCAGTGGATCGGCATCGGCCGGAACGCGGGCGGCGACAAGGGCGTCGAGCGGCTGGGAATCGCTCAGGATGTTGTGGACCGTCTCGATCATCGCGTCCAAGCCGGCCTGCCGTTCAGCGTCGGCCAGCGCGGCGATGCCGGCACCGGCGGCCTCAAGGGCGTCGGCCAGGCGGTCGGCGAGCGACACGACGGTGACGCGCTTGCCGGCCTGCTCCAGACGGGTCACCAGCCGCGCAACTTCCTGGCGGACCGCCAGCTCGTCCTCCGGTCCGTAGTGGAAGATCGCGTACGGCATGTCATGGTAGACGCTGATCGCGGGGCGGGGATCGGGCAGCCGCAGGATCGGCTCGAGCTTGTCGACCAGGCGCTCCTTCCAGTCGCTCACGCGGCGAGCTCCCGGGCGAACTCGGCCGCCGTGCGGCAGGGCAGGGTGAGCTGGGCCAGGCTGCCGGCGAGCTCGTAGTGGAGCTTGCGGTACTGGTGGAGGTGGACGATCTGGCGCTCGACATCGTCCGGGTCGAGCAGGTACATCTGCCAGTCAGGTGCGGTGATCAGCCGCCCGACGTTCGGCTCGGTCTCGGCCATCGCGTGGAGGAGATACAGGAAGCTCGGCTCCGGCAGGTGGTAGGACGCGAACGCCTTCACGGCGCCGCCGGCGAGGAGGCCGACGTCGGCGGCAATGCGCAGCAGCCCGGACGCGACCCGCGCGGTCGTCGTCGGCGTCCAGGCACCGGACCACTCGACCCCATCCCGCCCGTTGAGCGAACCGAGATCGGCGACGACCTCCTCGACCGGCAGGCGGTCCGCGCCCTCGACGTAGCGTGGGTACAGCCAGGAGACCAGGAAGTCACGGACCAGGAACTCGTCGCGCGTCAGGTGCCAGAGGAGGAGCGGCTTCCAGATTTCACGCTCCAAGCCGGCCCGAGCCAGCTCGACCAGTGGCCGATCGCGACCGTCGGGGTCGAAGCGGCGGTTCAGCACCTTGGCAACGTCGCGGGCCCAGGTCGCGCCAAGCGCACCGAACGTGCTCGACGCCTTCACCCGCGCAAGGTTCTCCTGGCGCGAGAGGCCGAAGTCCCAGTTCTGGAACGAGGCGTAGGTCTCGTCGATCAGCGCGCCCTTGATGATCGTGAAGGACGAGACGACATTGGCGCGTTGGGCGGTCACGCCGTGGCCTCCAGCCGGGCGTAGGGGACCGCTGGCGCGCCCGGCGCACCCCGCGCGAACCCGGCCGCGAGCAGTGTGATCACCTCGTCGTTCGGCTGATACGTGCCCGGTAGCTCGACGGCGCGCCCTTCGGCTGAGCGGCGGAGCTTCCCGACCGCCTCGAGCTGCTCGGGCGTCACCAGCTCAAGGCTCGTCAGGGCCTCCAGCAGGTCGGGGGATCGCAGGCCGCCAACTGCTCGAAGACGGGCGCCCAGGAGTCTGGCTGGTCGAGCCAGGCCTGCCAGTGCTCGTCGAACGGGTCCTCGAGCTCGGGCGACAGGCTCCAGAGCGTCATGCTGGCGGGTGGGTCGAAGAGGGCGGTGCAGCGGGCCCGCGCCACGGCGAATGCGACGCGCGCCTGAGCGAAAGGATGGGTAGTCGGCAAGCCTCGACGATAGGCTTGGGCGCCAAGCTGCCCGAGCACGCCCTTGCAGTTCCACCAGCGCGCAAGGTCCATCTCGCCGATGCGCGCGACGACGAGGCGAAGGCGGAGTAGACGGTCCAAATCAAGCGACACGGTCATCGCTAGCCTCTTCAACTTCGGCGTGGCCTCGCGAGTATATCCAGGACTCGCTGTCATGTCATCTGGGTCGCCGGACAGCCAAGGCGTAGGGGCGTCAGGCGCTCTCCGTGATGGACTGAGCAGGCCAGGTCGGATGAAATCCATCACCACAATCTGGGATATTGCCGCTCCACGCGCGGCGTCGCGCGCGTGGATTCGAGGTCGAAGGCAGGACCGCATGGGACACATCCGTCTGGGGCGACTGCCCAGGACCTTGCGCTGGCGAGAGGTCGTCGAGCTCCTCGACGAGCCGTCGCTCGACGCCGTCAGCGGTCGCCCGCGCGACGACCGCCGCGGCGGAGAGGCGACTGCGTGCGCTCACGCGCGATCCGTCGCTCATCTACAGCTTCTGGGTCCTGGTCCGCCTGACCTCCGCGGCACGCCAGGCGGACTTCGAGTCGGCGCTGGCCGACATCGGCGTGGAGGCGCGGTCAGGCGAGGCCAATCCTCGCGTTCATCGCGCGGGTGACGGGGCGGGTCCGAGGCGTAGCGGCCGAGCATCCCGAGTCGGGTCACTTCGCTGAGCTTGCGTCGCTGGCACTGCGCCAGTCGCTGGCCGCGACGGTCGGTCAGCACGGTGCGTCGCTGTTCGGCTCCTCGGTCGACGACCTGCAGGTGGCACTCAGCTCGGCAGGCGAGAGTTCGGGGCGCGTCGCCAGGCTGTTCTTCGGCGCGTTCTTCGCACGGACGCTGAGCTCGTTGTCGAGCGAGAGCTCTCGAACCGCACCGGCGAGGCACCCGGGCTCGCGACGGTCAGCGAGAGCCAGGAGTTCGCGGAGGCCCTGGATAGGTACGCGCGCGGAGTCGGCCCGGATCATGGAGGAGTTCGCGGCCGGCTGGTACGACAAGCGCAACTGGGATGCGAAGGGCGAATCGATCTGCAGGAGACGAGGGGTTCATTGCCTACGCGCTCCGGAAGCTCCGGATGGAGCTCACTCGCTCCGAATCATGACCACGCGGGCGCTGTTCCTCTGCGACGGCGCACCGACGCCATCGGGGATCGAGGGCCGGGCTCGTTCGAGGACGATCGACTGGCGATCGCCGCCTCGAACCTGAACTTCCGGGCCGACAACCTCGAGGACACCGTGCTCGGGGTCGTGAACGACCGTGCGGCCGATTTGATCCAGATCGCGGCGTGTGCTCGGCTGCCGACCAGGAGATCTCGCGCCGGCGACACCGACGTGTACGGCGATCGCTGGCGACGCGAGATGCACCTGGCGGTGCTCGCGCTACCCAGAGTTCTGGTCGGACAACGAGGTCTACCGTCGACTCACGGACGTCTCAACTTCGCGACCGACGATACATGGCGATTCACGTTCAGCCCGCTGGGCGATCGCCCGAGCCAGTTGCCGCTCGCGCCGGGAAACCATGACGTGCTCGGCTGCCGTAGTGCTGTTCTCGGAGGAGCGGATAACCTGTGTGCGACGCTGGAGCTGCTGGCGGAAAAGCAGGGGCGCCCGCTGCTGATCAGTCATCGCTCGACGCCGTTGGTCGACGGACGGCAGAAACGCCTGGTCCACCTGCTTCGGGATCGGTTCCGACGACAGGCGCCCTCACACGTCAGCTTCTGGATCCATCGCCGCGGAAGCCGCGCGAAGGACACCAGCCAGCGATCGAGGGCGTTCCTGTTCGCGAGCCTCGGCGCCGGCCGCCGCGCAGCTCGGCATCGAGAGGGTGGTACTCGCCGACAACGGCGTCGTCAGCCTCAACCTGCCGCTCAACTCTCAGATCCTGAGTGCGCTTGCCAGCCGATCGACCCATCCCCGCTTCCTGGCTCACTTCAACCACCTGCTCGCGCTGGTGTTCAAGAGCTCGGTACGGGTCGAGAACACGTTCGCGCTTCGCACCCGCGCCGAGGCACTGGAGATCTTGAAGGCGTACGAGTGCGCCGACCTGTTGGAGGAGACCGTCTCGTGTAGCCGGACCCGCGGGCGCCCTAACGTGCAGCGGCAGTGTGGCTACTGCTCGCAGTGCATCGACCGCCGATTTGGAGTCCTGGCTGCTGGCCTGGAGGAGCACGACCTGGCCGAACGGTATGAGCTGGATGTCTTCGTGCACCCGCTGCCGGAGGGCGAAGAACGGACCGTGGCTGTGTCGTATGTGCGGCTCGCCAACCGCCTGAGTCGCATGTCGGCCGACGATATGTTCGCCGAGATCGGTGAGCTCGATGTGGCGATCGACTTCGAGAGTCGAGACGTGGAGACCGAGGCAAGAGCACTGGCCGCCATGTTGCAGCGGCACGGCGTTGCTGTCGGTAATGTGCTTGGCCGGATCGTCGGGCGGGTTCAGGCGGACCTGGGTCACGGGAGACTCCCCCCGACGTGCCTGCTGCGGCTTGCGCTCGGCAGCCCGCCAGAACCACGACGGCCCGCAGGTGTCGATGAGCCAAGTCGCGTCACCGAGAACCTCTTCCGACGTGAGGGGAAGAACTGGCGGATCTGCTTCGCTGGCACGGAGAAGTTCGTCCCCCACGCGGTCGGAATGGAGTACGTCCTCCGGCTCCTCCAGTCGCAGGGACGAGGGATCGACGTTTCCGATCTCCGCGCTGCAACTGGGGAAGGCCGCTCGAGGCGGGTCTCACGCGAGGATGCGTCGATGCTGGGACGAGGTGGGGTCAGCGATCCAGTCATCGACAGGGACGCGGAGACGGGCTACCGAGCTCGCCTCCACGAACTGCAGGCCGAACGAGCCGCGGCTGAGAGTGCCGACGATGTCATGGAGTTGGCGCGCATCCAACGTGAGGTCGAAGCGATCGAGACGGAGCTCGCCCGCGCCAAGGGACTCGGAGGCCGCCGTCGAAGGTTTCGCGATGATCGAGAGCGCGCCCGACAGGCGGTGGGGCGCGCCATCGAACGGGCAATCGAGTCAATCGCCGAAGCTCACGAAAGCCTGGGGCGGCACCTCGAGAAGTCTATCGACACCGGATGGGAGTGCATCTACAGCCCGGAGCAGCCGACCCCCTGGCGCACGACGTGAATCCCGGCGACGTGCGACACCCTGTGTCGCACGTTGCCCATTGCGTGTCCGGTTTGCGACGCCGGTTGTCGCGCCTCCTCGGTTGAACGAGCCGGGGGCATGCACGGAGAGGACCCACTCCTCGCCTGATCCGCCCGGCCGAAGCCGAGAGGCAGGCGACGGGTGGACCAGGACGACAACCGC
>JAUJPG010000001.1:22337-368063 GCA_030447245.1 Chloroflexota bacterium | reverse complement strand
ATCCGCCCGGCCGAAGCCGAGAGGCAGGCGACGGGTGGACCAGGACGACAACCGCCACGCTAACCGCGAGCCGATTCTGATCCAAGCCGAGTGGCAACACGGGCCGCGGACGCCTGCTTGGGATGCGCTGTGGCGGCGCATCCTGGAAGAGGTGCTCGCCCCGGAAGAGAAGGCTGAAGAGGGGGTGGGCAGCGATGATGCGTGAACTGGCCGCGCGCTACGAACGTGGCCTCACCGCTCCCGATCCAATGACACGAGCCGTGGCCGCCCGACAGCTGGCTCGGTGGTCCCGGCGATCGGAGCCGTCAGGCGAGCCCCGTACGCGGGAGCCCGAAGGCAGGCTCGCGGCACTGGTCGAGACGGCCGTCGGCCCGCTCCATCGCCAATCGGGCGGCGACCTCGAGGGGCCGTGCCCGTGGCACGGCTCCCACTCTCGGCGCTGCCTCGTCGTCTTCGCGGGCGGGGAGGCGTGGTGGTGCCGAAGCTGCCGACGGGGCGGGGACGTCGTGGCCTGGGTCGCGGCGTTCGAGGGCGTGCCCGTCGCCGAAGCGAGGCAACGCCTGGGCCTGCCCCGAAGGGCTCCCGCCCAGCGCCCACGGCGGCGGCCGACGATCGCGGTGACGGTGGGCCAGGAGACGGGACCATGAGCGTCAAGCTCGAGATGAGCGGTTACCGCCGCCTCGCCGGCAGCGCGGTCAGCGGCTACGTCAAGGTCATCTGCGACGGCGCCCTCCTCTTCGCCGACAGTGTGACGCTGTCCAGTCTCAAGAGCCGGGCCGACTTCATCCGTGAGCTGCAGGGGCGGCTGAACGGGGGCACCCCCGAGGGGTTCGATTTCGAACGGGAGCTGCTGAGGCTCCTGACCGCCGCCGAGGAGACGCTGAAGCACGACCCGGCACCGAGCGCGCCGAGCGAGGCTGAGGATGAGCAGCGCGTCGACGACTACGCCAGGCGGGCCGGTCGGTACGAGGCCGTCAGGATCAAGGAGACGCCGGCCGGGCCGCTGGAGACCCGGCTTCCACTGAGCAACTTCACCGCCGAGATCGTAGAGGATCTGGTCGTCGACGACGGCGCCGAAACTAGGCGCTACTTCCAGATCGCCGGCGAGCTGGGAGGCCGGCCGCTGCCGACGGTCCGCGTCCAGGCCGACCAATTCCCCAGCCTGGCCTGGGTGGTCGACAAGTGGGGCATCGCCGCGCGCGTGCGGCCCGGTCAGAGCCGCCGCGACCTGCTGCGCGACTGCATCCAGGCGTTCTCGCGGGACGCCTGCCGGCGGACCACGTTCGGGCACACCGGCTGGCGCCGGCTCGACGGGTGCCTCGTCTACCTGCACAGCAACGGCGCCCTCGGGACCGGAGGCGCCATCCCCGATCTGGAGGTCGAGCTGGAGGGTAAGCTCGCGAACTACCGCCTGCCGGACCCGCCCGAGGGCGCGGCGCTCGCCGATGCGGTCCGCGCGTCCTGGGCCCTCTGGCAGGTCGCCCAGCCCGGGATCGCGGCGGCCGTCCAGGGCGTGATCTACGGAGCGCCCTCGCCGAGTGGCTCCGCCCCGACTTTAGCCTTTGGCTGCGGGGCATCACTGGCCGCCTCAAGACCAGCTACGCCGCCCTGGGACTCGCCCACTTCGGGCCCTTCGATCCCAAGACGACCCCGGCCAACTGGGAGGCAACGGCCAACAGCCTGGAGAAGCAGAGCTTCCTGATCAAGGACATGCCGTTCCTGGTCGACGACTTCCGGCCACCCCGGCCGGCCAGTACGAGGCCGGGCGAGATGCGACGCAAGGCGGCGCGGCTGCTCGATGCGGCCGGCAACCGCGGCGGCCGGGGGCGGATGCGGGCCGATACCAGCCTTCGACCAGAGTACTGGCCGCGCGGCATCGTCGTCGTCACCGCCGAGGAGCGCGCCGGGGCGAGTCGACGGCGGCGCGGCTCTGGGACCTTCGAGGAGGACTCGATCGACCTGGGCCGCCTCGGCGAGGCGCAGCAGCACTCCGAGCTGCTCGCCACGGCGATGGCCGGCTACATCCGCTGGCTCGCTGGTCGGCTGGAGGACGGCGACAGCGTGGCTGCGCGACCTGCGTCGCGCGGCGGTCGACCTCGCGCGAGGCATCGGGACGCATCTCCGCCATCCGCAGACCCTGGCCTACCTGCTGACGAGCTGGGCGGTCTTCGCCGAGTTCGCCCAGGCGGTCGGCGCGATCAGTGCCGAGGAGGCGGAAGGACGCCTGGCGGCGGTCCAGGCGTCACTCCGTGCGGTCGCCGAGGCGCAGGATGAGGTGGCGCGATCCTCGCGGCCGAGGTCGTCTTCGTCGAGACGATCGGCGACCTGCTGGCCCGGCGGAAGGTCCACCTGGCCGGCCTCGATGGCCAGGCGCCAAGGGCGAAAAGGCCGCCTGGGGCTGGCAGGCGAGCACGGACGAGGACGACGAATCAGCCCACCCGCGCGGCGATCGGATCGGCTGGGTCGACGACGAGTCGCTCTACCTCATCCCGGCCGTGACCCATCGCCTGGTCGCGAAGACCGTCGGCGAGCGCGGGGACGCGTTCATCGTCTCGACCGCGCCCTGCGCGAGGCCCTCGACCGCGGCGGGCTCCTGCTGCCCGGGCAACAAGGACGGCGGGCGGAGGCACAACGTGCGGGCCGAAGGCCGCCCGCGCAACGTCCTCCGCCTGGGCCGCCGCGCGGTCGAGCGGCTGTGGGCGGGCACGTCATGATGTGCGTACCCGATGGCTGTCCATCCTCCAGATGGCGGTAACGCCCGCAACTTCGGTAGCGCGCGGCGGGAGCCTATCTGGTGGCGGAACGCTGGTGGTTACCGAGCGCGTTACCGAGACCTGCCCGTCCAGGGTGCTTGCGGTATCGACTTCGGTAACCGAGCGGACCCTGCTCGTCTCTGGTCGTGGCTACAGCCGAGGGTCCGCGATACCGCCGTTACCGCCGTTACCGATGTCGGCAAGACATGTCGCGGGGCGCGAGCGTGCTGACCGCGTCGGACTTGCTCACTCGCCTGGCCTCGCGGGACGAGGCGTCAGCACCGCCGAATCCGCCGGGCGCTCGACACCCCGCGGGGTCGAGCATCGAGCGATGCCGGGAGCCGCGCCCAAACCACTGCCCGACGGCCCCATCCCGCGGCCGACGCGCCCGCCGGCGACGCCGCCACGGGCGGGAACTCGGCTGGAGGACGCACCGCGCGTCCGCCGAGTACCGCGGCTACCACGTCGAGGATCCCGCCGCGTTCCCGAACGTCATCGCGTGCCTGTTGGGTCGGTCGGTCTGGGTCTCGATTTGGAAACCACGTCTCTCGACCCGCACGCCCGGCGAGATTCGGCTCGTGACCCTGGCGGTTGGGGGTCGGACAACATCCCGCGCGTCGCGACGATCGACACTCGCAGCGTGCGGGTTGGGTGGCCGAGCTGAAGCCCGTGCTGGAGCATCCCAGCTCGACGTTCGTCACGCCCACAACGCCAAGTTCGATCTGGCCTGGTTGCTGAAGCACGGATCGCGCCGCCGCCATTTTCGACACGATGCTCGCCGCCCAGATTCTCGACGGCGGCGCGCACCTGGGCCAGCGTGGCCACTTCACGCTCGAGGCGGTCACCGCGCGCGAGCCCAGGCTGAAGCTCGACAAGACGTTCCAGACCAGTGACTGGGGTACGGCCGAGCCCGACGACCGGCCAGCTCGACTACGCCGCGAAGGATGCAGTCGCCACGCTGCTGCTGCATAGCCGACTCCGCGACCGCCTGGCCGTCAAGCATCTCACCGAGGTCGCGGATCTGGAGCACGAGGTGGTCCCGGCGATCGCGTGTCTGGCGCTGACCGGCAGCCCCTGCGACGCGGAGCGCTGGGTCGCACTCTCCGACGAAGCCATGGCTCGGAGGATCGCGCTCGAGGATGAGGTCCAGACCATGCTTGGCGAAGCACTCGGCATGGGGCTGGTCGGCGCGCGACCGGTCAACCTCAACTCGCCCAGGCAGGTTCGGGAGGCCATGGCGCGCCTCGGTGTCGACGTCGCCGGTGTCGGTGAGGACGCGCTCACCGCCGCGGCCGGCCGGCACCCGGTCATCCCGAAGCTCCTCGAGTACCGCGGCGCCGCCAAGAAAGCCTCGACTTACGGGATCGACTACCTGACGCACGTCAATGGGGGGACGGGCCGGATCCACGCCGGCTACCAGCAAATTGGCGCGGCCACCGGTCGGATGTCGTGCCGCAGCCCGAATCTCCAGCAGGTGCCGCGCGACAGACCCTATCGAGAATGCTTTCGCCCCATCCCCGGGCGGACGCTTGTCAAGGCCGACCTGAGCATGATCGAGGTGTGCGTGGCGGCCGAGCTAGCCGGCGACGAGGCGCTTATCGCGGCGATCGCGGCCGGCGCCGACATCCACCGACTGACTGCCGCCGCACTGTTCGAGAGGCCAGCCGAGGACGTGACGCGAGACGAACGCGCCTTCGCCAAGAGCGTCGTCTTCGGCACAATCTACGGCCAGGGCGTTAGGGGCCTGGTCGCTAACGCGCGGTCACACGGTCTCGACCTCACCGAGGCACGGGCCCGCGCGCTTCAGGCACGCTTTGCCCGAGCGTGGCCGAAGCTCACCGCGTGGCGGGCCACACGGCTGCGGGGCCACGGTCGCGAGATCCGCACGGCGAGCGGGCGGCTGCGGCGGCTCCGAGCGGACGCGCCGGGCACGGTTCGGGTGAACACGCCGGTGCAGGGTCTCGCCGCCGACGGGTTCAAGGCTGGGCTGGCGCGGCTTTGGCAGACGCGCGAGCGGTGCCCGACCGCCGCGCCGGTCCTCGCGGTCCACGACGAGCTGGTCGTCGAGTGCGACGTGGGCGAGGCCGAGACGGTCGCCGCCTGGCTGTCAGAGTGTCTGGTCGACGGGATGCGGCGCTTCGTTACGCGAGTCGCGGTGCGGGTTGAGGCAACGGCCGCGCGAGACTGGAGTGGAACACCGCTGTTGGAGGGAGAGTGAACGCATGACAAGCGCCAAGCAAGCCGCGGCTAACTGCCGCAACGCTGAAAGGTCGACGGGGCCGAGGACCGACGAGGGCAAGGCGATCACCCGCATGAACGCCGTGAAGCACGGCGGCCTATCACCCCGGCCGGTCGTTACGGCAGTCGAAAAGCCAGAAGAGTGGGAGGGGCACCTGGCCGGCATCGTGGCCAGTCTGAGCCCGGCGGGCCACCTGGAGACGGTCCTGACGGAGCGAGTAGCGCTCATCCTCTGGCGAATGAGCCGCGTGGCCCGCTACGAGCGGGAGACGATCGCCGTGAGCCAGGAGCGCATGGTCGAGGACCTGAAGGAGCGCCGCGCCGACCCATTCAGCAACTCGCAAGGACCCTCGCATCCGGACGACGTACGGGACGCCCTACGATCTGGGCAGGAGCAACTCCGCAGGTTGGAGCGGCTCCATGACCTGCCGGATGACGCCCCCACGTCAGGCGAGGAGGCGGACTTGATGCTCGTGGCCGTGGCCGAGCGGACCGAGAACGTCGACTGGGACACGTTCTCGATGCCCGACGTCATCCCCGACGAGATTGCCTGGGAAGACTACCCTGGCTGGACCGCCGGTCGCGTCCGCCGGGCGATCGCCGCGATCGCCGCCGAGGAGCACGTCGACGCGGACAGCTTACTCCAGGCCGCCCGCGAGCATGCTCACTTGGAGACCCTCAAGCTGGAGCACGAAGTCAAGCAGGTCGCGACCGAGCTGGGCCGGATGCAGCGGGAGCGCCTCCTCCCCGATGCGGGGACCTTGGAGAAGCTCGCCCGCTACGAGGCCCACCTGAGTCGCCAGCTCGCCCAGGCCCTCCACGAGTTGCAACGCCTTCAGGCCACGCGCGCCGGTGACCCCGTTCCGCTCCCCGCGGCGCTGGACGTGACCGTGTCAAGCCTTGCCTGACCAGCCCACCATGGCTTCGTTTCGTACATTTCGACCTGGGCCGACGAACAGCAGATCGAGCACGCTTCTCCTGGAGCCAGCCGAACACTGACTGACCTTGCCGAAGATCTAGGAAAATCTTGGGGAGCAGAAGTATGGGCGGGTATGGGAGCGGGCGCTGGGGCCTCCATGACAAGAAGACCACGGTGGAGGAGTGCCTCCCGCTTGACGTGATGAAGCTTGCCCGAGACGGCATGATCGACCATTCCGCCGGCGCCGGCTCGCTCGTCTGGACGAATGCCAGGACGGGCGAGCGGACCGCGTCCGCCGAGTATCGCCGCGAGCTGGTCGGGGAGACCGTGGTCTTCCGCCTCGTCTACACCGTGACCGGGAGGGACGGGCAGAAGCTTAACGTGGACGAGCCGATTGTCCTGCAGACCACACGCCCGCTCATTGGCGGACTCCGCTGGTGGTTCACCTGCCCCCTCATGGGGGCAGGTCGCCCGTGTCAAAGAAGGGCCGGCAAGCTGTATCTGCCGCCGGGCAGACGGTACTTCGGCTGTCGCCACTGCCATGACCTGACCTACACGAGCTGCCAGGAGAGCTNCCTCGCGGGACGAGGCGGCGCTACCGCCGAACCCGCCGCTCGACATGCCGCAGGATGCTCATCGAGCGGTGCCGGGAGTGGCGCGCAAACACCTGCCCGACGACCCCCTGCCGGGGCCGACGCGTCCCCCGGCGAGCCACCGCCGGGACGGGCCTCGGCTCGAAGATGTGTCCGCCCGGGCCGAGTACCGCGGCTACCACGTCGCGGATCCCGCCGCGCTCCCGGACGTCATCGCGTGGCTCTTGGGTCGGTCGGTCCTGGGTCTCGACCTGGAGACCACGTCTCTCGACCCGCACGCCGGCGAGATTCGGCTCGTGACCCTGGCGGTCGGGGCGTCGGACAACATCCCGCGCGTCGCGACGATCGACGCTCGAGCGTGCCCGGACTGGGCAGCGGCACTGAAGCCCGTGCTGGAGCATCCCAGCTCGACGATCGCCGCCCACAACGCCAAGTTCGACCTGGCCTGGCTGCTGAGGCACGGGATCGCGCCGCCGCCGTCTTCGACACGCTGCTCGCAGCCCAGATTCTGGACGGCGGCGAGCACCTGGGCCAGCGTGGCCACTTCACGCTGGAAGCGGTCGCCGCGCGCGAGCTCAGGCTGAAGCTGGACAAGACACTCCAGACCAGCGACTGGGGTACGGCCGAGCTCGACGACCGCAGCTCGACTACGCCGCGAGGGACGCGGTCGCCGCGCTGCTGCTCCAGCGTCGACTGGCGACCGTCTAGCCGAGGACCAACTGACCGAGGTCACGGATCTGGAGAACGCGGTCGTTCCGCGATCGCGTGGCTGGAGCTGACCGGCAGCCCGTTCGACGCCGAGCGGTGGGTCGGACTGTCCGACGAGGCCATGGCGCGGAGGATCGCGCTCGAGGATGAGGTCCAGACTATGCTCGGCGAAGGACTCGGCGCAGATCTGTTCGGCGCGCGACCGGGTCAACCTCGACTCGCCCAAGCAAGTTCGAGGCGCTGGCGCAGCTCGTCGAACTCGCGGGCGTCGGTGAGGACGCGCTCGCTGCCGTGGCGGGCCGGCACCGGTCATCCCGAAGCTGCTGGAGTACCGCGACGCCGCGAAGAAGGCCTCGACCTACGGGATCGACTACCTGACGCATGTCAATGGGGGGACGGGCCGAATCCACGCCAGCTACCAGCAAGTCGGCGCGGCCACCGGCCGGATGTCGCCGTGGCCCGAACCTCCAGCAGGTGCCGCGCGAGAGGCCCTATCGGGAATGCTTCAGGCCAGGCCCCCGGCGGCTGCTCGTCAAGGCCGACCTGAGCATGATCGAGGTGTGCGTCGCGGCCGAACTGGCCGGGCGACGAGGCGCTGTGCTCGGCGATCGCGACCGGCGCCGACATCCACCGACTGACCGCCGCCGCGCTGTTCGAGAAGGCAGCCGAGGACGTGACGCTGGACGAGCGCGCCTTCGCCAAGAGCGTCGTCTTCGGGACGATCTACGGCCAGGGTGTCAGCGGCCTGGTCGCCAACGCGCGGTCGCACGGCCTCGACCTCACCGAGGCACGGGCTCGCGAGCTCCAGGCACGCTTTGCCCGCGCGTGGCCGAAGCTCGCCGCCTGGCGGGCAGCGCGGCTGCGGGGGCATGGTCGCGAGATCCGCACGGCGAGCGGGCGGCTGCGGCGACTTCGGGCGGACGCGCCGGCACGGTTCGGGTGAACACACCGGCGCAGGGCCTCGCCGCCGACGGGTTCAAGGCTGGGCTGGCGCGGCTCTGGCAGACGCGCGACCGCTGCCCGACCACCGCGCCGGTCCTCGCAGTTCACGACGAGCTGGTCGTCGAGTGCGACGTCGCCGATGCCGAGATGGTAGCCACCTGGCTGTCGGAGTGTCTGGTCGAGGGGATGCGTCGCTATATCCGAAGAGTCCCTATCGGTGTCGAAACCACCATCATGCTGGACTGGAGCGGGACACGCATGGATTCGGCGATGCTGCGAGCAAACGACGTTACGGAGTTCCTCGAGCCTGCGCGCCGATGAGCAAAAAGTGCCGTTCGTTGCCCAAGATCGAGCCGCTACCTGGCAGCCTCCAGGCGGACCTGAAGACATGCGGGAAGCCGACCTGCCGCTGCGCGCGCGGTGAGCTGCACGGCCCGTACTGGTCGCACCGATGGCGCGAGAGCGGGCGACAGCGGCGACGGTACATCCGACCGTCCGACGTGGAGCAGGTGCGGGCTGGACTCGCCGATTGGCGGCGGCTTAATCCACCCACCCGTTCGACACGCGAGCTGCTGGCCGAGCTGCGGCGATTGTTCCGCCAACTCGACGCGCTGGCGGTGTGACGATGGACGACGCCGAACGGTCAATCCTTGCCGAACTGCCGCCGATTGAGCAGGAGCTGGTCGCTCGAGAGCGCGAGGCGGCGGAGGCCGGGCACCGCTCACCCTGGATCAACTCCAGGCGGAATACCAGCGGATCTTGGCCGAGCGGCACGAGCGACTGCTGCACGATGCGCGGGCCGTGTTCCGCGCGGTGGAGGGCTGGGGGCTCGTCAAGACCGACGAGGACTGGAGACAGGCGGTCGAGCAGGCGAAGGCAGACCTGGACAGCGGGGGCTTCCTGATCGAACGCCTCGGGGCCGAGCGTTACCTCGACCCGACACTCATGGCCATGCTGCTTGTCCTGCGGCGGCGGCTGATCGACGAGCACGGCGTGACGACCGCGGCCGAGCTGATGATGGTCGACGTGGCGGTGCTGAGCTACTACCACACGCTGCGGATCAACGGCTGGATCGGCAACTTCGCCTCGCTGCTCGAGAGCGAGCTCTTCCGCAAGGAGAGCCTGAGCGTGAACATGGAGGGCCAGCGCAAGAGCAGTTGGGACGTGAAGATCCGCGGGCTCCGGGTCGAGGAGATCGTCGAGCGGCTCGGCCAGCAGTTGGTGCCGCTGCTCGACCGCTCGAATCGGATGATGCTGCGGAACCTGAAGGCGCTGCGGGAGCGGGACAGGGGTCGGCTCCGAGCGTCAGCATCGGCCAGGCTGGCCAGGTCAACGTCGGCACCCAGCAGGTCAACGCGGCCGGGCGCAGACGACCAGGTGTAACACAACGCCGTGGGATGGGAACGACGGGTGCGGGGCGGGCGCTACTACACCCGGAGCAGGCGGGTCGGCGGGCGGGTCGTCCGCGAGTACGTCGGGAGCGGCCCGGTCGCGCAGTTGGCGGCGCGGCTGGACGCGAGAGAGCGCGCGGAACGAGAGGCGGAGCGGCGCGCGCACCGCGCCGAGCGCGACCGGCTCGAGGCCGCAGACGTCGCGGTGGCCGAGCTGTGCGACCTCTCCGAGGCGCTGGCGAGCGGGGCGCTGCTGCTGGCCGCTTCCACCGGGCACGATCGAGGCGAGTGGAGGAAGCGACGTGGGCAGTCGCAAAGCGGGGAGTAGCGGACTGAGCAAGCAAGACCCGGCCAGGAGGGCTATGGCGTTGCTGGCGAGCGCCGACAAGGGTGACCGTCGGGCCGTGGTCGAGCTCCGCGTCCTCTTCGATGAGCACCCGGCGATGTGGATTCTCGGTGGGCGACGTCACCTTCCAGGCCGAGTCGTCGATGATTCGGCTCGTGGCCGGCGAGAACGAGATCGTGCAGGACGCGGTCCGCCGCAAGCTGAGGAAGCTCAAGCGGGAGCTCGGGGGATGCACCATCGCCGCTCGAGCGGCTGCTGGTCGATCGGATCGCCGTCTGCTGGCTGATGATGAGCCAGGCCGAGTCGCGCTATGCGGAGACGATGAAGGCCGGGAGCATCAGCTTCGAGCTAAGCGAGTACCACCAGCGGCGCTGCGAGCGCGCCCAGCGTCGATACCTGGCGGCGATCAAGTCCCTGGCCCAGGTGCGGCGGCTGATCATCCCGATGGTGCAGGTAAACATCGCCCGCCAGCAGCACATCACGCAGACTGCTGGCACGACCGGCACTGCCGAGCATGAATCGGAGCCACTGCCCGACGGTTCGGAAGATCCCGATATCGAAGGCAACGGGCTGGAATGACAACCTCACGCGTTCCAACACGCCCAACACATCGCGCTAGGCTCGACTTCCGCCATTTTCGTCCCCCGCTCGACCGTCGTAATGGGCGCCCGGCCGTCAGGTGGCCCGCCAGTCCACGCGACGCCGGCCGATAGCAGCACGGCCGCCAGCAGGGTCATCCAAGCCTTCCCCGCGATCTGTCCGGCCAGGAACTCGAGTGACCCGAAGGCAAGCCACAGGAAGATGGCGCTGTCGAGGATAAGACCGACGGTGTTGGAGGCGAGGATCGCGCCGAGCCAGTGCCGCCTCCTGAGCGGGGTGTACACCGCGAAGTCCGCCACCTCACTCAGCAGGAACGCGGTCCCGCTGGCCGCCGCGAATTGCGGCGAGACGGCCGTCGACAGGGCTGCACCGGCGAGAACCGCCACCACGGTCCAGCCGCGCCCGAGCCGCTCCTGCGTAAGGTCGCGAAGCGTGAACGTGAGGCCGGCGAAGTAGACGCCGGCCGGCGCCAGCAAGCCGAAGCCGACGGGAACGAGCCCGACAGCCTGAATGGCCCAGTTCGCTGCGAAGATCGTTGCGATGTAGCCAAGAAGCGGGAGATACTTCACGTTGGCCCGGGTCCTGTGCGCACGCGCATCCTGGTACGCCATACTATGCTTGATCACCTGCTTCGGCCATCGGCGTGCGCTGATGCTCTTGGATCGAAGGCGCTACGACCCGGCCGAGTTCGGTCCCGCACCCACGGAAGGTGCATCGGGCGCGAACCACGACTCGCCCCAAGCTTTTCGCCCAGATCGGCCTCTCTACTCCCCCGAGGATTTGAGATGACCCTCCCAGATCTCGCTCAGCTCGGCAAGCAAACAGCCTATGTCTACGACGATCCCGACCCGGCGGTCCTGGAGTGGTTCCCGAATCCCTTCGCCGACCGGGCGCGGAACCCCAACGGCGTGAAGGGCAGCATCCATATCGAGGCGCCCGAGTTCACGACGCTCTGCCCGCTCACCGGCCAGCCGGACTTCGCCACGATCGTCGTCGACTACGTCCCGAACGAGCGGTGCGTGGAGAGCAAGTCGCTCAAGCTGTACTTGGGGCGGTTTCGCCAGGCCGGCGAGTTCCACGAGGACTGCGTCAACCGCATTGCCAACGACCTGATCAACCTGCTGGATCCCTTGTACCTCAAGGTCGAGGGGCGCTTCACACCTCGGGGCGGCATCCCCTTCTGGCCCACGGCCGAGTATCAGCATCCGTAGATAGACGAGACCCCGGTGCCGGCAGCAGAACGATCGCTCACCGTGCCTGACGGTCAGGCTCCCGAGGTGCTCAAGGCGGCCCTTAAGGCGTACGGGCGCGAGGTGGGGCTCGATGCGATCGGTGTGGCTTCCGCCGCTCCGTTCCTGGCAGAGAAAGAGCATCTCGAGCGACGCCAGGCGATGGGACTCGGCCCCAGCCCCTTCGAGCATCCGCAGATCTCGCCCCGCGTCTACCCCGATCTGCTGTTGCCCGGGGTCCGCTCGATCATCGCGGCGGGCGTCAGCTACCTGACGCCCGAATCGCCCTCGGCAGGTGACCCGCTGAGGGGCTGGCTCTCGCGCTATTGCCGGGGCCTGGATTACCACACGGTGCTGGAAGACCGCCTGAAGGAGGTGGCATGCTGGCTGGAGGAGCGGGTGCCGGGGGTGCGCACCCTCGTCCACGTTGACACCGGCGCACCCCTGGACCGATCAATCGCCGAGCGGGCCGGACTCGGGAAGTTCGGCAAGTCTACGAATCTGATCGTGCCAAGGCTCGGCACCTGGGTGTTCCTGGGCGAGATCCTCACCGACCTCCCATTGCCACCGGACGAGCCGTCGACGATGCGCGTCTGCGGCAGCTGCACCCGCTGCATCGACGCTTGCCCGACTGGGTGCATCAGCGGATGGCAGATCGACGCCAACCGCTGCATCGGCTACGTGACCCAGATGGATGGCCTGATCCCGCGTGAGTATCGCGAGATCATCGGCAGCCGCCTGTTCGGCTGCGACGACTGCCAGGACGTCTGCCCGTACAATGCCCGGCCACTCAGCGGACTGCATCCGGAGTTCGCGCCGCTCCCTGAGATCGGAACCGAACCGGACCTGCTCAAGCTGGTCACCATGAGCGAGCCGGAATTCGAGCACGTCTACGGCCGGACCGCGGCGGCATGGCGCGGCTTGGAGCCACTGCAGCGGAACGCCGTCGTGGCGCTCGGCAACTCCGGCGCGCCGGCCGCCTTCGGGCCGCTCGCCGAAACGCTCGGGCACCCGAACCCGCTGCTGCGCATACATGCCGCGTGGGGGCTGGGCAGGCTGGCCACGCTCCGGTCTAGGCTGACGGTGGTCGCGGCGGAGGCGCTGCGCGAACGCCTCGCGGTGGAGGACATCTCCGAGGTGCGGCTCGAGATCGAGCATGCGCTCGCAGCGCTGTCCGCCGCTGAGGGCGGGCAGGAGCGTCGCGGCGAGTGAGGCTGTCCGACTTCCGGTATCAAGTCCCCGCAGAGCTGATTGCCCAGACACCGGCCCGACCGCGGGATGCATCGCGGCTCATGTGCGTCCGTCGCGGAAGCGGGGAGATCACCCACCACCGCTTCCGCGACCTGCCGGACCTGCTCGACAGCGGTTACACGCTCGTGCTGAACAACTCGCGCGTCATCAAGGCGCGGCTACTCGGCCGGCGCGCGAGTGGCGAAGCTGTGGACATGTATCTACTGAAGGACCTCGGCGGCGGCGTGTGGAGCTGCGTGGGCGATGAGCGGGCTGTGCCGAAGGTCGGCGAGGTGGTGACGTTTCCCGGCTCGGCCATGCGCGCGACCGCCGTTGCGCACAGCGGTGACGGCAGCTTCGAGCTGCGCCTGACCGCACCCGACGGGGTCGCCATCGAGCTGGAGCGCGTCGGCGCCGTGCCACTTCCACCCTACGTGAAGGACCGTTCCGGCGAGGACCAGTATCAGACGGTCTATGCGCGGGTGGATGGATCGGTGGCCGCGCCGACCGCGGGGTTGCACTTCACGCCGGCCGTGCTCGGGCGTCTCGAGCGGAACGGGATCCGCCGCGAGGAGATCACGCTGCACGTTGGCTACGGCACCTTCGCCCCCGTGGGGATGGAGGACATCGAGCGTCATGTGATGCCGGTCGAGGCCTATACGCTGACGCCGGACGCGGCGGAACGCCTGAACGCTGACCGTCGGGCCGGGCGGAAGATCCTGGCGGTGGGGACCACCGCAACCCGCACGCTTGAGACCTGCTTCGACGAGCGCGGGACGCTCCGGGCGGGCAGTGGCGAGGCCGATCTGTTCATTCGCCCGCCGTACCGCTTCGGCTTCGTCGACGCGCTCCTCACCAACTTCCACATGCCCGGGCTCACGCCGGTCATGCTCGTGGCCGCCTTCGCCGGTTATGAACTTACGATGCAGGCCTACCGGGTCGCCATTCAGGAGCGCTACCGCTTCTACAGCTTCGGCGATAGCATGCTGGTCCTCTAGGCTCGACTTCCCCCATTATGCCGCGGCCTGGGTAGGAGCAGGGTGCGTCGACGGGGCTTTATGCAGGCAGGGTGCGGGGCACGGTGGCGCAGAAAGGCCCAGCAGCCAGGAGTCCTGACGGAGGGCAGTCAGCATGTCGAGGAAGGAGGGGGTCGTCTTGGAGCGGTACCAGGGGCGGATGGCCCACCGGTCGGCGAGCCCCTGCTGGGCCCGCTCGGCGTACCACAACAGCACCAGAGCGTAGACGATGCTCGCCACCGGCGCCGTTCGCGCCACGGCCTGGTCGGTCTGGTTCTGCGGATCTTCGAAGCCGAGGAACTGCTTTTGATCGTGAAAGCTGACCTCCAGGCACCACCGGCGCGCGTACGTCTCGAGGATGAAGGCAATCCCGACCGTCCGGTCGGTGCAGAAGAACGCCTCGTCCCGCCGGCGACCGCTGGGGTCGCGGACGACGACGATCTGGACTGGCTGCTCGCGCAGCGCGTGGTACCACAGGGCGGTGACGGTGAAGACGAGCGGGGTGACCTGGCGGCCATAGATCGTGATCGGCTGCGGGTCCCAGCGCCGGCGCGTGGCCGCCATCGCCTTCGAGGCCGGCAAGCGGCGACCGCGGCGACGCGGGCGACCCTTCTGGCCGGGGCGGCGGCGGCCGGGCCGGGCCCAGAGGGCGGCGTCCAGCCGCAGGCGACTGATGACCGCGACGTTGGCGGGGCGGCCCTCGAGGACCGTTCGGCCGGCGTAGGCGCTGTCGCCGACCACGTACACGGGGCGCTCCCCCGCCCACCGAGCGACCAAGCCGATCAGCTCGCGGGCCAGCTCCAGCTTGGTCGGCCGGGGATGCGCGGCATGGGCGGCCTCCGCGGTCCGCTGCCGTTTCCCCGCCCGCGGACGGGAGGGCGCATCCGCCTTGCCCCCGCGCTTGGAGCCGACATACAGCCGGAACAAGACGGGCAGGGCGAAGCCGCGCGCCCCGCCCATCGGCAGCGGCACCCAGAGCGCCAGGACCACCCAGACGTGGCCGAAGCTGCAGAACGGCTTGCGGGCCGTCGACAGCAGCGGGTCGCGGTGCATCGTGGCCAGGCTGATCCCCTTGCCGCCCTTGCGCGCCAGCGTGTCGTCGACCAGCACGTACAGCGCCTGCTCCGCCCCGGGATCCAGGTGGCCGCCGCGAGGCCGAACAGCACCGACGACCGAGGTCGTGGACCCAGCCCAAGCAGCCGAAGTTCGTCGAGCTGAAGCAGCCGGGAAGACCGAGATGTGGCGGGCGCCCGCCGCGCCCGACGCGAGCGCCACCGCCGTGATGGTCCGACGACCCAGGCAATGGACCCAGCCCACGATGAGCAGCTCGAAGTTCCGATAGCTCGGTGCGCCGAAGCAGCCTGCGAACGCCGCAAGCAGGCCGCGGAACGACTCGGGTACGATGCCGGCGGGCATGGCCCCGTCCCTGGTGACTGGACATCTCCAGGGTCTTCGAGGAGGCCGTGTTCCGTCAACTCCCCCACGCCGCTCAGTGCCCAAGAATGGTGGAAGTCGAGGCTAGGATGCGGAGGAACGGTGCCGCACCGGCCGGGATCGCTGAGAGCTGCCGCAGGAGGCCATATCGCCCGGACGTAGGTTCCAGCCGGCTATGATTAGGCTCGCATTTCGGGCCTGGTCGGAGGCATCAGGGTGATCACAAAAGTATCTGAGCTTGTGGCAGATCTGGCCGAACGTACTGGGTCTGCCGCCCTGACACATGAGGAGGCCTGCCAACTTATCCGCGCCCAGGGAACCGCACTTGTTCAGCTGATGCATGCCGCCAGTACGCTCCGCGACCGCCACAAAGGCTCGGTCGTGACCTACTCGCGGAAGGTCTTCATCCCGCTGACCAACCTGTGTCGCGACAAGTGCGGCTACTGCACCTTCGCCAAGCCGCCGAGCCATCCCGACGCGAGGACGATGACGCCGGACGAGGTCTTGGCCGTCGCGCGGGCCGGTCGGGCGCAGGGCTGTAAGGAAGCCCTCTTCAGCCTGGGCGAACGCCCCGAGGAGCTCCACGCCATGGCGCGCGAGCATCTCGGGCAGCTCGGCTATCCCAGCATGACGGCCTATCTCCGCGCGATGTGCGAGCTGGTGTATGAGGAGACCGGCCTGTTGCCGCACGCCAACTGTGGGGTGCTGACGCGCGACGAGCTCGAACAGCTGCGCCCGTACAACGGCTCGATGGGGCTGATGCTCGAGAGCGTTAGCGAGCGATTGCTGCAGCCCGGCGAGGCCCACTACGGCTGCCCCGGCAAGGAGCCGCCGCGTCGCCTGGAGACGATTGCCACCGCCGGCGAGCTGGGGGTCGCCTTCACGACGGGTATCCTGATCGGCATCGGCGAGACGCCCGAGGAGCGGGTCGACTCGTTGTTCGCGATCCGTGACCTCCACCAGCGATCGGGCAACGTCCAGGAGGTCATCATCCAGAATTTCCGCGCCAAGCCCGACATCCGGATGCGGAGCTGGAACGAGCCGAGCACACTCGAGATGCTGCGGACCATCGCCGTCGCGCGCTTGATCCTGGGCGGTGAGCAGAACATCCAGGCGCCGCCGAACCTGACCCCGGACGCCTACCAGATGTACCTGCTGGCCGGCATCAACGACTGGGGGGGTATCTCACCCGTCACCAAGGACCACATCAACCCCGAACGCGCCTGGCCGATGGTCGACGAGCTGCGTCGGGTCACCGAAGAGGCCGGATTCGCGCTCCGCGAGCGGCTCTGTTTGTACCCCGAGTACGTCCGCCAACCGGAGTTCGTCCGGGAGCGGCTGCGGCCGACGACCGAACGCCTCATGGATCAGGCCGGCCTCGTCAAACAGGAGGAGACATGGCACTAGCGGAGCGCTTGCTCGGTCGACTCGACCCCACGGTCGCGACCGTGCTCGACAAGGCGCTGGACGAGCGCGAGCTGTCGGTCGACGAGGGGACCACGCTGTTCGACCTGCACGGGCTCGAGCTGCACGCGCTGTGCGTCACGGCCGACGAGCTGCGTCGGCGGGCGGTCGGCGATGTCGTGACCTACGTCGTCAACCGCAACATCAACTTCACCAACGTCTGCATCAAGCGGTGCGGCTTCTGCGCGTTCAGTCGGGGTCACCGCGAGGAGCAGGGCTACTTCCTGCCGATCCAGGAGTTGATCCGCCGGGCGAAGGAAGGCTGGGACCTCGGCGCGACCGAAGTCTGCATCCAGGCTGGGCTGCCGCCGAAGATGGATGGCTCGCTCTACCTGGAGATCTGCCGCGCCCTCAAGGCGGAGCTTCCCGACATCCACATCCACGGCTTCTCGCCCGAGGAGGTGCTGTACGGTGCCACGCGCTCGGGCTGCGCGATCGAGGAGTACCTGGTGCGCCTCAAAGAGGCCGGCGTGGGCTCCTTGCCCGGCACCTCGGCGGAGATCCTCGACGAGGACCTCCGCCGCGTCATCTCGCCGGGCCGGATCTCGGTGACCGACTGGAAGCGCGTGATCACGGGCGCTCACCGGATCGGGATCCCGACCACCTCGACCATCATGTACGGCCACATCGAGACAGCTCGCCATCGCGCGGCCCACATCGCCCTGATCCGCGACATCCAGAAAGAAACCGGCGGCATCACCGAGTTCGTCCCGCTGAGCCTGATCCACGACGAGGCGCCGATGTACCGCAAGGGCACCGTAGCAAGCGTCCGCCCGGCGCGACGGGCGACGAAGTTATCAAGATGCACGCCGTCGCTCGCCTGATGCTCTATCCCTGGATCAAGAACATCCAGGTCTCCTGGGTCAAGGAGGGTTGAAGCTTTCCCAGTGGTGCCTGAGTGCCGGCGCTAATGACCTCGGCGGGACGCTGATCAACGAGAGCATCTCGACCGCCGCTGGTGCCTCCCATGGCCAGCTCGTGCCGCCGCGCGAGCTAAGGCGCTGGATCTATGATGCCGGACGGACTCCGGCCGAGCGCAGCACGACCTATGTGATCCGCAAAACGTTCAGCGACCCGAGCTCTGACCCGGTTGAGCCGCTTGACGAGGCGGCCGAGCATCCGGAGCGGTTCGGCTCCTACTTCGAGCTGATCCAACTGGACACGTTCAGGTTCCGCGAGACGTACTCTCCGGGGGTGAACGGAGAGCACTCGCAGAGCGCTCTCGGCGTGGGACGTCCGAGTCCTGGCTAGATGGGGGGTTTGCATGAAGCGGTGAACGCCTCGCGGGGGTTCGACCCTGAGCGACGTCAGGGTGTCTACGACGCGATTGCCCTTCGACGCGAAGTCCGCTCGTTTCGGCCCGATCCGGTCCCCTGGGATGTGCTTTGGCGAGTGTTGGAAGCCGCCCGTCGGGCACCATCGGTGGGGCTGATGCAACCCTGGGACTTCCTACTGGTTCGCGACGAATCGGCACGGCGGCAGGTCCAGGCGCTCTTTGCCCGTGAGAAGGCCGCCGCCGCGGCCTTCTTCGATGATCCGCGGCGCGATCAGTACCTCCAATTGAAGCTCGAGGGCATCCTCGAAGCGCGGCTGAACATCGTGGTGACCTGCGATCCGACGCGGGCCGGCCCGCAGGTCCTCGGCCGCCATGGCATCCCGGAGACCGACGTCTACTCGACGTGCCTGGCGGTCCAGAACTTCTGGCTGGCTGCGCGGGCCGAGGGGATCGGGGTGGGCTGGGTGAGCATCCTGCGCAACCCCGAGCTACGTGACATCCTCGGTATCCCGCCCCACGTCATCCCGGTGGCCTACCTCTGCGTCGGCTACACGGATGAGTTTCCGGACGCGCCGGCCCTCGAACTGGCGGGCTGGGGGAGCCGCGAAGCGCTGAGCGGGGTGGTGCACTACGACCGTTGGGGAACCAAGACGCGGCCCGCGGACTGGGAACTGCATCAGTCGCAGCAGTACTCCGCCGTGTCGCGCCTCACCCGGACTGTCGGGCGGATCGGGCCGCTGGATCACGCTGCGATGGCCGCGGCGACGGCTCGTCAAGATCAACTCACCAAGCCCCGGGGGAGCCTCGGGCGTCTCGAACGGCTGGCGGTTCAAGTTGCCGGCATTGTCGGCAAGGCACGCCCGTGTTTGAAGCGGAAGGCGGTGGTGATCATGGTCGGCGACCATGGGGTAGCGGCGGAGGGGGTCTCCGCCTATCCGCCCGCCGTCACGGCGCAGATGGTGCTGAACTTCGTCAACGGCGGGGCCGCGATCAACGTGCTGGCTCGTGGGGCAGGCGCTCGGGTCGTGGTCGTCGATGCGGGCGTGGCAGCAGACCTTCCGCCTGAGCTGCCGATCCGACACCGCAAGGTGGCGCACGGTACGGCCAACCTGGCGACTGGCCCCGCGATGACCCAGGAACAGGCCCTCGCAGCGATAGTCATGGGCCTGGACACGATCGACGAAGAGGTCATCGCAGGCCTTGACGTCGTCTGCCTGGGAGAAATGGGGATTGGCAACAGCACGGCGGCCTCGGCGATCGTCGCAGCCATCACCGGGCGACGAGTGGCGGATGTCACCGGCCATGGTACGGGCATAGACCAAGCGACGTGGCGCCACAAGGTAGGTGTCATCGAGCGTGCCCTGCGGACCACCAAACCGGATCCGGGCGATCCCCTCGATATACTCGCCAAGATTGGCGGGTTGGAGATCGCCGGCCTGGTGGGCGTGGTCCTGGGTGCGTCGGCATACCGCATCCCCGTCGTCGTCGACGGTTTCATCGCTACGGCGGCGTCACTGATTGCTGTCGAGCTGTGTCCTACGGTGCGAAATTACCTCATACCAGCACACCGCTCGATGGAACCCGGTCACCGAGCGGCGCTTGAACGATTGGAGCTTGAACCGTTGCTGGCCCTCGACCTCAGGCTAGGAGAAGGAACGGGTGCCGCCCTGGGGTTGAACATCATGGATGCCGCCTTGGCACTGCTCGATCAGATGGCGACCTTCGAGGAAGCCGATGTTGCCGAAGCTACCCGTCCTTGCTGATCTGGTTCTCCATCACGTCGCTGCACCTGGTTTGCTCAGAGGCCCGATCGTGGAGCCCGATTCAAGATAGGGGGTTAGTGCTGCTCCGTCAGGTCGACATATGGACCTTCAGTGGCCGATCGAGTGGCCGGCGAGTCGCTCCTCCACCACTCACTGTTCAGCCTTGAGGTCGGCCCCGCCTAGGGTCCGTCACTCCGCGGCTGGCTACTCGCGATTGTGCCTGCGGCTCTCGAGGAAGCGGTCGAGATCCTCGACTCGGAAGCGAAAGCCGCCGCGATTGCCGAGCTTCGCGGCCGGAATCGCGCCTTCTCGCGCCCAGCGCCGCATCGTCTCGACGTGCACCCCCAGGTAACGGGCAGCGTCGGGCGTCCGCAGCCATTCGTCATGCGTGTTCATATCTTGAGTGTATTGAAATGTGATAGAATGAGCCAATAGCTCTGGAGTAAGCTGATGCGCGCAATCGTCTACGCCCGAGTCTCGACCGATGCCCAGGAACGGGACGGCACCTCGCTCGATACCCAGGAGCGGGCCTGCCTACGGTTCGCCGGCGAGCAGGGATGGCGCGTCGTCGAAGCGATCCGCGACACGGCGAGCGGCTTCTCACTCGATCGTCCGGGCATCGAGCGCGTGCGGCGCGTCTTGCGGGACGGCGGCACGGACGTGGGGCTGGCGTTCGCCGTCGATCGGCTCGCCCGCAACCAGCAGAAGCTGGCCGTGCTCGTGGACGAGGTCGAGGAGGCCGGCGCGCGGCTGGAGTTCGTGACCGAGCGGTTCGAGGACACGGCGGTCGGCAAGCTCATCCTCTCGGTGCGCGCCTTCGCCGCCGAGGTCGAGCGCGAGAAGATCGTCGAGCGGACGACGCGCGGGAAGTTGGAGCGGGCCCGCTCAGGGCGCATCCCGCAGGCATTCGGTCGTGGCTGCTACGGCTACGTGTACAAGCCGACCACGGGCCAGCGGGAGATCGAGCCGTTCCAAGCCGAGGTCGTCCGTCGGATCTTTCGACGCCTCGCGGAGACGCGGAGCTTCTCGGCCGTCTCGAACGAGTTGAACGACGAAGGGATCACGGCGTTCGACGGAGGTCGCTGGTACCCGATCACGATCCGTCGACTGGTCCAGAACGAGTCCTACACCGGCCGCCTGGTTTACCGCCGAACCAAGTGGGTGAAGGCGCGCGGCAAGGACGGCAAGAGCCGCCGGAGCCCGGTCGAGCGGTCGTCCGATGAGCACGTCGAGATCCCAAGCGCGTCGCCGCGGATCATCGATGACGCGATCTGGGACCGCGTGCGGGAGATCCTGTGCGAGTCATCCCGTCGACCGAAGCACACTGCCCTCCGCTCGTATCCACTGCGCGGACGGCTAAAGTGTGGCCTCTGTGGGTCGGCGATGGTCGGACAGACGATGAGCTCGAAGGGACGCGAGTATCGCTACTACGGCTGTCGTCATATCTACGATCGCCGCACGGGTCATGACTGTTCGTCGCGCTATGTGCGGGCGGACCTTCTTGAACGTGGCCTCTGGGACGAGGTGCGCCGGGTCTTGGCGGACCCCGCCGTGATCTTCCACGAGTTGACCCGCCAGCACGAGCCCGAGACCGACCCAGGGGAATTGGAACTCATTGAGCAGCGATTGGCAGCGCTCGCCGATCGGGAGCGACGCTTGATCAAGCTCTTCAGCTTCGGCGAGGTGGACGAGCAGTTCGTCCGCGAGCAAATCGCTGAGATCCGCCGCGAGAGGGATCTGCTCCAGGAGCGACTGCGGTCGCTACGTCCCGTCCCCGCCGTGGCGCACCGGGGGATCGACGATCAACTTCTCGCCCGAGCCTGCAATGCGGTCGGACGCTGGCTCGAGCAGGCTGACGAATCGAAGCGTCAGGTTGCGCTCGAGGCCCTCCAGATCGCGATCGTGGCAACCCGCGACCAAGCCACGGTCCGCGGCATCATCCCTATGGAGCCGGACGAGTTTTTTATCTTGCAACGTGCATCGGCATGATGACGTGGAGGTAACGGCGTCAGACCTTGATTTCAGCGTCGGCGGATCTTTAGAGGGAACGCTCCCAGGATGGAACGCTCTGGACTGCTCCGAGTTTGTCACTGTTGAACACTGGCCCACCCCTACCGCCACTGGCGCGCCCGCAGCTATACGCGCCGCCCGGCCTGCTCGGCCTGCCGTTGGCGGATTGACAGAACGTTTCCAGTGGTACAGCGCCGGGCGGGATCGGCACGATAGGATACGATCGAGAGATGATGGCGCGGAACGGTGCGGGTGCCCCACTGTGGGGAGTCCCGTCGCTTACCCGTGGGCCGAGTTGGCGCCCGACCCCGCGCTCTCCGCTCGCATGTCCGAAGCGGTGTACGCTGGACGCTGGGACGGTTCGCGGCAATCGATGGTAGCTCGACCGTCAGCCAGCGTTGTGCATTGCGCTCCAACCTCCACGATCGTCGGGCTGCCCGATACGGCCGTTCAGGAGGCGCGCGAGCGGGTCCGGGCAGTCATCAGGAATAGCGCGCTGGTGTCCCCCCGCGACGGGTCACAGTGAACCTGGCGCTACCGAGCTGCGCAAGTCCGGCCCATCGTACGACCTGCCAATCGCCGTGGGTATTCTGCTCGCCTCGGAGCAGGTCCAGGCCGACGTCTCAGGCGTGCTTTTCCTGGGGAGCTGTCGCTGGACGGCGGACTACGCCACCTCCAGGGGTGCTGTCGATGGTCGGCCCGGCCCGCGACCGCGGGATCCGGACCGTCTTCGTGCCGGCCGTCGACGCGGCCGAAGCCGCGCTGGTCGGGGGCGTCGTCATGATCCCGGTCGCGACGCTAGCCGAGTTGGCCGCCCACCTCCGCGGCGAGGTCGCGCTTCAGTCCGGCGCTTCGGCTTACGGTTGGCGCTGCCTCTCCGTCCGCTTCGGGGCCGGCTGCTTCCGCGCCGGCGGGTCCTTCGCGGTCGCCAGCACGCGCTGGTACTCCTGCTCGAACTGGGCGGTGAACGCCGCGTCGTCCACGATCAGTAGGTTCTCATCATTGCTCTGGTCCGCGTTCTCGGAGAAGTTGAAGCTGCCGAAGATGGTCGTGCGGTCGTCTAGGAGGATCACCTTATGGTGCATGGCGTAGGCATTTCCATCGGGGTACACCTCGACGCCAGCCTCCTTCATCCGCCCGTACTCGCTGAATCGCGTGCTTGAGCCGGTAGCCTCAAATACGCCCTGCAGCTCCACCCCAGCCTGCTTCCGCGCGAGCATGGCCTGCGCGATGCCGTCGTGAGTGAAGCTGAATGCTAGGAAGTGAATCTTCCGCTGGGCTCGGCTGACGCGGTCGACGACGCGGCTGGCCACCCCGTCCTGGGCCGCGAAATACGTCTCCACGCGTAGGGGGCCGAGGCTTACCACCGGGCGGGGAACCCCCTTGGCCTTGTTCGGGCCGAACCGACGCTGGACGAACATCTTCTCGAACTCGGCGGTGTAGTTCTCCGCCAACTCCCGCGAGCGGAAGATGGCCATGTTGTTGTTCAGGCGGTACGTATCCCCGTCGCTGTAATTCCAGGAGCCCATCTGTACCCACTCGCCATCCGCGACCGTGAACTTGTGGTGCATGATGGGACCGCGCTCGTCATGCACGATCGGGATGCCTGCATCACGCACCACCCGCAGGGCGGCCTGGATGCGCTCCTCATCCTCGCCCGTGTTTCCCAGCGTGTCGGTGTCGGTCACCATCCGTACGCGCACGCCCCGTCGTGCGGCGCCGGCCATTGCCTGCGCCACGTTCGCCAAGTCGAAGTCGTACACGGCCATGTCGACCGTCCGCGTGGCGCGGTCGATCACCGCCACCAGCGGCTCGTCGAGCCCGCCGGTGTGCTTGCTGGGGTCGTCGGGGGGTAGGACGGGAGTCGTGAAGGCCACCTCCCACAAACCGCCCGCCGCGGCGGGCGAGGGGACGGTGAGGGACGAGGGAGACGCAGAAGCGGCCGGTGCGTCGGCGGGTGAGGATATCGTTGCCGTGGGGGCGTCCAGTGCGCGGCGGAGCAGCAAGAACCCAAGGAGAGCGCCGACGACCAGGACGACCAGCAGGACGAGCCGCAGTCCCACAACGGTGCGAGACGTGGAACGGTTCACGCCAATCGTCCCATCCCATCCGTCACGACACTCAAATGGCCGGCCACTCCGGCCGACTGGTCCAGCGCAGTGTAATCCCCTGACTGTGTCCCAGACCGCTTGCCGTCCTGGTAGACAGTCAGGCCGCCCTGCTTCATGGGTGTGAACTCGCTGAAGCGCGTGTTCGAGCCAGTGGTTTCGAACACTCCGGTGACCGGCACTCCCGCTCGGGCGCGCTCCTGAACGGCCTGCCCGATCCCGTCGTGGGTGAAGGAGAACGCCAGGAAGTTGACCGATGCCTGAGCGCGCGCGACGCGCGCCGCGATCTGAGCAGCCACGCCCTCGCAGGGCGAGAAAAGAACCTGGAGGCGCGCCAGCCCGATCTGCAACGGTGGCTCAGTCGTCGATCGTGGCTTGCGTGGCCCGAACTTGCGTTGGGTGAACATCTCTTCAAACTCGTTCGCGAAACGCGCGGCCAGTTCGTGTGAGCGCATCCGCGCGGCGTTGTTGTTTAGGCGATAGGTGTCGCCAGTAGTCATGTTCCAGGAGCCGGTCCAGACCTCCTGGCCGTCCCGCACGGCAAACTTGTGGTGCATGATGGCCGGCCGCTCATCGCCAACGATCGGGATGCCGCCTCGGCCGACAATCTCTAGCGCCGCCTGGATACGTTCGTCGCGGATGTTGTCGACCGTGTCGCTGTCGGTCACCATCCGCACCTGCACGCCCCGCGCTCGCGCGCGCGCCAGCGCCTCGACGACGTTCTGAAGGTCGAAGTCGTAGACCGCGACGTCCAGGGTCTGCCCCGCAGCGTCGACGAATTCAACGAACCGCTCGTCGATGCCGCCGGTGTGGTTCTCGGGACGATCGGGATATTTCGGCTCGGTGAAGTAGACCTCATACCAGTCTCCGCCCCTGCGGAGCGCCGGCGGCGTCGGCTGCAACGCTGGCGCCTCGCGGCCACGCACCAGAAAGAGCAGGAGTCCCGCCACCGCCAGCGCAAGCAGGACGGCCACGAGGATCGCAAGCCACCCCCCTGACCTCATAGGATCTCCCGAACAGGATGCTGGGTGGTCTCGGACAGCAGTCGTGCAAGCTCGTGCGTCAGGCGATCACCGCTCGCGTCTACGTCACACGCCGAGCGCCCGCGCTTCGTCTCGAACCAGCCGGCCAGGGTGGCGGCCAACCGCGCGCGGACCGCGGCGGAGCTACGCGGCCGAACGAGCTCCGGCGCAGCGACGTCCTCCAAGAGGACACGTACCGCCCGCGACCATTCTCGTGAGCCGCGACCGCGCGCCGCGAGCAGCCGGTCGACGTCCTCTACGACGCGCCGTGCCGCGGTACTGACCGCGTCCAGGTGTACGTCGGCGGCGGCGTCTGGCAGTCGCACGGTCGCGAGCACAGCGTGTTCGATCGTCGCCATCGCCCAGTCGAGCAGCGGTTGGAACTCTCGGTCCGTCATGCGGCCTTGCAGGCGCTCGTCGTCCAACAGCCGCTCGGCGGCGCGATGCAGGCGCCGGTTGACCGCCTCCTCGCTCATTGGGGTTTAGTCGGTGAAATGGCGCGGTGATGGCGGCGTCTCGTGACCCCGCTCAACCCTGGGCTGTGAGCGCGTCGAGGGCTTTCTTTACGGCTGACATGTCGCGGCGCCCGTAGCCGAGGTTCGATGCCACGCCGAACAGCTCGTGCGCCACCGACGCGAGAAAGGCCGGAGCGCCGAGCCCCTTGGCCGCCGACATCGCCAGACTCAGATCCTTGCGCATCAGATCGACCATGAATCCCGCGGCGTAGTCGTTGTCGGCGGGGGATTCCGGCAAGACCCCAGGATAAGGCAGGACATGATTGAGCGTCCAGCAGCTACCGGACGATTTGCTGACGACGTCATACATGATCTTCGGGTCGGCTCCGGCCTTGACGCCGATGTTGAAGGCCTCGGCCACGACCGCCATGCTGACCCCGGCAATCAGATTGTTGACGACCTTCACCACCTCACCCATGCCGATCTCGCCACAATGCACCACGTTGCCGCCGACCGCCTCGAAGATCGGCTTGCACTCCTCGAAGAGCTCGGTCGGACCGCCAACCATGATCGTCAACGTCGCATCGCGTGCGCCAACTGCTCCACCACTAACCGGAGCGTCCAGCATCCGCATGCCACGGCGCGCCACCTTCTCACTGACCGATCGGGTGACCAGTGGGTCGATCGTGCTCATGTCGATGAGGATGGTCCCTGGACGCATGCCGTCCAGGACGCCATCGGCACCGAGCACGGCCGCCTCCACGTGCGGCGACGAGGGAAGCATCGTGATCACGACCTCGGCATTCGACGCGCAGCTCTGGGCAGTCGTTGCCGGCTCGGCCCCAAACTCGCGGAGCTCCTCGACCGGTTCAGGGTTCAGGTCGTACACAGTGACCGGGTAGTGCCGCTTGACGAGATTCAGCGCCATCGACTTACCCATTGTGCCGACGCCGACAAATCCGATCGGTCGGGTCATTTCACGTCCTCCCCGCTCCGGCTCAGCCGCCGCTGAAACCGGGGAACAACATCACCGTGTCGCCGGAACGAAGCGGCGCCGCGAATCCACCAGCCAGATCGTACAGCCGCCCGTTCACGACGAGCTCCACGTGGTCCTGGAGCAGCCGGCTATTCGGATCGTAGAACTCGCTGAAGTGGGCGTAGCGCGCCGCAAGGCGGTCCATCAGGTCCCCTAGCGTCTCGCCGTCTTTAATCGGCTCTTCCCACACCGCCTTGTCCTCTCGGGGGAAGTCCATCCCACGCGCCAGCCAGGACAAGACTTCGACCTTGATCGCTCCTTCGGGCATGAGTGCTAGGGTACCCGACACAGGCCAGTCGTTGAACGACGAACGAGCTTCTCACTCATAGCCCCATCGCTCCCTCTTCACACGCACACGTGCGTCGCCCCGATCGGCCGCGGCAACGCCCAATCCTCTCTCCCACCAGCGAGTCATCATCCTGCTCGGTCCTTCCGCACCATGAAGTCGCCGAGTACTAACGTGTCAATCCCGCTGTTGTAGAACGTGTTGAGTGCGTTGTCCGGGGTGGTCACGATCGGCTCACCGCGCAAGTTGAATGACGTGTTCAAGATCACTGGCACGCCGGTTGCCTGTCCAAATCGCTCGATCAGCTTGTGGTAGCGGCCGTTCCCTTCGCGTGTGACGGTCTGCAAGCGGCCAGTCCCACCGGCATGGCACACGGCCGGGATGGTTGTCCGTTCGGCCTCGGCGATCGGCAGCACGGCCAGCATGAACTTGGCCGGCTCGCGCGGCCACGCTTGGGTGTCGTCACCCAGGTCAAAGTAGCGCGGGGCATGCTCTTCGAGGACGCTTGGAGCAAACGGGCGGACCGGCTCGCGGAACTTGAGCTTCGTGTTGACAATGTCCTTCATGTCGGCGCGGCGCGGGTCGGCACGGATGCTACGGCGGCCGAGCGCCCGCGGCCCCCACTGAAGCGCCCTGGTGCCAGCCGATCACCCGCCGGGCGACCAGCTCGTCGGCCGCGAGGTCAACTAGCCGCTCCTCATCCTCGACGATCTCGTACCTAACGCCGCGCGCGTCCAATGCCGCCTTGACCTGGGCGGCGCTGTACGCTTGCCCCCAGTAGGCGTGCTTCATCACAAAGGAGCGCGGCCTGCCGAGCAGGACATGATAGGCATACAGGGCCGCGCCGAGCGCCCCGCCCGAGTCGCCAGCCGCCCGGCTGGATGTACAACTCTTCGAAGGGGTCTTCGCAGCAGCCGCCCGTTGGCGACGCTGTTGTAGGCCACGCCCCCAGCCATGCACAGCCGCGTGAGCCCTGTCCGTGCGTGAGGTGGCGGGCGATGTTGATGATCGCCAGCTCGGTCGTCGCCTGAATGCTCGCCGCCACGTCGGCGTAGTACTGGTTTCTGGCGATGGCCGAGGCGGCCGCATCGGCTGGCGCGCCGTCGCGGGTGAAGAACTCGGATTCCGCGCGCGCGGTTCGCCGAACAGCTCCTCGAACTTGCGGCTGAACGTCTGCTCCATGCTGTGATGGAAGCTGAAGTACTCCATGTTCAAGCGGAAGCTGCCGTCTCGGCTCAGCTCCACCACTTTGTGGACCTTGTCGAGGTGCTCGGGTTGGCCGTACGGAGCCATGCCCATGACTTTGTACTCGCCGTCGTTAACCTCGAAGCCGAGCCAGGCAGTGAACGCCGAATAGAGCAGGCCAAGGGAGGCGGGAACCGCGCCTCCTGGAATAGGTCGATGCCGCTCGGTCCCGACTCGTCCCAGCTCGCGCGGCCGACTCCGAGGCTGGCGGTCGTCCACTCGCCGACGCCGTCCACCGTCAGGACTGCCGCCTCATGGTAGGGAGAGCAAAAACGCGCTCGCCGCGTGCGACAGGTGGTGTTCGACAAACAGGACCTTGTCGCGCTCGATGACGAGCTCGGTGCGGATCCTGTCTTTGATCCATAGCTTTTCGGTGAGCCAGGTGATCATTGCCTCGCGAAAGGCGAGGCGCGATCGAGGCCAGGTCGACAGCATCGTGGTGAGCACGCGCTCGAACTTCGGCAAGGGCTTCTCATAGAAGACCACGTACTCGACGTCATGCGCGCCGATACCCGCCTGGTCCAGGCAGAACTGCACCGCCATTCGCGGGAAGCCTGCGTCGCTTCTTGCGCGAGAAGCGCTCTTCTTCGGCGGCGGCCACGAGCATCCCGTCCTGAAGCAGGGCAGCGGCCGCGTCGTGGTAGAAGCAGGAGATCCCGAGGACGTACACGCTAGGACTGCTTCCGCGCCTGGTCCAGCGTGGCAACACCGATGGATCGGCTAATCCAAAATCCTTCGCGGTTGTGACGCCGCAGCGCAAGACGATCGGCGATCAGGCCCTGCCAGATGCCGAACGGCGCCATCAACGTGTAGTAGAAGACGGTGAGCAACACGCGGGCCTGGAAGTTGACGGCTCGATCGCTGAGCGTTTTCCAACGGTGCCAGGCTGCCGCGAGGTTCTGTTTCAGGACGACCTCGACCTTACGAGCGTCCAGATTGCGATGGCTACTCCCACCACGTTAGGACGCCCAAGTATAACCGTGCCCTGTTCCAGCGAGCACCATGGACGCGAGGGGCCCCCAGGCGCCAATGCCACCACGCGGTCGCGCCTCTGGCGAGCCGAACCGCCATTCTACGCGGGTAACGCTGGATCCGCAGGCGCAACCGCGTCTATGGGGGTGAGCAGGCGGTGCTCGGTCAATCCTGCTCCACCGAGCCGCCCGGGCTACCACTGCTGCAGCCACCAGCCTGGCCACCCACTAACGAGCGATCTGCCGCGGTCTCGGCGTTTCGGGCGGGGCAGAGACATGAGCGCCTGCGCAAATTCGAATGCAAGACCCACGGAGCACCGATCCAGTCCATTCCCCACCTGCTCTCGATTCTCACTCATCCCGCTGGGCCCAGCTCAATCCCCTCCAGTCTGGTGGACGCCCGCCCATCCAGGCGGGTCCGTGAGCCTCGTACCCGATGCCATGGGCTTGCTAGCCGTCCTCTAAATGTCGTTCCTTGGCGTAATCCGATTCGTATCTCGTCCGCAAATCCGGTAACGCCTCGTCCCAGGCGCACGCCAGGGGCCAGCGTGCCCAGTTGACCTCGCACCACCATGCCCAATCATGATGGGGTGCGAGCTTCGCCATAGCGGGCGGGGTCATCGACGCTCAGGAGCAGCCCGCCCACGAGGACCCGCTCGTCGAACCCTGGCCTAGTTTTCACGAACGTCGGCACTCGTGAGGGCGCCGACTAACCCGCCTCCCGCGGCTCCAAGGACGGCGCCGCCCAATGCTGACGCGAGTGGTCCAGCCGCGATGACTGGACCAACGCCCGGCATCGGGAGTGCCCTGGCCGCGAGCAGCCAGCCAGCAACGCCGCCCAGCAGACGCCGGGTCAGCGCGCCGAGCGGAGTGATCGCCTCGGTACCGCTGCCGTGGGCAGTCACCCGGGTGGCGTCGTGGTCCCTGACAGCGCACGCATCTCGTCGGCCGCGAAGCTCGCCCTGACGGCCGTTATCGCGTCGTCGGTGTCGTTCTGCTCGGCGAAAACGTCCACTATGGTGTCTCGGCGCGGCATGGCGCTTCCCCTCCCCGATCCTGTGCTCCGTCGTCGTGGATGCGCATCAGTTCACCAGGCCGGGCGCAAGAACCGCGCCAATCCGGATCACGTCGCACCACTGTTCAGAGGTGCAAGCGAGTCGAACTCATCCGCGAGCGTGGGCGAGGTCACCGCGGCCCCGCGCGACAGCCCGGAAACCAAGCGGCTCGGCGAGATGGGTCTTGCTGCCGACCCGGGGCCCGAGCAGCACGACGTCTCGGCATCAGCGACCAGGACCGGGCTGGCGTTCGGCAACGACCAGGAGGCAAACGAGCAGACGGGAGATGCACCCGGGGCCAGATAGCCGAAGATGCCAGAGAGAACGGGTCAGGCCACGCGGCCGTGGATCACGGGGTGTCCGAGAATCCAGCTGGCGGCGGTCAGGACCGAGAACACGGCCAACCCGATGTGAACCGGGGCAACAAGGGACCTGACGAGTCCGGACTGCCGTCGGACACGGCAACGGGGAAGGCGGATGCTGGCGGCTGTGGGCAACGGTGGCCCTGGCAGAGGCGGCCGCCGCTAGCTACGCCAGGGCGCCATGCGTAAAGGCGGCGTCTGTAGAGCAGCCGGCGGCTTCTCTGCTGGCCGTGGGCTCGACAGTACCGCTGCTCGGCGGAGAGACGCTGGAGATGACCCGTTTCGGTGGAGAGTTCGATCAGGCGGCGACCGCCTGGAGATGGTAGCGCGCTTCGAACTCGGCTGGAGAGATAGCCGAGGGTGGAATGTCGACGATGACGATTGTAGAAGACCTCGAATCGAAGATTCTCCCCCGGGTCGCCCAGGTCTGGCGATGGAGCAGCTCTCGGTCTTGAGAGTGGCGAAGAAGCTCTCAGCGACGGCGCCCAGCACGTGTCTGCTGGAGGCGGTGCTCGGCCAGCCGACGGCATCAGGTACTGGGTGCCGCGGTCGGAATATCAGCCGCAGCAGGACGGCGTCGAGCGCCATGGTGAGGGCGTCCAGCGCCAGCTCGGTGCGCAGGTGATCGGCCAGCGCCCAGCCGACCACCCGGGCGGGAGCCGGCGTCGAGGATGGCAGCAGGCCCTGGTCGGTCCGAACATCGGTGACCAGCCCAGAGCGTCCACGTCGCTCGAACGAAAGCGCCGCTGCACCAGGTCAGCGGCTTGGGTCGTCGTCGGAGATCGTCGCGGCGGACCCCCGCGGCCGACAGCCGACCAGCTGTGATCAACCGCGCAACGCGCGCGCGGCACCCGTCCCCTGAACCCGCAGCTCGGCGTGGACGCGTGGTGCCCCGTAGATGCCGCCATCCGGCGGTCAGCGCCGCGTTGGCCACCGCGCCCGACGGCCGCCGCGTGCTCCAAACAGACAGCACGCGACACAGCGCGACCGGGAACCCGATCCACCGCGATGAACCGGAACATCGGGTCGTCTCCTTGGCGAAGAAGGCCGCCGCTTACCAGGATCTCCCGCCGCCGCGGCACCAGGTTCTCCCGACGGCCGCGCCAGTTCCTCCCGCTCCGCCGTCGTCAACGACCGCTGCCCGGCATCCACCTCCGCCTGCTGGACCCAGCGGCGGACCGCCGTCTCGGTCAGGTCCAGGTCCCGACAGGCTCTTGCCCGACCATCAGCGCGACCGTCTCCCTTGAACTCCGCCGTGAACATCCGTCTCGCTCGCTGCGCCATGAGCGAACGATTGTCGGTGTCCAGGGTCAAGTCCAGAAGAGGCGTACGGAGATTGTCGGCACATCGCACAGCGACTTCCGTGGGAAGCCTCCCAGCGTGAGCCTGGCGGGCTTGGCGAAGCCGGCCGACAAAAGCGAAGACCACACGGGGCTGGTTACCAGACTGGGCTGTCGATCAGGGGCGCAGCATCGGCCTGCTGATCGCCTCAGAGACGGTGCGAAAGCGGGGGTCAAGGTACGGCGGAGGCCGTCGCCGAGCATGTTGATGCCCCAGACGTGTGACGACGAGCGCAATCCCAGGCAGCGTGCCGATCCAGGGCGCGACGAGCAGGCGTCAGCACCCCACCCCACGATCTCGGGGGGCGGCACGCCGAGGACTCAACGCCGCTCACAGGATAGCCAGCCCACTCAGGGCCACAGGACGATGATCGGCGAGAGCGTGTTGGGGAGCACGTGGCGCGCTGATCCGGCGCGCATCGACGCCCAGGGCCCGCGCGGCGAGGATGAAGTCGCGCTTGCGGGCGGTGGTGTAGATGATCCGTGGGCGTAGATGACCCAGGGCGGACTGCCAGCACCAACACCAGGTTGGCCTTCCGAGCACGGCGACGACGATGATCCGAGCAGCACGCCCGGGGCAGAGCGAGTTGGGCGTCGGCCAGCCGCATCAGCACCGTCTCGACCCAGCCGCCGAGGTAGCCGGCCAGCAGGCCGGGCGGCGGTGCCGAGCGGCCCAGCCAGAGCCACGGCGAGGATCCCCCGGTCGGTGCGGCTGACGGCCAGCGCGTTCTGCCCGGGCCGCAGGGCCGTTGGGTGGGTCGTCGGGCCAGACGTGCCTGCACGTGGCGCCTCTGCGCGTCGTCGGGCACCAGGGCATCGGTTCGTCGGCGGGGTCGGGTTCTCCTGCCACAGCGTGGCCAGATGCTCGTCGACCGCCGCGAGTTGGTGACCAGCGCACGCGAGCGAGCGACGCCAGGCTGGCGTTGGCCTCGACCAGCGTGCTGTCCAGATACAGCCGGGTCGCCCTGGAGCAGCCCGGCTCCTCGCACTGGCGGACGACCTCGGCGAAGAACGCCTGGTAGACCGTCACACGGCGCGCGCCTTCGACAGCACCGAGTGGTCCGCGGCCGCTCGTCCAGGTCATAGCCGAGGAACCACAGGAAGGCCAGGTTCAGCCGACATCTCGGCCAGCCGCCGCTCGCTGGTGATCCCGTACAGCCAGCCGAGCAGCGCCAGCCAGGACCGCTGGATCGACCCCCGCCGACCGCGTGTGTAGAAACGACCGGGTCAGCCGACGGACGAACGCGAAGTCCACGCGCGCCACGCGCCGCACCAGGTGGTCCTCCACACGCGGTCCTCGAAGGATAGAACAGCTTCGGCCGAACGTCTTCCGCCCCAGCATCGGGACCCGACCTCCACCAGGCCGTCCGCGATCCTGGCGCAGCGTACCTCCGCGCCCCTACCGAAGAGTTCGGCAACAGGCCCAGGCCACCTGCTTAGCGACTTCGGGGAGTTTGGCTGCCAGTCATCGGTGCCACGACGGCCGCACACGTTGCGATCGACAGCTGACGGTATCAGGGCCGTGAATGTCCCGACGCCGAGACGATCACTATCTGGTCACAGATGGCGGAGGTGCATGGGAGTCGAACCCACCCGCGACCGCGCTAGCGGCCGCGCAACGGTTTTGAAGACCGCGAGACCCACCGGGACCCTTCCACCCCCAAGTGAGCCGCCAGCTAGCCGCAGGGCCGTGTCCAGTTGCTCACGTAGGACGGTCAGAGTATATCAGCGGTCAGGCGGCCTTGAACGAGAACCTTCGCCTCGACCTGAACGTCTGATTGACAAGTGAAGGGGGTGTGGGTGGTGCACATCGGAGTGAGTCGCGTGACGCTGCGGGTGGGGGAGAGCCACTCACTCAAGGAGAAGCGGCGCGTCCTGCGGTCGCTGATCGATCGGCTCAGAGCCCGCTACAACGCAGCGGTGACTGAAGTGGAAAGTCAGGACTCCTGGCAGACTGCAGTGCTCGGGATCGCCGTGGTCAGCGGTCAGGCAGCCCACGCGGAACGGCAGCTTGCCACAATCGTGGAGCACATCGAGTCGAGCCGGCTGGATGCCGAAGTCGTCGATCGGGAGATCGAGATCGTCCCTTTTTAGCACGACCGACCGCGCCAGGCGTATCGCATGTGGAGCCGTTGGCAGACGGCGGATGCGCCGACGGTTCCCGTAGCAGCTTTGTGACACGAACGGTTGCCACAATCGATCTGGCCCTGTGACAATGGCACGGTGGGTGTTCGGCTCGAGCCAAGGGCAGCGGTGATGAGCCTTTCGTCCGAAGGCACGCCGGACCGCGTGGCCTTCGAGCAACTGATCCAGGAATACGGGGACCGCGTTTACGGGATCGCGCTCCGCATTACCGGCTCGTCGCCCGATGCCGAGGACGCGATGCAGGACGCCTTCTTGTCGGCCTTCCGTGCGTGGCCCTCGTTCCGCGGTGCAGCATCGCCCACCACCTGGCTGTATCGGATCGCAGTCAACGCCGCCCTCCAGCGGGTTCGCGCGCGGCACGCGCACGACTACCTCGCGGATGACGCGGAGTCCTCCCCGGTGCGCGACTGGACCGGGGACGTTCCCCAGGCGGTCGCTCGGGCCGAGCTGCACGCGAAGCTAGAAGAAGGAATCCAGCTCCTGGCGCCGGACCTCAGGGCGACACTTGTCCTACGCGACGTCGAAGGCCTGTCGACCGCGGAGACGGCGACCGCGCTCGAGCTGAGCGAGGCGGCGGTAAAGTCGCGCCTACACCGCGCCCGCGTCCTCCTGCGGCAGTTTCTGGCGGAGGTCCTCGGCTAAGCTCCGCGGTGAACGCGTTCCGGGCCACCGTGGGGCCTTGGCAGCACCCTGAATCGTTTTACGATCCCGCGCATCTAATCGTGAACACCGGTGCCGCGTCGATCGCGGGCCAGGAGGCACGATGAGTCTCACCGCGCGGATGGAGGCGTACCGGGCGGAGGAGCGCCAGCTTCTCTGGCGGGGGACCTTTAACGAGTACTTCGAGATGGTGCTGGCGGAGCCCCGCATAGCCCAATTGTCGCATGCGCGTGTCTACGACATGTTGATGGCCGCGGGCGTCCGCGTCAACAACGGCGAGCCATCCTACAACTTCTTCGCAGACGAGCTGTTCGGTATTGATGCACCACTCCAGCAGCTTGTGGACTACTTCGCATCCGCCGCACGGCGCCTGGAGGTTCGCAAGCGCATTCTGCTGCTGATGGGTCCGGTTGGCGGCGGAAAGTCGACGATCGTCTCGATGCTGAAGCGCGGTATGGAAAGCTACAGTCGTGGGGACGGCGGTGCGGTCTACGCTATCGCGGGCTGTCCCATGCAGGAGGAGCCGCTACACCTGCTGCCAGAGTCGGTCCGTGATGAGGTTCGCCGCGAGCACGGAATCTACATTGAGGGTGATCTGTGCCCCGCGTGCCGGGTGTCGGTCGAAGAGCGCTACCGCGGCAAGATCGAGGACGTCGAAGTCTGCCGCGTCACGTTCTCTGAGAAGCGGCGCGTCGGGATCGGCACCTTTTCGCCCTCCGACCCCAAGTCGCAGGACATTAGCGAGTTGACCGGCTCGATCGACCTGGCGACGATTGGCGAGTACGGAGTGGAGAGCGATCCACGGGCCTACCGCTTTGACGGCGAGCTCAACGTCGCTAACCGCGGCATCATGGAATTCGTCGAGATGCTCAAGTGCGACGAGAAGTTCTTGTACAACCTGCTGACCCTGTCACAGGAGCAGAGCATCAAGACCGGTCGTTTCGCGATGATTTATGCCGACGAGGTCATCGTCTCACATACCAACGAGCACGAGTACAACGCGTTCATCGCCAACAAGAAGTCAGAGGCGCTGCACGACAGGATCATCCTAATTAAGGTCCCCTACAACTTGCGGGTCTCCGACGAGATCAAGATCTACGAGAAGCTGATCGGCCAGAGCAACCTGAGCGGGGTCCACGTCGCGCCGAACACGCTTCGTGTGGCGAGCACTTTCGCCGTCTTGTCGCGCCTGGAGCCATCCAAGAAGGCGGGCATGAGCCTGCTCAAGAAGCTGAAGCTGTACGACGGCGAGGACGTCGACGACTTCGGGCAGAAGGATCTACGCGAGCTTCGCGAAGAAACCGTCCGCGAGGGCATGGAAGGTAGCTCACCGCGGTATGTCATCAACGCCCTGTCGGCCGCGCTCGTCCGCGAGAATACGACCTGCATCAATCCGATCGACGGGCTTCGCGCTCTGCGCGACGGCCTCGAGCAGCACCCCGGCTACGACCGCCAGCACCGCGAGAACCTGCTCAACCTGATCGCGGAGACGCGGCGCGAGTACGACGAGCTGGCGAAGAAGGAAGTCCAGCGAGCGTTCGTCTACTCCTTCGAGCAATCAGCAAAGACCCTGCTCGACAACTACCTGGACAACGTCGAGGCGTTTTGCAACCGGGGAAAGCTCCGCGATCCGATTACCGACGAGGAGGTCGAGCCCGACGAACAGCTCATGCGCTCGGTCGAGGAGCAGATCGGCGTGTCCGAAAACGCCAAGAAAGGATTCCGCGAGGAGATTCTGATCCGCCTGTCGTCGCTCGCCAGGCGCGGGCAATCCTTCTCCTATACCTCCCACGAGCGACTGCGCGAGGCGATCGAGAAGAAACTGTTCGCCGACCTGAAGGACATCGTCAAGATCACGACCAGCACCAAGACGCCAGACTCCGAACAGCTGCGTAGGATCAACGACGTCGCTGATCGCCTGATCGCAGAGCAGGGTTATTGCTCGGTCTGCGCGAACGAGCTGATCAAGTACGTCGGCGCATTGCTGTCGCGCTGAGTGATCGAGAGGAGCACTATGCTGCCGACCGCCTCGCTCACCAGTCACGACTGGTCTCTGCATCGAAAGGGGCCGATCGATCAGGCCCGCCACAATGAGCGGGTCAAGGATGCAATTCGTGGCAATCTGGGAGAGATCGTCGGCGAGGAGGCGATCATCACCTCTGATGGTGACAAGATCGTCAAGGTGCCGATCCGTTCGCTCGACTTGCCTCGCTTCCGCTTCGACGAGAACCGCAAGGATCAGGTCGGCCAGGGCGAGGGTGATTCCAAGGTCGGCGATGTCCTCGGCGAGGCCTCGTCCGACCGCGCTCCCGGGCAGGGGAAGCGAGCCGGCGAGCTCCCCGGGATCGATTACTACGAGGCTGAGATCACAGTCGACGAGCTCGCCGCACTCGTGTTCGAAGACCTTCGACTTCCGTTTCTGCAGCCGAAGGGACGTGCGCTGGTCCCATCCGAGGACGTCCGGTTCACCGAGGTGCGGCGCCGTGGCGTGATGAGCAATCTCGACAAGCGACGGACAATCAAGGAGAACCTGCTCCGCAACGCGCGCAGCGGGCTCGGAGGTTACGGAGGAATCACCACGGACGATTTGCGCTTCAAGACCTGGGAGACGCACGTCAAAGAGGAGTCGAACGCGGTCGTCATCGCAATGCGCGACGTGTCCGGGTCAATGGGCGAGTTCGAGAAGTACATCACTCGCAGCTTCTATTTCTGGATGGTTCGCTTCCTCCGGACGCGGTACAAGCAGGTCGAGATTGTTTTTCTCACCCATCATACCGACGCTCGCGAGGTGGACGAAGAGACGTTCTTTAACCTTGGAGAGAGCGGTGGCACGAAGGTGTCGTCGGCCTACCAGCTTGCCCTGAATATCGCCGAGGAGAAGTATCCAACCGCCGATTGGAACATCTATCCGTTCCACTTCTCAGATGGTGACAATTGGGGGGAGGTAGACAATCAGCGCTGCCTCGATCTCGTCCGGCAGTTGCTCGAGCGCTCCAGCGCATTCGGCTATGGCGAGATCCAGGAGGGCGGCCGTCGCTCGCCCTCGACCCTGATGGCGACCTTCGTCGGGATCGAAGACCCGCGCTTCATCGGCGTGACCATCACCGGCAAGGACGACGTCTATCCAGCTCTGCAGAAGTTCTTCTCGGCCCACGACACGCCGAGTGAGGCAGCGGCTCGATGAGCGCGACCGAGGTGCAACAGCTCGAGTCGCGGATGGCCGAGATCCACGCTCTGGCGGTTGGGTTCGGGCTTGATCCGTACGCAGTTCACTTCGAGCTGGTGCCGGCGACGATGATGTATGAATTCGGAGCCTACGGCATTCCAGGACGCTTCTCGCATTGGACCCACGGCCGGGCGTATCAGCAGATCAAGACCATGTACGACTACGGACTCAGCAAGATCTACGAGCTCGTCATCAACACCGACCCCGCATACGCCTTTCTCCTGGAGAACAACAGCGTCCTTCAGAATAGCCTGGTGGCGGCCCACGTCCTGGCCCACGTCGATTTCTTCAAGAAGAACATCTACTTCGGCCGCACCAACCGCGGAATGCTCGAGACGGTCAGCATCCATGCCGAACGCATGCGCCGCTACGAGTTTGAGCACGGGCGCGAGACGGTTGAGGGCTTGCTCGACGCGGTTCTGTCGATCCAAGAGCACGTCGAGTCACCGCCCGTGGCCTCGCGCGCCGAGCGCGCGCCCGACCCGCGCGACCCCACTCCGGCCCGCCCCGAGAACGTGCATCGGGTGGGGCCCTACGACGATCTAGTGTACATCGGCGCCACATCCCGGCCGGAGGCGCCTCCGCCAGAGACGCGCTTCCCAGCCGAACCGGAGAAGGACCTTCTGCGGTTCCTGGCAGATCACGCGCCCGACCTTGAGGATTGGGAGCGCGATGTGATCTTGATGGTGCGCGCCGAGCAACGCTACTTCGCTCCACAGATGCAGACGAAGATCATGAACGAGGGTTGGGCGAGCTATTGGCACCTTCGGATCATGCGAGAGCTGGACCTGCCAGAGCAGGATTACCTCGAGTTCGCCCGTCTGCACAGTGGCGTCCTCGCGCCCGGTGGCCGCGGTATCAACCCCTACTACGTCGGCCTCAAGATTTTCGAGGACATCGAGCGCCGCTGGGACGAGCCGCCGACCGAGGGAGAGGACGACCACGTCACGCCGCGACCGGGGATGAGCCGCGGGCGGGCCAAGGTGTTCGAGGTCCGTGAGCTCGACGACGATTCATCCTTCCTCCGCAACTATCTGACCGAGGAGCTGGTCAAGGACCTTGATCTGTACGTCTATAGGCGGGAGCACGACCGCTGGGTGGTGGCGGAGAAGAATTGGGAGATCGTCCGCGACTCGATTCTCGCCAGTATGACGAACTTCGGCCAGCCGTACATCATCGTTCAGGACGGCGATTATCGCGGCAGTCGTGAGCTATACCTGAAACATTGCTTCGAGGGCCACGAGCTTGACCTGGAGTACGGGGAGAAGACGTTGCGCTTCGTTCGTCGACTCTGGGGGCGGCCGGTGCATCTGGAAACGGTCCGAGACGGTGACAGGACCGTCTTGAGCTGTGCCGACATCGCCTTGCGGACTCAGGTTAGCGGAGGATAGCCCGCCGCCTACGTCTGGGGTATACTCAACGCATCGGCTCGCGGATGCTGGCACCTCAGGGTCGCCGCGACACGGGCGGTGTTTCAGGTCCCCCAGTCCTGCAAAACTCCAGCCCTTTGTGTGTGGCGAATCCTGGGAGGAGCGCAGTGAGCCAGGCCCACGACGGTGTCGTTCTGGGCGCGCATGTTGACGCGCCTGCAGGATCCCCTAGCGCGGTAGGCTTGGCGGAGCGTGACCATCCAGCCGTCCGGGCGCAGCTGTCGGACTACCTGGACGGTGGGCTCGCCATCAGCGAGGTGGAGCGGGTCAGCCGTCACTTGGATAGCTGCGCAGATTGTACTGCCTATTTGGCGACCCTTCGCCGCACCGTGACCCTGCTAGGCGAATTGTCGACTCCGTCCGCGCCGGCCCGCGCGAGGGACGCCACCATCCAGCGAGCGCTGTCCGAATCGTAGCTCCGGGGAGGACTCCGGACTGAGGTGGTCGTCGACCGCGGCGTCGTAGCCTTTGGTATGATCCGAAGTGCAAGACGATGTGCCACGAGTAGATCTCGCGGCGAACGCTCGGGCGGCGCCAAGCGCTCTCGTGGCTCAGGTCGGTACCGATGACCGAGGTCGTGCTCTACAGCAAGCGCGCGTGCCACCTCTGTGAACTGGCCGCCGCGATCCTGACGAGCCTGGCATCCGAGAGACGAATCAACTGGCTGCGGGTGGACATCGAGGCTGACGCTGAGCTCTTCGCCCGCTTCCGGTACGAGATTCCGGTTATCGAGATCGTCGGAGGCGCCTTGCTGAAGTGGCCGACGACCCGCGAACGAGTCTGGCGTGCCATCCTCGACCGCCGGGCCGGCGCGTGAATGGAGCCGCGCGTGCCTACGCCGCGCGCCATTGGCTCGCCTGGGCAAACGGGACCGCCGGCCTCTTCGTCGGCCTACCTTTTCTCGCGCCGATCCTGCTCGCGACCGGCCACACCGAAGCAGCCAACATCATCTACGCGGCCTACGGTGTTGTGTGCCACCAGTGGGCGTTCCGATCGTACTTCGTGTTGGGGGCTCGCCCAACATACGGCATCGAGGAGCTCGGGACGATCATCGGGAGCGAACGTGCCTTCGCATTCCTGGGTGACCAAGAGCTAGGCTACAAGGTTGCGTTCTGCGAGCGCGACGTCGCGATCTACCTGGCGGTACTGCTTGGCGGAGTCGCGTTTGTGCTCCTGCGTGATCGTATCAGCCCGCTCGGCCCAGCTGGCTATCTCGCGTTGACTCTGCCGATGGCGCTGGACGGTTTCAGCCAGCTCTTCGGCTGGCGAGAGAGCACCGTAGAGCTACGCACCCTCACGGGCCTTCTTTTTGGGCTCGGAAGCGTCTGGTTGGCCTATCCGCGCGTTGACAGCATCCTACGCCCACGTCGAGCATCCAAACGCGCCGCGAGCCCTTCGGGTGAGATTGGCCGTGTCCCAGCGCATCCCGGGGCAACCGGAAAGTGACCGCGACCGGGTCCAATCCTGACGCGCATCCTACTGATGCAGCCGAACCGACCGACCTGCCGAGTCGGACACGCTGGATCGGCATGGCCCTCGCTGTGGTCTCCGTGCCGCTGCTGCTGATCACGACGAACGTCCTCCAGGTCACCGGCGACGCCAGTTTCTACGAGCGTGAGTTTGCCCGCTATGAGGTCGGGCGCCAGACCGGCCTGTCAACGATCCAGCTCGGCCAGGTTGCCCGCGCGCTCATCGACTACTTGAGTGGCCGTGAATCCGACCTGCAGGTTGAAGTCGACCTACCCGGTGGGCGCAGGCCCCTGTTCAACGAGCGCGAGATCGAGCACATGCGCGACGTTCGGCAGCTGTTCGATCTTGTGCGCGTCGTCCAGATCGCGAGCGCAGCGGCGATTCTTGGCGTAGCGCTCGCGGATCTGGCGTTCAGGTGGCCAGGTTTCCTCACGGGGTTCGCGAATGTGTGCCTGGCAAGCGCTGGTTTGACCTTCGGGATCCTCGTATTACTCGGCGGCCTGTCACTCGTCGACTTCAGCGCGCTTTTCATCCAGTTCCACCTGCTGGTCTTCAGCAATGACCTGTGGATCCTGGATCCAAACCGAGACTACCTGATCATGCTGTTCCCCGAAGCCTTCTGGTTTGACGCAACCACCCGAATCGCGGTGCAGACTGTTCTCCAGGCCTCGGCGGTTGCCGGAGCAGGGCTGATCCTCCGTCTCTGGACCGGCCGCTCGTGACCTCCGAGCCGCGCTCGCTCAGGCATGTCCGAGCCCTGTTGATCGACCTCGACGGGGTCGTCTACCGCGGGGACCACCGTCTGCCCGGCGCAGTTGAGTTCTTCGACTACCTGCGGCGCGACGGCCTTCCATTTCTGCTGATCACCAACAACTCGACCCTCTCGCCAGCGCAGTACGTCGCCAAGCTCGATGGCATGGGCATCAACGTGGGCGAAGACGACGTACTCGGCAGCGCGACTGCGACGGCCCATTACCTGCGACGCAACGCGCCAGGTGGAGCGCGCGTGTACGCGATCGGCGAGGATGGACTGCGGACGGCACTCGCCGAGGCTGGCTTCGAATTGGTTGATGATGACGTTGAGTACGTCGTCGTCGGGCTCGACCGTACGTTCGACTACCGCAAGCTCACGCTGGCGGTGCGAGCCGTGGCGGAAGGCGCCGCCTTCATCGGGACTAACCCGGACACGTCGCTGCCGATGCCAGACGGAATCATTCCAGGCGCGGCGACGATCCAGGCGGCGATCACCGCGGCGACTAAGGTAGCTCCATTGATCATCGGCAAACCGGAGCCGACAATGCTGCTCATGGGTGCCGAGCGCCTCGGTCACGCCCCACGGGAGACGGCGATGGTCGGCGACCGTCTTGACACCGACATCCTCGGCGGCAGTCGTGCCGGCATCTCCACTATCCTCATCCTCACCGGCGTCTCGACCCATGACGACGTCGAGCGCTCGCCGCTCAAGCCCGACTTCGTGTTCCGTGATCTACCAACCCTGCAGGAGGCCCTACACGGTGGCCGAGCCACCCCGTCCGGCCGCGGGCCTCACTCTTCCGGCGCGGTGTAGTCCGCCGCCACCCAGCCGGTGGCACCATTCGGGAGCCGCACGTTCCACCAGGCGCGGCCCTCGGCCTGCCGATTTTGGCCGACGATTTCGAGCCGCGCACCCTCTGGCGCGACCGTGACGCGAGCGGCCCTCACGCTCGGCTCGCGGCGCAGACTGACACCCTGACCGTCCGTGTTGACCACCCGGACGAACTCTCGTCGACCGAGGGTACCATCTGCCCCGCTCGCAGGGAATGCGGCCTGAGCTGCCTCAGCGACTGCGGCCTGGGCTGGCGCAGCCGGGGAGGTCTGTGCGGGCGCAGCAAGACGCTCGGCCTCCATCTGCTCAGCGCGCATCCGCTTGAAGGCTTCGTACGCCGGCCGGGTCGAGTGGTCCGGATTGAGGATGGCGAACCAGGGCAGGCCGTCTTCGGGACCAGTGTGATAGGGCGATGTGCTGGCGTCCAGATTCGAAAGCAGGCCGCCAGTCAACCAGGGCCAGTTCCTGGCGGCGTATTGGTATGACCGCACAAGATAGTCGGCCTGTTGCTCGGGCGAGACCTTCATCCAGTCGTACTGGCCAAGATAGCCGCCGGGGTCCATCAGCCAGCCGTACTCCGTTGCCCAGACCGGTGTCGCCGCGTCGCCCCGCTGTAGCATCACGTCGCGGTACAGCTCGGCCCGACGGAAACAGATCCCACACTCAGCCGGATCGCGCTCCGGCTCGACGTTGCCTCCGTAGTTGTGGATACCGAGAACGTCGAAGGAGCCGCGCGCCCCAGCGGCGTACATTCCATGCAGGAAATCCAGGTCCTCAATCGTGCCACCGTAGCCGCCAGTGTTCGGAGATGGTCCCCCACCAATCACCAACGCCCCCGGATCGGTCGCCTTGACCCCGCGGTGAGCCGCCTGGAGAAACGCGGTGTACGCCGCCGCGTCGGGAGGGCCGCCCCACTCGAACGGCAAGTTTGGCTCGTTCAAGATCTCGTAGCCGACCACCCGTCCCTGGCCGTAGCGCGCCAGCTCGGCGTAGAACCGCTCTACGGCCGCGAGATCCGCGCCAGCGGGCGAACCTCCGGCCCAGCCCGGAACCTCGTCAATCCTGAGTACAAGCGCCAACCCTTCGACAGCGGCTGCCTTCATGACGTTGTCGAGGTCGTTCTCTTTGGTCGCGTGCCAGAGAAGCTGGCCGGGACTCGGTTCCAGCCGCGGCCAGTACAGCACCATCTTGGCGTGGGTGAAGCCGGCCTCGCGCGCCAGCCGCATGCTCGTGCCGTTGGTAGTGTCCAGGATCACTCCATAGGAGAACGAAGAGATCTGGGCCAGAGGCATGGCGGCTCGCGCGGACGATGCGGACGCTGGCACTCCCCATTCGGCCGATGACATGAGCACGAGCAATGCGACAATGCAACGGGCAGCCATTCCGACCACACGTCCTCCCTTTGAGCGACTGCAATGACCGCGAGCCACGGCGGCTGCGGCGGCACGCTGTGTATCCAGCCATGGAGATCATCTGATGCGGCAGGTCCGCACCACCGCGTCCAGTTGTACAACGCCGCGGGGCGCCGACGCTTGCCTCCGCGGCACCGCGGGCGCCGCCGAGCCGACCGTTCGGGACGTCGGCTCCACTCCTGCGCCCTGTTACAATGACGCCGCCTGCAGGGCTGCCGAGTCGGCGCCAGCAGCGGCCGGAGGGGTCGCATGCGCCTGGGAGATCGCTTTCGCCAGATGATCCACTCGGGCGACGAGCAGACGAGACGCCGCTCGCGCGTCCAAGCTCAGCCGATTGCGCCATCTGGCCGTGATCGACAGCCAATTCAGCGGGCCCAGTTGATTGGCCTGGGCCTCGCCGCCGCCTCCGCGGTCGCGCTTACCGCCGGTCTCGTGTTCATCATCCTCGCCTTGACTCGTCCAGCGGACACGCGCGCAGTGCCCACGCCACAGCCGGCCGCCTTCGCGAGTCCGAGCCCCACCCCGCTGCCAATCTCCGCGATTTTCGCCACCCCTACCCCGGGCGTGTCCGGTACGGCCACGCTCCCTCCCCTCGGCGAGCGTGCTCAAGTTGGCAACGCCGAAGGCGGGGGCGTAAACCTTCGTGCCGAGCCGAGTACGACCGCGGAACGGCTCAAGGTGATCCCCGAAGGCCGCGTCGTCTCGATGGTCGGTCCGGACCGCGATGCGGAAGGACGGCGCTGGCGCAATGTGCGGGACGCGGAAGGGACGATCGGCTGGATGCCTGCCCAGTTCCTGGTCGCGGAGGGGAGCGTGCCGCCGTCCTCAGCGTCGGCAGCATCGGGCCCGCCCCCGCCGGAACCGAGCGGATCGACAACCGGACCCGCCCCAGCCCAATCGGCGCCCGGACCAGCGGGCGCTGCCCAAACCACGCCGGTGCGAGCCGCCACCGCGACCGCGGCGGCGAAGCCGTCGGCCGGTCGCGGGCAAGTCGGGAACACGGGTGGCCAAGGCGCGAACATCCGATCTGAGCCCGGGAATAGCGGACGCGTCCTGAAGACCCTGGCCGAGGGAGCATCGGTGGAGATGCTCGGATCCGAGCGCGAGGCTGACGGCCGCACCTGGAGGCAGGTCCGCGACTCGGCAGGGGTGACGGGCTGGATTGTCGCTGGCGCCATCGTATCGCCTGGTTCAGTGCCGACCCCGGCGCCTCCTGGTGCGCGTGCGACCGCTGCTCCGACCGGTGTCCCGCCCGCCAGTGCCACATCGGCGCCGCAGGCCACCGCTCCGCCCGCGCCCGCGGGTGCGCCGGCGGATCTGCCCAGGCCGCCGTCGATCATCCAGCCTTCAGCCGGCACCCGGGTCGGCACACCGGCGCGCTGATTCGGGTCCGGCAGCGTCAGTCTCAGGCACGGGACACGGTTGCGACGCCTTCTGATCGCCTCACTCGCCCCGCCTCATCAAAGGACCAATCCGCGGGCGTACCAACCACCGACAGGCGCGACTGGCGCTCAACCTCCGGGAGCAGGCCTTCCGAGACGAACATCTCGGCGAGATCGAGCGTGTTCTTGATCCAGGCGATCCGTGGAGGGTCGCCAGGGTTGGCCGACTTGAGCGCGACCTCAATCGCCTCTCGGTCGTCCGAGAGCACTACCGGGATCCGGATGGCGTCCAGGGCGCCGGCCGTCAGGCCATTCATATAAGTCTTCTGCAGATCGAGCTGATCATACAAGCGCCGGGTAGTGAAGTCGGCGATCCCCACCCCGAGCCCATTGCCCTCAGACTGAGGCGTGAGGTCGAGGACCACGATCCGCCTGTACAGCGGGCGCTTGTCGCCACCAATCCTCCGCCACATCCCAACGACGTTGTAATCCATCCCGCTGCCCGAGATGTTCTTCCCGAGCTAGTCGACGACCAGCACGTCCAACTCCTCGAAGGGCACTCGCGGGAGAAGCTGGTTGGCCAGGACCAGGAGCTCACTGTCGGTTTCGTGAAACTGCTCGGGGGCAGCAGCACGGATCGTGTGGAGCTTGTGGGCGGCGTTCTCGACCAGCGCGAGTCCGAGAATGACCTTGCCCGTGCCCAACGTCACCCTCGCGGCCGCGGGTATGGTCTCGCGAAGCCCGCGCCCGTGGATTGTCTCTGCGCCGCGCTGCTTGCCAAGCCCGATCGCGGTCATCTTGCAGAGCCCACTCTCAATGTCACCGCGGAACCCCGTATGGGCCTTGACCCGACCGACGACCACGATGCCGTCGGCCTCGTGCGCGTTCCGATCCAGGTGGATCGGCGTGCCATCGTCGAGCTCCCCGACGACGACCGTCTCCATGGTCGCCAAAACGGAGGCACCGGTCTCGCGTTCGGTAATTCCGTACTCCGCGAGAAGCGCTCGCTGCCCCTCGGGCGTTGCCCCGCCGTGGCTACCCATAGCTGGCACGATAAACGGCTCAGCGCCAAGGGCGCGGAGCTCTGACACGACTGTCCCAATCACCACTTCGATGTCGGCAACCCCGCGGCTACCCGCGGTGATCGCGATCCGCTGCCCACGGGTCACACGCTGGCCGAAGTCACCTCGGGTCAGCGCTTCCCGAACCGCCAGGGCGACATCAGAAATGTGCTCTGCCGGAAGCGTTTGGCGAACGCGAACCATTCTGGGTAGAGGCGCGCGCGGAAACTCCATAACACTCCTCCGGGCGACTGAATCACGTGCGCTCGGCAGGCGCCCGGGGTGTCCTCGTCTCCTATATCGAGACCAGGCAACCTCCCTCGACGCCGTCCGGGCACTATGCGGAGCCGCTCACAAAGTACAGGATAACGAATGCCACCGAGTTGTTCACCGCATGGGCGACCATGCTTGGAACGATGCTGCCGGTTCGCTGGTACGCCCAGCAGAAGACGAAGCCGAGCATCACGATGGGCAGGATCGCCGGCAGGTTCAGGTGCAGCGAGCCGAATAGCAGCGAGCTCAGCCCATAGGCAACCAATGGGCCGCGCGTGCGCAAGTATGCCCGGAACACGTAGCCACGGAAGAACAGCTCCTCGGCGATCGGGGCCAACACGCCTCCCACAAAGACGATCGCGGCGAATCCAATCGGCGGGAAGTCGCGGACACAGCGCAGGTCCTGGAGCTGCGTCTGGCGCACGCCGAGCGCGCCGAGGAGCGCCTGGATGGTGGCGCTGAGCACGAGCACGCCCATGCCGAGCAAGAGTCCCGTCCCGAGATGGCCGGCGAGCCGCTCTGGTTGGATTCCTAGATCGGCAACCGTCAGCACGCCGGGACGGATGAACCGAACGTAGGTCACGAGGATGAGGGAGACGCCCACGCTGAGGCCCGCCGTCAGGAAGCCGTAGACGGAACACAGACCCTGGCCCGGCTGGGCCAGCGCAAAGATAATCGGTCCGAGATTGCTCAGCAGGATCACCAGGAGGGTGCTCGCAAGTACCAGGCGGTGTGAGCCGACGCCATGCCACGCCACCGATCCTCCGCGTAGGCCCGGCGCTAGCACGTAGTGACCCAGCCCACCTGCAACGGCCGCGGCACCAATGCCCAGGACGGCGAGGGCTGCCGTGTTGGATGGCGTTAGCCCCCGCGGCTCGCCGGCCATCCGGAGGACGGCGAGCCAAGTCCCACCGCTTGCGGCCACGACGGCGCCGACCGCGGACAGGATCACCGGCCATCCGATGCGGCACACGAGTGCGTTTTTCCTGAGGGCTGCTTTGGCCCAGAGATCCGATGCTGGCTGCAACGTCAGCTACGTCTTCAGCAGCTTCCGGAGCTCGTCCTCGAACGAGGATACGTCGGCGAAAGCGCGGTACACCGACGCAAATCGAATGTATGCTACTTGGTCGACAGCGCGGAGCTTTTCGACGACCAGGTCGCCAATCGCGTGGCTGGAAACCTCCAGGACGTCTCGCCCTCTCAGTGTAGCATCGATCTGGTCGACCATCCGTTCGATCGTCTCAGCACTTATCGGCCGCTTGGTGCACGCCGTTTGGATGCTCGCCCGCAGCTTGGCACGATCGAATGGCTGCCTCCGCTTATCCTTCTTCTCGACCATTAGCGTCGTGATCTCGGGTCGCTCGTAGGTGGTGAAGCGCCCTCCACACATCAAGCATTCGCGGCGACGGCGGGTTGACGCAAACTCTTCCGAGTCACGCTTGTCAAGAACGCGCGTCTCGCGGGACGCGCAGAAGGGGCAACGCATGGCAAATTGTAACATGGGCATGCCCGGCGCTCTTGTTCTGCGAGCCTGCGCGTGGTTCAATTGGCCGGTCGCGATCGGGCGAGAGGAGGCTGGGTGGCGGAAGCATTGCGCGCGGTGATGCTGGGCGGCGTCGGTGAAGTGGGCAAGAACTCGACGTTGTTCGAGTACGACGACCATATGATTTTGGTTGACGCTGGAGTCAAGTTTCCGGAGGCGGAGCTGCACGGCGTGGATCTCGTGATCCCCGACTTCAGCTACGTGACCGAGGCAGCGGACGACCTCCTGGCCGTGCTCGTGACCCACGGCCACGAAGATCATATCGGGTCGCTCCCGTACCTGCTGATGGAGCTCGAGCGCGAAGAGCCGCTTCCGATCTACGGCACGAAAATGACTCTTGGCCTCATCGCGGGCAAACTCAAGGAGCATCGCCAGACCGCTAAGGCGAGGCTGATCGAGATCGAGCCGGGGCAGAAGATCAACCTTGAACCGTTTGAGGCCGAGGCGATCCTGGTCAACCATAGCGTGCCAGGATCGGTTGGCTTCGCGATTCGTACGCCCGTCGGTACGGTGTTTCACACCGGTGACTACAAGTTTGACCGTCAGCCGGTCGACGGCACCCCGACCGACGAGGATGCGCTCGGGAGGCTCGGTGACGAGGGCGTCATGGCCCTCTTCTCTGACTGTGTCCGCGTCGAGAACCCTGGCTGGACCGGTTCGGAGACTGAAGTCTCTCAGAACCTTGAGCGGATCATCGGCGCGGCAGCCGGCCGGGTCATCGTGACCACGTTTGCCTCCAACCTGTCTCGATTACGACAGGTGATCCTGATCGCGCATCGCCTGGGACGGAAGGTCGCCGTAGCCGGACGGAGCATGGACCAGAACCTCAAGATCGCGGGTGAGATGGGGTATCTGGGGGCACCCGACGGGACGCTGGTCAGTCTGCGTCAAAGCCAGGGTTTGCCTCCTAGCAAGCTCGTGGTCCTTGCAACCGGCAGCCAGGGCGAGCCGACCTCAGTCCTCAGCCGAATGGCGGCCGGCGATCATCCCAACGTGCAGATCATTCCCGACGACACCGTCATCTTCAGCGCCGGACCTATTCCCGGCAATGAAGAGACGGTCGCACGGTCGATCGACAACCTCTACCGGCGCGGCGCCAAGGTGATCTACCGCGCGATCGAGCACGGCATCCATGTCTCGGGTCATGCCAGTCAGGACGAGCTACGTCACATGATCGGGCTGCTTCGGCCGCGACATTGCATCCCCATCCACGGCGAGTACCGCATGCTGGTCCTGTACAAGGAGCTCGCGGTGGCTGCCGGCCTCCCCGAAGAACGCGTACTCATCGCCGACATCGGCGAGGTGATCGAGTTTGACGGCGAGCAAGCTCAGACCAACGGCACCGTGCCGTCCGGTTCGGTGCTGGTGGATGGACTCACCATCGGGGACGTCACGCGGGTGGTCCTGCGCGACCGGCACCGCCTTGCGGCCGACGGTGTCTTGATCGCCGCCGTCGCCGTCGACCGTGAAACTGGGGAGCTGATTGGCGGACCGGACCTCGTGTCGCGCGGGATCGTCGATCCCAGCCAAGAGGCCATTCTCGGGGAGGCCCGTGAGGCGCTGATCCATGCGCTCCAGAAGGTCCAGCAAGCGGAGCCGAACTACGGATTTCTGCGCGGCAAAATCCGTGAGGTGCTTGGCGCATTCATGTACGAGCGGACCCACCGACGGCCGATGATCCTCCCGGTGTTGACCGAGGTCTGAGCCGGCGAGGCACGTCTCCGGCCGTGTATGCGGCAAGGCGTCACGACACGCGCGCACGGCGTGGCGGCCCCCAAGCCCGCGTGCTCGGGGCGCGGCCCGGATTGGTCGCCGGGCCGTCCCAGGTGAGTGGGCAGCCACCCTGACTAACTCGACGGGTAGCGCTGGAAGTAAGCCTTGACCGCGTCTGCATAGCCCCGCGCGACGGCTGTTAGGAGGCGATCCTGGCGCAGGGCGTTCGCGTCGTCCTCGTTCGTGATAAACAGAGGTTCGCCGATAATCCCCGGCATCTCGCTCGGGCGCTTCAGGTACTCGCTCGCGGGGCCGAGCAAGTAGTAATGGCTGTTCGGCCCCAGGACCCGACTATCGGGTGTCGCTCCGCGGTCCGCTGACTCGTAGCCGGCATCCTTGAGATTCTTCAGTAAACTGGCCTGAGTCAGCTCGGCCAGCGCGCGGCTGCGGTCGCTGAACGGACGCCCATCCGCGTAGAACACCTGCGTCCCGCGCTTGGTCGGGTCGCCGATACCGTTGAAGTGGACCGACACCAGCAGATCCACCCGGGCCTCGTTCGCAAGATCGACGCGGGCCTGGAGATCGTCCGCCAGGCCAACCTAGTCATCGCCCGTCAGATCGCGAGAGCCGTTCACTTTCGTGTCCGAGGCGCGCGAAGGGAAGGCGTCCACGCCGGCATCCTTCAATAGTCCGACGAGCCTCATGGCGACCGTCAGGTTCAGCTCTTTCTCGACCAGTTTCGCCCCGTCCGTGAATTGACGCGAGGAGCCTATTTCGGAGCCGCCATGGCCGGGGTCAACCAGGACAGCCGGTCCGCGCTTGAACGCGCCAGTCAGGTCAGACGCCACTAACTCCTTCGGACGGCTAACCGCCTGTGGCGCCAGCGGCTCGAACTGGCCATAGAGGCGGTTCGCGCGTGCCTGGAGCGCCAGGTCCGGCGGCAGATTGCGCAACGTCATGATCGCCTTCACGTAGTCCGCGAGGAGAAGCCCCTGGGTCGCTCCTGTCGCGGTGTCGTGGTGCATGATTCCGCGCTGAAAGCGCAGGTAGATGAACCCGCCGTTGGCCGGGTCTGGAGTGGGTTGAGACGTTGGCAGACCCCACACCTCGAGATTGAACCCGGGCAGGAGGCCCGGGTCACCGATCCCGTTCGGGAACGCCTCTTCGAACCGCACGCTGTTCGTGAACCTCTGGAAGAAGTTGACCTTCTTGCCCTGCCAAGCGTCTGGCGCATTGTCCTTGACGAACTGCAGCGCCCTGGCGTGGTAGTCGGGCGTACCGACCTGTGGTTGACGCTTGAGCACCTCCTGGTCGGGCGCCGGAAACGTCGAGCCATTGATCGACGTGTACGGCATCAGGCCCTCGTCCAGAATGTTCATCATGGTGACGGAGCCGTCCGGCTGCTGCTGAAGGATCTCGCGTTGGAATACCTGGACCTTGAAGCCCAACAAGGTGAACGAGTTCGACACCGGGTACCCGAAGGTCCGCACACCACCCCGCCGCTTGAAGTAGTCCCAGAACGAGTCCTCCCCAATACGGTAGCCTGTCTGCGGGAACATCCGCGCGTCCGCCTGCTGTGCAATCGCCGAGCGCGGAGGTGCTGTACCAAGGAGCAGCCAGCTGAGCAGCATCCACGCGAGAAGGTGTCGAGTGCGGGTCAGGGACATGTCTGTTCCTCGCCGACAGCGGCGGTTTCGTGTTTGGGGATCCGCGCCACTCACCAGCCCGTGTCCACGGTGCCCGGTACGCTCGGCTTGCAGTCGGGGACGGTGTCGCCAGTTGTAACGGGGGTCGTCCCGTCGCGGTTCCGCGGGGCAACGATGGAGATAAAGCCTTGCCGCGCGCTACAGTTGAGTCATTAGGGCAAGGTTGGGCACGGGCTGGAAGGGAATCGATGCGCAGCAATCATGTCAAACGGGCGGTTCGCGAGGGGCGTCCAACGATCGGCACCTGGCTGAGCCTGGGTAGCATTGCCGCCGCGGAGCGAATGGCGAACGTCGGATTCGACTGGCTGACGATTGACCTGGAGCACGCCCCGACTAACTGGGAGACCGCCGCGACGATGGCGGCCGTTGTGGCGGCTCAGGGAGCGGCCCCGCTGGTCCGAGTCCCAAGCTCGAGCGATGAGAACATCAAACGCGCGCTTGATCTCGGCGCATGGGGCATCGTGGCGCCGATGGTGACTAGCCCCGAGCAAGCCGCGGCGATTGTGGCCTCGTGTAAGTACCCGCCCGACGGCGTACGCAGCCTGGCTGGTGGGCGGAACGATCTCTCCTGGGGCACCGACACTGTCACCTACTTCAGCCGCGCAAACGAGGAAATCTTCGTCTGCATACAAATCGAGCACACGCGTGCCCTGGAAGCGCTGGACCAGATTCTGGCCGTCCCGGGCGTCGACTGCGCCTTCGTCGGTCCCCAGGACCTGACCGCCTCGCTGGGCATCCAGCCACCCCAGCTTGATAGCCCTGATCCGCGCTACCAGGATGCCCTCACCAGAGTCCTGGACGCGGCGAGTCGGCATAGCGTTGGGGCAGGCGTGATGGTCGCTTCCGCCAGGGAAGCTCGCCGCCGCTTGGACGAGGGGTTCACCCTGGTGTCACTGGCGGCCGAGGCGCGCATCCTCACCGTGGCGGCTAGCCAGGCTGTGCGGGAGATTAGGGGAAGCTGAAAGAGCGCGCCTAAACCACCGCGCGCACTGGACGAGGAGAACGCGTGGAAGCGTGTGCGGTGTGCGGCTACGGAGTGGAAGATGCCAGTCCGTCCGGGATCGGCACAATGTTGTTCCACCCGGACTGTTTGCCAACCTGCCGTTTTTGCCGACGGGCCTACGGCGTTAGCGACGCCGGCTGGGACTTCCGTGGCGGCGTAGCGTGGTCCGAAGACTGGGGCTACGTGCCGCGGCTCGAGAGCGCCGCCTGCGGTCGCTGCACGGACGATGCAGAGCGGCGCGACTACGGCGCGGGCTGGTAAGGTCGGGCGCGCTCGACGTCGGCACAAAAAAAGGAACGGCCTGGCAAAGCGAGCGCCGGCCTCGGAGTGGCGGAATGCCATGCGCGTGCTGATGCTCTCCAAAGCCCTGGTAGTCGGCGCGTACCAGCGCAAGCTCGAGGTGCTGGCCTCAGTCTCGGACCTGGAGCTCACCTGCGTCGTCCCACCCGCCTGGGCAGGCCAGTCATTGGAACGGGCGCACGAACGCGGCTATCGCCTGGTGGTGCGACCAATCCGGCTGGATGGCAACTTTCACCTGTTTCACTTCACCGGGCTGGCTCGGCTGCTGCACGAGATCAAACCGGACATCGTCCACGTCGACGAAGAGCCATACAATCTCGCAACCTGGCTTGCCACGCGTCAGGCACGTGCGGCCGGCGCCCGGGTAGTCTTCTTCACCTGGCAGAAACTCCTTCGCCGCTATCCGCCTCCGTTCCGCTGGCTCGAGCGTGACGTGTTCGCGCGGGCCGGCTTCGCCCTCGCCGGCTCGAACGAAGCAGCACGGGAGCTGGGGCGCAAAGGCTTTAGGGGCCCGTTGGCAGTCATCCCCCAGTTTGGCGTCGATCCAGCCATATTCACGCCACACGCCCGCCAGGCAGGTGGCGGACAGACATTCACGATCGGCTACGCCGGGCGGCTGGTGGAAGAGAAAGGGGTCTTCGTGCTGCTCGAAGCCGCAGCCCGGTCTGGGGGGCGACTGGCGACTGCGACTTTTTGGCCGCGGTCCGCTCCGGAACGCGCTGCTTGCGGAAGCACGAGCCCTCGGCGCGGGTGACCGCGTCACTGTGGAGGGAGCAGTTCCTTCACGCGAGATGCCGCTGCGCCTGGGGGAGCTTGACGTGCTCGTCCTGCCCTCGCTGACCCGGCCGAACTGGAAGGAGCAGTTTGGGCGAGTGCTCATCGAGGCGATGGCGTGCGGTGTGCCTGTGATCGGCTCGTCCAGCGGCGAGATCCCGTACGTGATCGGAGACGCGGGTCTGATTGCCGCCGAGGGCAACGTGGCTGCGTTGCGAGCATCCCTACAGCGACTCGCAGGTGACCGCGCGCTCAGAACAGAACTGGCCGCACGCGGGCGTCGTCGGGTGCTGGAACGCTTCACGCACGAGCACGTGGCGCGGCAGACGATGACCGTGTACCGCGAGATCTTGAGTGCGTGAGGGTACCCCTTCTCTCGTCGATCGAGAGGCTCACCGCGGTACGGCCGAACGCGCAAGCTCTTGTTCGACCAGCGCGAGTACTTCGCGGTACGGCGCCCGTTCGAGCCTGCCCCACGCGGGGTGGCGGCGGTAGGGCCGCGAGCGCGCCGTCGTCACCTGGCAGAGCGCACGTGCAATGGCGATCGCGTCGGGAGTAAGTCTGGCCAGGTCGGAAATCGCCGTCGGATCGAAGGTCGTGCGCCAGTGTGGATGAGACAGATCCGCTGCGCCCAGCGGCCGGGCTCCCCTGCAGAGATCGCACACATCGCAGCGCCGAGTGTCCGCGTCCCCGAGATACGTCAGGGCGTGCGCCTGTCGGCAGACCTCCTCCATGACGTACCGCCCGGACCGCTTCTAGACGGCGATGCTCGGCTTCAGCCGAGTCGCGAATCGTGCTCAGCAGTGCGGGCGTGTCCGTTGATCGATCCGGCCTGCGCAAGATCTCATACCGGTGGAGCACGCCCGGTGGCGCGAAGCTCGACCAGGCCATCCTCCTCGACGCGGCGAAGCACCCGTAGCGCGTCGTCGCGTCGCAGGTCGGCGGCGCGTGCCGCCTCGGCCAGGCCAAGCGTGAGCCAGGTTCGCCCCCGTTTGGCGCGCGCGACCAGGGCAGTCCAGATCGCCGCGTCCTGGCCGCCGAGCGCCGCGGCCACGACCGCCGGATCGTGGTCGATCGGAAGCTGGTACGTGTCGTACGTGGGAGTCAGGGCCCTGACGACGCCGCGCAGCTCTAAACGAGCGAACAGGGTCCGAATCGCCAGGGATCCAGGTCGTGCGCGACGCCGACCGCATACGGATTGAACGCAATAATTGTCGGCGACTCCTTGGATGTGAACGCCTCGTTCAGTGCGCACCGAATCTGGTCGTCTGTGGGGATCTTGGCATCGACAAAGTTGGCCAGGGCCGGGAGGTCGGTGTCGTCGTACAGGAGGACTGCCTCGGCGGCGCGCACCGTCACGGCCTGCCCGTCCGACCTCCTGAACGTAGCCTTCGAGACTGCGTGCCGCGTGGACGTGGATCACGCGGCGCACGTTCGGCTTGTCCACCCCCATCCCGAAAGCGATGGTCGCCACGATGCAGGCGATGTCATCGTTCACAAAGCGGTCCTGCACGTATGCCCGCTGCTCGGACGGCAGCCCGGCGTGATAAGCCGCCGCTCGTACGCCCGCTTCGTCGAGAACGTGCGCCAGGCGCTCGGTGTCGGCCTGGCGCAGGGCGTAGACGATCGTCGGAGTGTCAGGCTCGGCGGTGACCAACTGGATCACCCGCCGCTCGCGGTCCGCCCGGCACCTCAACGCGCAGGGCAAGGTTCGGTCGGCGCGCTCCAGTGTTCACGACGCCGTCATTCGGGACACCCAGGCTCGTGCGGATCTCGGCCTGCACCTTAGGCGGAGCGGTCGCGGTCAAGGCCAGAACGGAGGATGGCCGAGGTCGGCCAACAGCAGCGGCAAGCGAAGATAGTCGGGCCGGAAGTCGTGGCCCCAGGCACTGATGCAGTGGGCCTCGTCGACCGCCAGGGCTGCCACGCTGGTTCGCCCCAGAGCCGCTCGAAAGCGCTCGTTTGCCAAACGCTCCGGCGCGACATAGAGCAGGTCCAGCTCGCCAACCGCAAGCGCCCGCAGCGTGTCGCGCGCCTCGTCGCGATCAAGCGTCGAGTCAAGCCGGGCCACCCGGAGCACGCGTCCTAGCCGACCAGCTTGGTCTCGCATCAGCGAGATCAATGGCGAGACCACGACCACGGTCCCAGGGAGTAGCAGCGCGGAGGCCTGGAACGTCAGCGACTTGCCCCCGCCGGTTGGCATGATCCCAAGCGAAGATTTGCCGCCGAGCGTCCGCTCGACCAGCTCGAGCTGCGGTGCCCGCGCCACAAGGCCAAATCGCTGCCGGATCTCCGCCTCGATCTGCTGTCTGGACCGCACGAAGACGAGTGTACACGCCCCAAACACGGAGGACGCTGGAAGCGTCGGGACTCGCTTTTCGGACGGTCACCGCGCCAGATGCGCTAGACTGCCGGGCCGAACGCTGTCGGCGCGGAGCCCTCGATGCGCCTGCTTATCATCATCGTGTTGGTTCTCGGCAGCACGTCAGCACTTGGGTGCGGACGTCCCGAGACTCGGCTGGAGCCGGCCGGAAAGTCGCGTTCTCTCACCTTCATGGCCGGCTTCAAGGCGCAGGCAAACCTGCCGTTCGTGGCTGCCTACCTGGCGCAGGACCGCGGGTACTTTGACCAGCAGGGCCTCTCCGTCGACCTCAAGCACTCGGCCGGCCAGGGGGAGCACTACCAGTTGCTCGCCAGCCGGCGGATCGACGTCACGACGGCACCGGCTGAGGATGTGCTCAAGCTGGCCGAGGAGCCAGGCCTGCCGTTCGTCGCGGTCACCCTGTTTGGTCAGCGCGGCGACCGCGGCTTCGCGGTCCTGGCCAATTCGGAGATCCAGAGCCCGAAAGATTGGGAAGGAAAGACTGTCGGCTATAAGGTCTTACCGACGCCTGACTATCTTGCGATCCTCAAGGTGAACGATGTCGATCGATCTAGAATCCGCGAGGTGCCAGTCGGCTTCGACCCACGCGTGCTCGCGGAGGGCAAGGTCGATGTCTATCCCGTCTTCGTTGCCAACGAGCCGGACACGCTACGCCGGCTCGGCGTCGAGACGCGTGTCGTCGAGGCCAGCCAATTTGGCATCCCAACGCTCGGCCTCGCCTACATCGTCCACCGCGACCTGCTTCGCGACGAGCCTCAGACAGTCGAGCGCTTCGTGAAAGCAGCCATCCGCGGCCTGTACCATGCGTTCGACCAGCCAGACGAGGCCATCGACGCCGTGCTCCGACGAGCCGAAGGCGAAGATCCAGTCCATCAGCGGGCCATGTTCGACGTCGAGAGAGCGGGCGCCGAGTCCGACCTGACCCGCGAGCGCGGCCTCGGTTGGATGGCGGAGGACCAATGGCAACGCCTGCACGACGTGCTTCTGGAGTTTGGCGCGCTGAAGGCGCCGCGCGACGTGCGGCTGTCCTTTGACGACGGCCCACTGCGCGCCACGTACCGAGAAGGACGCATCCCGAGGTGGTGATCGAGCTCGCGAATGCCGTCGACGACGCCCTGCGTGGCCGCCGCTCGATCCGTTCTTACGAGCCGCGCGAGGTTCCGCCCCCGCTTGTCGACGCGATCATGGACGCCGCTCGGCACGCGCCCTCCCCGCACCACTCGGTGCCCTGGCGTTTCGCCGTCCTGACTGGCGGCAAGGCCAAGCAGCGCCTCGCGACGGCGATGGGCGGCCGCTGGCGAGCGGACCTAGCCGGTGACAGCCGGGACCAGTCGGAGATCGAGGAAGAGGTGCGCAAGTCTCACCGCCGGCTGACCGGTGCCCCGGTCGTGATCGTCGGGAATCTGTACCTCCAGCCGCTGGACGACTATCCAGACCCGGATCGCCGCCAGGCGGAGCAGTTCATGGCGGCCCACAGTTTGGGCGCGGCGCTCCAAAACATTATGCTTGCGGCCCATGCCCGTGGATTGGCGAGCTGCTGGATGTGCGCGCCGGTGTTCTGCCCGGAGATCGTACGCGACGCGCTCGGTCTCCCAGAAACGCTGATCCCGCACGCATTGCTGACCGTCGGGTACCCAGCCAGGCCGCCAGTCCAGCGCGAGCGACCGCCCCTGGAGGCGATCATTACCCTGCGGGCCTGACCGCCGCGTTTTCCGGGCGAAGGGCCGCGGCCCAGGCGGCACGGCCGCGAACGTCGAAGGCACCCAGCACCGCGAGCGTACGCCCGCCAGTGGCGAGCTCAAGAAAGCGGGCCACGTCCGCGGGAGTGTCGATGTCCAGCATCAGATTCGGTTGCTGGACGATGGCGTACGGAAGGCCGACCTCCGCGGCGCGCCTCACGTGAGCGTTGAAGCTGTCCACTCCGAACGATGGATCGAGCGCCGTGGGCGGCTCGAGCAACAGTGCGTTCGTGCCGCCATTAGCGCCGTCTGGCGCGATCACCGCCCGCGCACCGCCGGCGCTCTCATCGTCAGCTGACGGCAGCGCGTCGAGCAGAATGCCGATGTCGTATGCCGCGATCAACGGCAGATCGGCTGGTACGATTAGCGTGCGAGCGGCACCCCCCGCGGAAGCTGCTGCCTGGGCAAGCGCGACGGCCCTGTTCAACCCGCCGTGGCGCAGCCCTCGCCCGTTGAGGGTCGACTCGAGAATCCAGGTCAGGCGAGGCTCGTCCATTACCTCGAGCCCGCCAGGCTCAGGGGAAACGACCACCACGCGGTCGATCAACGGACACGCAAGGACAGCGGTGATGACGTCGCACAACATCGCCCGGACGAGCTCTTGTCGCTCCGCCTCGTCCAACAACGCTGCTAGACGCCGCTATCCGCCGTGCCCCATGAAGGGGATCATCGCCCAGGATGTACCTGATGTGGTGAGCGACCGCGACTACACGACCCTAACGCCGCGAGAGTGGCCCACGCGAGTCGTTCCTTGGCATGCAAGTCGCGCATGATCGTGTCAGTTACGACCGCGCGAATGCCAAGTGACTCGACGCGCGGCGCAAGTGTCCGGTCTTGCTCGTCCAGCACCATCACGTCGAGAAAATCGGCGTACGCCCGGGCGACGCCGACAGCCGAAACCTCCATCCCAGCGGCACGCATCATTCGATCCGCTGGCCCCTTGAGCGTTGCTCCGCCAACGATCGGGCTGATCGCGACCACCGGCGCCCCGCACCTCCGAAGTGCGTCCCGGATACCCGGCACAGCCAGGATCGTCCCGATGCTGACGAGCGGGTTGCTGGGGCAGATCACCACGCGATCGGCCGCGTCCAACGCCTCGATGACCTCAGGCGCGGGGCAAGCCTCAGCGGCGCCTCGGACCTCAATGTCAAGCACATCGTCGGCGGTTCGGCGCTTGACAAAGTACTCCTGGAAGGGCAACCACCCTTCAGGCGTGCGGATCCACGTTCGGACCGGCTGGTCGCTCATGGGCACCACGAGGCTCGTCACATTTAGACGGTTCCGTAGATGGTCGGTGACCTGGCTAAGTGTTTGACCACCCCGAAGCAACTCAGTGCGATGGATCTGTGTCGCCAGATCCCGATCACCCAGTCGAAACCAGCTCTCGAGGCCGTACTGCTCGAGCATCTGGAGCGCATTGAACGTATCATCGACGACGCCCCAGCCCTGCTCAGAATCGACGAGGCCCGCCAGCGTGTACAGTACGATGTCGATGTCCGGGGAGACGTGCAGCCCGTAGAACTCGGAGTCGTCGCCCGTATTGACGATCGCCGTGATGCACTCAGGCGGAACCACTCGAACCAGGCCTTGCAGGAATCGAGCAGCACCCACCCCGCCCGAAAGCGCCACCACCCGCGGCGAGGTCATGTTGCCAGTCCCCGTGTCTGCCACAGTGCGATTGTACCCGAGGGCTCTAAGGGAACCCGACGGATCCGGTCAGACTCGATGACCGCCCTGGATACGCCAGGATCGGCTATCCACGTCGACCGGGCGGTTGGCAAATCGCAGCGGAGCGAACGGCTCGGCCGGCACCGGCAGCGAGCCGCCTTCAACCAGGGCCACCAGCAAACGCGCGGTTCCCGGGGCCGGCGCAATCCCGCTCGGCCCGTGACCAGTCGCGAAGAACAGGCCTTCGAGCTCCCCGCGGCCGATAATCGGCAGTCCGTCCGGCGAGTTCGGCCGGAAGCCGGTCCACGTTTCGACAACAGGCGCGTCCGCGAGAGCTGGCACGAGGCCGATGGCCTCGTTGAGCAGCCAGGCCATGCCGCCAGCGGTGAAACTCCCGTCATATCCGACGTACTTGCGGGTCGCTCCAACTACCAGACGACCATCCACCCGCGGCACCAGGTACGGATCGAAGGGCCTTGTGACAACTCGGCGCAAGGGGGAGGCGGAGTGGTCCAGGGCCAGGATCTCACCACGCTGAGGGGCAACCGGCACCGGCGGCTCGCAGCCGCGGAGCTGCCCAGACCAGCTTCCGGCCGCATTCACTATCACCGGGGCCCGAAACTCACCGGCCAGGGTGCGCAGGCCAGTAACCCGGCCGCCCTGCCGCAATACTTCGGTGGCAGCGACCCCGTACATGAGCGAGGTGCCAGCGTGTCGTTCGGCCAGCTCGAGTGCCCTGCAAAGCCGTCGATTGTCAATCTGCCCGCCAGGCCGAAGCTGGGCAGCGACGACCGAGGGCGCCAGCACCGGCTCAAGCTGGCGGACCGCGGGTCCGGTGACTAGTTCGGTTTCCAAGCCACGTCGACGGTCATGCTCAACCAGGGCGACCAGGTCATCAGCTTCGCCGTCGTCCATCGCCGGCACGAGATGACCAGACCAGGTGTACTCGGGGTCGACCCCAGATTCCTCGCGCAGCGCGGCAACCAGGCCGGGGTACAGCTCAGCGCTGAGTCGCTTCAAGCTTGCCGCCGGACTTGCGTCGAGGGGCGGAGCGACCGACAAGATGCCCGCGGATGCCCAGGATGCTTGCTTGCCAGGTCGATCTCGCTCAACCAGCGTGACGTCCAACCCGGCCAGGCGCAGCTCCCGTGCGCAGAGGAGTCCAATCACCCCACCTCCGATCACGATCGCGTCCGACATGCCAGCCTCCGCGAGCCCGCGCCGTACCGCAGAGCGGTGGGCGCCCTCGCTCAATCGTACCGCGTTCAGCGTGGCCCACGGGCACAAGGCGCCTACGGACAGCGGCCTTGAATGTCCCAACCCCGCGCTGGCCACGCATTCCACAATTGCGAATGCTGCGCGCCGACCTTGACGGCTTGCCCGTGCTCTTGGTGCCGCAACCCTACGCCATCCTGCCATACCGTCACGGCGATGAGGAGCACTGGCTTCCGCTGCTTCGCACGACCCTGGGTCCGAGTTGGACCACTCTTCGCTGGCGAGCGGAGATCGCAGCTGATCCCGCCTTCGACCCGTCCGGCCTCTTCTTCGTCGTGCGGGATTCGAAGATCGTCGGCTCGGCGTGGGCTCGCAACTTCGACCACGCCGATCACCCTCGGGCAGGTTATCTCCAGCTGGTCGCGGTTGACGCGAGCCACCGAGGCCGGAAGCTCGGCTACTGGCTGACGGTACGGGCGCTCCAGCACCTGCGGACCGGCGGGCGCGGCAAGGCTCTCCTCGACACGGAAGATCACCGCCTCCCGGCGATCGAGCTGTATCTGCGCCTCGGGTTCAAGCCGCTCGCGACGCATCCCACCCATCCCGGGCGCTGGGCAACTGTCTTGCAACAACTGGGACGGTAATCCTGTTGACATACAGGTCAGCGTCTGTCACCATCGCGCTGTTTCGATGTGCGAAGATCCGGGTAGCATGCACGCACAATCGGGGAGGGCCGCAGCCCTCCCTGCGACGGATGGCCGCTCTCGACGCGCATCGATCATGATCGGGCGCGGCCCGCGCAGTGCCGACCCGGGGTGCCGTCGTGCGAATCGCGAGACGCACGCGAATTCCATCTTCGAGGCGCGGCTGGCCTTGTGCCATCACGACTGACGCGGGGGTACGCCTTTGTCTGGAGTGCCCAGTTGGCGATCGGTCTAACGGTCGTGACCGCGCTCGCGGCTCCAGCGGTCGCGGCCCTCGCACAAACACCTTCCGCGTCGCCAATGCCGACCAGTCCCGGTGTCATAGCTGGCGTGGTGTTCAATGACGAGGATCGCGACGCGTCCCGCGACACGGGAGAAGGCGCCATGAGCGACGTGACCGTGACGCTGGAGCAGCGGATCTCTGGTGGAACACAGGATCGCGGCAGTCGGCGGACCGACCGCGAAGGCCAGTATGCATTTCGGGATCTTCCGTCCGGAATGTACCGCGTCACGGTCCAACCGTCCGGCGGGTTCGGGGCAACCACGACTCAGGTCGAGGTAGCCGTCAACGGCGACATCCGCACTGTCAATTTTCCGCTCGTTCGAAGCAGCCAGGACGGGACCTCGAACGAGAATGGCAGTTCGAACGGCAGTGGCAACTCGAATTCCAATCTCAACAACAACGACATCAGTCAGCGGCTGCCCACGGCGGCGCCACTTCCCACCCCCCGGCCCGCCCCCACTCCGGGTCCCACCTTCACGCCAGCCGCGATTCCGCAGCCGATTGCCGTCCCAGCGGCGAAGCCGGCCGCTTCCCCGCCCGCGTCTCCCGCCGCGTCCCCGTCGCCGCGCGTTCCGGTGATCGCGCCGGTCGGCGCAGCAGCGCCCCAGGTGCCAGCGGCCAAGCCCGCGGCGCCCGCGGCGCCAGCACCGGCCGCGAAGCCGGCTGGTCAGCCAACCCCCCGCGCGGGTGGATTTCCGCTAGAATTGGCGCTGCCGATGATCGGGGTGGGAGCGGCGGCGCTCGGCGGTGGCGGATACCTACTGCGACGGAGCCGCCGGCCCCGACAAGGTGAACACCGAGTCGCCTCGGGCGAGTGACTCGCGAGGGAGTCCTGAAGTTTGCATTTGGGGGGGATCTGCCACGTGACCCAACGCTTGCTCTGCGCCGCGCTCGCCGCGTGCATCCTGGCTATGACGTTGTCGCTCGCGCGTGCGCAAGTGGCGGTGAGCTCGCTGGAGTACGGCGGGACCGTCTTCCCGCTAGGCTACCCGGAGATCACGCAACGTGAGATTGGACTCCTCAGCGGTGCCCGACTCGGGTGGGCGCGACTCACGATTCCATGGCGAAGTGTCGAAGCAGGCTGCAAGGGGTGCCATGATTGGTCCGACCTCGATCGCGTGGTCGGGACGCTATCTCAAGCGGGCATCAAGATCCTCGCCCGCGTGGATCAACAGCCGGACTGGTCCCGCGCCGACAAGGTTGACAACGGGCCGCCTGACGCGATTGCCGATTATGTCGACTTCATGAGCCTCCTGACGGCTCGGTATGGCGCTGGTTCGCTTCGCGGGACGATCCATGCAGTCGAGGTGTGGAATGAGCCGAACCTGTCCCGCGAATGGGGCGGGGCGCTGATCGACCGAAACCAGGCGGCGCAATACATGTACTTGCTCAAGGAGAGTTATCGAGCCGTCAAGGCGGTAGACCCCAGCATTCTGGTCCTCAATGCCGGGCTGTCGCCGACCGGCACGAATGACGGGACCGCTCAACCCGATGACGTATACCTTGCTTGGCTGTACGACTTGGGCCTCCAACGGTTCTCAGACGCCATCGGCGTGCATGGGGCTGGGTACGGATCCTCTCCGGAGGCGGACCTGCTCTCCAATCCTGCCTTCCAGCATCCGTCCTTCTACTTTCGCCGCGTCGAGCAGCTCCGAGCAATCATGGAGGCGAATGGTGATGGGGCAAAGCAAGTTTGGCTGCTGGAGTTCGGCTGGACCACAGATCAGATCAACCCGGATCGGACCTTTTACGCTGTCACGCCCGAGCAGCAGGCAGACTACCTGGTCCGCGGGCTGCAATACGCCCGAGAGATGTGGAGCCCATGGATTGGCGTCGCCTTCGTCTGGAGTCTAAGCATCGACCCCAACTGGACCGAGCAGTCGGAGCAGTACTGGTGGAGCGTGACGAATTCGGACGGAAGCCCACGGCCGGCCTACAGCGCGCTTGTCAAGGCACGGGCGAGCGGCGCCCTGCCCTGACTGCCGAGACGGATCCCGCCGGCCGTCTCCTCGAGGCGTTGGAGCTGCTTGGCGGACTCGGTATTCTGATCGCGTTCGTCGTACTGCTGCTCGCCCCCGCGGCAGTTCGATTCGTCGGGGAATTACCCTGGATGCTCGGGGCGCTGCCTACGCCCCAGTTCGGGATCAACCCGCACCACGGCGCCAGCGCGCGGTACTTGCCTTCGCTGGTGGTTCTGGTGGCTTGTGCAGCGCTGCCGCTGTGCTATCGTTGGCTCGCATCGCGGCGGCGAGACTGACCCGGGAGGAGCAGCGTGGACGAGCGCGAGCGTTACGAGATGGGCCGGAACGTCATCCTGGAGGTGTGGGGTCGCGAGCACGGGGGCGAGATCCTGAACCAATGGGCGCAGCTCGCGCCCGATCTGGAACGGCAGATCGTCTCCCACTTGTACGGCGACCTCTGGACGCGGCCGGCGCCTGATCGCAAGACACGCAGCCTCGTCAACGTGGCGACGCTGACCGCGCTGCATCGCCCCAATCAGCTCCGCATCCACATCGTTGGCGCGCTCAGCAACGGGGCCACCGAGCAGGAGATCACCGAGGTGATCCTCCAGGTCGGGCTGCTAGCTGGCTTCCCGACTTCGTGGGACGCCTTGATCGCCTGTCGCCAGGTGTTCCAGGACTACCGTGACGGGCGCTTCAGTGAAAGCGGCGACGGCCGCGAGGCAATGGCTCCCAGCTTCGGCCGCTGACCGAGATGAGCCACTGAACTCCCGGGCCTGCCTGTTGGCCGGTCGCAGGACGTTCGCTAGAGCCGGCGCAGGGCGAGGTGACTGAGCAGGTCGTCCAGCGGCAGGCAATTGAGCACGTCGGCCGGCCCGAGCCAGGCGCGTCGAGCTGTTGCAACGCCAAACGGCATCAAGCCCAATTGACCGATCGAGTGCGCGTCGGTGTTGATCACGAACTTGGCCCCGACGTCGCGCGCCCGCCGGACCCAGACGGCTTCCAGGTCCATGCGCTCGGGCTGCGCATTGATCTCCAGAGCCACGCCGTTCTCCGCGGCCGAACGCACGACCGCATCCATGTCGACGTCGTAAGCTGGACGCGAGCCGATCAGCCGTCCATGCGGGTGGTTCAGCGTCGCCACGTGCGGGTTACCAATCGCCCTCAAGATTCGCTGGGTCATGATCTCGCGCGGTTGCTTCATGCCGCTGTGGATCGACGCCGAGACGTAGTCGAAGATCGCCAGCGTCTCGTCCTCGTAGTCCAGCTGACCATCGCGCTTAATGTCCATTTCTGTTCCGTGGAGGACCCTGAACGGAGCCAGTTGTGCGTTCAGCGCGCGCAAGGCGACGGCTTGCTCCGCTACGCGTTCCTCGGTCAATCCACGCGCGACTCCGAGCGACTTGCTGTGGTCGGTCATCGCTATGTACTCGCGGCCGAGCGCTCGCCCCGCCCGCGCCATCTCCTCGAGCGGGCTCCCGCCGTCGCTCCAGGTACTATGTACGTGGAGATCACCGCGGATGTCATCGACCTCTACGAGTACCGGGAGCTGGTACTCCGCGGCCAGCTCGATCTCGCCGCTGTCCTCGCGGAGCTCAGGAGGGATCGGCTGGAGCCCGAGCGCCGCGTAGACGTCCTCCTCGGTGGCGCCCGCGACCAATCTGCCATGCGCCTGGTCAATCAACCCGCGCTCCGTCAACTCCATACCCCGTTCGCGTGCCCGTTGCTCCAGACGACGCAGGTGGCGCGGCGAACCAGTGTTCATCAGAAACGCCGCGCCCCAATGCTCGGGTCGCGTCATTCGAAGCTCGACCCTCAACCCGTCACGCACCCGGACGCTGAACCCGTTTTCGCGCTTATCCAGGATTTCACAAACCATCGGAAGCTCGGCGAAGTAGCGGGTGACCTCCTCCTCGCGGTCCGTTGCAACCAGCAGGTTGACGTTGCCGATCGTATCAAGCATGCGCCGAAGGCTGCCGGAGTAGCTCGCCTGGGGCAACGTCATGCGAGCACGAATGGCTTCCAGCAGCTCCTCGGCGACCGCGAGCGAGGACGCGAGCTGATGCCGTGTGTCGCGGCGACGTAGTCGCTCGATCTCCTGGAGAAGGCTTTGTTCGGTCTTCGCCCCCAGGCCCGCGACGGCCTTGAGCCGGCCAGCGCGCGCGGCGCCCTCCAGTTCCTCGAGGCTGCCGATGCCCAACTGGTCGTAGAGAAGTCGCGCAGTGCGCGGTCCGAGTCCCGGCACGCGTAGCAGCTCGACCATCCCGAGCGGGAACTCGTTTCGCAGCTCGTCGAGATAGCGGAGGCGCCCCGTGGTCAGGAACTCGCCGATCTTCTGCTCGAGGGCCTCACCGATGCCCTGGACCGAGCGCAAATGGCCCCCTGCGTGGACACCCTCGATGGGCTCGCGCAAGCTCTGGATGCGGCGAGCGGCGTTGCGGTAGGCATTCGCACGGAAAGGCCGCTCGTCCTTGACCTCGAGCAGCTCAGCGATCTCCTCGAGCATCCGGGCAACATCGCCGTTTCTTGTCCGGCGCGGCTCGTTCATAGCGTCACTATGGCCGACTCGCCGGGCGCGGATCAACGTGCCCACCTTGCACCGGAGGCCGCAACTATGCTTCTCTTTGGCGTTGGCGGCGATTCCGGACGTGGGCTATACTGAGCAGCGTCCAGGGCAGGTAGCTCAGCTGGTTAGAGCACCACGTTGACATCGTGGGGGTCGGAGGTTCGAGTCCTCTCCTGCCCACCCTCACCCGTGCGGCCCTGACGGTCGCCGACCGGTCCGGTGAAGCGATCCGAATCGCCCACACTGAGACTGCCTTCACCCGAGCGACGGCGGATGTGCACACCAGCAGAGCTGCTCCCTGAGCCGGCCCCGAGGCTTCGGGACGCCTTTGTCGATGCCGGCAGGGCCTTGCACCTCGTCGGCGGCTCGGTGCGCGATTGCCTCCTTGGTCGTCAGGTCGAGACGCGCGACCTCGATTTCACCACGGATGCTCGCCCACCATCGATCAAACGGCTGGTGAAGCGGGCGGGCGCCGACAGCATCTTTACGGTTGGCGAGAAATTCGGCACCATCGGTGCCGTGTTCGGCGACATGCTGGTCGAGATCACGACCTACCGATCAGAGCGTTATCGCCCTCACTCGCGTAAACCAGAAGTCGAGTTCGGTGACTCACTGCTCGGCGATCTGAGCCGCCGCGACTTCACGATCAACGCCATGGCGCTCGACGTACAGAGCGGCGAGTTGACCGATCCGTTCTCCGGGCGGGCCGACCTCGACGCCCGGCTGGTCCGCGCTGTCGGCCCTCCGACAGAGCGCTTTTCGGAGGACCCACTCAGACTGCTGCGCGCGGTCCGCTTCGCCGTGCAGCTTGAATTTTCCATCGAACTCGCTACCGCCGCGGCGGTCCGCGACCAGGCCGCCTCTCTGGCCGACATCAGCCAGGAGCGTGTCGCCCAGGAATTGGGCAAGGTGCTGGTCGCGGAGGGCGCCAGCGAAGGCATCCGCATGTTGTGCGACCTCGGGCTGATGGCGCAGATTATCCCCGAACGACTGGAGATGCGCGGGATGCGCCAGGATGAAACGCGTCACCACAAGGACGTCTTCGAGCATACCCTGTCGGTCATCGATCGCAGTCCACCCCGCAGCGCCGTCCGGTGGGCCGCCTTGCTGCATGACATCGCCAAGCCGCGCACGCGGAGCGTCGAGGCTGGCGAAATCCATTTCTTCGGACACGAGGCTCTCGGCGAGCGCATGACACGGAAGATCCTCACACGCATGCGACTCGATCGGCAGACGATCGAGCGGGCCAGTCTGCTCGTTGGCATGCATCAACGCGCCAACGCATACGAGCCCGACTGGAGTGACGGTGCGGTCCGGCGCTTCATGCGCGAATCCGGTGACGGTCTTGACGACTTGATAGCACTCTCCGCCGCCGATGTGACCAGCCGCCGCCCCGACCGCATCCGCGCCGCGGCTCGAAGGGTTGCCGCGCTCGAAGCTCGAGTCGCCCGTATTCGCGCAGCCGAGGACGTCGCGAAGATCACTAGTCCGCTCGACGGCGACGAGCTCATGACCCTATTCGGCCGCCCTCCGGGTCCATGGATCAAGCCGATCAAGGAACGCCTGCTCGCCGCGGTGATCGACGGCGAGATTGCGCCAGACGACAAGGCGGGCGCCTCCGAGCTCGCCCGGCGCACAATGCAGGGGTTGGAGCCCGCGACCGCGGCCTCCGCCGCCGCCCGATAGCAGGGCCAGGGAGTGGAGGGCGATCTTCGCACCGGTGAACTCGGTAGACGTGTCGCCGGCACGCGCCCTGCACCAGCGTAGTTGGACCGGCGTCCTGCCTCGCATTTTGATCTGGAGGAGAGTAACGTGGGATGGCTTGATCGACTTTTCGGCCGCAAGGATCGATCCGAAGCGTCAGGGGTGGGAGCAGCCTGGTCCGGCGGGCCAGGGCAAGGAACATCGGCATCGGATGAGCAGGCATTGGAGCGCTACCGCTACATGGTCCAAACCGCACCCCCGGAAACGATCGAGCGGGCGCACGAAGAGGCATTCTCAAAGCTGACGCCTCAGCAACGGGCCCAGGCACTGCGCGAGCTCACGCGGGTCACACCAGAGGAGGAGCGCCCGGCGGATGGCCACAGCGATGACCCGAGATCGCTGGCGCGACTGGCTACCCGGGCCGAGCTGCGCCAACCAGGGACGATGCAGCGCACATTGGGGGGAGGCGGCACGGCGAGCGGGGGCGGAATGGGCATGGGAAGTACCATCTTCACCGGCCTGGCGGCTGGCTTCGTCGGCAGCATGATCGCCCAGCAGTTCTTCGACAGCGCGGCAAGCGACTTCGACGCCGGAGGGGCGGGTGACGCAGCCGGCGGCAGCCTGGATTCCGGAAGCGCCGGAGAAGACTTTGGAGGCGGTGATTTTGGATCGGACTTCGGCGGCGATTTCTAGTAAGGAGTGCGAGCCAGCAGCAGACACTCATGCCGTGGTTCGGGACGCGCGACGTTGTCGGAGGCACGGTCACTCGTGAGCCTGCCCCTCGCGCCGGCCGTGCCCGAGACGGGGATCGACGATGTAGTTCGCGAACGCCTCGAGGGGCTGCCTCCGTACAAGGTGGTGGTGCTCGATTGCAGTTGTCACACATTTGACGACGTCGAGCGGGCCCTCTGCCACGCGATACCACGCATGACGCGCTCCAAAGCCCATCAGCACGCGTGGGAGATCCATACCACCGGGGCGTCAGTCGTCGTCCGTGCGCCAAAGGAGCGCGCGGAACACTTCCAGGAGCAGCTCGCCGCCTACGGGCTGCGCGTGACGATCGAGCCAGATTGAGCCACTCGCCGCCTCGTGCAGCATGCACAAATGGGTGGCATCCAACGTTGGGCGCAGCGTCCGTAGGCATTGCAGCACCAGACGGCGATACTAATGACATCCCCTTCTGTGAGGGTCCGCCACCGGGGCCGAGCCGGTGGCGGGCCCGTCTCAGCCAAAGCGCGGGGCTGCCGACGACCCTCCCCCGTCGGATTGGCGCGGCCGCGGCCGCGCTGCTTTGCGTCCTCAGCACGTTCGCTCGGGTGACGTTGCAACGCCCCGCGGCTGCTCGACGCCACCCACCACCTTCCGAGCGTTCGGCCCTCGTCGCGTGCTCCGGTCCGGTACCCTCCTATAGAAGATCCGCGCTCGCTGCTGGCACTCCCGCCGCTCGCCCCTCCCTGGGGTTTCCCGGTGGCAGAGCGCCAGGAGCCCGCTGACCTCGGGACGGACGGTGTGGATGGCATCCGGGCGCTGGTACAAGGGAAACACGCACACGCACACGACCTACAGCGACGGCGACAGCGAGCCCGAGGTGGTCGTTGACTGGTACGCAAATCAAGGCTACGACTTCGTTTTCCTGACTGATCACAACGCCGTTGTGCCGGCCGACCACATCGCGCGCCTTCAGCGACGCGGTCTGGCCGTATTCCAGGGCGAGGAGATCACGATGGACGCCGTCCACGTGAACGGCCTTGGCCTCGCTCGCACGCTGCTACCAGACGAACCAGCCAGCGGGCTTGCCGAGCCGTACGTGAACGTCAGTAGAGCCACGCGCGTTCGCTGGGCCGTCGAGCGCATCACCGCCGAGCACGGCCTGGCCACCGTTAACCATCCGTTCTTCGGTGGCTTGACTGCCGAGGACCTCCTGGACAGCGGCGAGTTCGACGTCTTCGAGGTCGCCAACGGCAACCATCCGGAGGGTCATCGCGCTCTCGGCTCGGAAGGCTGGACGGACGCACTCTGGGATCGGCTGCTCACCGCCGGCCGGCGGCTAGTCGCGGTCGCATCCGACGACGCGCACCACTTCCGCAACTGGGGGCCGCGGTGGGCCAACCCTGGGCGCGGGTGGGTGCAGGTCGAGGCCGACTCACCGCGTTTGACCGATTGCCTGGAGGCTCTACGCCGCGGGAACTTCTACGCAAGCACCGGTCTCGAGCTCTGCGAATACCGGGTCGAATCAGGCCGGATTGTCGTCGAGCTCGACGGCGAGGAAGCGAACATTGAGCTTGTCGGGGCCGGAGGCCGGGTGCTTGACTCGGTCAGAGGAACTAGTGCGCGGTTCAAGGTCCGCGGCTCGAGCGGCCCCTATGTCCGGATGCGAGCGACATCTGACGATCGACGCCAAGTCTGGGCTCAGCCAGTTCACTTCTAGCGGCGGAGGTAGCTCGGCGCACTCTCGCGCCACCTGCCGGCCGGATGTGACTTGTCATGGCGCCGTGTTCGGCGCGCCTGGCATCGTAGCGCCTGTTACCATCCGGATCCGCGGGAGGAGGATGTATGGCCGAGCACGAGGAACTGTCAGCGCAGTTTGAACGCTTCTACGCCGGCAGTCGCGACGCCGAGGCGCTGGACGTGAAAACCAAGGCACTGATCGGCCTGGCCGTCGTCCTGACCGGGAATTGCGAGCCGTGAACCGAGCGCCGCCTCGCAGGTGCGAGGAAGGCCGGCTGCTCTGATGCCGAGATCGAGGCGACGCTGACATGGACGATGGCGATTCGTGCCGGGATGGTCCAGTCGCTGCTTCGACGGGCCGCCGCCAGGGGCGTCTGATCGGCGGTGGCATTGCTGGATTCGTGTCCAGGGCCCTCGTCCTCTCCTTGTCCAGCAGGGGGTCCCTGGCTATACTTGCCAGGCACGGCGGTCGTCGGCGCCTTCCATGCTCGAGGGACTATGGCCGAAAAGCTCCGAGTCCTCCGGGCCATTACGCGCCTGAACATCGGTGGTCCGGCGATTCACGTGATCCTGCTCACCCGCGGGCTTCAGAACGAGCGCTTCACCTCGGTCCTGGTCACTGGGCGCGAAAGCCCCTCCGAGGGGACATTCCGGACGTTGGCTCAGGCGCGGGGAGTCGAGCCGTACGTCCTCGCCCAGCTGGGCCGCGAGGTCAGTCCGACGAACGACTTGCGAGCCACAATGAGTATGTTCCGGTTGATCCGCTCGCTGCGCCCACATATTGTCCACACCCACATGGCGAAGGCAGGGACGGCCGGGCGGTTGGCCGCGCGGATGGCAGGCGTGCCGATCATCGTCCACACCTTTCATGGGCACACCTTCCACAGCTATTTCGGTCGGGCGAAAACGGCGCTTTTCCTGCAGATCGAGAGGGCGCTCGCCCGGTTCACGGACCGCATCGTGGCCGTCGGCGAAGCGCAGCGGCAGGACATCGCGGCCTACAGGGTCGCGCCGCTCGAGAAGATCACTCCGATTCCACTTGGCCTCGAGATAGAGGACCTGCTCGATGCCGAGTGCGAGCGTGGGACGTTTCGTCGCGAGCTCGAGTTCGACGACGCGGCCAGGCTCATCGGAATTGTGGCGCGACTAGTCCCGATCAAAGCGCACGAGGTCCTTCTCGAGGCCGCTGCTCGGGTGCGGGCCAACGACCCACAGAGCCACTTTCTGATCGTCGGAGATGGCGAGAGGCGGGTCGAGCTTGAGGCGCTAGCCAGCGGGCTCGGACTGACTGATGCGGTCCGCTTCCTGGGCTGGCGCTCCGACATGAAACGAGTCTACGCCGACCTCGATGTGGTGGCCTTGTCCTCGAACAACGAAGGCTCACCGGTGGCGCTGATCGAAGCGCTGGCCGCGGCGCGGCCAGTCGTCGCTACAGATGTGGGCGGCGTGTCCGGAGTCGTGCGGCACGGCGACACCGGCGTACTCGTCCCGCCTCGCAACCCCGCGGCGCTCGCCGATGGCATCCTTGAGCTGCTTCGAAACCCAGACCGCGCAGCGTCACTCGGGCGCGCCGGGCGTGCCTGGGTCTACCCGCGCCACTCGGCCGGCCGCCTGGTTGGAGACGTGGAGCGGCTGTATCTTGACCTCGCGCGCGAGAAGGGCCTGCGGGCCGCGTGAACGCCCAACCGTTCGGGTTCATTCACCTGCTGTCCGGCTTGCTCGCACTCGGTATGGCGATGGTGCTTACGCCGCTGGTTGGTCGACTCGCGGGTCGGATCGGGTTGGTTGCTTATCCGCGCGGCGATCGCTGGCACCGCTCCCCGACGCCCTTGCTCGGCGGGGTTGCCATCTACCTGGCCTTGATCCCGCTGTTCCTGCTCGTCCCCGAGCCGATCCAGGCCCAGCCGCTGGACCGGTTCGGCGGACTGCTGCTCGGGGCAAGCCTGATTTTCGCCCTGGGGCTGGTCGACGACGTCCGCAGGCTACCGCCCTACGCCAAGCTACTCGGTCAGATCGTCGCGGCCTGCGTCGTCGTGGCCGGACTGCCAACCGGCAGGTTCCTTCCGTGGTCAGCCCTGATGGTGCCCTTGACGATCTTCTGGATCGTTGGGGTCACCAACGCGTTCAACCTGCTGGACAACATGGATGGATTGGCGGCCGGCATCGCTGCGATTGTCGCGCTCACATTGTTCACCCACAACGTCTCCCAAGGCGACCACCAAGCGGCGCTCCTGTGCATTCTGATCGCAGGCGCCTGCGGCGGATTCCTGGTATTCAATTTCAATCCGGCTCGGATCTTCATGGGCGACTCCGGCAGTCTGCTGCTCGGGTTCCTGCTGAGCGGAATCGTGGTTCTCGGCAGCTCGCGTGGCACGTCCGAGCTTGCGCTGACCTTGCTGGTGCCGGTTGGCGTGATGGCACTCCCAATCCTGGATACCACATTGGTGACGATCGTGCGGGCGCTCAACAGCCGCCCGATCTCCCAGGGCGGCCGGGACCACCTTTCACACCGGCTGGTCGCCCTCGGCCTGAACGAGCGGTCGGCCGTCCTTGTGTTGTATGCCGTCAGCGCAGCGTTCGGGCTGGTTGCTATTCTGTCAAACTACGCCGGAGGTCCGCTGGTCACGTTGGTGGGCTCCCTTTTGGGCCTGGGGGTTGTGTTTTTCGGCATCTATTTGGGCCAGGTAAGGATCTACACCGAATCCGAATACCAGCAGAAGAGGGGCGAGCCGAGCCTACTGGGGAAGCTCGTGCTCGGAGGAAACTGGCTCTACAAGCGCCAGGTCGCCGAGATGGTGCTCGACTTTGCGCTGATTTGCCTCGGCCTGCTCGCGGCGTACCTGATCCGCTTCGAGGGTTCGCTCGAGCGGCGCTTCGTCGAGCAGTTTGCCGCGCTACTCCCGTGGGTGGTCAGCATCAAGCTGGCAACGCTGCTGAGTCTCGGCGTCTACCGCAGCATCTGGCGCTACATGGGCACTTCCGACCTTCTGCGGCTTGGCGTCGCTGCTACGCTTGGGTCGATCTTCTCCGCCATCTGCGTTCAGGTCGTGTTCCGCGCCGAGGGCGGGGTACCGCGGGCTGTCTTCCTGATCGACTGGCTCGTGGTGATGCTGCTGCTGGTAGCGGCCCGGATGTCGTTCGTCTTCATCCGCGAGGGCTTGGCCCGCCTGCGTCGGCGCGACCTCACGCGTGTCCTCATTGTTGGCGCAGGCGACACTGGCGAGCTCGTCCTTCGGATGATGGCGCGCAGCAAGACGCACGCCTACCGCGTCGTCGGATTCCTGGACGACGATCCCGGCAAGCAGGACCGGGCGATCCACGGCGTACCGGTGCTCGGTCCGCCCGCCCGTCTTCGTGAGACCGTCGAGCGTGAGGGAGTTGAAACGGTGGTCCTCGCGATGACCGACAGCGGCGGGCGGATCGCGGCCGAGTGCCGCACGATCGGCGTCAGCATGGTTGGTGCTGCCGGGTTCTTTACCTCCCAACTCGAAGCTGATGGGCGGCGAGGTTGGGTCGCCGCCTCGTGAAGGCTCTGGTGACGGGCGGCGCCGGCTTTATCGGGTCCCACCTGGTGGACGGACTGCTCGGTCGCGGCCACTCGGTCACCGTCGTCGACGACCTCTCAACGGGCGTCTGCGACAACCTGGCTCACCTGCAGCCTGATGAACCACTCGAGGTCATCGTCGACTCCGTTCTGAACGAATCGTTGGTCGACGAACTGGTCGCCGGCGCGGACGTCATCTTCCACCTGGCCGCGGCAGTCGGAGTGCAGTGGGTACTGGATCATCCGATTCGATCGCTCGAAACAAACCTTCGTGGCACCGAGGTCGTCCTCGCCGCCGCCGACCGCCACCGGCGGAAAGTCCTGGTTGCCTCGACTTCGGAAGTCTACGGCAAGAACGATTCGGGTCCGCTGCGCGAGGATGACGACCGCATCCTCGGCTCGAGCAAGGTCTCTCGATGGCTATACGCGACAGCAAAGGCGGCGGACGAGGCATTAGCGCTGGCGTACGCGCAGGAACGGGGGTTGCCAACCGTCGTCGTCCGATTCTTCAACACCATCGGCCCGCGCCAGACCGGTCGGTACGGAATGGTGGTGCCGCGCTTCGTGGACCAGGCGCTGTCCGATGAGCCGATTACCGTCTACGGTGACGGCCAGCAGACTCGCTGCTTCACCTACGTCGGCGACGTTGTACGGTCCGTAATCACACTGACCGAGACACCCGCTTGTTGGGGTGACGTCTTCAATGTCGGACGTGATCGCGAGATCTCGATGGACGGTCTCGCCCAGCTAGTAGTTGACTTGACCGGCAGCCGCTCTAAGATAGTCCACGTGCCTTACGACGAGGCGTACCGCGGAGGCTTTGAGGACATGCGGCGACGTGTGCCGGATGTGAGCAGGCTGCGGCGGACAATCGGCTACGCGCCGGACACGGGGCTGGAAGAAGCGCTGTTCCGCATCATCGCCGCCCATCCGCGACAGCCAAGCACATTTCGGGTGCCGTGACGGCCCGTCTTGGTTCCCTGGCGACCGCGTGGCTGCCGGTCCTGCTCTGGATGGCCATGATCCTCTTCTTATCCGGCCGATCCGATATACCGCCGCGCACGAACCCCGCGACCGGCGAGACGGTCCGTGCCACGTACACGGTAGCCAAGCTGGCGCATGTCGTAGAGTACGTCGTCCTTGGCGCCCTGCTTCTGCGAGCCATCCGTTTGCCGGGTGGAGGTCTGGGCCTGGCGCCGACGCGTGCGGTGCTCTGGTCGGTACTCGCGGCAGGGGCGTTCGGAGCGGCTGATGAGCTTCGGCAAGCATTCGTTCCCAACCGCTCGCCCAGCGCGCTAGACGTCGTCATCGACGGAGCGAGCGCGCTAGCATCGGTGACCGGATGGCTCGCCTTCCAGCGGCGCAACGAAGCGCGCCGCGCACTTTCACGGGTGCTGGATTGAACCCCCTGGCTCGTGCTTGTGGTGGGATCGACGCTCACACCGTCACCAAACGGCACTCCCGCTTGTCCGGCGCTGAGGCTTGGTACAGGTGACCCTCTGGCTCGCCGTTGGGGCGTGGATTGCCGTCATTCTGTTCAACTCCTCGATCGCCGCCGCGCCTAGCGGCGGTCCAGCCTGGTTGTCCTTCGGGGTCGCCAAGCTCGGCCACATCATCGAATACGCCGTGCTCGGAGTGCTGCTCCACCGCGCTCTGACATCGCCCCGAGGCGGATTCAGCCTCGGCGCGCGGGCGGCGCTACTCACCGCGTGCTTCATCGGCTCCGGGGTCGCGGCACTCGATGAGGTGCGCCAGATCTTCGTCTACAGCAGGATGGCCGACACCATGGATGCCGTGCTCGATTTCACCAGCGTGCTAGGGGGAGCCTTGCTCCATAAGTGGGCCGTGGGCAACGCGGTTGCGGTGTGTTGCCGCGATACGGCGGACGGCGAGGGCGATCATCCCACCCCCGAAGACAAGCATCAGCAGGTGCATCGGCAGGACCTGGCGGTATCCGTAGACGTACGGCAAGAAGGTCACCATGATCACAAGGTGGATGCCGATGAATACGTGCAGCAGGCTCACCCGCAGCGAGCGTGCACTCGGTAGCAAGGCCAGACTGCCCAGGTACAGAGCCGTGAGCAAGAGGATATCTGGAGCCACCTCGGCGCTTCCGTCGATGGCGCCGGAGAATCCGACCGAGTACAGCGCAAGCGGGATGAGCGTCGCGACGTACCCTGGCGGATCTTGTCGAACAAACTCCAGGACTTCGCGGGTCTGCCGATCCAGCTTCATCGCGTTGTAGAGCGGGTTTTCGTCAACGCGCGCCAGACGGACCTTGGGGGTTGGTGGGTGGGCCAACAACAGAGTCGCGCCGCCATTCGTCGCGACGAGCGCGGCGCGGCCCGAGACGACGTAGTTCCGTAATGGCACCAGCGCCGCCACCGCGAATGCAACGAGCACCACGACGGCTCCTGCGGCCAGCGCACTCCGCCTCGAATCTCCCCCGCGGAGCGCTCCAGCCGCGAGGATCCCCGCCACGGCCGGGAGGTACAGGAGCGTCGGTGCCCGCGTGATCGAGGCAACCCCGAGAAGAAGCCCTGCCAGGACTAGGTCGGAACGGCGCCCCTCGTCCAGTGTCCGAATCAGCAGGAAGATTGCCATGGGGAGCACGACGAAGTACAGGTTCTCGGAGAGCAGCTTGCGGGCCACCCAGTCGAGTTGCGTGGCGCGGAGGATGGCAAAGAGCGCGAGCGTGGCAATTGCCGCCTGAACGCCAAACAGTCGCCTAGCGAGCCAGTACAGAATGACTCCGCAAACACCGAGACCGACAAGTTGGAGGACGATAGGCCCCCAGAGATCCTCGCCGGTGAGCCAATGCAGCCCGGCCAGGTAGTAAGGGTAGAACGGCTGGAAGAAGAACGGCTTTCCTTCACCCAGAGGCTTGCCGAGCGTCATGAGCGGACCATTGAGCAGGATGTCGCGCGCGTACGACTCGTAGGTCAACCAGTCCTGACCGCCCTCCAGGATGGTTGCGCGGCCGTACAAGTCCGTCGTAGTGGCCATCGCGTGGGTCGTGATTGCCGCGAGGAAGATCGACAATGCGAATCGTTCGAGACCGAGTGTTCCCGAGCGGATCGCGCGCATACGAGCGGCGCCAAGCACGCCGGCGAATGCTGTGAGCCAGGCCAGGAACCCCGCGTCGAGGGCTATGGCAACCAGAGCGGACCACTGCTGTTGCTCCACCTGGTCCTGGCTGGACGGGCTAGCTGTCAGATAGGGCGCTCCGAGCGGCCGCATCGCTTCGCCTCGTCCCAGGTCCCACTCCAGCCGAATCACGGGCGTTCTGCCCTCAAGGCGGACGTACTCCACACCCAACGGATGCGCGCCGGCTGTGAGTGCGAGATTCACGCGGTCAGCCCCGCCGTAGGCCGGAACGGTAAGCACCGGCCGGGCGTCTAACGCCAACAGAGCCGGCCCGCTTGCGTCAAGTTCGAACGCGTAATCGCCGTCGTGAGGGACGGATAGAAATCCGTCCCAGCGCACCGCGAACGGCAGGTTCGCTCGGCTCGGCTCGTTCTCCTGGTAGAAGTTGAACCGTTCGACGTCGTTGAAGAAGTGTGTCGCCAGAGCGGGGCGCCCTGGACCCTCCTCCATTCGGGTGTAGCTGGCGCCAAGGGCCTCTGTCGACGGCTCTGGATTACCGCCGACGCGATCTCGGCTGTAGTAAGACGCGGCCAGTCCATAGTTAGGTGCAACCCACCAGAGCAGCAGCTTCAGCCCGATCAGCAGCACCACGGCAAGCGCAAGCCACTGGCTCGCGGGCACCCGGCCCGGCATGCCGAGGCCGTACAGAGCGATCACCAGGCCAAGCAGTGCGCCGAGCTCCCAGGCTCGAAGGGGAAGTCCATCCAACTGGGCCGCTGGATGGCCGGGCAACATGAGGAACACCATTGCCAGCACTGGCAGCAGCCACCGTCGCGCGGCCTCAGACCGGCGTGCCCCCCAGTCGGCCACGTGCGTCCCTGCTGATATCTCCACGCACGCGGGCGCCGTCTGTCGCGCGCGCAGCCTAGCGCGGACCAGGGAGGACAATCTCGAGAGCCTCAGAGCGATCTGGCAGCAAGATCGGACGCCGCTTATCCTGGGCCACCCACGCCAAGCGGACACGCAGTGGACCGGCAGCATTGGGTAGCGCAATCTCGTCAAGGATGCGCTGTCCATCACGCCACTTGTTGGAGCCGTAGACGGCAGACAGTGGCATGTCCTCTTCATACAGGACCTGGCGACCAGCGCGATCGTACACCGTCAGGTCGCGATCGTACCGTCCGCGCACCTCGCCGGTTCGGTCCCAGTGCAGGATGAGGCGGCGGTCGTTCTCGCGCCCGAGCAGGTCATAGCCCAGCAGCCGGATCCGCCCGTACACCGCCTGGAGCGGGACCAATGGCTCATCGACACTGTTGCTGAGAACCAGCACCTTGCGGCCGGATGACCAGACAGCATACGGGCGGTCCGCGTTCAGTGGGTTCAGCCGGTCCGAGGCCGCAGCTCGGGTGGTCAGATCGTCGTTCAGGTCCAACACGTAATAATCCGGTCGCTTGCGACGCCAGCCGAGCTCCTCGGCGTAGTGGCTGTCAATCGGAAAGACGTACGCCTCGGCTCGATTTGCCAGATGGGCGACCACGTTCGGACTCGCTACCACCGATCCGATTGGCGGGACTCGGTCGACGGCCCGCTCCAACTCCTCGACCCGCTCACCCCGACGTAGACCGGCAGCATCAAAGCCGCCCCCGGCGGGGAGCGGGCTCGCCACAACGAAAGCGATAACGGCCCCAACCGTCATCAGGGCCAACCCGAGACGGCGCGGCCGACCAGCCGACAAACGGGCCAGGCCCGCGGCAGCCGCGAGCCAGGTCACAACCAGCAGCGGAGCGACCCAGTGCCGACCGAAGGTGTCGTCGCGGTCCTTCAACATGAGAACCGCGAATGACGGAAAGGCCGGAATGAGTGCCTGCGGGGCCAGCATGGCGAGTCCGCCGGTCGGGAGCAGCAGGCGCAGTACGGCATCCGCGCCGCGCGGCCCGAACACACGCCCAAGGCTCGCCAAGGGGTCGCGGCGCAGCTCGCTGAAATGGTCGAGCGTCCGATTCCCTTCAATCGTCCCGAAGGTTCGTGGGTCGTGGAAGCGAGGCATCACCACGAACACCGCCGTTGCGAGCCAGAGAATCGCCAGGCCGGCGACGAGCGCCCCGAGCCAGCGTTGACGCGTCAGCCACAGGAATGCCCCGATCCCGAACACGACGAGTGCCGCCTCCTCTTCGATCGGCAGCGCAAGGAGCGAGACTAGCGCGCCGACTCGGAACTGTCCGATCAACACGAGCCAGAACCCCACCCCAACCGGCACGGCGGCAAGCGGAACGGCGTGAAAATCGTCCAGCGCGACACCTGCCAGGGCAGGGGACGCATAGAAGCATGCGAGGACCAGCAACGCCTGCCAAGGCGAGCCGAGCGCCCGGTGAGCCCACGCGAACACAGGCCAGCCAAGCAGCGCCAACGCAAGCTGCTGTACCCCGAGGAGCAGTTTCGGATCAGGGAAAAGTCGGTACAGCCCGGCGAGCGGCACGAGGACAAGCGCTACGTGCTCGGCCAGGTGGCTGAGGTTGGTCTTCAAGAGTGTGGTTTCGAAGGGGCGCCCGTGAGCGGTGTTCCAGATCACCTGAGTGTAGATTTCGAGGTCGTATCGCCCGGTGTTGAAAGCATCGTGCCGCGCGAAGGCGAGGGCCGCCGTCAGCAAGAAGAAGGCACCGCCCAGCGTAAATGCCACGAGCGTGGTGACACCCACCCACAACGACGCTCGTGAGCGCGGTCGGTCGCCCAGGATGGACGTGGGCGCCACGATCCTCTCGCGGGACCGTTCGCGTACCTCAGAAACCGTCAATCGCGGAAGACCATCCGGAAGGGGCGCAGCGCCCGGGTCAGCCAGTCGAGTGGGCAGCGCGATTATACCAGGGCGCCCGCCCTAGACGGCCTCGGGTGAGCCTCCGGCTCGGATCGCAGACGCGCCGGCCGGACGGTCTCTCAGGTCAAGCCGGACAAGACCGGCCGCTGCGAGACCGGCGAACGGGGCCATGACGAGGTACATCGGCAAGACCAGACGGTTGTCGTAATCGTACGGCGCGAAGATAACCATCGTCGCGAAGTGCACGGCGACGAACGCGTGGAGCAGGCCCGCACCGGGTTTGCGTGCGCAGGGCAACGCGATGATGGCAGCGAGGTACAGCAGATTCATGAGGATCAGTTCCGGCCAGACGGCCACGCTACTTTCCTCGATCGCGGCGGCATATCCCAACGTGTACAGCACGAGTGGGACGTAGGAACGCGCGTACCCGATCGGATCCTGCACGATGAACTCGAGCGTCTCACGGGTCGGGGCGTCCTGGACGTAGGGGGCCCACCAGCGACGCTCGGCCTCGCCGAGCCGAACCTTCGGCGTCGGACGGTGGAGCTTCTGGAGATTCACTCCGCTGCTGCTGGCCACAAGCGCGGGCTGGCCGGCTACAACCCAGTTCCGCAAGGGGACCAGCGCAGCGATGCCGAGCACTATCGCGAAGAGCAGGCTCACCCGGGTGAGTGCCACCGCGGCCTCCAGCCCAGTGCGCCGCAGGGCGCAGTACACCACAATCCCGGCCAGCGGTAGGTACATGAGCGTCGGTCCGCGGGTGACGACAGCAAGGCCGAGGAACAGGCCGGCGAGCACAAGCTGACGGCGGCGACGCTCGTCCAGGTACTGAACCAGGCAGAGCAGCGCAGCGGGCAAGACGACGAAGTAGACACTCTCAGAGAGGAGTCGGCGCGCTACCCAGTCAAGGTGCCACGCACGAAGGCCGAGGAAGATGACGAACGTCGCCAACGCCGCTGGCGCTCCAAATAGGCGTCTTGCAATTGAGTAGACGAGCACACCCGAGATCCCCAGTCCAAATAGCTGCAGCACGGTTGGTCCGAACAGAGCTTCGCCAGTCAGACGGTGCATCGCCGCGAGCGCATACGGGTAGAACGGCTGGGCGTAGAAGGTGCGCCCTTCGCCGAGCGGCTGCCCGAGCGTCATCAGTGGCCCGTTGACCAGGATGTCGCGGGCGAATGATTCGTGCGTGAGCCAATCCTGTCCGCCCCCGAGCAATGTCGACTTCTCGACGCGGTCAAGCCGCGGCAGCATGGCGTGCGCGAGGACTGCCACGAGGAACGCGGCGAGCAGCGGCCGCTCCAACCTGCGCCAGCGTTCCACGGGTCCAGCCCGGGCGACACCGATCATCGTGATCGCCATCAGGCCAAAGGTGGTGAGGGCGACCAGGACCAGGAACGCTACATCCACGCCCCGCGCCGCCGCCGCGACCCACCGGTCGCGCTGCCATGCCTCGTGGGATATAGCTCCTGGAAAGAGGTGCGGAACGGCAAGCACCTGCCGGCGTCCATCAAGGTCCCATTCCACCTTGAGGTCGCCAGAACGGGGTGGCCGCCGGGCATAGGAGACCTGCAGATCGCGCGTGCCAGCGGCCATGGTCAATACGACACTCGCGGTGTCTCGACCGGCCGCGTCGACCGAGGCGAGCAGCCGGCCTTCAATGCTTAGCGTGGCAGGGCCAGAGGCCGTGAGCCAGAATCGGTACTCGCCGTCGCGCGGAACATACAGCGCGCCCTGCCAGCGGACAGAGTAGGGCAGGTTCCGCCGACGGTCGGCCTCCTCGCCAAAGAAGTTGAAACGCTGGACGTCGTTCAGGAAGTGGATCGGGAACTCGTCGCCACCGAAGCCGAGTTCACGGTCGCGCCGCGTCGCCGCCAGCCCAGGAAAATCGGTTGATCGTTCGTGCGTGCCCTGGAAGCGACTGTTCGCGTAGTACCAGGCATCCAGTCCGACGTCGTGCGCCAGCGAACTGAGCAGTATTTTCGCCAACAGCATTCCGAGTAGCACCGGCGCCAGGAGGTGCGCCACCTTCGACCCGTGTGCGGATGCTACCGAATGGAACCCGAACAACGTGACGGCCCAAACAATCACGACGGTCAGGGACAGCGGTCCGAGCGGCACACCGGGTAACAGGGAAAGAGGGTGGCCAGTGACGAACACGTACGCGAAGACGAGTGCGCCGATCACCACAATGGTGGTGCGCTGGGCTGCAGTGCCTCGGGCCGGGCTGACCGCCCGCCGGTCACCGGCCGCCGGCGATGATTGAACCGAAGTCCTCGGCTCGGGGCCCGCCCTCCCGTCCCGAGTGCTGGCGGAGACCAACATCATCCCCCGCCGGGCGCGTCAGGCGCGCGCGGTAGCAACCGATACACCGCGTAATCCCGTTCGCTGCCCGAAGCGGACTCTACCTGCGCACTCCGGGTTTCGATGACGAACCCACGGCGCAGGGCGCCTTGCTTGCGCACGTCCGTGACGGCAACGATGCTCGGGCGCTCGCCGGCCAGGATCGCCAGATTACTCGAGTCGAACTTGGCCACTTCGTACGTTATGCCCCGCGCCTCGAGCAAGAATCGAAGTGCCTTGAGATCCGTGCCGCCGGCGGTAAGCTGCTCCTGGGCCAAGGTCTCGTCCAGCAGCACAAGGTCCCCGGGACGTGCCGCGCGCTCAACGGCATCGGCCAGGCTGAACAACGCCACATTGGTGCGACCCTCCTCCAGGACTTCCTGGTAGTAGAAGTGGAGGTGCGCCAGGGGCGAGAGAACCAGTGCAATCGCCGCCAGGTGAGCCGCCAGCCTGGCTGCTCGAGGCGCGCTCACGGCGAGTCGTGCACGCGCCACACGCTCGAACAGCCAGCCCAGCGCGACCGCGATCCCCAGGTAGGTGAAGGGCAGCATCGGCACCAAGTAACGGCCGCTCAGGATGGGTCCGTAGCGAGGATTGAAGTACGGCAGCACCAGCGCCATCGACGCGCAGACCAGTAGTGGGAACGGGTTCCCTCGACGAGCAGCCAGGACCAGACCGCCCGCGGCGAGAGCGCCGTACACAAAGCGCGCCGGGCTGGTGGGTGTCTCGATGGTCCCGCTGAGCAACCGGGAGAGCGACTGGATCAAGGCACCGAAATTCGCGAGATACGTCCGCGGATCGACCGATTGCCCTTCGGCGTACCCTTGCTGGAGCGCCCGCGCGTGTACCAGCGACCAGAAGCCGTTGTCGATGTTGAAGATGATCATGTTGAGGTAGCCGATGATAAAAAGGGCACACGCTATCGGCATCCAGCGCCCGATGAGCAGATCTGTGCGCGTCAGCAGCACGGCGAGCGCAAGTCCGGGCACCAGCGCCACCACCGACACGTGGGTCTGGAGTGCCACGGCAAACAATAGCCCACTTGCAGCCAACGGTCGCCCATCACCCGTCCGGGCCGCGCGGTACACGAGCCACACGACTAGGGTGGTCAGAAGCGGTGTGACCGAATTGGAACGCGCGGTGTGGCTATTAATTATGACGTGCCCGCCAGACGTAGCCAGCAGGGCGCCGGCGATCAGCCCGGCCTGTGGCCCGGCCATGTCTCGGACCACAACCCAGGTCAGCGCCACCTGCGCAACCGCCAACAGCATGGCGACTGCGCGTGGCGCGAACGCGGCGTCCGCCCCAAGGTGGATGACGACGGCCAGCAAGTAGCTCCAAAGCGGCCCGTAGTAGGAGTCCACCGCGGTGAGCGGTCGGATTTCGCCCCGCTCAATCGCGAGTGCCCAGAGAATCTCCTGAAGCTCATCCGTAAACCTCGGGACGTCCCAAAGATGGGGCAGTCGGACCAGAGTGGCGAAGACCACCAGGAGGAAGACGGTGGCCAACGCTCCAGATCGGCCTCGTCGCCATGGGCGCTCGGCCGACGCGGCATCTATCGCGCTTTCCACTGGGGCGGCCAGGTCGCGCTCTAGCAGCGCACCGGGCGGCGCGGTCATTCCACTACCACCTCGGCGGCGAGCGCAATCCGGGTGTTCCCCGCGTCGTCCTGCGCCGGCTGTTTGTCATCGAGGCGGCTAACACTCACAACGATCTGATACCGTCCGCGCGGTGTCTCGCGCGGCAGCCGTAGCCGGTGCTGATCCTCTACATACTCACCGACCACCCAGCCCGTCGTGGGTCGACGCCCGCCAGCCGGCTCGGAATCCTGGCGCACCACCAGCCGGTCATCGACTCCCACCAGTCCCACGGAGACAACATGGGCCTCATCCGTGGACGCAAGCGCCTGCCAGACCACCCTGAGGTCAAGGGTCTCGCCGGGCTTGAGCCGACGGTCCCGGATGTCGAAGCCGATGAGCCGCGCCAGATCACCGACCCGCGCGTCCTGGCGTACTCGAACCGCCGGTTCGACCATCAGCGGTGTGACGGCCTCAACGACCAGCTCGGTGAGCGGCACCAGGTCACGTTCTGCGACCCCGGTGGGCTCCAGTGCTACTGCTAGCTCAACCGCCTCCGCCGACTGCAGCTGCGGGAGCACCAGGTCCCACGTGTCGCGGACCACCTCGCCCGGCTTCCAGCTCGTCGTCGGATAGGTTCCATCAACAGGCACCCCCCGCCACTCTCGGACGATCCCCGCCGATCGTTGACGCAAGACGACTCGGACCTGGCTATCCGGCAAGCGTGCCCCGCTGTTGCGCCAGAACAGGCTCAACCGCAGCCGATCGCCCGGCCGAGCTACCTCACGGTTCAGATTGGCGCCGAGTAGGCGCACGTCGCCGAAGCTGGCAGTCCGTTCAATGGTGATCGGCAGGTCGTCGGAAGCGAGTGGGACAGAGCGACTCACGAGAGCAAGTCGTCCGGCTGACGCTTCAAACTGGCCCGCGGTGGCGGCGTTCTGCTCGGTGCGTCTAGCAAACCCCGCGCCAAGGGTGAACCCGACCTCTAGATGATAGTCGCCGGGCGGCAATGTCGGGTCGATCTCAAGATGGCCACGTCCAAACGCCACTTCGCCGCGGCGCCACGAGCTGCTCGGATATACCTGCGCCTCGGTCTGCCCCCACTGCCGACCGCGCCCGTCGATCAGTCGCACAAACGGCCGGGCGCGGTTTCTCGGCCGGCCAAGCGCCTCCCAGCGGAGTAAGGCGTCGAGCGGCTGACCCGGCTGCAAGGTCCTGGGAGCGTCCACGCCCAGGATCCGGCCAACCCCGTCGAACGTTGCGTCCAGCGCCTGTTGCGGCGTCCGGCAAGGCCCATCGCCGAGGCTAGCCAGAGCCAGATCGATCCATGCACCGGTGAGCGGGTCCTGCTCTCGGCCAACCTGCGCACCGTCGCCCAGGCAACCACGGGCGAAGTCGGCGGCCGCTCGCTCGGGGAGGACGTAGGCCGCCAACTCACCCGACGGGGGAAATACGAGGCCGTGCGCGCCGTCGAACCAGCGGGTGTCAGGATAGGCGAGTCCGCGGAGATATGCGACCTCCTCCGAACGACTGTCGTCGCCCGCGAAGTACACTGCATCGGCCAGCCGCATTAGTTCCGGCCGGAGTGCCTGTCGCGCAGCCAGCGCCGCGTCGCCGCGCAAGCCATAGAATGCCTCACGCACGAGCTGCCCGCTCGGCGCACTCGCGGCCAGTCCGCCGCACCCGAGCACCAGCAGAAGCGGTGTCAAGCCCCGCCAGCTACGCGCCGGCGCGGGACCCGGTATGCGATTGCGCACGCGGCCGAGTCGCGCCCGCCGCGCCATCACGAGACACGCCACCGCGATGCCGTGAGCAGCAATGGGGGCAAGTGCGACGTACATCGGCAGGATCAACCGGAGTCCATACTGGTGCGAGAAGAACACGCTCACCTGGGCCAGGTGGGTCAGGACGAACGCATGGACGAACCAGGTCGGTGCACTCCGGGCGGCGGGCGACGCAACCACGCTGATCGCGTAGAAGATCCACATACTGACCAGCCAGGGGTTGAGATTGCTCGTTCCCGACGGCGCCCCGACGACGCCCATGGCGTAGAGCGCCATCGGCACAAGCGTCTGCGCGTAGCCGATTGGATCCTGGCGGATGAACTCCACCACCTCGCGCGTCTGACGATCCAGGCTGAGACGTTCGTAGAACGGGTTCCGATCAATGCGGGACAGGTCCACCTGAGGGCTTGGACGATGTGCCTCCCATAAGTTGGCTCCGGCGCTGCTCGTGATCGGTACCGGTCGACCCGACACGATCAGATTGCGAGTCGTCGCCGCGCCCACCGTCAGGACGCACACCGCGATGAGGAGCCCGGCGCGGGGCAGCGCGCCACGCCAGTCCAGCCCGAGGCGACGCCAGGCGAACAGCAGGATCAGTATTGCCGGCGGTAGGACCGCGAGGGGCGTCGATCGGGTGAGCCCGGCTAGCCCGAGGACCAGCCCGGCTGCCGCGAGCGTAGCCCACCGACCGCCGAGTGCCGCCCGCGCAAGCAGCAGCAGCAGGAGCGGCACCAGGGGGACGAGCAGATTTTCTGAGAGCAGCAGCCCAGTCGTCGGAGCGAACACCGCCGGGAGGTAAACGCCGAAGAGGACGAGCGCGATGAGGGCCGTCAACCGACCGAACAGCTCGCGAGCCAGGCAGTACACGAGCAAGTTAGCCGCTGCTCCGAGCAGCGCGTTAGCGAGCAGTGCGCCCCACAATCCCTCGCCCAACAGGAGCTGCACACCTGCTAGCCAGTACGCGTAGAGCGGCTGGTAATAGTAGGGCTGTCCCTGGCCAAGGGGCCGATCGCCCGACAAGAGCGGGCCGTCGAGCAGCACGTCTCGAGCAAAGCCGGCATACGCCAGCCAGTCGTTACCACCCGAAAGGATGACCGCCTGTCCGAACAGGTAGTGGTGGGCAGCCAGCGCGGACCCGAAACTCAGCCCCGCAAACAACCCAAGGAGCGGCCGCTCCCAGCGAGCGACCCGCGGCCCTGCGTCCGTCACTCCGACACGCGCACGAGCCTCTGGTGCCCGTCCCAGCCACCTCGAAAGGTGCGTCAGTGCAATCAGCGCCAGCAGGGCAAGGTAGCCAACGTCCAGCCCGAGCGCTAGAGGTCGCAGGACGGCGTCCCAACGCAGCCGATCAACGGTTGTGCCCTCCCGTGCAAGATCCGGCGCGCCGAGTGGGCGCACTCTCCCACCCGCCGGGCCGGCCGACACGACCAGCCACGGCATCGTCTCGCTTGGCCGCGTGTACGTCACCGCGAGCGGGTGGAGGCCAGCGGAGAGATCGGCCTCGATCGATGCCTCGCGAACGCGTTGACCGCTGTCAATGCTGAGAAGCGACTCGGAAGAGGCGACTAGACCCGGCATGGAGATGGTCGCCGCGCCATTTGCCTCCAAGACCAGCCGGTAGCGCCCAGGGTCCAGCACCGAGAAGAGACCAGTCCAGCGCGCAGTGAATGGCAGCAGGTCGCGCTTGGGCTCGTTCGCGGTGTAGTAGTTGAAGCGGCCCACGTCGTTGAAGAAGTGGACCGGAAACTCCGCGCCCCGGAACAGGAGCGCTTGATCGACCCGGGTGCCCGGCCCGCTAAGCCACTCCGTGGAGCGCTCCACCGGCGCCTCGGCCCCGCCGGCCCGGTATTCGGCCACGAGCCCGTACGCGGGCGCCATCATGGCAACAGCCAGCCTGGCCGCGGCGAGCGCCGCGATCCCAAGCACGGCGGCGCGGACACGTGGTGGTGATCCGGGCACCCCGATCGCCCAAACCGCGAGCGCGAGTGCCAGGGCTACGGAGGCGATCGTTAGTGGAATGCCGGCGAAGACGCCGAGCGGGTGCCCCGGCACCAGCACGTAAGTCAGGGCGGCGCCGAAGAACAGTGCGCGGGGGAACGGCATGATGTGCGGGAGCGTCCTCGCAGCGACAGGGCGCATTATACGCCCGGCTTTTGGCCGAAACAGCGCGTCCTTTGGTTAGCCGAGCGGCTGTCTGCTCTAATTGGCAGTGGAGAACATTCAGGATGCGCTGTCTGGTCACCGGCGCCGCCGGGTTCATCGGATCCCATCTAAGCGAACGACTGCTCGATGCTGGTCACGAGGTGGTCGGCGTCGACGCGTTTCACCCGTACTATCCACGCGAGCGTAAAGAACAAAATCTCGAGGCCGTGCGCGATCGCCGCGACTTTCGGCTACTCGAGCTCGATCTCCGCTCGGCGGACCTGGCCCCCGCGCTGGAAGGCGTCGAAGCGGTCTTTCACGAGGCCGCGATGGCCGGCCTGCTGCGCAGCTGGGATAGCTTCCACGAGTACATGACCTGCAACGTGCTCGCAACCCAGCGGTTGCTTGCGGCGGCTGTCCAGACGCGGCCGCGGATCTTCGTGCACGCCTCGACGTCCTCCGTGTACGGGCTAGTGTCGAGTCAGAACGAGGTGGCGCTACCGCGCCCGAACTCGCCGTACGGTGCAACCAAGCTGTGCGCCGAGCAGCTCGCGCTGGCATACCAGGCGAGCTTCGACGTGCCGGTCGTGGCACTGCGCTACTTCTCCGTCTATGGGCCCCGTCAAAGGCCTGACATGGGGTACGCCATTTTCATCGATCGTGTGCTGCGTGGCGAGCCGATCACGGTGTTTGGCAACGGCGAGCAGACCCGTGGCAACACCTACGTCGCCGATTGCGTCGACGCCACCGTGCAGGCCGGAGCCCTGGGCACGCCCGGGGAGATCTACAACGTTGGGGGTGGAGAGTCGCGCTCAACCAACTGGGTGGTTGCAACGGTCCAACGCCTCGCCGAACGCGAGGTACCAGTCGCACACGGCCCTCCCCGGCCCGGCGAGCAGCGCGAAGCTCTCGCCGATACCACCAAGGCGCGTCGCGACCTGGGCTGGGAGCCGAAGACGTCGCTCGAAGCGGGCCTCTCGGCACAGATCGCCTGGCAGCGTGGTGCGGGTTGCGGGACCACTTAGACGAGCAACCCAGATCAACGTTGGCATTCTCGATGGACCCGAGCCAACGTGGTCAGGTCAGGCGCGCCCGCAGGGCCGCGATCTGGTGCCGGTAACGATCCTCTGGCGCAATCAGCCGTGCCCGCTTCGGCGGCTCACCGCGGCTCAGATGCCATTTGCGGAACGCCAGTTCGGTCGCGGCCTGGTGGAAGTCGCGTTGGGCGATCCAGCCGCGGAGTCCCCGACGACGCAGCGCGCCCACCTCCCGCTTGAGGCGTGCCCCTGGGTTCGGAAGCACTACATACTCCTCGTTCGTGAGCGTACCCAATGCGACCTCGTCTCCCAGGTGCTTACGAATCACGTGCGACTCGCGCCGCCCGGCCAGGAAGGCGATGATCAGCAGGGTGAGTAGCCCAGGCGCCGTCAGCACCGCACTATAAACCGGCATCACCACGAACAGGAGCACGAGCGGGTTCAGGTCGTCGGGCAGCAGCGCCGGCAGGAGCGCGGACGCGCTGAAATTCCAGGCGCCGTGCTGCAAGACGGCGAGTGAGAAGCCAACCGGGGGGAGTACCGCGGCCACCAGTCCGTTGCTCGTCTCTCGGGCGTATCCGAGCGCCGCACCGGTGGTCCCGGTGTACAGCGCGTGCCCGAAGCCACCGAGCAGCACCCGCACATAGAACAGCACCCCGAGCCCGACGCTGCCACCTTCAAGGTAGATCCTTCCAAAGTACAGGATGTTCTCGGTCATCGCGAAACCGATCCCGACTAGCGAGCCGTACACGATGCCGTCGAGGACACCATCAAACTCCCCGCGCAAGAGTACGTAGAGGAGGAACACCACCAGGCCTGTGGCTGCTTCTACAACCCCCGGGGCGACAGCGCTCGCGGTGACGACGTCCGCGTCGATTCCCCCGAGAGCGATGGCGACGGCGGCCCCGATCAGGTCGTTCAGGATCGCCGAGACGAAGGTGGCCACGACCGCGCCCCAGAGGAAGGTGACGAGCAGGACGCGCCAGGGCTCCCGCTCATAACGATCGAGCTGATACACGACAAAGGCGTACGTCGGCACCGGCAGCACCGCCGCCAGCGCCGCCAAACTGAGCGCAACCTGGATCGGCACCGCTACGACCACGACTAGCCCGATGCCGAACAAGCAGATCAGGCCCAGGCAGCCGCCGCACCCACAGCCAGAGATCCGCCGGACCAGCGACGGGCGCTCCTCGGCTGCCAGCCCTGGCACGCTGCTCACGCGTCGGTCGCGCGCGGAGCGGGAGCACCGCGCGGTCGCGATATCACGCCAGCCGCCGCGACAAGGCCTCGGGGTCGTGGCCGGCCTCTGGCAAGTGTACTGGTGACAGACGTAGGCGGTCGCCTTGCCGCTCACCTGCGGTCGAGCCTGGAGCAGCGGGATACTTGCCGAAGATCTGCCAGGCGCGGCCGCGGCGACAACCTTATTTGGCATGAATCGATCCCACACTGTGCGCGCCAGGGCGCGCGTCCCCGGGAGCCCGAGGATCACCGATGATGGCGATCTCCTTCGGGTTCCCGAGGTAGAGGTCGAGCCCGCACAGCAATCTCCCGAACCCCGATGGGTGCTGAGCGGCAAGTGGCGCAAGCATCCTCAGCACCCCCTCGCGGCGCTCCGATATCGCTCCTCGCCAGTTAGCAAGCTCAGGCGCTGCAACGCCTCGGCTGCCACCGAGTTGCCAGAAGGGACCGCGTTATCGAACAGGTCCTTCGGGCGGCTGATTAGCTGCTCGTGGTCACGTCCAGTGTCGTGGAAGCCGCCCTGCTCTTCGTCGGCAAACTGGTCGAGCATCACGTGGGCGAGCGACTGGGCTTCCTCAAGCCAGCGCGGCTCGCCACTGGCCTCGTAGAGCGAGATCAAACCATCGATGTAGTGTGAGTAGTCTTCCAGATACCCGTTCAGTTTCGCGCGGCCCGCCTTCCACGTCCGCAACAACCGACCGTCCCGACGCAGGTCGCGCAGCACGAAGTCGGCGTTGCGGACGGCGATCTCCAGATACTGCGATCGGTCCAGGCTTGCTCCGGCTTCCGCGAAGGCTCGCAGCATCAGGCCGTTCCAGGCGGTCAGCACCTTTTCGTCGCGCGCGGGCTTCACGCGCTGCTCGCGCCGATCAAACAGCAGGTGCCGCCCGCGACTGATCGCCTCCTGCATGCGGTCGGGCTCGACGCCGAGCATCAGCGCTGTTGCTTCGATGGTTGCACCGACGTGGAGGATGTTGCGGTGCTCGAAGTTTCCCCGCTCTGTGACGTCAAAGTACGCGCAGAAGAGCCGGCTATCCTCCTGGCCGAGCACCTCGGCGATTTCTGCTGGCGTCCAGAGGAAGAACTTGCCTTCTTCTCCCTCGCTGTCGGCGTCCTGGGTCGAGTAGAAGCCACCGCTCGCATCGGTCATCTCGCGACAGACGTACTCGAGGGTCTCCTCGACGATCCTCCGATAAAGCGGGTTTCGGGTCAGCAGGTATGCCTGCAAGTACAGACGCGCCAGCAAGGCGTTGTCATAGAGCATCTTCTCGAAGTGCGGGGCCAACCAGACCGCGTCCACCGAGTAGCGGTGGAACCCGCCCCCGAGCTGGTCGTAGATCCCCCCCTCGGCCATCTTCCGGAGCGTGAGCTCGACGGCGTCTAGCGGCCGCTGCTCACCTGTTCGCGCATGGCTTCGAAGCAAGAACTCGAAGGCCATTGGTTGGGGGAACTTTGGCGCTCCACTGAGCCCCCCCTCCTGCCAGTCAATCTGGGCGAGCAGCGCGCGCGTTGCCTGATCGAGGAGTGTGGTGTCCAGGGTGGGATCACCGCGCCGGGCGGTGACGCGGGTCAGCATCTCGCGCAGTTGTCCGCCGCTTCGCTCCACGTCAGCTCGACGCGAGCGGTATGCATCCGCAACGCTCGCGAGCACGCGCGGGAAGCCGGGCATCTGCCCGCGGTCCTCGGGCGGGAAGTAGGTTCCGCCATAAAACGGCGTTCCGTCGGGAAGGAGGAACACGGTCATCGGCCAGCCGCCGTGGCCGGTCATCGCCTGGACAGCCGTCATGTAGATCGAGTCGAGGTCCGGACGTTCTTCACGGTCCACTTTGACGTTGACGAACAGGTCGTTCATCAAGCCGGCGATCTCGTCATTCTCGAACGACTCGTGCTCCATGACGTGGCACCAGTGGCACGCCGAGTAACCGATCGACAGCAGAATGGGTTTGTCCTCGGCCCGTGCCTTCCCGAGCGCCTCGTCACCCCAGGGGTACCAGTCAACGGGGTTGTCGGCGTGCTGGAGCAGGTACGGACTCGTCTCGTGCTGGAGCCGATTCGCCATCGTTTTCACCTTCCCCGGGTCATCGTATCAGAGCGTTCTCGAACGGGTGCCGAACGACCTTGTCCTGACGTCGAGCTCGTGCCGCCCCGCACAGCGTGCGTACAATGGAGTATGGCAAGCTCCGCGCCTCAGTCGACCACGCCGGTCGAGATCGAGCTGGCTCGCGAGACTCGCCGGCTTCTGGTGACCTGGATGGACGGCCACACATCCGAGTTCGAGTGGGAGTACCTGCGCTGGCGCTGCCCGTGCGCTGAGTGCAGCGGAGAAGGTGGCCGACCGGGCACCCTCACATCCCTGGAGAAGTTCAGACCAGGGCAGACTGACATGGTTGACGTGAACCTCACCGGTCGGTATGCCGTCACGCCAACCTGGGCTGACGGGCATGGACTAGGGATCTACAGCTTCCGGATGCTGCGAGCAATGTGCCCGTGTTCCGATTGCACAAACGCGCGAGGCGGACAGGAACCGCGTCGATCAGACTGGTAAACCCACTGGTTTGCCAGCGCGACTCTGCCAGGTTGGCCGGCGCGGCGTGAGAGCCGATCGTCGCTTGCCGCTCGCGTCACGCCTCAGCTAACGTCGCCCGGCCCGGCTTCTTGCGTCGCGGTCTCCAACGCAGGGGAAGCGAGAACGGCAAGGCGAAGGATGGACGATAGGACCGTCGTGCGGGTCGGGTCAGCTCTGGCCGTTGCTCCACCGCGTCTTCCGCCAGACTCGACGGCAAGCCGACCCCGGGCAGCGCCGGAGTCGCGGGCAGTCGGGGACCAAACAAGTTCGCGATCTCCGTTCCGTCCAGCGTCTCAACCTCCATCAGCCTAACCGCGGCGTCACGAAGCAGCGAGGCGCGCGGTGCGAGGAGCGCCTCGGCCAGTGTACGCGCGTCAGCGACCAGACGATGGACCTCGGAGTCGACCCGCTCGGCCATCTTTTCACCGTACGGCCGGTAAAATCGGCCCTCTTCGTCTCCACCCAACGCGAGCGCGCCCAATTCGGCGCTCATGCCGTAGTCGGCAACCATGGCTCGTGCGATGCTCGTAGCTTTGCGCAAATCATTCGATGCGCCGGTGGTAACCCGGCCGAAGACCAGGCGCTCTGCAACATGGCCGCCGAGGGCGGCGGCCATCGCCGCCTCGAACTGTGGAACCGACCACATGCGACGGTCTTCCTCGGGCGTCATCCGGGTGTAGCCGCCCATCTGGCCACGAGAAACGATGGTGACCTTCTGGACCGGATCCGCGTCTGGGAGCAGGTGCGCGACCAGCGCGTGCCCAAGTTCGTGCACCGCGGTGATGTGACGTTCGCGCTCGGACAGTGCCCGGCCTTTTCGACGCGGCCCCGCGGTGATCCGGTCGAGTGCTTCTTCAAGATCATGCTGGACCAGCCGCGCACGATTTCCGCGAGCGGTTAGAATCGCCGCTTCGTTCAGCAGGTTCTCCAGGTCAGCGCCCGAAAGGCCGGACGTGACGGCAACCAGTGACTCGAGATCGACACCTTCAGCCAGTGGTTTGCCGCGCCCGTGCAGCGCCAGGATCTGCCGCCGTGCGGCGGCATCCGGCGGATCCAGAGGTACCTGGCGGTCGAAGCGGCCCGGTCGGAGCAACGCCGGGTCCAAGACATCCGGCCGGTTGGTGGCCGCTAGGACGATCACGCGCGAACGAGCGTCGAAGCCGTCCATCTCCACCAGCAACTGGTTGAGCGTCTGCTCACGCTCTTCATGGGCGTGACCCGTCGGACCACCGCGCTTGCGGCCTACGGCGTCAATTTCGTCGACGAACACAATGCTGCGCCCATGCTCACGGGCCGACTTGAACAGTTCGCGGACCCGAGACGCCCCCACGCCCACGTACATCTCGACGAAGTCGGACCCAGACGCTCGGAGAAACGGTACTCTGGCCTCGCCCGCAACGGCCCGCGCTAGCAGCGTCTTGCCATTTCCAGGCGGCCCGACGAGGAGCACACCACGAGGAATCCGAGCGCCGACTGCCAGGAACTTCTCGGGCTCACGAAGGAATTCGACGATCTCGGCCAGCTCCTCTTTCGCCTCCTCCGCCCCTGCCACGTCCGAGAAGCGGGTCGGCGGCCGTTCGGCGACCAACCCGATTCGGCTTGGCTTACTCGGCGAGCGCGGGCCACCCAGCGCCTGCGGGGGATCGGTCGGCCGACCCGCCGCCCCCCGGCCGCGAAGCATCAGGTACAAGGCTAAGACCAGCACACTCACCAGCATGACCACCGCGATGAGCGGTGCCGCGGGCTGGTTCTCCGGCCAGTTCACCTGCACTTGCAGGACGCCAGACCGCAATGCACTCACCGCTCCAGTGAATCCGCCCGCCAGCAGCAGTACAAGGAGCAGTGGGCGTAGCGAACGACGGGGTTCACGGGGCATCGACACACACTCTCAACTGTGCATTTTCCCGAATGGCAACCAGAAGCGACTCGTCACGTCCACCCCGCACCCCGGGCCGTCCAGCTCGATGCCAGTCACTCCTCAAGGGGTGACTCAACTGGGGTGGGCTAGAGCGTTCGAACCATCGTTCAACAGTCGCTCGCACAATGGGGTGGAGCAGTATTCGCAGACGATGTGCCATCTCAAACCGGCCCGCTGCACTCGTGTAGTACACAGAAACACTGTAAGAGCGACACCAGCGCCCACCTCGCTATGCGTGGGCGTGGAAACGATGCGTCCAGAGGCCCACCGCAAGTGTAGACGGGCACACCAGGCACGTGCGAGCGTTCCTGGGCCAGCCCACCGCCCGTGATACGCGATCACTAAGAACGACGAGCGCACCTTGACAACCCATCACTGTCCGCGTAGACTACGCCCGTCACCAAAAGATTGAGCGTCCTTTGACGAATGCCACAGCTGACCGCATTTCCGCGGCGTCTTCACGAGACGGAGATCGGGATGGGTGGCCAGAGTCGCCGCCGTGGTCCGGGCGGGCACGCAGGACGAGTGGATCCGCATGGTGGATGTGGGTTCGCTTCCGGCGATGGAGGCCGCATTCACCGCTACCCTAATGCGTCCGCCGAGCGCAGTCCATCCGGACGGCCCCGTCGCTGACTCGCCCGCGACATAAGGACGCACAGGCTCGCTGCGCCCTAGACAGACGTGCCCATCCCAGGCCAAGCATCGTGTGGTCGGCACCCACGGCTGAATCCGCGCTGAACGGCAAAGTACCTCGAGGAGAGAACGTTGCAGTTCCTGAGAAGCCTGATCATCCTTCTAGCCGCCACGACCATTGCCTTGTTCGGTTCTACGTCCGCGACATCGGCAAGCGAGGAGCTGCAGATTGGCGGTGCCGCGGTTGTAGGTGGTACCGAAGGGCGGGGCTTGAGGACCCGAGCCGGTCCCGGGCTGAACCACCGAGTGCTTGCCGTCCTTCCCGACGGCACCTCCGTTCAGCTGCTGGCCGGACCCATCCGTGACGGGCAGGAAGACTGGTATCAGGTACGGAGCGGCTCGGGTACCAACGGCTGGAGTTCACAACGCTATCTCCTCGCCGCAACGCGCGGCATCGTCCCAGTCCAGGTTGGGATGACTTCTGAGCTGGAAGCATTGTCGCTGCCGTCCGCGGGGCGCACCTTCCTGGCAAAGATCACCGCGTATGCAGACGGCGTCGCGGGCATCCCGCAGAACGCACGAACGGCAAGCGGCACACCGACCCGTGCTGGTGTGGTAGCCGTCGATCCGCGCTTCATCCAACTTGGCTCCGTGATGCGCATTGACGGCTTCGAAGGCGACTTTGTCGGTGAGGATGTGGGCAGTGCGATCCGCGGGGCCATGCTCGACGTCTGGCTGGCGGATCCGGCCGCCGCTCGAGGTTTCGGCATCCAGTACCGCACGGTGACGATCTTGCGGGAAGGCCGGTCACCCTCACGCTGAGTGGCGGACTGGGTGCTCCCCCAGTCGCCTAAGCCTCTCCTTTGGAGAGGGTTGCCAGGAATTCGCGATTGCTTGGCGTTTTGGCGAGGCGCGCTAGGACGAGTTCCATGCTGTCGCCGGTCCCGATCTGGGCGAGCATCCGACGCAACGCCCAAACTGTGCGCAGTGTCTGCGCGTCCAGCAGCAACTCCTCGCGCCGGGTGCCGGAGTGCAGCAGGTCCACAGATGGAAAGACGCGCCGCTCGGCAAGCTTACGGTCAAGCTGAAGCTCCATGTTCCCGGTGCCCTTGAACTCCTCGTAGATGAGCTCATCCATGCGGGAACCGGTATCCACCAGACACGTGGCAAGGATGGTAAGGCTCCCGCCCTCCTCGATCTTGCGCGCCGCACTGAAGAATTGTTTCGGTCGGTACAACGCCGCCGGGTCGACACCTCCCGACAACGTCCGACCACTTGATGGAACCGTCAGGTTGTAAGCGCGAGTCAAGCGCGTGATCGAGTCCAGGAGCAGTACGACGTCGCAACCAGTCTCTACCAACCGCTTGGCCCGATGGAGCGCCATTTCGGCGATGGCGGTATGATGTTCGACGCGCTCGTCGAAGGTCGAGGACACGACCTCCGCGCGCACCGAACGCTCGAAATCGGTCACCTCTTCGGCGCGCTCGCCGACGAGGACTGCCATGAGGTGTACCTCAGGGTAGTTGGCCGTCACGCCGTTAGCGATGTGCTTGAGGATCGTCGTCTTGCCCGCCTTCGGTGGCGAGACGATGAGCCCGCGCTGTCCCTTGCCGATCGGTGCGATCAGGTCGATCAGGCGCTGCGTGACGGATTGCGCGTCGGTTTCCAGGACGAGCCGTTCTTGGGGAAAGATCGGCGTCAATGCATCGAAGTGCGGGCGTTGATGGGCAATCTCCGGTTCGCGCCCGTTCACGGCGACAACTCGCAGCAAGCTAAAGTACTTCTCCGCATCTTTCGGTGGACGAACGTGGCCAGTCACCCAGTCCCCCGTCCGCAGCGAGAAGCGGCGGATCTGAGACTGGGATACGTAGACGTCGGACGGTCCTGACATGAATCGATTCTGCAGCAGGTATCCGACGCCGTCCTCCACAAGGTCGAGGACTCCGCTGGCCAAGACGTTGCCCTGGCGCTCAGCCTGGAGCTTGAGCACAAGAAAGACGAGCTCTGGCGTTCTGAGCTGATTTAGCGCGGCCGCGCCAAACGCTTCCGCCAGAGCTTCCAGTTCTTCGCGCGGCTTCGACTCGAGATCGGCGAGCCCGTAGCTGCCGTCGTGCCCTCCAGCTGAGGAGGACGCCTCGCTACCGTTCGGCTCACGCCGCGTCGAGCCGGGCGAACTGAGCCGAGGTGCCTTGCGGTCGCGCCAGGACGGTGGGGGCGTGCTCAACGTATGGCCAAGTCCGCGACAGCCCGGCCCGCCCCGCGCGGTAATGGGGCTCTCCGTCGCCAAAGCCGCGGCCGCCGCCGCCGTTGTGCCCCGACTATAGCAGCGTCCCGCGGACTCCCACAACGTGATGGACCTTCCCCTTCCAGGTCCTCGACCCGCCCTAGATGAGCTTGGCCGCCGCGCCATATACTCGAACGACGAACACCCCGCGAAGATACTGGCGCAGCGGCGACGGATTGTACGTACTCCGCTAGGCTCTTGAGGTCGATGTGACCGACGACAGCGACTCAGGTTCCAGCACGCCGGCCACATTGGGCCTGAGAGTCGGACAGGCGTCAGCGACCGGATCGGTCCGCACACGCAACGAGGACGCCGTCCTGTGCGAGCCCCTGGAGGCAGCGCACGTGGCACGGCGCGGCCTGCTCTGCGCCGTGGCGGACGGTATGGGCGGACATGCGAACGGCGAGGTGGCCAGTGCGCTGGCGGTCCAGACCGCGCGCGACACGTACTACTCGGCGGACGCGGATAGCGTTGATAGTGCATTGCGCCAGGCTCTGGAAACGGCAAACCGCGAGGTGCTCCGTGCCGGCGCGGACGCTTCTGGTCGAGATCAGATGGGCAGCACCATGACCGCCGCTGTGATCGCCGGCGAGAGCGTCGTGGTCGGCCACGTCGGAGACACCCGATGCTACCTCTTCTCGAACAGCGGCATTGAGCAGCTGACCCGCGATCACTCGTGGGTGGCCGAGGAAGTGGCCGCTGGCGCGCTTACTCCCGAGGAGGCGCGCGGCCATCCACGACGCAACATCATCACGCGCGCCCTCGGGCTCGATCCTGATGTGGCGGTGGACGTTTACCGCGCCTCGCTGGCGGGCAGCGCGGGCCTGGTTCTCTGCTCTGACGGGCTCTATGGCGTAGTCGACGATGGTGAGATCCTGGCCCACGTCACAAGGCTCGATCCACAAGCGGCGGTCGATGCACTGGTCGCGTTGGCTGACGAGCGGGGAGGGCCCGACAACATCTCCGCCGTTGTGGTCTCTCGTGCGGCCGCGCGTCTTCCCTCGGGAACGGCGCACGCGCCCGTAGACGAGGCCGGCGAACGCGCAACGCCCACAGCGTTGCGGCCCACCATGTCTCCGCGCCGGTGTGAAGTTGCGGGGCAGCCGCGCGAAGTCACCGGCCGGGCTTCGGAGGTGCCCGTGGCACCTCGCAGGCGCCGACGTTGGATCGTGCCACTCGTACTGTGCCTCTTGTTGGCGCTCGGCGCTGGTCTGGGCTGGCTGCTCTATCAGAACTCGACAGGGCCAAGCGCGCCGAGTCCCTTTGGAAGTCTCTTTCCCCGCGCCGCCCTGGCTTCCGAAGCAATCGACGGCGCCGCGATGAAGCAGCGTGTGACAGGCCCGTGGCGCGGTGTCCAGCCGCATAGCATGCAAGCGGACGAGGAGGACGTTGACGAGGAGTCCGGCAGTCAGCCGCGCGCGCTGGGCGGCGCGGCTCAGTTGGAAGTCGAGGCCGACGAAGCCTTGATGCGCGCTGCACCCGTCGTCGATGCACCGGTTGCTAGCGTGCTCAGTCGCGGCGCTCGCGTCCGCGGAGAGATCGAGGTGCGCGCCGAGGCACTTGATGGGGATCCGCGCTGGTACCTGGTCACCGACGAAGGCGCAGCGCCGCCCGTCCGTGGGTTCGTCCACAGCCCGCTCCTGCGCCGTACAGATTGAGGACCGCCTGTGCTCATCACCGCCTATCCGCCGTTTCGCCGCGCGATTGGCACCGATGTGCTCGAGGTCGACCTGCCGGATGGCACGCTCCTGCGCCACGTACTCGCGTGGCTCGCCGACCGCTACCCTGCCTTCGTGCCGATCGCCGAAGCGCCCTCAGACGAGTTTCTGTGGCAGCATTTGATTGTCCACGTCGACGACCAGATTGCGGGCTTGGACACTCGGCTCGCTGCCAACGCCCGCCTCGAGCTCCTGCCGACGATCGCGGGAGGGGCCGCGCCAGCGGCTGTGGTCCGACCCGCACCTCCCGTGTAGGAACAAGCGCGCGACGCGGGTCACCCGGCAGATGGCACGTTGGGTGCCTGGTTGGTTATTGGGACTCTCGCGCTGTGAACCGGATCTCCCAGCGCATCTCGTCATCGACCGTCAGGATGGCAAGCCGCGGCGGGTCGATTGCGAAATCGGTGAGCTTGATGCGCGACACGGCAGACCCGGTCAGCACCTCGCCGATCAGCTTCGCTTGAACGTCCCAGGTGAGTGGTCGTGCCTGATCTCGAATGGTCATGGTTCCAGGAACCTGGAACTGAACTTCGTCGCCCTCCGAGTACGACTCGGGTCCCACGACCTCATCGGAGGAGAATTCAGCGTACGGGAACTGCTCGGTCTGCAAGGTGTTTTGCCGGACGTAGGCATCCCGCCGGCTCGAGTCGCTGGTCAGGGTCCGGAGATCGACCCGCACGTTCAGCACGCGCCCGCGGAGAACGCCGGGTTGTTCGAGCGCGATCTCGCCGCTGACGTCCTTCGTCCGCCCGATCGCCTCGTTCGGTGCTGGCCGTTCCACGAACTTCTCGCGCGCTACGTACATCGCCTCTGATTGCTCGGGAACGATCCGGAACAGCACCCCTGCAGCTCCGACCGCCTCGCCAGGCACGGGGTTGGAAACCGGATTCGCGATCACGTTCGGCTGGGGGCTCGCTCCAGCTGGCGAACTCACCAGCGCCAGCGGACTGGGGCTGGGACTCGCCGCCTGTGCTGGTTCGGCGATCTGGGCGGTGGGAGTGGGAGCGCTCGGGGACCCACTTGCCACTGGTGCGGTTCCGGTCGGAGCGGCGGATGACGGCGTGGATGCCTGGCCGCCGCAGGCCGCTGCGAACACGGCCAATGCGATCAGGAGCAGGCGCAGGATACGTGACACGGGCGGCACCTCACGGGGGATGTTAGGAGGATACCGGTCGGGACCAGCCGGAGCCTCGACTGTCCGGTCTAATGCTCAGACGACGGTCTCGGCCAAGGCCAGCACTGCCTGCTCGAAACAGGCAAGCGGAGCGCGGACCGTCCCGGCACCGACCTGCCCGACGCCCGCACTGCGATGCGCAATTCCCGTGTTGATGATCGGCTCGACGCTAGTCGCCGCCGTCCGGCGCACATCGATGCCGGTTGCGGCGCCCGCGAAGTCGAGCGCCGGGATCGCCAGGTTCGGATTGGATGCCGCTACGATCGTCTGCATCTCGCGCGAAATGACTAGCGCCTCGTCGAAGCCGCCAACGCCAAGGTACGGCACGACGGCCGGAGCTGCTGCCAAACAGAAGCCTCCCAGACCCACCGTTTCGGTGATCGCCGAGTCCCCGATGTCCGGGCTCGCATCCTCCTGGGAGTAGCCGCCGAAGTACAGACCTCGAGGTGTGTTCACCGGAGCCGTGAACCAACGGTCGCCCGTGGCTGCCATGCGGACCCCAAAGGCGACCCCGTTGCGCGCCATCGCCGTCACGATGCTGCTCTCTGCGCCCACCGCCGAGCCAGCATCGGCGATCACCTTGCAGGCGGCCATCGCAACGTTCAAGAAGAATTGTTCCGTCCCAGCCATGAACTCGAGCACCGTCCTATGCTGAGCGCCGGGCAGCCCCAGTTCGGCAAGGCGGGGCGCCAACTCTCTCAACAGGAGCAGGGTGGCCGCGGTGTTGCGTTGATGGAGCTCGTCACCCATTGTCAAGGCTCGCGCCATGATCGAGGCCAGGTCAACCGCGCCGCCGACCCGCAGCGCCCGCCCCACGATCGGCCCCAGCTCCTCACGTATCCACCCTAGTCGCCGCTGCACCTCCGGCCCGTACGCCCCGAAGCGGAGGACTCGTCCGACTCCTTCGTTCAGCGTGCAAAAAGAGCGCCCACCCCATGCGGTGTCGTGGACCACTAGCACCGGCATGCTGCCGGACGTAATGCCGCCCATCGGCCCCACGCCGCCGACGTGATGGCACGGCGTGAATCCAACTTCCCCCGCTCCAAGCATCGCCTCTGCTGCCTGCTCGTCCTCAGCCCATCCCTCGTGGAGCACGGCCCCGATCGCCGCGCCTCGCATCGGACCGGTCATCTCCTCCCACACGATCGGCGGACCAGCGTGGAGCAACGCCCGTTCTCGAAGCAGCGGCACGATCTGCGCAGCCGGTTGCACATCGACCAACGCCGGACGAGCACCGAGGAAGCGCTCGACGACGCGCGCGTTGGCCGCCTCGATCCGCGGGGCGATTTCAGGCGCTTCGAGGCGATCGAGCGCCTGAGCGAGTGGGATGCCGCCCGGAGGAGGCGCCCAATCAACCGACAGGATGTCCGAGTCCCACGCACGTAGCGGCCGGACGAACTGTTCAACGCCGATGTTGACAGCGCGCGGTGCACCGCTAAGCAGCGCGTCGATCGGCTGGCTCACCACCTGATCTCGGTCACCACTCCGCAGCGGATCAAGGATCCTTGAGCATGCCGCTTCACGCGGCGCTCGAGAGAAGACCGGCCACGAGTCCGGCCACGAGTCCGGCCTCGGTTGCCGACTCGGCCACGACCACACCCGCCTTCTCCAGCGCGCGGCGCTGGCGCCCGAAGCCCTGCGGATCATCGTCGGTGCCCGTGATCGATGCGAGTACTCGGAGCTGTGCATCCTGCTCCAGAGCCGCCGCGCGAGCTCTAGCGACTGCCCCACTCAAAGCGTCTGCCGGTTCGGCGTGGGTCCCGTAGCCAAGTATCACGTCGACCAGGAAAAGCGCGACGGTGCCGCTCGCAGCCTGCGCCACCAGTTCCTCGTTTCGGAGCCTCGGGTCGATCAGCGGATGAGGACGCCCGCGCGTGTAGGCGTCGTCTCCAAGGTCCAGGACGCGATGACTTGCCAGGTGAAGCACCTCGCCCGGATTCGCCTGAGGCGCGGAGGGCGGGTCTCCGCGCACGTTTCGGCGGATCGCCGCGGCAGCCTCCTGCGCCAGCGTGCCGCCTGCAAACAGCCCGCTCACCGATTTCTGGCGCGGTCCGAGCCCGCATATCAGTCGCCGAGCGAGCTTCTCGACGGGTGCTCTCGAAGTACCGGCCGCGGACGGCCGCTCACCACGCGCCAATGCCACGGCGCAGCGCGCCGCGTCTTCCAGGTCAGCGGCGAACACGAGCTCGTCGGATGCAGTCGGAGGCGTCGCGACCGCTCCGAGGAAGTAGACGACGGCTGGCTTGCAGATCTCGGCGAGCCGGGCGTAGACGAGCTCCTGGATCTCCGGCGCCCCCGGCTTTGCGATCAGCGTCAGCACCGCCGTGCCCTCGTCGGCCGCGAGTGCATCCAGCGCGGTAAGAAAGGAAGTGCCGCCAACTTCCTGCCAGAGGTCGCGGCTGCCGGTGCCGAGGCCGTGCGACACGCCCTCACCGAGCCGGTGGACCAGGCAGCTCACCTCCTGCAGGCCCGTCCCCGACGAGGCCACGATTCCGACCTTCCCGGGCCGGACCGCGTTGGCGAAGCCGAGCGGCGCGCCGGCGATCAGCGCCGTCCCGCAGTCAGGTCCCATAATCAGGAGGCCTTGCTCACGGGCGAGCTGCTTCAGCTGGACTTCCTCATCTAACGGCACGTTGTCGCTGAACAGGAAGACATGAAGTCCGGCCCGCAGCGCTCGGCGGGCCTCAAAGGCGGCGTACTCGCCGGGCACGGAGATCAGGGCCAGGTTCGCGTCTGGCCGATCGCGCAACGCGCCTTCGAGCGTACGGGGGCGCCGAGTTGAACCGAGGACTGTGCCGGCCGGTGCCGCGCCGCCGGCCAGCAGCGACTCGGCGTTCCGCAGGGCACGCTCGAGCGTGTCGTCGTCGGCAGCGTCCACTGCGATGCACAGGTCGTTGGGGCGTGCGTGTTCCAGCGTCGGCGCGAGCAAGTCCGTCGCTGCCAGGATCTCCTTGTTTGCCGGCGTCCCCATCATCGCCGAGGCCTGCGCAACCCCGGGCATCTCGGCCAGCTTCGTCGAAACCAGCATCAGAGCCACCGAATCTCGGTAGGTGTTCGGCTTCACCAGCCCCGCGATTGGCATCATCCGCTCCGCGCCTCGGCGACGATAGCACGTCTGCGGCAGGCGATGCATCGCATGACCAGCCATGCACCGCTCTCAAGTAAGCGAAGGTACAATGTGGGGCGGGCGGAGCGCCCGACGCCACGCGTGAGGAGGACACCGTGACCCAGGCACCGGTGTACCAATCAGTTGATGCCCTCCAGGAGTTCGCCACCCGGTGCTTCGTCGCCGTCGGCATGGAGTCCAACGACGCGACGCTGGTCGCCGACACGCTGATCGCGGCAGAGCTGCGCGGCGTGACGTCGCATGGACTCGTGCGATTGCCGGTCTATCTTCGCAACTTGAAGGACGGCCAGGTCGACGCGCGCGCGCGTCCGGTCCTCATCGCCGACGCGCCGGCCGTGGCGCTCGTGAACGGGCAGCGGGCGATGGGCCAGGTCGCCTCGAAACACGCGATGGACCTGGCGATCGGCCGCGCCCGGGGGCACGGCATCGGAGCCGTCGCCGTCCGCAACAGCAACCATTTCGGGGCCGGGGCGTACTGGGCGATGCTGGCCCTGCCCGAGCAGATGATCGGCGTTGCCATGACCAACGGCGCCGTCGCGAGGGCGCCCACCGGCGGCGTCACTCCGCTGCTTGGCAACAACCCGATCGCCGTCGCGTCGCCGGGCGGATCCGAGCAGCCAATCGTCCTCGACATGGCCCAAACGATGGTTGCGCGGGGCTGGATCAAACTCGCCGCGATGCGCGGGCAGCCGCTTCCAGACGGCTGGGCCCAGGACGCGGAGGGGCGACCCACCAACGATCCAGCGGCCGCGCTTGACGGCTCGCTACTGCCGATCGGCGGCTACAAGGGGTACGGTTTGTCGATCGTCGTCGAGCTCCTGAGTGCGGCTATCTCGGGTGCCGCGATGGGGCCGGCGTTGGAGAACATGGGCTTCACCGCGGGAGCGCACGAAGAGCGCCGGTACGCGGTGCACGACGTCGGCGGAGTCGGCACTGGCCACTTCTTCCTCGCGATCGACATCGCTCGTTTCCTGCCGCTTGACCAATACACGGCCCGCGTCGACGCGCTGGTTCGAACCATGAAGGCCAGCACGCTCGGCGCGGGCGTCGAGAGCATCCTTCTGCCGGGCGAGCGGGAGTTCGTCACCGAGGGCCGCCGTCGCGAAACCGGAGTGCCAATGTCGGACGAGGTGTCCAGCGAGCTACGCTCAGCCAGCGAGTTGACCGACATCCCCGTGCCATGACCGCGGCGGGACGCAGTGAGGCTGGCCAGCTCCAGGCTGGCCGGCCCCACGTGCTCAACGGGTCTCGGCGCTAGCTGTTGTCGTTACCGTTATTTCCATCGTCATTACTGTGATCGCCATTGTCATTGCCGTTGTCGCCATTGTCATTGCCGCCGTTGTCATTGACGTTGTCGTCGTTGTCGTTGTCGCCGTCGTCGCCGTTGTCGTCGCTCTCGTCGTCGAAAATCGAGAATGACGCACGTCCGAATTCATTCCCGTCCAGCCCAGTAACCACTAACTCGAATGTGCCCAACATCAGATAGTCGGCGTCTTGGCGCGCCAGCCTGATCTCGCCACGGCCATCCTGAGTCGGCGTGGCCACCTCTCCGAAATTCACGTCGGTGGCGCCGAATCGGAAGATGTACTTGAAGGCGCTGCCTGGCGCGGCGCCACGATAGTTGACCGATGCAAAGATCTCACGCGGCCCAAAGCGGAAGCTAGTGGCGGCTGGCGCGTCAGCCCCGCTCTGCGTGGAGAATAGGATGCTGTCGAGGCCAATCGCGGACGGCGCAGACGCCAGTCGCTCGGTTGACGCCTGATTATGAAGCGGTCCAATCGCCGCGGCCCTTGTCGGACCTGCAAGCAGCGGCGCCGCCAGCACGATCGCGCCGAGCAAAGCGACGTGGCGTAAACGTGCGAAACGGGTGAACATGGTTCCTCCTTGCGTCGGGGCATCAGCGCCGCGCTGCTACGAGTCGGCGGCAGTCGTCGTCACCGCGGGTCCGCGATGGCGGGGTGCGTGAGTGGGTCCGCGCAAGCGCGGTGCGACCGTCCTCATGCACAGTGAGCCGAAAGGTTTCTCCCGCGTCAGGAGCCCCTGCCATCGATGCGCTCAGTCTCTCGCGGTTCTATGGTGGCCGAAGACAAGGGGGCGGTGTCCTCAGAATCCGTCAAGGCCAGCCTGAGCGGCGCCTCCATGCCGACGGCCTGCGCGTCCATCGCCTGATCTCGGAGCCGACACAGCTCCGGACTGTAACGGATGGGGTACTCGTCCGGGTGTTCAAGGCGGTGGTACCGGTCCGGCAGCAACTTCAAGTTGCGGTTGGCAAGCTCCCAGATCTCGGACAGGGGCGGTAAGCTGCCCGGCACAACGTGCCCGCCGCGGACCATTGGTTTCAGCAGTCGCTCGGCGTCGCCACCAGGCCGCGGCTCATGGGCGAGTTGCACCACGTCCTCCTCGAAGGCTCCGATGCGATACACCTCTTTCTTGCCTGGCAGGGTCGACTTTTCGCCGGCCACCTTGAGCTTCGGCACGGCCGTGCCCTGTTCGTCCACATAGAGCACCTGCTTATAGACACCACCGAGAGCACCGCCTTCGACATCACGTTCGACCGACCCTGCCCCGACGCCGAGGCTTGTTCCCACCCCGAAGGAGTCGATCGGCGCTCCTCGATCGAGCAGCTCGGCGATGCGAAACTCGTCCAGGTCGCCGCTAGCGAGCACGTGTACGTCGCGCAACCCCGCCTCGTCGAGCACCTCGCGCACGTACTTACTGTCGTCCAACAGGTCACCACTATCCAGCCGGACACCCGCCAGGATATGGCCGAGGCTCTCGCGGTATTTCTTGGCGACATCGATGGCGGTGTGCACCGCTCGTCGGACGTCGTAGGTGTCCAGCAGCAACGTGTAGCGATTGTAGGTCTCGGCAACCGCCTCAAACGCGGACCGCTCATCATCAAACAACTGGATCAGGGCATGTGGAACCGTGCCCGTCGCCAGCAGTCGATACCGATGCGCCGCCGACAGGAAGGATGTGCTACTACATCCGCCAATCCGGGCCGATCGGGTCACTACGAACGGCTCCTGCGCCCGTCGCAATGAAAACTCGGACACGCGCCGTCCTTGCGCCGCCCACACCACGCGAGATGCCTTAGTCGCGATCAGCGTCGACAGGTTGACGGCCTGGAGCAACCCCGACTCGAGAAGGATGGCCTCGCGAAAGGGCGCCGTAACCCGAAGTAGCGGCTCATTGGGAAACGCGATCGATCCCTCCGGCATCGCGAGGATCTCGCCGGTGAAGTGGAGCCGCGAGAGCTCCTCCAGGAACTCCGGCTCGTAGTCCCGAATCTGGGCAAGGAACTGGAGATCGTCCTCGCTGTACCGGAACTCGCGCACGAACTCGACCGCCATCTCGAGGCCGGCCACCAGCAGGTAAGCCCCGCCGAAGGGCGCCCTACGCGCGTACAGGTCAAAGGTCGTCATGCCGTTCAACCCCGCCCGCCAACTCACGTAGGCCGAGTCCGGATGGTACATGTCGGTGATCAGGCCCGGCCGGTAATTGGTCCGACTGCGCGACATGACGATGCCCCCACTCCGCACTTGTTTGCGTATTCTACTCGCGACTGGACCTTCCTACTCGGTAATCCCCCGAGCCCGCGTCGTGGTCCTGGTAAAATAGCGTGAAGGTGCAAACCGGAGGTCGCCGCGCATGTTGACCATGACCGACAATGCCGTCAGCCATCTCAGACGCATCGTTGAGAAGCAAGGCTCAGAAGAAGCGGCCCTGCGCGTCTACGTATCCCCCGGGGGGTGTTCCGGGTTCTCGTACGGGATGTCGCTGGACGATGATCACGCTGACGACGACCAGTTGTTCGACTACGATGGAGTCAAGCTCGTCGTCGATCCATTCAGCCTCCAGTACCTCGAGGGTTCCCAAGTAGATTACGTCGACGCGCTGATGGGTGGCGGATTCACGGTTCAGAATCCGAACGCGGTCAAGTCGTGCTCGTGTGGTCAGTCCTTCGATACCACTACGGGGGGCGGGGAGGCGAAGCCCTGCAACTAGACCGTCCCACCAAGGACGCGTTGGCCGGTCGGTGCCGAGCTGCCCGCCGCCGGCTCCTCCGTGATTCCGAGTCGCTGCCACGTCGCCAGTGGGCCGGGACAGCTGATCGGCGCGTAGCCGTTGCCGTGGAGGTCAGTATGCTTGAGCAGCCCGCCACTCTCGCGCGTGCCATCCGGACGCACACACCAAAGCTGGTACGCGCGCCCTTCCGACAGTGGCGGTACCGAGCGCACGACCATCATGCCCGCCCCGGTCTGGGGGTCAACGTAGACCCGGCCTATTGCCGACGGCGCTAGCTCGCTTCCTTGCAGCGCGCGAAGCTGGACGTCCGGTGCCTGGAGCACCGAGACGATCTGGTCGTACCGGGCAGCCGGGCCGCGGAGGCTCGCCACGATAGCACGCTGTTCGTTGAGCTGGACCTGCAAGCCGGCCGCCCACAGGGACGTGCTCAGGGCGACGATGAGTGATACGCCCGCGGCCCACGCGGCGGGCGCGAATCTCGGGACAGCGAGCCGCGGCCAGACCCGCTTCTCGTGCGAGAGTGTCCACCTTTCTCCCTCCAACGCGCGCGCCACCATCCGGTCCTTCGCTCCGGTCGGAAGGTCAGCCTCGGGTAACGCCAGGCCTAGTCGGCTCGCGACCGCCTGAAGTTCGCACAGCTCGCGGACGCAGTCGGGGCAGCGGGTGAGGTGATCGTCGACAGCATCTCGTTCGCGCGCCTCGAGAGCATCGAGGCTGTAAGCAGCAAGGTGCTCACGGACTTCGTCGCGACTCACGGCACACCTCCGCCTGGTCGCATCTCCGCAAGCTCGGCGGACCCCCTTAGCTTCTGCATCGCCAGGCGAAGGCGCGTCTTGACGGTGCCCAACGGCTCGCCGAGGAACTGGGCAATCTCAACCTGGGTCATGCCGCGGACGTAGGCAAGCTCGACGGCCTGCCGCTGCGCCTCGGGCAGCGTGCGAAGCGCTCGTGCGATCGCCTCACCACGGAGCGTGTCGACGAAGGTGTCCTGTGGGTCGGGCGGAGGGCTACCGAACTCGGCAAGACGAGGATTGGCGTTATAACGTTGCTCCAGACGCCGACGACGAAGGCGATCGACCGCGCGATGGTGCGCGACGCCCAGCAGCCAGGGCAGGAGCCTCCCTCGCTCGGGCCGGTATCGATCCGGCTGCTGCCAGAGCTTCAGGAACGTCTCCTGGACGACTTCCTCCGCGGCTTCGGACTCGGCGAGCATCCTGAGCGCGAGGGAAAAAAGCGCGCGCCCGTGGCGTTCATGCAAGGCCTCGAGCGCCCTGACATCCCGTGCGCGAATGCGCGCGCACAGGGTCTCGTCGTCCGCCTCCGAACCACCCTCGACGGGATACGTCATCGTCCACACCGGCCTGTCGTCAGACCGAACATCGTTCCGAGTATGGTCGCCCCTGTCGCAACCGCTCTCCGGACTCAAGACACGAAGCATATCGCTCGATATACGCCTGTAGCTGGTTGCCCGGATTGACGACGATCGTCCGTGCCGCGACTACGCGACGCTCAGATGATTCCACCGCCTCGCTCATTCGTCCAGTGCTCCGTCATGGTCGCATCGGCGAATCTGCACCAGATTGGTGTGATACGTCGAGTTGTCGCCGAGGTCGGTAAGGTAGTCTGGTGTTGTCCAGTTGACGTTCCGTCTGCCAGGGCCGAGCTTCTGCCAGTGGACCACCTCGCTGACCGCCACGCCGGTCGGCACGGTGTCCGCCAGGCGCGCCCGCAAGCGACACGACCCTCGATCGTTGAACAGCTCGACCAGGTCAGCATCGGCGATCCCGCGCGCGGCCGCGTCCGCGGCATGCATCTCGACCGTCGGTTCGCCGGCCATCCGCCGGAATGACCGCAGGTTGGCGAAGCTGGACCCGAGAAAGTGCTGCTCCTTCGGCGTAAGCAGCTTGATGGGGTAGCGCACGAACAGCGCGGGCGACGCTTCGGGGCTTTCCCGCTCGGGGACCCAGTCGGGCAGTGGGTCCTTGCCTGCCTCGGCCAAGCTCGCGCACCAGATCTCGAGCTTGCCAGACGGGGTCGGGAAGCGGCCATCCACAAACGGCACGTGCGGTCGCCCCGGCACGGCCAGCCGTACCGCCGGCTCGGCGATCAGTCGCTCCCAGGTCACGTTGGCGAGATAAGGGCTCGGCGTGGTGATCAGCTCCTGGATGATTTGCTCGGCGGAAGCGTGAAGGGCCGGTTCTTCGAACCCCATTCGCTCGGCGAGCGCGTGGTAGAGATCCAGGTTCGATCGACACTCGCCTGGCGGCGCGACCGCCGGCAGATTCAGGCGCAAGTAGAGCGACCAGTACGACAGGTGTAAATCGAGCTGCTCCAGCTGCATGGTCGCCCGGCAGCACGAGGTCGGCGTAGTCAACCGTGTCGGTCGGAAACAGCTCGTGGACGACGGTGAACAGGTCATCGCGGCGGAGGCCTTCGATCATCTTGGCCTTGTTCTGGCCGACGGCCGCGTGATTGCCATTCACCACGAGCAGCGACTTGACGGGCGGATCGGCGCTCGACAACGCCTCTCCGACCTGGTTGATGCTTATCGTCCGCGCCGTCGTTCGGAGCAATTCGGCGTCATGGCCAAGCTGCTCTGGACCCCAGATGAGGTAGCGGTTGTTGTAGAGGAAGCCGCCCCCCGCCACGCCGTACTGACCGGTCACGGCCGGCAGCGTCAACAACGTCCGCATCGTCTGCCCGCCATTCGTATGACGCTGAATGCCGGGTCCAGTCGTCAGCAGTCCCGGCTTACGGGTCCCGTACAGCATGGCGAGATCTCGGATGTCACCCGCCCGCAGGCGGGTGATGGCAGCGGCCCGTTCGGGCGTATAGCCGGCGGCCAGCCCGCGCAGGTGCTCGAACCCAACGGTCCGTTCCTCCAGGAAGGGACGGTCGTGCAGCCCTTCCTCGAGCAGCACGTGGACCATCGCGAGCGCCAGCGCCGCGTCCGTACCCGGATAGGGCGCCAGGTGCAGGTCGGCGTAACGGACCGACTCCGTCTTGCGTGAATCGATCACAACCACCTGGGCACCATTCCGCCTGGCTTCCTGGATGAGCGGGACGGCGTGCGGGTTGGTCGCTGCTGGGTTGTGCCCCCAGATGAGCAACAATCGGGCGTTCGGGATGTCCTCTGGATCACTGCCGAACGACCCGCCCAGCGTAGCTCGCATGGCGGCGTGGCCGGCCTCGGAGCAGATCCCCCGGTCGAGAACCGTCGCGCCCAGCCGATTGAGGAATCGCCGCTCACCGGCGGTCCGATGTACGATCCCCATGGTGCCAGAGTAGCCGTACGGTACGATCGCCTCCGGCCCCCAGCGTTCGATGATCGAGCCCCACCGCGCGGCGATCTCGTCGAGCGCGTCGTCCCAGGACACGCGCTCGAACCGCGCGGCGCCTTTGGGCCCGACGCGCCGCATGGGATGCATGAGCCGAGTCGGGTCCGCGTGCCGCTCCAGATACTCGTTACCCTTGCGGCAGAGCCACCCGCGGGTGATTGGATGTTCAGGATCACCCACCGTCCGGACAACCCGCCCACTCTGGACGGTCGTGACGATTCCGCAGCTATCCGGGCAGTTCAGGGGGCAAACCGACTTGACGATCCGAACGCTTCCGCGATCGGCACCAGACGATGGGTCATGCATCCGTAACTCGAAATTCCCGGGACCCACCTTGCTCCCAACGCGCACTAAATCGTCCCTTGGTCATCATACTCGCCATCTCCGTCTCCAACGTCCAGCGAGATCGCTTCGCCTGCCATAATGGCGGCAGGAGGGCAGCATGTCGGTTGCCAGGGCCGCAGAGGTCGTCATCGTCGGCGCGGGCGCAGTCGGCTGCTCAATCGCGTATCACCTCGCCAAGCGCGGCCAGCGTGACGTCGTGGTCATCGAGCGTGCCGCGATCGGGGCCGGCTCGACCAGCAAGGCCGCGGGCGGAATTCGTGCGCAGTTCGCCACGGAGCTCGAGATCAGATTCTCGCTCGAGGGAATCGAGGCATTCCAGCGCTTCCACGAGGAGCTCGGCGTCGACATTGGCTATGTCCAGGACGGCTACATGTTCGTCCTGACGGACGAACGGACGCTGGTCAAGTTCCGCAAGAACGTCGAGCTCCAGAACAGGTGGGGCGTACCATCGCGAATCATCAGTTCGGAGGAAGCCCGCGAGCTTGCCCCGCAGCTTGAAATCGACGACATGGTAGGGGCGTCCTGGTGCCCCATGGATGGGCATGCCACGCCAAACGACGTCTGCATGGCCTACGCCGCCCAGGCGCGCAAGCTTGGCGTACGCTTCGTGGAAGAAACCGTGGTCACCGGCATGCGCTCGGTCGGCGGGCGCGCTACGGTCGTCGATACAATCGGGGGCGCCATTACTAGTCCCTGCGTGATCAACGCGGCCGGACCGAACGCTGGGCCAGTGGCCCGAATGCTCGGCGTCGAGATCCCGGTCTATCCAAAGCGGCGCCACATCTTTGTGACCGACAGATTTGACGAGTTCCACCATCCCACGCCATTGGTGATAGACACCGGATCAGGTTTCTATTGCCGCAGTGAAGGTCAGGGGGTGCTGATGAGTCCCGGCGACGCCGGCGACGTGACGGACTACGCGGACGTACCTGTCGATTGGACGCTGCTGGAAGAAGCGGTCGACAAGGGCATTCGACGTTTTCCGGTGTTGGAGCACGCTCGAGTGCGCAGCGCCTGGGCGGGCCTGCGGCCACTGACGCCCGATCAGCACGCGATCATCGACTGGCTGCCGGGCGTCGAGGGCGTCTTCTGTGCGGTTGGCTTCGGCGGTCACGGCTTTCAGCATGCGCCGGCCACGGGTCGCTATGTTGCCGAATGGCTCCTTGACGGCCACCCGAGTCTTGATCTGTCGCCACTCAGTTTCGCCCGGTTCCAGGATGTCTCGACGGCTGTCGCCGACGCTGGATCGGTCCTCTCCGGTGTCGACTAGGAGGGGTTCGGCATGAACGGCGAGCAGGCCAGGACGTTTGTCAGTCGCCACAGCCACGCGGTCCTGGCGACGATCAAGCGCGACGGTCGTCCTCAATTGTCCAACATCTCCTACACGCTCGACGAAGATGGCCGCGTCAAAATCTCGGTCACGCGTGACCGCGCCAAGACCCGGAACGTCCTCCGCGACCCGCGCGTGTCCCTGGCCATCCAGGGTGACAGCTGGGGCGAATACCTCGTCGTTGAGGGCATCTGCGAGGTTCTCGACGGGGACGATGTGGTGGCCGAGCTACGCCGCGTCTACCAGCGAATCACCGGAACGCCTCATCCGGACTGGCAGGCGTTCGACACAGCGATGGTCCGCGACGGCCGCGTGCTTCTCGCGGTTAGCATCGAGCGAATGTACCCGGTCGACGGTTAGCCTCCGCGACCGGTCCGCAGAAGCGTCTCCACCTCGGCCCGAGTAGGCAGCGAGCTCTGTGCGCCAAGCCGCGTTGTGGCGAGTGCGCCCGCGGCCGAGGCAAAGTCAAGCGCATGCTCCAGACCAAGCTCCTTTGCCGTCGCGGCGAGTGCGCCGAGAAAGGCGTCACCCGCGGCCGTCGGGTCGACGGCCCTGGTCAAGAACGGCGGCACTGTCCGCGTGCCCGCTCTGGTGAAGCATTCGGCGCCGGCAGCCCCGAGGGTCACGACGACGGTCGAGACGCCGCCGGTCAGGAGCGCGCTGCCCGCGGCTGTCGCTCCGGCGAGGATTGCCAGTTCCGTCTGATTCAACACGAGCAGGTCGACGAGCGCGAGCAAGGCGTCGGCAAGCGGAGCGGCTGGACTGGGATTGAGAAACACCGTCGACCCGCTCGCACGGGCGATCTCTGCCGCGCGCTTGGTCGCATCCAGCGGCACCTCGAGCTGGAGCAGGAGCGCGTCGCTCGACTCGATCGCGCTCCGGGCGGCTTCGACGTCATCGATGCTCAGGCGCCAATTCGCCCCTGGCGCCACGACGATCGTGTTACCGCCGTCAGCGGCGACCGTGATCAGCGCCGTCCCGCTGGCGCCATCGTCGCGGCTGACGCGGGCCACGTCGATCCCGTCGCGCCGCAGACCATCCAGGAGCCAAGCGGCGGAGTGATCGCCGCCGACCCGCCCTACGAACGCGACGGCCGCGCCCATCCTGGCGGCGGCGACAGCCTGATTGGCGCCTTTGCCTCCAGCGAATCGGGCGAGCTCGCTGCCGATTACGGTTTCGCCCGGTGCGGGCAGCGCCGCGGTCTCGACTACCAGGTCCTGATTGATGCTCCCGACCACCGCGACTCTGGTCCGCATTGACCTGCAGCTCCGTTTTCTCGCGAACGCCAGGCGCCAGTATACGAGTGGCGTCGCACTCCGCCTACCTGTCGGCGCTACAATCGCTGGACAGGGAGGCGCGACCGATGGCGACGAAGACGCAGGTACACCTGGCGTACGGGACCCATGGGCTGGCAGTAGAGTTGCCCGCCGAGCGCACGACGGTGATCGAGCCGCGCTACCCTGCCGCGGTGCCCGACGAAGCCGCGGCGCTTCGCACCGCTCTCCGTTCGCCCATCGAGTCAGCACCACTCCGCGAGCGAGTGCCACGGGGGGCGCGCGTGGGCATCGTTGTCTGCGACATCACTCGACCGATGCCGAGCGCCCGCGTGTTGCCCGTACTGCTCGAAGAGCTGGACTGCGTGGATCCTTCACGAATTACGATCTTCATCGCCACCGGCACGCACCGCGCGAATACGCCCGACGAGATGGACCAGATGCTCGGCCCGGATGTGGCCCGATCCTATCGCGTGGTCAATCACGATGCGTTCGATCTCTCCCGGCACGCCCACCTCGGGCAGACGCGCGGCGGTGGACCGATCTGGATCGACCGCGACTTCCTCAGCCAGGACGTCAAGATCCTCACCGGCTTCATCGAGCCCCATTTTTTCGCCGGCTTTTCGGGGGGACCGAAGATGGTCGCCCCGGGACTGGCGGCCCTTGAGACGGTACTGCACCTCCACGGAGCTCCACTGATCGGCGATCCACGCGCGACCTGGGGCGTAACCACCGGCAATCCCATCCACGACGAGATCCGCGAGATCGCCGCGGTCGTCCGGCCAGACTTTACGCTTGACGTCACAATTGACCAAACTCACGCAATCACCGCCGTCTTCGCAGGGGACCTCTTTGCCGCGCACCGCGTGGGCCGCCAGTTTGCCCGTGCGACTGCGATGCAGCCCGTCGAAGAACCTTTCGAGCTCGTGATCACCACAAACAGCGGCTACCCGCTCGACATGAACCTATATCAGGCGGTCAAGGGGATGTCGGCAGCCGCGCAGATCGTGCGGCCAGGCGGGACGATTATCGCCGCCGCTGAGTGCTCAGACGGTCTTCCGGAGTTTGGCAACTACAAGGACATCCTGCGGATGGGCGATTCGCCGGACGCGCTACTCGCCCTGATCCATCGAGACGACTTCAGCATGCACGATCAGTGGGAGGTCCAGGTCCAGGCTCAGATCCAGCAGAAGGCCCGTGTGCTGCTCAAGGCTGAAGGGCTGAGCGCGGATCAAATTCGTTCCGCTCACCTCGAACCCTGCGCCGACATTGCGGATGCTGCCGAGGGGCTACTCCGCGCCTACGGCCCCGGCGCCCGGTTGGGGGTGCTGCCGATGGGACCACAGACCATCCCATACGTCGACAGTCGGGCATGCGCGGAAGTTGGGCGTACGAGCCCGGGCTCCTGAACCCAGGCCAAGGTGAAACCCACGTGCCTTCGTTCTCGGACCATGTAGATCCCGGCGTGGCATCAGTTTAGACTCTCAAGAAGGCGACCTGCTCACGCGATATGCCATGAGCAGCGGGCGCTAGGGCACGACGTCTCCGAGGACGGGGAAGCCGTGCGCCCGACGTTCTCTCGGCAGCCACGCATCCAGTCCGGCGACGGTAGCGTCCGCGGGAACATACTCGAGCCCGACGTAACCCTCATAGCCCGAGGCGTCGATGGCGGCGAGTACGTTCGGGTAGTTGATCTCCCCGGTTCCCGGCTCATGCCGGCCTGGAACGTCGGCGATCTGGATGTGTCCGATGTGCTCGACGTTCTGTCGAATGGTGTCGATCAGGTTCCCTTCCATGATCTGCATGTGATAGGCGTCATACTGGTACTTTACCGCCGGGCTGTTGACCTCCTCGACGATCTCGACCCCCACACGGGTGCTAGACAGGAAGTAGCCCGGATTCTGGACGGTGTTCAGGCCCTCCGACATCAGCACGATCCCAGCATCTTCAACCAAAGGCGCCGCGCGCTTCAGATTCTCGACGACCGTGGCTCGCGCCTGTTCGAAGCTCACCCCCGGCGGGACCTTCCCGGCCAGAGCGTTCAGGAGCTTGGTGCCGAGCCGCTGGGCAATCGGGATGGCGTCCTGGACGCTCCGATAAAACCGTTCCTTCTGGCGTGGATCACAGAGGTAGCCGCGCTCCCCACCCGCGAAGTCACCGGCGTCGGTATCGAACAGGACCATGTCGAGCTGATGGGCTCGCAGCTCGCGCTCGACCTGGTCGAGGTCGTAGTGGAATGGGAACAGCAACTCCACATGGCGGAACCCCGCCTCGGCGGCGTGCCTGAAGCGGTCCATGACCTCGTACTCGCCGAACATCAGTGACAGATTGGCTGCAAACCGCATTATGCTCTCCACACATGCCGGATGGGCGACATCGGGCGGGTCAGGATCAATGGTTGGTTCAAGACTCGGCCGGAGGATCGCCGCGCTTGCTTAGCTCATGGCAGCGCATCAGCCAGGTCTGCGCGCGCGCCCGCAGCTGCGAGAGGCTGAACGGCTTGGTGAGGTAGTCGGTCGCTCCGGCGGCGAAGGCCCTATTCGCGGCGGCCTGGCCGGTGCGGCCGGTGATGATAATGATCGGGATTTCTGCCATCGAGGGCTGTGCGCGGAAGGCCTGGCACGCCTGGTAGCCGTCGACCTTGGGCATCCTGGCATCGACGACTATGATGTCCGGGCACCGCGCCGCCGCCTTCTCCAACGCTTCGGATCCATCCGCGGCGGTCTCCACCGAGAAGTCCTCCTCGAGAACCTCCCGCATCGTCTCCACCAGCACGTCGTCGTCCTCGGCGATCAGGAGTTGTGGCCGCTTGATCATCCACCCACCCCCTCGCACGCCACGCTCGAGCGTCGAACCGACGCGGCAAAGAGCGCGCTCCGGCATCGCCCGATTAGCCTGCAGCGCAGCCCGCGTGCCAGGACCGCCGTCGAGCTTCCCGCGGCACATGTAGTGTCGAACGTGTCGTGTCCTCTAGTGAGAGTGCTCGAGCACTGGCCATCGCCCGCGGCGACTGGGACCCCGACGATCACAGTTTGACCTCCTGACCTTCGGCCGCGGCGAACACGTCAAGCGCGGATCCGTGCTCGGCGGCTCGCGCGCGACAAAACGCCACCAGGCCATCGATGCAGTCATCGTCGTGCATCGGGTCATGATGGAACAGCGCCAGGCGCTTAGCACTGCCCAGCAGGGCGACATCGGTCACGTAGTCGGCGCTGCCGTGGCCCCACCCGATCTTCTCCGGGTACTCCTCCGGGGTGTACTGGGCATCCTGGATCAGCAGGTCGGCACCGCGGACCCACTCGATCAGACGCTGATCACCAGCATGCACTACGCCGTCACGCAGCCCTCGGCCAATCTGCTCGGGCGAGGGATCTGCCCCGAAAAGTGCGAGGCCGAATGGCTCATGGTCGCTCACGTAGGCAACGCTGCGCCCATCGGCTTCGATTCGGTACCCCATACAGATCGCGGTGTGATTGAGGTATTGGGTGGTGATCGTCGCGGTCCCAATGGTAATCGTCTCTTCGAGCAGCTCACGGTATTGGATGTCGGCCGCGAGGTTGCCCAATGTGACCGGAAAGTACGTGTACTCCATCTGACCGGCGAGGACCTCCTCCAATCGCTTGTCGAGGTTGCGCGCACCGTAGACGACCAGCTGGTTCCCACGGGTAAAGGCCGGCGGAAAGAACGGGAACCCCGAAATATGATCCCAATGGGTATGGCTCAGTAGGATGTGAGCGGTGATCGGCGCCTGCTTAGCGAGCTCGAGCCCGAGCTCCCGGATGCCGGTGCCCGCGTCGATCACGAACAACTCGCCTGCCTCAGTGCGGACTTCGACGCAGGCGCAATTGCCCCCGTAGCGCAGCGTGCGCGGGCCCGGTGACGGGATCGAGCCCCGGGTCCCCCAGAACCGCACCTTCATCCGCGCCCCCCGAGCCGCCCGGTCCGGCCGACGCCGCCCCCGCGGATGGCTCCCGGTATACGGGTTTGCCTTCTCCCTGTCAACGCGCCTCCGACCCTTTGGGAGCGATTATGCGGCGCCTTCTGAACGCGCCCGGCCAGATTAGCGGCCATCGGGGCCTGCAATCGCCTCCAACGCAGCCGGGATTTCCACGAGTAGATCGGAGGCCAGCAAGGTCCTCCAGCCACGCCCATCGGTGACCCGCCGGGCCGCCAGCGCGTGGGTAGTCACCGCCAGCTTGGTCGCCTGCATCGACGGGAGTCCCTGAGCCAATAAGCCGGCACACAATCCCGCGAGTACATCGCCGGTACCGGCGCTCGCCAGAGCGGGGTTGGCACGTGGGTACACCCAGGCTTCACCACTTGGGCTGGCGATGCTCGTGAAGGGCCCCTTGAGCGCGACGACCTGCTCCCATCGACGCGCGAATGCCCGTGCAAGCTCCCAGGGCGGTCCATCCAACGGACCCCAGTCGTCACCGGCCAATCGGGCCAATTCGCCCGCGTGCGGCGTTAGCACATGGCCGGGTCCAATCGCCTCCCACCAGGCTTCCCAGTCCGCCAGAAGGGACAAGGCGTCGGCATCGATCACCAGCGGTGTCGGCCTGGGTAACTCCGCATTCGCGGTGAGCAGCCGCTGGAGGAAGTTGGCGGTTTCCGCGGATCGGCCGAGCCCCGGTCCGACGACCGCCGCCTGATAGTCGGGCATGAGCGCAGCCACACGGTCCGCCGCTCCGTACGGATCGTCGCCTGCCTCAAAAGGCGACACCGGGTACGTAACCTCGGGTAGGTGGGCGGCGAGGGCTTGTTTTACGGCTGCCGTCGAGGCGGCAGCCACTAATCCGCAACCACTCCTCGCCGCGGCGGCCGCGCAGAGGCAAGCCGCGCCGACGTACATGTCTGATCCAGCCACGACGAGCACGCGCCCGAGCCGATACTTGTGAGCATCGAGCGGCCGCGCTGGTAGCAGCAGGCGGACCGTCGCCTGGTCCAGGATCCTGGGCGGCGGCTCGCATCCTTGGGCGAGGCCGTTGTTCAATCCAATCGATCGGGGTTCGAGTCGCCCGACATAGCCGGCTCCGGGGAACCGGAGCAGGCCCGTCTTCACGGCTCCGAAGGTGACCGTCAGGTCAGCGCGTACGGCGTCGCCTGACACGGATCCATCGTCTGCGTCTACCCCGCTCGGGACGTCGACGGCGAGCACGGACAGTCCGGGTCGTCTGGCGCGGGTGGCATTCAGTATCTGGACGGCCGACGCCAGGTCCGCGCGGAGCGGCCCGTGTGCGCCCACCCCGAGTAGCCCGTCGATCGCCACGTCGCCCCGCGCGAGCGCACCGGCAAGCGGCGTCAGCCGGTCGTCCGATATCGCCTCCGCCGGCGTCGGGAGTCGTTCGACGCTCACTCCCGCGCACCTGAGCGAGTCAATCTCGGCGGGCTCCAGAGCGTGCCGCTCGGACAGGAACAACTCGATCTGGTGGCCGCCCTGGCGCAAGTACCGAGCAGCCACGACAGCGTCCCGCCCGTTCTTGCCGGGTCCCGCGAGCACGGAGATTACTGCCCCCGGGGTAGACAGCTCCGAGGCCAGAACTTCGGCGACCGCACGCCCGGCTCGTTCCTGAAGCTCCCGTTCCGGCGTGCCAGATGCGATCGCAGCCGCTTCCAGCGCCCGCATTTGCGCAACCGAGATGAGAGGGAAGGAGCACACGTTCAGGGTCGAGAGAGCACGATGTCGTAGAGCGTGAGCCGCGACTGCACCGGACTGTTCGGGTTGGTGCCCGCGTGTGCCCGCTGGAAGGCATCCCCCTCGCGCCACGCTTCGAACGATCCGCGGTCTTGCCAGCGGGTCAGGACCAGATACTCACCGCCACCCTCCGCACGGAGCAGGTCGAACGAGAGTAGTCCAGCAACGTCGTCCATCCCGCCGGCCTGGCGGAAGCCTCCCTCCAGACGATCGGCGTACTCTGCCGGGACTCGCAGGCTATTGACGGCGACGAACATTGTGAACTCCTCAGAGGTGCGCCGGCCGCCGGGCAGCGGTCATGGTGCCGGCGGACTGGCGATGTGCAATGGAAGTCGTTTCCTACCGCGCCTGGCGGTCTTCTCCGCCTCCCGCGCGGCCCTTTGCACAAGCCGCAATCGGCCGCGGAACGCCTGCAATGTGGCCCTCCGATCGGCCGGGGTTCGACGCTTGCTGGTCTTGAACACGTCGATCGCGCGATTCAGGACCCGTTCGGCTTCGTCCAACCGCCCGGTACGCTCATACCACGCGACCAGTCGCCCGTACGGGAAGTCACCCTCGAATCCTTCAGCCAGGTTCTGTTGGTACAACGCGGCGGCTAGATCGGGCCGTCCGTTCCGCTCGAGGTCCATACCGTCGAGATTGCGGCGAGTTTGTACTTCGAGTAGCTCTCGGTCGGTCAACTCGCGTCCGTCAAGCTCCGGATCATTCACGGGAACAGCACGCAACCGAAGCTAACCGCGCAGACACCCGCTCCGTCGATCCATTGATCGTAATGCAACACGCGTCCCCGGCTCGGCCCCAGGAGCCGAAGTGCAGCGTACATTGGTGCCAGTCCGCAGATCCGCCTTGGTCCGCCCACCGCGCTTCCGTCGCTTGCCATTCCGTCCCAGGGCGCCTCCTCTACAACCTGGCGATAAAAGCCCTGCGCATCGCCCGCCGTGACCAGATTCAGCATCTCGGCGTCGCCAGCCTGGACTCGCTGAGCTTGCTTTCGGTCGATCGGCGCTCGATCCCCGAACCCTGGACCGACGTGCGCGAAGTCCGCTCCGACGATCAGGGAGACCCGGCGTCCATCCTCGACGATCGTCTCCCGCAGAGCCTCGAGGAAAGCGCGCGTCAAGTGCGAATCAGCGGGCGTCCCATGCGCCGGCAAGTCCAACGGCAGCGCGCAAAGAATTGGCACGATGGGCGCCGTAGGTGCATGGCCAAGATAGCGTAGGCAGACCGCCTGGAATTCGAGGGAGTGCTCCATCTTATGAGCGTACTCGTCGGCGCAGGGATCGTAGGGAGTCCGCGCAGCCAGGCGACCGAGGAAACTGGTGTCGGTCGGCACGGGACCGAGCGGAGTGTCGTACGACTCGGCGGTCGCGGTGAAGGGATGGCGCATCGGCAGGTGGGAGGTACCCAGCAGGACGTAGAGCTCGGCCGGCTCGCAGCGGGCCAGCGCGCCGTAGGCCCAGGCATAGGAATGTCCGCCGCGATGCAAATCGATGTGCGGTGCGATGAGCGCCCGCGGGCTGCGCGCATTCGTGACGCTCGGCCACGCACCAGGTCCGCCGGGGCGTGTGGCGCACGCTTCCAGAAATCGGAGCAACGACTCCGGGTCGCGGGGATAGGCCCCGCCAGCATAGGCGGCTCGCCGGGCTGACGCTCGATGGTACTGATCGAACCTCAACGCCTGGCTCGTGCTACGCCGCTCATTCTCCAGGCGGTTGACACGAGCTGCGGCAAGGGCCGCTGGCTGCCGCGGGCGCTCGGCGCAATTTGGACCGACCAACGCGCGTGCCATCATCGACCAGCTAGACGGACGGTTGTCACGAGATGCACAATCGCGGCGCCACGCACACCTGTTCGCCCGAGTGTTCGGGTCCGCGCGACTGCCCGCCGTCCGGTCCCCAGCGTACGCTATACCGCCCGGAGCCCCGGTGTCAATCCCGACGTCTCGGTCGCACCCCGACCTTGGCCCCCGAAGGACCGGACTGGTAGCATCCGTCCCGATGTGCGGCATCTTCGGCTATGTGGGATCACGCCAGGACGCCCCGTGGCTTGTGCTCGACGGACTGAAGAAGCTCGAGTACCGCGGCTACGATTCCTGGGGCATTGCCGTGAAGCAGTGTGACCAGGTCCAGCTTGAGAAGCGGATCGGCAAGATCGGAGACGCCCAGACAACGCTCCCGCCGAGCGGGATCGGCCTGGGTCACACGCGCTGGGCGACCCACGGTGGCGTCACCGACGAGAATGCCCACCCTCATCTGGACTGCGCTGGCCGTCTGGCGATCATCCACAACGGCATCGTTAGCAACTTCGCTGAGCTGCGTCGCACCCTCTCCGATCGTGGCCACACGTTTCGCTCGGAAACCGATACTGAGACCATCGCGCACCTGGTCGAGGAGGAGCTCGCTCGCACGGAAGACGGGCCTGACCGGCTCGTGTGCGCGCTCATTGATGCCTTCCGCCAGCTCGAAGGCCTGAACGCGGTGGCCGTCCTGGACGTGACCAGCGGGCACCTGGCCGCCGCGAAGAGCGGATCGCCCCTCACTCTGGGTTGGACAGACGATGGCGCGCTCTTGGCCTCCGATTACTCGGCCCTGCTCGAGCACACCCGCAAGATGACATTCCTGGACGAAAATCAGGCGGCACTCCTGACGCCCAATGGCATGCGAGTCTATGACGTGCAGACCGGTCAAACGATCGTGCCGGTCATCACGGAGGTGGCCTGGCAGGCGGAAGCGGCCAACCTTGGGGGCTTCCCTGACTTCCTGAGCAAAGAGATTCACGAGCAACCGACCGTCGTCCGGCAGATAGCCCGCGATAAAGCGCCCGACGCCGACTCCCTGGCACGGGCGATCGTCCAGGCACGCGAGACTCACCTTGTCGGGTGTGGGACGGCTGCGCACGCGGCGCTCGTTGGCCAGTACTTGCTTGCCCGCGTCGCCGGGCTGCGTGTGTCCTTCGCGAATGGCTCGGAGTTCGGCTACCTGGAGAGATTTCTCGGTCCCGGCGCACTAGCTGTCGCCCATTCCCAGAGCGGCGAGACGATCGATATCCTGGAGTCTATGCGCGCCGCCAAGGCGCGCGGGACAACGCTGGCCGCCCTGGTAAACGTCGAAGGCTCGAGCCTTTATCGCCTCGCCGACCAGACGGTACTCCTGGGGGCGGGTCCAGAGCGGTCGGTCCTGGCGACCAAGAGCTTCACGGCCATGCTCGCGATGCTCCTGCTGACCGCCCACGCGCTCGTTGACAGGATAGGTGAGGCGACAGCGTTGCTGGAGCGCGCCGCGACGGAGATCGAGGCGCTGCTGGCCGACTGGCGGCGGGACTTGATCCGCCAGATTGCCGAGCGGATCTACTGCCAGGAGCACCTTTTTGTCATCGGCCGAGGACCGAGCTACCCGCTAGCGCTGGAGGCCGCGCTCAAGGTCAAGGAGGTCTCCTATGTCCACGCCGAGGGCTTTGCGGGCGGCGAGCTGAAGCACGGGGTGATCGCCCTGATTGAGCCCGGCACACCCTGTCTGGTCCTGGCGCCGAATGATGAGACGCATGCGGACATCATGTCTGGAGCGATGGAGATCAAGGCGCGGGGCGGCATGATCATCGGGGTCAGTCCCGAGCCCGATCCCGCGTTCGACCACCACATCCCGGTCGCTGACGTCGGCGAGGCAACTGTGATCGCCCAGGCCGTGCCCGCCCAGCTGCTCGGCTACTACCTGGCACTGCTGCGCGGTCACGACCCCGACAAGCCGCGCAACCTCGCCAAGAGTGTGACCGTCAAGTAAGTGCGGGAGCTGACGGGCGGCGCGCCTGCTCCCACAGCTCGTCGTCGAGCACACCGGGCAGGACGAGTCAGCCGTGGTGCAGACCTTCGTCGGCCGCCTGTGGCTCGGCGCGCCCGGCGCCCAGGGTGACGATCTCTGGGGTCGCGCTGACCGCCTCTTCCCCGACGGTCCGAACGCCGGCCGAAACTGCGGGTGCTCTACGGCTTTAGGACGATTTTCTCGCAGGCCTCCTGCTTGTTGACGAAAATCTCGTACCCGCGGGGCGCGTCATCCAGCCGCATGCGGTGGGTAATGACGAAGCTCGGGTCGATCTCCCCCTTTTGGATCCGTTCGAGCAGCGGGCGCATGTAGCGGTGCACGTGCGTCTGTCCACTTTTGATCGTCAGTGAGCGGTTCACTACCGATCCCATCGGAAACTTGTCGATGAATCCGCCATAGATGCCAATGACCGACACAGTGCCCCCGTTACGACACGCCATGATCGCCTCGCGCAGAGCGATTGGCCGATCTGTTTCCAGCATCACTGCCTGCTTCGCTCGGTCGTACACGTTCAGAAGTCCGGGCGCGTGTGCTTCCATCCCGGCCGCATCGATGCAGGCGTCCGGCCCGCGGCCGCCGGTCATCTCCATGAGTCCCTGGTAGACGTCAGCCTCTTCGTAGTTGATCGTCTCAGCGCCGGCCTTGTCGCGCGCCATCTCGAGCCGGTACGGGAAGCGGTCGATCGCGATCACGCGCTCCGCGCCGAGCAGGAAGGCGCTCGCGATCGCAAACTGTCCGACGGGTCCGCAGCCCCAGACCGCAATGACGTCGCCCGGCTGGATGTCGCACATCTCGGCACCCATGTACCCCGTTGGAAAGATGTCGGAGAGAAAGAGCACCTGCTCATCCGATACTCCTTCCGGGACCTTCAGCGGGCCGACGTCAGCGAACGGCACCCGGGCGTACTCGGCCTGTCCGCCAGCGTAACCGCCAAGCATGTGCGAATAGCCGAAAAGGCCGGCCGGCGAATGCCCCATCAGCTTCTCGGCCATCCAGGCGTTTGGGTTGGAGTTTTCGCAGAGCGAGTACAGCTCGTGCTGGCAGGACCAACACTTGCCACAGGCGATCGGGAAAGGGACGACGACGCGGTCGCCGACCTTCAGGTTGGCCACCCCGCTTCCGGTCTCGACCACTTCCCCCATGAACTCGTGCCCGAGGACGTCGCCATTCTCCATCGTCGGGATGAAGCCGTTGTACAGGTGCAAGTCGGAGCCGCATATCGCCGTGGACGTGATCTTCACAATGGCGTCGCGCGCGTTCAGGATCCTCGGATCAGGCACCTGCTCCACCCGCACGGACTTCTTGCCGTTCCACGTAATGGCCTTCATCATGTTCCTTTCTCGCCGCGTCCGTCGCTTCTCCGGCGGCCGCGCAAGCGCACCCCGCCTTATTGGGCAATGACCCCGTCCTTCGGGGGCTGCGCCGGGTGCGGACGCCCGTGGGTGGTGGCGTCCGATTGCACGACCTCGCCGGTCTCCATCACCTGCTTGAAGCGGCGCAAGTCCCCGTTCACCTGCTGGTCCGGCTCTTCGCCGAACAGCCCGGCAATCGTCGCGCCCACGACGCCGCCCGGCGGAGAGTAGTGAAGCTCCACTCGGACCTCGGTGCCTCGTCTTCCTGGCGCGGGCGTGAACCGCACCGAGCCGGAGTTGCGCACATCCGCGCCCTCGAGCGAGCGCCAGGCAATCAGCTCGCCTGGCCGGTCCTCAACGATCTCGGCGTCCCACTCGACTGTCCTGCCGGCAGGTGCCTTCGCTTTCCAGTGTGACCGTCGCTCACCGATCACCTGCACGTCTTCAAGATGATCCATAAAGCGGGGCAAGTTCCGGAAGTCGTGCCAGAATCCGTAGACCTCTTCGGGCGAACGGTTGACCGTGATGGTCTTCAGGACGTGCATACCGCGATCCTCCCGCACGCGCCCAGAGGGTCTTCCGAGACCACGGCTGAGCTGGACAGCGCGGACCAGATCCAGCGCCGTGACGCCCACCACGGCCGCCGTCGCCGCCGTCACGCGGCTCTGCTGTGCGTGCTTGGACCTGAGTGCCAATCCCAGGAGCGCCAGATCCATCGCGTCCCCGGCCACTCGCCCCCAGAGCCAGGCGGCAGACCGCGGCTGGGTGAGAATCCCGAACCCCACCCCAAGCTCACGCACGCCGACCACCCGCAGGACGGTCCGGTTCTGCTGGTCATCCGGGACGCCGGTGAGCCGCGCCAGCTCCCTGGGCGTCGCAACCGCGGGTAGCCCGAGGCTCAGGCTGAACCAGCCCAGGGCGCGGGAGAACCGCTCTCGGCTTCTATGGTGAGCACTGCTCTGCTGCCGGTCCTCGCCCTGACGGGGGCCGAGCGGCTGCGTACCCCCGCCGACTTCCGCCTTCGGCCCGCTGGCTGGACCACGCGTCTGCCTCGACTGCTGTAGCGTCATGCGTGCCTTCCTCCGTCGCCGCCCCGAGTCGTCCGACTCGATACGAGGGAGTCTCCGGGCGCGAGTGCTGAGGAGGGTGATACCGCAGAAGCTATGCCCAAGCGGCACAGAAAAGGGCCGATGCGACCCCAGGTGACCAAGCTCGTCTTCCGACACATTCGGCCACGATCCAGCCATCACGAGCGCCCATCGGCTGTTTCGGCCGCCGCGAGCACTGCGAGTCGGTCGCCAGGCGTGCACAGCCGCACTCTAGTTGTTGGGGGCGTACACACCCGAATCAGGCGGCTCGGTCCGCAAGCTCGACCAGCGCTGCCCCGCCAGGCTGCCGCTAGAATCCGACTACCTGGCAGAGCTCTGCGAGGCTGGCTTGGCCCCCGAGTTCGGCTCCCCGGGAAGGGGGAAATCCCGAACTCTCCTGAATCTAACACTCCTCACGGGCGCACCACTGGCCGCGCGGGGAGCCTCGCGGCTGGTCTACCACTTCGAGGACGCCGCGCCGGGTTCGGGGAACATCGCCACTGGCTCCCCGACGAGGATTCGAACCTCGAACCTACCGGTTAACAGCCGGCCGCTCTACCGTTGAGCTATCGGGGATCGCTATTACCATCATACCAAACGGACGTGTGAGCCTCAACGAGACGGCCAAGGCGCGGGACGTCAGGCGCGCCGCCCGAGTGTGGTCACATGGAGGGGGAGACGGCATGTCGCCGAAGACGCCGCATACGGGAGTGTCAACGTCTCGGGAGCGAGTGGGCACGGCTGCCGCCGCGGCGCGCCGGGTCCTGGCGGTTGGACCGAGTGGCCTGTTCACCGACATTGACGGGACACTGAGCCCGATCGTCGCGGTTCCCGAAGCGGCGGCAGTGCCCGAGCCGATCAAGCTTGCACTCGCGACGCTCGCCGAACGGCTCGATCTGGTCGCGGCGGTCACCGGCCGCTCCGTCGAGGAAGCCCGCGGGATGGTGGGGCTCGACAGGGTCGCTTACGTGGGCAACCACGGCTTCGAGCGTTCGAGCGGCGGATGTGTCGTGGTCCACCCCGACGCTGAGCCGTATGTGCCGCTGATCGCGGAGACGCTGAGAACAATCGCCGAGGAAGTTCAAGCTCCTGGCATCATCTTCGAAAATAAAGGGGTCACGGCATCGGTGCATTTCCGTCAGACGGGCGATCCTGAGACTGTACGAGCCACGCTCCTGGACGCGATCGCTGGCGGCCCACATGCGGGCGAGCTGCGCATCCTCGAAGGAAGGTTCGTCCTCAACCTACTCCCGCGGCTCCGCCTCGATAAGGGCTACGCGGTTGAAGAGCTCGCCGCGGAGCGTGGCCTGCGGGGGGCGATCTTCATCGGCGACGACGTGACCGACCTGCACGCCTTCAAAGCCCTGACTCGACTCCACCAGTCGCACGGCCTGGCAACGCTCTCCATCGCCGTCCTCAGCCCTGAGTCTCCCTCGGAGCTCGTCGGCGCAACTGATCTCGCACTCCAGAGCGTCGCGGAGGTGGGCGCACTGCTGGCGGCGCTCGCTGTCGATCCTTTCAGCGGCGACGACTGACATTCTCAGGGCGTGTCCAGATCGGCGACCGCGGCTATACTCGGGCGCGCAATACCATCAGCGCAATGCGCGGAGGAAAAGCATCCCGTGGTCGACGGCAACACGCTGGTCGTCGGCCAATCTGGCGGCCCAACGGCCGTCATCAACGAGAGTCTCGCCGGTGTGATCGGCGCAGCGATGAGCGCTGGAGGAGAGGTCGGCGACATTCTCGGCCTCGCTCACGGAGTGGAGGGCCTGCTCGAGGGCAACTTCCGGAACCTACGCCGACAAGCGCCCGATTTCCTGCGATCCTTGCGAGAGACCCCGTCCAGCATTCTCGGGTCGTGCCGCTACCGTCTGCGCGACGCTGACTTCGAGCCCGCGTTGACGGCCCTGCGGGTAGTCGGTGCGCGCTACTTCGTCTACATCGGCGGCAACGATTCCGCGGATACGACCCATCGGCTGGCCCTGGCGGCGCGGGCAGCGAATTACGATCTGCGCTGCGTCGGTGTTCCGAAGACGGTCGACAACGACCTCGTCGGCATGGATCACTGTCCAGGTTACGGGAGCGCGGCGCGGTACGTCGCCATCTCGACGATGGAGGCCTGCCGCGATACCGAGGCGATGCGCCGAAGCGACCCGGTCAAGCTGATCGAGGTCGCTGGGCGGCACGCAGGCTGGATCGCGGCTGCGTCGGCGCTCGGACGGCGCGCACCCGAGGAAGGCCCGCACCTCGTCTACCTGCCCGAGCGACCCGTCGACGCCGAGCAGGTGGTGCATGACGTCGCCGGCGCACATCGTGAGTTCGGCCACGTCGTCGTCGTTCTCTCCGAAAACCAGCCGGAGTCGAACGGAGCAGTGCTCGGCTCAGGCGGACTGCCGCACCACGTGGACCCCTTCGGTCACACCTACTTCCAGAGCCCCGCGCAATTCCTGGTCCGCGCGCTCGGCCAGCAGCTTGGACTTCGCGCCCGCTGGGAGAAGCCAGGCACGATGCAACGCACATCCACCGCGCACCGCTCTCAGGTCGACGCGGATGAGGCGCTCGAGCTGGGTCGCGAGGCCGTCCGAATGGCGCTCGCGGGCATGTCGGATTGTATGGCGATCATCCAGCGAGAGTCAGATCATCCTTATCGCAGCTCGCTCGGGATAGCGCCATTGTCGGCCATCGCCAATGCTCAGCGGGTACTGCCCGCTGAGTTCATCTCCGAGCCTAGCAGCGGCCTGACCCACGCGTATCGGCAGTACGCCGAGCCGCTCTTGGGTGGGCCGCTGCCGAACCACGCCCGCCTCACCTGATCCTGTATCGCTGTGAGTCAGTACCCGAGCTAGGCGCGCCCGCGGGATTGGTGCGTCTGGATTCCTTGGAGGCATGGCTTCTCGTATCTAGCGGGGCACGTCGACTCCTGCCCGAGGAGTCCTCCGCAAATCTCAGGAAGCCCTCGGGAATACGGATGCCGAAGACCTGATTCATGAGAGACGACTCGGCGGCCGCGTGGTGGCAGGCCGCTCAATCGTGGTCACGCGAGTGACTATGCCCCCGAGTGGCCAGGCGGGAGCTCGGGCGTCGACCTCTTTGCCTTCAGCTCGCGGAGCTGGCGGTCTACCTCGGTCTCCTGCTCCAGCGTCTGGAACTTCTGATCGAGCGTGTCGGTGCTCAACTCGGTGTAGGCGGAGGCACGCGCCTCCTGGAGCTGAACGCGCTCCTCAAGACGCTCGAATTCGGACAGCGCACCGGTGCCGCGAATACCAGAAAGCGTCTTGTGGACAGTTTCCTCGGCCTTGGCGCGGCGGCTGCGGGCGATCAGCAGGTCGCGCTTGGCCGTCGCCTCGTCCATCTTGGACTCAAGCTGCCGCAGGCCGTCCTTCAGCGCAGAGACCTGCGCGGCCTGCGCCTGGTACTGCTCCTGCATCCCCTGCGCCGTCTGGACGTAGACGTTGCGGCGGGCCAGCGCCTGCTTGGCCAGGTCGTCATCCCCCCGTTCGACGGCCAGCTCGGCCTTTCGCTGCCACTCGTCCGCCTGCTGCTGCGCCTCCTGGTAGCGCTGCTGAAGCCGCTTCTCGTCGGCAATCGCCGCGGCAACCTGTGTCTTGACCTGAATGAGCTGGTTGTTCATGTCAATCAAGAGCTGCTTGATGACTTTCTCGGGATCTTCCGCTCGGTCGAGAAGATCGTTCAAGTTCGCTCTAGCGAGGGTCGACACGCGGTCGAGCAAGCCCATCCTGTTGTCCTCCTACACTCGGCTGTCGAGCAGGAATCTCTAGATCCCGTCGGTGACTTATCGCCTCTGGCACGGCGCCGATGCAAGGGTGTCATCAGTCGGGCGCGTCGGGATCGGTGTGCACGCGGTTGTCGGTGCCATCGGCCTGGGCACGGGCGCCTCAAGCTCGCGCCCGCGACGCACGATCTCCCCTTCCTGGACGTTGATCTGCCCCTCGCGCTCAGGCCGCCCGGTTCCTACCTGCTCCGCGACGACCAGCAGCTGCATCACACGTGGCTGGATGTCGTACGCCCCGTCGGCTTAGCCCTAATTCCACCGCGGGGCGGCGAACGAGGCTGGTACCCCTGGAGGGACTTGAACCCCCAACCGTCAGCTTAGAAGGCTGCTGCTCTGTCCTGTTGAGCTACAGGGGCCGATCGCCGAATTATACGGCCGAGAGCTCGTGCCCTTCCCCGAACACCCCGCGCAGCGCGTCGGAGATCTCCCCGAGCGTGCACAGCGACTCGACGCACGCCAGGATGCGCGGCATCGTATTGTCGGCCCCGCGCGCGGCGCCGACAAGCTGGGCCAGCGCTTCACGGGCGGCCGCTTGGTCGCGAGTCGCCCTGAGCTCGGCAAGCTGAGCGGCCTGGCGGTCGCGGACGGCCGGATCAACCCGCAGAATCGGCTGCGCTGCGGCCGGATGCTCGTCGACGAAGCGGTTGACACCGACGATCACGCGCTCGCCGCGCTCGATCTCCTGCTGGAATCGGTAGGCGCTCTCCTGAATCTCGGCCTGTAGGTAGCCTTGCTCGATCGCTTGCAGCGCGCCGCCGAGCCTCTCAATCTCGTCGATGTATCGCCACGCCGCCTGCTCGACCTCGTCAGTCAGTTTTTCCACGAAGTACGAACCCGCCAGCGGGTCCACGACGTCGGCTACGCCGCTTTCGTGTGCGAGCACCTGCTGCGTCCGCAACGCCAGCCGGGCTGACTCTTCGGTCGGCAACGCCAGGGCCTCGTCGCGCGCGTTGGTGTGCAGCGACTGCGTGCCACCCAGGATCGCCGCCAGCGCCTGGACGCCCACCCGTACAACGTTGTTGTCGACCTGCTGCGCCTGGAGGGTAACACCCGCCGTCTGGGTGTGGAAGCGAAGCAGCCACGAGCGAGGATTTTGGGCCCCAAACTGTTCGCGCATGATCTTGGCCCACATCCGCCTTGCCGCGCGAAACTTGGCCACTTCCTCGAACAGATTGTTGTGGCTGTCGAAGAAGAAACCAAGCCGACCGGCAAACGTGTCGACGTCCAGCCCGCTCTCAATCGCCGCCCGGGTGTAGGCGATGGCGTTCGCCAGGGTGAAGGCTAACTCCTGAACCGCTGTCGCCCCGGCCTCGCGCATGTGGTAGCCACTGACGTTGATGAAGTTCCAGTTTGGCAGCTCGCGCGTGCAGTACGCGAAGACATCGGCGATCAGCCGCATCGACGCTGCCGGCGGATAGATGTAGGTACCGCGAGCGATGTACTCCTTCAGGATGTCGTTCTGAATCGTTCCGCTGAGCTTGCCGAGCGAGACGCCCTGCCGCTTGCCGACCGCGACATAGAGCGCCAGCAGAATCGGCGCCGTGGCGTTGATCGTCATCGACGTGCTGACCTGGTCGAGTGGGATGTCGGCGAGTAGACGCTCCATGTCGAGGACGGAATCGATCGCCACCCCGACCTTCCCGACCTCGCCCTCGGCCATCAGATGGTCTGAGTCGTATCCCATCTGGGTCGGCAGGTCGAAGGCCACTGACAGCCCGGTCTGTCCCTGCTGCAGAAGGTAGCGGTAGCGGGCGTTCGACTCCTCGGCGGACGCATACCCGGCGTACTGGCGCATGGTCCAGAGCCGACCCCGGTACATGGTAGGCTGCACGCCCCGCGTGTACGGGTACGTCCCGGGCATGCCGAGACGTTCAACCTCGTCCCAGCTCCCGAGATCTTCTGACGTGTACACCGTCTCGAGCGGGATACCGGAGCTGGTCTCGAAGCGCCGCTGACGCTCCGGCGAGCGCTCTAGCGCGCGCCGGAGCACCTGCGCCTCCCAGGCGGCCTTTCGCCCGCTCCCGTTGCTTGGCGGCACGCTTTCGGTCAGTGCAGCGGTCTTGCGCTCGCGTGTCCTACGCTGGCCCATCGATCCTCACCACCCGCCGCGCCGCGGGCCGAACTGCATCCCACGGGGTCGTTGCGTTGGCACATCGTACCTGCCGAGCCGCGATGAGAGCTCCTCTTGCGTGGAGCCGCTACGCCGGTTGGGCACCCCCGACTCCTCCGTTCGCGCGCCCTGGGTCGCCGGACATCGAGGCTCCGCCGGCTCGACGGGCCCACTTGGCATCATCGCCACCCTCGCTGCGTTTACGCAGCGCACGCCAGAGCAGATCCATCGCGTCGAACACGGCGCGGCGCTTGAACTCGGAGCGGGTGGTCGACCAGTGCGTACTGCTCACCCGTGTCTCACCCAGGAAGTCCAGCGCGACGTGCGCTGTACCCACCGGTTTTCCTTCGAGGTCGTTCGGCCCCGCCACACCCGTGATGCCGAGCCCGGCGTCCGCGCCGAGTCGCTGTCTGGCGGCGCGCGCCATCGCCAATGCCGTCTCAGGCGCCACGGTCCCGTGCTGCTCGATGATCTCGGCTGGAACGCCCGAGGCGACCTTCAGTGCGCCGCTGTACGCGATCACCCCACCGCGATACCACTCTGAACTTCCTGGCGTATCCGTGAAGTAGTTCGCCAAGAGCCCCCCCGACGCCGACTCCATCGTGGCCACCCACAGGTCTTCGGATCGCAGCAGACCGCCGATCGCTCCTGCGAGCGTCTCGTCGCCGACGCCGTACACGTATCTCCCGACCAGCGCCCGGACTCGCGACTCGAACCCCTCGATCAAGGCCTCGGCTGCCGCGCGGCTATCGGCCTTCGCGGCGATCCTGAGGTGCACGCCGTCCTGCTTAGCGTAGGTGGCCAGCGTGGGATTCGACGAGTTGATCAACTCCGCGACCATCTCAGCCACGTTCGACTCGCCCTGGCCCACCGTCTTCAGGGTGCGGGAGACGAGGACGCCCCCTCCGCCGACACCCAGTCGCGGAACGACCTGCTCCTCCCACATCTTGCGCATCTCGTGTGGCACGCCGGGCATACAGGCGATCTTGCGGCCGTCGTGCTCGACCCACCAGCCGGGCGCAGTGCCGATTGGATTGTCGATCGGTTGTGACGATGGAATGAGCGTTGCCTGCTTGATGTTCATCTGGGGCATCGGCCGGTTTCGCCGCGCGTACCAGCCGCGGAGTGCCTCTTCGAGCTCGGGTTGGACGACCATCGTCTCGCCCAGAGCGTCGGCAATCGCTTCGCGGGTCAGATCGTCTTCCGTCGGGCCGAGCCCACCGGTCATGATGACAAATTCCGATCGATCCAGCGCGCGTCGCACCGTCTCGGACAGACGGCCCAGGTTGTCCCCGACGTGGGTGACGTAGTAGAGGTCGATCCCGAGCCCGGTTAGCTGTTGGGCGAGGTACTGGGAGTTGGTGTCCAGGATCTCGCCGAGCAGAAGCTCGGTCCCGACCGCGATGATCTCAGACTTCATACGCCGTCCAGTCGTCCTATTCTAGCGTGAGTAATATCTGACCCTGGTCGACCGTCTGACCAGGGCTGACCAGCACGTCCTTGACGATCCCATCCGCGCGCGCGGTGAGGTCGTTCTCCATCTTCATCGCTTGCAGCACGATCAGGCTCGCTCCCTTGGCGACCGGTTGTCCCGCCACTACATGGACGGCGACCACCAGGCCTGGCATCGGTGCCGCGACGGTAGTCTCGCCGCCCGCTCGCTGGCTCACCTCCGCCGCCTGTCTGAGCATTGCAGTCCGCTCGTCTTCGACGACGACGTCGACGGGCAGCCCCTCGAGGACGACTGTGAACTCGCCCTGGTGCCCGTCGACCAGCGCGGCCAACGCCCGTCCTCCGACGACGAACGAGTGCAGCGTGTCGCCGCGCACCTGGCGGAGCGTCGCCGGCCGGGGACCGCCTTCCCCTACCCGCACGGACAAACCGCCGGCGTCCTCGGTGACGTCGATGCGAAGCTCCCGCCCGTTGACCGTGACCCGATAGCGGGTCACTTCGGCAGTGGTGAGCAGGGCACCGTCACTCACGGTACGCGCAGCGCCGCGCGCCGGGCAAACTGGGCCCACTGACTGGACGCATAGGTCGGCGCCGCCACGACCCCCATCTGCGCGCCCCGGCGGCTGTGGGCCACCAGCACCGCCGCGATCGCCGCCTCTTCTGCCATCTCCTCCTCGACTGCCCCGTCACCGACGTTAGCCCAGTGACGCTCGACAAACGACGTGTCGAGGTCGCCAGCCTGAAAAGCCGGATGGTCCATCAGCCAGCGGTGAAACGGGATCGTGGTATGCACACCCAGGACGAGGTACTCGCCGAGGGCACGGCGCATCCTGGCAATCGCACGGGGTCGGTCCTCGGCCCAGACGATCAGCTTGGAGAGCAGTGGATCGTAGTGAAGCGATATTTCCTGGCCAGATTCCAGCGCACCATCGACGCGCACGCCTGGTCCACCCGGCTCGTCAACTGCCCGCACGCTCCCGGTTGACGGAAAAAATCGGTTGTGCGGATCCTCGGCCGAAACGCGGCACTCGATGGCATGTCCCCGTTGCTGCACGTCCGCCTGGCCGAACCCGAGCGACTCGCCGGCGGCCACGTGCAGCTGCTGGTGCACCAGGTCCAAGCCGGTCACGAGCTCGGTCACCGGGTGCTCCACCTGGAGTCGGGCATTCACTTCGAGGAAATAGAAGTTGCCCTCCCGATCGAGCAGAAACTCGCAGGTGCCCGCGTTTGTGTAGCCGACGGTGCTCGCCGCACGGCACGCCACCTCGCCCATCCGGGCGCGCAGATCGTCGCCCACGGCTGGCGACGGCGACTCCTCGACCAGCTTCTGGTGCCGCCGTTGGATGCTGCACTCGCGCTCCCCGAGATGCACCACGTTGCCGTGTTGGTCTGCCAGGATTTGAACCTCGACGTGGCGCGGCTCGACGACCAGCCGCTCGAGGTACATCGCCGGATCGCCAAACGCGGCGTGTGCCTCACGTGACGCTTGCCGGAACGCGGATGGGAGCTCGGCCGGATCGTGGACAACGCGCATCCCCTTGCCGCCGCCGCCCGAAACCGCCTTGAGTGCGATCGGGAAGCCGATCTCGCGTGCAGCGGTCTCGGCCTCCTCCTCCGTCGGCACCGGCTCCACGGTGCCCGGGACTACCGGCACACCCGCGGCTTGCATCGTTCGGCGCGCGGCCGTCTTACTACCCAGTGCGCGCATCGCAGTCGGTGGCGGCCCGATAAACACCAGCCCGGCCGCGGCGCACTGCTCGGCGAAGTCGGCGTTCTCCGCCAGAAAGCCGTATCCGGGATGCACGGCCTCGGCGCCCGACGATCGCGCAATCTCGATCAGCGCATCGCTCCGCAGGTAGCTCGCAGCCGCGGTCTCGCCGCCCAGCCGGTACGCCTCGTCCGCCGCCCGTACGTGTGGAGCGGCCGCGTCTGGGTCGCTGAATACGGCGACGCTTCGCACGCCGAGCTCGCGGCACCCCCGCGCGACCCGGACCGCGATCTCACCGCGGTTGGCGATCAGGATCTTGCGAAACATCACTGGCCCACCATCAGAGTGGGATGTTCCCGTGCTTCTTCGGCGGGTTGGTGTCTCGCTTCGACCGGACGACATCGAGCGCCGTGATCAGCTTCGAACGGGTCTCACGCGGCAAGATCACTTCGTCGACGTAGCCGCGCGCCGCGGCGGCGTACGGATTGGCGAACCGCTCGCGATACTCGGCGGTCAGTCGGGCGCGGGTGTCCTCCGGGTCCTTGGCAGTGGCAATCTGGTCGCGGAAGATGATGTTCACCGCGCCCTCGACGCCCATCACCGCGATCTCAGCGGTCGGCCACGCAAAGTTGGCATCGCCGCGGATGTGCTTGCTCGACATGACGTCGTACGCCCCTCCGTAGGCCTTGCGAGTGATGACGGTCAGTTTGGGAACGGTCGCTTCGCAGTACGCATACAGCAGCTTGGCCCCATGGCGGATGATCCCGCCATGCTCCTGCCCGACGCCCGGCAGGAAGCCGGGCACGTCGACGAACGTCACCAGTGGAATGTTGAAACAATCGCAAAAGCGGACGAATCGGGCTGCTTTGACCGACGAGTTTATGTCGAGCACGCCGGCGAGGACGCTCGGCTGTTGCGCGACAATCCCCACCGTCCGCCCGTCGAGCCGCGCGAAGCCGACGATGATGTTGCGAGCGTATTCGGCCATGACCTCCATGAAATCGCCCTTGTCCACGACTGCGCCGATCACGCGCTCCATGTCGTATGCACGGGATGGCTCGTCTGGCACGATCGTGTCGAGCAGCTCCTCCGCCCGTGCGGGCGGCTCTGCGGCGGCCTGGCGCGGCGCCTCGTCGACGTTGTTGGAGGGCAGGAATGCGAGCAGGCGACGGATCTGTTGGACACACTCGACCTCACCGTCGACGGCGAAGTGGGCAACCCCGCTGGTGGCATTGTGCGTCGACGCTCCTCCGAGCTGCTCGAAGTCGACGATCTCGTGAGTTACGGTCTTGACCACGTCCGGACCGGTCACGAACATGAAGCTCGTGCCTTTGACCATGAACGTGAAGTCGGTGATCGCCGGGGAGTACACGGCGCCGCCAGCGCATGGGCCCATGATCGCGCTAATCTGGGGCACAACCCCAGATGCGAGGGTGTTGCGCAGGAAGATCTCGGCGTAGGCCCCGAGACTGACCACGCCCTCCTGGATCCGCGCCCCGCCGGAGTCGTTCAGGCCCACTACTGGCATGCCGGTCTTCATCGCGAGGTCCATGACCTTGCAGATCTTTTCGCCGTACGCTTCAGAGAGCGAGCCGCCGAAGACGGTGAAGTCCTGGGAAAAAACGGCCACCGGACGACCATCAACGCGCCCCCAGCCAGTGACCACGCCGTCGCCGTAGTAGCGTTCTTCGGCAAGGCCGAAGTCGCTAGCACGGTGGACCACCAGGGCATCCAACTCCTGGAAGCTGCCCGGGTCGAGCAGCAGGTCGACCCGCTCGCGGGCGGTCAGCTTGCCACGGGCATGCTGCTGGTCGATGCGGTATTCGCCGCCGCCGAGTCGAGCCCGGCGGCGCAGGTCGCGCAGGTGCTCCAGCTTATTGGCCGTCGTTTCGGGAGAGACCCCCCACTCCGGCGGTCGCGTCTCCTCGGCCACCACTCCGCGCCTCCCGCGACGTCTAGGCTCGCGGGGATACCCCGGCCGGCCCGCTCACGCCACCGATGCTAGCATCGGCCTTCCCGCGCGACAAGCATCCATCGACAGCGGAGCTGGCCTTCTATGCCGGGTCGCCCCACTCGACTGAGAGGCCACCCGCTGCGCCACTAGCGCGGGCAGAGCTCTACCCTGTCATGATCGGTGTGGTATTCGAGCATGCGCCCACCCGCGTCGAGGACAATGAGATGCCCGGGGGTAATGACCTGTGCGTAGCCGAGGCCTGGCTGTTCACACCCGAGCGCGCTGCTCGACCACTCCCGCTGGTCTACCTGCACGACGCGGATGGCGTCGACCGCGAGGCCTGTCCGAGTCGAGGCGTCAGAGACGGCGCGGGCGACTAGCGTGTCGCGGTCCAGCGACCCGCCGCTCGCGCCAGAGGGGGCGATGACCCCGCGGACGGACTCCGGAGACGCGATGGCCGCGCGCGGCGTCTCCGCGGCGGGAGACGCGCGCGGCACCTGGGCACGCTCAATGGTGGACTCCGGCGTGCCGGCGGGTCTGGCGTCGCTCAGCTGGACCGCGGGGGCGGCGCAGCCGAACAGCGCGGATAGCGCCAGAATTCCGACAGGCCAGCTACGTACATGCGTGTCCACGCCTCACCCACTCCACCAATGAAGACGTCGACGTCGCCCACCGTGTTCCTCGGCGGAAGTTCTTCGGTGTTGCAGCCTACAATTGTGCTGGCTGCCGCTACGCCGCCTACCGCTTCATGGGGGCGTCAATGGCCGACCTGGCGGAGCGCCGACGCCACCTTGTAGACGAGCTTCGGAGCGAGGGCATCCGCGACGAGCGGGTCCTCGCGGCGCTGGCTCGTGTTCCTCGCGAGGCCTTCATTCCGGGCGAGGCCCGGGACGATGCGTATCGCAACTCGGCGCTCCCGATCGGTGAGCAACAGACCATCTCTCAGCCGTTCGTCGTCGCCCTGATGACCCAGGAGCTGTCTCTGACTGGCGCCGAGCGTGTGCTCGAGATCGGGACCGGGTCCGGCTACCAGACGGCCATACTGGCCGAATTGTCGGCCGAAGTCGTCACCGTCGAGCGCCACCCTTCGCTGCTCGAACGGGCAAGAGCCGTCCTCGATTCTCTCGGCTATGGTGCCGTCGAACTTCATCTGTCGAACGGTTCGCTCGGGTGGCCGCGAGGAGCGCCGTACGATCGGATTCTCGTGACCGCCGCCTCCCCCGACGTGCCGGAGCCGCTGCTCGGCCAGCTTGGGCCAAGGGGCCGTCTGGTAATCCCAGTGGGGAGTACCACTCAGCAGGACCTCTTGCTGGTGACTCGTGAACCGGACGGGGTACGCTCCCGGAAGCTCGGGCCGGTCAGGTTCGTGCCGCTGGTCGGTCAGGCTGGCTGGCACCCGAGTGAAGACTGGCCGACCGCGAACGGCGGTTGAGTGCGAGGCCGTGTCGCCGTCTCAACCGCTCACCGTGAGTGCGCCGGAGCGACGGAGCGCCTCGAGCGGGCGGACGTTGGTGTACACCCGGTACACCGAGAGCTCGACAACGTCTGCGCTGCCGCCCAATGCCGCGAGGTCGAGACGAAACTGAACGTCTCCCGGAGCGTCGGTCGGGAAGACGAACGCCGGCTCCTGAGCGACGGAAACCTGGTGGGCGTAGGCGTGCCGCCGATCGAAGCCCCCCGAGCGCACCGCCGGCACGATCCGCTCGTCGCTCTCGAACGCCAACGGATAGGCGATCCAGTAGTCGGTGTAGACCCTGGTCAGGTTGTGCGCCAATAAATACTCGATCAACTCGCCACGATTCCGCTCATTGCTCGCTCCCGCGCTCACGGGCAGCGCCATGCGAGGATCGCCAGTCAGCAGGCTCCCGACATTCACTGTCAGCACGACGGCGATCAGGATCGAGAACCCTCGCCGCGACCGGGCACGCACCTGCCAGGCAAGCGCGGCGAACAATGGGATGGAGCCGTAGACCGGCAGGGCGTAACGGGGCTCTGCCCACAACTCGGCAAATCGACTGACAGCCACGAACGGCGGAATCGCGAGGAGCAACAAGAGGAACAGCGCGCCACGGCGCCGGGGACTCGGACTGCCTCGAACGAGCGACTGGAGCGACCCAAGGTACCGCGAGGCCACAAAGCCGACCAGCAGCATCAGAAGTCCCATCACGACAAAGCTACTGCCGGGCCGGTGTGGCCAATCCTCGTCGAGCAACACCTTGGAGGGCGTCCCCTCGGCGAGGCCAGCGAGGACCGGCGCACCGTATCTGGCCAGCCCCCAGAGGTTCAGCAGAGCGCTACCCGACCCGATGCCGTCAACCGTCGCGTAGCGGACGCTGGCGAACTCCTCGACCACGTTGTACGCGAGCACCGGCGACGCGCCAACGACGAACCCTCCGGCGCCCATCGCCAGGGTCGCTGGAGCCAATCTGCCGCGCAACGAGAGGCCCACGTACACCACTCCGACCAGGAGATACACGAGCGCGAGCGGGTGAATCCACAATGCGAGTCCACCCACGAGTCCACCCAGCGCAGCCAGTCGAGCACCCCTTCCTGGACGCTCCGCCACCATCTGACAGAGGAAGAGGAACAGCTGCCCGGTCGCCAGCAGCTCGGCGTAGCCGCCGCGCGCCTTGACGCTCCAGACCGCCAGGAACGAGGGCGGAACTGCCAGGTATGCCGCGCTCAATAGCGCCGGGCCGGTGCCGAACGAGTGTCGACCCGTCAGGTACACGAGCGCGACGAACAGCAGCGAGAACGCCGCGGGCACGGCTTTGAGCACGGCGCCCGACGGCCCGAAGATCGCGAACATTCCCGCCGCGACCAACGCTTCCAGACTGCCGAGGTAATGCTGCTCCCAGAAGAAAACTGGCAGTTCGCGCGGGACCTGAAGCGCCATCAGGCCAACTACCGCCTCGTCCGCATCGATCTCGCGGTGGGGTCCAAGGATGAGCCAGCCGCGCAGAACGGCGCCGATCGCCAAGATCGAAGTTAGCAGAACTGAGGGTCGTACCACAGTAGGGACGCAATGACGCGCGAGGCACGCGGTTCTGGTCCGTGGGAGAGGATGCTCCACTGTGCTCGGCAGTACGACCCAGTATCTCCGGTTAGTTCGTTTCTCCACCCATCACCGTGGAACGGTCGTCTCGCCAGCGGCGCGCCGGCACGGGATGCCCTCCTCGGGGCAGGTCGGTCCTACCCAGCAGATCGGGGGGTCATACTTGATGCCCATGCCGGTCTGGAAGAGAACTACCAGGTCGTTTTCGCTGACGAGCCCTCGCTTCACAAGCTTCTGGAGGCCGGCATAGGTAGCGCCCCCCTCGGGTGCAGCGTACATGCCTTCCAGTCGGCCCAGTTGAATCTGGGCCGTGCAGAGTTCCGCTTCAGTAACAGTGAGGGCAGTTCCGCGACTCTCACGGATGGCGCCCAGAATAAGGTAGTCGCCGATGGCGACTGGAACGCGAAGGCCCGCCGCGGCGGTTCGGGCATCCTTCCAAGGCTCGGCGTGGCGCTCGCCCAGGTCAAAGGCCTGGACGATTGGCGCGCAGCCTTCGGCCTGAACTGTCACCATCCTGGGCCGCTTGGGGCCGATCAGACCGAGATCTTCCATCTCGGCGAAGGCCTTCCACATGCCGACGATGCCGGTCCCGCCGCCAGTCGGGTACACGATCACGTCCGGAAGCGACCAACCGAGTTGCTCGGCGATCTCGTAGCCCATCGTCTTCTTGCCCTCTTGGCGGTACGGCTCCTTGAGAGTGGAAACGTCGAACCACCCGTGCTGGGGGGCCAGTTCGCGGACGCGGGCGCCGGCGTCGTTGATGAGGCCGTCCACGAGCGTCACCCGGGCGCCGTAGGCCAGCCCTTCTACGCGGTTCGTCTCGGGCACGTCGCGCGGCATGAAGACGTGGACCTCCATCCCCGCGGCGGCGCCGTAGGCCGCGGCCGCTGACCCCGCGTTGCCTGCTGACGGCAGCGCGATCGCGGTCACGCCAAGCTCCTTGGCCCGCGACACCGCCGCCCCGAGCCCGCGCGCCTTGAAGGACCCGGTCGGGTTCTTGCCCTCATCCTTCAGCAGCAGGTTCGGCACACCGACCGCGGCTCCTGCCCGAGGGGCCTGGAGCAATGGTGTCATCCCCTCGCCCAAGGCCACGATATTCTCAGGCGCGCGGACGGGCATGACTTCCTGGTAGCGCCACATGTCCCAGCGGCGGTGCGCCAGTGACTCCCGCGTCAGGGTGTGACGGGCTCGTGCCAGATCGTACCGTGCGTACAGCACCTTGCCACATGCGCGGCAGACCGTGTGCAGCTCGTCCGCGTCGTACCGCTCCTCGCAGTAGGTACATTCGAGGTATGTGAGCGTGCTCGGACCGGCCGACTCTGGCGAAGCAACCTGCGCGCCGAGCCGAGCTAGCGTGTCGCGGAGAGTGGTCAAGGTCGGACTCCTCGAGAGCCGGGTGAAGCCGCGGGCCTGTGCGGGTGCCCCACCGTGTGTGTGCGCTCGGCTGCAATGGTGCCGAGCGAATGTGCGCCAGTCTGCCGGGGCCGGCGTCACTCGTGGGTTGGTGGAGGACCGGACGGCTCCGCGCGGCATACGCAACTACCGACTTCATGATGTTGCCAGCCGCCTGTTCAGCCGAGATCCCCCCGGCGTGGGCCGCCCGTTCCAGACGCTCACCGAGATGCCACTTTGGCCCTCGCCGAACTCCGCGCGTCGTGTCCCTTCTGCAGCTTCTCGAACGGAGATGCTGTCCGCTTCGGCCGCACGCTCCAGGTGATGGATGACGATGTTGTCCGCGTTGCCGTGGTGATCGCTCGGCTGACGGTTCCCACAGCTCAGAAACATCTCCACTCCCTTCCTCGCAAGGCACCCGCCATGGTAGCACGGGCTGCGAGTTGGCAGTCCTTCGGGATCCACGGCTTGAGCGCCGCGGCGTACGCCCGACGCAGGGGCTGTTATGATCCGCCGGCGGAGGAACAGCGATGTTGCGTGCCATCAACCACGCGGGCATCACGGTCGCCGATTTGGAGCGCTCGATCGTTTTCTACCGCGATCTGCTGGGGCTGAGCTTGCTCGACGTCTTCGAGCGGACCACCGAGGACATCGGGGCTGTCGTTGGGTACCCCGGAGCTCGACTCCGCATCGCAATGCTTCGCGTGCCCGGTGACGACGTCCGGCTCGAGCTGTTGCAGTACCTCGAGCCGCCGGGCGTCCCCACCCACCCCGAAACTCGCGACCCTGGCACCGGTCACGTCTGCTTCGCGGTCGACGACATCCACGCGCTCCACGGTCGCCTGGCTCAGGCCGGCTTCCCAGCACGTTCAGCACGGCCGGTGGAGCTCACCCACGGGCCGCACCGTGGCGTCGTCGCCCTCTACCTCCGCGACCCCGATGGGTACACCGTCGAGCTGTTCCAGCCCGGTGACGACGCACTGAGCGTCGACGCGACTCCTGAGTGCCGCCGCGGACGCACGCAGAGCTGAGTCGCGAGGCGATGCAGCCCCGCCCACTGCTCGATCCGTGGCCCCAATGCCCTCTCCCGCACGAGGGCCACGGACACGCGGCACGAGTCGGGCCGAGTGGGCCCGGACTTGCCGTTGTGATGCTTGCTGCCCTCGCGGCGCGGGTCGTCGGACTCGGCAGGATTGAGCCGAACCTCTTACCCGACGAGGCTGACCACCTCGCCTTGATGTACCGAATTCTTGCTGGACACGGCCCCGGACCGTTCGACTTGTCATGGGACGGGAACCCAGCCTTCTCCCTCTACCCCTCGCTGCTGATGGTGTGGCTGCTGGGGAGACACTTGGCGCGGACTACGCTGCGCTTCGATTGGCGTCCGGGCGCGGCCAGCCTCGGGATGCTGGCGATCTTCTACGCGGTGTGCCGACACAAGTGCTCTCCATTTGCCACTCTGGGAGCAACCGGGCCTACTCGCGTTTAGCCCGTGGGCCCTGTTCTTCTCACGTAACGGCGAGGTCAACGTTTTCGTCGCGCTGTACGCATTGCTCGCCGTATGGTCCCTCCAGCGGGCCGTAAGCGGGCGCTCGTGGTGGCCGTGGGCGTCGGCCGGGCTTCTGGGCAGGCATGGGATGGTACGGATTTCTCGCGGGAGTCTTCATCCTTCCGACATTGCTCGCCGCCGTGGCGGCGTGGCTGGCTACCCAGCGCGAGCGCCGAGGGCGCTGCTCGCTGGCAGTGTGGTGCTAATCGCGGCCTTCACGCTGACGGTAGTACCCCGCGTCCCGACGCTGATCGAACGCTGGGGCGACGTCCAGCGCTACGTGGATGGTCGGTCAATCCTCCGCACTACTCGGCCCGAGCAGCTCCCGTCGGTGATCGCGCGCCAGGCAGGCTCGACGCTGCGGGCTTACCTGATCTTGGACCCGACTCTCGACGGCAACAGACGATATCGCTCTCGGGTCGGGCGGCGCTAGACAGCGTCAGCGGGACGCTCTACGTCGTGGGACTGACCCTGGCCCTCGCCCGGCCCTCCGATCTGGCGCTCTGGCTCGCGCTACTCTTCGTGCCGCTCCTGCCGACCCAAGTTCTGACCATCGGTATCCCCGACCTCGCCAGGGCCATCGTCGCGCTGCCGGCGTTCTTCCTGTTCGTTGGCGTTGCACTCAATCGTGGCCTTCGGAGCATCCGGGGCACCCGTCGCTGGCTCGCGCTGTGCTCATCGTAGGTGTTACGTGGATCGGCGTGGCGAACTGGCAGGCGTACGCTCGATGGATGGCCACGCCAGAGGCGGCGCATGATCGAGCCGGCCTATCTATTACGGTGAGTTCAGCGCCTGGCGCCAAGAGCAGCGTCGCCGTGCCCGCGACGACGAGCCCGGGCTCACCGTAACCGCCTGGCGCGAGCAGCACCCGCGCGTGTCGCTGGCTGGACCCGGGCAACCGGGGCGGGCTTGGCCGACGCAAAGCCCCGACGCAGTCAACCTCCGCATCGATTTCGAGATCGACGCCGGCCGAGGCCAGTCTGCCCCGCGTGGTGTGACTGCAGACGCTCGGGGCGACGTGCTCGTCGTCGACCAAGTCGGACGTGTCCGCCGGGTCGATCTGGACCGGCGAATCCTTTCGCCCCCGCCCGCCGCTCAGTCCGCGTCGCAGGCCGAAGCGTGGGATCTTGCGCCCGGGCCTGGATGGCTCACTCTACATCGTGGATCCGAGGCGGAACGTCGTACTCAAGACTAGGGACAACGGTGAGATCGTGGGGACGTTCGGGGAGTCCTGGGGGATGTACCGACCCCGGGGCATCGACCTGGGACCAGATGGGCGCTTGTACATAGCCGACACCGGGCCGCAACCGCGTCATCGTGGCCTCGACCAGCGGAGCATTGCTCGAGACGTTCGGCTCCGAAAAGCTCCGGGGCCGAGCTAGACCAGCCGACCGACGTCGTTGTCGACGATAACGGCCGGCTTTTCGTAGCGCTTCCCCGGCCGGGGCAGAGTGGAGGTGCTGAATCTCCGCGGAAGGCGACTCGGGGGTGGTCGATCGCCGTGGGCGACACGATTGAGGGACCTCGCCTGGCGATCACGCCGCACGGCAGCGTCGTCGTTAGCGAACCGTCCGAGCAACGGGTTCGCGTGTTCGACGCCGAAGGTAGCCCCTGGGTGAGATCGAGACAGCCCCGGCCACGCCGTTCGGGGTCGCGGTCGCGGGTGCCAGGCTCTACGTGACCGACCCAGCGCACGGCAAGCTGATCAGAATTGCCCTGGACGAGAGCTAGCCCCTGGCGGGCGATGAGGTCGCCGGACGCGGAGGGGCGACCCTCAGTCCTCCGCTGCTCTGGCAGCATGACCATTGGCGCGCGGACAGATGTGACCGCCCGCGTTTAGGGGCGCCTCGCAAGCGGGGCAACGCGGGCGGCCCGCCGCCAGCAGCGGCGCGATGCTCTCGCTCAAGGACCGTAGCTGCGGGCGCGTCGCCTGGCAACTGAAACGGGCGGGCCCCTCGGGATCACTTTCTGCGTCGTGGGCAATCAGCAGGTACCGCTTGTCGGACTCATCGTAACCCAGCGCGAGCTGGCCCACCTTGAACTCGACCTGCGGTGACAGTCCTTCAGAGCGCTTCCCTGCACTGGCCGTCTCCTGCTGTTGGCGGGGGCGTTCCTCGCAGATCAAGGGCCGGTAAGCCCGTCAGAAGCTGTTCGATGAGCATGGCGAGCGCCTGCAACTGCTCTCGCTCGACCCACAGCCACGCTGACGCGTCATCACGAGTTACAAGCAGCGAAACGCGCGTCGGCCGCTGGCCCAACGGCATCAGCCTCGATCCCTCCGACGAGTCCGAACTCCGTCTGCTCTCCCGCCACAGTCCGCGCCACCTCCGCCAGGCACCAGAAATCGGGCGCGCCAGCAGCGCAAGGATAGCACGCCATTCCGAGACGTGGCAGCGTTCCGAGGCGATTGTGCTGCCGCTGAATTCCCCGGTGGGTCACGCACCTTGCGCCGAAAATAAGCCCGTTGAGAGTCCGCGAGTGCGCATCGCTCGCCACAACAACGCCTCACGCGATGCCGGGATTGTGCGCCTTCCAGTACGGCGTCAACACTGACGGAGCTGCGCGGGGCGTGTTGCCTCAATACTTCCCGACACCGGGAAGCGGATCGTTGCCTCAATTCACTGGATCACCCGGCGACCGTCGTCTGCCACTCGCGCGGCGGCTCGCGCAGGCGATCAAGCACCGCGGCGTCGAGCGCACGCCGCAGGGCGACCCGGCCCGTGGACGGCGTGCTCGGCCGCCAGGCTCTGGCGGGTGGCTCGTCGAGCACGCCGACGTCCAGCACCCGTCGGTCGGCGTCTGCGCGGTGTCGTACCGCTTGGTCACCCTGGCGCCGCGCCGCTCCTTGCCGATCAGCTTGAGCACCGGCTGCCAGTGGTTGGTCCAGACCCGCAGCCGCTCGTAGACTGCGTTCAGGTGGGCCAGGGCCGCCTCGCTCTCGTAGCGATCGTAGCCGATCAGCTTGCGCACGACCGACCAGTTCTTCTGCTCGACATGGGCCTGGTCATTCTTCCAGTACGGCCGCGGTGGTGAAGGTCAGGCCCGGCCTGCTCGCAGTAGCGGACCAGGTGGGCGTTGAGGAACTCGCGCCGTTGTCCGAGTCGATCCCCAGCAGCGGGAAGGGCAGGCGCGCGCACCGCCTGCAGGGCGGTGAAGACCGCCGCCTGGCCCTTGCCCCAGACCCCGATGCACTCGGTCCAGCCGCTGGCCACGTCGGTGACCGTCAGGGTATTCAGGGAATGGCCGTGCTGAGTCCGCAATGCGCCACCAGGTCGATCTCGACGAACCCGACCCGCTCCTCGTCCCATGGGGTGCACGTCCGCACGGCGACCTGCTGCTTGAGCAGCGTGCCCGGCTTGGTCGTCCCCAGCCCGTGCGGACGCGCCTGCAGGCGGAAGGGCCGCAGCCGACGATCGATCGTCGCCGCGCTCATCCGCACCAGCTGCGCGCGCACGGCCGGCTCCAAGGCCAGGCCGCCCTCGGCCTCCAGGGCCGGGACCAGCTCAGCCAGAAACGGTGCCAGCCGCTTGCCGCACAGCCAGCCGCTGGCCTCGGCCGCCGCCCGCAGCGCCCCGACCACCACCGACGAGTACGTCCGTGGCCGCCCGCCGTGACCGACGCGCGGCCGCGGCGGACCGCCCCGCAGCAGCCGGATGGCCCACGTCCGCTCGTACCCGGTCGCCGCGACGAACTCGTCCAAGATCCGTCCCTTGTCCGCCCGCCCGGCCCGACGATACCGCCCACTGATCGCCGCCGCCAACTCGTGCTTGCTCTGCTGCCTCACGCTCATGCCCTCACTCCCCTCAGTGTGGGGGGTTCACAAGCCCCACGGTTCTGTGGTAGCCTAGGCCCCGCTCTCGTGTCCGGCGGACCATACCCACGGGAACAACGGCGCAAGGAGCTCGCAATCGGACGCACATTGGCGCTTATCACGACCCTCGGCGCCCTCCTCGTGGCAGCCCCCGCCGCCGGCGCGGTCGAGGAGACTCCGGATCCGGTGGCCCGAATGGCATTCCTGGTCAATCAGGCCAGACTCGCGCAAGGTTTGAGCCCCCTGGTGGTCAACCCCGAGCTTGCCGCTGCGGCGGCGGCTCACACGAAGGACATGGTGGCGCGCGGCTACATGGAGCACGAGGGGCGAGACGGGTCCACACCGCAGTCCCGGGCCGTCCGCCACGGGTACCAGGTGCCGCCCGCCAGTCCATGGATCGTCGTCGAGGTGATCTCGGCCCGGGCGACTGCTGAGGCCGCGACCAACTGGCTTTTGTCCGACCCTCTCCACCGTGGGGTCATGCTGCGCAAAGGCTGGCGTGAGATGGGCATTGCCTACATGCAAGGCGGTCCCTATGGGCAATTCTGGACGATCGATTTCGGCTGTCGTCCCAACGTCCTGCCGGTTCACGCCGAGGCTACGGGTGCCGGGACGAGCCTGCGGCTGACCAATGAGGAATGCGCACCCGCGGGTGGGAACTCCAAACAGATGGGTCGGGCGACTGAGATCGTCGTCTCCGATCGCCCCGACTTTGCCGGGGCGGAGTGGGAACCATTTACGCCAAAGAAGCCGGTCGGCACGGCCACTTGGTTCGTGAAGCTACGAGACAGCCAGGGAAGAGAGAGCGCGACCGCCGCCTCTGTCGGCGGCCCGTCACTCGCGGCGGCGACCACGGAACAGCCTGCAGCTATTCCCGCGGCGCCAGCGGACCCACCGAGCGCCACGGGCTTGTTCGACGCTGTCCCCGGATTCGTGCAGCCCTGACCCTCAGCGTCCACCTTGGAATCGGCGTTCGTGTGGCGGGCGTTCGTTCGGGCCCGGTCTCAGTGGGACCAGACGCGGCGAACCGCATTCAGCGAGTCTCGGCTGCCGATCCGAGCTCGTGCTGCGCCGCTCCTCCGAGATAGGCGCGAACGACTTCCGCATTGCGCGCGACTTCGGCGCTTGGACCCTCGATCCGCACGGTGCCGTTCTGGATAACGTAGGCCCGGTGGGCAACGCTGAGCGCCATCGTGGCCATCTGCTCGACAAGGAGGATCGTGACACCCTCCGCGTTGAGCTGCTTGACGGTGTCGGCCACTTGCTTGACCAGGAGGGGCGCAAGCCCCATCGAGGGTTCGTCCAGCAACAGCACCTTCGGCCGCGCCATCAGGCCACGCGAGATGGCGAGCATCTGCTGCTCGCCGCCCGAGAGGGTGCCGGCGAGCTGGTTCTGCCTCTCGCGGAGGACTGGAAAGCGATCGAACTCGCGTTCGAACACGGCTGCCGTCTCTGCCTTGCTACGGAGGTGTGGGAACGCTCCGAGGACAAGGTTGTCGCGGACGCTCTGGTTGGCGAAGACCTGACGACCCTCCGGCACGTGGACCAGGCCCAGACGCACGACTTCATGACTCGGCATGCCGGCGATGTCGCGTCCCTCAAACAGAACGCGCCCGCTGGCAGGGCGGATCATCCCAGAGACTGCCCGCAGCGTCGTCGACTTGCCTGCGCCATTGGATCCGATGAGCGCGACGACCTCCCCGCGCCGAACGTCGAGCGAGATTCCGTGGAGCGCCTCAACCTGCCCATAGCTAACTACGAGGTCACGAATGCTGAGCACCGCGTCCTGACTCAGGTCTGTGCGACTCGGCGCCGCGGCCGCGCTGGATGTCCCGGCGCTCATCGTTCCAGGACCGCGTGGGTGACTGCCTCGGCCTCCTCGGTGGCTTCGGCAACGGCGACCTCAGCGGCCTCGGCAACGGACAGGCTGAACATGTTCGGATCTCCGAGATACGCTTCAATCACCCGATCGTTCGCCTGGATCTCAGCCGGCGTGCCCTCGGCAATCTTCTGTCCGCGATCCAGAGCCGCGACGTGGTCCGAGACCCCCATCACCAGGTCCATGTGATGCTCGATGACCAGGATTGTCACGCCGGCATCGCGCACGCGCCGAATCACCTCGGACACCTGCCCGATCTCGCTGGCATTGATCCCCGCGGCAGGCTCATCCAGAATCAAGACTGAGGGGCCGAGTGCGAGCGCTCGCGCGATCTCGACGAGACGTTGCAGCCCGTATGGCAGCGATTGTGCCTCCGCGGTCGCCAGGTGAGCGATGTCCAGGAACGACAGCAGGTCCATTGCGCGCTGTCGATAGGCCGACTCCTCACGCACGTAGCGCCGGGTTCGGAGCATCTGGTCGACGAAGCCATAGCGCATGCGCAGGTGGTATCCCACCAGCACATTCTCCAGGACAGTCAGGTCCTTGAAGAGTTGGATGTTCTGGAACGTCCTGGTCACGCCGAGCGCCGCGATCGAGTGGGGAGAGAGGTTGTCCAGAATCGCGTCTCCCAGCCGGACCTGACCACCAGTCGGTCGATACACACCGGTCAAGACGTTGACTAGCGTGCTCTTTCCCGAGCCGTTCGGGCCAATTAGGCCCTGGATCTTGCCGGGATGGACGTCCAGGGTCACGCCGTCAACCGCTTTGAGGCCCCCGAAGTACATCTTGATGTCGTCGGCGACCAGTATCGGGCGGGTCGCCCCGTTGCGTAGCTCCGACGGGGCTAGCGCGGTCACGGCGCGAGTCGCCGGCAGCGGCACGGAGGGTAGCAAGCGCGCGACACCCGGAAGACGCTTCAATGCTCCAGCGATACCCTCGGGCATGGTGATGAGCGCCAGGATCAGCAAAGCTCCGTAGAAGAGCAGATAATGCTCCAGGATCGGCTTGGCCCAGGCCGGCACGAACGGGTACTCCGAAAGTGTCTTGAGAAACTCGGGCAAGATCACCAGGACAGTCGACCCGACCAGGGGACCGAACAGCGTCCGTGCGCCGCCCAGGATCACGAACACCAGCAGCTCGACCGACTTGTTGAAGGTGAATGCGCCGCCCAGGATCACGAACACCAGCAGCTCGACCGACTTGTTGAAGGTGAACGTGTCGCTGACGATGTAGCCGTCCTGGTGCGCAAAGAACGCGCCTGAGAGGCCTGCCAGTACGGCGCTGAGCGTGAAAGCCCCGACCTTCCAGCGATACACCGAGACGCCGATCGTCTCGGCGGCGATTTCGCTCTGGCGTACGGCATTGATCGTCCGACCCCAGCGGCCGGTGAGCAGATTGTTCGTCAGTAGCTGCACGAGCAGCGCCGCCAGCGCCACGATCCAGAAGTAAGCGACGGCACCGCTGATCGTCGGGCCACTGTCCCCGAACGGGCGGAACGTGCGGAGCTGGCGGATCTGCGTGCCGAACCACTCGGGTCCTGGAATATTCTTGATCCCCTCGGGGCCGCGCGTGACGTCCGTCCAGCTCTGGGCCACCACGAAGACGATGATGCTGAACGCGATCGTGACCATCGCCAGGTACGGGCCCTTCGCGCGCAATGTCGGCAGCGCGAGTAGCGCTCCGACGCCGCCAGCCACCCCTGCCGCGAGGACAAACGCGATCCATACCGGCACTCCGCCCTGAGTCGCCAGCAGCGCTGAGGCGTACGCGCCGACGGCGAACAGGCCCCCATGCCCCAGCGACACCTGGCCCTGGTAGCCGACCACCACGTTCAGGCCAATCGCGGCAATCGTGTAGAACGCGATCTGCTGTGCAATACGCATCGAATACGCATTGTCGATTGCCATCGGCACCAGAAAGATCGCCGCGACCGCAGCCAGGGTAAGAACGACGCTGCCGAGCGACACGCGGCTGAAGATCGGCGTATCGATCCGCCGCGCCCAGAACGACGTTTTCATCGCGCTACACCTTCTCCGCGGTCACTCGCTGGAACAGTCCCTGGGGCCGCCAGGCGAGTATGAGGATGAGCAGCAGGAAGGTGACCGCGTCGCGGAACGAGGCGTTGTAGCTGGCGACGATGAACTCCGCGATACCAAGTCCTATTCCGACGACGAGAATGCCAACTGGATTCTCGATCCCGCCGATGATCGCCGCCGCGAAGGCCTTGAGCCCGAGCAGTGCGCCCATCTCGGCGTGGGCAAATATCACTGGCGCGATCAGCACACCTGCGATCCCCGCCAGGATTGACGAGATCACGTAGGCAACGACCACCATCTGGCGGACGTTGATCCCCATCAATCCGGCGGCTGCCGGGTTGAACGCCACAGCCTGCAGCGCCTTGCCGAACGTGGATCGCTTCAGGAAGAACAGCAGCGCCGCCATCGTCAGCAGTGACGCGAGAATGATGAACAGCTCCTGTGGGAAGATGCCGGTGTTGGCAATGTACAGCGGCGTATCTCCGAAGATCGAGGGCACCCGCTTCTGCTCGCGGCCCCAGTAGATCTCCGCGAACTGGCGCAGGATGACGCTCACGCCGACCGTACTCAAGATCCAGCCGACCGACAGGAGCTGGCGGAGCGGACGGATGGCGACGCGTTCGACGGCGATCCCCATCAGCACCATCAGCAGGATGACCGCCACAACCGCCACGAGGTACGGCAGGCCGGCAAGCACGAGCAAGCTGAAGCTGGTCAGCGCACCGACCATCAAGAACTCACCCTGCGCGAAATTCAGCGTCTCCGTCGTCGTGAACGTGACGTAGTAGCCTTGCGCAATGAGCGCGTACACGCTCCCAAGCGCCAGGCCGCTGACGAGCGCCTGCGGGAGAACTCGAAAGAAGCTAGCGACGAGCTCACCAACGTCCATGAGACTCCTCCGCGAGGTTAGAGGCGCTGGACGTGGCCGGGCGCGAGTCGGGAAGGACCTGCTCTCTCACCCTCAGCCCCTTTCCGACGATCGTCTACTCGGTGCGGACCAGTTGGCCGCCCCGGTAAACCGCGGCAAACATGTCCTTCCCTTCAAGGGAGTGGTGTCGGTTCGGGCCGAAGGGCTTCGCCGGCGCGGCGGTCACGCCTCTGAAGCCGTCAAGATTCTCGATGGCATCGCGCAGCTTCTTCGGATCCGGACCCGACGACTTCAACGCGAGCAGCATCATCTTCGTCGCGTCGTAGCCCTGCGCAGCCGTGATCGGGAACGGATTCTCACTGTACGTCTCCTGCATCTTGCGCGCGAAGTCAGCCGCGGCCGGACTCTGGTCGTTGGTGAAGGAGGCCACGGTCACGACGCCTTCCGCCAGGTCGTTACCCGCCAGTTGCGGCACAACCGGGTCTGAGAAGCCCCAGGCACCCGAAAACTGCACCTGGTAGTTGATCTTCTGCGCGCTACGCAGCAGGTTCGCGTTCTCCGGCCCAAGACCGAAATTGATGATCTGCTTGACGCCAGCCTGCTGCGTCTTCTGCAATTGTGAGGTCATGTCAGTGTCGCCGATGTTGTACGTCTGTGTCGCCAGGATGTTGAATCCGAGCGCCGGTATGAGCTTGTCCGCCGTCTCCTTCGACGCCTGGCCGTAGCCTGAAGAGTCGTGCATGATCCCAATGGCGTCCCAGTTCTTCGCCTTGGCGTAGTTCAGGATCGTTTCGATCTGGAAATTGTCCTGCATCGAAGCGCGGAACATCCAAGGAGAGGGCTTGCTGACGCCTTCCTGGTAGATGGCGCTGTCGTAGACCAGGCTGACCGAGGTTGCGATCGGAACGATCGTCGGAATTTCCGCTTCCTCGACCTTCGGCCGGAAGGCCAGGCCGTTCCCCGAGTTGACCGGGCCAAGGATGCCGATGACTCGATCCTGAGTAATGAACCTGGTGACGTTGTTGACGGCGATTTCGGGCTTGACCTGGTCGTCGAGGAAGATTACTTCAACCTGCCGGCCCTGATAGCCGCCAGCCTCGTTAAATTCCTTGACGCAGATCTCCACGCCGCGACGCATGTTGACACCGAAGTTCGCGGTCGCACCGGTCAGCGAGATGCTGGAACCAATCTTGATCGGCTGCCCGCCGCCGCCCGTCGTACCATGCTCGGCGCACGAGACCGGGTCGGTGCCAGCCGCCGGCTTGGCTGCGTCTGCAGGCTTCGAGGGCGCGGTCGCCGCCGCGGCGGCAGGGGACGTGGCTGCTGGCTTCGACTCGGCCGGCTTCGACTCGGCCGGCTTCGACGGGGCCGCGGCCGGAGCCTGGGCACACGCGGCCGTGAGGGACAAGACCAGCCCCAGCGTCAGGGCGCGCACAACAGGTGAGCATGCGTTCATGAAGCGCGTCTCCTCATCGAGCAATCGAGTCGCTACGAAACCACCTTCGACAGTGCGAGGTCGCACTGACACATCCCACCTAACCCACTTCATCCGAAGCCGGTCTGCGCGGCGCGCGTACTATATCTAGCAGCCTACCTGCTGTCAAACATTGAGATATGGGCACGTGAACGGTGCCCACAATGGAGCGGCCCCGCGGGCCTCGTCCACGAGTGCAACGCCGTCTATCCGAGGTCAGGTCGCCCCAGTCTACTTGAGCGACAGGTAGTATTCAACGAGCTGGTTCAGCTCTTGCTCGCTGAGCACGCCCTCTGGATAGGCGGGCATCACCGGCGGGTAGCCCGGCACAAGGTAGGCGTTCGGGTTACGGATCGACGCTCGGATGTACTCCTCGGCTGACTCGCCCGGCACGCGGGTTGCCGCGATCGAACCGATCTGCGATAGGTTGGGTCCTGTCTGGCCTCCGACGCCGCCGACCACGTGGCAGCCAACGCAGCCGGCTCGGCCTGACCATAGCCTGGCTCCATCCTTGGCCTCATCGCTCAAGAGCGCCGCCACTTCGACCGACGGCTTAAACGGCTCGGACGAGCCGTGGGCGATCTTCTCCTTGGCTTCTTCGGTCGCGTGCCACCAGGCCGTGTGGCCGCCTTCGAGCTGTTTGTCGCCCTTCAAGATCATCAGGGTCAATTCGTGGATCTGTTCATCCAACAGCGTGCCGCCGTCATTGCGGCCCCAGGCTGGCATTGGGGTGCCAGGCCGCCCGCGGTGTATGGTCTTGGACACCAGCTCGTAGCGACTTCTGTATTCGTCAGGGTCCTTGGGCTGAAAATCGGCCCGATTCAGCTGCGGCGCTACTCGCGGCGGGTTGCTATCCGGAACGACCGCGCCAAGCCCGTCGATACCGTGACAGCCCATGCAGAGCGTCGTATACAACTCGATGCCCCGCTCGATGCTCACGTTCTCCTGACGCTCGGCCGCGCGGGCCTGACGGGTCGGCTCCCAGATCCCATACCCCGCCAACGTTAGGCCGCAGAGGATCATCATCCCCAGGGTGATGACGACTTTCCGCTCCATCGACGGATTGCCGGTCGGCACGCCTTCATCCGGTACGTGGGCGCGTCGCCCAACGCCGGCCGCGTAGATCGCGAGCAGGACGAGGAGCAGTAGCAGGCCGATCGCCAGAACGATCGACGCTGCGTTCATTTGCATGGGGTTGGACCTCCAGATTGCGTGCCGAGACTACCCTGGACTTGGGATCCCAGGTCCTACACCGGCGTCACGGCGTCCTTGTAGTCGTTCACGCTGCGGATCTGGACGCTCGTGGGGTTGGTGTTGACGAACACCCTGCCGTCGCGGATCTCGAGCGGGAACGTGTCCATCGGGCGGGGGGCAGGGCCTGCGACGATCAGTCCGTATCGATCGTAGATTGATCCGTGGCATGGACAGTTAAACCGCCCCTTGCCCGCGAGCTGATCCATCGTCGGATCGTCCGGCTTCCAGGGGACCGTGCATCCCAGGTGGGGACACTTCCACCAGAGCGCCAGAAGGCCCTCCGGCACACGTGAAACGTAGCACTTGGCTTCTTGAACAACTTTGACGTCACCAACCTGGAAATCCGCCACATTGCCGGCGTTAATCTGGCTGCCGAAGGCGCCAACCTTCCTGGGCCAGAAGAACGACAAGAAGCCTACGGACGATTGCCCCAGCAGCAGCATGATCGTGCCCCAGCCCGCCCACCGGAGGACGCCCCGTCGGGTGAACCAGCCACGCGAGCGAGGCAGCGATTCGGCTCCGGGGTGCGGAGATGCGGTGCGCCGTTCGATCTCCTGAACGGCTTCACGGCCAGGATAAAACAATCCTTCGGCGCGAGCGTCTTCAGCCATGTACTTCTCCAATGGGCGGGAAATCGCACGGACTTCGGGCGGCCCGTAAGTCGCGCCTGCTCGTGCGGCCGGCCCCTACCGCCCTCATTCGATGCGAGTCATTCGTGGATCCCACGGCCAGTACAAGTGCATACCCTGCCCGCGGAAGAAGGTTCCCACGATGGTGAGCACGATGAACACGACGAAGAATCCAGTGAAGAGACAGACCATCCAATCTCGTGCCCCGTCCGGCTTGTAGATCCGTTGAACCAGAAGCGCCAGAATGAACATCGGCGCCATCATCAGCGCGGTCGGAATGAAGATGTCCGTCATGAACGTTGAGTTCAAAAAGGTGATGCCTGTCGCGTCGGCGATTCGCTTCATCAGCGGCTTTACGCCGACCCACTCGTCGAAAAAGATCAACGCAATGAGCACGACCGTCGTATACCAGGTCGTGAACCAGGCGATCGGTGCTGACTTCGGCGTGCCGAACCACTTGCCCACATCGCGCGTATTGCGGTCGATGTATGGGATCGTGGCAATCAGTGCCAACGCGGCACTTGGCACGATGACGCCGGCCAGGGCAGGGTGCATGTGGAGCAGAAGCTCCTGCAGGTTCAAGAAGTACCAGGGGGCCTTGGACGGATTCGGCGTCCTGTCGGGGTTCGCGTGGCCTTCCAGCGGCGATTGGAGCACCAGGCCAATGACGATCATCGACAACAGCGCAAGCACCGACGCCATGAACTCGATAGTGACCAGGTGTGGCCAGACGTACACGAGGCGCTGCTGCTGCTCGGCTGCTGGGCTGCTCGCCGCCGCGGCCGCGGTGCCGCCGGCAGCAGCAGGCGCGGGCGCCCCGCCTGCACCACCTCGCTGGACCGCGGCCGTGAGCCGCTGTCGTTGCTCGGGCGTCAGGGCGCCTGCTCCAGACTCCGCGGTCCTTGCCCCGGCACCCGCGCCGTCCGTGCCCGCCGGGGCCGCGCTTGCTGGCCGCGCGGTTTCGCCGGACCGGGCGTTCCGCGCGGCGGCAGCCTCAGGCGCCGGCCGTGCAGCGGGAGGTGCCGGCGCCCCACCATTCGCCTCAGCGGCGCTCGGGGCTCGTCCGAGACCGGCCGCGGCGGCCCGCTCCTTGTACATCCGCGCGCGATCGGCGGCGCTCATGCCCTCCATGTCGGAGGTGCGTTGGAGCGGATTGCCATTCCCATCAGTCGCCATTGCGGACCCCGTTTCTTCGATGAAGGGATGCGAACGCCAGGAAGTCGACGTGGTCCTGGCTCACAGCGGACCGGCGATCCCGCCGTCCTTGCGAATGCGCCAGAAGTGCACCGTCATGAAGAGCGCGGTCAACAGTGGCAGCGCGATCACGTGCAGCACGTACCACCGGATCAGAGTGTTGTCACCAATCTCGTACCCACCCACGATTGCGAACTTCACCTGCTCGCCGATGATCGGCGTCGCGCCGGCCATGTTCGTACCCACCGTGACGGCCCAGATAGCGAGCTGATCCCAGGGAAGCAGATAGCCGGTGAAGCTCAGAAGGAACGTGAGCGTCAGCAGGATTACGCCGACTACCCAGTTGAACTCACGCGGTGGTTTGTACGCCCCAGTGTAGAAAACCCGCACCATGTGCAAGAAGACGAGTATGACCATCGCGTGCGCCGCGTAGCGGTGCATGTTGCGAAGCAGCATTCCAAACGTAACTACGGTCTCCAGATCCTTCATGTCCGAGTAGGCGACGGCGGTTGCAGGCCGGTAGTAAAACATCAGCAGGACGCCAGTGACGGTGAGCAACAGGAACATGAAGAAGGAGAGCCCGCCGAGGCAGAACGTGTAGGTAACCTTGAGGCTTTCGCGTCGAATCCGCACCGGATGCAGGTGCAGAAAGACGTTATTGAACATGATGAGCGCCTGATTGCGCGGCGTGCTTGGGTAGCCCGTGCGGAAGACGCTCTTGAAAACGCGGTTCTCGGTCAGGGCGCGGCGGATGTTGCCATGGCGGAGGTCGTCAAGGAAGGGGCGCATCTCTTGCATGACCGCGCGGCACCTCGGTTCTCTGGGGTTGAACGGGGGACTTCCGAGCAGGGGGGACGGGTTCAGCCAGGTGGACGCGCGTCGCCGCCCGTCCGTTGGGTCTGGCCACTCATAGCGTAGTGCCCGTCGACGGCGGCCGCAAGTAAACCAGTGCCCCGCTGACCCCGGGATCGTACCAGTGGCTCCAGATGGTGTCAACGACCTGTATTCGCATGTGCCATACCGGCGGCTACCATACGAGCAGTGCGCTGTCGCGAGCAGGTTGCGGATCGGCGCGCACCGGAGGAAAGAGACGTGTCGATGCAGGTACCCTCGGTCACCATGGTGGACGCCGTCCTACCACGCAGCGGCGGCCTGATGCGCGAGGTGATGCTCGTGGTCGGAGGTGCACTCGGGCTAGCGATCCTGGCACAGGTGAGTGCCTACTTGCCGTTCACGCCTGTGCCGATCACGGGCCAGACGCTCGGAGTGCTGCTCGTCGGCGCGCTGCTCGGGTCGCGTCGCGGCGCATTATCGATGCTCACCTATCTCGGTGAGGGGCTGATCGGTCTGCCTGTCTTCGCCGGCGGCGCGACTGCCTGGACACCGTCAGTTGGCGGTGTTCCCTACATTGTCGGGCCGACCGCGGGTTACCTCCTAGGGTTCCCAGCCGCGGCATTCGCGGTCGGCGTCCTGGCTGAGCGCGGATGTGACCGGCACGTTGTCGCTACGGTGGCGATGATGGCGCTCGGCAACGTCCTGATCTACGTCCCCGGGCTGGTGTGGCTGGCGCAGTATGTCGGCATGGACAGGGTGCTGGTGCTGGGGTTGATCCCATACCTGCCCGGCGACATCCTCAAGATCGCGCTCGCCGCGGCGCTCCTCCCGGCTGGCTGGCGCCTGATCCCGACCTCCAAGGCGGCGTCCCGGAGCCGGCCGTGCGGCCCCGGGTCGGCACGGGGCGGCTCGGATTGCTGATACAATCCAACCGTCCATATGTGGAGGTCCCGTGTGACCGATCGATCGAAAAGCGTCGTCTTACTAATCGACTGGGACAATCTACAAATTTGCCATAACCGCGATGCCCCGGGCACAGACCTGGACCTGCAGGCCCTGATCGCTCTTGCACAGAGCTACGGCACCCTGGTTTCGGCGCGCGCATACGCCGAGTGGAATCTACCGATCGAGCGGATGGCGGTCTACAAGGCAGGTATTGAGCCGGTATTCGCCCCGGTGATGCGGCCCGAGGGCGGCAGTCGCGAAGGCAAGAGCCTGGCCGACACGGTGATGGTCGCGGATGGGGTTGACCTCCTGTGGACGGTCGCGCCAGACGTGTTCGTCCTGGTCACCAGCGACAAGGACATGATCCCGCTGGCGCGCATCGCCAAGCAGCGAGGTGCCGCGGTCGTCATACTCGGCAGCGACCTGACCGCGATACCGCTGGTCGAGCTGTCGAATGTGTTCATCACCTATCGCCAACTCGTGCGAGAGCTGGACCGGACCACCGAGTTGGAAGCGCCGGCCGGACGGGCACCGGCTCGCGAGCGCCGCTTCCTGCGCGAGGCTCGCCCAGTACGACCCGAACCGCTGGAAAGCCGGCTCGCCGCCGAGTCGCTTGAAGGCGGTGCCGTTTCGCGGCGCGGAGCGGCGCGCCCAGCCGTCGAGGCGCTTCGGTCACCGCCCCCGCCTAGGTCGGTGGTTCCCTCGATTCCGGTGGCCCCGAGCGCCGCGACGGTCCTCGGCAACTCGAGCTCGGTGGTGCCTGCTGACAACGATCCTGAAGAGGGGGCGACCGTCACGGTTGAAGGCCTTGGCAGACGGCGGCGGCGCCGTGGCCGGCGTCGTGGAGGAAGCGGGCTCGCCGACGAGCAACAGCAACCGAACGGCCTCGAGGGCCTCGCCAATGCAATGGATGATGCGCTGGCTGAGCCACCGGTGACCATCGCCGACGCGAGGGGTGCCGAGGCGGCAGGTCCCGAGTCGGTTGGAGACCGTGAACCATCTGATGTGATTGACACGCCGCCGACGCGGGCTCGAACCTCGGCCCGCCCATCGCGAACCCGGCGGTCAAGTCCGCTCGCGGCGCCGACCACCTCGTTCAGCGAATTCGGTCCGACACCGTCGCCGGTTGCCGAGACCCCACCCAATGCATCTTCGTCCGAAGCGGGTGGTCTACTTGGATCGGGCGGAGGGATTCCGCCAGCAGGCGAAGAACCCGCGACATCCGCAGAGTCAACGGGTGCCACGGAGCGGCTCGGGGCAGTTGCTGAAGGACTACCGCTTGGAACGATCGAAACCGGAGCAGCCGTGCTGAGCGACGCTTCGACCGAGACACCAGGCGCCGTTTCATCCGGCCAGCCGCCCGCCTTAGAGGCTGAGGCCGCGAGCGATGCGGTAGAAGAGAAGCCGAAGGCGGTGCGTCGCCGGCGAACCCGCACTCCGGGCTGAGGTCCACAATTCCGCCGCGCGGTTCGGTCGCTAGATTCGAGACGGCAACCCCTCCGCTTTCACGCTTGACTCACGGGGCGTCAGCGCTCCCGTCGGGGCGGCCCGCGCTGGCCCGCTGGGGGCGGTGCTGGGCAGCCAGTGCGCTGACGGTCCTCGCTGCCTTCGGGGTGTACTGGATAACCCTATCGCGCGGGGTTCTCGGTGGTGACGCGGGCGAGCTTCAGTTCGTCCCGCCAATCCTGGGACTGACCCACCCGACGGGATACCCTCTCCAGGTGCTCCTCCACGCCGCGTGGAGCTCGGTGCCGTTCGGCTCGGTTGCGTACCGCTTGAACCTGCTCGACGCGGCAATCGCGGCGTCTGCCGTGGGCCTGGTGTTTGCCTGTGGCCTGGCACTGTCTGGCAGGATCGTCCCGTCGGTAGGCGGAACAGCCGCCTTTGCGCTCAACGAGCTGTGGTGGTCGCAGGCCGTCCGTGGCGATAAGTACACCCTGAATGGGCTCTTCGTCGCACTGGTGCTTCTGCTTTTCATGCGCTGGCGCCGGCGGTCTGAAAGCGTCGCTCGTCTACGCGTGCTGGCTCTCGCCTTCGGACTGAGCCTCACTCATCATCGCAGCATGCTCCTGCTGGTGCCCGCCCTGCTCGTTGGTCTGTTGCTGCATGCCGAGCGCCCGATGCTTCGTCGCGAAGCGCCGAAACTGCTCCTTCTCGTCACGGCGCCACTGCTGCTCTATGTGTATGTTCCGTGGGCCGGCGCGCGCGGGCTGCCGCCCGGCAGTTGGCCGGTGAACTCGCCGGGCGCGCTGCTCGAATACTTCACGGATCCCGGCTACACCAGTCAGCTTCGGCCCGACGCAGCAATCTCCGGGGGCCTGATCGAGGAGGGCACTGTCCTACTCCGATCGTTCGGCCCGCTCGGCGTGGCGCTCGGGCTGATCGGACTAGGATGGACGAGCGCCCGGGACCGCCGCCTCGCCGCGGTACTCATGCTTGCGTTTGTGGCGCAGGCCGTCGCCGCTGCCAGCTACTCGCTCGATTCCAATTACCAGCTGCCCCGGCACTGGGTGTTCTACCTTCCGAGCTTTCTCGTCTGGACTCTCTGGATAACCGCTGGACTCGATGCTATCCGTCACATCGCGAAGCACTCGTTTCCTCGCCCCGAAGGGTTCGCCACGGTCGTCCTGTGCCTTGTCGCCGTCACCTTGCAAACCGGGACGGTGTGGATCCGCGGGGCCGAGCTGATGCTTCGCGCACAGCTTGGCGCTGAGACGCTCGACGGCTACCGTCAGGATCTTCAGCGCTCGCCACTCGCCGAGCGATTCGGCCGACTCGCCTTTGAGAGCGCCGATCTGAACGCCCTGCTTGTCTGCGACTGGGAACAGGCAACGGTTCTCTGGTACCTGCAACGCGTCGAGGGGCAGCGGCCGGACCTGGTCATCCGCTACCCGATCGAGACCCTCGTGCAGAGCATCGAGGAAGCGCGGAGGACCGGCCGCGCGCTGTACGTGGCACGAAGCGTCGCCGCGCTCCGTCAACACGGCCTACCTTCTTCGGACGGACCGCTCCTGCGGCTCACGGGCGGTGATGGTGAAGACGCACCGCCCTCAGCGCTTCCCGTCGGCGCTTCGCTCGACGGCGGCATCACTCTGGCAGGTGTGACCTACCATGCATCAAGGTTTAGGCCGGGCGACGTCCTCCCCCTGACGATCTTCTGGCACGCAGACCGTCAGCCCGATGAGGATTACTCCGTCTCAGTGCGGCTGCTCGCGGAGGACGGGAGTCTCCTCGCTCAACATGACGAGCGGCATCCCGCGCTGGGTACGTCGCCCACGAGCACCTGGCCGGCCGGCAGCACCGTCGGCGACTACCACGAGCTGCCGATCGGCAACCGGCTCAGTCCTGGGTTTTACCGCGTGGGCGTCGTCATGTACCGACCCGAGCCGCTTCGCGATCTACGGCGAATAGGTGACTGGCCAGTGTCGGGCCAGGAGGTCACCGAACTGCCTCCAATCAGCGTCGAACCTCGAGGCCGGCTCTGGTGGGACGGCGGGCTCGCCCACTGAGTGGGTTGGACTCAGTTCCATGTCCACATGGCCATTAGAGGCGGCTGAATAGCGCGGCGCAGAGACCCTCGGCTGCGATCTGGAGCACTCGTACCAGCACCGACGCAGCCGCGGCCGCCGGCCATGGTAGCGGGATCAACTGAGAGAGGAGCAGGGCCATCAGTCCTTCGCGGACTCCGAGCCCGGCCGGGGCAAGCGGCATGACCAACCCGGCCAGGTACGAAAACGTAAGAATCGCGCTCAGCGTCGGGAAGGTCGCGCTCGAGATCGGGTGGACTGCCTGGATGCCCGCGAACAATGCCGCCGCGTACATCCCCCAGAGGAGCACGTACAGCACGAAGATTGCGAGGATTGTTCCATAGCCGACCCCGATCCGCGGGAACGACCTCCTCGGCATAACTCGCTCCGCCACCTGGAAGATCAGGTTGAGCGCCGAGGGATGAAGCAGCGCGAGCGTGGCCATGACGCCTACCAGCCCGATTCCCGTGACCAGTGCTCCGTCCAGGTCAGTCAGCGCCGATACTATGGTCGGGAGCGCGAGCACCACCACAAGAGCCGCCGCGGCCACGTTGAGCATGGCGTCTGTCAGCACGCTCGCTGTCGCCGCGGCAAGCGGCACGCCCTCCTGCTGCGCCATGTAGACCCGCGCGAACGCATGCCACACCTTGCCCGGCAGGTACTTGCCGAGATTCGACCAGGAATACACACGGAGTGAGGGCCGGATACCCAGTCGCGCTCCGAATGCGTGCGAGACCGCGCGCCAGCACATCGCGTTCCAGATACTCGCGGCGATCATCGCCAGCAGCGAAAGGCCGACTGCCCACGGCTCGAACTGCCAGCGGTATTCACCGAGTCGTTCCCAGCCTCCCTGCAGTGCAAGCGCCAGCCCGACGAACAGAACCAGGCTCACGAGCACCTTGACCAGTGTGCCGAGCGACCACGCGGCGCGGAATGGCAGCGCGGCCGACTTCGACGGGTCAGGCGTCGCGGTGGTCATGGAAGGGGGATAGTCCGGTCGTCGCACGTGCCGCGCATTCTACCAGTCTCCGGAACCGCCGGGGCGGTTGGCCTACCGACAGCGGCCGCCCGCACCCGCGTCAGCGGACGCTTATCTGGCCGATCTCTAGCTCAGTCCGGCCATCCTCGAGTGGAACGAGACGGCGCGACCGCGAGTCGTACGCGCTCACCGCGATGGTGTACTCGCCCGATGGCATTCCCGCGTCGGTTCGGACAAAGGTGTTTTGGAAAAGCCAGCGCCCAACCTCCCACTCGGTCGTGCCCACGCTACCACCGGCGAGCGACTCCTGCTGCTGATCCCACGCCCGCCCGTCCGCGCCACGGAGCACGGTGATGACGTGGTAGTCGACTCCGAGCGGACGCAGCGACTCCCAGTGAAAGGTCACGGGCGTGCCTTCGCCACGCCGCAGCTCATGCCTATCTAATCGGTGACTCACGAGTCGCACGTCGCCCCCAAAGTCGGCGCTGGCGGGAACGAAGCCTGGGCCTTCTAGAGCGACCCTGACAGCGGCGAACTGTGCATCCCCCCGGACGTATATCCCACGATCGAGGTCCTGGCGCCGGTTGTACACAGCGACCAGCCGATAGTTGTCCTCTACCCAGGCCTTGAAGCCGGCCAGCGCGCGGAGTCGGTCGGTCCACAGCACGACCAATCGGGGCTCGTGCGCCGCCGCGATCGCGACTGCTTCGCTCGATCGAAGCGAGCGTGAGCGAATCCGAGATCGCGATGTGTCCACAAGGGCGGGCGGGACCAGCCTGCCGGCCAGAAACGTCAGGTAAGGATGATCCGTCACGACAAAATCACGCGGCCCGCTGAGCTGCGCGATACGGTCCACGGCGTCGGCGTACTGCTCAAACGCGGGATCGACGTCCGAGTCGGCCGTGACCTTCATGAGCTGGCCGCTCTGGGCCAGAGTCGACGGCGCCTTCACCGCGTACCACCCCAGCAGGAGGAGCGCGCCGGCCGCGATCAGCCCGCGCACCCAGGTCGGGTTCACGCCCCGGACCTCGCGCCACGCGGCGCCGAGTCCGGTCCCCGCCACCAGCGCGGCGGGCGGGATCATCACTACGGCGTGCTTGCCGTGCAGCGGCGAGTAGGTCAACAGCAGGCCCACGCTGGCAATCGCCCAGGCTACCAGGCAGATCGCCGCCAGACGGCGCCGCGCTAGCAGCAACAGACCACCACCCACCGCCAGCCCCAACAACGCGGTTTGCTCGAAGGACAGCGCGCGCGCCAGAGCGGCGCGATTCTTCCAGAAGCTCCAGCCTTCGCTCCCGCGGCTCTCGAGACGGTACGAGACTATCTGGTCCAACACACCCGCCACCCCGACCGCGAAGACGACGAGGACCATGACCGTACCGACGGTCACTCCCAGGATTAAGAGGTCTACGATCCCACGTCGGCGGCGGGCAAGGCAGGCCAGCCCAATCGGCACGCACGCGGCCAGCGTGATCGGCTTCATCAGCAGGCTCGTCGCCAGCAGTAGCGCCGTGGCGAACAGCCAGGCGCGGCTTCCCTCCCGAGCGTAGAGCAGTGCCGTCCCGACGCTCAGGATCGCGGGCGCCATGGCCGGCACCTCGGCCAGCGCAAGTCGCGAACCTTCAAGATACAGCGCGCTCAACAGGAGGAGCAGGGCAGTCGCGACGCCCCCAACCCGACCGCCGACGAGTCGACCCACCCACGATGCACCGGCCAGTCCCACCACCGAGTAGAAACCCACCGCCAGGCGGGCCGCGGCCAGGTCTTCTCCGAACAGCACGAACCACGGATGGAGCAGGTCCAACAGTAGCGGCCCCTGCGCCGCGAAGATGTCTCGGAATGGGCGATACCCGGCCGACATCAGAAAAAGCTGCTCGCCGCGGATGCCTTCGTCGAACAGTCCGCTGTACGTGCCCAGGTTGACCAGACGCATAGCGACGGCACCGGCGAGGATCACGGACAATATCCCAATCTCCACCCAGGTTGAGCGGGCCCGTGGCAGTGCCATCCGCCAGGAAGAGGGGGCGGCGCGCAGTGACTCGGTACGCGCCACAGCAGGGGCGGCCTAACGCCCGCCCTCGAGGCGCTCGAGCGCGTCCCGGATCGCGGCGTTGTCCGGCGCAAACCCTAGCGCCGCGCGATACTCGCGTGCCGCGTCTTCGCGGCGGCCGGCGCTCGCATACGCCTGGGCAAGCTTCGCACGCGGGTCCACCCGGTCCGGGCGAAGCTGGACCGCCGACTGGTAGGCAGCGATCGCATCATTGGCCCGTCCGAGCTGTGCGCGCGCGTCGCCGAGCTGAACGTACGTCGAGGGATTCTGCGGTTCGCGGCGTAGTGCCTCTGAAAAGTGGCGCGCGGCGTCCTCGTAGCGGCCGCGATAGTACCACGTCGACCCGAGCTCAACTTCAGGTCGGTCATACGTTGGATCTACTCTGCTCGCAAGCCCAAACCAGAAAACCGCGCACTCCAAGCGCCCTCCGCCCCGGCGCTCGTCGCTGCGGCACGGCTCGCCGCGCAGGACGAGCTGTCGGGACAAATTGCGGGCGGCGCCCGGGTTCTTGGCGACGGCCTGTTCGAGGAGCGCCATGGCTTGCTCGGCGTCGCCGCCAGCGTTCAACACGGCGATTGCCGCGTTGGACACGTACTCGGCTTCGTCCGGCTGCAGCTCGGTCAGTGCGGCATACGCCAGACCGGCGTCAGCCCAGCGCCGAGCCGCCCACATCTGTGACGCCACCTCGCGGAGCCGCACTACGTCGTCGCCATCCCTGAGCAGGTTGATCGCCAGCTCGATCATACCGGCGCCACGCGCGAGGCGGGCGACCTGCGCGCGCTCGAAGACGGTCAAGGGAGAGCCGTACGACACCGCGAGCAGCGCATGCGCACCGGTCACGTCGTTGCGCAGCAGGCGTGTCCAGCCGAGGTTCCGCCGCGCCATGACGTTCTCCGGGTTCCATGACAGCGCCCCATTGAGCGCCCAATCCGCTCGGGCCAAGCTCGCGGCACGTGCCTCCACGTCCCGGGCACGGTAGAGCGTCGCCGCCAGCAGGTCGGAAGAGCCAACGTTGAGCAGCACGCCGCTGACCCAGCGCGGCCCGAGGCCGACGATAGCTGCGAGGAGCAGGAGTGTAGCGGTCACTCGCATGGCGAGTCCTTCCCAGCGGGAGCGCGAGTGCGCCCTCAGTCCTGCGTGGAGAGGCTCGGCATGCGAGGCTTGAACCCCGGACGTACTCAAGCGGTCCGCCGCGACGACAAGGGCGAGGAGTGCAGCCAGCAGTCCGAGCCCCAGATTCGTCGAAACAACCTGATCGGTCAGCCCATAGATGGCTGACCCGAGCACCGCGCCGGCCGCGCCGCCGGCAGCCCAGCGGGTTGGCCCGTGGGCGCGGTACGCGCCCCGCAGGCCAATGACCACTCCACCCACGAGAACCAGCCCGAGCCCCGCCACCCCGAGAAGCCCCTGCTCAGCATATGCCTGGAGGTAGATGTTGTGGGTGTGCGACACCTGATAGGGGTCGGGCAGGCCGTGGTACCAGGCGAATACCTCCGCGAAGGTGCGCATGCCAAGCCCGGACCCGCTGAACGGCAAGTCACCCAGGAGGCCGAGGGTGCTGGTCCAGTAGCCGAGGCGCTGGGTCAACCACTCGGACTCGATGGTGCGAGAAATCGTGCCGCGCGCGAGCAGGCCGTAGAAGCCGGCCGCGGCCAATGGCAGCATGGCCCACGCCCACCGCGTTCGCAACGCGGAGATAATACACGCGACAAGGGCGAGTGCCAGGATCGCACCACGCGCCTGGGTCACAAGCAGCAGCCAGATCACTCCGAGAAGCGCGGCACCACCTCCAAGATGAGCGCGCCGGCTGGTGCCCAGCACGAACGCCGCTGCCGCGAACGCCCCACAGACCAGCAGCAGATGCGCCAGCCCATAGTGATGGACGGCGAAGCGGGTGTTGACGTCCAGCGTGTCGCCGTCGATGCCAGGGAAAACCTGAAAGACTCGCAGAAGCGGTCCGAGCGGCCGAGCGACCGCGCTGTCCGGTAACTCCCCGCGTAACAGTCCGAGGACCACCCCGATTCCGATCACGACGCCCGTCAGCACCAGTATGGTTCCGCGCTGGACCGATCTTTGGCTACTCAGATTGCTGAGGAGCAGGTAGAAGGTGGCAACCGCCGCGAGCACCCCGGTCCCGCGTAGCAATGCCGCTTCACGGTGGTGGGAGACGGCTAGTCCAATGACGGTCCCGACCACGAAGAGCCCGAAGCCCGCGTCGAGCACTCCAGCCCCTGCCCCCGCCGGTGACCCCGCCCGCGGACGTGCCAGAGATGACGGGAGCACGCGCAGTCCCACACTCACGCCCAGCGCGACGAGTGCCAGAGGCACAAAAGGATGGGGGTACGCGAAAAGCGCCGCGACCGCGGCAGCGCCGAGCCATAGCTCCAGACGACCAAGCACGTCAACGAGGCGAGCGCCCGTCGTAGTGGCGGGTGCCATAGCTCGCCCCCGATAGGAGCTCCACCTGGGCTTCACGCGGGATTCCGCCGTGCGACGGTGCTCCTCAGAATGACGAAGGCCGGCAGAACGGAGTCTAACACGGGTTGCCTCGGTGCCTCAACAGCCCGGTCCCCCTTGGGCCCGGTCGAGCTGGTGAAGCACGACCGCATCATCCGCTCGCTAGAGCCAACGCCTCCGGGGGTTGACGGTTGCGAAGCAAATGGAGGACCAGACCTGTCAGCACCAGCACTCCCCCGACGAGGTCGAAGGTTTGGCTGGCGTACAGCAACGCCAGTCCGCCGACACCCATCAACACGCGCTCGGTCGCGTTCGCCTGGCGGACCAACCACCCGCCGAACGTGACCGCGAATGCCGCGACGGCCACACAGCCCGTGCCAAAGGTCCAGACGACGGTCATTGGGTCCGCCGTCAGCACGCCACCTTCACCGACTAGCAAAAGGCTGGCGCCATCCGAGCTCAGGGTGAAGATAAACGGGACCAGGAAGGCCGGCAACGTGTACTTCCAGGTGATCATCATCGTGCGAAACGGGTTGCCGCCGGTGATCGCCGCAGCCGCGAACGGCGCGAGCGCCGTCGGCGGCGAGACGTCCGCCAGCACCGCGTAGTAGAAGACGAACATGTGCGCGGCTGGGCGGAGGACACCGACTTGCCCGAGCCCCGGCACGATCATCACCGCGGCGATGATGTACGATGCCGTGACCGGGACCGCGAGCCCCAACACTCACACCGCGAGCGCCGCGTCGAGTACCGTCAGGAAGGCGTTTCCCGCCGACAGGGCGACCATGATCCCGGACAACTTCGTCCAGGTCCGGTCAGCGTCACGGCCCAAACGATGAGTCCCGCGGCGGCTGTCGTCGCCGCGACCGATAGCGCGCTACTTCCACCTGCTTCCAGGGCCGCCAGAAATCGCGCGTCTTCGGCGCGGTGCTCGTTCAGGCCCGGTATGGGCAGCCTGACGCTCACGGCGCGCATGATCACTGTCGCGGCGGCAATGGCCGCTGCCAACATTTTACCCCGGAATGCCGACTGAGACAGAGCAGTCGCTACCACTGTGACCAGTAGGAGAGCGGTTAGCCTGGTCGTTCGGCGTAGAACGTTCGAGGTCCGTCCCTCCATCGGGCGGGATCGTGCGTTACGGCGCTCGTCATCGCGCGAACCACCAGCATAGTCTCCGGCGCTGCCTGCCGGCCAGAGCACAGGTCTACTCGATCGGTGATTCCACGCTCACGTTGCTGGCGCGGTCAGGGTCGCCAAGGGCCGGTAGACAGGATCAGCAAGAAGCCGAGTAATCCGACGCTGCAGTACTCGATCAGCACACGTCGGGTCAGCTCCCCGTGCAAGATCCCTTCTACCAGCCCAACCAGGACGTAGAACATCAGCAACAACACCGCCCCACCAACGAGCGCCAGGACGACCCAGTAGTTGAGCGCCCAGGTTACTTCGCCGATCACCAACCCGATCAGAGCCGCGTACAGCACCGTTCGCCGACGTGGTGACGGAGCGCTCCGCAACATGATCAGACTCAAGAGGATGGAGAGGGTGGCGATCGACGTCGCAGTCACCAGGCTTCGCACCTTCGTCTGGTAGACAATCGTGAAGAGGGCGAACGCCGTGATGTACGTGAGCAAGCTCAGCAGCAGCCTCGGCCAGCCAGACGGCTCCTCTGATGCCAACTCGCGCTCCTGGGCGATGACCGCCAGGCCACTCAGCCCCACGCCTACCAGCGGGAGTATTCGAAGGATTGCTGGATCCGCACCCTCGAGCGAGGCGAGCCCTAGCCCCAAGGCCGCCACAAGCAACCCCGGCAAGATCCAGAGCGTGTACGCGAAGCGATCGGCCACCTGCGCGAAGGTCGGGTGCAGCCGCCCGTGCACCTCGGCGGCTACGCCGACCAGGGCGCCGGCGACCAGCGCGACGAGCACCCCCAGCAAGCCGCCCACGAGCTGGACGGCGAATAGACCGACCAGCGCGAGCGACGGCACGCCCCATCCCGCGACGTGCCTCAGCACACCATCACTCGCCGAGCGATTGGAGAGTCTCCAGTCGATCACGGAGGCGAGCCAAGCGGTCCTCCTGCTGGGCGAGCTGCTCGCGACGCTGGGTAACGACCGGCGAGGGCGCCTTCAAGGTGAAACTCGGCTCACCCAACTGGGCCGCGGTCCGCTCGACCTGCCTTTCGGCATCGAGGATCTCGCGCTCGACGCGCATCCGCTCCTCGACTACGTCGAACAAGCCTGCCACGGGAAGAAACACCTGAACACCGCCCGCCACGACGCTGAGCGCCCGTGACGGCCGGCTGTCCAGCCGTTCTACGACTTCCAGCGGGTCCAACCGAGCCAGTGTCCCGACCAGTACCATGTGGTCGCGAACGAGGCCCGCCGACTCGCCGGCCTCGATCACCGCGGGCGTGAGCTGTGCACCGACTCGATACTCCGTCTTCAATCGGCGAACACTTTGGACAAGTTCGACCAGGTCGCCGAAGCGATTCTCGGCGGCGAGGTCCCGTTCGGCCCCCGACGGCCACTCCGAAATCATGATCGACGTCCTTCGAAAATCGGATGCACCGCCCGGGCCATGGCCATCTGGCGACACTGTGGCGAAGGCTTGCCATAGCTCTTCGGTGACGAACGGGGTGAACGGATGGAGCAGGAGCAGCACACGCTCATACACGCTAACCAGTGTTCGGCGCGTCGGCCGACGCTGCTCGTCATTGCTCGCCTCGCGAAGCTGGATCTTTGCAATCTCGAGATACCAGTCGCAGAACTCCTCCCAAAGGAACTCCTGGATCAGCCGAGCAGCTTCACCAAACTGGAATTCGCCCAGCAGGCGCGTCGCCTCGCTAGTCACCTGCTCGGCGCGACTCTGGATCCAACGGTCGGCGAGCGAGTGGAAATCCCCATTGCCACGCTCGACAGACGTGGCAGGGCGCCTGCGTTGTCCTTGTGTGCGGGCGCCGTCCGTCGGCATATTCGTCAGGATGAACCGGCCGGCGTTCCAGAGCTTGTTGACGAAGTTCCGTTGGGCCTCGAGCTTGCTGTCAGAGATCGAGATGTCATTGCCTGGCGTCGTGCCGACCACTAAGCCGAGCCGAAGGGCGTCGGTCCCGTAGCGCCCCATCAACTCCACCGGATCCTTCACGTTGCCCTTTACCTTGCTCATCTTTTCGCCGTCGACGCGAATCATCCCGTGCAGGTACACCTCGCGGAACGGTACCTCACCGGTCATCGCAAGGCCCTGCATGATCATCCGCGCCACCCAGAAGAAAAGAATGTCGTAGCCAGTCTCCATCACCGTGGTCGGATAAAACGTTCGCAGATCTTCGGTATCGTCGGGCCAGCCGAGAGTGGAGAATGGCCAGAGGCCGGACGAGAACCACGTATCGAGAACGTCCGCGTCCTGGGTTAGCTCCAAGCCCGGGTAGTTAGCTGGATTCGGATCGTCGACCGCGACGATGGGCTCGCCACCATCGCTCCGGTACCAGACCGGCACGCGATGGCCCCACCACAATTGACGACTGATGCACCAGTCGCGGATGTTCTCCATCCAGTTGTAGTAGACCTTGGCGAAGCGTTCGGGAACGATCCGTATCCGCCCGTCGCGCACAGCTTCGAGGGCGGGCGCCGCCAATGGCTGGATGCGGACGTACCACTGAAGGGTGACGATCGGCTCAACGACCGTGCCGGAACGCTGGCAGTGGCCGACTGCATGTCGGTGTTTCACGGTCCTAACCAGCTGCCCGTTCGCCTGGAGCTCGTCGAGCAATGCTCGACGCGCCTCGAGCACGCGCATGCCCTGGAAGCGACCGCCCTCGGCATTCATCGTGCCGTCAAGGTTCATCGCCAGGATTGTCGGCAAGCCGTGCCGCTGGCCAATCTCGAAGTCGGTCGGGTCGTGACCCGGGGTGACCTTGACCGCCCCGGTCCCAAACGCCCGGTCGACCGCTTCGTCGGCGACGATCGGGATCTCGCGCCTGATGTGCGGAACGAAAGCCCTCCTGCCGACCAGGTGGCGGTATCGCTCGTCGTCGGGGTTGACGGCGATGCCAGTGTCCGCGAGGATCGTCTCCGCGCGGGTCGTCGCGATCTCGATGTACTCCGGTCCCTCGTCGGTGAGATCCCCGCCAGGGACGAGCGAGTAGCGCACAAAGGCGAGCTCGCCCTCCACGTCACGGTGTTCCACCTCCAGGTCGGACAGCGCCGTCTGGCAATCCGAGCACCAGTTAGTGATTCGATTCGCCCGATAGATGAGCCCGCGCTCGTAGAGGCGCACGAACGCGGTGCGCACCGCTCGTGTCGGGCCTGGGTCCATCGTGAAGGCCTCGCGGTCCCAGTCGGCCGAGGCTCCAAGCTTGAACAACTGGTAGCGGATGCGCTGGCCGTAGTCCCGCATCCACTCCCAGACCTGGTCGAGAAAGGCCTCGCGGCCGAGGTCATGACGAGTCAGTCCAGTCTGCTCTTTCAGGTGGCGCTCGACGACGAGCTGGCCGGCAATGCCCGCATGGTCGCGGCCAGGCACCCAGAGCGTCGGCTCGCCCAGCATCCTGTGCCAGCGGATCAGGATGTCCTGGAACGTGACGAACATCGCATGGCCGATGTGCAGCTCGCCCGTGACGTTAGGCGGCGGCATGGTGATGACGAACGGCGTCTTGGGTTCGGAGGAACGCGGCAGACCCTCTGGGAAGCGGGGCTTGAAATAGCCGGCCCGACGCCAGGCATCGTACAGCCGCGCCTCGACAGCCTGTGGATCGTACGGCGCATATCCACGCCCCGACTCTAGCCCTTCAGGGGTCGTCGTCCCGGCCGCCTCCATCTCCGTGGTCATCGTTGCGCTCCGGCTATTCCGATCGGTGTCGTATCGCCCACGGCGCGGCTGACCCAGGCGCGAATCTCTTCGTTCGCCCCCAGCGTCTCGAGCTGGGCCAGGTCGTACCAGCCAGCCCGGTCGCGAGCAGTGCAGGCAGGGTCCACCTCACATGGCTCTTCGACTGGTTCGGCAAAGTAAACCAGGTCGATGTGTTGATGGCCGGGCGCAATATCCTCGAGTTGAATGCCGACTGGGCGGGCCAATTGACGCGGGTACTCGACGTCGACGCCGCGCTCGCCGAGGAGTCGCACCCGGACGCCGGTCTCCTCCAGCACCTCGCGGACCGCCGCCTCGTCCGGCAGCTCACCTTCCTCGATGTGCCCGCCCGGGGGCAGCCACATCCGCAGTTTGGGGTGAAACAACAGCAACACCCGGCCACGCCAGGTGGCAAAGACCGCGACGGTAAACTCGCGCGACGAGGCTGAGGGACCGGTCACCTGCCCGTCCACACCGGCTTTCGCTTCTCCACGAAGGCGCGAACGCCCTCGGCAAAGTCGGCGCTGCCGTAGGTCTTTGAGACCAGGTCCTCACCGCCGCTTACACGCCGCGCTTCCTGGATCCTGCGGATCGACTCCTTCGTCACCGCGAGCGTAATCGGCGCGTGGCTCGCCAGCAGTTCGGCCAGCTCCTGGACGCGCGCACCGATCTCCTCGGGTGGCACGATCTCATGGACGAAGCCGGCCACGTGCGCTTCTTCGGCCTCCATGAACCGCGCTCGGAAGATGAGATCTTTGACCCGCGATGGTCCAAGTAGGTCGTAGAAGCGGGAGTAGCTCTCCATCGATAGGCAGTTGCCAAGCGTTCGAGCAATTGGTACGCCAAATCGAGCGTCCGGCGTCGCGATCCGAAGGTCACAAGCCGCCGAGATGCCGAATCCTCCGCCGACCGCGTAGCCCTGAATCTGGCCGATCACCGGCTTACGAACCCGCTCCAAACGGCCGATCCTCCGCTCGCCACCTTGCTCGTACTCGATACCATCCTGAGCCGACTTGAAGTTGAGGAACTGGCTGATGTCGGTGCCGGCCACGAAAGCCTTGCCCCCCGCCCCGCGCAGCACGAAGACGCGGATCGAGTCGTCCCGATCCACCTCTTCGCAGGTTTCGAACAGCGCCTCGTACATGCCCCAGGTCATCGCATTGCGCGCCTCGGGACGATTGAAGGTGAGGGTCAGGATCGGACCGTCGCGGTTGACCAGAATCTCGTCCGTCGGCATGCTCAAGCCCTCCGCGCGGTTCTGTACATTCGAGGGGATGGTACCACGGCCTTTGCTGACCCTGACCGCACAGACGATTGACCCATTCGCCGTCGCGTTGCTGCGTGCGGGTGCACGCCCTCGCGTCCACAGCGTCTTCGGACGGGCCCTGAACGTTGTTACCAGTACCGGCGACCTGCTGGCTGTGGTGGGCCCTCACGTCGGCGGCGCGCCTGGCACGATCGTGCTGGAGCGTCTTCCTGACGTCGGCTTCGACGCGACCGGCATCGTCCCGGATCTCCCGGCAGACGTCACGCCCGAGCGCATGCTGATCGGCGCGCAGCTTCGCGTCGATCTCCGGCGGGTCGTGCTCTGGCAGCCCGCTCTGGCGGTTCGCACGCTGCCGCACAAGGACGTCCTGGCGCGCGTGGCGATCGCTGAGTCACTGGCGGCCGGCACCGCACCATCAGGAGGCCTGGCGCCACTCTTGCCCTGGTTGGATGCCCTGACGAGGCTTGTCGATCCTGCAGTGCCTGATGACCTCGACCCGCTCTGTCAGGCCGCCTGGGCCGGCACCAAGGCTCTCGTCTGCTCCTGGCCCAATGACAACCGCAACTCGGTGAGGGCCGCGTTGCTGCGGCTCGTGGGGCTTGGGCCTGGCGCTACGCCCTCAGGCGATGATCTCCTCACAGGCTTGTTCGTCGCTACACACCGGCTCCGGGGAGGGTTGCCCGATGGTCTCGGCGAGACGTGTCTGGCGATTGCACGGGAGCGCTCAACGGATCTGTCCGTGGCGCGCATTCTCCACGCGGCTCGTGGCGCAATCGAGGAAACTCAGGAACGTGTCCTGGTCGAACTCGTCGGCGGCGCTGGCGCAAATCTCCAAGGCGCTGTGGCGAAGGCGGCCCGCTACGGCCACACCTCTGGCATTGACACGCTGGTGGGCCTTTTCCTCGGCACACGCCTGGCCATGACGAGCGAGCGGCACCGGGAGCCAGGGGTTGGGTACCCTCTCCCACGCAATGCCGCACCGGATGCTCCTCGACACGTCCAGCCTGATGTATCGTGCCTTCTTCGCCCTACCGACGTCGATTGAAGGGCGAGATGGCCGACCGGTGAACGCCGTGCACGGCTACCTCGACATGACGAGTCGGCTGCTGGCGGGCCGCCGCCCCCACACGCTGGTCCATGTCATGGACGACGCGTTCCGCCCAGAGGAGCGCGTTCGAGCGTACCCCGCCTACAAGGTGAATCGACCGCCCGATCCGGAGGGTCTGTCCGACCAGTTCACGCTCCTGGAAGAGGTGCTTGACGCCTTCGGTGTCGAGCGCGCCGTTGCCCTGGGATGGGAAGCGGACGATGCGATCGGGGCACTCTGCGCCCATGCCGATCGGCACGACACCGTCGACGTCGTGACCGGCGACCGCGACCTCCTCCAGCTTGTCCGAGACGGCGAGCCGGCTGTTCGTGTGCTATTCACCGTGCGTGGCGTCTCGGAGCTGGCGCACTTCGACGTCGCGGCGGTTCTGGCGAAACACGGCGTCCCACCATCTCGCTACGCTGACTTCGCCATGTTGCGCGGCGACCCGTCGGACGGTCTTCCGGGCGTGCAAGGCGTGGGCGAGCAGACCGCGCGTCGGCTGATCGCGGAGTACTCCGCCATGGACGCCTTACTCCAGGACGCTGCGGTGCACCCGCCGTCCCTCGCCAGACGATTGTCCGCGGCCCGAGCCTACCTCGACGCGATGCAACGCGTGGTGCCGGTGCGTTCTGACGTCGCGGTCACCATCCGCACAGGCTCACGCGATGCTAACCGCCTACGTGAAATTGCCGCGCGGGCGGGCCTCGGTGGGCCCATACGGAGGTTGACAGCCGCGCTGGACGATGCCAGCAAACCTGGTGGGGCAGACTCGACGTCCGCCGATCAGTAAAGTACGCGTTCGTCGCCAACTCGGCGGGTCACCTTGCGTTCGTCCAGGTGTCCGAGCAGGGCCAGCGCATACCGCCGGCTGGTATCGAAGAGGTCCCGCACGCCGGCGACGGTAATGGTCCCACGCTGTCGGACCGTTTTGACGATCTCGTCGACGATCGTGTCGTACACGTCGCGCGGGTAGACCAGGTCCGGGGCCACCTCGACCAGCTCTCCGCGGTCGAGGAGCACCTGCGTCAGCTCCGGAGTTGCGCCGTGTCCAACTTCTACGTCGTCGCGGCTCGGGGGCGACGCGCCGGCGGATCGCAGCGTATCGAGCAGGCGCGTGCGAGCCTCCTCTTGCGACGGCGTGAGCGCCACCTTGTGCTGTGGCAGATGCAGCAAAGGGCCGTCCTCTACGACCAGGCCTTCGGCGAGCAGCCGCTCGAGCATGCGGGCGAACAATCGCGGTTCGAGTCCCAGCCGAGTCCGGAGCTCCTCCTTGGGCATGCCTCGCCTCAGCGGAAACGTTCGGTGGTAGCTGTCAAGGCCTTCCCGCATCTGAGCGACGAGCCGTTCCCAGCCCGAGCGCGTCGTCACGAACGATGCAGCGGCCAGCCGCGCGGCGCCAGCGCGTGCCGACTCAAGCACCACGACTGAGCCGTCACCAACCAGCCCGGCGAGGACCGTGCGCGCCTCGTGGGTGGGCAGACCGGCCCGCGCGATCAGCGCCCCGAGGTCGCTGGGCTCGCGGGCCTGGAGCTGCTGCAAAACCACCTCCTCCGGACTCCCCTGCTCGAGGACCGCCAGCCGCGTGAGCACCTGCTCCTGGAAACGCCGATGTCGGCGTGGGTGCGGCTCGATCACCGCCCCTCCGCCAACGGTGACACTCGGCGATGGCAACCGAACGACGAACAGGTCGCCCTTTGCAAGCGCGATGGCGTCCGCCAGGCGGAGTTGCGCCCACCCCGTTGCTCCCGGCTCGAGCTGCTGCCGATCGAGCAGCGCAGCCTTGGCCGTTGTCTCAGCAGCCCCAGTGTGAAACGACAGGACCGCGTTGTGCCCGAGTGGCTTTGGCGCGCTTTCGAGCAGCCGCAGCCGCACGTCAATCAGGTGAGTCGGACGCACGGTTCCAGGGTTCGTCAAGACGTGGCCGCGCGCCAACTGGTCGGTCGCCAGCCCGCTCAAGTTGACGGCCACTCGGCTCCCGGCCCTGGCACGATCGACCTTCTTCTTGTGCGATTGGAGTCCGCGAATCCTGCCGCGGCGGCCAGACGGCTGCAGCTCGACGTCCTGACCCACTCGCAGCTCTCCGTCGAGCAGCGTTCCGGTGACTACCGTCCCGAACCCAGCGATGGTGAACACCCGATCGACTGGCAGACGCGGCGCGCCTGTAGATGGGCGGGCCCGCTCCCGCTCCAGGAGCCGTTCTAGCACGAGCACCAGCTCACCGAGACCCTCGCCCGTGACGGCCGAGACGGGAACGATCGGCGCCCCGGCAAGGACGGTATCGCCGACAGCCTCCTCGATTTCGGCCACGACAAGGTCCAGCCACTCCTCGTCCACGAGGTCGCGCTTTGTGGCAACGATCACGCCGCTGGAAATGCCGAGCAAGTCGATGATCGCCAGGTGCTCGCGGGTCTGAGGCATGATTCCCTCGTCCGCGGCAACGACGAGCAGGGCGATGTCGATCCCGCCCACGCCGGCCAGCATGTTGTGGATGAAGCGCTCGTGGCCGGGAACGTCGATGATGCTCACCTCCTGGCCGCCCGGCAGACGCAGCCAGGCGAAGCCCAGGTCGATCGTCATGCCGCGCGCCTTCTCCTCCTGAAGGCGATCCGGGTCGATGCCGGTAAGAGCCTCGATCAACGTCGACTTGCCGTGGTCGACGTGTCCGGCTGTGCCTACGACGCGCACGGAGGCTCGACGAGCACGCGGAGCGATCCGGTCAGCAGGTCGTCTTCTTCGGGCAGCACGGTTCTAAGATCCAGAACCACCCGGTCATCCTCGAGCCGAGCGACGACTGACGGGCTACCGTGACGCAGCTGCGCCGCGGCAGCCTGGGCGCCAAGCGCTCGCGGAGCGCACAGCAGCCGCGTTGGCAGCGTCTCGCCCGGCAGCGACCCGCCTCCAATGGCCGACCTCCCGTCTTCGACGCTGAACCCGGCGCCGAGCGGTCCGAGCCGGCCGACGAGCGCCTCGGCGCGCCGCTCGATCTCTTGGGGAGAGGTAGCCATCATGCGCCAGACTGGAATGTCCTGATCGGCCTCTCCCCTGACGTACGATGCAAGCGTGGCCCCGAGTGCGGCTAGGGTAGCCTTGTCTGGCCGCAGGGCGCGCGTCAACGGATGCCGCTTGAGGCGGGCAATGTGCTCCGCTCGTCCGATGATGATCCCTGCCTGGGGGCCGCCAAGTAGCTTGTCGCCACTGAAGCAGATCAGGTCAGCGCCTGATGAGACGCTCTCCTGGACTAGCGGCTCGCGGGCCAATCCGTAGCGCGTCGTGTCCAGCAACGAGCCGCTGCCAAGGTCGTCGACCAGCACGACGCCCTTCGCGTGCGCCGCCTGAGCAAGCTCACCCAGCGCCGGGGCGTGGACGAAGCCAGTCTGGCGGAAATTGCTGGTGTGGACGCGAAGGAACATCGCTGTGCGGTCGGTCACGGCCGCTTCGTAGTCGGCGACGTAGGTCCGATTCGTCGTGCCGACTTCGACGAGATTCGCACCACTCTGGCGCAAGAGGTCTGGAATGCGGAATCCGCCACCGATCTCGACGAGCTCCCCGCGGCTTATGACGACTTCACGGCCGTGGCCGAGGGCACCGAGCACCAGCAACAGGGATGCGGCGGCATTGTTGACCACGAGCGACGCCTGGGCATGGGTCGACCGCTGCAGGAGATCGGCGAGATGCTCATGGCGCGACCCACGTGTGCCAGACTCGAGGTCAAACTCCAGGTTCGAGTAACCCTTCCCGACGTGCTGCATGGCCGCGAGTGCGCCGATGCTGAGCGGTGCGCGGCCGAGATTGGTGTGGATGATCACGCCGGTCGCGTTGATCACTCGGGAGAGCGTCGGCCGCCCGGCGGCGTCCAGTCGCAACGCGACAGCCGCGGCCAGATCGTCCGCGTCGGTTAGGGGACCGCCGGATCGGATCCGCCGTCGGGCCTCGTCGAGCGTCTCGCGAGCAGCATCAACGAGCATCACCCGCGGATACCGGGTGGCGAGCGCCATCACGCGCTCCTCCTGAAGCAGCCGATCGACGCTGGGCAGAGCGCGGAGCCCGAGAGACACGGAACCTACCGAGCGACGGCAGCGCGGTCGCATTCCGATTGTAGGTCCGTCCACGGGGAACAGGCAAAGTGACTACCGGGAGGTTCGTGGCGCGGGCTATCCCCCACGCGGGGCCGGGGGTCAGCAGGCGGTGCTTAGAGCGGCGTCGCGTCCGCGTATGTTTTCCACTTTCCGTCCTGTCCAAGAACGTACAGCAGACCGTGCGGGCTCCAGATCATCAGTCCTCGCTCAAAGGACTGGATCGCGCCACCGGAGCCCCGTGGCTCGTACACAGCCCAGCCAAGCCGCTGCCGCACGTCGGGCTCGGTGCTCCAGAGGAGACCAAAGCTACCCTCGGGTACGAGTGCGCCAGGTGGCGGTTCCACGTCCAATGCCAGACCGTCACCCGATCGCGACGTGCTCTGGTATGTCGCCCAGGTCGCTGCTTTTCGATCGAGAACGTACATCTCTCGCGTGTCGGCTCGCCAGAGGATCAGGCCACCCTGGAACGACTGCTCCACCACCGCGACCGTCTTGCTGCCCTCGGCCGGCTGACCTAGCCGTTCCCGCACCCGGTCGTTGGAACGATATAGCCGTCCAATGGCTGACGGCAGTCCCGCCAGTCGCTGACTGGTGTCTGGCTGCCGGGCCGCCACGCTGACCGGCGGGACACCCGACGACGATGGGCCAAACACGGGTGCCTGCGCGATGGAGCTGGGCGGCTGAGTCGTAGGCGGCGCGACTTGGACCGGCGCCGACTGCTCCAGCGGCGGGACCGCTGCTACCTCGGGAACACCGGCCTGCCCATCGACGGCACTCGGTCCATCAGCACCGCCATCAGCCTCTGAAACGGCGGCAGTCTGTGCTGGCCGCAAGCTGTTTGGATCATCGGCAGCGCCGGGGCGGAAGACCACTAGGACGGTCAGCATCACCGCGGCAGCAGCCGCCGCGGGGCGCATTGCGCCGAACAGACCCGCGAGCGGACTACGCCGGCGACTGGTTTGCTCACGCTCGGCAATCCGCTGCCGCAATTCGGCCGCCACCGACGGCGGCGCCGAGAGGAACGGCATCGAACGGATCGTCTGGGCGACGCGCGTGTAGCCGCGCAGCACGGCCGTACAATCGACGCAGACACTCAGGTGCGCGTCGACGGAGCGCTTCTCATCCACGCTCAACTCACCGTCGCGGTAGGCCGACAGCCGTTGGCGGTCGCAGCTCATAGCGGATCGGTTCCCCCAAGGCGCCTGTACACCTGGCGGAACTCCTCACGCGCGCGGAACAGCAGCGACTTGACGGCTGATCGCGAGCTGCCGATCACATCGCCAATCTCCTCGCAGGAGAGGCCTTGATATTCCCGCAAGACGAGGCACAAACGATACTTTGCTGGCAGGTCCTGGAGCACTCGATGGACGAGGTCGCGATCCTCGTGTCGGAGCGCGTCCCGCTCCGGATTGTCGCGGGCTACCTGTTCGGGATGGAAGTAGGCGCTGAAGCTGTCCCAGCCTTCCCACCGAATCAGCTTGCGGCGGCGAAGCTGATCCATCGAAAGATTGGTGGCAATCCGATACAGCCAGGGTCCCACCTTGAGCTCGCCCTGAATCTTGGGCAGCCCAGTATACGCTCGCAGGAACGTCTCCTGGGTAAGGTCGCGGGCCTCTTCGGGGTTGCCGAGCAGGCGATAGATGCAGTTGTAGATGCGGTCTTGATACGTCTCGAAGATTTCGTCGAACGAGAGCTCTTCGCGAGTTTCGACCCGTTGGGCGACCATTAATTCCCCAGCGGTCATCCGTCCACCTCTCGGATAGCTCGTTATGTAGAACGAGCCTTTCAGGGGGCGGTTGCGGGAATCGCGCTCCAAGCTCGTGCCGTGCACGGCACGACGACAGACGGATTCTATCCCCGGTGGCCTCCCCTCCGGTGCATGCGGCCTGCCAAGGACATAAAACGCTATGGGGCTGTGATGATACGGCAACCTGGACGACGAGGGACCGGCACCGCGTGTGGTTACCCGTGCTGTGCTACCGTCTTGCGCGCGGCGCAGACAACGCGCCCCCGAGGTGACCGATGCTCAACACGCGGCAGATCCAGGACATCATCCCGCACCGATTCCCCTTCTTGCTAGTAGACCGAATCCTTGAGATCGAGCCTGGCAAGCGCATCGTGGCCCAGAAGAACGTGACAACCAATGAATGGTTCTTTCAGGGCCACTTTCCGACCTTCCCGGTCATGCCGGGGGTGCTGATAGTCGAAGCTATGGCCCAGGCAGGCGCGGTCCTGCTGCTCTCCGAGGACCAGAGCAAAGGAAAGCTTCCTCTGTTCGCCGGCATCAACGACTGCCGATTCCGGGCCCAGGTCGGCCCGGGCGACGTCCTCCGCCTGGAAGTCGAGTTCACCTCTCGCCGCGGGCCGATTGGCAAGGGCCGAGCCCGCGCCTATGTCGGCGACAAACTCGCGGCCGCCGGCGAGTTGGTGTTCGCCGTCGTTCAAGCACCGGATGTCAGCCAAGGCTGATCGGTGCGCTACCGCCCCGGCCGTCGCAGCGCGCGCGAGACGGCCCGCCTAGTCGGTCTGCGGCTACTCGGGTCACTGCGCACTTGTGCGACCGCGCGCCTGACCGGCGAGCTGGCCGAGCGGGTTCGCCACACGGAAGGCCTGACCGACACTGTCCAACGATCTCCGAGGCTCCTGCTCATCCGGCCGGACCATCTGGGCGATGTTCTCTTGACGGTACCTGCCGGGATGACCCTGCGGAGTGCGCTCCCATCCGCCCAGATCGATTGGATCGTCGGCCCCTGGGCCGCCGACATTGTCCACCGCGCTCCCCACGCCAACCACGTCCTGACCTGCCGATTCCCGGGCTTCACGCGAGTGCCGACGAGCTCAGCCTGGGAGCCGTACCGTGAGCTGGTCCGGCAGGCCAGGCGATTACGGCGGCGTGGGTACGTCGCGGCCTTGATCCTACGGTCCGATCACTGGTGGGGCGCGATGCTGGCCGCCGCGGCTGGTATCCCCCTGCGCTTCGGCCATCCCGTCGCGGAGTGCCACCCATTTCTGACCCACCACCTCCCCGGGGGCAGCACATCCGCCCACGCCGTCGAGCAAGGCTGGAGTCTCGCCCGCCTCGCCGTCGCCGTGCTGGCGCCGGATCAGCGCGTGCGCGTTGCAATGCCCTCATTCTCGATCCTTCCAGAAGAGCGAGCCCGAGCCGACGAAATGCTCTCGAGTCACACCCACCCTCGCAGTGGGCGGCTCGTCGCCATTCACCCGGGCTCTGGATCGCCAATAAAGAACTGGCTTCCGGCACGCTGGCACGAGGTGCTGGCAGCGTTGCAGGCCTCCGGGTTCCGCGCTGTGCTGACCGGCAGCGCGGCGGAAGCACCGACTCTCGCCGAGATCGCCGGCAGCCTTGATCCCGCTCCCACGGTGCTTGCCGGTCGGACGAGCCTCGGGGAGCTTGCCGCCGTGTTCGAGCGCTGCGCCATCGTACTCGGCGGCGACAGCGGCCCGCTCCATCTCGCGGCTGCTATTGGCACACCGACCCTCCGGCTGTACGGGCCGACCAATCGGCGCGTGTTCGGCCCGTGGGGTGATCCCGGCCACCAGGTCGCCGTCCAGGCCCAACTCCCCTGCCAGCCGTGCGGCAACATCGTCGCTCCACCCTGTGGAGCGACGGCTACGCCGGCCTGTCTGCGCGTCATTTCAGCCGCGGACGTCCGCGATGGCGTGCTGCGAATGCTGGACACCGCGAAGTCTCCGCTCCGTTGCTAATCGGCATTGACGCCAGCCGATCATCGATTGCACGCCCGACGGGCACCGAGCGTTACGCAATCGAGATCACACGAGCCCTCATCGCGGCCGCACCCGACGACCACTTCGTCCTGTACTTCAACACCCTACCGCCAGCCGGACGACTCCCGCGGGGAGGGCGGGTTCGCTGGCGGGTGATGCCTGCGCCGCGCCTGTGGACCCACATTCGACTCTCTCTCGAAATGCTGCGGCGCCCGCCCGATGTGCTGTTCGTCCCGGCTCACACGTTGCCGCTGCGACATCCACGGGCGAGCGTGGCAACGGTCCACGATCTGGGCTATCTCTACTTTCCGGGCGAACACGGGCGTGCCACGCATCGGCTCCGCGACTGGTCGAACCGCTGGAGTGCCCGCCACGCCGCGCGCACGATCGCGGTCTCGGGCGCCACGCGCGATGACCTGGTGGCGCAGTATCGGGTGCCGGCGGCCCGGATCCACGTCGTGTACCACGGGTGCGATCCCGCGTTTGGCCCCATCCACGACGCGGCCCGGCTGGACCGCGCTCGGGGTCGCCACGCGCTCAATCGACCATACTTTCTGTTCGTCGGCACACTTCAACCGCGCAAGAACTACGAGCGCCTGCTGCGAGCGTTCGACCGCTTCGTGACGACCACCGCCCGGCCCCATCTGCTGGCACTCGCCGGCGCGAGAGGCTGGCAGCGAGAGCGCCTCGAACGCACCCTCTTGACGCTGGAACACCGGTCGCGGGTGCGGCTGCTGGACTATGTGGTTGAGGAGGACCTGCCGACGTTGATGAGCGCCGCGGAGGGCCTCGTCCTGGTATCCCTCTACGAAGGCTTCGGCCTTCCTGCGCTCGAGGCGATGGCCTGCGGCACACCGGTCCTCGCATCCAACACCTCCGCCCTTCCGGAGGTTGTCGGCGACGCTGGCCTGCTGGTCGATCCGCTCGATGAGGGTGCGATCACGGACGGGCTCACACGGCTCGCTAGCGATTCGAACCTCAGGGCGCGACTCGCCGCCCTCGGGCCGGCGCGCGCCGCTCAATTCACCTGGCAGCGGGCCGCGCACGAGACGCTGGATGTCCTGCGGCAGGCCACCGAGGCGCCAGGACGGATGGTACACTTTGCCCCGTGAAGCGAATCCTGGCCGTCAAGCTCGCTGACCTGGGCGACCTCTTGACTGCCACACCGGCGCTGCGGGCGTTGCGCAACGAATACCCCGATGCTCACATCGGGGCACTTGTCACGCCGTCGAGCGCGATCATCCTTCGCGGCACGGATGCCGTCGACGAGATCGTGCCCTTCGAGAAGTCCACCTTCGACCGCAAGCGTGCCGCTGCGCGCTCTTTCCCCCACGCGGCGCGGATGGTCCAGACGCTCCGTCGAGGCCGGTGGGACTGCGTGGTGCTCTTCCATCACTTGACCACCTGGTTCGGCACGGCGAAATACGCGGCCCTGTGTCTTGCCTCGCCCGCTTCGGTCCGCGCCGGCCTGGACAATGGCCGCGGCAGGTTTCGACACACCGTGCGCGCGACCAAGGCTTTGGAGCTCGGCACGAGGTCGATTACTGGCTGAGCGTTGTGGAAACGCTCGGCGCTCAAACCACATCCCGCGCCTGGAGCTGACTCTGACCGACGCGGACCACGCCTGGGCCAACCAGGCGCTCGTGAGGCTCGGACGGCGCGGTCCCGACACGGTGGCGATCCACCCGGCAGCGGAAACTTCAGCATGGCCAGACGCTGGCCGCCGAGCGCTTCGCGGCCGTGGCGCGCGGGCTCGAGCAGCGCGACGGATTGCGACCCGTGCTCCTCCATGGGCCAGCACCGGGCGAGGCGAAGCTGGCAGCCGAAATCGGGCGGGCCTGCTCGTCCGAAGGCGCCCACCTCGGTCGGGCGCCGTCGCCACAGGCGCTGAGCGCGTTCCTCCGGCGCGTGCGACTGTTCATTGGCAACGACAGTGGCGTCATGCATCTGGCGGTAGCAGCTGGCACGCCGACGGTTGCCGTGTTCGGGCCAAGCAATGATCGCGCTTGGGGCCCCTATCCGCCTGGCGCAGCGCGGCATGCGGTGGTCCGCGAAACGCTGGCTTGCACCCCCTGCATCCACCGCGGACATACGTTTGGGACACCCGAGGGTTGTGGCGCGCGAACCTGCCTCGACGTGATCGAGCCTGCGCGGGTGCTCGCCCAGGCGCGGCAGGTGCTTGATCGGACTGCGCCTGACGAGTCCTCGCGCGGACTCGCACCGATTGCGCCGTGACCGAGACCGTGTCGGCCGACGAACCGGTCGCCGCGCGGTGCGCCTCCCATCCGATCGTCGAAACCTATCTTCGCTGTGGCCGCTGCGAGACGCCGATCTGTCCGCGTTGCATGATCATGACCCCGGTCGGCGCGAGATGCCGGGGTTGCGCGCGCCTGAAGAAGCTGCCCATGTTCGAGCTTCGCTCACGAGACTACCTGCGGGGACTTCTGGGCGGCGCCAGCGCCGCTGCGCTCGGGGCCATCGTTCTAGCCAGCGTTCCGTCTCGCGGGTTCTTCAGCTGGCTCTTAATGCTTCTGCTGGGCTATCTCGTGGGCGAGGCAGTCTCTCGAGCGGCCAACGGTAAACGCGGTACGTCACTGGCAGTCGTCGCTGCGCTCTCCGTGCCCCTTGGGCTGGTCTTGGGCCGTGCGCTGCTCCTGGTCTTGCTCTCCAGGAGCCCCGGCGTCAGTCCTGGCGCCGTGTTGGCGTTTAGCGCAGCCGACCTCGTGCTTCCAGCCTGGAGCGCACTCATCCTAGTCGCTGCGATGGCCGTCGCGTTCAGCCGTGTCCGCTAACCGGCCGCTGACGCGTGATCCCGCGTCGATCATCCCGCGTTTCGCCGGCCAGCGGATACTGGTCATCGGCGATCTTGTCCTCGACGAGTACCTGGTGGGTCGCGCTGCTCGGCTGTCGAGGGAAGCGCCGATCCCGGTCCTGGACCTAACCGATCGGTTCCGGCGGCCCGGCGCGGCAAGCAATCCGGCGGCGAACGTGGCCGCGCTAGGGGGAGAGCCGGTCCTGGTGGGTGTTCTTGGGAGCGACGAGCCCGGCCGCGAGCTCGGTCTCGAGCTGGAACGCGCTGGCATCTCCACCGCGGGCGTGGTCGAAACCGCAAGCCGCCCGACTGCGACCAAGACGCGCATCCTGGCTGAGCACTCGGCGGCCCCGCGCCAGCAGGTCGCTCGGGTCGACCACGTGCCGCGCGAGCCTCTCGAGCCACATGTGGAAGGGCAGTTGATCACGGTGATCGAGCAGGTCGTGCCCACCGTTGATACCGTGCTCGTCTCAGACTACAAGGCGGGCGTGGTCACGCCGCGGACGGTCGCCGTCGCCGTTGCGGCGGCGGGCGCCGCGGGCAAGGCGGTTACCGTCGACTCGCAGGGCGACCTGTTCCAGTTTCACGGGTTCACCCTGGTGAAGTCGAACCAGGTTGAGGCCGAGCGCGCCCTCGGCACTCCGCTCGATGACGACGACGATTTTGCCGGGGCGGGGTACCGCCTCCAGCGAGAGCTCGCGGTCGGATCGGTGGTAATCACGCGAGGCGCCGAGGGGATGTCGGTCATCGGCCCTGATGGCATTCACAGCCACCTGCCCGCTGCCAATCGCACGGAGGTCTGGGACGTCACCGGTGCTGGAGACACGGTGATTGCCGTGCTGACCCTCGGGCTAGCCGCGGGCGCCGATCTCCTCGACGCAGCCCTCGTCGCCAACGTGGCGGCCGGGCTGGTCGTACGCCGCCTCGGCGTCGCGACGGTCACGCCAGGCGAACTGTTGGCGGCGCTACGTTGAGCTCGGCGGCGGACGCTCAGAGCCAGCCGTGGACCAGAGAGCGCGGTCCCCGGCCCACGGCAGGGTCAGCGCAGGAATGCGTGCTCTATCCTTCCTGCTCCTCGTATTGCTCCTTGATCGAGGCCAGTACGCTCGGATCAGCCAGGGTAGTCGTGTCGCCTCCGACCCGGCCTTCGCCGATGTCACGGAGCAGGCGCCGCATGATCTTCGCGCTCCGAGTCTTCGGCAGCTCGGCGGTAAAGAAGACTTTGTCTGGCTTGGCGATCGGCCCGATCTTCTCGGCGACGTGATTGCGCAGGATGTCAACCTGCTCGTCACCTGGTTCGGAACTGCCCCGCAGGGTTACGAACGCCGCAAGTGCCTGGCCTTTGATCTCGTGGTTGATGCCGACAACTGCTGCTTCGGCCACGGACGGGTGCGACACCAGCGCGCTCTCAACCTCCATTGTGCCGATGCGGTGCCCCGAGACGTTGAGCACGTCGTCGACGCGTCCCAGGAGCCAGAAATAGCCCTCGGCATCCCGCTTCGCGCCATCTCCGGCGAAGTAGCTGCCCGGGAAGCGGTCCCAATAGGTCTGGCGATACCGCTCGGGATCGCCCCAGATAGTTCGCGCCATCGCCGGCCAAGGCCGCTTGATAACGAGGTAGCCGCCCCCGCCGAGCGGGACGCTGGTGCCCTGATCGTCGACCACGTCGGCCTCGATACTCGGGAAGGGAAACGAGGCCGAACCTGGCTTGAGCGTCGTCAAGCCGGGCAGCGGCGTGATCAGGATCATTCCTGTCTCGGTCATCCACCAGGTGTCGACGACCGGGCAGATGTCTCGGCCGATCACTTCGCGATACCAGACCCACGCCTCCGGATTGATCGGCTCGCCGACGGTCCCGAGGATCCGCAGCGTTGACAGATCGTGCTTCGCCGGATACTGCGCACCCCACTTCATGAACGTCCTGATCGCCGTTGGCGCCGTATACAGGATCGAGATGTTGTGGCGCTCGACGAGCGCCCAGAATCGATCCTTGTCCGGGTAGTCCGGCGTTCCCTCGTACATTACGCAGGTCGCCCCGTTGGCCAGCGGCCCGTACACGACGTACGAGTGGCCCGTGACCCACCCGATGTCGGCGGTACACCAGTACACGTCGTCATCCTTCAGGTCGAACACCGCCTGATGGGTCGTGGCGGTGCCCACAAGGTAGCCCCCGGTAGTGTGCAGCATGCCCTTCGGTTTGCCAGTCGTACCCGACGTGTACAGGATGTACAGTGGGTGCTCGCTGTCCAGGGGCTCCGGAGGCACGATCTCTGACCCCGACCTGTCGACCTCCGCGTGCCACCAAAGGTCGCGGCCGGGCACCATGTTCACCTCGGCCGGATCGTGCGTCCGGTTCACAACCAGCACCTTGTCGACTGACGGGCAGCTCTCCAGCGCACGATCGACGTGCAGCTTCAAACCAAACTTACTACCCCGCCGATAGGTTCCGTCGGCCGTAACCACCAACTTGGCTTCGCAGTCATTGACGCGGTCGGCAATCGACTCGGCGCTGAAGCCGCCAAAGATGACGGTGTGCGGCGCTCCAATGCGAGCGCAGGCAAGCATCGCAATCGCCAGCTCAGGGACCATCCCCAGGTAGAGGGCAACGCGATCGCCCTGCTGGACGCCGAGACGCTTTAGGGCGCTGGCGGCGCGGTTGACTTCACGGTAGAGGTCGGCGTACGTCAGTACCTTGGTGTCACCCGGCTCTCCCTCCCACACAATCGCCGGCTTGTCCCGGCGAGAGCCGTGTGCGTGCCGGTCGACGCAATTGGCCGTTGCGTTCAGCTGGCCGCCGACGAACCACTTGGCCCATGGGACATCCCATTCCAGGACCGTGTGATACGGGGTAATCCAATCGATGTTCCGAGCCTGTTCGGCCCAGAAGCCTTCCGGGTCCCGGCCTGCCCGCTCGTAGACAGCCGGGTCCTTGACGTTGGCTTGGGCGTGGAACTCCGCGCTCGGCTCGTAGCGACGATCCTCCTGGAGGAGCGCGTCGATCGTGCCTTGCAGTTCAGTGGACATGAATCCTCCCACCCCCTCGTGGCGTATGCCGCGGCCACCCGCGCGGTGCGCGCGTGTTCACCTCGTGCGACAGTCTAGGTCGAGCGTACCGCCTGTTTCATCTCCTGCCAGGCCTGACGCGCTTCCTCGACTGATCCTTCGTCCTCGATCGTGGTAATGTCCCCCGGGTCGCGGTCCAGAACGACCGCCTTCAGGACGCGACGCATAATCTTGCCGCTGCGCGTCTTGGGCACCATGTTCACTACGTTGAGCTCGCCGACCACCGCGACGGGTCAGAGCTCCGCGCGGACCGTGTCGAGCAGCTCGCGGCGGAGCTCGTCGCTCGCGGCATGGCCCTGCTTGAGTACGACAAATGCCGAGATAACCTCGCCGCGAAGCTCGTCTGGTCGACCCGTGACCCCGGCCTCGGCCACGGCCGGGTGCTTCAGGAACGCCGTCTCGACCTCGATCGTTCCGAGCCGGTGGGCCGCGATGTTCATGATCTCGTCGGCTCGGCCGGCGAACCAGACGTAGCCATCGTCGTCGATGTGCGCCGAGTCGCCAGTGTAATAGACGTTCGGAATACGCTCCCAGTAGTCCATGCCGTACCGCTCCGGCTCTCCCCAGAGGGCGGGCGTCAGTCCCGGGAACGGGCGCCTGATCACCATGATCCCCTTCTCGCCCGGATCGACCGGTTCGCCCTCGGCGGTCATCACGGCGGCTTCAATGCCGGGCAGCGGGATCCCGGAGGACCCGGGTTTGATCGGTAGCAGTCCCAGGCCGTAGGGGTTCCCGAATATCGGCCCACCAGTCTCCGTCTGCCACATGTGGTCCACGACCGGAATTCGATCGTCCAGAACCCGTTTCTGGAGCCACTCCCAGGCCGGCGCGTTGAGCACCTCGCCGGCCGAGAACACTCGCTCGAGCGACGAAAGATCGGCACCGCGCGCGGCCTCCTCGCCATAACGCATCAATGCGCGCACGCCGGTCGGCGAGGTGAACAGGCCCGTAACACCAAACTCCTCCACCACCCGCCAGATGGCGTCCGGACCTGGATGGTCGATTGCTCCTTCGTACGCGAGCGTCGTGCAGCCGACCAGCAGCGGGGCATACACGATGTAGCTGTGGCCCACGACCCAACCGATGTCGGAGGTGGACCACCATACGTCGTCGGGCTCTAGTCCGAACATCCAGCGCGCCATGCTGTAGATGTGGACCTGGTAGCCACCCTGCGTGTGGACCGCCAGCTTCGGCTTTGCGGTCGTGCCCGAGGTGGCCAAAATGTAGGCCGGTTCGTTCGCCTCCATCTCGACGTGGCCGGCTGCCTGACCAACCCCGCGCTCGAGAAACTCAGTCCAGGAAAGATCCCGGCCGCCGTCCTGCCCATTGGTCGTCGGACCAGCGCTCGCTGAGCGCCGCAGTGTGACGACGTGCTCAACCGACTCGCCGCCCAGCTCGAGCGCTGCCGCGACCAGCTCGGTGAGCGGCACGTCCTTGCCCTTGCGGTACGTCCGGTCGGCGGTAAACACCGCTCGCGAGCCGCTCGCTCTAATGCGGTCGCCCAGAGCGCCGGCGCCAAAGCCGGCGAACACGACCGAGTGGATGGCTCCGATCCGCACCGTTGCCAGCATCAGCATGATCGCTTCAGGGCAGGTTGGCATGTAAATCGTGAGCCGGTCGCCCTTGCCGACTCCAAGCCCGCGCAGCGCGGCGACGATTCGCCCTACCTCGTGTTGAAGCTGACCGTAGGTGTAGACCCGCCGCTCGCCACGCTCGTTGACGTATGCCAGCGCTGCGTGCCCACTCCGCCCGGCCGCGACGTGGCGATCCACACAGTTGTACGCCAGGTTCGTCCGCGCCCCTGAGAACCATCGGAACGTCGGTGGCTCCCAATCGAACACCCGATCCCAGGTGCGGAACCACGGCAGCTCGCCGGCCGCTCGGCCCCAGAAGCGCTCGGGATCCTGGCTCGCCTCTCGACACCAACGCTGAACGATCGGGTTGATAAGCTCCATCGGGCCACCTCCCCACATAGTTGCGGCCAAGTGACGAGCAGTCTGCCACAATCTGAGCAGCCCGAGCAGCCGTCCGGACGAGCATCGAGGGCGTGGCCCGCGAACCGCGTATGCTACCATCGCGGCATGCTTGGCAGGCCCTCGTCATGGTTACGGTGGCTCTTGTTTCTCGGCGCGCTGGTCGTAGGCCTGCGTGTCCTGGCCACACTGGCACTACCGCTCTTGCCGGACTCGTTTGCGTGGGCCTCGTCGGTGATGCTCGGCGCCGCGATGACGTTCTTCCTGCTCCCTTTACCACACGAGGCCACGCTGCCTGCCGATCCGCGGCCTGAGCACCCACCCCGACCCGAACAACCGGGGTGACCGCTTCGTCCAGCCCGTCCTCGGCTCCGGGAAGCCGGATCAGTGTGATCCAGCGAACGTGGTCGAGGCGCAGGGAGACCCTCGACATCCGGCGCACACGTTGGAGGAGCAGCTGACGAGTGACCCGAGACGAGGCATTCGAGCGTGAGCTGCACCGATGGGTGCGGTGGTTCTACGATCAACGTGAACGCCTCGCCGCCGAGCGGTCGCGAACCGCCGTGGAAGCGCTCTTCGACCGCGAGCGCCGACTGCTGACCGGCCTGGCAGGGCAACTCATGCTTGCGATCGCCCTCCTGCCCTGGTCTGGGGTTGCGGGGGTGCTCGCCGGGCTGGCCGTGCTCTACCTCGGGACAATCATCAGCGGCGCCTGGACGCTGGAGAAGGAACGCGCGCTTACCAGGTCCGTGCCGCCACGAATGATCGACGCCAAAGCGGTGCGAGCGGTGGCGGCGTGTCCTGAGCTGGACTCGAACGCCCAGGCGCTCCTTGTGCGGCTGATGAATCTGGCTCAATTGCAGCCGACTCCGCGAAGCCTAGAGCTCTTGCGAGCCGACCTGCGAGAGACGCTCGCATTGCCCTCCCTGGCGGGATGGCCTTTTCTCCACGAGCTGGCCGACGCCTTCGACGGACCAGATGGCGCCCGCCTCGGAGCGCTGGACCACCACCGCCCAGGCTAGGCAGATCGTCGGCCGGGGCCCGAGCTCAGCGGACGAACAGGGGCGCGAAGACGAGCGCCACGATCGACATCAACTTGATAAGGATGTTTATCGATGGGCCCGCGGTGTCTTTGAACGGATCGCCGACCGTGTCGCCGACCACCGCGGCGCGGTGGGATTCTGAGCCCTTGCCGCCGTAGGCTCCCGCCTCGATGTACTTCTTGGCATTGTCCCAGGCGCCCCCGGCGTTTGCCATCATGACCGCCAGCAGGAAGCCGCAGACGATCGCACCGACCAGCATCCCGCCGAGCGCCTCGGGGCCGAGGGCGAACCCCACGGCGATCGGGCTGACCACGGCCAGCCCGCCTGGGACGATCATCTCGCGGAGGGCTGCTCGTGTGGTGATGTCCACGCAGGCAGCATAGTCCGGCCGCTGGGTGCCGTCCATCAAGCCCGGCAGCTCACGGAACTGGCGCCGGACCTCGTTGACGACGGCGAAGGCCGCCTTGCCGACCGCGTTCATCGCCATCGCCGAAAAGACGAACGGGAGCATTGCCCCGAGGAGGAGGCCGGCGAGGACGCCCGGGTCGAGTGCGTTGATCGTGGTCAGCCCCGCCGCTTGGGCGTAGGCGGCCATCAAGGCGAGCGCGGTGAGCACGGCGGAGCCGATCGCAAAGCCCTTGCCGGTCGCCGCCGTCGTGTTCCCGAGCGAGTCCAGGGCATCTGTGCGCTCACGGACGTCGTCGGACAGCTCGGCCATCTGGGCGATCCCACCGGCGTTGTCGGCGACCGGCCCGTAGGCGTCGGTGGCCAGGGTGATCCCGAGGGTCGACAGCATGCCAACGCCGGCCAGCGCGACGCCATACAGGCCGGCGAAGTAGTAGGCGCCCATCACACTGGCGGCCATCACCACCGTGGCCAGGAGCGTGCTCATCATCCCCGTGGCCAGCCCGCCGATGATCGCGGTCGCCGCGCCGGTCTGGGTCGCTTCGGCGATCCGCCGTGTCGGCGCGTACTCGTAAGACGTAAAGTACTCGGTCCCCAAACCGATCACGATCCCTCCGACCAGCCCAACGATGACCGCCCAGAACACGCCCATCGGTGCTCCGAGCGTCTGGACAATGAGGAAGCTCAGGACCAGCACCAGCCCGCCGGCAACGAAGATCCCGCGACGCAGCGCCCAGAGCAAGCCTCCAAAGGAAGCAGTGTCCGAGACGCGTACGAAAAAGGTCCCGATGATCGAGGCGATGACCCCTGCCGCGGCAATCGCCAGGGGCAGGATCTCGCCGGTCGCACCCGTCGCGACTGTCGCCAGGGCCATCGTGCCGACGATTGAGCCGACGTAGGACTCGAACAGGTCGGCACCCATGCCGGCGACGTCACCGACATTGTCGCCGACGTTGTCGGCGATGACGGCGGGGTTGCGCGCGTCGTCCTCCGGAATTCCCTGCTCGACTTTGCCAACCAGGTCGGCGCCAACATCGGCCGCCTTGGTATAGATGCCGCCGCCAACGCGCGCGAACAGGGCGATCGACGACGCGCCAAACGAGAACCCGGCGATGATGCTTGGATCTCCGAAGGTCAGGTAGACCGCGAGGAGGCCGACGAGCCCAATTCCGACCACCGCGGTTCCCATGACGGCTCCGCTGGAGAATGCCACCCGCAGCCCACGGCTGAGACCCACGCTGGCCGCCGCCGTCGTTCGGGTATTGGCCTTCAACGCGATCCACATTCCGAGATACCCTGTGAGGGCCGAGCAGCTTGAACCGGCCAGGAAGCAGAGCGCGGTCTGCCAATTGACGAGCAGCGCGAGCACGACGGCGACCACGACCACGAACACGGCCAGCACGCGGTACTCGCGCCGGAGGAACGCCATCGCGCCCTCCTCGATCGCCTTTGAGATCGCTTGCATCTTCTCGGAGCCGGGATCCTGGGCAATAACTCCGCGAGCCAGGTAGCCCGCGAACAGCAGCGCGAGTACCCCGACGACCAGCGACCCGACCGCAACGCTCACGAGCTACCTCCGGCGAGTGGTGTGCCGCCAACAGTACGGGACCGGTGTACGCGGGACAAGGGAGAGCGCCGGGGCGTCATGCAGGTGGGCGCGGGTACGAACCGACCGAGGGCCGACCACGATCGCAACCGATCTCTGGCAGCGGAGGCCGCGAGGGGCGACAATGGGCGAGCATGAGCCGCCCGCGCGTCCTGGTCATCGACGACGAGCCAAACATCCGGCGTGCCCTTCGGGTCTGGCTTGGCGATCATGGGTACGATGTCCAGGTGGTGGCCTCCGGCGAGGAGGCGTTGGACGCCGCGGCTCTCGTGCCACCTGATGTCGTCATCCTCGACCTCGTCCTGCCCGGCCTGACCGGTCTAGAGGTCTGCAAGGGGCTCCGTGAGTGGAGCCAGGTCCCGATCCTGGTGCTCTCGGCTCGCGGAGCCGAGCAGGACAAGATCCAGGCACTGGACCTCGGCGCCGACGACTACCTCACGAAGCCGTTCGGGATGGGCGAGCTGCTGGCGCGGCTGCGGGCGATGCTCCGTCGCGCGACGGGCGGACCGCCCTCGCCAATCCTGGAGAGCGGCGAGCTCCGACTTGACCAGGCACGTCGGCTGGTTACGCTGGCGGGCCGCGAGGTGCACCTGACCCCGACCGAGTACGAGATGCTCCGCTACCTGATGGCCAACGCCGGCAAAGTCATGACCCACCGGATCTTGCTTGGCGCGGTCTGGGGGCCGAACCACGAGGACGCGAGCGAGACTCTACGGGTGTTCATCGCCCAGCTTCGGCGGAAGATCGAGCCCGAGCCCCACCGTCCCATCTACATCCGCACGGAGCCCGGCATCGGATATCGATTCCGTTCCACGACGTGACGCGTCAATCCTTAGATTTTCCTTATATTCGTTCGCCTCAGCCCAAATACTTTCCTAAGGCCGTCGGACTACTGTGCGGGCGGGATCAGCTTGAGTACGAGTCGGGGAGCGACGGCCGCGGTCGACCACCGCTCGGAGCTTCGATGGAGGAGGCAGATGGCTGAAGGACGTCACGACGTCGGCGACCGACGAGCGCGCTTTGAGGCGTACTGGAAGGAGAACCAGCGCTTGATCTACACGCTCACGGCGATATGGTTCGTCGTGAGCTTCGCCCACCCGCCCTTCGCCAAAGCGCTAAACAACGTCACCATACTGACCGGGTTCCCTCTCGGCTACTGGCTGTCGAGCCAGTTCTCGATCACCGTCTTCGTCATTCTGATCTTCGTCTACGCCATCAGGATGAACCGGGTGATCGACCCGAAGTACGGCTTCCACGACGAGGAGGAATAGGTGAGCACGGCACCCATGTCAGAGCTCGCGGCAGATATCAACACCCACGTAAGGATGACGAAGGTCCAACGTCAGGCCTTCGAGAAGAAGCTGTACTGGCGATACGGCTTGTTCGCGGTGGCCGTCGTAGTCTTCATCCTGACGATCATGTTCCTCGAGCTGAACGCTGGCCTTAACCGCGGCATCATTGCCATCCTGTTTATCTTGCTGAGCTTCGGTCTGTACGGCATCATCGGGGTCCTGAACTTCACCCGGAAGTTCGACGAGTACTACGTCGCGGGTCGCTCCGTGCCGGCCTTCTTCAACGGGATGGCGACCGGCGCCGACTGGATGAGCGCCGCGTCGTTCATCTCGATGGCCGGCTCACTCTGGCTGCTCGGCTACGACGGGCTTGCGTACATCATGGGCTGGACCGGCGGCTACGTCCTGCTGGCCCTCTTCTTCGCGCCCTACATCCGCAAGTTCGGCCAGTTCACGATCCCGGACTTCGTTGCCCACCGCTTCCCTGAGCGCGGCGGTGCCTCCCGCCTGGTCGCCGCGATCTGCGGGATCGTGACATCCTTCACCTACGTCACGGCCCAGGTAGTCGGCGTCGGACTCATCATGAGCCGCTTCTTCGGCACGAGCTACGAGGTCGGTGTCTTCCTCGGCCTTGCCGGCGTCGTCCTGTGCTCGTTCCTGGGTGGGATGAAGTCGATCACCTGGACGCAGGTGGCGCAGTACATCGTCCTGATCATCGCCTATCTGATCCCAGTGTCAATCCTCTCCGCCCGCTTTACAGGCAACCCGTTCTCCGAGCTTCATGTATGGCCAGGCGCTCCAGGCGATCACCGTCCTGGAATCGGCGCAGAATATCCCGAGTGCATACGTCGAACCGTTCACGACGGCGCTGTCGAACGCCTCCTGGCGGACCAGCTCTGCCCAGCTCGGCCTGACCCCGCCAGAGCCGGTGGTGAATCGCGACTGGATCGGGACTCCCTGGGAGTACCTGGCCTTGACCTTCTGCCTGATGACCGGAACGGTCGGGCTACCCCACATCCTGATCCGCTACTACACGGTCCCCGATCCGAAGGCGGCGCGGATGAGCGTGGGCTGGTCGCTCTTCTTCATCTACCTGCTGTACTTCACGGCGCTGGCCTACGCGGCCTTCGCGCGATGGGAGATGCTCCAGAACCTGGTCGGTCAGCAGATTTCGTCGCTCCCGGAGTGGGTGAACAACTGGGGAGGACCCGGCCTGGTGACGATCCGAGATGCGAACAATGACGGGATCCTGCAGTTCCCCGAATTGAGCATCGTCGCCGACCTGATCGTCCTCGACGCCCGAGATCGCCGGCCTGCCGTACACCGTCTCCGCGCTGGTCGCAGCGGGCGGACTGGCCGCCGCGCTGTCGACCGCCGACGGCTTGCTGATGGTCATCGCCACTGCCGTCTCGCACGACATCTATGCCAAGCTGATCAACCCGAACGCGTCGTACGGGCGGCGGTTCCTGTTCAGCCGTATCATGATCCTCGTCGGCGCCTTGCTCGCAGCCGTGGCAGCCCTGCCGCGGCTCGCGTTGATCGTCCAGATGGTCGCCTGGGCCTTCTCACTCGCCGCTTCGACGTTCTTCCCGGTGCTCTTGCTCGGGATCTTCTGGAAGCGGGCAAACGCGGCGGCGCGATCGCGGGAATGGCAGGCGGGCTGATCGTCTGCTCGCTCTACATCGCGCTGAACTACACCAACCCGTACTTCACGGTTCTGGGGCTGTCCCACCTGTCGGCGGGCATCTTCGGGATGCTCGTGAACTTCGGGCTACAGATCAGTATCAGCCTGGCAACCGCGCCGCCGCCCAGAGAGATCCAGGACATGGTGGACGACTTGCGGCTGCTGGTCGGCGAGATGTACGAGGGCGTGACCGACCGTCGGCCGCGGCCCGGGGCGCCAGCTCCCGCGGCGGGCGCGGCGTCGACGTCCCAGGCATAGGCTCCGCCGCTCGCCCCCGGAGGCTGACCTGTTCAGCCTCCGGGGCGAGCGGATGCATCGATGCTCGAGCTCTCCTCGCCCAGATTCTCACCCCCCCCCTCTCGCTCTACCTCTCGAAGCTCCTGGGCCGCCTCCAGCTCGCGCTGCTGACCGTTTTGACTAGCAACTTCGTCACCGAGACGTTCCGCCTAGCTACCCAACCGGTGTTCGTCGTCGTGCGCTGGATCACCCCGGCTTCCGTCTCCGATCGTCACATTCCGATCCTGAGCCTACCCCTGCTCGTTGCACTCCGCATCCTTCTACTTCCGCTCTTGCGGGAAGGCCCCTAGCAGACCGCCGTGAGGAGGCCTTGGAGACCGATTACGGTAGTGCGTTGGACTCCCGCGATCCACCGCCGGCGCTTGACGGCGACGTGGCCCGCTGCTCTGGCGAGTTCCACCCGCTCATCGGGCGCCGGGCCACGACTGGGGCTGTGACATAGATGGACACCCTAAGCGACGCGCCAGATGGACGGAACCGGGCGAGTAAGCGGGTGCTGGTGATCGAGGATGATGCCAACATCCTCCTCTCGCTCAAGTTCGTGCTGAACCGCGAGGGGTACGCCGTGCGTACCGCGACGAGCGGTCGCCAGGGGCTGGATGCGATGCGTAGCGACCCGCCGAACCTGGTGATCCTCGACTTGATGCTGCCTGACCTGAGCGGCTACGAAGTCTGCGAGCAAGCGCGAAGCGACCCCGGACTGGCCAGGACACCGATCCTGATCTTGACGGCGCGCGCCCAGGATACCGAGCGACTGCAGGGGCTTCAGAGTGGCGCGAGCGAGTACCTGACCAAGCCGTTCCGCGTGGCCGACCTCATCCATCGAATCGCGCAACTGCTCGAACCCCCCCAGGTGGGCCGCTAACACGTTTGAAGGAGTCAACCGGCCTACAGTGAAGCGGCGCAGCCACGGCGAGCGGCACTGCCCGTCCTGGTGGTGGCCGCCCCTGTCTCGCCCGCCCGCCAGCGCCGGCTGGGGGAGCTCTCGCCGAGCTTCGTCGCTTACTCAGTGACAGCGCACCGCCTGCCGGCTTGCCGGGATCGATCCGGTCTTCCTCCATCCGCCGCTCTACGACGTCAGGGTGTCTCCCACCACAGCCTCGAGCGTTTCGGATACCAAGCTGCTTACATGCTCGCTCTTCCCGACCTGGAACGGGTACAACGTCGAGCAGATCGCGACAAGGATCGCCGTCGCGGTCATGGCCGCCGCACGGCGCTCGGGCAGCCGCTTACGACTGCCGAATTCTGGCTCGACTGCGCGAAGTTCTCGAACAGCGTGGGGAGGCGAAGCTGCGAGCGGGGCTGCAACTCCAGGGCGGCGACGCGGCCTGCAAGGATGCCAGCGCGATCCAACGGGAGCTCCATTGAAGACGAGCAGCAGCTCGGGTGCGGACCTACGGAGATGACCTGTGAGCGCAGGTGAGCGTGGGTCACTGGTCGCCGCGCTGACCGGATTGCTGCTCCTGAGCTACCCGCTCGTGAACCTACCGAACGTGCCGATCCTGGTGCTCGGCATACCACTGCTCTACCTCTACCTGTTCGGCCTATGGCTCGCCGGGGTCGGAGTCGCCTGGCTGCTTTCCAGGAACGAGGAATGAAGGACGAAGGATGACGAGAAACGACAGCCAGACTCCACGTGGCTCCGGGTTTCTCGTCCCTCATCGCTGACGTCGGTGTACGGCCTCGCACTGGCGGTTTCCGGGCTGTACCTGGCGCTGTTGTTCGGCGTGGCGTACTTCGCGGACAAGCAGCGCGAACGTGGTCGAAGCCTAATCGCCAACCCGTACATCTATTCGCTCTCGTTAGCGATCTACTGCACCGCCTGGACGTTCTACGGCAGCGTGGGGCGTGCTGCCGAAACCGGCCTCGGCTTCCTGCCGGTCTACCTTGGGCCGACGCTGATCGCCCTCACGTGGTGGTCGCTGCTGCGGAAGATCGTGCGCATCGCCAAGGAGAATAACCTCACCACCATTGCCGACTTTTTCAGCGCTCGTTATGGCAACAGCACCGCGCTCGGGATGCTGGTGTCGGTCATGGTGGTCGTCGGGATCATGCCCTACACAGCGCTCCAGCTCAAGGCAGTGTCCAGCACGTTCGACGTCCTTGAGTCGGCGTTCTGGCCGCCTGAGCTGGCGCCGGCCGGCATTGCCGGACTGGACATCGACAAGGCGTTCCTCGTGGCGGTCTTCATGTCACTGTTCGGGATCATGTTCGGCGCTCGGCATCTGGCCCCCTCGGAGCGCCACGAGGGAATGATCGCAGCCGTAGCGTTCGAGTCGGTCGTCAAGCTGTTGGCCTTCATGTCCGTCGGCATCTTTGTGACGTTCGGCGTGTACGGCGGGTTCGGGGATATCTTTTCCCGTGCGTCCGAGATTGACGCCTACCGCGAGCTGTTCGTGCTCGACAGTCCGAGTGCGCCCGGGTTCGCCTCCTGGCTGTCTGTGACGGTCCTCAGCGCGGCCGCGGTGATGTTCCTTCCGCGCCAATTTCACGTTGCCGTCGTCGAAAACGTGTCGGAGGATCACGTCCGCAAGGCGATGTGGCTGTTCCCGCTCTACCTGCTGCTGATCAACCTGTTCGTCCTGCCGATCGCATTCGCCGGCCTGCTGACATTTGGCCGGCAGCCGCTCCAGAGCGACCTGTTCGTCCTGACGCTCCCGATTCAGCATGGTCAGCCAGCCCTGGCACTTTTCGCATTCATAGGTGGGCTGTCGGCGGCGACCGCGATGCTCGTTGTAGAGTCGGTCGCCGTTTCGACGGTCGTGCTGAACAACCTGATCGTGCCGTTGGTCGTCCAGCTGGGCGTCGCCCGCGACGTGTCGCATTGGCTGTTGACGGGGCGGCGGATCGGTATCGTCGCGGTGATCATGCTCGGCTACCTGTATTTCAGAGTTGCAGGGACGTCCAACAGCCTGGTTAATCTCGGGCTCATCTCCTTCGCGGCGGCGTTCCAGTTCGCACCGGCAATCCTCGGCGGTCTGTACTTGCGCTGGCTGAGCCGGCGGGGGGCGATCCTCGGACTGGCCCTCGGATTCACCGTTTGGACGTACACCCTCGTGCTGCCGGCCCTCGCCGACGCCGCCCTGCTGCCGAACGGCTTCGTCGAGCGCGGCCTGTTCGGCGTGGCGGCCCTTCGGCCCGGCGCGTTGTTCGGACTGGGCGGGTTAGACCCCTGGTCCCACGCGCTGTTCTGGAGCGTGATTCTCAACCTGGGCGGCCTGCTGATCGGCTCGCTCTACATGCCGCCGCGCGATGACGAGGTGAGCCAGGCGCGGAAGTTTGTCGATTGCTTCGACGCAGCTGAGCGTGCTGACGCCGGCCCGCCCTCGGTCGCCGGCAACTTTTCCGGCGACCTCGAAGCGTTGATGGCACGCTTCATCGGCGCACTCAAGGCCGCGGATCGCATGCGAACGTACCGCGAGCAGCATGGCATTGCGCCTGGCGCGGAAATCCCCTGGCCGCTTCACGCCGACCTGATCTCTAGCGTCGAGCGCGAGCTTGCAGGCTCGCTAGGTCCGGCCTCGGCACGCATTCTTGTCGAGGGCTACGTCAAACAGCAAGAGCCGCGTATGGAGCAGATCATCGACGCCTTCGGCGAGGTCTCACTCTCGCTCGAGCAGGGTCGCGAGGATCTCGGCAGAAGAGTCCGCGAGCTATCGATCCTGTACGACGCTTCGACCAGACTGTCCTCGTCACTCGCCAGGCCCGACATTGTCCAGGCGGTTGGGGAGCTCGTGACCAAAGAATTCAACCTGGACGGCGTCGACGTCCTGCTCGCCGACGCCGACGGCAACCTGGCCCCGCAGCGGCAGACACCAGCCCGGATCGACAACGGACCGGGGACCACGGCGAGAGGATCGCCGGGTGAACGATACCCGACTCCGCGTCAGCTCGCGGACAGCCCGGCGGCCTTACGCGCCTATCGAGAGCGCCGTGTCGTCACCTCGCAAGATCCGCTGCCGCGTCGCCTGCTTCCGCCCACGCGCGCGGCTCAGGAACCGGAACCGATCCGCTCCTACCTGGCGGTCCCGATCTTCTCCGGAGAAGTGACTCTCGGGGTGCTCTTCGCATACTCCGCACGTGGTCTCGTCTACTTCTCGCCGGAGCTACTCCAGCTGGTTCAGGTGCTCGCAAACCAGGTGGGCAGTGCAATCGCCAACGCTCAGCTCTACGAGGAGTTGCGTCTGGTCAGTCTTGACCTTGACCGCAAAGTTCGCGATCGGACTGGCGAGCTGGAGCACGCAAACGAGCGCCTGCGCGAGAACGACCGACTCAAGTCAGAGTTCCTGTCGGTTGTGGCCCACGAGTTCCGCACCCCGCTCACCTCGATTTGCTCCTTCTCCGAGATCCTCTTGAGCTACGACGAGCTGGACCTTGTCCGGATGCGCGAGTTCGTCAAGATCATCAACGACGAGGGTGAGCGGTTAACTCGCCTGATCACCCAGCTGCTTGACATCTCGCGCATCGAGTCTGGGAAGCTGGAACTGGCGCTGGAACCACAGGACGCTGGCGACATCCTCGAGGCCGCGAAGCGAATCGCCGAGCCGGTCGCCGCGCGCGGCGACGTCCACCTGCGACTGGACGTGCCATCCGCGCTTCCGCCGGTGCTGGCGGACCGCGACCGGCTCATCCAGGTCGTGACAAACCTGCTGAGTAATGCCGTGCGCGTGTCACCTCCCGATGAAACCATCCGCGTCTCGGCAAGACGTGAGGACGGGATGGTGCTCTTCAGCGTCGCCGATCGCGGCCCAGGTGTGGCTGGAGAGGATCGCGAGGCGATCTTCGAGAAATTCGCCCGCGCCCAGGCGGGCTCGCGCCGCGGCGGCGATGGTACCGGCCTGGGACTGTTCGTGTCCCGCGAGATCGTCGAGCATCATCGTGGTCGGATCTGGGTCATCACCGCGCTCGGCGGGGGTGCCGACTTTCGATTCACCATCCCGATCTCGACACTCTAGTCCTTCAGCTCAGCGCCGGTGGGCGACGCGCCGGAACGTGTGCCGCTTGTGACTGTGCGTCCATAGCCGGCCGCCCGGGGCATTGCTATACTGGCCATACGGCCGGGTCTGGCGCGGCTGGATGGTCGCGGCTGGACGTCGGATGGGCACGGAGAACGGGCATGAAAGTCATCCTCACCCAGGACGTGAAGGGCACCGGAGCCGCGGGCGAGGTGAAGGAGGTGGCCGACGGGTACGGACGCAACTTCCTGATCCCACGCAAGCTCGCCGTGCCCGCCAGCGCTGGTGCGCTCAGAGGCGTCGAGCAACGCAAGCAGGCCGACTCAAAGCGGGCCGCGGCCGAGGAATCTGACGCCCGCAAGCTCGCTGAACGGATCGCGGCCGAATCAGTGGTGCTGCGCGCCAAGGTTGGTGACCAAGGCCGCTTGTACGGCTCGATCACGAGCGCTGACATCGCGGACGAACTGAGCCGCCGTCTGGGCCAATCGGTTGACAAGCGGCGGATCGAGCTGGCGGAGCCAATCCGTCACCTCGGTACTTTTCAGGCGCCGATTCGCCTCCATCGAGCAGTTACCGCCAACCTCAGCGTCGAAGTTCAGGCCGAGGCGTAAACCGCGTCGCGGGAACCTGACCGATGGCGATTGAGCGTCTCTTTTCCGATGGGCCCGTCGAGCGGCTCCCGCCACATAACATCGAGGCGGAGGAGGCGGTTCTCGGCAGCGTGCTGCTGGATCGCGAGGTGGTCAGCAGGATCGCCTCGACGCTAGAGCCGCGCGACTTTTACCGTGAGCGCAACGCACTCGTCTACCAGACTATGCTCGACCTCTACGAGCGGCACGAGCCAGTAGATTACCTGACGCTGATCAGCGAGTTGGACCGCCGAGGCCGCGTGGAGGAGGTGGGCGGCGTTGTCTTCTTGTCCGGGCTCTTGGGGATCGTACCCACCCCGGTCCACGCCGAACACTACGCCCGCATTGTCGCCGACTCGGCGTTCATGCGGCGTCTCATCTCCGCTGGAGGCAAGGTCGCGGCGATCGGCTTCCAGAACCAGTATGACCCGGAAGTGGCGCTCGAAAAGAGCGAGCAGATCCTCTTCGACGTTGCCAATAAGCGGGCCAACCAGGACTTCCAGCCGCTCAGTGAGATCCTCCGCGAGTACCTCGATCAGCTCGCATTGCTGCGTGAAGGCGAGCAGATTCGGTACGGAGTCCCGAGTGGCTTCGTCGACCTGGACAAGTTGACCGGCGGCGGCTTCCAGCGCTCCGACCTCGTCATCCTGGCTGCCCGCCCAAGCATGGGGAAGACCGCGCTGGCCCTCGGTATCGCAGCGAACGCCAGCCTGAAGTTCCAAGCGACCACGGCGGTTTTCAGCCTCGAGATGTCCAAGGGACAACTCGCCGCGCGATTCTTGGCGACGGAGTCCGGCATCGACACCACCCGCCTGCGGACGTCCACGCTGACCGAGCACGAGAGTCGCAAGCTCGGGCACGCGCTCGGCTTGCTCGCCGAGGCCCCGATCTACGTGGACGACACGCCTACCATGTCGGTGACGAACTTGCGCGCCAAGACGCGGAGACTGCACGCGGACCTGTCGACGGGTTTGGACCTGGTGATCGTCGATCACCTCCAACTCATGACTAGCGGCAGCGTCCGCGGCGAAAACCGGGTCCAGGAAATTTCAGAGATATCTCGGCAGCTCAAGGCCCTTGCCCGCGAGCTCCACGTACCGGTCGTTGCTCTGTCCCAGCTCTCGCGCGCTGTCGAACAGCGAAATCCGAAGCTGCCGATCCTCTCGGATCTGAGGGAGTCGGGCTCGATCGAACAGGACGCCGACGTGGTCGTGTTCATCTACCGCGACGACTACTACAACAAGGAGAGCGAGAAGCCCGGTATCGCCGAGCTCCACATTGCGAAGCATCGCAACGGCCCGACCGGTCAGGTGTCACTGCTGTTCAACAACCGCACGACGAAGTTCCTGGATCTGGAGGTCTACCACGAGTGAGCGGCCCAGGCCTCGCAGGCTTCCCGGATGGCGTACGGTACGTGCCAGTGCCGGCCCCGCTGCTTGGCCGGTGGTTGCGCGAGGTGGACACGCTCGGCGAATTGAAGCTGACGCTGCACGTCTGCCGACTGCTCCACGAGCGTCGTGGGACGCCGAAATTCGTCCGGGAGTCGGAACTGCTCGCCGATTCCGCGCTCCTGCTCGCGCTGCCCGCGGACGAGAGGGATGGGCCGGAACAGGTGCTGACGGCCTCGCTGGCCGCCGCCGAAGCGCGCGGGACATTTCTCCGGCTCTCCGTCCGCGACGAGGCCGCCACTGACGCCTGCATCCTGCTCAACACCGTCGCCAACCGACGCGTGGTAGAAGAGGTGGGACGCGGCGACCGCCGCCTCGGCCGCTGGGCGGCGACGGCGGCCGCGTCGATGCCGAACGACATCGCCTCCCAGCAGCCAAGGCCGACGATCTACGACCTGTACGAGCAGAACGTTGGCCTGATGACGCCGCTACTGGCCGAAGAGCTGCGAGAGGCCGAGCTAACGTACCCGACCGCCTGGATCGAAGATGCCTTCCGCGAGGCGGTCACGTCGAACAAGCGGAGCTGGCGCTACGTCAGGCGGGTGCTGGAGACGTGGGCCACCCGCGGAAGGGGGACGAGTGGAGAGACTCGGCGACGCGTTGATCCGCCTGCGGATTGGCGCAAGTATCGCGAGGGCAGGTACGGCCGCCTCATCAACCGCTGACTCCGAGGAGCCGAGATGTCCCCGGTGCCGCGGCGTCGGATATCTGCGACGCGATGTGGCGCCAGATCACCCAGAGTTCGGCCGACCGTTGCCGTGCCCATGCCGTGCCGATGAGATCTCCGCTCTCCGGCGCAAGCGGCTCGAGCGGCTGAGCAACCTGGGTCCGCTTACCCGGCTAAGCTTCGACACCCTGCACCCGGAGGGACGCTCGTCTGACCCGTTGCGCCGCGAGCGGTTCAGACGGCTTGTCGATCGAGCGCGGGAGTACGCGGCCACTCCAGTTGGATGGCTGCTGCTGGTCGGCCCACCGGGGGCGGGCAAGACTCACCTTGCCGCCGCGATCGCAAACAGTCGCTTGCTGGCCAGTCACCCGGTCGTGTTCGTCGTCGTGCCGGACCTGCTCGACCACCTGCGCGCGGCGTACGCGCCCAACAGTGAAGTGCGATACGACGACTTGTTCGAGAGTGTGCGGCAGGCAGAACTGCTGATCCTCGACGACCTCGGCGTCCAGAGCAGCACGCCCTGGGCGCAGGAGAAGATCTTTCAACTGCTCAACCATCGCTACAACAGCCAGCTCCCGACGGTGATCACCACGAACCTGCGCCCAGAAGAATTGGACGAACGCTTGCGGACTCGCCTGCTCGACCCGACCCTGACCGAGCTGTGCGTGGTCGACGATTGGGAGGCAAACGGTCTCCAACGGCTCGGCGGGCTTGCGCTGGAGCGGCTGGCCGAGATGACGTTCGACTCGTTCGACCCCCGTGGCGCGGCCCGAGACGACCCGCATCAGGTGACCCTCATGCGTCAGGTGCATCGCGAGGCTCGCGAATTCGCCAGGCAGCCGAGCGGTTGGCTCGTCCTCCAGGGCTTGCCGGGTACCGGCAAGACCCATCTGGCCGCGGCCATCGCCAACGAGCGCGTTGCCTCCGGCGAGCCCGCGTATCTGATCACCGCCCCAGACCTGCTCGATCACCTGCGCGCGGCGTATGCTCCGACCAGCAACGTCAGCTACGACCAGGTCTTTGACTCGGTGAGGTCCACGCCGCTCCTCGTACTCGACGACCTCGGGTCGCAGAGCAGCACGCCATGGGCCGAGGAGAAGCTGTTCCAGCTCCTCAACTTCCGACAACGCCAAGCTCCCGACGGTCATCACCACCAATCTGACGCTCGTGTTGCCGATGGAGCCGGCACCGTCCGTGCTGGAGCTGGCGGGGCCCCGGGGCGTGGGTTCCGTGCGCGGTGGTCGGCGGGGCGGCCGACCGGCTCGCTGACAGCTGTGATCGAGAGCATGCCGCCGTGTACCTCACCGTCAGCCAACTCGATCTGGAGCTGATGACACGGATCGCCCTCGGGTTCCTCTTCGGCGCGGTCCTCGGTTTTCAACGCCACCGCGCTGGTCGCCCGGCTGGCCTTCGGACGCACATGCTGGTCACGGCGGGTGCCACCGCCTTCACAGTCGTCTCAGTGTACGGATTTCCGGAGAAGGGCACGCCGCGCGATCCTGCGCGGATCGCCGCCCAGGTCGTCGCCGGAGTGGGCTTCCTGGGGGCCGGCACCATCTGGCGCACATCCTCGGCAGTGCGCGGGCTCACCACCGCGGCCAGCATCTGGCTCGCCGCCTCCATTGGACTTCTAGTCGGCGCGGGTATGTACCTGCTGGCCGCGTTTACCACAATCCTCGGCTACGTGTGCTTGCAGTGGATCCGACCGGGCCGCCGCGCCACCGCGCACGATGCGGTAAGAGCTCCGAGGAGTCACGATCAGGCATAGGCGCCGTACGGTGGAGCCCAAGTGGACGCGACGGGACGCGCCGACGGATGGGCTCGGCTCGCTCGGCGGAGCATTGCCCTCCCACGTGGCCAGGGTACACTGCTCAGCGAGGTGACGATCGATGCCACACATGCCGAGGCAGGAGCGTCCGCCCCACCTTCGTGTTGGCCTAATCGGCTACGGGAGCATCGGCCGAACACTCGGCCGAGCGATCAGCTCCGGCGAAGCAGGTCGGTGCGAGCTCGCAGCAGTGCTGGTTCGGCGCCCCGACAGGGTCACCGACGACGATCAATCGCGGCCTCGCTGCCTGGTCACCTGCGACCCGGGTGACTTTCTGGCGACTCGCATGGATCTCGTCGTTGAGGTGGCGGGCCACGGGGCTGTCCGGGCCTACGCCGAGGACGTGCTGCGAAAGGGCAAGGACCTGCTGGTCATCAGCGTTGGTGCGTTCGCGGATGCCGGATTCCACCAGCGCGTCGAACGGGCGGCCCATGACCACGGCGCGCGCCTGCTGCTGGCGACCGGGGCGATTGCCGGCCTGGACGCGATCTCGGCCGCGGCCGTCGGCGGCTTGGACGCCGTCACCCATTCAATTCGGAAGCCGCCGCCCGGCCTGCTTCCGCCGGCCGAGGCCGCCGCTGTCGAACGCTCTGGCGAGCCCCGTGAGCTGTACAGCGGCCCGGCGCGTGAGGCGGCACTCCGGTTTCCGGAGAACGTCAACGTCGCGGCCGCGGTCAGCCTGGCGGGGCTCGGCTTCGATAGGACGACCGTTCGCGTAGTCGCCGATCCCACGGTCATCCGCAACACGCACGAAGTCGAAGCGCGAGGTGCGTTTGGGGAGCTCAGAGTGCTCCTCCAGAACATCCCCTCCGACAACCCGAAGACGGGGCGGCTGACCGCGATGAGCATGGTCAAGGCTCTCCGCAACCTGACTGCGTCAGTCGTCGTCGGGGTGTAGGCAGCAACTCGAATTCGTCGGCGACACAGCGGCCGGCATAGTGCGCGGCCCGCGCGCGGCGGGTGCCGGCGGCCGCCTTCGTCGTCGGAGCCATTCTGCGGGTGCGGCTGATCATCTGCGAGTTCCTGCAGGGAAGGAACTTGGACCTGCAGACCACCGCCAATATCGAGCACGCCCCGGGATCGATCGCGCGGCAAAGCCCGCCATGCTCGAATCAGGCATCAACCGGCCTGCAGTTGATGGTGATGTCATGGAGCTCCGGGCGACAGTCCGTCGAGGGCCCGCGTGGCCAGCGCACGTGTCGCCGAAATAGAGGGAAGTACCGGCGGCTGTGGCCGCCCTCCTTTCCCGCTGTCTCTATGTTGACAGGTCTCGCCGGGCGCGCACGTCGCGCGTGGTCAGCTCCTGCAAGATCATCAACAAGAGCAGCCAGGTGGCCATTTCGAGACCGGTCAAGATCAGAGTCCCGCCCGCGGCGAAGTACGACCAATGCGACGTGATCTGGCGCGTGTGGAGCCACTCTACCGCGGCCGGCGTCATCAACCCGAGGCCAGCGAAGATCATCGCGATGCCAAGCGCGGCGAGCTTGCCGCGCCACGCCTTGGGCAATCCCGGAGGCGGCCGCCTGCGCGCCGGCAACAGCCCCAGGATGGCCTGACAGGTGAGCCCAAACGCTAAGACGTTGACCCCCGCCACGCTCAGGATCAGGACGGCAAACAGCCGATAGATCATGCCTTCCAACAAGCCACGATGTTGAACGTAGTACAGCGTGGGCCCGAGGCCGAGCAGCAGTGCGCCAAGCAGCATCAGGGTGCCAAGGGCCCCAAACAGACGCTGAGGGTCATAGAGCAAGGCCGTCCAGAGAATCGAACGCAGGAATCGAACGCCGTCCTTGAGCGGGTTCAGCTTGGAGGCGCCGACGCGCTCCTTGTACGGAATCGGTACCTCGACCATGGTCAGGCCTTCGTAGAGGGCGCGGGTGCTCATGGCGGGGGTAAAGTCGAGTCCATCTGGCAACGGATATATCGACACCAGAGCCGCTCGGCGGAAGACCCGCATCCCACTTGCGCTGTCCGAAATCTTGCGGGACCCAACGACGCTAAGCAGTGCGGCGAAGACTGTATTGCCAACCCGTCGAACCATGGGCATCTCGCTGTCGGGACTGAGCATGCGCGAACCGATCACCAGGTCGGCGTTGCGCTCGGCGAGCGCGCGGCAGAGAATCGGGAGCGATTCAGGAGGATACGTCCCGTCCGCATCCAGGAATGCCAGCAGGTCGCCGCTCGCCGCCGCAAAACCCGTCTTGAGCGCTGCTCCGTATCCTCGATTCCGCTCGTGACGGATGAGCTTCACATCACGGTAGGTCGCGACGCGCTCGGTAGTCTGGTCCGTCGACCCGTCGTCGACGACGAGAACTTCGATGCTGGCGAGGCCGGCACGCCGCAGCGCGTCCCGCTGGGCAAGGACCCGCTGGAGGATGGCCTGGATTCCACGCTCCTCATTCAGCGCGGGGATCACGACCGAAAGCGTGCTACGCTCGGCAATAGTCGGGCGATCTTCCGGGTCCAGAGCGTCCATCACAGACGCCTCGGCAGACCGGACGCCGGGATGGTCGGGCATGGACTACTCGCGCTTCCCGAACGGCGCGCCCTAGCCGCCGAGCGTGCGCGTCCTGTCCAGCAGGTTCGCACCGAGGTCTCGGACGCGACGGCCGAACGTCGAGGCGGGACTATAGCCGAGCACGCTCAGCCCCGCAAGCGGTCCGATGGACAACCGTTGACCTGATGCTGGGTGCTTGGTCGCGTCATCCGCGACGGCAGCGCCGCCGGACGCATCCCTCATGATCGGCCGCTCGTAGGTGCGGTTTGCGACCACCTCGGCGAACATGATCGCGTTTGGGATCATGACCTCAACGTTCTCCGCGGTGCGAAGCTTCGTCGTTCGAATGCCGATCGTCTCGACAACGCCGCGGTTGTCCTTCACCGAGATCTCGTCGCCGAGACGGAATGGTCGCTCGAACAGCAGATAAGTACCAGCGAAGAAGTTCTTCAGGATGTCCTGGAGTGCCAGACCCACACCAAGACCAATGACTCCAAGCGCCGTCGCGATCGCCGTAAGCGGCACCCCGAAGTTGTCGAGCAGGGTAATTCCGCCGATAGCGAGAACAGCAAGGTAGACGATGCGGCCGATCAGGAGCCGGAGGTTTGGATCGGCCGCGGTACGTCCCGTCGCATGCTCGAAGCCGGAGCGTGCAGCACCGGCGAGGTACCACGTAAGAAGGGCCAGGATAAATCCGCGGGAGAGCGGCGGGCCAAGAACCTGCAGGATGGTCGCCCAGTCGGACGCTACCCACCAACGGAACTGGGGAAGTTGCTCCACGTTTCTCCGTTCGCGCCCGCCTCCCGGCAACCAGGCGCCTGCGTGCCTTGGTCCGCGGCCTCGCGGACGAAGAGCAGCCGTGTCCGGTCCATCTCGCGGATGCCGCGGCGAGCAGTCAGTTAGCCTGCTGCTGCTGGCCGATCAGGAGCTTGGCTTCCTCGCCCACGCCCTCGTTCACGCAATCTTGGAAGGTCGAGTACAGGGCCTTGTGAAGGAGCCGCATGCGATAGTCATTGCCGTCAAGCACGTTCGCGCATTCGCGACGCTGGCGCTGAAGATAGGACAGCCGCATCAGGAAGAAAAGCTGCGTGGGGGCATACGACTTCAAGCTGTTACTCGGTCCACCCGCGGTCAAACCCAACAGCGCCTCTTTGTTCTGGTCACTCGGAGGCATATCACCGTCCTTAGAAGGAGAATCCCCCACGGGCCCGTGCTGGTAGCCCATGACAGCACTATTGTACCAGCATCCGAAAGCGCGGTGCTAAGATCCAGTGGCCACGCCGGCTGAAAAATCTTGGCCGAGTTGCCCGCCAACCCAGGACAGAGGTCAGCCCCGCATGACGACCAGCGCCGATAAGGACGGCAAGGCCCGGCGAAACACATCGCTTGTACTCGGCGCAAGTATGGGGCGACTGATAGCACTCATCCTGGCAGCCACGATGGCGACCATCGCTGCCACCGCGTGTTCGGCATCGCCGCCGCCGCGGCCCACTCAACAGCCCGCGGCCCCCGCCGCGCCGAGCAAAGCTCAGGGAGAAGCGAAGACCATGGCTAGTAAGCAGTGGCCAACACCGCCGCCGATGCAAATCGACGCGAACAAGCAGTACGCGGCCAGGATCGAGACCTCCCTCGGTCCACTCACCGCGCAGCTTCACGCAAAGGAAGCGCCAAACACTGTGAACAACTTTGTGTTCCTTGCACGGGAAGGCTTCTACGACGGCGTGCCGTTCCATCGCGTGATCCGAGACTTTATGATCCAGACTGGCGATCCGACCGGAACCGGCATGGGCGGCCCCGGCTACCGCTTTGCCGACGAGTTGAACACGCCCTTCACCTATGAGAAGGGCACTCTAGCGATGGCGAACGCGGGCCCAAACACTCAGGGCAGCCAATTTTTCATCGTTCACGGCCGGCAGGGTGCAACCTTGCCAAAGAACTACACGATCTTTGGCAAGGTCACCGAAGGGATCGAGACCCTTGACAAGATCGCCGAGGTTCCGGTTCAGCGCGGACCAAGCGGCGAAAGCTCCAAGCCGGTCGACATGCCTCGGATCCAAAGCGTGACCGTCGAAGAGAGATAGCTTCGCCAGCCGCGGACGCATGACACGAAGTACCCGACCCTCCCTAACGGATGTCGGGCGAGAGCGACCGATACAGGTCCACGGTCCGCCGCGCCACCGTGTCCCAGCCGAATTGGTCCTCGACGCGTCGCCGGCCGGCTCGACCCATCCGCAGGCGCAGACCTTCATTAGCCAGCAAGCGGTTGATGGCGGACGCTAGGTCGGCGCCAAAGCGCGGCGGGTCAATGGGCTCGAACGGGCTTTCCACCCGTTGCTCCAGCGGAACCAGGATCCCGGTTTCGCCATCCACTACCACTTCCGGAATGCCGCCGACGACGCTCGCCACGACGGGTGTGCCACAGGCCATTGCTTCAAGGTTGATGATCCCGAACGGCTCGTAGATGGATGGGCAGCAGAATACGGCGGCGTGCGAGTAAAGCTGGATAGCAGTGTGACGTGGAAGCATCTCGCGGATCCACAGCACGCCCTTCCGCTCAGCCTGGACCTCGGCAACGGCCCTCTCCATCTCCTCGGCAATGTCGTGAGTATCTGGTTGACCGGCGCACAACACAATCTGGGCCGTGGGATCGATCCAACGAATCGCTCGGACCAGATGCACGATTCCCTTTTGCCGAGTCACCCTCCCCACGAACAGGACGTACGGACGCTCGGGATCGACCCCGTACTGGTCAAGCGCGTCCCGCTCCTCAACCTGGCGGTACACGGCGGGATCGATCCCATTGTGAATCACGTGGACACGCTCTGGCGCGACGTTGACCAGGCGCAGAACGTCCATCCGCGTCCCCTCAGACACGGCCACGACCGCGTCGGCCAGCTCGAGGGCCGTGCGTTCGACCCACACGGTCAGGTCATAGCCACCAGCGAGCTGGTCCCGCTTCCAGGGTCGCAGCGGTTCGAGTGAGTGGACGGTGACGACAAGCGGGATGCCGTAGGCCTGCTTGATCAAGATGCCGCCCAGATGGCTATACCAGGTGTGGCAGTGGACGACGTCCGCATCGACCCGTTGGGCCGCGAAGTCAACGCCGCGGGCCATGGCCCCAAACACCGGACGCAGCGGAGGCGGTGCGCTCATCGCATCCTCGTGGACCGCGAATCCACGGACCACGAGAGGGCCAGCAGCTACCTGCTGATCGCCAAAGCAGCGAACCTCGACTTCAACCAGACTGGCCAACTCACGAACGAGGAACTCGACGTGCACCCCAGCCCCGCCGTAGACGTGCGGCGGGTACTCGTTCGTGAGCAGCAGCGCCTTCACAACGAAGCCCGCCGGACTCGGCAATCAGAGGTCAGGAAACTGCTGCCGGATGGTCGCCGCTTGCTGACAGCGGCCTGCTCATCGCTGGTCGACTCGCCCGCCGCCAGGTCTCGATCGCCTCGTCTAACGCAGTCCACGGGAGCAGCGCGCATTTGATCCTGACCGGAAATCTCTTCACGCCCTGGAGCGCTTCCAGGTCGTCGTTTCCACTGAGTCCCTCACCCGAGCCGGTACCCGTCATCAATGCCTTGAAGTTTCGCCCGAGAGAGTCGGCCGCATCCAGACGCCCGCCCTTGACACCGACGGTCATCATCGACGCGGAGGCCTGGCTGATCGAGCAGCCACGCCCACTAAAGGCAATCTCTTGAACGGTCTCGCCGTCCGATCCGAACTTGAGCGAAAGTAGAATCTCGTCACCACAGAGCGGGTTGTGGCCGCGAGTTGCCACGTCAGGTTCTGGAAGCTCGCCCTTGTTGCGCGGCTCTCGCGTGTGATCCAGAATGGTTTCTTTGTACAGATCGTCGAGCGACACCCGACCCCTCCCTGCAGTACCCTCCACCAGTAACCGGTGGCCGATGACCCCGTGTTCGCTTGTGGGTCATCCGCTGCCGGTAGTCAGTCAGGAAAACATCTCCTGCGCCTGGAGCAGCGCACGAACCAGGGTGTCCACCTCGTCCGGCGTGTTGTAGACGTAAAAGCTCGCGCGCGCGGTCCCGCCAACCTTGAGCGACTCCATAGCTGGCTGGCAACAATGCTGTCCCACTCGGATCGCCACGCCCTCGTAGTCGACGATCTGCCCCAGGTCGTGTGGGTGCACTCCTTCGATCGAGAAGGAAGCAACGCCGCCGCGGCGCTGAAGCGCGTCTGGGCCGTAGAGGGTGATGCCCGGCACGCTGCCGAGCTGCTCCAGGGCGTAGGCAACTAGCTCCAGCTCGTGCGCCCGTACCCGGTCCATCCCAAGCTCGCTCAGGTAGTCCACCGCCGTGCTGAAAGCGATCACATCGGCAATGTTTGGAGTACCCGCCTCGTACTTCCAGGGTAGGGCATTGTAGGTCGAACGCTCGCGGCCGACTAAATCGATCATCTCCCCGCCCCCGAGGAATGGGGGCATTTGATCGAGCAGGTCTCGCCGTCCCCAAAGCACTCCGACACCCGTGGGTCCAAGCATCTTGTGCGAAGAGAAGGCCAGGAAATCGCATCCGAGATCGGCGACGTTTACCGGTAGATGTGGAACGCTCTGCGCACCATCCACCAGCATCAGCGCACCAGCGTCGTGTGCCAGACGCGCAACATCGGCCACCGGGTTGATCGTGCCAAGGACGTTCGACATATGCACCATCGACACCAGCTTCGTGCGTGGTGTCAGAAGCGACGCAACCTCGTCGAGCTTGATTTCGCCCCCGGGACCGAACTCAACGTACTTCAGCCGCGCACCCTGTCGCTCTGCCACCCATTGCCAGGGGACGATGTTGGAATGATGCTCCATTGCCGTAATCAGGATGTCGTCGCCAGCCCTCACGTTCTCGCGTGCCCAGGTGGCCGCCACCAGGTTGATAGCTTCGGTGGTGTTGCGGGTAAAGAGGACCTCGGCCGGCTCAGTGGCGCCGATGAAGCGGCCGATCCTCTGCCGAGCCGCCTCGTAGGCATCGGTCGCTTCCTCGGCAAGCGCGTGAACGCCACGGTGGATGTTCGCGTTCATGCCCTCGTAGTAGTCGACCAGCGCCTGGATTACGCGGCGCGGCTTCTGCGACGTCGCGGCATTGTCCAGGTACACCAACGGCTTGCCATGAACCTGCCGTTGCAGGATCGGGAAATCGCGCCTAATCGTCGCAGTGTCGAGCGACGGTAACTCGCTTTCTATGCCCTCCGCGCCCGCGAGTTGTCCAGGACGGGCGGGCAAGCAGGCCATGCTTCGTTTCGAGTCTGGAGGGGTGGTCACACGCATGGGATTTACCCGGCTATTCATCCACCCGCACCTGCACCTGACCGCCGTCGACTCGCACGGGATAGGTCTTGACCGGCAGTACTGCGGGAAGGCTGACCACCATGCCGCTTCTGACGTCGAACCGTGCCCCGTGGCGAGGGCATTCAATCTCGTTGTCGTCCAGCTCGGCCTGGTCGAACGAACCGCCGTCATGCGTGCAGACGTCGTCGATGCAGTAGTACTCGCCACCGACGTTGCAGAGCGCCAGCCGTCTGCCCACAACGGTGATGACCTCTACCTGGCCGGACTCCATCTCGCCGGCGAGGGCAACCGTCACCCAGTCAGCCATTCGTCAGTCCCCTGCGGCACCGCGTCACCGGCGACCGCGAGGCCAAGCTTCCGCTGGACGTTGCGCCAGATGTCAGCCTTGAGCGACTCGATGGGTATGCGCTCGAGGATCGGCTCGAAGAATGCCTCGACAACCATTCGTTTCGCATCCTCCGCCCGCATGCCGCGGCTCTGGATGTAGAAGATCATCTCCGGGTCCAGGGGGCCAACCGTCGCTCCGTGGGCACAGCGGACGACGTCGCTATTGAGGATCTCCAGGCGGGGGTCCGACTCGGCCTTGGAGTAGTCACTTAGCAACAGGTTGCGATTTTCGAGGTTGGACGAAGTCCGCAACGCGGTCTTATTGACCCGGATCAGGCCCGTGTAGTTCGAGCTGGATCCATCGGTCAACGCCGCCTTGAAGTTGAGCTCGCTGCGCGAGTCATTGCCTATGTGATCCTGGAGGGTCTGATGGTCGAAGTGCTGGCTGCCAGTCCCGAAGATGAGCCCGATCATTTCAGTCTCGGAGCCCTGGCCCCGGAGCGACGCTTCGACTTCGGCGCGGTGCAACCCGCTGCCGAGCGCCACCACGAGCCAGTCGACGCGCGCATCACGAGCGGTCTGGGCACGCAACCGATTGAAGTGCCATGTCCGCGTGTTCCACTGCTGGAGATTGATGTATCGAATACGCGCCGCTCGATGGGCGTGGAGCTCCACGATTCCACTGGCGAGCGAATCACGCTCCCGCTCCACCGATATGTGGTCGTCCACGTACGTGACGTCGGCCCCTTCTTCGGCCACGACAACGGTCCGAAAAAAGCACGGGCTCCCACTTGCCATGACGCTACGACCGAGGACCGGTAGCTCGATCGCCACTCCGCGCGGCACGTACAGGAAGACGCCGTTTTCCCACAGCGCCTCCGCCATAGACACGAACTTGCTGTCCGCGCCACCGGTGGGTTCGCCCAGAACCTGCTCCAGGAGATCGGGTCGCTCGACGACCGCGCGGTCTAGCGGCATCAGCAGCACCCCACGGTGCTCCAATTCAGGTGACACCGAGTGCCGCGTCACCGCAGCGTCCGTTAGCTCCACGACCCCGGCAAGGTCGCCGAGCTTCGCGCCTTCAGCACTCGCCGCAGCAGAGGGGCCGGAAACCGGCTCCAGAACCGTCAAGAGGTCCAGGCCGCTCAGATCGGTTCTTCGCCACCCCTCCGTCCGACTGTTTGGGACAGGTAAGCTGGTCGCGCGCTCCCAGGCTGCCAGCCGCTGCTCTACCAGCCACGCCGGCTCGGCTCGCACGCTAGACCGCCGCTCGATCGCATCTGCGCTCGTCCCGCCCAACGCGGCCTCTGCCTGCGTCTCCACCGGATTCACAAAGCCACTCCTCAATCTGCTCTGCGGACGTATGGGGATTTCTGCGCCCCTACGTTTGCTCCAGGCCTAGCGCACGCATGAAGCCGCCGCGGCCCCGCATACGCCAACTGTCGAATGCTGGCCCGGATTGACTGGTCCCAATTCCCGAACGTATCGCCTCGGACGCGCCGCGAAGGCCGAGTCGGCTCAGCCGACCGCGCCCTCCATCTGGTGCTGAAGCAGGCGGTTCAGCTCGACCGCGTACTCCATCGGCAGCTCCTTGGTGAAGGCGTCAAAGAAACCGTTGACGATCATCGTCTCCATCGGCAGCTCCTTGGTGAAGGCGTCAAAGAAACCGTTGACGATCATCGTCTTCGCTTCCGCCTCACCAAGTCCGCGGCTCTGCAGGTAGAACAGCTGCTCGTCGCTGATCTTGCTGACGGACGCCTCGTGCTCGATGCTCACCTGATCCTCGTCAATCTCGATCGAAGGGTACGTATCAGAGCGCGAGGTCTCGTCGAGCATCAACGCGTCGCAACGAACGAACGACTTGACGTTCTCGGCCCCCTTATGCACCTTGAGCAGCCCGCGGTAGCTCGTCCGTCCGCCGTCCTTGCTGATCGACTTGGACGTGATCGTCGACGTTGTGTTTGAGGCGGCATGGATGATTTTCGCTCCAGCGTCCTGGTGCTGTCCTTCCCCGGCGAACGCGACGGAAATGACCTCACCCTTGGCGCCCTCGCCCATCAGGTAAATGCCGGGATACTTCATCGTCACCTTGGAACCCAGATTGCCGTCCACCCACTCAACGACCGCGTTCTCTTCCGCAACGGCGCGCTTGGTCACCAGGTTGTAGACGTTGTTCGACCAGTTCTGGATCGTCGTGTAACGAATGTGGGCCCCTGGCTTGGCAATCAACTCGACGACAGCTGAGTGGAGCGAGTCGGTTGTGTAGACCGGTGCCGTGCACCCTTCGATGTAATGGACGTACGAGCCTTCGTCGGCGATGATCAGCGTGCGCTCGAACTGGCCCATGTTCTCCGTGTTGATCCGGAAGTAGGCCTGGAGCGGGATCTCGACCCGGACGCCTTTCGGCACGTAGACGAAGCTGCCGCCACTCCAAACGGCACTGTTCAGCGCCGCGAACTTGTTGTCGCCCGGCGGGATGATCGTGCCGAAGTACTCCTTGACCAGGTCCCCGTACTCGCGCAGACCAGAGTCCATGTCCAAGAAGAGGACGCCCTGCTTCTCAAGGTCTTCGCGGATGCTGTGGTAGACGACCTCAGACTCGTACTGGGCGGAGACTCCCGCCAGGAACTTCCGCTCGGCCGCCGGAATGCCCAGCTTGTCGAAGGTATCTTTGATGTACGTTGGGACATCGTCCCAGTCCGTCTCGGTCTTGTCCGACGGCTTGACGTAGTAGTGGATGTTGTCGAAGTCGATCCCGCTGAGGTCCGCGCCCCAGTTCGGCATCGGCTTCTTCTCGAACAGCTTGAGCGCGCGCAGCCGGAACTTCAGCATCCACTCTGGCTCGTTCTTTCGCCTCGAGATGTCGCGGACGGTGTCCTCGGTTAGGCCACGGCCCGACTTGAAGGCGTAATCCTCTTCGTCGTGGAAGCCATACTCGTACTCGCTCTTGATGAGGTCCTGCGGCTTGACAGCCATCGTTATTGCCTCGCTTCTCGGCCTAAACGGCCACCTGAACTGCTCGGATGATCGGATCGTACCCCTCGGCCTCGAGCTGGTCGACTAGCTCGCCACCCCCGGACTTCACCACGCGACCCTCGACGAGCACGTGGACGAACCCTGGTCGGATGTAGTTCAGCAAGCGCTGGTAGTGGGTAATCACCAGCACCCCCATGTCTGGCGTGTGGATCGCGTTGACCCCCTCGGCAACGATCCGCAATGCGTCGATGTCAAGTCCCGAATCGGTCTCATCCATCACGGCGATCTTCGGCTGGAGCATCGCCATTTGAAGGACCTCGGCACGCTTCTTCTCGCCGCCGGAGAGCCCGTCGTTGACGTAGCGAGCCGCGAAAGAGGGGTCCATCTTGAGCAGCTTCATCTTCTCCATGAGCTGCTTTCGAAACTCGCCGGCGGTGGCCTGCTGCCCGTTCGCTCGGGTCGCGGCACGCAGGAAGTTGCCCAGGCTCACGCCAGGAATCGCCACCGGGTACTGGAAGGCGAGGAACATCCCCAGGCGCGCCCGCGCATCCGGCGACAGGGCGAGTACGTCCTGCCCCTGGAATACAACCCGCCCACTCGTCACCACGTACTTCGGGTGACCCATCAGCGTGTTTGCCAGGGTGCTCTTGCCAGAGCCATTCGGTCCCATGAGCGCGTGGATCTCACCCGGCTCGACGGCCAGGTCCACGCCTTTCAGAATCTCTTTGCCCTCGACCGAGACCCGCAGGTCTTCGATCAGGAACGTCGGCTCGCTCCTACTCATCGTGTTCTCATGCACCCTTCTCGCCACCCATCCGCACTCCGGCAAGCGCCTGAACTGGAATTAGCGATGGCGCTGCGTACGCGGGGTCGCTGCTACAAAGATCGGCCAGCGTTGTTGCATCTAAAATGCCCAGAACACTCGCCTGTACGCGCGCCCAGACTGACCTCGAAAGGCAGACCGCCTCACGCTCACAGTCACCAGTCGCATACCCTTCGGCTGTACACTGGACCGGCGCGATGTCGCCTTCGAGCACCCGATAGATCTCGCCGACGGTGACCTGCTCCGGGCTACGGGTCAATCGATAGCCACCGTGCAGTCCCCGGACGCCCTCAACCACCCCAGCCCTCCGCAACTCACCGACGAGTTGCTCCAGGTAGGCAAGCGGTAGCGCCTCGATCCGCGCAATCTCGGCCAGCGAGACCAGACCGTGCCCGTATGACCGAGCCAGCTCGGTCATCGCTCGGAGTCCGTAGTGTGCCCGCGTCGAGACCTTCATGTTGAGCTAATCGCCCTCGTTGTAAATCCGACCTGTTTCGTACGATTATGTTACCAGTCCATCGAGTGACGGTCAAGCAACCGTCCCGCTGCGAGAGCGCATGGCGCGGATCATAGTGGCGACCACCAGCGGCCACGGCAGCTCCTGTGCGCGCAAGTGGAGTCTCCCGAGCGGCACGGTGATCGTCGAGAAGATCCAGCGACGTTTCTAGCCGCCCCGCGCGATCCTTTGCCGTCGCCGGGCGGGTTTCTCGCGGATCGTTCGCCACGTCACCAACATCTCCCGGCTAGCGCGCTCCGAGCACATGACGCGGTCGATCGTGCCGCTATGGAAGACGGTAGTGCAAGATCCTTGGAATCAACGGCGACCACAAGTTCGCATCGTCCGCCGACGCTACGTCAGCGCTCCACGGTGCCGGGTGGGTCCGCCCGTGCGTCGCGTTCGGCCCGCAGCGGCGGCGGGCCAGCGTTCAGGCTACGCCCACCATCACCGACTTCAGTTCACTGTAGTGGTCCAGCACTTCGGTGCCGTGCTCCTTGCCGAAGCCACTCTGCTTGGTCCCGCCGAAGGGCAGTTCGTCAACCGCGATCTGGAGCGAGTTCACCCAGGTGTAGCCAGCTTCGATCCGCTCTGAAGCAGCATGCGCGTTACGGATGTCACGCGTCCAAATCGACGACCCGAGTCCATACTTCGAGTTATTCGCCTTGTCGATTGCCTCATCCAGGTTCTTCACGCGGAAGATCGGCAGCGCAGGCCCGAAGCATTCCTCCCGTGCGATCAAAGCGTCCTCGGGAACGTCGACGAGCAGAGTTGGAAGGTAGAAGTTACCTCGCTCGTACTCGACACCGGTCGGCCGCTTGCCGCCGGTGAGTACCTCGGCGCCGCGGCCCACGGCATCCTGCACCATCTTCTCGACCTCTTCGCGCTGGCCCGCGGTGTGGAGGGGCCCCATCCGGGTTGCCTTGTCCATGCCGTTGCCAACTTTCCAGCGTTGCTCGGCGTTCTGCTTCAAGCCTTCGATGAACTCGTCGGCAATAGCGTCAAACAGATACAGCCGTTTTATCGCCAGGCAGGCCTGGCCGCAGTTGAAGAATCGCCCCACGCCAGCCGCCCTGATCGCCTCGGGGATGTTGGCGTCGTCGCAGACGATCATCGGGTCACTACCGCCTAGCTCCAGCGTGACGTGTTTCAGCTCATTTGAAGCCTGGGCCATCACCCTCTTGCCCGTCTCCGTTTCGCCAGTGAATCCGATCTTGCGCACGAGCGGATGCGCGATCAGCTCCTCGCCGACCACGGCGCCCGGACCGGTCACCACGTTCAGCACGCCCGGCGGGAAGCCTGCCGCGTTGATCAACTCAACGCACCTGGCAATCGCAAGCGGGGCGGTGCTCGCCGGCTTGACCACGACCGTGTTGCCGACGATCAGGGCCGGACAGATCTTGTTGGCCATGAGCGTAAGCGGAAAGTTCCACGGCACGATCGAGCCAACAACGCCGAGCGGACGCTTGATGACCATGCCGTACGCCTTGGGCTTGGCGATCTCGACATGCTGACCTCGAAGTGCGCCATGCAGCCCGGCGAAGAACTCTAGATTCTCGGCTAATCGCTGGGTCTCGATCCTCGATTCGAGCAACGTCTTACCCTGCTCCCTCGTCAGCAGCTCAGCGATCTCGGGGATGTGCTCCTTGACATTTTGGGCGCCCTTGAACATGAGTGCAGCACGATCGCTAGCAGCCATTTGTGACCAGGAAGGGAACGCCTGGTGCGCGGATTCAATCGCCCGACGGGCATCCTCGACCGTAGCCTTCGGGACTGTATCGACCGCTTCGCCTGTCGCCGGGTTGCGGATCTCCGTTGTCTGCCCGGCGGCTGCATTGCACAACTCTCCGGCGATGAACATCTGCATAGCGCCGCTCCCTACAAAGCCCGTGGTTCGACGGTGCGTGGCGGTCCGCGCCGCCGCGGGATCATACCATCCCCGTACACGGTCTCAGCCGTTGTTTGGCAGGGACGTTGACGGCGACTAGGCGTGCTGGTAGATTGGCCGCGGACCTTCCCGTGCCTTCGGCCGGAACGAGCGTCCACCATCCCGGCCCGGTCCTTCGCGGGCCGCGCCTGAGCCCTATGGAGGATGCATGGCGGTGTCGTTTGAGAAGGCGGGGGCGATCGGGCGGATCACGTTCGACCGGCCGCCGGCCAACAGCTACAACCGCGAGTTCCTGGACGAGCTGAACGCGGCGATCGACGCGGCTCGCTTCGACGAGGGCGTGCGGGCAGTCGTCGTCAAGAGCGCCTCGCCCAAGTTCTTCTCGGCAGGCGCCGACATCAAGATGTTCCTGGAAAGCAGCCTGGCGTACAAGTCGGCCTTCGTGCTTCACGCACATGAGATCGTCTCAAAGCTCGAGCGCACGCCCAAGCCCATCATCGCTCTCCTGGCGGGCCACACGCTGGGTGGCGGGCTCGAGATCGCGCTCGGGTGCGATTTCCGCTTCGCTGCCGAGGGCGACTATCGTATCGGCCTGCCAGAGTCGAAGCTCGGACTGCTCCCGGGGGCTGGCGGCACCCAGCGGCTCACGCGGCTGGTCGGCCACACCGTGGCACTGGAGTTGATGCTGACCGGCGAGGCCGTCGATCCCACGCGCGCCCTCCAGCTCGGTATCGTCGATCGCTTGTACCCAGCCGACCAGCTCGTCGACAAGGCTGTTGAGTACGCCGAGACGCTAGCCCGCGGGGCCCCGATCGCGCTCGGCAACATCAAAATCGCGGCGACGCTCGGCGGTCAAGGGACGCTCGAGGCTGGTCTAGCGCTCGAGCGCGAAGCGGTCTCTCGGCTGTTCCCCACCGCCGATGCGGCGGAAGGGCTTGCCGCCCAAACCGAACGCCGTGCCCCCTCGTTCCAGGGGCGCTAGCGCCTAAGCGATCCAACCTCGCCCGCCCCCAGTGGCCGGCGGATCCACCTAGCGGAGCCAGGGAGCAAGTGCGCCCCCGGGGCTCGCGATGGCCGGATAAATGATCGTCTTGCCCAACACGACGGCTACCCAGTAACGGACGAGCGAGTACCCCAACGAGCCAGCCGCAACGCCGGCTGCGTCGAAACGTGGATTGGGAATGGCCGAGAGCAGGAACAGGGCCACGAAGCTTTGGCGCTCGACCCCGGCGCGCACCCTATCGTTCATCGCGCCCAAGATCGTCCTCCCACTGTGCCCCGCCAGTTAGCCGGTTAGGTCCCCGGTCGCCGCGCCCATACCGGTGGTACAGCAAAGCGCGTACAACAACGTAGTGCGCACCAGCGCGTGGGCCGACTTGCGACCGACACCACGGCGCAGGCGACGGTGGACGTGCGCCCACACGACCAGCTCGGGATCGAAACGAGCGCGGTGCCAACACCGGCGGCTCGCTCTGAGGAACAGCTCCGTGTCCTCATTACACCCGAGCTCCGGGTGGAACCCTCCGAGGTCACGGAACGGCGCTCGCGTCATCACCATGTTTGACTCGGACGCGGCGGCGACTCCCAGGAGTGAATAGGTGACCTGCTGGCACTTGCGCACCGCTTCGTAGTACCTGGCGAACTCGCCCGTCGAGAGTTTGGCCCCGCTGATCCCGTCCCACGTGGTGATGGCGGCGGGTCGGGCGAAGTAGCCATCTGCGAATGCCACGTCGGCGTCCGTGAAGACGAGCAGGTCGCCGCGACTGGCTTCGGCACGGAGTTGCCGCGTCGCCGCAATGGAGCCCTGCGCTGCCAGAACCCGCGTTCGCTCGGGCCGAATGTGCAGCGCAAGCTCGCGTGTCCCGTCATCGCTGGCGTCGCAGACGATCAACTCCACCACTGGCGGCAGTGAGGCCAGCAGGCGCGGAAGATTGCGCCGCTCGCTCTTGGCCGGCACGATCACACTGACTCGTTGAGGCGCCATCATCACCCCGCGTACCCTGCGTTCACGCGGGCCAGGTCAGTGCCGCGGTCACCGCAGCGGTCAGCGACCCGGCGATCATTTGCCACGGTGTGTGACGCCCCGGGGTGCACGCGCGCGCAGACCACCAACAGCACGAGGCCAACGACGGGACCGGTCAGGAACGCCACATCTCCGGTCCACGTGACCGCGAGCAGCCCGCGCGCGGCGGCCGTGTGGCAGCTGATCTTCCAGCGCAGCGTGATCAGTGACAGGACGGCCACTTGCACGCCGACGGCCGCCCCGGGTGCTCGCAAGACCTCGGGCGCGTCCAGCGTTCTCAGGAGGGGGTAGGCCGCCGCCGAACTCACGACCGCGAAGACCGATGGCAGCAGCCGCTCTGAGCGACGTCGCAGGTCCAAGCCCTGCACGAGTCCGACAACTCGAGCCACGCAGATGAACGCGCTCGGGAAAACGGCGGTCGCGGCAAGGAGAGTGACGATGCCCGTCCAGCGCGCCGGTAATGCTTCCGCCCGGAGGCCGGCAAGCAGTGCCGCCGGGGCCGCGAGCGCCGGCGGACAGCAGACTACCGAGATAGCTCGCGCCAGGCCAGACACCGGGTCAGCCGCTTCTCGCTGGGAGAGCACCGCTCGAAATCGAGTCAAGACATCCCTCACCTTTGCTGGACTTGACCCGATTTGGTGGACACCGACAATGAGGAGGGCAGCATGACCCTCGCAGGAGTCCACATGGCGCAACGAGCGAGACGGATGTTCACGGCGGAGTTCAAGGGGAGACGGTCGCGCTGATCCGGTCGTCGGGCAAGAGCCTCGGGCAAGTCTGCCGACCTGGACCTGACCGAGACGGCGGTCCGCCGCTGGGTCCAGCAGGCGGAGGTGGATGCCGGGCAGCGGTCGGGGTTGACGACGGCGGAGCGGGAGGAACTGGCGCGGCTACGTCGAGAACCTGGTGCCGCGGCAGGAGCGGGAGATCCTGGTAAAAGCGGCGGCCTTCTTCGCCAAGGAGACGACCCGATGAGATTCCCCGGTTCATCGCGGTGGAGCAGGCGGTATCGGTCGTCCGCTGTGTCGCGTGCTCGGGGTCTCGCCGAGCGGATTTTATGCCTGGAGCACGCGGCAGCCGTCGGCACGCGCGCGTGGCCAACGCGGCGCTGACCGCCCGGATCCGGGCGGTGCACGGGCGCAGCCGCGGCGTCTACGGGGCACCACGCGTCCACGCCGAGCTGCGGGTTCAGGGGACGGCTGCCGCGCGCGCGGGTTGCGCGGTTGATGCGAGGCCGGGGCTGGTCGGCTGTCGGCCGCGGGGTCCGCCGCACGACGATCTCCGACCCGACGACCCAAGCCGCTGACCTGGTGCAGCGGCGCTTTCGCTCGAGCGACGTGGACCCGGCTCTGGGTCGCGGACATCACCGATGTTCGGACCGACCAGGGCTGGCTGTACCTGGCGGCCATCCTCGACGCCGGCTCCCGCCCGGGTGGTCGGCTGGGCGCTGGCCGATCACCTGCGCACCGAGCTGGCGCTGGACGCCCTCACCATGGCGCTGGCCGACGCCGTCCTGCTGCCCCGGCCTGATCCACCATTCCGACCGCGGCACCCAGTACCTGGCCCGGGGCCTACGCTGGCCGGCTGGCCGAGCACCGCCTCCAGCAGAGCGTCGGCCGGCCGGGGACGTGCTGGGACAATGCCGTCGCTGAGAGCTTCTTCGCCACTCTCAAGACCGAGCTGCTCCATCGCCAGACCTGGGCGACCCGACAGCAGGCCAGGACGGCCATCTTCGAGTACATCGAGGTCTTCTACAATCGTCATCGTCGACATTCCACCCTCGGCTATCTCTCTCCAGCCGAGTTCGAAGCGCGCTACCATCTCCAGGCGGTCGCCGCCTGATCAGACTCTCCACCGAAACGGGTCATCTCCATGCCCAACTGCGGCCCTGTGTGCGGGCTCCATCTCCTCGAGTGTATGCACGCCACACTAATGCCAGGTCGGCGGGCCTTGAGCGCGGGTAAGCGTACGGTTAGAGTTCTGAGCGACCCTGGCGCGCTCCACGCGATCCACCCGTTGGCGAACCCCGGTTCCGGGCTGTCCGCTATCCTCGTGGTCACCAGTTCCGGCGCGAGCACCGGTACGGCGCGCGCCCGGCTGGATTCCCTTGAATGAGGATCCTTGGCGGCCGTCAATGCGCGGGTCGGGAGGCTGCAGGTGCCGCCCGCTCCGGTTCGCCATGGGGTCCTGATGCCCGTTGACGGCTTGGCGCGACGTTCGGAACGCCAAGGCTCCGCCGAAGGTTGATCAGCCGACTCGACGGGATCTGCCAGGTCCGCGCCAACTCGCTCGGCGGTCGGCTGCTAGAGGTGTTTGACCTTGCGCATTGCACGACCAAACAGCTTGTGGGCAAGGTAGCCGCTGCGCTCGGGCTGCGAGCCGGCACGGCGCAGCGCCAGCCGACTTGGCGACGGAATGGGCGGCTGCCACGGCTCTTCCGCGACCAGCTCAACCTCCGCCCGACCGTAATCGCGTGCCGCTTTGCGTTGTTGGCGCTTCCGCGCGAGCACGGCGCCCGCTTCTGCCAGCGGGCCGCGGCCGGTGGCGAGGTGGGTCGGATCGACTTGGAATTTCCTCGGGAGCGCGCGGACGACGTCGCACAGCTGGAATGCGCGGCCGGGTGAAGAGTGAGCCGGCGATGTCGACGCGGTGGGTGGTCCACCTGGCGCTGGGAGTGATACTGGGGCTATCGCTGACCTCGGCCTGTAGCGGCGCGCCCACCCACGCGACAGACCCGACTCCGGTCGGAGCAGCAGCCGGGTCCAAGGCTGGAGCCGGGCGGAATAACGCGCTTGAGTCAACGCCAAGCGTGACCGCTGTGGCCGCGGCCTCGGGTGAGGCAAGCGACGTGGAGTCCACAATCGCGCGGGGACCCCTTGAGCCGGCTGCGACGCCCAACCTGCTGCAGGCCGGGAGCCGCGTCGAGGAGCACACCTTCCTTTCGCCTGCACTGGGCCGAGCCATAAGCTACCTGGTCTACTTGCCGCCGGGCTACGACGCGACATCAGTCAGGTACCCCTCCGTCTACATGCTGCACGGCGTAGCGGGCGACAGCTCCGAGTGGCCGAGCATCGGCATGCCGGAGGCCGCCGACCGCCTGGTGGCGGCCGGGTCGATTCAGCCGATGGTGATCGTGTTCGCGAACGCGGACGCAAGCTACTACGTCAACAACCAGACGTGGGGGATCCGCTGGTCGGATTACCTCGTAGTGGACCTCGTGTCGGAAGTCGACGCCCGCCACCGCACGCTGGCTGATCCCGCTAGTCGGGGAATCGCCGGCCTCTCAATGGGCGGCGATGGCGCCCTCCAGCTCGCGATGCGCTTCCCGGAGGTTTTCGGCGTCGCCGCCGCGCATTCGCCTTCGAGCCGACTGCTGTTCGAGCACGTTCCCGCCGACGTGTACGGCACCGAGGCCTTCTTTCGAGCTCACAATCCCTTTTGGCTGGCGCAAGACGCGCCGGGCGCGAGCAAGGCGCGACTCTGGATCGACATCGGCGACGCGGACCCGTGGCAATGGAATGCCCGAGCGATCCACCACGCGCTTGAAGCCCGTGGAATCGCGCACGAGTTCTTGCCCCTGCCCGGAGAGCACGACGCCGACTACTGGATCGGGAACGTCGAGCTCTATTTGACCTTCTACAGCGAGGCGCTCGCCGGTCCCTGAGCAATCAGAGAGTCGCGAGCGGCGAGCTCGAAAGACGCTGACTCTGCTCGCGGATGTCGTACCGCCGGCCGCGACAATGCTCTGCTCGTTGTGCGGCTATCGACCATCTGGGGCGTCCCGCTCATGAGAGTTCGTAAAGACTCTTCAATGTTTAAGAGTCTTTACAATCGACCTACTGCACGCTTATACTGACCGAGCCGCGATCGCAAGGGCGGGCGCGAGCTTCGGTCCTGACAACCGTCCTGGGGGGCGTGTGCGGAACCGGCCGATCGTCTTGCTCATCGCTCTGGTCGTGTTGAGTGGCGCGCCCGCGTGGGCACCCAGCGCCGTCGAGCACCATGCGCAGGTTACGTCCCAGCAGAAGGCGAGCACTACGAGGCTGTTGCTTCGCGCGCCCGACCGGGCATACTCGCTCAGCCGAGAGCCGCTCGCCGACTACGACCTGCACTTACCCTCAAATTGGCAATCGCGCCAGCCGCTGCGGGTCCTGGTGGCGCTACACGGAATGGGTGACACCGGCGAAGATTTCGTCAGGCCACTGCTCCCGCGGGCCGAGGAGCATGGCTGGGCTGTACTTGCGCCCACCATCGCCTACCGCGACTATCGTGACCCGTCTATGGTCCGCAAGGACGGCGAGAACTTGCCGAGACTTAAGGCGTTGCTCGATACGCTGCCTGCCCGGTACGGGATCCAGTTCCAGCCAGAAGTTCTCTTGTTCGGCTTCTCCCGCGGCAGTCAGGAGGCTCACCGTTTCTCATTCATGTACCCCGAGGCAACGCTCGGAGTTGCGGGCATGTCGGCCGGGTCGTACACCCTTCCTCTCAGCAGCGTCGTACGGCAGGGCGCCGTGGCGGCGTTGAAGTACCCGTTCGGAATCCAGGACGTCGACGCGATCTGCGGCCGGTCTTTCAACTCCGAGGCGGCTCAGAAGGTGAAGTACTGGGTCGCGGTCGGTGGCCGCGATACCAAGGTCGAAGATGTCCCGCGCCAGTGGGATCAGTACCTCGGGAACAATCGGGTCGAGCGGGCTCAGAGCTTCGTCGGGGCACTCAAGAGCTTCGGTGCGCAGGCCCAGTACGCCCTGTTCCCAGAGGCTGTCCACGAGGTCACCGAGAGCATGCGTCGCGGCGCGGTGGATTTCCTGGTCAGCGTAGAGCGACAGCACGCCACAGGTAGCCCGATCGCCAGCGCCGTCCGCTAGGGCAGGCGCGATTTGTGGCTCGTGGCACGTCCCGCCCGTCGAAGATGATTGGCGTATAATCCGGCCGCGGAACGAGCCCCAGCCGTGCCCGCGAGCGTCGCGGCGGCAGCGGCCCGCTCTCTCGGCAGCGCCGTCGATTCGTTCTGTGATTCCGCCGACGAGAGGGCGTCCTGCAAATCGCCTTGCCGTCCCGCCGTGAGCCTCGGTTGTGGTCGCCGATCGCGGCGCGCTGGAGCCGCGGATGGGTGCTTCCGGCCACCCTGGTCCTTGTCGTCTCGGCCGTGCTGCGCCTACCGGCGCCCGACCTCACCCCCTTCGGGCACGACGAAGCGCTCGAAGCGGCGCGCGCACGACCCATCTGGTACGGAGCACGGCCAGTTGAGTCCGAGATCACGTCCTGGTGGATTCCGGATCCCGCCGGTCTGTTGTACTTTTTCGCACTGGCCGAGGCGTTCGAGCGTCCGGCGGTGGCTCGAGTAGAACTCGTCGCTCTGGCGAATGTCGCCGCCGTCGCGGTGGCGTACGCCGCTGCGAGACGTGTCTTCGGGCCGGGGGTAGCTCTCGCCTCCGGTATGCTGTACGCGGTGAACCCATGGGCGGTCCTCTTCGGTCGCCAGCCATGGGTGATCACGCAGCCGCTGCTGACCGCCCTGATGCTAATGGCGGCGCTGATGGTGTGCGGTCGGCGGGACCGTCGCTGGATCGTTCCATTTTTCCTCGTTGGCGCGGCCCAGACCCAGACGCACCTCCTCGCCATACTTTACGGCCCGCCGGTGCTGCTGACTTTGGTTCTGTTCGCACGTCGCTGGTTTGGGCGCGAACTGTCGCTCGGGGCGGGGATGGCCGCGATCATCGTCGCGCCCTTTGCGCTGCATCTCTGGAGCCGTTCAGAGGAGATCGCTGATGCTCTGGCGCGCGGCAATCGCGGATTCACCTTGCTGCCGGACCCGAGCGCGTCGGTACTCACGCTCTGGCTTATTGGGGGCGCCCACCTAGACGCCAAGCTCGGTTTCCGGACTCCGGCGCTGGAAGCACTCGGAATGCCGCTGCTGGCGATCTCGGCGCTGCTTGGCCTGCTACTCTTAGTTGGTATTGTCGACTCTGTGCGAGCCGTGCTGCGCCAGGGACCAGGTTGGGAGGCGCACGCGCTCTTACTCATCTGGTTTCTATCCCCGCTGGGCGCGATGAGCTGGCAGAGCTCGGCCGTCTACATCCACTACGTCCTCGTGCTATTGCCCACGCCGTTCCTGCTGATCGCGCTAGGTCTGCGAGCGCTCCTCCGCCTGACCACCGAGCTCGCCACCCCCGGTCGCCCCGAGCCTTCCACTCGTGAGCGTGACAACGCAGCTCCCCCTACCGGCGTCGAACATACGAAGCGAGCCTGGACCGCCGGGGCGAGCGTCCTGGCCGTCGTCTGCGCGGTCCAGGTTGGCGCGGTTGGCGCGTTCTACGGAGCGCTCGAGGCGGCCGTCTCCGCCCCAGTCACAGCCGTGAGTCCGACCGAGTGGCAGGTCACGCTCAACCGAGCGGAGCTCGGCGCCAAACAGGCCGGCTTCGGAGAACTCCACGGGTTGCCGCTGCGGTACTGGCAGTCGGTCGCCGACCGCACCAAGGCGGTAGCTGGCGCGACACTGCTGGAGCGATCGGCGACCGCGAGTCGGGACCGGGCTCCCGATGTCGTGGCGGTTACCGGAATCCAGGACGCGGCCAATCGCGACCTGGATCGACGCCGCAAAGCGCTCGACTATTTGCTCGGTCCCGAGCTCGAACCCCGCTTTCCGCTGGAAGGGCTCTCAATCGTCCCGACCGCGCGAGACGCGCTGTTCCTCACCATACCCGAGCAAGACCTGCCGCGAGGCGCGGCGCGCGCGGCCACTCGGCTGGCCGAGATCCCACTGCCCGGTACGAGCGGCGCAACGCGAGTCTGGTCAGTCAGGGCACGCCCGCCGGAGCAGATCGCTGAACCTCGACTGCGCGCGACCTTCCAGGTCGAGGGTGGGACGCGCCTCCTCGGGCTCGACCTGCCGCCGCGAGGCGAGCCCGGCTTGACACTCCCGATCGTCACGTACTGGCTCGTCGAGCGTGACGATCCCCGTCCCGGGTCGGACGACGAGCCGTTCGTGGAGCTCGTTGATGCCTCTGGCCGACCCCGCGCATATCAGGCGCGGGGTGGGCTCCCCAGCAGCCAGTGGCGCGCCGGCGACCTACTCATCCAGCGTGGATCGCTAACCCTGCCGATCGACCTGCCCGCTGGTCAGTACGTTGTCACCGCGGGCCTCGTCTCACGCGTCGGACGGCACGCGGGCACAGACCAACGAATCGTTGCCGAGTCCGCCGGCAGTCGGCACCATCTCCGTACGCACCGATCGGTGAGCCATGGCCCGATCGGGCACCGCGCCAACACGTCGACTACCATCCAAAGCTGCCCGTCTGGCGCGGCGCGCGACCAGCGAGGTCATCACGCTTCGTGGGCGTTCGCGCCTACGGCCCTGAACCTGCCCAACTGTGTGGCACCGGACCAGCACCACGCGTCGACGCTCTCCCCATGTGTGACGACTACGACCGCTGCTGTGCTCTACGCGTCATCAGACGCTTCGAATCGGGCGACGTGTCACCACGCTCCGACGGGATCTCCGGGCGCTCATCGTTCGCAAGGCTGGCGATCGGGCGCCGGTGCCGTCTGAGTGCCGGTCACGCCGCTACCGTGCGGGAGCCCTGAGCGCGCACTCTCGAGGGCCAGCTTGATGCGTGCCAACGTACATCCGTCAACCCGTAGTCATGCAGGCGCAGGTCCGCCGGGCTCCCCGGTGGCACAGTCGCGGTCAACGTCCATGAGTCGGGAACTTCGCGGAGGCCGTAGCTCATGGTGGTAGGACCAGGAAGGCGGCCCACGGGCCGCTCAACAGCCCGGTGCCTATGGCCGCGACGACCATGCTGCGCCGCCGTCGGAAGCGAAGCACGCGTGCTGCTATCGCTCCGCCGACCACGCCCGTCACCACCATCATCGCCGGAAGCCAGCCTAATCCATTACCCAGGACGAGGTGGAAGACGAGCGTCATGGGCACCGTTGCTCCGGTCAGCAGAATTGCGCCAATCGCGGTCGCCCGGAGTGAAAACGCTCGGATCAATCGGACGGTGAGCTGGATGCTAGCCAGGACCGCGAAGTTCCACGCCAGTGCGGCCGAGAGGCCCGCTGGTGAGAGGAACAGGTGGGTGGCGTCCGTAACCACGTTCACCTGCGTCCGGCGCTGGTGGGCCCCGAGCTAGCCACGCCGCGCGAGTCCACCGGCCGCCGCTGGTCCGCGCCTACGCGCGTGCGTCAACGCCGCCCTTGCGGAGCAGGTCGTACAGTGTGTTGAGGCGTGCAGATGGCCTGATGGGATCATTCCTGAGCGTGCGACAAAGCTCCAAGCCGTCGCACCGCGGCATGTTGATATCGCGGAGGATCAGTTCGGGTGGGTGTCGCTCCACGACTGGCAGCCTCCCGTCTCGTTCGCCCTCGGAAAGTCAGTGAGAATAGCCGCTCCGGTGCGCGATGCTGTCGAGTCGCCGCATCTCTGGATCGCCGTCAGCGGGGAGAACGATGTACTTGAGGATGAGGCTTCGCTCTCGACGTCGCGCCCGATGCAGGCAAGGGCCGAACGCAAACCCGGTTCTTGCCCGCGCGCTTCGCCTGGTAGAGCGCTTCATCGGCCCCGCCGACGAGCGCCGCGGGGTCCACGTCACCCCCGGCGCAGGATGTCCCGCCGACGCTGATCGTGACGTGCCCGCCCACACCATTCCGGGAATCCGGTACGCGGGCGGAAGCCACCGTCCGGCGCAGCTTCTCGTCGACCGCTCGGACAGCGCTAGCCGACAATCCCGGCAGGATGATCGCGAACTCCTCACCGCCGTAGCGGACCACGACGTCGGTCTGGCGAAGGGTTTGGCGGAGGATGTCGGCCAGCTCCCGGAGAACGTCGTCTCCGGCGGGATGCCCCCGGTGTCGTTGATAACCTTGAAGTCATCAATGTCGATCATGAGCAGACCAATCGCGTACCCGAGCCGTCGAGCGCGCGCGATCTCCATCCGCAGGGCATCCTGGAAGTAGCGAAAGTTGTAGAGGCCTGTGAGCGAGTCAGTGGTCGCCAGGCGACGAGTTTGCTCGTGCAGCCGCGCCTTCTGGATCGCGGCGCCCGCCTCCATCGCCACCATCTCGACCAGCTTACGCTCTGGCTCGTCGACGGGGTCGCCCTTTCCGCGCACTAGATACAGCGCTCCGATTGTCGCTCCGCTAGCGCGCAGGGCAACGATCAGGGCTTGCCCTTCGAGATCATGAATGACCCGCTCGATGCCCGCGAGGACCTGACCGAGCGCCCCCTCCCCTACTCTCACCGTCGGAGGCGGGGCCAGATGAATCGGTCCGCGGATAACTTCGCGCGACGCGATCCCCCCGTCGAGCATGTAAATACAGGCAAATTCGTGTACTACCAGGCCGTGCAAACCTTGCAGGGTCCGGGTCAGGACTTCTTGCGGGTCCAGCAGCGCACCGATCGTGGTACTGAACTGGTGGAGCTCGTTCATATGGCCTAGCCACGCCCGCAGCTCGGCGAAGGTCCGCTGGAGATCCTCGGTCCCTCGCTCCAACTGGTGACACGAGGCTTCTAGCTGTGTCACTCGCGCCCGCTCGTGCTCGTAGAGCTCGCGCAGGTGATCGATCTGTTCGGACCCCGCCGGTTCTGCCGTCACCTGGTCCTCACTCCCCGCGCCGGCCCCAGCACTGGCCAGTGCTCGAACGGCAGCGTCGCGGCGCGGATCGACGCCATTGTACGGAGCGTATGTCGTGCACGCAAGATGTCATCAACGGCGTATGCGAGTCGCTGGACGATAACAGAACCACCGTATCGCCACTGCGGATTTGGGCGGCTCAACCGTGCCTCGCCGTCCGCACCTCAGACGACCCGAGAGTCGCTCTTGCGCACCTCCACCGCGACACGAGCTCCGCTCTTCGGCCACTCACGCGAGGGAGCCAGTACAGCGGCAGGATCAGCAACGGGGCGAGATAGAGGAGGTAGGTCCCATCCCCGGCGAAGGGGTGCCAGAAGTGACGATGGTACATCACGAGCAAGGCCGAGATGCTGAAGCCGATCGAAAGCTTGGCGGTGATCGAGTCCCATCCGAGTACGGCCGCGAAAGCCACCGGCCAGGTGAAGTACCAGGGAAGTACCCAGGTATTGAACAGGAGGAGGAACGCTAACATCACGCGCACTGTGGCGCCCGCGACGCCGAGCGCGGTGCGCACATGGATCAACTCCCAGAGGCAGAACGCTACGAAGATCGGCCGCACGACGACCTTCACCCATCCGCGCGCCTGCTCCAGCCCTGACCACGGATCAGCATCCATCGGATTCCGCAAGTACTCGAGCGCAAGAAACTGGGACACGATGTCGAGCGCGTAGTTGTTGTACAGCGGGCCCTGGCTCCAGACGAGGATCGGACCGAGCGTCTCGATGCCCACCCACCACGGCAGGTACAACCCCACGGTGATCACCAGAACGATGATGCCCGAGATAAGTGCCGTCAGGAGGAATTCGCGAGTCGTACCTCGTTCTCGAGCCCACGCCACGACATAGTAGGGCAACAAGAGGATGGCCGCCATCTTCATCAGAAGCGCCAGAGTGAGAGCCCCCACTCCGAGCGGGCGACTGCGCATGCTGAAGAACAGAAGCGCGAGCAGCATCAGCAACACCATCACCGCGTCATTGTGGCCATTGCCGGCGAACTCGAAGAGAATCATGGGATTCCACGTGTACAGCAAGACGCTCGGCAGCACCTGACCGGGCCTGACGCGGTGCACCAGCAGCGCGAGGCACCCGATACCGCCGATGTGTGCCAGGTTGACCAGCAGCTTGTACGCCAACACCCTGTCCACCTCGCTCCAGCCGGCGACCGCCCGCGCGAGCGGCACCGAAAGGTCAATCCACGCGGGCCCGTACACCGACGGCGCGTAATGCCACAGCGGGTGGATCCATTGGAATATGCGGCTCTGCGGGAAGTAGGCCGGCAAGTGAATGTACGGATTGAGCTCGTACGGCCCGGCGATCTGCCCGTACATGACGTAGGAAAACAGGTCAGTCGTGAAGACCCCCGGCATCAAGAACAATGTGATCTGGAAAGCGACGGCCGGCCCAACGACCGCGATCGTCCCCCAGCGCGACGGCAAACCCTGACGCACGAGCCAAAGGGCGGCCAGGTAGAGCGCAAAGGAGGCCGCGAACGCTCGGGTCAGCGCATCCACCATGAACTCGAGCGAGCGCGGCGCGTCCGGCCAGGTTGCCTCAAGACGCAGCAGCAGCGGCAGCAATCGATCCCACACCGGCCGGTATTGCAGCAGATACTCGTAGGTGAAGTCCGGCCCCTGGGTCAGGTAATAGGAGATGGGCCAGTATCCGACGTAGAGCAGCTCGGACAGGGCCGCAAGGAGCATCACGCCCCCCAGCCGCATCCATGCCGCTCGATGGCCGCGACTCCAAGGCGCCGACTGGCTCGGGCGCTCCGGCACTTCGCGGGCACCTGGAGTCACGGTCGGACGCTGGACAGCGGTCGTCATCGACGAAGGCGGCCTCAGGCTAACGTGTTGCGCTAAGGCTACCGCCTAGCCCGCCTTGCGCGCGAAAGTAACGAAGATGTCGCCTAGATCGACCGCCACGAGGCGGTCCCCCTGGCCGGTCAAGCGCACCAGGCGATCGAGCATCTGGTACGCGGGACGGCAGTAAGGCTCCAGGCGCGAGACCAGATACGAAAGTCGTACGACGCGCTTGTGCGCCCCCATCTCCACCACGCGGAACCCGGCTTTGGCTAGCATGTTGTGCAGTGACCGGCGCGAGAAGTACACCAAATGCATCTGCATGTACCACGGCCAGCGGCGACCGACCAGACGCGGGAACAGGGCATCGACGTTCATCGTGGAGAGGGCTAGCAGTCCATCCGGACGCAACAGACGGTGAATGCGCCGCAGCTCGGAAAGCGGATCTGACAGGTGCTCAACCACGTCCCACATGGTGACCACGTCGAACGAAGCAGCCGGAAGTGGGACCGAGTCGAGCGTCCCATGCCGCACGTCGAGGCCACGTTGGTGCGCCCGCTGTACGCACCAATACGAAGGCTCTACCCCCTTGACGTCCCACCCGGCCGCGCGCGCGACCTCCAAAAACAGCCCGAGATGACACCCAACGTCCAGGAGCCGTCCGCCGGGTTCGTGGCGCTGGAGCGCGGCCAGGTCCCGGCTGAACGTCTCGATCCGCCCACTGCGCTCCTCTTCATAGCGTTGATCCACTACACCGTCGTAGGCGCCGATGATCTCGTCCTGTGAGGGAACCGGGTTCTGGTACACGAGTCCGCAGCGGCGACACTTAACGATCGGGCCGCAGACGCCGTAGGCGGTGCTAGTGCATGCGTACAGATCACCGGCCGGGCCATGTCCATTCCGGCGCTCCGCTGCGGGGTGCAGCTCCTCCGCCTCCCAGCTCCCACATAGATTACATGGAACCGGTACCAGGGTGTCCGGCAGCGCAATCTCTAGCTCAGCGGACATCGCGTCATCATCAGCGGCATTTTCATCCTCGCGCCCAGATTACCCTGGCACCCAGCAGCGCCGGGACGCCGCGCTCGCCGACACGCAGAAGACATGCCAAACGGCGCAGAGGGCCAGCCATCCGATCCGTGTGCGCCCATGCACATCCGCGCGAGCAACGGCCAGCTTCGGGCACACTCGCCTCGGATCGGAAACCACGTCGCGTCTACAAGGGTACGGGCTTTGGGGCGTTCCGTCAACACTCGAAGTGCGCAACCGACTGCAAAACCTCACGCCGAAGTGATTTTGGCGCATGCCGTCCCGCTTTTGACCAGTGCTATACTCTACCTGGTCGAGCCCAGCGCCCACCGGAGGTCCACAACTCGCGTGCGTTGTCTCGGACGTTGAACGCCGCGCGCTCCTCCACGCCGCTCCACTTCCTCGGGCAGTTTCTGCGGAATCCCCGCGAATTAGGCTCGGTACTACCTAGCTCCCGCTTCCTGACCAAAGCGCTTGTCGACGAGATCGACTTCAGCGCCGCCCGGCGTGTGGTCGAGCTCGGGCCCGGCACCGGCGTCTTCACACGCGAAGTGCTCCAACGACTCCCGGGCACGGGTCGGCTCCTAGCGCTCGAGACCAACCAGTCGTTCGTCTCGCGACTCCGGGTTGAGCTGCCCGATCCGCGCTTGGACGTGGCCCACCTGTCCGCCGAGCGCGTGCACGATCGAGTGCGCGAGTGCGGCTGGTCTGACGTCGACGTGGTCATCTCTGGAATTCCGTATGCCCTGCTCCCTCGGCAGACCACCGCCCGGATCGTCCAGAGCAGTTGGGGAGCATTGGCGCCGGGCGGTTTGCTCGTGGGCTACCAGTACTCACCCTACCTCCGACCGTTCCTGCAACGCATCTTCGGCAACTGCCGCATGAAGCTCGTACTTCTGAACGTGCCGCCCGCCGTCGTGTTCGTGAGTCGCAAGGCACCAGCCGAAGTCAGACCGCCACTCGCAACGCAGGGCTCGTGAGCGGCTTGCGCGGGGTTACGTCGAGTTGTCGCGATTCGGTCGACGGGTCGCTGCGGCTCGCAGGATTCGCTGGAGGGGCGCGGACTGACAACGGGCCGCGCCGGCGTCACTGAGGGCGTCGTGACCCTCGTTTCGGCAGCTCGTGCAACTCGGCCACTCGTGCTTGCCGTGGACGTGGGCACCAGCTCGGTCCGCGCTGCCCTGTACGATGCGCGGGGCCGTCAGGTTCGCGGCCTCGACGCGCGACGGACGTGCCCACTTCGGACCACATCGGATGGCGGCGCCGAGATGGACGCGCGCGAGCTGTTCGACCACACCGCGGCGACGATCGACGAGGTGGTCGGCCTCAGCCAGTGCTCCGCGCTCGAGATCACGGGCGTGGCGCTCGCCACATTCTGGCACGGATTGCTCGGCGTGGACACGACCGGACGGCCGACAACGCCGCTCTACTTGTGGGCGGACTCACGCAGCCGCGGCGCGATGCCCAGGCTGCGGCGGGAGCTCGACGAGCAGGCCATTCACGCCCGAACCGGCTGCGTGCTCCACTGGAGTTACTGGCCTGCCAAGCTACGCTGGCTGACGGCCGAGCAGCCCAGCAGGGTCCGGAAGACGCGGCGTTGGCTGTCGTTCGGCGAGTACGTTCACTTGCGGATTTTCGGCCGCACCATCTGCAGCCTCTCGATGGCCTCAGGAACAGGCCTACTCGACCAGAACGCCGGCCGCTGGGACGCTGAAGTCCTGCGATCGGTGGCGCTTTCGGCGGACCAGCTTGGGCCGCTGGGCGACCTGGCAGATGCGCTGACCGAACCAATGGACGAGTATGGTCGCCGCTGGCCTGCGCTGCGAAAGCTGCCGTGGTACCCGGCCCTCGGGGACGGCGCGTGCAGCAACGTCGGCAGCGGTTGTGTCACGCGGGAGCGCATGGCTCTCATGGTCGGGACGTCCGGCGCACTGCGGGTAGCGTGGCGCGCAGAGCGGGCGCAGGCTCCCCAAGGCTCCTGGTGCTACCGTCTTGACGGCAGCCGCTTCGTGCTGGGCGGTGCGCTCGCAAACGGCGGCAACTTGTTCGCCTGGATGCGCCAGGTCCTGAAGCTGAACAGCATCCGGGGCGCCGAGCGCGAGCTCGCCTCGATGGAGCCGGATGCTCACGGGCTGACCGTCCTGCCCTTCCTGGCCGGCGAACGAAACCCCAGCTACGCGGCGAACGCTCAAGCAGCCATCCTCGGCCTCACCCTTGCCACGCGTCCAATCGACATTCTGCGCGCGGGCCTCGAGGCCGTGGCTCTCCGCTTCGCGCTCCTGCACCAGATCCTCCGCGCGGAACTGCCAGATGTGCGCCAGATCGTCGCAACCGGCGGCGCGCTCCTCCGATCCCCCGCTTGGGTGCAGATCATGGCCGACGCGCTCGGACGTGAGATTGTCGAATCTGGAGAGTCGGAAGCGTCGGGGCGCGGCGCGGCGCTAATGGCGCTCGAAACCCTAGGCGCGATCGGCGACGTTGCCGATGTCCCCACAGCGAACGGACGAGTGTACGTGCCAGATTCACACCGCCATGCGCGCTACCAGGCCGCGCAGGAGCGCCACCGCCGCGTCTATGCCGAGCTTGTGGCCCGCGAGAACCCATGTTCAGAAGAGGGACAGCACAATGCATGACGACTATCGCAACCTGCTCGTGGACCAATGTGCGCCTCATGTCACTGGCGTGACCATCAATCGGCCCGAGGTGCTTAACGCTTTCAATACGGCCACCGCCGAAGAGCTGCTGCGAGCGTTTACCGAGCTGTCCGAAGAGCACGAAGTCCGGGCGGTCGTCATTCGAGGTGCCGGCGACCGCGCCTTCTCGACTGGCGCTGACCTCAAGGAGCGAGCAGGCATGACCGACACAGCCTGGCAGGCGCAGCATCGAGTGTTTGAGGACGCGTTCCGGGCCGTACTGGAATGTCGCAGTCCCGTGATCGCCGCTGTCGAGGGGTTCGCATTCGCGGGCGGCCTGGAGCTAGCGCTCAGCTGCGACATCATCGTAGCGGCCGAGGGGGCCAGCTTTGCTCAACCGGAAGTCACCCGCGGGATCATGCCTGGAGGCGGCGGTACTCAGCTCCTGCCGCGCCTGATGGGGCGGGGCCGCGCCAAGGAGCTGATCTTCAGCGGCCGCCGAATTGATGCCGCCACTGCCGAGCGCTGGGGGCTGGTGACGAGGGTCGTGCCGAACGGACGAGCACGTGAGGAGGCGGTGAAGTTGGCCGAGGAGATCGCGGCCAACGGTCCGATCGCCGTCCGCCAGGCCAAGCGAGCGATCAACCGCGGATTGGACTCCCCCCTCTACTTCGGCCTCATCCTAGAGCTGGATGCCTACGCCGCGTGCGTCCCGACCGACGACCGTCACGAGGGAATCCGCGCGTTCAACGAACGCCGCCCGCCACGCTTCGAGGGCCGCTAGCGCGCGCTTTCCGCGCACGCGACCGGCACGACGGCAACCTCCCCGTCGTCGACGACGCTGCAGCGATCCGCGAGCTCCAGCAGGGCAAAGCGACGTGAGCGACGCAGCCGCTCACGAATCTCGGACATGAAAGGCTCGAACTGCGTGGCCCAGCTGGCCTCAAAGCTCCCCGGGTCGAACGCGGCGCGACGGACGAGGAACACGTCGACCCCGTGAATCGCCGCGAAATCGGCAACCCCGCGCGGCGACTCGGCATAGTACGCATCGATTATGTCCTCCAAACGTCGGCGCATTTCGCCGTAGTAGCCGAGGTGGTACGCCAATGCGTGCTCGCGCGACGCCAGCACCGCTCTCCCGGTGAGCGAGGCGACCGAGTCCGCATCCACCGGTACTCCGACCACCAGGGTGTCGGCGGGCGTTTGACGGAGGTACGCCGTCACAGCGGGATGACGATCGCGAACGAAGTTGGCCTCGTATTTTGCCGGATACACCATCAGCAACCCCGCGAGGAACAGCGTCGCCGCACCCGCGACAAACGTCGGCCGCGAAGGTGCGAGCCGCCGAACAATGGCCTCCGTTAGCATGCTCAGTCCAAGTCCGGCCGACACCGCGAGGACGAGCGGCACGGTCCATTGCACGTACCGGGCCGGCAGATACAGCCGAAAGAGAAGCAGGTGGGCCAGGAAAAACAATCCGAACGAGGCCGCGAGCGCCACGATGAGGATCAGCGCCTCACGACTCAGTTTGGGGCGGGCGGCTCGACACACCAGAAGGATGAACGGCAGGCTCGTGGCCAGCAGCGCCAGTTCCGCCATAATCGGTAATCGCGGCAGCAACACATCAGTTACTCGGAGGTCCAGACCGCTCCGATAGCTGGCGATCCAATAGCTGTAGGCGTCGGGCATGAAGAAGGCGTTGCGCCCATCGGGTCCAAACTCCGGCATCGAGCGGGCCTGGCTTTCGGAGACGGTCGGGCCAAACCGCGCGTCCTCGATTGTCGCGGGCAGCAGGACGGCCGCGACGAGCAAGGCCGCGACCGCGGCTGTCGCCAATGCCGCGCGGGGCGCTGCATCAGACCGCGGGGCCGCCGAACCGCTCGCGACGGTCACAATCCGCGCGCCGAGGATCGCCACCCCAATTGCGCCGGCGACTGGGTAGAGTGTTGCCCCGAGCACCGCGAGTGCGACGGCGAGCACCACGCGACCGCTTACAATGGCCCAGAGCTGTGCCGTCACGGTGGGCAGCAGAAACGCGCGCGGGCTGCCGGACGCCAGGTCGTCGTACTGCCAGACATACCAGCTCAACAGGACGGTCGCCAGGAACGCGGCTCTAGGCCCGGCGTGCAGGCGTCGCGTAAGCAGAAACGTGAACCCTGCCGCGACCAGGCCGAGCACTGGTGGAACCAGCTTGCTCGCAAGCCGCGGATCGAAGAGCCACGTCAGCCCTTGATAGACGGCTCGATAGCCAAATGGAGCAACTGACTCGAAATAGTCGGCGATGCGATCGCCGCGGAGCAGCTCCGCATCCTGGTAGCGCAGCATCCAGAACACGTGCTGGCGCGCGTCGTCTTGGATCGCGTCTCCGTCCTGAAACGCCGGTGCCATCGAGCGGCCCGTGCACAGCAGCGTGAAGATTAGAGCGGCCGCCAACCAGGGCCAGTCGCGCAACCGTCAGCCGCCGCGCGCCATCTGGCAACCCGCGACTGGCTTCCCCGCTGCAGTTTGGAGCGGCCCCGGCCAGCCCAGCCATGCGCGCCAACGCACGGTAAGAAGGGTCACCGGGAGGAACACGGTCAGCACGATTGGCAGCGCGGCGTACTGGAGCACGTAGACCAGCGGGGCCAACAGCGTGAAGACGATGGTGATGGTGCGCACGGGCCAGGGCGCGAGCACCGCGAACGGGACGAGCCACAACAGGTACCACGGATTGAACCACTGCGCGGCTACAAGCAGATAGAGGAGGAACACCCCGGCGGCGGCCGCCGCGATCGGTAGCCGCTCACGCCACGCCGCGCGGTGCAACGGGACCAGCGCGACCAGGAACAACCCCAGGACGCAAGCTGACGCGAGTGGCATGGCGTGCTCCAAGCCGACGCCGACCGCCCTGAGCATCAGCAGAAGCAGCTCCGCCGGAGATGCCGAGAAGATGCCGCCGCGACTCAAGCCCTGGAGCGTGACTGGACCGTCCCAGAATGGCAGGTACGCAGCAACCATCAGCCCTGAGCCCAGCACCAGGCTCCGAAGGACCGGGCCACGGCGTCGAACCGTGGTCAGCAGCAGGAGCGGCCCGAGCGCCAGAGCTAGCGGCTTAACGAGCGTCGCGACGGCTAACAGTGGAAAGACCCAGAGCGTGCGTCCGCGTGCCGCCAGCCATACCGCGCCAAACGTTGGCAAGGCCGCGACGGCGTCGTTGTGCCCATTCTGCAATGCCTCCAGGAGGACGAGCGGGTTCCAGGCATATAACAGCGTGCCCTGGATTGCCCGTTGAGGTTCAACGCTCCGGAGCGTGCCGAACAGTGCGCCTATCGTCGCTAGGTACGCCAGCGATGGCCACACTTTCATCGCTAGGATGGCCCCTCGGCAATTCTCACCGCCGATCGCGGCCGAGGAGGCTTCGAGCACCCGCCAGATCGGGCCGTGCGCGTTCACCACCGCTTTCCAGTACACGAGATCGTAAAAGCGGTCATCGGGGAACTCAGCCGGGACCTGGACGAACGGGTTCTGTCCGTAGACCGCCAGGATGCGGCCGTCAAAGACGTACTTGAAGAGGTCGTTCGACAGGAGCGGATAGCCAGGCACGAGCACGGCCACGAACAGGATTGGTAACCCGCCGAGCAACACCCAGGCGGAACTGCTGTCAGCCATACCACGGCACAGCCTGAGCGCCGCCAGGTAGGCGAACCCGAGCGCCGCGATGGCGATCAGGAATGCTAGGCCAGAGAGTGCAGTGTAGCGCGGCGGCTCGAACAATGGCAGGACCCACGTCGGTCGATTCCTTGTGCAGAACTCGACCAGCGGGAACGGACCGCTGAAGCTGGCCCAGAACAGTCCGCACATCAGCAGCCCGAGCCCAGTCGCGGCAATCGCTGACGACCGCTGCGGAGGCGGAGGGGAGTATCGGGGAATTATCCCATCGGTGCCGCGGGCCTCCGCCACCCTATGTGCCCGCCAGCACCTCGCGAACGCGTCGCGCGGCCTCGCCCATCACCCGCCCCGGTTTGGGCGACCGACGACCGACCTCGGCAACCTTCAAGCAGACGAATGTAGGACCGGGGCCACTCAGGATCTCCTCCAGGTGCGCGACGAACGGCTCCAAGGCGTCGAACTCGTACACGCGTTCCAGTCCGCTGCCGCGCGCCAGCGCGGCGAACGAGAACTGACCCTGGCCGGGTACCGGCTGGCCCCCAGTGATCTCGTACACCCCGTTCTCGAAGACGATCAGCACGAGGTTTTTCGGTCGTGCCGCCGCGATAGTGACAAGCGAGCCGAGGTTCATCAGCAGCGACCCGTCGCCATCGAACACGAGCACCTGGCGCTCGGGGCGGCCGAGCGCAATACCGAGCCCGAGTGAAGAGGCTTTGCCCATGCAGCCGATGAACGGCAGGTCGAGGTCTTCGTTCCTGGAATACGCGGGCCACTCGCGCGCGGTCACCATTGTGTTCACAACGATCTGATCGGTGCGCCGCGAGGCGAGCGCGTCGAGCGCGGCCAGGCAGTCAATGCGCGGCGTTTCGGTCGTGATCGCGAGCATCACTCGTACTCCTGGCCAACCAGCACGGCGACGGGCCCGGCCCGCTCGACCGCCTCGGTCCAGGCCTGCTGGACGCGTTCGAGATCGTCGTCACTCTCGATCAGATGGTGAGGGATGCCCCAGGCGTTCAACACCGGCTCCAGGTAGATCGCGGCCGTATCTGTCATCGGGCGACCATAGTTCCAGCCTCGGTAGCCAACGATCAGGAGCAACGGCATCCCGAAGCTTAGCGCGGCACCTCGAATCGAGTCCCCCGATTCAAATAGCCCCGTGCTCTGGATGATCACCACTGGTTGCCGGTCAGCGACGGTCAGGCCGAGGGCGATGACGATCGCCTCTCCCTCACGGCAGACTGGGACAAGCCGAAGGCTGTCGTCGGCGGCAAGCGCCTGGTGGAGAAACCCGGATTCGCTGTCTGGGAGCCACACGACGTCTGTGAAGCCGGACGCCTTGAGCGCGCGCAGCACGCCCGCGGCGCTGAGCGCCGCCTCGGTCCTCGTCTCAGTAGCCATGCGCCCTCCTCATCCCACGTCGCTCGCGGCGCGCGGCAGAACGATGCCATACGCGCAATCCGCCGGCCAGGGTCCGCGTGCTTCCACTCGTCCCGGGTCGGGGCGCGACAAACGAATCCCCAGCCAGAGCGGACTCGACACACCCGGGGTCCGCACCACAACGTTGCGGCTCCAAAAGAGGAACAGCACGGTGACAAGCACCAACACGAGAAGGACGAGGTCGACGCGCGACACGAGCGTGGATACTCCTGGCTCGCCGAGATGACGGCGGCCCGCTCTCGGCCATTCGTCCGACGGGCAGATAATACCTCGGACATCGCGGACCGAGAATGATGATAAGCAGGGTGTCAGACCCCTGCTATACTGCCTCCGCGGTGTCGCGCCGGCCCCGTGGGCACACGGGCGGGTGAAGCGCTCGTGCCAGTCTCGTCGTCCATGCGCCAGTAGCGGAGGGACGAATGATGTCTCAGACCGAACGTTCCAGGACTTGCCCCCGCGAGCGCGCGCTGGCAGCAAGACCAAGCCCGATCCAATGTCAGGTCTGCACGATTCTGATCGGCGAGGGTTACACTGAAACCCGACCGGTCTTGCTGCCCGCTGATCAGGGGCAGGTGTGCTGGCCCTGCTACGCGTCACTTCGGCGGCAAGCCCAGCGCCGGGACCATCCTGCAAGCGCCGACCGAAGAGCTCGCTAGCCGGTCGCCGCTCGACGGCGCCGCGCAAGCAATCCCTCATCAGAGAACGGAAGTCAGTCTTGGACACCCAGATGCGGCCGCGCGACTTCTCCCTGTTGGCGATGAGCATCGAGAGTCGGATGCCCTGGAAGCTCCGCAAGAAGCGCGAAGCCCACGACCAGGTTCAGGATCTCAAGCTCAAGCTCCTGGACCGGGTCGTGGCTCTGGACCCCGAGCCTGGCGAGATGGAACGCGTGCTAGTGGAAGCGGCCTTCGAAGAACCGCTCGACGGTCCGGCCCGCGGCGTGGTCACCGACATCCTGCTGGACTGGCAGATGGTACGAACCAGCCCGCGCACCGCGCTCTGGATGGTTGAGCGTGCGACCGCCCCACCAGATGAGCGCCGACCGCGCCGTCGCGACGGCACCGAGCAGAATCGGCTACTCCCCCGAGAGTAGGGCGCGGATGGGCGGGGCCGGACCACCCGACTGGCTGGCGGCCAAGCGACGTGCCATGGAGCGCGCCAGGTCGGTTGTCGAACCCGCGCTCCGGGAGGCGGCGACGCGAGCGTGGGGCCGCGGCCTACTCCGCCGGCCATGGGAGATCGTCGCCGACGCTGACGAGGCGAGCTGGAGGGCATATCACTATCTCGGCTCGGTGGGTGACGACGAGCACCGCTACCTTCAGCTCGGCGTCGTTTGCCACCTGGACCCCGATGGAAATCTCGTGGGCTTCGGCGTCGACAATGGGGCAACCATCATGGGCTTGCACGACACGACCGAGCATGGACTGCGACGCGGCCTGGAGTACATCCTGAGACAGCATCGTCGTGTCCGGACCTACCCTGAACTCATGTACGCCCACAAACGGCGGCCGCTCGCGGATGCTCCGGCCTAGCGAGAGGTGACGGGAGGAGCGCCAAGCTCTCTGGTCACGTCAGGCGCGGGCATTCTCATGCGCACCGGCCGGTTCGACCTGCAATCTGAGCCGACGGGCCACCTCCACGACGCGCCGATAGAGGATCCGCGCCGTTTCGGGCTGGTGCGCCATCGCAAGGATCGTCAACTCGCTCGCTGCGCTTGGCTCGAGCGCGAGCGAGTACGAACGGCCCCGCACCCGCAAGCGTGCGACTGGTCCGCCCGGCCCTTCCTGCACGAGCAGGCTGCCCGAATCTGACCGCAGCCGATGTCGATGTCCGACGAGGCCAGTCCAGCGCACGTTCGCCCACACGGTGGCCTTGCTAAGCGGGCACCCAAAACGGCCGAGGTACTCGCGGACGCCGTCGTAGGACAGCCCGAGCCAGTAAAGGACCACGCTCGCCTGGCGCATGGCGACCGTCTGGTGAGCGCCGTCAACGCCTTTGGGATACAGTCGCGTCGTTTTACGGCGGCGCTTGCAGATGAAGCGAAGGACGGGCGCCCGCAAGGCAAGCGGGTCCTTCAAGGTCGTGGTTGCGCGCTGATGCAGGTTGAAGCCAGGCGAGCCGCAGCGCTGGCACCGTTCGGGACGTTGGTCGGCCAACGCGGGGACCGCGGCCGAAACCGCAATCGCGAACTGCATACGTGCCGATCCTTCCCTCGCGCAAGAGGCACGGACGCATCCGCCTCGCCGGGAAGGGTATCGACCGCGTATTAGGGTGAGCCTAAGCGGGCGTAATGACTCGTAACCTGAGGGCTAACGTCCGGACCTCGGTGCCGGATGCGCCATTTGGCGCAACGTCGGCGCCTGACCCCCCGATCAAGCGACGAAGCGGTAACCGACGCCGCGAATGGTCTCCAGCCGGCGCGGGTTACTGGGGCTCTCCTCGATCTTCTCGCGTAACCAGCGAATGTGGACGTCGACCGTTCGCGTGTCGCCGCCGAACGAGTAACCCCAGACCTTTTCGAGCAACTGATCGCGCGTCAGGACCCTCCCACGATGCTGCATCAAGTACACTAGTAGACTGTCACGTTAGTCGCGATGGGTAAAGGCGCTTGAGCTTGACGCGAGCGTCGGCGGTGGAGAAGCGCCAGTCGACGCCACGCTGGCTGGCGTTCTGGTCGGCCTGCCAGGCCGCGACCTCGTGGGTGAGCGTCGCGAGGCTGTCGATCCGGCGGTCCAGGCACTGACGCGCCAGGACGCTCAACTCGATCTCGGCGATGTTGAGCCAGCTGCCATGCTTGGGGTGGGATGGATGTCGAGCTTGTCCGCTAGGCGCTTGGCTTCGGCCGGTTCGAAGGCCTCGTAAAGCGACGCGGGAGTGTGGGTATTGAGGTTGTCCATGACCAGCACGATCCGTTCGGCCTCCGGATACTGGACGTCGACCAGCTCCCGGATCGCTACCGCCCAGTCGGCTTTGGTTCGCCGTTCGGTGACCTTCACCTGTCGCCAGCCACGCAGCGGCTCGCAGAACAGGAAGAGGTTGGCCGTGCCGAGTCGTCGGTACTCGTTGTCGATGTGGGCGGGATGGCCCGGCAGCACCGCTGGGCGGCCGAACCTCCCCCAGGAGCTGCTTGTTCGTCTCGTCCATGCAGACCTGGGGGAACGCGAGGATCGTATGGACGGCAGTACACATCCAGCACGTCCTCCATCCGCCAGACGAACTCGCCGCTCTGCTTGGGCGGGATGCACCATTGGGCCTTCAACCACGGCTTCAGCTCGTTTTTTTGAGCGTCCGGCGGATCGTCTCGTACGAAACCCCGTCGAGCTCGTCGTACAGCGCCACCATCCGCCCGGCCAGCAACCGCAGGCTCCACCCCGCCCGACCTTGGGCGGTGCCGAGCAGGCGAGGGCGATGAGCTGCGCTTCCTGGGCACCATCGAGCTTCCGCGGCTTGTGGGCCCGCAATGCTCGACGCTGCACCGCCTCCGCAAGCCCTCGGTCGCATACCGCTTGCGCACCCGCTCCACGGTCGGAACGCTGACGTCGAGCGCCGTCGCAATCCGCTCGTCCTTCCACCCCGGACCGTCCGCCCCTCGTCCGCCTTGAGCAGAATCCGCGCATGCGCAAGCGCCTGCGCCGAACCACGGCCGCGATGAACCCGACCCAACAACTGCTCCCGTTCTGCAACCGAGAGCACGACTCGATGCTTCTTGGTCATGACCGATGCCTCCCCAATCACGTAGCATCATAGCCGTCAGATCGTGTGTGACAGTCTACTAGCAGGTCGAATTCCTTCGGTTTGAGCTGGACTGCTGCGGCGCCTAGCAGAACCCGCGCTGGAGGGCGTTCACTTCGAGGTCGCCCGAGCGGATGGGTTGTTCGTGGTCCGGCGTCGCGAGCGCCTGCTGCATCCGGGAGCGTCGGAGCATGGCTCGAATTGAGCAACGAGCTCGTGGAGGCTGAATGGCTTGGTCATGTAGTCGTCGGCACCCACCTCGAGGCCGACGATCTTGCCCACTTCATCGTCCTTGGCGGTGAGCATCAAGATCGGCACGGCGCTTTCGCGTCGGAGCTGGCGGCAGACCTCGAGGCCGTCAAGACCCGGGAGCATCAAATCGAGGACCACCAGATCCGGGGCCGTCGACTGGGCCAATCGCAATGCCTCGATCCCACCTCCGGCGACGTGGACCTCGTAGCCCTCACGACGCAGCTTGTAGCGGATCGTGTCGACCAGGACCCGGCTCGTCGTCGACCACCAGCGCGGGCCATGGTTCGTCCTTCCCGCGAGTGACTCAACGTCTCGAGGCGGTCGCGATCATGGCAGGCGCGCGACCACGCCGAGCAGCCGCTCGCAATCGGCGATCGGCCGCGCCGCGAGCCGGATATAGCGTGGCAGGCCGAACGAAGCGCAGTCACGCACGAGGATTCCCTCGCGGAGCAGGCGGCGGCGGATCTCCGCGCCGTCATCAACCTCCACGAGCCAGTAGTTCGCCCGGGTGGGCAGACAGCGCAATCCGAGTCGGTCGAGTCCCGAGGTCAATAGCGCCCGAGCGTCGCGGATGACGCGCAGACCGGCCATCAAATGCTCCGTGTCGTCCAGGGCGGCCAGACCCGCTGCCTGTGCCGCGGCGTTCACCGTCCATGGCGGCCGCGCCCGACTGAGCGCTTCAATCGCCGCAAGCTCCGCGACCGCGTAGCCCAGTCGCAAGCCAGCCAGGCCGAAATTCTTGGTGAGCGAACGTAGCACCACGACGCGCGGGTCGCGCCAGCGGCCGACTGCGGTCGAAACCCCATCCGCGAAGTCGAAGTATGCTTCGTCGACCACCAGCAACGTGTCCCCGGCGGCCAACAGCAACGCCGCAAGGTCACCCAGGACAGGACTTGACCGGTTGGATTATTCGGGTTGCAGACAAAGATCACGCGTGGTCGCACCGCCTGCACTCGGGAGACGAGATCTTCGATCCCGACGCGAAATCCGTCCGCCTCGACCGTGCGCGAGCCTGGTGCAGCTGCACCAGCCTGGCACGCGCCGCAGGAGGGACCGCCCACACGGGCCCGCTCCACACCGCGGAGGTACACCCGGGAACGTAGCCAGAACAACCCCCCGGAGCCATTCCCAACAAGGATCTCGGCCACCGCCTCGGCGTCGCGCTCGGCGAGCGCGCGCCGCAACCCAAGCGCCTCGCGGTCCGGGTAGCGGCTCAGGTCGAGGTCGGCCAACGCCTCGCGGGCACGCGGTGAAGTACCGAGCGGATGGCTGTTGGCGCTGAAGTCGAGAACGTTGGCTGGGTCGATACCGAGCCGCGTCAGTTCCGCATGGTCAGGCCCGCCATGCGCGACCGTCGGCTGAAGGTACTTGCGGGGAGAGGGTACGCGGCCGGCGGCGGCCGGCCGCGCGGGAACTACCTCGCTGGCCACGACTGAAGGTTAGCACACCCTTTCGGGGCCACCTTGATCGGCTTGCGGCTTGCTCCGACGCTCCGCTATTGTCCGCCCATGGAGCGATCCTTGATCCTCATCAAGCCCGACGGCGTCCAACGTGGTCTGGTCGGGCCAATCCTTGGACGCTTCGAAGCGCGCGGCCTCAAGATCGTCGCCCTGCGGCTCGTCCAGGTGCCCACGGAGCTCGCAGAGCGGCACTATGCGGTCCACCAGGGCAAGCCGTTCTACGAGGGCCTCGTCGAGTACATCACCTCCAGCCCGGTGGTTGCAATGGTGCTTGAAGGCACCAATGCTGTCGCCGCGGTGCGCAAGACGGTTGGCGCGACCAGGTCGTTCGAGGCGGACCCTGGCACAATCCGCGGCGATCTCGCGCTCGAGGTCGGTCGTAACCTGGTTCATGCGTCGGACGCGCCCGAGACAGCCGAGGAGGAGATCGCTCTCTGGTTCCGCGACGACGACCTCGTCGACTACTCCCGCGATACCGACGCCTGGATCTTCGAAGAGGGTCGCTGAACCGTCGGAGAAGTCCCTAGCCGGCGAGTGCGCGGACAATGTCGGCGCGACTGACGATGCCGACCAGATTGCCCCCGGCCAGGACCGGAACCCGCCGTATCCGGAGGTCGGTCATGATCTTGGCGACCTCCTCGATCGGCGTATCTTCGGTCACGCTAATGATCTCGGTTGACATTACGTCGTCGACGATCACGCCCAGTTTACCGATCACGTCGGCCTCACTCACGATCCCGACCAGCTCGCCCACCCCATCCTCGACGGGCATCCCACTGATGTTGTGGAACGCCAGCAGCTTTGCAACGTCCTCGACCAGCATGTCCGGGCTGGCCACCAGGACATCCCGTGTCATGATCTCGGTGACGCCGCGCGTGCCAAACCCGCGGCCGATGTGAGGCCGAGCGCCCGGCTCTCCCACGGGCCGATGCGGTGGAAGCTGGCCGGGCGCGTCGCTGAAGCTCGCGTTGGTGCTCCCACGCCCGATCTCGAAGCTCAAGACGCGCTCATTGTCTAGGCGCAGCGTCCCGCGAATGCGCGTCGACGCGCCGATCGCCTCCTCCTCGGGTGTCTCCGAGGGTGCGACAACGACGATCTCGCCACCTCGGACGGAGTGCGTGAAAGTCGCCTGCCCGCTCCTGATCTCGGCCTCCGGGCGCAGGCCCGGTTCTTTTACTTCTTCGCGACTCACGGGACTCCTCCTGTAGCGACCGATCGCCTCTACGGGTTGATCGAGGCGCGCGCCGTCTCCGCCGGCATGATGATTGCTCGGCCGCGGAGCGTCAAGGGTGGTACCCGTCGCTTGGCCTCCAACCAAGCGGCCCAGCGTTCCTGCTACCTCGGCAAGATCATCAGGTTCCGAGACTCCGCGGCATGGGTCATCAGGCGAATACGTATGGCGGGCTCACCTCGCCGCCTCCTGCGCCAGGCGCAGTGACACGACCGTGCTGATGCCGCGGGTGTCCATCGAGACGCCGTACAGCGCGCGTGCGATCTCCATCGTGGCCCGATTGTGGCTGACGATGAGGAACTGGGTCCGTTCGCTCAACTCTCGAAGCATGTCCGCGAAGCGGAGGACGTTCGAGTCGTCAAGTGCCGCGTCGACCTCGTCCAGGACGCAGAACGGAGCCGGGTTTGTTTTCAGCAGCCCAAAGATCAGCGCCACCATCGTCAGCGCGCGCTCCCCTCCGGACAGGCTGACCAGCGGCTGGAGGCGCTTGCCCGGCGGCCGGGCCACGATGTCGACCCCTGCCTCGAGCACGTCATCTGGCCGCGTGAGGACCAGCTCTGCGTGTCCTCCGCCGAAGAGCCGCCCGAAGTACTCGCTAAATGCCTCGTTGACGCGGCCAAAGGCATCGCTGAATGCACCCTTCATCGAGCCCTCCAGCTCCATCATGGCCGACCGTAGATCGACCAGCACCGCCTCCAGATCCCTGATCTGCTCCGACAGAAACCAATGTCGATCGCGTAGCTCGGCAAACTCTGCCAGTGTGCTGTCGTTGATCGGCCCGATTGTGCGTAGCTCGCGCCGGAGGGCGGTCATCCGCCGCCGGACGGTCTCGGGATCGACCGGAGGCGTGGCCTCCGACCCCGCAACTCCCCCATCTACGCCCTGGGCTGCGCCCAGCCCAAGGCTCAGCTGCCCTCCCGCTGATTCGCCCGCGGCATCCCGCTCCTCCGCGAACTCTTGTGCCTCGCGGCGCACGCGCTCGACCCGATCCGCGGCACGGCCTTCTCGCAGCGCCGTAGCCTCTATGACCGAGCGCTGCCCGCGAATCGTCGTCCGAAGCTGGGCCGCATCACGCTCGACGTCCGAACGCCGTAGCGAGGCCGCGCGGCGTCGCTCCCGCAGCTCGGTGACGCTCTCTTCGGCAGTGGCGAGCCGTCGAGCAACCTGGGCACTCTCCTCGACAAGCTGAGCGCTATGGTCGCGCTCGCTCTTGGCGCGCTCAGTTTCGGCCTTGGCGCGGTCCGCGGCTACCAGCGCAGCGCGCTCCAGGTCAGCCAGCTCGTCGCGGTCGCGGGCCACTTGTCGTTCCTGACTCTGAAGCGCCGAGATGGCGGCTGCCATTTGAGCGCGGCGCTCGGCCTGGGTGATTCGGAGCTGCTCCCGTGCCGAACGGCTGGCGGCGACTTCCGCGTTCGCTCGCTCCATTCGCTCGCTGAGCGCCGCTCGCTCCGTCTGGATCGAGCCCAGACGATGCTCAAGCTCCGCGGCCTCGCTATTCGCACGCTCCCACTCGGTTACGGCCTTCGCCTCAGCAGCTCGCGCTAGCTCGATCTGCTGGGCTAGCCGATCCGCATTGGTGGCAGCCCGCTCGGCGGCTCGACGGCCTTCCACTTCCAGCCGGTCGGCTTCGGCCATTTGCAGCCGCGCACGCCAATCCTCGTCGGCCAAGCTGGCTTGCTCTCGGTCCGCGGTAGCGATGCGGGCCTGGAGATCGGTCAGACCAGCGCTCAGCCGGCTCACCGTCGCCTCGAGTTCGCCAACCTGCCGCCTGCGGGCAACCAGCCGCTCGGTCGAACGGTCGCGGCCTACGCGCCACTCACCGTCCCAGGCCACCACCTGCCCCGCTAATGTCACTACCTGCCAGGGAACCGCAGCGTGGCTCGGGGCGGCAAGCCTCCGCGCGATCTCGGCCGCCGCGGTGAGATCGGACGCCACCACGACAAAACCGAGATATCTCGTCCGAATCGATTGGAGCAGCGGGTCGCACGACACCAGCTGTTCGGCGAAGCCTTCATTGGCGGTCCCCCTCAGCAGCTCACGCGCGGTGCGCTGGAAATCCCGAGCCGCCCGCTCGACGGTATCGAAATGCGCTTGCCGGGCAACAAGCCGAGTCTGCTGGCCTGCAGTATCGGCGAGCAAGCATAGGCCCTTGGCTAGTTCGACCGGCGTGTCGAACACAACACCTCGGGCGCTTTCGCCAAGAACCGCGCTCACCGCCGTCTGCGCCCGTTCAGGCACGTCAAGCTCCGCCGCGAGCCACCCCCGGGCACCAGGCACGCTGCCGAGATCAGCGCTTGCACCTATCTCCCCTGCCGGCGGGTCCATCAGTGCCTGCATGGTGATCTCGGCCTGCTGTCGCTCGCCCACGAGCGCAAGCTGTCGTGTGTGCAGCGCGTTCATTCGACTCCGCGCAAGCTCACGCCGAGTCCCGAGCTCCTGAAAAACGCTCCGCAAGTGCTGCGCCTCTTGCTGCCGATCGTGAGCGTCTCTAGCGAGCTGCTCGGAGGTGTGAAGTGCCTCTGCGAGAGCGGCCTCGGAATCCGCGGCGGACGCGCCCGCCTTCTCCTGCTCCCGCGCGGCCCGACGACCACGATCCACCGCGGCGTCGAACGCCAAGTGGAAAGCGCGCGCTTGCGCGTCCAACTCGACCATAGCGTTGTTGACCCGCCCGAGCTCCTCTTCGGCGATCTGCGCCGCTCCTTCCCGTGCAGTGCACTCAGCCTCATCTGCTCGAAGCGCTTCTTCCTCGCCAAATAGCGACTGGCGCGCTCGGTCGAGCGCCCGCTGGGCGTCGGCGACCCGAGTGCGTAGCGTCTCCGATCGACGATTCAACTCCACCACCTGGTCACGCAGGGCCGCGGCCGCCTCGTCGGCCCCGCGGCTCCGCTCGACGGCAACGGCCTGCTCAGTGGCAAGGCGTGCCTGCTCGACGAGCATTGCCGCGAGCTCGGGCTCGGCGCGGCCGAGCTCCCATTCGGCGGCCGCGGCCGCCTGATCCGCCTCCCCGGCCTGTGCTTCGAGAGCGGACAGCTCACCGTCGAGTCGGTCGCTCTCCGCGCGCGCCAGGGCCACCTGACGGCGGGACGCCGTCAGCTCCCCGCGAGCTTCGTGGAGCGCGTAACGGAACCACCCCGCAGCCACCCCCAGCAGCTCGTCGCGCAATCGCCCATAGCGCTCGGCACGCGCGGCCTGGGCCGAGAGTCGCTTGACGTGCGGCTCCAGCTCGGCGACGACCGCCCGACAGCGGAAAAGATTCTCTTCCGTCGCCGCGACACGACCGCGAGCCTCGACCAGCCGCGCCTGGTGACGCCGAATGTCGGCCGCGTTTTCGATGACAACGCGCCGCTCCTCCGGCCGCTGCAGGATCAACTCGTCGACAGAGCCCTGTCCCACGACAACGTACGAATCCGGATCGAGCGCCGCGTGCAAGAGCCAGTCGTGGATGTCCTTGAGACGCATCCTGGAGCCGTTGATGAGGTACTCCGACTCGCCCGAGCGATAGAGCCGACGGGTGATCTTGATCTCTTGGTACTCGAGCGGGATCCGCCCTTCGGCGTTGTCGAGCGTGAGCGAGACCTCGGAGAGTCCGAGCGGCCGCCGGTCCTGAGAGCCAACGAAGATCACGTCTTCGCCCCGCCGCCCTCGAATCGCGCGCGCGCTCTGCTCGCCGAGGCCCCAACGCACCGCGTCCGCGACGTTGCTCTTGCCCGACCCATTGGGGCCGCACAGCACCGAGATGCCGGGCTCGAACGTCAAGGCCGTGGGCGTGGCGAAGCTCTTGAAGCCGACGAGGTCGAGGCGCTTCAGGTACATCCGTGAGCTACCATCCCGCCCTCGAGCTAGCGCGGGTCAGGTTGACTCTGACAATCAACGGTCGTTCCACTGTGACCCCGCGCATCCGGATGTAGCTCAGAGTGCACCCTCAGCAGGCAGGTGCCGGCTCGGAGTCGGCGGCAGCCGCGGCATCTTGATCGAGCTCCCGCTCCATCCACGCCAGCGCTTCGGTCGCGGCAGCCTGTTGCGCGGTCTGTTTACTGCGCCCCTCAGCCGTCGCGACGATCCCGCCTCCAGCCGTGACTCGAATGGTGAAGATCGGCTCGTGGCCCAATCCGCTCACTTCCAGGACCTCATAAGTTGGTGTCACGCCGAACCGTGCTTGACTCACCTGTTGGAGCCTGGACTTGGCATCCAGGACTGACCCTTCGGCGCGCGCTTCGATATCTGGCGCCACGAAGCGGCGGATCAGCTCCGACGCCCGCAGGTAACCGCGATCCAGGTACACCGCGCCCACGACTGCTTCGAACGCGCCTGCCAGCAGGGGGTCGCGCTGCAGTCCGCCGGCGCGAGCCTCGCCGCGCCCAACCAGCACAAATCGCCCGAGCTCGAGCGCCCGCGCCCAGCGGGCCAACGTCGAGGCCCGCACCAGCGACGAGCGCAGCAGCGTCAACTCGCCTTCGTCGCGGTCGTGGAAGCGCCAGTACAGCTGTTCCGCGACGACGGCGCCGAGGACCGCGTCTCCGAGGAACTCGAGCCGCTCGTTCGAATCGGTCCCAGGGCGCTCGAGCTCGTTCGTCAGCGACTTGTGGACCAGCGCCTGTCGCAACAGGGCGCGGTTGGCGAACGACACTCCGAGACTACCTTCTAGCTCATCCAGGTCGGGCTCAGATCCGGTCGATGGCGGCCGGGCGACGTGCAAGACATCGTGCGTCTGAGGTCCATTGTCGCCGCTCGATGCGAACGGCGGATCATCCTCCAGCTCGGGTCGGTGCTCATCAGCCACTCGTGCTGCGTCCTCGGTCACGTCTCACTTACGCCGGTGAACGAGAACGCTTCCAGACGCATGGCGGGCACCAGGACCGCGCCACCCCAGCTCTCGACGAGCGCGCGCTCCGAGCCAAGCGCGCCGAGCCCCACCCAGGCGTCGAGCACGGCCTGCGTAAACCTCAGATTCTTCACCGGGCGGCCGATCTCGCCGTTCTCGATGAGGAACGTCCCATCGCGGGTGAGCCCGGTCAGAACCGCCGATTCCGACTTGACGACGTTGACATAGTGAAAGCGACTGATCCACAGCCCACGCTGGATGTCCCGCCCCAGTTCGGCCTTCGGGGTCTCGCCGGCCCCCATCTGGAGGTGGGTCGGGAGCGGGCCAGATGGATTGGGCGCCGGCAGTGCGTGACCGGTCGAAGCGCGGCCGTCTCGCGCCGCCGTGGCGGAATCGTAGACCACGCCGATCGCCACCCCCTGTACGACGAGGTCAACGCGCTGCTTGGGAACGCCCTCGAAGTCGAAACCGGTCGGAAGCCCTCGCTCGTCACGGCCGTCATCCCAGATTGAGATCCGTTCGTCGACGATCGGCGTACCGAGCTTGCCGCGGAGGAAGCTCGTTCCTTCCTGATAGGCCAAGGCACCGAAGCCAATGTATGCGAGATAGGTCAGCAGCTCGGCGACAGCGTACTCGCCGAGCACGACTGGATAGTTGCCCGGCTCGAGTGAAATAGCCCCCCGTCCTCGTTCGGCGTTGCCGATCGCCTCTCGAGCAGCGCCTTCGGCGTCGATCGCGTCGATGCTACGGTCGCTCCGCTCGGCATACCCGGAGCCTTCGTCGTCCATCATGACCGTCAGGATGTTCGCCCGGCTTGTCGGCTGGTGGGCGAACACCCCGCGAGAGTTGGCCACCCCGAGTACAGCTGACTCCGTGGTCAGTGCGCCAGAGGCCATGAGCGTCTTCTCCCGGGCAAGGTTGCAGAGCACCCGCACCATCTCAGCCCGACGTTCCGGGGTGCACTCGGCAGTGTCGGCACGGAAGCCATCTACCTGAGCCGCGAAAGAGGGCTCCGGCAGACCTGGGAACCCTGGATTGTCTGGTTGTCGGTAGGCAGACTGAATGGCCCGGCGCGCGACGCGCTCCAGCGAGCGCTCGGACAGGTCGTTCGTCGTGGCGACCCCGACACGCGTGCCGACTACCGCTCGAACCCGAACCTCGGCGTTTCGCTCGACGACGTTCTGATGGATTGCCGAGTTAGCGAATCTGGTCAGGGACGAGTCAGTGCCGATGAGCACCACCTCGGTCTCGTCCGCGCCGGGACTGGCCAGCAGGGGTTCGGCCAAGCGCCTGAAGTGCTCGGCGTCGATCACCGCGCGACACCCACCTGGACCTCTCGGAACCGTCCCGCGGAGGCGCCGTGGCCGACGTGGGCGGTCTGAGACGGCTGGCCCTTGCCGCAATTGGGCGTCCCCCACATCGACCACTCGCGGCACACAGCGTCGCACGATCCCCAGAAGCGCGGGGTGCTCCCGGTGTAGGTCAGATTCTTCAGCATCCCCCCGAGCTTGCCGTTGCGGATTTCCCAGCCAATCTCGGTCCCGAACTGAAAGTTCAATCGACGGTCGTCGATGCTCCAGCTCTTGTTCGTCTGCGCATAGATGCCGCGGTCGGTATCGGCAATGAGGTCGTCAAACGAGACGTCGCCGGGCTCCAGGTTGACGTTGGTCATGCGAACCAGCGGAATGCGGCTCCAGCCGTCGGCGCGCATCGTGCCATTGCTCGGTTCCCCCAGCCTCGCGGCGGTTTCACGCGACGACAAGTAGTTCCTGAAGAGTCCGTGCTCGACGATCGTCGTCCGTTGGGCCGCCACACCTTCATCGTCGAAGCCGAACGTGCCCATTCCGCCCAGGATCGTCGCGTCGGCAACGATCGTAACGTGCTCAGAGCCGTAGCGGAATGCGCCCCGCTTGTCGAGCGTCAGGAAGCTCGTCCCCGCGTAGCTCGCCTCTTCGCCGAAGACGCGGTCCAGCTCGATCGGATGCCCGCATGACTCGTGCACCTGCAGCGCGATCTGGCTCGGATCCAGAACCAGGGTGGTGACCTCAGTGGGGCACGGTTTGGCCGTGAGGAGCTGGGCGGCCTGCGCGGCGATCCGTCGTCCGTTGCCAGGCAAATCCATCGCGAGGAAGTGCTCGTACCCGGCGGTGGCGTGGTGGCGTCCGAAGCTGTTGGGGAACGACCGCCGCTGGGCATCGTCCGCGTCAACGGCAAGGGCCTCGATCCCGCCGCCCGTCTCGACCAGCGTCTGGTGGATCCAGCTCCCCTCAGTAGTGGCCAGGATCTTATGGAGCCGCTGGCACTCAAATGATCCTTCGCTCACGGCGATTTCGGGCTCCGACCGCATCTCGGCGTCCGCCGCCAACAAGACGGCGAGCTTGTCGTCGATCGAGACGGCGAACGGGTCCTGCCGCACCGGAGTAGCGTATGCGCCGATCGACGTAATCCGCTCGCCGAGGTCGACTGGCCGCCGCCAGGTCGACGCGCTCGCGCGAGCCACCCGCACCGCGAGTCGCGCGACGCGGTCGATCTCGCCTGGCTCCACCCGTGAGCTGGCGGCGAAGCCCCACGCACCATCGGCAATCACCCGGACGCCGAAGCCGACCTCTTCGCCTTCAGAAATGCCGTCGGACCGGCCGTTCTTCACGACGATCACCTGACGCTCGAGGCGCTCGAGCCGCACGTCGGCGTATCTAGCCCCAGCTGCGGTCGCGGCGTCCAGCGCGCGGTCGGTGAGGTCCTTCATACCTGCCCCGTCGACTTGTGCCGCGGCCGAGTTGTCCTGGCGGCGGACTCGTTCCTACAATCCGTCGTGAAGCCGGAACGAGAGGCCATTATGCCAGTGTACGAGTACCATTGCGTGGAGTGCGCGAGCACATTCGAGAAGCTCGTGCCGATGTCCGCTAACGGAGAGCCGTCGCCGTGCCCGGAGTGCGGCGGCCGCTCTGACAAGCAGTTGTCGACAATCTCCCTGCTTGGAGTGGACAGTGCGCCGAGCCGTGGCGGCGGTTGCTGCGGCGGCGGGGGCGGCTGCGCCTGCTCTTCTTGAATCCCATCAACCTCGCTCGACTATCGGCGCTTCTCTGCTCGCTACCTGACAGTGACCAGCCGGACGGCTCGCTCCAGGTGATGGCGGCCAGCGCACCGTTTGAACCGAACCCGCTCGTCCCGACCTTGATCTTCGACCTGCACGCGGCAAACTGGGAGCGGGTGCTTGTTCAGGTGGGGCACGCGTTCGTTGCGGAGGACGCCGTCTGGCAACTTGGGGCGAACGTACTCCCTCGACGAACCACGATCGGCGCATTGAATCCACGGGTGCCGCCAGCCGATGCCTTGTACCTGCCGCCCCTGGCACCCGAGGCCGCCAAGCGGAGCCTACACGGCTTGCGCCAGGTCGTCCACCGGCTCCGCGCCCCCGGCGGGTGTCCCTGGGATGCCAAGCAAACCCATGCGTCGCTGCTTCCTCATGTTCTGGAGGAAGCATACGAGGTAGCGGATGCAATCCGCGGGGGCGATCCGAACGAGTTGGCCGACGAACTCGGTGACTTGCTGCTACAGGTGGTCCTCCAGTCGGAACTGGCCGATGAGGATGGGCAATTCACGCTCAACGACGTTGCCCAGCAGATCTCGGCCAAGCTGATTCGCCGCCACCCACATGTGTTCGGCGATCTTACCGTGACCGGCGCGGCCGAGGTCGAGCGTAACTGGGACGAGCTCAAGGCCGTTGAAAAGGCCGACCGGACGTCCGTGCTCGACGGCATGCCACGCAGCCTGCCGGCGCTGGTGGCCGCACAGGAAGTCCAGAAGCGCCTCAAGAAAGTTGGCTTCGACTGGCCCGATGGAGGCAGTGTTCAGGCGAAGTTGGCCGAGGAGCTGGCCGAGCTCCGCGACGCACCTGATCCCTCTGCAGCGGAAGCCGAGCTTGGGGACGTCCTGTTCATCCTGGCTCGGCTCGGCCTCGACCTGGGGGCGGACGCCGAGGAGTCGCTTCGCGGCGCGAACGCCCGCGTGGCCGAGCGGTTCCGGTTTGTCGAGTCCCGGCTCCGCGAGCGCGGGCAGCTGCTTCGGGACGTGGCGATTGAAGAGCTGCTCGTTGTGTGGGACGAGGCGAAGACGGCAGAGGCCCATTGAGCGTTGCACAGGGCGAACCAACCCGACGCAGACTTCAGCGTCAGCCAGGGAGCTTGGAACTCCCGCTGCCCGACGCCGAGCGCCTGATCACCGTCCAACACACGCTGCTGCAATGGTACGCACGCTGTGCCCGGGATCTCCCCTGGCGCCGGACCCGAGATCCGTACGCCATCCTGCTTTCCGAGATCATGCTCCAGCAGACTCAAGTTGATCGGGTGCACCCCAAGTTCCAGGAGTTCCTCGACGCTTTCCCGACCTTCTCCGCCCTGGCCGCGGCGCCGCTCGCAGAGGTGATCCGCCGCTGGGCACCGCTCGGCTACAACCGTCGCGCTGTGCGGCTCCATCAGATCGCGCGCATCGTCATGCAGGAGCTCGGCGGGCGACTACCAGAGCAGGCTCGCGCCTTGCGCGAGCTCGAGGGACTCGGCAGCTACACCGCGAACGCCGTCGCCTGCTTCGCCTTCGGCCAGCGCGGCGCAGTCGTTGACTCCAACGTCCGGCGCGTGCTGGGCCGCGTCTTCGCCGACGTGATTGGGCTGGACCCGCCGCCCGGCCGAGTGCTCGACCGCTTCGCCCAGGCTGTCCTGCCGATTGACAATGCTTATGACTGGAACCAGGCGATCATGGACCTCGGGGCGACGGTGTGCATCGCCCGCGCGCCGGCCTGTTCCCGCTGCCCGCTGGCCTTTGTCTGTGTTGGACGCCCACTCATGGCCCGCGCCCCGAAACGACTTCCCCGAGTCGCCGAGGGTGTTTCCACGTACACCACGGGGGCACCGTTCGAACATTCCAGACGCTATTACCGCGGCCGGATCGTAAACCGCCTGCGGGCGCTCGCATCCGGGGCGAGCCTGTCCTTTGAGGAACTCGGGCAGGGCCTGCGCGACGACTTCGGCCCCGAGGACCATGCCTGGCTCGCCAATCTGGTCGATGCCCTCCAACACGACGGCCTCGCCGCCGTAGAGGCAGCGGCGGACGGCCCGCGCGTCAGGTTGCCGTAGCCTGCCTCCGCAGGGACCGCGCCGTGTGACCGACCTCTTCACGGGGACAGCGCCGACGCACGCACCTATGGAGCTGCGACCCTGTGGAGCATTCGCGAGCTCGGGGCCGAAGCTCATTCCAGGCGTCGTCCACCTGTGCAACCTCCTCCGGCGCAGGATCTTGTGCCCAGCCATCTCAGCCCGCGGCGCCGAGCGTGGAGGCACCAGATGTGCAGCCGCGGTTCCCCGGGAGAGCGGGTAAGCGCCTTGCAACTCTAGGGCACCCGGACAAACTTCTGGAGCGTGTGACAGTCCGGAGGCACCAGCCCGGCCTTGCCAGCGAAGGTCCAGCTCACCTCGCCGACGTAGACGTCACCGCGCGAGTCGACGCACAGCCCGTGAGGAGCGCAGAAACTGCCGGCGGCGCAAGGGTCGGGACCGGCCCCCCAGCGCGCCAACACCTCTCCTGTAGTGTCCAGCACGCTGACCCGGCCCGGAAGATCGCGCTCGATCGGACCGTTGCGGAACGCTTCCTGGCCCACCCGCCACCAGAGCTCGCTAACATACACCCGCTGGTCTGGATCCACGAAGATCGCGGTTGGCCGCTGGACATCGAGCCATTCCGTGAGAAACTCGCCATCCGGGCTGAACACCTGGATGCGGTCGTTCTCTCGATCCGCCACCAGGACGCGGCTGTCGGCCATGACCCAGATCCCGTGCGGGAGCATGAACTGCCCCGGCCCACTACCAGGCTCGCCCCATGATTGGATCAGGTTGCCGGCCTCCGAGAAGCGGTGGACGCGGCAATTGCCGTACCCGTCCGAGACGTACAACTCGCCGTTCGGTGCCACGGCCAGATTGGTGGGCCGATTGAACGGCGGGCCGCCATGCTTGATCGAGGAAACCGTGCCCGTGTAGCCGGTGTGAGACGCCTGGCCGCTGGTGCCAAGCGTCATCAGCAAATCCCCGTCGCAGGTGAACTTGCGGACGGTATGGTCGGCGTCGTCAACGCAGTACACGCTGTCGTCTGGTCCGATCGTGATTCCGTGGGTGCGCGGAGAAAACGCGCCCTCTCCCCAAGAGCGCACAAAGGTGCCATCGGGTTCGTAGACGATGACCGGGTGCTCGTCGCGCGTGAAAACGTACACACGATCTCTCGAATCGACCGCTACGCCTGCCACGTCACGGTGGGTCCACCCGCTCGGCAGCTGTTCCCAGCCCTCGGCCAGCTCGTACCGAAGTTCCCCCTTGCCCACGCTCATCGATTCCCCCTCCGCCACCGGCTCGCGGCCACTGAACGTCACCCTGTAGAGGGTAGACGGACATCACCCTCCTGTCCACGTGTGAACGCCGCTCCGGATGGTGGCGAGACGGGGTCCGGCCGGTGGTGTGACTTGCTGCTGGAATGCGAGACGCCGACGCGCTGTTGATCGTGCGCCAGCACGGTCCACGTCACTATGGAGTCTTCGGGGCTGAGTTCGCGTGATCGTGTCGCGCGAACGTGCGCACAAGTGCGTGCACGCTCAGTGGTGGCACGCATGATCTGAACGCTTCCATGCTAGTAGATGCGATTAACGGCCCCACTGGCCTTGCGGAATCGGCCTGCTGGCGCTCGCCGGCAGCGCGCTGCTCGTCAGTCGCGGCAGAGCGCCGACCGCGCGCACCGCAATGCGCGGTTGGTTTGCCACGCGCGATCGAGCGCGCCGACGCCCCCATGCCGGCACCAGAGACGAGCTGCGGCGTCAAGCGCCTCGTTGCGCTATGCCTCCGCGGGATGGTTCGCCACGCGTCCCGAGAATCGTGATGACGCTGTATTCGCAGACGGGGTGAAACGCCCTCTGTTGGGGAACAGCTGTCGCTAGACTGCTAGGCACTACCGAGTGGAGGGAGCCCCCAGTGCCGGACGTCCCGCTGAAAAGGATCCGACCGAACCGATTGAACCCGCGCCTTCGATTCTCCAAGTCCGGCCTCGACGATCTTGCGGCCAGCATCGTCAACTTCGGAATCCTCGAACCGCTGCTCGTCCGCCCGGTCAACTCGCACTACGAAGTCGTCGTAGGCGAGCGACGATATCGTGCAGCTCAGCAAGCCGGGCTAGACGAAGTTCCGGTGATTGTCCGCAAGTACAGCGACGACGAAGTGATGGAGATCAACCTCGTCGAGAACGTGCAGCGCGAAGATCTTTCGGCTGTCGAGAAGGCGAAGCTCTGCCGCGAGCTGCGAGACCGGTATCCAGAGAAGTACATGACCTGGGAAGTGATCGCGCAGCGCATCGGCGTGGAAACCGATACGATCCGGGCTTGGGTTCGGACCTTGAACCTACCCGAGGAGGTTCAGGAACGGATCGGCGCGCGGGAGGCAAAGCGCGTCCCCGAGGGCAAGATCGACTACCGAACGGCCCTGGACATCGCCGAGAAGATCAAGGATCCCGAGCGTCAGGTCGAGGTCGCGACACAGCTTTCCGAGGAGCGCGTCCCCCGCGAAGTTGCTCGCGATGTGATTCGCCGCGCGGCGACCGAATCGCCCGCGCCCATCGCGGACATCGTCCAGGATGCCCAACGCGAGCCGCGGGCGAGGCTCGGCTTCCTCCTGCGCCAGTACGAAAGCGTTCTTGATGGCTCGATGACCCAGACCATTCGCCGCCGCGTGGACCCGCGCATTGAGCCCGGAGCACTCGTCCGCGCCGACGTGGTCCAGTTTGCCACTCTAGAAGTCACCGACCTGGTACGGAAGCGTCTCGGGGATGTCGACGAGGAGGACGCTCGTCAGGAGGGCGGCTACACGCTCGAGCAGTTTCGGCAGCTCTGGCGCCAGACCTACGGCTCCTGGAACCCTGATGATCTGGTGACGCTCGTGCGCTTCAAGGTCGTGCCCGAGAGATAGCGCCTGAGGCGCGCTCCACTCTGCCGATGCGGGCACGGATGAGCCACTCGGGGGCCTCAGCGAACCGCCGGCCGGCATGTGCGTGCCGGTGATCGGTGTGGGTGCCCCCCGATCCGTGAGTAGCTTCGCGTAGGCTTCACCCCGGAGGTGAAGCGATGCGGAGGCCGCTGCCGAACGCGCTGGTTAGCGATCCGCGGGGCGGGTTGACCGGACGCGGTGACGCCGCACGCGGTGACGCCGCACGCCGGGGCGGCGCTGCTGATCGAGCTGGGCCGACGCAGCGTCAGACGTCGCGGGAGCCGCGCTTCCAGGTCTGACTCACCCTGTTACGCCAACGACGCGTCGGTGTAGCCGTCCGCTTCGACCGTCAGCGCCATCTGCCGGCGCGCTGGGCCAATGTGGAATCGCCCGCTGCTTATCGCTTGCGCACGGACCGCCGCGCTCGCTCTGGCCGGCGTTGTCACAGAGGCGTCCGAAATAGGTTCGCCGGTCTCTGCGTCACGCACCGTCAACCCGAACGTGCGCGGCGCCAGGGCAACCCGCAGCTGGCGCGGCGGAAACACTCCGACGCGCGTCGGCAAGTAGCCGTCCGTTTCGATCAGCAGCACTTCGGCCAGGCCGACGCGGGCCAGTCCAAAAGTCCCATCGGCCGGCGTCGTCGCGGCGAGTGTGCCCGAGCTCACCCGCACACCAGCGATCGGATCGCCGGACACGTCGTCTCGCACGATCCCGCTCGCTGCGACCTTCGGTAACAGCAACGAAGAGGGGAAGACCGCGAACATCAGAGCTCCGAACACGAAGAGCGCCGACACTCCGTACGCGGAGCGGCGGCGCGTCGGTCGCCTGGGGTGGTGCACTGGCGGGACGGGCGAGGTTCCTGGAGATGCATCCAAACGAAGCATGACCTCCCGCAAGGGGCCGACGTCCACTGCCGCCCGATCCCTCGCCGAGTCGCCGCATTCTACGTGAGGCTCGCGCCGTCGAGCACCGGAGCCACTTCCCGCGGACCGTCGGACCTCAGCAGCATAGGACCGCTGGAGTGGAGAGTGGTACAATCCGGCCCATTGAACCCGAGCGCCAAGCCGCGCAATTGAGAGGCGAGCGCCATGCCCGTGGTGACCATCGGCCGTCAACTCGGGAGTCTCGGCGACGAGATCGGCCACGGTCTCGCAGACCGCCTCGGGTTCCGCTACCTCGACCACCGGACGCTTCCAGACTACGTTCGCGAATTCGGTGAGATCCAGCCAGACGCTCCCGAAATTGCAGAAACGCGACCATCGTTCTGGGAGCGGCTGAACGAGGAGCGGCGGCGCCATGCGATCCTCGTTCGCAGCGCTGTGTACAGCTTCGCGCGCGATGGCGACGCTGTCATCGTCGGCCTCGGCTCAAACTTCCTACTGCGGGGTCTAAGCCACGTGCTTCGCGTGCTCACGGTGGCTCCGCCGGCGGTGCGGATCGAGCGCGTCATGCAGGTGGGCACCAGCGGCGGGCCAAGCGGACTCGACAATCTCGGTCCACTCGACCGGGACAAAGCGACGGACGTCGTCCGACGTGCCGACCGCGAGCGGGGCGGCTACATCCGCTACATGCACAACGCCGACTGGCTCGACGTCCACGGCTACGATCTAGTCCTGAACACTGGCAATCTCGGGCTGGAGCGTGCCGTGGGCGAGATCACGTACACGCTCGAGCGGGCCGAGATCGCCCCGACGGCCATGTCGCTCCGCGCACTCGAGGACCTCACGCTAGCCGGCCGAGTCGAGGCAGTGCTCGTCTCGCACGCGGGCATCTGGATTCACGGCCTCAAGGCCACAGCTGAACAGGGCGTGGTCACGATCACCGGCGAGGTGATCACCGACGAGGATCGGGAGTACGCGGAGGAGTCGGCGCGTGGAGTTCCGGGCGTACGCGCCGTCCAGAACGAGCTGCGAATTCAGCCGCCCCCGCTGACGGGCATGTGACGCGAAGGACGACGAGCGTGGGGCGAGAATGTTCTTGCTCGCCCCACGTCCCTCATCCCGCACCCCTGATCTGATGGTCTGGGACATCGTCGGCCATGACCGAGCGGTAGACCTGCTCCGTCGAGGGATCGCGCGCGGCCGCGTCAGCCACGCCTACCTTCTCAGTGGCCCCGCCGGCGTGGGCAAGCGAACCCTGGCCCTGGAGTTCGCCCGCGCTCTCAATTGCGAGCGACTCGGCCCCGGTGCAACGAAGGACGGAGAACGATGTACGGACGGCGGACGGTCGGAGCCTTCGTCCTCCGTCCTCGGTCCTTGGTCCGGAGGCGAGCCACCCTGCGGCGCTTGCCGTCGTTGCCGACTGATCGGCCGCGGCCAGCATCCAGAGGTGCGCGTCATTGGCGTCGAGCCGCCGCATCGCATCATCCGCATCGCCGATATCGCGCCGATCCAGGCCGAGGCCCAGCTCCGACCGGCCGACGCCTGGCGCAAGGTGTACATCATCGAGCAGGCCGAGCTGCTCCACCCGGACGCGGCGAGTCGATTGCTCAAGACGATCGAGGAGCCGCCCGAGGCCGTCATCATGATCCTGACGACGGTGGACCCGGAGGCGACGATGGAGACGATCGTCTCCCGCTGCCAGCACGTCCGGCTGCGCCCGCTGACGCGGGCGGCGCTGGCCGACCACCTCGTCCGCGACCGCGGCTTGCTACCGGATCGGGCCGTACTGGTGGCGGCGCTCTCGGGCGGCACGGTCGGCGGCGCACTCTGCACCAACGACGACACGTCGCTCGAAAAGCGTGCTCGACTCATCGACGATCTGGCGAGCCTCATCGACGCCGATCGGGTCGAGCGCTTGAGTTACGCGCGCGGCCTAGCCGATCGCTGGAGCGGGCGTCCCGAGAGTGTCCGCGACACCTTGCATGCGTGGCTCCGCTGGTGGCGCGATGTGCTCCTGCTCCAGCGTGGACTTGGCGAGCGGATCGTCAACCTGGACCGAAGGTCCGCGCTGGAGCGCGATGCCGCCCGCTTCGCGCCGACCACCATCGCCGCTGCCATCGCGCAGGTGCGCGATACGCTGATGATGTTGGACCAGAATGTCAACGCCCGCCTTGCGCTTGACGTCGTCGCTCTCGGCCTGCCGCGATCGGAGCTGGCAGCCTGACGGCGCACGGTCCTGCTCGTATCGTTGGCATCCGGCTCGATCCGGGGGCGCCGCTGCTCTTTGCGGACGCGGGCGATCTTGCCATGACGGTAGGACAATGGGCGGTGGTCGGGCTCGGACCCGACGAGCGAGTCGGGGTGGTTGTGGTCGCGCCGGATCAGGTGGTCGAATCGTGCCTGACGACTCGACTACCAAAGTTGGTGCGCCACGCGCATCCCGATGAGCGGCCGCCGCCGCGGCTCCTGGGAGCGGGCGCGACCCTGCTGCGCTCGTTGGAGCTGCCCTCCTGGGCCGTCGAGCCGGGAGGCTCATCAGGTGGCGGCTCGCCGCCCGCTGAACAACGCGGCACTCAAGAATAGCAAGGCCAGAATGCCCGCCACGATCGAGGCCAGGCGCAACGGGCGGTACGTCGGGATAACGTCGGCAACCGGGTTCGCCGGCGTCGCGCTCAGCGTTCCAATCTTGGTCTCCGCCGATCCTGCCGACTCCAGCCCACCCCTGTCGCGATCACCGGCGGCGACCGACGGAGGGAAAATCACGGCAGTTGCAGCTTGCGGGCCGGGAGCGACGGCCGGTGCCGCGGCCTTCACGGAAGCGGGCGCGACCGTTGGCGCCGCGATGCGATTCTGCACGGCACTCGGGGCCGCCACGTCATCGCCCACCCCAAGCAGGTCGAGCGACAAGCAGAGCACAAAGACTGCTGCTGCAACAGCACTAGCCGCGCGTGTCCAGGCCACCATGCGTGGCAATCGGAAGATCCCAACCTGGCGCGGCTCGGGGATGTCCTGAAGCGCAAAAGAGCGCGGCGGCGCATGCTGTGGCAGGCGACGCAGCAGTGTCCGCACGGCGTCTAGTCCGGCTAAGTCGTCGGCGCAGCGCGGGCAGTTCTGCAGGTGAGCCTCCGCCGCCGGCGGCACATCGCCTTCTTGAGGCGAGATCACGCCATCGAGGTAGGCCGACAGCCACTCGGTAGAGAGATGTTTCGGGGGATTGACCCAGGTACGGGATTCAGGCACAGGCGGACCCATGATGTGGGGCAGCTATCTTCATGATGGACGCCGGAGTCCGCCCGGGAGTTCCCCCCGTTCGGCCAGGTAGTCGCGCAGACGAGCGCGCGCGCGGCTGAGCCGCGACTTGACGGTGCCGAGCGCCACCTGTGCAGTCGCGGCGGCTTCCTCGTAGCTCAGGCCCTGTACGTCACAGAGGACGACCAGGGTGCGCTGCTCGTCCGGCAGCGTGGCCAGGGCCTGCTGAATAACGCGCGCGGTCTCTGCGCCAAGCGCGGCCGCATCTGGTCCGCGCGTTCGATCCACCACGCCGAGCTCGCCGTCCTCTGCTTCGGCGAGCGCGTCCAGCGAGCTGGCCGGCCGCCGCTTCCGGCGCCTCAGCAGGTCGTACGAAGCATTGACGGTGATCCGCAGCAGCCATGCCTTGACCGAACCACCGCGAAACTCTCGGATCGCCCGGAACGCCGAGATGAAGGTATCCTGGGCAACGTCCGCTGCGTCCTCGCCGTTGCCGAGCGTCCGTAAGGCCACGTTGTAGACAATGCCCTGGTACTGTTGGACTAGCTGGTTGAACGCCGCCACGTCACCGCCCCGGGCGGCCTCGACGGCGCGGTCCTCGGCGGCACTCGGATCGGCGGCGGGAGACACGGCCGAGGACCTCACGACAAGCTCTAATCGGGTCGGCGGGCCCAGCCGCGTCTCGTTGGGCGAGGCAGCCAACTATACGTGAACGCTCCGGGCGGCATCTACGGCCCGGCTGCCCCACCAGTACAATTCGGCGTGCAATCCACCACTTCGCCCCACTCGCTCGCGCGTCGGATGCCGCGGGGGCGATTCAGCTTTCTTGTCTGCCTAGGCCTGTGCGCGGTCGCGATCCTGGTGGTCTTGATCGGCAGCACGTGGCCGGAGGAGTTTCGTCGCCGCCAGGCCGCGGCCCCGTACGCCTTCCGTCTCGTCGACTGGGAGATTGCCAACCTCGCCGAACGGGCTGGTCGGATCGGCGCCGGACTAGTCGGTCGTCACGCTGGCGCAGATCCCGGTGATCAGGCGGCCATTGTCGCGTACTTCGCCGCGTCCGCGGAACAGCGCGAAGCTCTGGAGGCGCGTGCCGAAGCAGGGATCGAGCGTGCACTTACCAGAATTCTTGACCGCGAAGGGCTGATTGTCAGGATGCCTCTGGCGCCGGACGGGCGAATCGTCTTCCCGCCCGTCAGCTTAAGTTTCGAGTCGCCACCACGGGTGCTGATCGTCTCCCCGCTAGACCGCATCGCGGTCGTCCAGTCGGAGCTGCTTCGAGCAGACATGTCCCTCGGCGAGATTGAGGCCGTTGAGGCGGCTGTGGATAGCCTCGGCGTCTCGTCGCTCGTCGTCCCGATTGGCGGCCTGGCGACCTACCCGGCAATGGTGCAGAACACCACGCGCCCTCGCGATGCACTCGCCAGCGCGGCACACGAATGGATCCACGCCTATTTCTTCTTTGCCCCCCTGGGCCGCGGCTACTGGAGCAGCCAGGTCTCGCGAGAGATCAACGAGACCGCCGCGGAGCTGGCCGGACGTGAGCTCGGCGATCGACTCGCCCAGGAGCTTGACCTGGACGGGCCGCCCCGAAGCACCGAAGCGGCGCCCGCGTCACCCCCTCCGATCGGACGAGACTTCCGGACCATCATGCGCACGACACGGGTGGAGGTAGACCGCCTGTTGGCCGTCGGCCGGATCGAGGAAGCGAGTGCGTATATGCGCGACCGCCAGGTCGAGCTAGCCGCGGCCGGCTACGACGTCCGCAAGCTGAACCAGGCCTACTTCGCGTTCCACGGTAGCTACGGCGACGCGGCCGCGGGTCACAGCCCGATCCCTGCGCGCCTCCGCCGCCTGCGCGAGGCAAGCCCCTCACTGGGCAGCTTCCTCCGCGACGTGGCCCAGATCACGACGTCCGACGCGCTCGCCCGAGCCGTCGGAGAACGGTGAGCAGCGCTGTGGTCAGTCGGGCACAACTATGCTGGACGCGGCCAGCGGTTCTCGATGTGGGGTCTGGGTGGCCACCGCTGACCGTGCGTCAATGGAAATCGTGACTTGAAGGTGTGGCAAGCTGGAGCGTCTGGAATGCATCGGTGCGATGAGAGCGCGGGTTCGTCGCCGACGCGGGGGCGGAGGCGCGCGGGTCGTTCTCGTGGCCAAAGTAGGGGTGCTGGAGGTCGGGCGCGGCAGCAGCGCCCCGGGGACACGGGCCAGCGGCTCGATCGCCGTCGCCAGCAGGTTGAGCGTCCCGAGCGGAGTTGGACCGTCCCTCCACGCAGACGTACGGCTCACCGCGGACTACGCTCCGCTCCGCCTCGTACAGGTCCGGGCGGACGACGACGTTCGTCAACCCAGTCTCGTCCTCGAGCAACAGGAAGGTGAACCCCTTGGCCGTGCCAGGCCTCTGGCGACAGACGACCAGCCCGGCCGTTCGCACGCGCATCCCGTCGCGAGCCTTCCGCAGGGCGCGTGGCCGGCACCAGATCCGTGGCGCGCGGTCGCGCAGCAGCCGAGCGGGTGGTAGCTCGGCGACAGCCCGAGCAGCCCGTAGTCGGCCACCATCCGCTCCCAGTGGTCCATGTCCGGCAGGCGGACCATGTCCTGCTCGATCGGCAGCTCCAGACTGAGCTGGCGTGATCTCCCACCGTTCGTCTTCCTTCCGTCGCCCGTCGTCGGTACGAGGAGTCCAAGCTGCCAGAGCAGCTCCTGACGCCCCAGGCCGAACTCCCCGAGCGCACCGATGGCGTCATCAGCTCGGCCGCGACGCGCGGCAGGCCGGCCCGCCGAAGCAGGTCAGTCAGCGAGCGGTACGCGCCGTTCGCCTCGCGCTCGGCGACGATCGCTCGGCCAGCTCGTCGCCGATCCCCTTGACGGTCGTCAGCCCAAGCAGGACCTGGCGATCGCCCGCCACGGCGCGCGCCGCTGCGGTTGATCGCCACCCGCAGCACCTGCAACCCGTGGCGCCTGGCGTCCCCATTGAGCATGCGGTGCGTAGGCCCATCGGTTGGTTGCGTTGCACAGCGCGGTGTAGTCGCCGGGTAGTACTGGCGAAGCCAGGCCGACTGATACGCCAGGATGGCGAAGGCGTATGCGTGGCTCTTTGGGAAGCCGAAGCGGAGAAGCTGGAGAGCTTGTCGAAGATTGTCCGCGTCTTGGCGAGACGCCCTTTTGCTGGGCGCCCCGAATGAAGCGGTCGCGGAAACTCTCGATCGCGGCCTGCGAGCGGCGGCGGCTCATCGCCCGACGGAACTGATCGGCCTGCCCGGGCGCAAAACCACCCATCTCGATCGCCACCTCTAACACCTGATCCTGAACAGCACGACACCAAGGGTGTCGGCCAGCAGCGCGTCAAGCATCGGGTGATCGGCGCGGGCGGATACGCCCGGATTCCCGCGCCGAAGCTCGCGGCGGTGGACGTACGGGTTGACCGCGCCGCCGGCCGTCGGTCCAGGCCGCACGATGGCAACCACGGACCGCCAAATCATCCAGGTTGCGCGGCCGCGTCCGCGTCAGCATCCTGATCTGGGCGCGGCCTTCGATTTGGAACAGCCCAACCGTATCGCGGCGAGATCGCATCGTAGACGGTCGGGTCGATGTAGCGGAGCGCGCTGAGGTCAACTCGCTCGCCGCGGTGCTGCCAGACCAGCTCCAGGCACTCCTCGACGAGCGAGAGCATGCCCAACGCCAGGAAGTCGATCTTGACGAAGCCGGCGTCGTCGCAGGAGTCCTTGTCCCACTGGCAGATGAAGCGACCCGACATCCCACCCGGTTGGATCGGCACCATCTCAACCAGCGGGCGAGACGAGATGATCATCCCGCCGACGTGCTGGCCGACGTGGCGCGGGAAGCCGTCGATCTGCTCGGCGAGTTGGATCAGGTGTCCCCAGAGCGGCCCCTCCGCCCGGCCTTGAAACTCCGGCAGACGCTCCAGCTCGACCCGGACCGTGTCAGCGCCACGCCCCTCGGACAGACGGGCTAGCTTGTCGATCCCGGCCGGCGGCAGGCCGAGCACCTTGCCGAGGTCACGCACCGCGCTCCGCAGGTGGTAGGTGGCGAAACTGCAGACCAGGGCCGCGTGATCGTGGCCATAACGCTCGTAGACGGCCAGGATCAACTGCTCGCGGATGTCGCGCGCGAAATCCAGGTCGATGTCCGGGATCGCCTCGAGGTCCTCGTTGAGGAAGCGCCGGAAGAACAGCCGATGCCGGATCGGGTCGACATGCGACAGTCCGATCAGGTAGCAGACGATCGAGCTGACCGACGATCCGCGGCCGCGTCCCGGCGGCAGGCCGGACCCACCGCGGCCCGGGCCGGTCCCGCGCACCTCACGGGCAACGTCGATCGCGAGTTGCTGGAGGTCGCGGTAAATCAAGAAGAACCCGGCCAGCCCGTGCGTGGCGATCAGCCGCAGCTCGACGTCGAGCTGCGCGCGAGCCTTGGCCAGGAGCCCTGGCTCGGTCCTGGCCTCGGGGTAGCGCCCGGAGAACCTGGCCCGACAATGGTCAGCCAGCACGTCATCGGCGGTCGCCTGTTCCTCGCCGGCCGCGCGGCTAAAATCCGGGAAGCTGTAGCCGAGATCGCGACGATCGGCCAGGTTGAAGCCGGCACAGCGCTCGGCGATCAGCCCCGCGTTCGCGATTGCCTCGGGAGTCTCGACGAACAGCGCGGCGATCTCTTCGGGCGAGCGGAGGAAGAACTCGCTATTCGGGCGGCGCAGACGATGGGACGCCTCAAGCGTCGACCGATACCTGATCGCGACCATCGCATCCTGGAGGCGGTGGCGCTCACGATCGTGGTAGTGGACGTTACCCGTCACGACGATCCCCACCCCAAGGCGCCCGGCCAGCTCCACCAGCCGCGCCACCCGTCGCGTGTCACCTCGAACCAGGTTGTGCTGCAGCTCGACGAAGCTGTTGCGCAGACCGAAGCGGTCGGCCAGCCGACAGATCGCGATGCCGGCGTCTTCCAGGCGACCGGCGTCGACCAGCCGCGCGGCCTCGCCTGAGCGGCAGCCGGACAGCGCGATGAGACCCTCGGTATGGCCGTCCAGGAAGCCAGGATCGAGCGCCACGTCGCCGCGTGGACTCGAACGGTGGGCTTCGGTGATCAGCCGGCAGAGGTTCGCGTAGCCGCGCCCGCTCTCAGCCAGCAGCGTCAGGTGGACCGGCTCCGAGTCCTCGTCAACCAAGCCACCGCGTAGCGTCAGCTCGACGCCGGTGATCGGCTGAATACCCGCGGCGGCGCACGCCAGGGCGAACGCCATTGCCCCGTGCAGCCCGTCATGATCCGTGACCGCCAACGCTTGGTATCCCAACTCCACCGCGCGCTCGACCAACTCTTCCGGTTGTGACGCCCCGTCAAGGAAGGAGTACGCGGTGTGCAAGTGCAGCTCGGCATACGCTGCCTCACGCTGCACCACGACCTTCCAACCTGCCGCGCCTCATCGGTGGGTCACAGGGACGCACGGTCTGCACCCGTGGTGTTCCATTGAGCGGGGCGGACGCACGCTGGACACCTCCTTTATGCACGGTCGCGCTGCTCGAACCAGGCATCCGCTGCACAAAGGTCGCGGTAGACGGTGAGGAGGGTGCCGTCTTCGAGCAGGACGGCGTAGTAGCGGCGCGAGATCGGACGATCGCGCCACCACTCGTCGTCGATCCGCCAGCGGTCCCGGACACGAACCACCGCGCACGACGCCGGATGTCCGCGCCGCCACACCCCGCGGGGACACCCCTTGCCGTCAACCTGGACGCGGATCGGTGTCGGGGCATTCAGGCGTCGCAGGTCGCGAGCGCCCAGCGGCGCTCCGGGATGCGAGACCACGGCTCCACCTCCACGGCGTGGTACAGCGGCACGCAGCCGTAGCGGGCGCCCAGGTGGCGCGCCGCCTCGGCCAACCGACCGCGTTGCTCGGGACGGGCCGCGAACAGGGTGTCCTGCCTGGACACCTCGCCACCCAGGCCGAGCAGCTCCAATGACAGCTCCTCAATCGGCGCCGGCGGCAGACCGTTCGGCAGCTCTAGCTTGGCCTTCAGCGCCCGGCGGGCCGCCGCCCGCTCGGCCAGCGCTTCCTTGAACGTCCAGACGCGCTCCCAGGACGTGCCATCCGCCAGCAGCGCCCGCAGCCGCGCCCGGCGGGCCGAACGCCCGGCCAGCTCAGGATCCTCAAACGCCCGCGCCAGCAGTCGATCCAGCGCGACAACGACCGCGTCGACGCTGCCCAACGGGTCGTCGAAACGGAGCATGGCGCGGACCGTCGGGATCGCACCGCGCGCGACGATAGGCGCGTCGTCGCGGCCGTGCGCCAGCCGCCACGCGCGTGCGCCGGCCCGCCCGAACTCGGCCTGGACCGCGGCGAACGGCAGGCGGGCAAGGTCGCCGATCGTCCGCAAGCCCAGCCGATGCCACACCTCCGAGTCGAACGGCATCTCCAGCAAGCCGATCGGCAATGGTGCCAGGAATTCGGCCGCGGCTCCTTCCGGGACCACCCGCGCCTCGGAACGCGGCGCCATCCGCGCGGCGACCAACGCGGAGAACTTGCCGCCCGAGACCCCGATGCGCGGGCGCAGCAGCGGCGGGATAGCCGCTCGGATCGCCCGCGCCAGCGCGCCAAGATCGCCGCGGTAGAGGGCCTCCAGACCGCGCAAGTCCAAAAAGACCCTCTCCCCATCCTCAGCCGCCTCAACCGCCGGACTCACCCGCTCCAGCGCGGCCACGACTCGATCCAGAACCGCCGCGACGCGCACCGGGTCCGGGTCCACAATGATCGCCTCCGGGCACACCGGCAGCACCTCGCGCAGCGGCAAGCCGGGCCGGATTCCGGCCTGCTCGGCTTCCGGCGAGCAGAGTCGGACCACGCGCCGCTCGCCCGGCCCCGGGCCGAGCACCAGCGGGCGACCGTCCCAGGCCGGCCGGCGCAGCACCTCGACCCGCAACGGGAGTCGCGGCAGCCAGACGCAGGCGACCCGCATGTCCGGCCAGCCAGACGCGCGGCGTGCTCGTGCGCCGCCGACGCCGAAGGCGGGTGCGGATGTGTCCTGAGCGTTGTCTGAATCGTGGGCAAGCACGGCGGCAGGGTCCTCACCACCGGCCTACTCGTGCGATAGAACTTTTGTTCTACTAGCTCTGGGTCGCTCCGCGTGCCGAGCGGCCGTTGCTAACCAATCGTCCCAAGCGGCAGGAGCACCGCCCGGATGAGCGACAGCGCACGCCCAAGCGCGGCCAGGACCGAGCTCGACGGTTCGAGCTCCCGCGCATTGTCGAATGGGTCCAGCTCCAGCAGAATTCGACGCTCCGGGTCCACCTGGACCCACGCAAGCCGCCCGCCGCGCGCTGACAGCTCAATCTGCTCGTCGGCGCCGTCCCAGCTCTCCACCTCCGTACGTCCGTCGGCGTACCCCAGCTGAATCTGGACCGGGAAGCGAACGTCACCCCGGCGCTCAACGACCGCGCTCCGCTCGTTGGCCTCAGCCAGGCGATACTCCGCGACACCGCGCCCGTACGCCAGCGGCTCAAAGAACCACGCCAATCGCTCGCCAGTCCCCTCCTCCAGGGCCTCTCGAAGGTCGTCGGTCGTCGGATGGCGCCACCGCCAGCGCTCGACGAACAGCCGCATCGCCCCCAGGAAGCGCTCCTCCCCCAACGTCCGCTCCAGACTCTGGAGCCCGAGCGCCCCCTTCGAGTAGACCGTCGCGCCATACGCCACCACGCTCGGGTACTCCCACGCTGGCAACACCAGTGGCTGCCGGACGGCGCCGAGGGCGAGCTGGAGCCGATGGATCGTTCCGTATCCAAGGTCGAGCGGACCAACGTCGAGCATCGAACTGCTGGGGCCGTACAGCTCGGCCAGCACGCGGATCGTCGCGTAGTCGGCGAACCCCTCGTCCAGCCACGCCTCACGCGCCTCGTTGGTCGCCACTTGCAGCGGCAGCCACTGGTGGGCGATCTCGTGGACCGTCACGATCTCCGGTTCGCGCACCCCACGGCCCAGTCCGAACGGCAGCTCGGACGGCTGCCCAAGGGTGACGAACATCGGGTATTCCATGCCGCCAGCCCCGTCAGCATCCGCGGGCGGGACGACCAGCGTCAGACGCGGCCAGGGGTACGCGCCGAACCAACGCCCGAGCAGTTCCAGCGTCGCCGTCGCCGGCCCCAGATATCGCTCGTCCGCGTTGGCCAGCTCCCGCGGCGTCAGAAGCTCAAGCTCGACCTCCCGCCCCGCGACCGTCACCGTGCGCGTCACCGCCCGATAGTCCGGCCAGGCGGTCCACGCCACGTCGCTGACCGACTCGGCCCGGTAGCGGATCGTCGTCGTCCCGTCAGTGTTGTCAGTCGCCCCCACGCGCACGCCGCTCGCGCCGGTCGTCCAGCCCCTCGGGATAGTCACCGCGAGGTCGTACATCCCGAAGTCGGCAAAGAACTCGGCGTTTGCGTGCCAGGGCTCGCGGTCCCAGGCACCACGGTCGTAGACCGCCAGCTTGGGGTACCACTGTCCGGCCAGCACGAAGTCGCCGGCGAACCCGGTTCGCGCAAACACCCGCGGGAGCTGGCTCGTCCAGGCAACCTGAATCCGGAGTGTCTCACCCGGTCCGAGCGCGCGCGGCAGCGCGACCCGCAGGATGGTCTCGGCTGCGTCCGCCTCGGCCGGCAGGAGATTCTCGCCGCTCTCCAGGACCATCCGATCCAGCCGGATCCAACCGGGCCGGGACGGATCGTAGCTGCTTCCGCGATGGACCAGCCCCGCCTCGCGCATCCAGGTCGTATCCGGGCTGCGGAAGGCGTTCAGGTACAGTTTGAACCAGAGTTCAGATAACGTGTCCGAGGACGGATTACGGTAGGAGATAGTTTCCGTGCCACGAATCTGCTTGGTCGCTGGATCGAGGCGCGCGTCAATCTCGTACGACGCCGTCTCCGTCCGCGCCGGCGCCGCCTCCTGCGCCTCGGCCGGACCGATCGGCACCGCAAGCACGGTGACCAGGAAGACGAGAAAGGTGGAACGCAGCGACATCAGGATCTCATTTTTCGTGGTACGTGGGTCCGGTCGGCGGGCGGCGAGCGCGGGCCCGCAGGATGGCGTTCGTCGCCAGCCAGGCGGCCAGCCAGATCAGGCCGAAGATCGCCATCACCGTCAGCAGATCCAGCAGACTGTCAGAATCGGCCCGGCCAAAGATGATGAAGCGCACCACCAGCAGCACCGCGTACAGCACCGCGCCGACCCTGAACGCAAGCTTGAGGCGCTCGCGGGCGAACAGCACCCCCAGTACCAGCAAGATGGCGATGGAGACGAAGAGCGCCGAACGCATCGGGTTCGAGCCTACGCCCGCAGGCGCGCGAACAGGCGCGAGCTCCCGCGGCCCTTCAAGGGCAAGACACGGGCGTTCGCGAAGTACGGGAAATTGTAGTCGGTCATCTCGCCGGCCCGCTTGCCCGGCACCGGCAGCAGACGACAGGTCAGCGGCTTGCCGAGCACAACCGCGAGCGACGCCACGTCCAGCACGATCCCAGCCAGCTCTACCTCATCAGCGTCCCCTGGCAGTGGGACGGTGTCCAAGCCAGTCCCACACACCGCCGAGTACAGCAATAGCTCCGGCCAGGACAGCAAGCCTTCCGACGCGCGCGTCGCGAGCACCGAGTCTTCTAGGACCGGCAGCATCAGGCCCGAGAAGCCGGCCGTAATCAGCGGCATCGTCTTGAGCATCCGCGTAAAGCGCGCCGCCGCCGTGAGCGTGCCGGCCGCGCCGACCGCGTCCACGCCGAGGTCTTCGAGCATCCCGCCCGCGCTGATCTCGTCCGAGGGAAACGGCGCCGGCGTCAGATCGGCGCCGGCGTAGCCAACGCCAAACTCCGTCCCCAACTCATCGGCAACGGCCTCGAGCCTCCGGACGACGTCGCCCAACTCGGCCGCCAGTCGCCGTTCCAGCTCGGGGAAGCTGCCTTCTCGGGCAAAGACGCCGCGTGCCAGGTCAGCCGCCTCGATCCCGAGCGAGAAGCGCGGCGGGCCTCCGTCGTGGTAGGCCGACGGAAAGAACGGGATGTTCGACGGGCACTCCGCGATCGCGGAGAAGCGGAAGTTGCCGAAGCCATTCGGAGTCTCACGCGCCAACCGCGCAATCACCCAGCCGGCGGCCTCGGCGGCGGGACCGGCGAGCTCCCCCGCGGCGGCCGTCTCGACGGTCGCCGAGACGATTTCAGTCTCCGCGATCAACTCGGGCAGGGCCGCGGCGAACGCGGCCGCGCGGTCCCCGAGGCGCCGCCAGCGGATCGGACCGAGCGAGACGTAGCCGATCTCTTCGCTCTGACTCGCCGCCTCGAGCTCACGTGCCAGCGCGACCGCGGCACCTGGATCCCCAATGCCTGGCAGCTCGGGGTACGGCGACAGCACCAGGCGTGTCGTCTGAACCTCGAATCCCGCGGCCTCGAACCGCGCGCTCGCCGCTCTCAGGAAGCGGCCGGCGCGCGAAACCGCGTTCGCGCCACCCAGCCAGGCCGGATCGATCCCCAGTGCCACCGAGCGGATGCGCACGATCCCTCCGGCAAGCGGATTGGGTACCGCCGGCCTAGCCCGCGCGCCACCCAGCTGTTCGCTGCAAGCGTAGCCCCCGCGGGGTGCCCGCTGCACACGACGTGTGGTGATGGGTTCCCGGCGCCGGGCCAAGCTGGGTGATTCACGCCTGAGGCGCAGCAAAGCAGGAAAAATTATCTCGGAGGGACATCCAAGCATGCCACGAGGCACGAACGGCTCATCCGTTCTCGCGGAGGAATGGGAAGAGCACGGTAATGTCGTGATGGACGTCCGTTGGCCAACCCGTTCAACCTCGACGAGCAGCGTTTCAGCGCCACCAAGCCGACGGCACGATGGTGGAGACCAGCAAGCTCGCGACCAGCTCCCCGCACATCGTGATCGCGCGGCCCGACGTCTAACGACACGGCGCCTGAGAGATCGATCAACAGCCAGTGGAGCGCCAACCGAGTCCAGAACCAGCGCGCCGCCGCCGGCATCAACCGCATGCTTGCCGCCGTCAACCTCAGCATCGACCTCGCGAAGCTGGTTCTCCAAGCGTGGACCAAGGACCAGGGGCAGCCTCGATGTCGTCCGTGGTTCGACTATCCTCCTCCGTGGAGAACATAGGAGGCTGACGGTATGCGCTTTGACCCGAACCTGTCGCGCGGGGAGATCACCGAACACCTGGTCCGCGATGCCCTCGAGGCGTGGGGCGAGCAGCGGCTGCCCGAGCTTCGGCCGGTCCTGGAGACCACGGCCAACGCGATTCACCTTATTGGTCAGGCGCGCCTCGAACCGACCGAGGTCGAACCGTAGCGGAGGACTGTCATGAGCGAGCTGCACGAGTTGACCGCGACCGCTGCCGCCGACCAGATCCGCAACAAGAAGCTTTCACCCGTCGAGCTCGTCCGAGCGCTGCTAGGGCGCATTGAGCGGCTCGATCCAGAGCTCCGCGCCTGGGTCACGGTCGACGCGCAGGGTGCGTTAGCCGCCGCCGCCGCCGCCGAGCAGGCTGCTGCCGCGCGCGGGGCGCGCCTCGGTCCGCTCCACGGCGTGCCGATCGGCGTGAAGGATATCTACTACACCGCGGGCTTGAAGACGACCGCCGGCTTCAGGCCCATGGCGGAGTTCGTACCCGACCGCGACGCTGAGAGCATCCGCCGGTTGCGCGGGGCTGGCGCAATCATCCTGGGCAAGACGGTCACAACTCAATTCGCTTATGGCGATCCGCCGCCAACTCGAAACCCCTGGCGGTCGGATCGGACGCCCGGCGGTCGAGCAGCGGCTCGGCCGCGGCGGTCGCGACGCGGATGGTCCCCGTCGTCGCGATCGGCAGTCAGACCGCCGGTTCGATCCTCCGTCCAGCTGGCTACTGCGGCGTGATCGGGCTGAAGCCAACGTACGGGCGGGTCAGCCGTCGAGACGTACTGCCGCTGGCCTGGAGCCTGGACCACGTCGGGGCGATCGTCCGCGGTGTCGACGACGCCGCCCTCGTCCTTCAAGTCCTCGCCGGCCACGATAGGAATGACCCGCACTCCGCTCGCCGCGCCGTGCCGAACTTTCTCGGCGACGCGACCCGCGGTCGGCCGCCTCGTCTCGGGCTGCTGCCGGAATTTCTCGAACGCGCCGATCCGGGAGGTCCGCGGCCACACCGAGCGGGTCGCCCGCCGCTTCGCGGACGCCGCGCGCGCATCCGCGAGCTGCGGCTACCCGCCCGGGTGGACCTGTTCCTGGCAGTCCACCGCGTAACCATGCAGGCCGAGGCCGCCGGCGTCCACGCCGGCTGGATCGCCGACAACGCCGACGCGTACAGCCCCAGGATTCGAGCCGAAGCCATGGTCGGGCAGTTGATCCCCGCGGCGGCCTACCTCCATGCCCAGCGTCTCCGCCGCCGGCTGCGGGAGCAGGTGGACGGGCTGTTCCGCGGCCTGGATGCCCTCCTTCTGCCGACCGCGTCCAACCTGGCCCCGCCGCCCGACACCACCGGCGACCCATCGTTCCAGGTGCCCTGGTCGTTGCTCGGGCTACCAGCCATCAGCCTGCCCAGCGGACTCGGCGAGGCTGGCCTTCCCTTCTCCACCCAGCTCGTTGCCGCCCGCTGGCACGAGCGTTCCCTAGTCCGAGCCGCGCGCTGGTGCGAGGCCCAGCTTGGCTGGGATCGGCAGCCGCCGTTGAACTAGCCTGGCGCCCACTCCGAACAGCCAGACCACCCCGCCGCCCATCACGAGCGTGATCAGCGGCTGGACTGGGTAGCGGTAGCGTGACTGGAAGCCGTCGCCCTCGGCGTAGCCGTTGATCGCAGCGTACAACAGAATTTGGCTGATGACGACGAGTGGCAACAGCCACGTTTCAGTAGCAGACTGGTTCGCGGCGCCCTTGTGGATCATAGTGACCGCACGCGTACGAGCGCGCATGTGAGAAAAGTCGGAGTGGTCAGCGCCTCTGAGGCGACGGTGCGCTCCATCAGCAGCGGGGGTCCATACGCGTCCGACTTGAGACCGCATCCGCGGCTCTGCGTCATTCAGCACAGCTGCGAGCACATGTGGACGAGTATGGTGCACGGCCTCCCGTGGGTTCGTTGGGGCTCGTCTGTCACAAGCGTTCCCTGCGTCAGTCTTAGGCCACCGATCCGCGAGGCAGGTCGGCGATGAACAGCTCCAGCGCCAGTTCCGGCTCGGCCTCGCCGGTCTTGATCGCGCGGTCGGTGTGGAGCAGCAACCGGAGCGCAGACTCGAGCTGGTCGATGCGGTAGCCCCGCGCCTGCTGCTCGGTCTTCTCGGCCACGAACGGGTGGACGCCCAGTCGCCGCTGAAGGTCAGGCCCGCGCGAGCCCTGGTCCAGCAGCTCACGAGCGTGAACCAGGCGCCGCAGCGCCGCGGCGATCTGAGGCACGATAGCTTCCGGGCGTTCGCTGCGCGTGAACAGAAATCGCAATTGCGTCAGCGCGCTGCCGCGGTCCCCATTCGCCAATCCGTCGAGCAGCCCGAAGATGGTCACGTCTGGTGTGGTCGACAATAGCTCGACGTCCGCGAGCGTGACCGCGCGGCCGCCCACGTAGGTCACGAGCTTACGGATCTCGTTGTCGAGCAGGGCCAGGTCCTCAGGTGCCAGTCGTGCTAGCTGGCGAGCGGCGGCCGCGTCCATCGTACCGCCGTGGTGCTTCACCCGTCGATCGATCCAGCGCGCCAGCTCGTTCGGGCGGGGGCGCTCGTAGGCTCGCACATGAGCGCGATCGTCGGGGATGCGGCCGGCGACGATCCTGGGATCGAGCTGATCTTCCACCAATACGAGCGCCGTCCTCGGAGGCACCTTGCCGAGGTAGGAGAGCAGCTCCTCCAGTGCGCGGTCGTCAGGAGTCGGCTGCGCTGGCGTGGCCGACTTGCCGCGACCCTCCGACGGCTTCGCCGTACCAGCCAGGCGGCCGAGCAGCCCGTCAACGACCACCATACGACGGTCCGCCAGAAACGGCAGGGCATCAGCAGCGGCCCGCACCTCGTTCAGTCCGAGCTCTTTGCCCGCGAGCTCGGTCAGGTTGAACTCGCCCGCTGGTCCTTCCCGCATTCGCCGCTTCAGACTGCGAACTTGTTCGTCCCTGGTGAAGCGATCCGAGCCGTACAGGAGGTAGATCAGCCCCGGCTTCACTCGGTGCCCTGCGTCGGAGCGCCGACTACGCGCCGTGGGTGCGTGTAGACGTTCATGCTTGCCGACCGGATGTAGCCGACGACCGTGATGTTCAGGCGCTCGGCGAGCGTGACCGCGAGCTGGGTGGGAGACGTCCTCGAGCCGACGATGGGTACGCCCATGATCGCTGCCTTGAGCAACATCTCCGAGGAGATCCGGCCCGAGGCGACGAGCATCCGGCCCCGCGTTGGTGCATCCGTCAGCAGGCACGCGCCCTGGATCTTGTCCAGGGTGTTGTGACGGCCGATGTCTTCGGCCACCGCCAGCACTTCGCCGTCGGGGTCAGCCAGCAGCGTCGTGTGGACCCCTCCAGACTGGCGATACAGGTGCGCACGGTCGTACAGCTCGCGGAGCAGGCCGTACACTCGGGCCGGGAGAACCCGAACGTCGTTCTCGTGCACCCGAAAGCGGTCGAGATCGGCCAGGTAGGCACCGAAGCTTAGCCCGCCAGTACAGCCCGAGGTGATGATCTTCCGCTTCGGCACCGTCGTCAGGCGACGGTTGAGCGTCACCTCAGCGATGCGGTCCTCGAGGCAGACCCGCATGAGGTCGACGTCGCCGGGCCCTTCGATCAGGCCTTCCAGGTAGAGGAAGCCCACCACCAACGCATTGAGTTGATAGGGCGAGCACATCAATTGGACCAGCTCCTCGCCGTTGACAACGATCGAGAGGCGGATCTCCGAGATGACGGCATCCTCGACGGAGGAACCGATTCCCTCGCGAAATCGTACGTAGCGACGCGCGATCACCGGACTCGGCGTGACAAGCTCCAGAGCCTCACGATCATCGGCGCGTACCGCTGGCCTCCCCTCATCCGCCTGGTTCGGCGCCCGCGCGTCAGTCGTCATCGAGGTCGTCCTCGCCGTCGACCAGCTCGAGCCGAAAGCCCGGTTCGGGTGGCCGTTGCTGTCCGCGCTCGAGCGCCGCGATGTCCAGGTGCACTGATGCCAGGTCGTCCAGTGCCAACAACTCGGTCGGGGCCGCGTCGAACGAGCTACCCGCCTTGAGATAGCCGCCGCAGCCACGGCAGACGTCGACACGGAACCGCCTTTCGCCTTCCGCTTGGAGATAGCCGAGTGCGTCGTGGTGGTCGTTGCCGCAGAACGGGCAGCGCAGGCGCGTGATCGTCCAGTCTGCGCCACAGCGCAGGCAGCGCAGATGACGGAGCTGCTCCGCGCCACGCAGCTCGGCGAGCCCCGGCCAGGCACCGCACATCGGGCAGTATCCGCGGTCCCAGTCATCCCGACCGGCTTGCAGCGCGGGTGCGACGTGCTCGGCGTACGCCTTCAGAATCGGCCGTGCGCTGAGCTGCGCCAGCATCTGGAGCAGCTCGGGGCTCACCCCCGCCTCGATCGCCACCTGATCTAGGTGCTCCGGATGGTTGACGAACGCCTCGGCCACCGCGTGCTCGACGTGCAGACGGTGCTCATAGGCGGCCTCGGCCAGCTGGCCCGCCTTTTCGGCCGTATCCGCGCGGGATCGCAGTACATTCACCAGACGGCCGAAAACGTCCCGGATGAAGCCATCGTCCAGGAACACGCTCTCGCCGTGCAGCAGCGGCACCCCGCCGCTCAGCTTCTCGCGAGCGCGCCGGAGTGGCAGCACGATTGGCCGGATCGGGGCCGTCGCGGCATAGAGAACCGTGATGATAGTTTTCTGAAGGGTGGCTGCCTCGGCGAGGGCCGGATTCAGCTTGACGAGCGTTTGGACCCGACGTTCAAGCAGCGCGTGTTCCATGGCAGTCTTCTCTTCCTGACGGCCGCATTGTACCAGCGCATTCGCATGCTCTCCCGGAATGGCGCGGAGGTACTCGCGGAAGCGACACACGCCCTTGCAGTGGCCCGCCCGCGGTGATGATCGAGAACAGCCCCAAGGCACGTCTGCTACCAGCGCTCGCGGGCTGGCGCAGGCTGAGATCGTCCACGCGGCACTGACTGAGGGCGGCATCTCCGGCTTCGTCGCCCCTACTACACACCACCGCGCACCTGCTGGCCAGCACCGCCGAGAGGCCAGCGCGGACGCGCTACAATCGAGTCGACAGGCTCGGAGGTCGGGATGGGTCAACAAGAAGCTGGCGGAGCCCGGCACACGGGGCGCCCGGGGCCAGCAGTCGTCCTGATCGTGCTGGATGGCTGGGGGCTCGCCGAGCCAGGACCGACCAACGCCATCTCGGTCGCCGCGACACCGACGATGGATCGCCTCTGGGAGGCGGCGCCGCACAGCACCGTCGAAGCTTCTGGACTCGCTGTTGGATTGCCTGACGGACAGATCGGCAACTCTGAGGTCGGCCACCTCAACATGGGCGCCGGCTACACCGTCCTCCAAGACCTGCCGAGAATCGACCATGAGATCGAGACCGGTACCTTCTTCGCAAACCCGGCTCTCGTGGGGGCAGTCGAGCACGTCCGCGCCGCGACGACCCGCCACCCACACCAGCCGGCCCGTCTCCACCTGATGGGCTTGTACAGCGATGGGGGCGTCCACAGCCACGCTGGCCACTGCCGGGCCCTAGTGGACCTGGCGCGCCGCCATGGCGTCGACGACATCCGGATCCATCTTTTCCTGGACGGCCGCGACGTCCCACCGCGCCAGGCGCTCGACGCCATCGAGCGCCTGGAGGTCGAATTGGCCACGCACCCCGGCGCGCACGTCGCAACGGTCATCGGCCGTTATTACGCGATGGATCGCGACAACCGATGGGATCGCACCGCCCGCGCCTACCGCGCGCTGGTCCTCGGCGAAGGCGAGCACGCGGCCTCCGCGGCGGAGGCCGTGCTCGCCGCGTACGATCGCAACGTCGGGGACGAGTTCGTCGAGCCCACCATCATTGGCGATCCTTCAGATGGTCGGATCCGGGACGACGACGCAGTGATCTTCTTCAACTTCCGTGCTGACCGTGCCCGCCAGCTCAGCCGGGCCTTCGTGCTGACCAACTTCGACAGTTTTGAGCGCCCAATCTGGCCACACCCCCTCCACGTTGTCACCTTCGCGGACTACGAGGAAGGGCTGCCGGTGACGGCCGTTGCATTCCCGCCGACACTCGTCGAGATGCCACTGGCACGCGTCGTTGCAGAGGCCGGCCTGCGCCAGCTCCACGTCGCGGAGACCGAGAAGTATGCCCACGTGACCTACTTCCTCAACGGAGGTCACGAGGCTCCCTTCACCGGCGAAGACCGGGCCCTGATCCCTTCGCCCAGAGTGGCAACCTACGACCTCCAACCCGAGATGAGCGCCCGCGAGGTCGCTGAGAAAGTGGTCGAGCACGTTGCCGATGGCTATGCACTGATCGCGGTCAACTTTGCCAACCCGGACATGGTCGGCCACACGGGCGTGCTAGAGTCGGCGGTCTGGGCCTGCGAGGCGGTTGACCGAGCTGTCGACCGCGTGGTTACGGCGACGATCGCGACTGGCGGCCTCGCCGTCATCACGGCCGACCACGGCAATGCCGAGGAGATGGTCGACGAACACGGAGGGCCGAAAACGGCCCACACGACCAACCCAGTACCTGTGATCGTCGTCGGCACGCCACCAGGGACCGCTCTTCGGCCGATCGGCCGGCTCGCTGATGTCGCACCCACGGTCCTGGACCTGCTCGGTCTGCCAATTCCGGTCGCGATGACTGCGACCAGTCTCATCGAACCGCCCGGCGCACCTACCCCGTCGCCTCGAGCGTTGACCACCGGCGCTGACGGCTGAGAGCCGAGGCCCTCGAGATGGCGGCGGACCCGACCAACCTGACGTCGATGCTCAATCTGATCGTGTTGGGCGCCGTCCAGATGCTGCGCGGCAGCGGGGGGGCTGTCGCGTTGTGGGACGAGGAGGTCCGTCGACTTACGCTCCGCGCCGTCTACGGCCTGGACGAGGCAACGCTGGCGACCCTCCATCCGCGCCTCGACGAGGCTATCCTCGGCAGCCTCGGTCGAGTCGGCGGCACGGTCACCCGGCTGCCGAGCGCGCCGGACGCATCGGCGGCGATGCCGCCGGAGCAGCTCCTGGCGCTCCCGCTCAACGAGGATCGCGGCACGCTCGTCGGCGTGATCTACGTCTTCCGAGAACCGGCGGCTGAAGCCTTCAAATCAGGGGATCTGGAGCTGCTCGACTTGTTCGCCCGCCAGGCCGCGACGACGATCGAGCAGGCGCGACTCGCCGCGGCGACGCTCGCCGAGAAGGACCGGCTGGAGTCCATGCAGTCCTCCTTCGTCTCGATCGTCAGCCACGAGTTGCAAACCCCGGTCGCCATCATCAAAGGATACGCCGGCACGCTGGCCCGTCCGGACACGCCGTGGAGTCGGGAGACCGTCGCCCGCGTGGCCCGCACCATCGAGGACGAGTGCGACCACCTGCACCGTCTTCTCACCGACCTGCTCGACCTATCGCGGATTCAGGCCGGCCGCGTCGCGATGTCGATCGGCCCGGTCGAACTGCCCGACCTGGCCGAAGCCGTGGCCGAGCGGAGCCGCCCCCAGGCGCCCGCGCACACCATTATCATCGACTTCCCGTCTGAGTTCCCGATCATCCAGGGTGACCGAGAAAAGCTGCGGATGGTGCTCGCAAACTTGATTGACAACGCGATCAAGTACTCCCCCGAGGGCGGCTCGATCGTAATCGGCGGACGTGCCGAGGCTGACCACGTGGTCGTCTCGATCGAAGACCAGGGCATCGGCATCCCGCCCGAAGAGCGTGAGCACGTCTTCGAACGGTTTCACCGGGTCGACACTCGCCTGAGCCGAGCGACCCAGGGCGTCGGCCTCGGACTCTACATCTGTAAGGTGATCGTCGAGGCTCACAACGGCCGGCTCTGGGTAGAGTCACCGGCTTCGGGGCGCGGCAGCACCTTCCTGGTTCGGGTCCCGAGATAGGCACATTCCCTCTGACTCCAGGAGAGGGCCGGGGTGAGAGTGAGGGTGAGGGTACGTGACCGCTCCGAAACGCCGCATTCTCCTCGTCGACGACGAGCCGCGCATTCTCGACTCCGTGCGCATGAACCTTGAGCTCGAAGGCTTCGTCGTCTCAGAAGCGACGAGCGGTCGCGAGGCCCTCGACAAACTACGGGACGTCCTGCCGGAGCTAGTCGTCCTCGACGTCATGATGCCGATCATGGACGGGTTCGAGACGCTGCGCGAGATCCGCCGATTCTCGACCGTACCGGTCCTCATGTTGACGGTCAAGGCCGACGAGCACGACGTCGCCCGCGGCCTGGAGCTCGGCGCCGATGACTACGTCGCCAAGCCGTTCAGCCAGATGGTCCTGCTGGCCCGCATCAAAGCCGTGCTGCGACGGGCGGAGCTGCCGCCTGCTTCACCCTCCAGTGTCATCGTCGTGGACGATCGTCTGCGGATCGAGTTCGAACGGCGCGAGGTGACCGTTGACGGCCATCAGGTCCAGCTCCGCCCAACCGAGTTCCGCCTGCTTTACCACCTGGTTAGCAACCCCGGCGTCGTTTTGTCGCACGAAACGCTGCTGTCGCGCGTCTGGGGTCCCGAATACCGCGACGCTGGCCACTACCTGCGGCTCTACGTCAACTACCTGCGCCAGAAGATCGAGCCGAATCCGGCCAACCCTCGTTACATCTTCACTGAGCGCGGGGTCGGCTACCGGTTCGTCGACTACACCCGCGCCGACGCGCCAGCCTCTAATCCGGGCTGACCTCGAAGAGCGGGCGCTCACCGCTGGCGACGCGCCGGATGTTCGCCGCTGAGCCGCGCATCTTCGCCGCGAACGCGTCCCGCGTCCCCGTGCCGATGTGCGGCGTAAGCACGACGTTCTCCAGCCGCAGAAGCGGATTGCCCGGGTCTGGTGGCTCCCGCTCCAGGACGTCCAGACCGGCTCCAGCGATCCGGCCGGTGGCCAACGCCTCGATCAATGCTGTCTCATCTATGACCGGCCCGCGTGCGGTATTGATGAGCACAGCGTGCGGTTGCAGCAGGCGCAATTCGCGCGCCCCGATCAGCCCGCGTGTCTCCGTCGTCAGCGGAACGTGGACGCTCACGATGTCGGCTCGGTCAAGCAGCGCATCTAGGGTCAACGGAACGGCCCCAACCGCCTCCTCGACGTCCCGCGGCGCGCGAATTAGATCGTGGTAGACGATCGAGGCGTCGAACGCCCGCGCGCGCCGCGCGACCGCCCGGCCGACCCGCCCAAAGCCGATCAGCCCGAGCGTCTTGCCCGCCAGTTCGAAGCAGCTCGCGCGCAGTGCCCAGTTCGGCCATCGGCCAGCCCGGACCGCCGCGTCCATCCTCAGGAGCTGCTTGTAGACGGCCAGGATTAGTAGGATGGCATGCTCGGCGACACCGGTTTCGACGTTGAGCGGCATCAACGCCAGTGGGACGCCCGCACGCCCACAGGCCGCCAGGTCGACGTTGTCGTAGCCGACTCCGGCATGCTGGACCAGCCGCAGTCGAGGGGCCGTGCTCAGCACTTCCTCGTCAATGCGGGCGGTGGCAACCACGATGAAGTCGGTCTCCCGAGCGTGCCGCAGCAGCTCATCTCGCCCGCGCGTTTCGACGGTCTGGAGGCGAAAGCCGTCAGGTAACTCTGCCCGGAAGATCGCGGCAAGGTCATCCGGAAGCGGCTCGGCGTAGAGCACCGTATAATGCTGAGGCTCGTCGGTCATCGGCGTGCCTCCGTGACGGGTGATGCGGTTGACTAGCGACGCCGGCGGGCGCGATCGCCACCGCCCACCAGACCACGGCCGGGCTGAGCGGTATTCTAGCCTCCGCGCGAGGGCGCCACGAATGGAGCATTCAATGATCAGGGAGAACGCGATCGTCAGGGTCCTCATGGTAGCCGGGGCGCTGCTGCTGGCGGCCTGCACCCCTGCTGCCTCGAGTCCCACGGCTGCACCGGCCAAGCCAACCGAGGCCGCGAAGACGGGCGCGTCACCCGCGGCGGCTTCCCCAGCGGTTGCGTCCCCGGGGCCGCGGTTGCCTCGCCATCCCCGTCTCCGTCCCCATCGCCATCCCCTCACCGGGCCGCCGCTGCCGCGGCTCCCGCGGTTGCACGCACCCGCCCGCCCGGCGACACAAGTTTCCCGTCGCGGCCGATCCAGCTCCAGGTACCGTTCCCGCCCGGCGGCAGCACCGACGTCGGCGCACGGATCGTCGCCTCAGTTGCGGAACGCGAATTTGGTCAGCCGGGTCGTCGTTCAGAACCGGGCCGCGCCGCTGGGCAGGTCGGCTGGACCGAGCTCGCCGCCAGCGCCCCGACGGCTACTACATCGGGATGATCAACCTGCCGCACCTCCACACCACGATCCTGGACCCAGAACGCCAGGCGACCTTCACGGCCGACGATATCGTTCCATTCATCAGCCAGGCGCTCGATCCCACCCAGATGGCGGTGCGTACGGACGCTCCCTGGAAGACGGTCCAGGAGCTCATCGCGGATGCCAAGGCCCGCCCGAACCAGGTCAGGGCCGATCGTCGGCTTCCTCCAGGATGACGAGATCGGCTACTTCCAGTTGGCTGATCTGGCCGGGCTTCGAGATGCGGCGCGTCTACTTCGACGGCGCGGCACCAGCGATCACCGCGTTGCTCGGCGGCAACGTTGATGTCCTGTTCACCACGGTGGGCGACAACTTCACGCAGGTTCAGTCAGGTTCGATGCGGATCCTGGTCACGATGGATGAGCAGCGCACCAAGTTTTCACCCGACGCGCCGACCACCGCCGAGGCAGGCTACCCTGGCGTCATCTCCGCCTCAACTCGCGGCTTCGCCGTGCCCAAGGGCGTCCCCGAGCCGATCATGCTGCGACTTCAGGACGTCTTCTCGCGAGTGATGGAAAGTCCCGAACATCTCGCAAAGCTCGAAGGCGCCGGCCAGCCGTGCGAATCATAATCGGTGATGAGTTCCTCCGCTACTATCGCGAAAACGCCGACGTCGCCAAGCGGTGGGTGGAGCGGATCAGCACCGTCGAGCGCTGAGACCATCGGCGCGGCATTCGGTCCGCGTGATCCCGTCTGTGGCGAGCCCGTAGCTAACGGCACCCGCCCGGGCCAGACTGGGACCACCACGACCGTTCGGACCTGAGCCAGGGCCACACCAGCGCGAGCATGCTGAAGAGCAGTGTCGCTAGAGTGACCGCGCGCCCGACACGCAGCGAGAGCGGGTCAAACACGAACTCGACGACGTGCTCGCCTGGTGGCAGGCGGATGGCCCGGAAGAGGAAGTTGGCCAGGTAGACCGGCGTCTCAACGCCGTCGATGTGCGCCCTCCATCCGCGATGGTACTGGTCGGTCAGGACCAGGTACCCGCCGGCCGGGTCCGCTGTTCGAATGCGGACCCGCTCGCCAGCATCCTCGACGACTTCGGCCGCCGGCGGCACCGCCTCAGGGTCGGCAATTGGCGCTTGGCGCGGCTCGACCAGTGGGATGTCGTCGAACGGTCCGTCCTCCAGCAACACCTGGCGGGCGGCATCGAACGGCCGCAACGCCAGCCGTGGCAAGGCCGACTCTTCAAGGCGTGTGCGGCGGGCGATTGCCTCGGGGACGACGTATGCGCGGGGGAACCGCCCCTCGTTGTCCAGCACCGTCAGTTCCCCGTGCCGCTGCACCCGTCGAAATTTCGTTCGGTCGGCGCTGAAGAGCGAGCGCACGTTGCCAGTGTCGTCGACTAGCCCAAGTCCGTAGACCCGCGTCTGACCTCGCGGCTGAAGGTGGCGGATCCAGACCTCGGAGACGTCCAGCGGCTCCACGCGGAACGATGAGCGATACAGATTACGGCGTGACGGGCTCCCAGAGGGGCTCAGGTCCGGGACCGTCGCGGCCACGTCCGCACGGAAGTGCCGGATCAGCGGTCGGACGTCCGGCCGCTCGTACGCGTTCTCGGCTAGGTGGTCGCCCGCACGCAGCGTGACCGTCCGGTTCTGCCCGTTCGTGCCGACTAACTCAAGTTCGGCCACGGCCACGTTCGATTCCAGGTGGACGCCGTCGGCAAGGTTGGCTAGCACCCGCACCTCGACCGTCGGGAACGGCTCCACGGAGAATCGCCCAACACCTGTCCGGTTGTACGCTGCGCCGTTGAAGATCGGCTGGTACGGACGGTACGCGGTCCCGTCCACGATGGCGATGTCGCTGGGAGGATCCTGGAGCACGACGCGATCAACCCCCCAGAGGTCGACGAGCACGTCTTTGTACCGATCGGCACTAGCCGAGTACTCGTAATGACGCTGAGACTGGAGCGAGCTGTAGCCGCTCGCCGCCGGCACACGGCCGTGCAGCAATCGATTTGGCTCGAGTGGCAGAATCGCGGCATCGGGCAGCACCCGCTCGGCACCCATGCGGGCCAGCGCATCGGTCACCCCCGCCGGTCGGACGAGGTGTTCGAGCGTCTCCTGAGGGTGGAAGGCGAGGCCGAACGCCAGTAGGTCGGCGGCGACGAGCAAGACCATCATCGACGCCCAGAGCCGGGTCCGCCCCGGCCACCAGGCCCAACCCGTGATCAGCAAGCCGCCCGCGACGAGTAACGCTACGCTCAGCCCCGTCCGCGGCTCAGACAAACTCAGGCCCGCGACGAGCCGATCGTAGACCATGGGCGTCTCGAGCCAGGTAAACTCATGCCGCGTGCTGATGTAGTGCTCGTCGATCAAGCCTTTCCACCGAATTGGATCGGCGACCAGGCGCCACCGGAGCTCATTCGCCAACCAGGCCAGCCCGCCCGCCCCGGCTAGCACGGCCACGCCGACCGCGACGCCCGGCCAGGACCGGTGGCGGAGGCGCGCCAGCCAGTCAACGCCGAACGCCGCGAGCCCGGCGGAGGCGAACACGACAAGGTAGGTGAAGCGCCCCGGCGCTCGGAGCGAGGAGAAGCCGGGCAAGCTCCAGAGCAGTCGGTGGACGTTCAGCGGGTTCTGCTCAGCCAGCCCCACCGCGAGACCGAAGAGTCCGAGCAGAATGAAGAACGGCACGACCCGTCGCCGCGCCAGGAGTACGGCCAGAGCACCCAGGCCGAGCGGCGCCATTCCGACGTACAGGAACACTTCCCACCGTTGCCAGAGCGTGACCCAGAAGCCGTTTTCCATCCTGAACAGGTAGGGGAATACGACCGTGGCGAGGTTTTGCCAGCGCAGCGGCCAGTCCGTCGCCAGCTCATAAGTCAGCCCCGGTCCGCGGTACGACATCCGACCAAGCTCGAACAAGGGCAGCAGCTGAATCGCCGCTATGCCTACGCCAATGACAGTCACCAGTCCCGGTGCCCAGACCAGGAGCAGCGCCCGCTCCCAGCGCGGTCCGGCAATCGGGCCCACGGCGACTCGGTAGGTCGCGTACAACCCCAGCGCCAACAGGGTCATCGCGATCGGCTGAACGTGCAGCCCAAGCCCCGCCACACCCAGCGCGACTCCGGCCAACACCAGCCAGCGTTGTCGCACCCAGCCGCGCGTCCGAAACGCCTGCTCGACCAGCAGGAGGATCAGCGGCAACCAGGCGGCGCTCCGGACCAGGTTTTCGTGCTGGATCTGGGCGATGAAAAAGGATCCCAGCGAGAACACCAGGCCGCCGATGAGCGCGCCCCAGTGCCCAACCCCGAGTACCCGCAGGAATCCAATCGTGAACGCACCCGCCAGGAACACGTGCAGCAGGCGTCCGGCGTTCAGCACGGCCCCGCTCGGGACGGCCATCAGCAGCAGCAAGTTCGGAGGGTACAGAATTCCAAGCTCGCCATCCGCGAAGATCGGGTAACCGCCGAAGATCAGCGGCATCCACAGTGGCAGGTGCCCCGCTTTGAGCTGGTCTGCCACCCAGCGCCCGAGTGGCTCATAAAACAGCACGGTGTCCTTCTGGTAGAAGACCGCTCCCGCCAACAGCCCCTCGCGGAACAAGATCCCACAACACACAAGCAGCGCAAGGTACGGTGCCAGCTCCCGACCTCGCCGGTCGCCGCGCGGCAGCCATTGCCCTCCGGGCAGCTTGACAGGCAGGGGCTGGTTTTCCTGAGTTGCGGGCCGCCGTGCTGAGGTCGTTGAGACTGGCACCTAAGACGAGCCCGCGACCACCTGTTGCTCCGAGTCGAAGGCTCGACGCAACCCATCGCCGGCGATCCGCGTCTTGCAGGCAGTACCTCGAACGCGCCGGCCTACCGCGTAGACCGAGAGCCCCCAGGGCAGGCCGAACCGACTAGCCGGCCCGGCCTCTAGCCCGAGCAGGGTGTCGAGCGCTCGATTGATCGGCGTCGGAGGCTGCCACAGGTCGGCCAGACCGCCGCCGTCGGAGTCGCTGTGCCGCTCTAGCAGTCGCTTGGCGGGTGCCAGCGGGAACAACAAGAAGTTGGCGTAGCTCGTGTGCTCGACAGCGAAGCCGGCCTCGCCCAGCCGCGACGTCAACTCGCCTCTGGTGTAGCGATGACGCGTGTGGACGGCGCGGTCGTGAGCCCCGCGCAGCCAATCGTAGGCCGGAAGTCGGATGAGCAGCACGCCGCCGGGTCGGAGCACTCGGTGCAACTCCGCGAATGCCGCCCGGTCATCCTCGACGGCCAGGTGGTACAGCACGTCGAAGCTCGTGACCAGGTCGAAGCTGGCGTCGGCCAGCGGCAGCGCACCAACCGATCCGCGCGCCAGTCGGCGCAGCCCACGATGTCGGGCGAGCTCAATTGCTTCGGCCGCCAGATCGACACCCGTTACTCGCCCATACCGCTCCAAGACACGGGTCATGCCCCCTGAGCCACACCCAGCGTCCAGGATCTCGCGCCGCTTAACCAGCCCACGACCATGTCCGTCCACGTACCGATCCAGAAGCGCGATTGAGATCCGCCGCATCCCGGCGTACCACCAGTGGCGCTCTTCCTGCTGATACATCAACTCGTATTGTTCGCGCCGCACTATCCGCTCACCACGCCTGGTCCCACGCGGAGGCCACGAGGATCGAGTCAGCGTGAGGGTGCATGGCGGGCGCGTGAGCGCCCAGGCCCCACCGCGGCCAACTCGTTCATCAACTCGACTACGCGGTCGACGTGCTCCATAGGCAGCCGTGGGTACATCGGCAGTGAAAGAACGCGCTCCGCTAGGCGCTCGGTGACCGGCAGATCGCCCGGCTGATAGCCCAGACCGGCGTAGGCCGGCTGTAGGTGCGCCGGCAGCGGGTAGTGAACGTCGGTTCCCACGCCGCGAGTAGCGAGCGCGCCTTTGAGGCCGTCGCGCCCGTCGACCTCGACGACGTACAGATGATAGACCGCCTCGCACCACTCCGGCTCGGTCGGCCTTGTGACGCCGCGCAATGCCTCGTCGTAGCACCGGGCACGTCGGCGGCGCTCCTCGTTCCCGTGGTCCAGATAGCGCAGCTTGACTCTGAGAATTGCCGCCTGTATCTCGTCGAGCCGGGAGTTCGCACCATGCACTTCGCTGACGTACTTGCGGCGCCAGCCGTACGCGCGCAGCAGGCGAGCGCGGTCGGCCACGGCGTCGTCGTCCGTCGCGATGAATCCGCCGTCCCCGTATGCGCCGAGGTTCTTCGTCGGGTAAAAGCTGAAGGCAGACGCGTCACCCAGGCTGCCCACCCGCCGGCTCTTGTAGAGCGCCCCGTGCGCCTGGGCACAATCCTCGAGCAGCTTGATGCCGCGCGGGCGAACAATGTCCTGAATTGCGTCTACGTCGGCCGGCTGGCCATACAGATGGACCGGCATGACGACCCTGGTGCGGTCGGTCAGGGCGGCCTCCAGGAGCCTCGAGTCCAGCGTTCGCGTGGTTGGCTCCACGTCGACGAAGACCGGTAGTGCGCCGACCTCCCGCACTACCACGGCGGGGTAGACGCCGGCGTTCGCGACGGTTACCACCTCGTCGCCCGGCTTGACCCCGAGCGCCAGCAAGGCAATCCGCAGCGCGTCGGTCCCGTTCCCCACGCCCACGCCGTGGCCGACGCCACAGTACGCGGCGAACTCGGCCTCGAAGGCGCGGTGCTCATCGCCGTGCACGTACCAACCGCGTTCAAGGACTCCCAGCACTGCCGCGTCCAGTTCGGCCTTGTGGGCGCGGTACTCCGCCCTCGGATCGTAGGCGACGATCGGCTCGATCATCCCCTTGCGCCTAGTTGCGCCACTCGTCGCTCCAGTACGCGGTGCGGTGCTCACGATAGAAGGCGACTGTCCGCTCCAGTCCCTCGCGGAGGCTGACGCGCGGCTTCCAGCCGAGGGTCCGCCGGATCTTGGTGAAGTCGGAGTAAAAGGACCCAATGTCGATCGCCTTGCGGTCCTCCGGGAACGGAACCAGACGGTAACTCCCGCCGCCGGCCACTTCAATCAGCAGCTGAGTCAGGTCCCGCAGGCTGATCGGCTCGGAGCCACCCAGGTTGAACACCTCCCCGTTCGCCGCGTCAGAGGCGCCCGCCAACAGAAACGCCTCACAGACGTCGTCGATATACGTCAGGTCGCGGAGCTGGGCACCGTCACCGAATAGCTCGATTTCCTGGCCGTCTACGATCTGCTTGACGAACGGGCCGATGAACGTCTGGCGATTGTTCCTGACTAGCATCCTTGGTCCGTACGTGTTCGTCAGTCGGAGCGAGCAGGCCGGCACGCCGTACACGTTGTAGTACAAGACGTGGTACCACTCTCCCGCCATCTTGTTGACCCCGTTGACGTCGGTTGGGTGCAACAGGTGCCGCTCGTCGACGGGCAAGTAATCTGGCTTGCCGTAGATCTGGCGGGTACTGGCGAAGATCACCTTGGCTCCGGGATTCCGATAGCGGCACGCCTCGAGCAGCGAGAGCGGGGCTCGGCAATTGATGTCAAGATCGGTGAACGGGTCGCGCATGCTATCTAGGTGGCTGACCTGGCCGGCCAGGTTGAAGATGACCTCCTGGCCGACCACCAGCCGCTCCATCGCCAGGACGTCACGGACGTCGACGGTCCGCGTCGTTACCCGGTCACGAATCGGGGCGATGTTGTGCGGATTGGCCCCAGTGTCCCGCACCAGTGAGTCCACCAGCAGCACCTCGGCGCCCAGGTTGACCAGACACTCGGCCAGGTTCGACCCAATGAACCCCAGCCCGCCGGTGACCATAACCCGCTTGCCCACGTAGAAGTCCGTCACGTTGGACTGCATCGATCAGCAGCCACCCGCCGGAACGCTGCGCCCGGCAGTCCCGCGGAATAGGACCAACTGGAACCACAGCTTGATCAGGTCCAGCCCGACGCGCCCGACGCGGCGCACGTTGAAGAATTGGGACCGGCCGTAAGCGCGATGATAATGGTGAACCGGAACTTCGGTAATCCGGAACTCCGCCTGTTCAATCTTGACCATCATCTCCACGCAAATCACGCCGCTGTCCTGGGTCAATTCGACCGTGTCGAAGACGTGCCTCCGGATCAGCCGCAGGTCGCAGTCGACGTCGCGGATGTGCAGTCCGAACATGGTCCGTACGATCGCGTGGTACAGCTTGCCGATGACGATCCGGTGGAGCGGGTCGTGGCGCTCGATCTTGTATCCCTGGACCACGTCGACGTCGTCTCGCAAGTGCGCAACCAACAGTTTGAACTCGCGTGGATCGTATTGCGCATCGCCGTCGGTGTAGCATATGAGAGACTTCGTCGCGTTGGCGAAGCCGCTGCGGAGCGCCCCGCCATAGCCCCGGTTCTTGGGATGGGTAACCACGCGCAGCTTCGGGTAACGAGTCTGCAGGTCCGCCAGCACCTCGCCCGTGTGGTCCGGGCTGCCGTCGTTGACGACGATGACCTCGTAATCGTCGGTCAGTTCGCGCAGCGTCCGGTCGGCACTGATTACCATGCTGGCAATGGTGCCGGCGTCGTTGTATGCGGGGAAGAAGGCGCTAATCGAGGCGGGCACCGGCCCTCTCCGAGGAGTATGGCCTCTTCGGCGAGCGCGGCCACGGCGCAACGTCGCGGCCGAGAGGATAGCAGAGCCGGCCGGGAGGGGCCAAGCGGCGCAAACAAGCGCTCATGATCTTGACGCCAAGCACAAGCGCTTCGTCTCACGTCAGTTCGGCGAGGTGATCTAGACAGCATGGCAAGCGAACCCGATCTGTACCTGATTCTCGGCGTTGCCGAAGACGCGACGCCGAGTGAGATCCGCAGCGCCTATCGCTGCGCTGCGCGCGCGCACCATCCAGACCTTCACCCTGTCGATCCGGGCGCCGCGGACCGCTTCAAGCAAGCACGGCACGCCTACGAAGTGCTGGGCGATCCCACCAGGCGCGCCGCCTACCGCCGCCCGGGCGTGCATTCCCACCCCGCGACTGCCGGCAACGGCCTGGATGCATTCCACCCAACCTATGACCGGGCCGCCCCTGCGTTTGAGCTCACACCAGAATTGGTCGAAGCGCTCGTGCACCTCCGGACAATGCTGTGGCGCGCCCGGTTCGAACGCCGACTCCGGCGCATTTCCCGGATCCTTGAAAGCTGGTAGCCTGGCGCACGCCCACCTCGTTGCCCTAGATCGCTGGGCGTGCTCGAGGATATGACGCTCAGCGCGTCGACGCGGTTAGGCCAGTGGTCGCCTGCCCTTCCCAGCCGATCCACTGCTGGCCATCCGACCACACTTCCTTCTTCCAGATCGGAACGATCTGCTTCAGGCGGTCGATGGCATAGCGGCACGCCTCGAACGCCTCCCCCCGATGCGGAGTCGCGACGGCGATCCCGACTGACGCGTCGCCGATCTCCAGCACACCGATCCGGTGCAGGATCACCACCCGTTCCACGCCAAACTTCTCGCGCAGCTCGCGGCCGACTTCGGCCATCTTCTTCTCGGCCATCTCTGGATACGCCTCGTACTCGAGATGAACGACCTCGCGCCCTCGCGACGAGCGCCGCGCGACTCCCAGAAACGTGCAGACCGCCCCGTCGGCATCTGATCGCACCATCTCCCCGAGCTGGGTAGCATCAAGCGGGTAATCGACGATCCTGAACACAGCCCTTACGCCTCCGTCCGCTTGCCTTATTCGTCCGCCATGTCGAGAAATGCACGCTCGTCGTCGAGAACCCCGAGTGGAAGCGCATCACGCGACCGGCAAGTACCAGTTCCGCCTGCGATCACCCGGGCAGAATCCTTGACTTCGAGGCTATACCCGCAATCATACCGGGCGAACAATCGCTTCGCGCGACGCCGGTTTGAGGGGATACGGCGTACTGACACCTGATACCCTTCTGTGCGAAGAGTGAGGAGGCACCGTCATCATCGCCTCGAGATTTCCGGGCCGCGCAGCTGCGATCCTGCTCGCTGCATGGTCGGCCATGAGTCTGTCCTTTGGGTCCGCCCGCGCCCAGTCGGAGGAAGGCCCGCGACCGGATGCCTACTACTCCACTGAACTGGCGCGCGAGGGCCTCACGATCGTCGATCGTGTCGACGTCGACCTCACCGGCGACAACCGCCCGGAAACCGTCCTGGTCGCCATGGAGACCGCCTGCGCCGACTGCCCGGAGCGCCGGCTGTTCGTCTTTGATGGAGCGCGCCCGCTCGCCGACCTCGACCTGGACGCCCCGGCATTGGCGTTGCGCCCGGGAACGGGCTTGTCCATCACCCAGCCGGTGCGCTTGCCCAGCGAGCCCCTCTGCTGCCCGTCCGCGTCGTTCAGTATGGACCTGTCCTGGAGCTCGGCGGAGCGAGGCGTCGGCGGAGCGGAGGAAGGCGGCACGTTCGTCCTGGAGCCCAACGTCACCATCACTGCCGCGTCGCCCGAACAGGCCCCGCTCCACAGCGTAGCCGTCTACTACGCGCTTCTGGCGAGCGGCCGCTATGAGCAGGCCTGGGAGCTGCACTCCGCGGCGTATCGAACCCAGGCGTACTACCCGCTCTGGCTTAGGGAGCAGGTGGAGGCCGGTGTTCCCGTCGCCACTGCGCTCGCACCAGACCCAGCGGCGTCCAGTATCATCCGCGTGGAAGTCGAGGAGGTCGAACCGGACTCGGCAGTCACTCGCCAGGTCTACGCCGGCATCTGGCAGACCGAGCCCGAAGATGGCGCTTGGCGCCTCAGTCAATTCTCCCGCGTTGCGGGCTAGGAGCAGCGCCCAACCAGACTCCGCTGCACGCCCTACGCTCGCCGCGTCGGGTGCCGCAAGACCTCGTTCATCGAGCCGCTCCGGAAGCCTTGCAGGTCGAGCGTCACATACAAGAAGCCGAGCGACTTGAGGTAGTCCGTGGTGGACTGGGAGTGCTCAGCCAGGAAGCGCGTCATCTCCTCGCTGGGCAGCTCGACTCGAGCAACCTGGCCGTGGTGGCGAACTCGTAGCTGGCGGTAGCCGAGGTCGCGCAGAAACTGCTCGGCACGGTCGATTTGCAGCAGCTTCTCCGGTGTGATCTCCTCACCATATGGAACCCGAGACGAGAGACACGCCATCGCCGGCTTGTCCCAGGTGGGCACGGCCAGCATCATTGACAGCGCCCGCACGTCCGCCTTCGTGAGCCCAGATTCCTGGAGCGGCGCGCGGACACCGTGCTCGTTCGCTGCCTGGAGTCCGGGCCGGTAATCGCCGAGGTCGTCCAGGTTCAGCCCGTTGGCCACATGGCGGTAGCCCTCTCTTCGTGCCAACTCTTCCAGGTGGGTGTAAAGCTCGGTCTTGCAGTGATAACAGCGGTTGGCCGGGTTAGCGCGGTACTCAGGGTTGTCCATCTCGTTCGTGCGGACGACCCGATGGTGGATGCCAAGACCCTCGGCGTACTCGATCGCCTCGCGTAGCTCGCGCTGGGCCAGACTTTCCGACGCCGACGTCACAGCTAGCGCCCGATCGCCCAGCTCGTCGCCGGCGACCTTCGCGACCAGCGTGCTATCGGCACCCGCCGAGAACGCCACAATTACGCTCTCCAGCGAGCGGACCACCGCGCGGAGATCGGCCAGCTTCTCATCGAGGGTCCGGCCGTCCTCGCGCCCCAACGAAGCCACACCCAGCATTGGTAGCTCTAACGGCATCCTGCCTCCCGCGACCAACAGCCCCTGCCCTTTCTATCGGCGGTACGATCGTCCCTGGCCGAATCCTCCGACCGGCCAGACACGCGGCCGGGATACGCCGACCCGCCAGAGCAACGTCGAACGTCGGTCACGTGATCGTCCCGCCGCCGACGACGTACTCGCCGTCGTAAAAGACGATGGCTTGGCCGGGTGTGACCGCCCGCTGCGGCTCCTCGAACTGCACGCGTGCTCGCCCGCCCGGCTCGGCGAAGACCGTCGCTGGCACCAGCTCGGCTCGATAGCGAATTCGCGCCGACGTGCGTAGCGGCTGGACCGGCTCGGCGATCTTGACCCAGTTCACGTCTTCAAGCAAGCATTCGCGCCGTAGCAGGTCGTCGATCGTTCCGACGACGACGGTGTTGGTGGACGACTCCAGCCCAGTCACGTAACGAGGCTCGGTGAACTGGAGGCCCAGGCCGCGCCGCTGGCCGATCGTGTGGAACGCGATGCCGTGGTGGCGCCCCAGCTCGCGTCCGCTCCGATCCACGATCGGCCCCTCGCGAACCGTGTCTGGCGCATGCCGCTCCAGGAACTCGCTGTACCGCTTGTACGGCACGAAGCAGATGTCCTGACTCTCGGGCTTGTTTGCCACCGGCAAGCGCCACTTGGCCGCCAGGTTCCGCGTCTCGTGCTTGGACAGGACACCCAACGGGAACAGCGCGCGCGCGAGCCGCTCCTGGTTCATCACGTACAGGACGTAGGACTGGTCCTTGGTCGGATCCGCCGCCTTGCGGAGGTTCCACCTTCCGGTTGAAGCATCGTGCTCGACGCGGGCGTAGTGGCCCGTGGCGACGTAGTCGGCGTCAAACAGGTGGGTGCGGGCCAGCAGCGCGTCGAACTTGATGAACTGGTTGCAGCGGACGCATGGGTTCGGCGTGCGGCCCCGCTGGTACTCGTCCACGAAGTCCTGGACGACCTTCTCCTCGAACACGTCGCGGAAGTTGACGACGTAGTAACGGATGCCGAGCCGGTCGGCCACCCGCCGGGCGTCCTCGACCGCGCCGAGCGCGCAGCAGGCGTCCTCGCGCGTATTCTCGTCCACGCCGTCCAGCTCGGGCCAGATGTTCAGGGTGATGCCGACCACGTCGAAGCCCTGCTCGACCAGCAGCCCAGCCGTGACCGAGCTGTCGACCCCGCCGCTCATCCCGACGATGACCCGCTTCTTGCTCACCGTGTTCACACTCCGCCTAAATTGTACACGCCGTCGCGCACAAACAGTCCCTCTTGGCAGGATCGACAAGCCCAGCATCCACTCACGCGTCCGCCCGCGCGGGCGCCTCGTTATGACGTAGCCATGTCCCGCCGTTCCCCAAGTACCGGCTGCGGCCTGACCTCTCAGTTGGGCATCTAGTCCCTGCGGATCGCGTCGCGGATCGACTCGTAAGACTTGCCCTGCTCGCGCGCTCAGGAGATTGCCGGCGCGAACGCCTCGCGATAGAAGCGCGCGCCCATCCGCCGCACGATGTCGCGGTCAAAGGGTGCGCCGGTCTGCGGCTCGCCATCGAGCACGTGCCAGGTGCCTTCCACGAGGGTGTCGGCTGGCTCCTCGCGCCCGCGTCGCTCCCCCACTTGGTCGGGGCCGTGCTGCTTCGCCCTGCCAAAGCGGCGGCTGGCGACGACCGTGGCCACCCAGAGACCGTACCCCTTGGCCTGATCCGCGGGCATACCGGTGGCTTCCTCCTCCTGCTTCCGGTACTCGGCGAAGACGTCGAATCGTCGAATCGGCCGCTCAGGCTTCACGGGTCAGACCGCACGTCCGGGCTCCGCGGGCGAACGCCTCCGCACCCGGGAAGATGCTCTGCCGGGACGGCCAGTGTCCTCGCCGCCGATGTCGGGGAAGTGGGGCATGGACGCGCGCGTCTTGTGGAGCGCTGTCGCGCGCAGCCCGATCCTTTTACGGCCGACGCCGCGGAAGTCGCTTCTTGGCACGTTGCTGGTGCCGCCATGTCCGTGCCCATCAGCGCGCGGTAGGCTTCCCCTCGCCTCCGTCGGATTGGCGCTGCTCGCGTCCTGGCCGCTCCGCGGATGCACCTGGGGCGATGTTGCGCCAGAGCAGCCAACCGATGACAAGCAAGCTGACCGCGACCGCATTGAAGGCGAGGTCATACGGCAGGCTGTTCTCCACATTTTCACGGACGGGATGGAGCTGGAGCACCTTGTGCTGGACTGTGCCGTCGTATAAGTTGAATCCGCCCATGCCCAGCAGGATGCCCGCCGCCATGGTCCGACCCTCGCCGGCCGAGGCGATCCGGCCACGCAACGCCCAGAGGCGCATCGCACCGATAAGCAGCAGGCCCGACGTGAGCGCATGGAAGATGCCGTCGCTGACGACGCGCCCTTCGGGCGTGGTGTGCACGTAAAAGTTGTGCCAGCGTAGCCATTGGTGCAGAACCACCTCGTCTAGCGTGCCCACGAGGCCGATCCCGAGAATCACCCCGGTCCAGAGCAGCGAGTGGTCCGCACCCGCTGCCCGCCTCTGGGTCGCCATGCGCCCGATGGACCTCCATCTGTGTTCGGAGTGGGCGCCGTTTCGCACGAACCGTGCCCTTCGGGTCCGGTCACGGGCCCTCGCCCCCGAGCGAGCGAGGCGTCGAAGGCCGCTGAGGAGGGCTGGACGCGGCCGATCGCGCGTCGGGTTGGAGCGGCTATCCTCAGGCGCGCGGATAGCGATGTTTCGACCAGGGCGATGTGGAGGTCAGCTATGCGGCTGCAGGACAGGGTGGCAATCGTGACCGGCGGTGGGCGCGGGATCGGGCTGGCGACCGCGCGGCTGTTTATCCAGGAAGGGGCACGGATCGTCCTCGGTGACCGCGACCGCGCGGCCTTGGCGATCGCCGTCGACGACCTGGGCAGTGACTGGGCAACCTCGCTGGAGGTTGACGTTACACGCGAGTCCGATGCCGGCCGTCTGGTTGAGGTCGCGCTCGAACGCTGGGGCAGGTTGGACGTGACCGTCAATAGCGCCGGCATCGTCAGCCCGCTGCCTGCGACGGAGCTGAGCGCGGACGAGTGGCGGCGGGTCGTCGAAGTCAATCTGACCGGCACTTTCCTGGTCTGCCGGGCAGCCGGGCGGGCGATGTTGAGCCAGGGTTCTGGGGCCATCGTCAACCTGGCCTCGATGTACGGCAAGCGCGCCGTCCCGAATCGCGCGCCCTACGTCGCTTCGAAATACGCCGTCGTCGGCTTGACCGAGGCGCTCGCCATCGAGTGGGCGCCCCTCGTCCGCGTCAACGCCCTCGCCCCCGGCTACACCGACACAGGGCTGTTCCGCACTAACCAGGCCCGCGGCGGGACCGACGTCGACGCCCTCGTCGCCCGCACACCGCTCGGCCGGCTCGGAGCGCCCGAAGAGATCGCCCGCGCCGCCCTCTACCTCGCCTCCGATGATGCAGCCTGGGTGACCGGCCATACCTTGGTCATCGACGGTGGCTGGACGGCGCTCGGTGCCGAGCTCCGCGCCGACCGTCCCGCATATCCACGCGGCTGAATCCTTGCCCGACCTCGGCAGGCGTGAGCGAAATCCGATTACGCCTTTGGGCGTTCGTTCTCCAGGTCGGCGTCGACCATCATGCGGACCAGATCATCGAAGGTGACTTCGGGAGCCCAACCGAGCGCGGCGCGGGCCTTCGACGGGTCGGCCTCGAGCAGATCGACTTCGGCCGGACGGAGCAGGTCGGTGTCGATGCGGACGTGCTTGCGCCAGTCCAGACCGACGTGGGCGAACGCGTGCTCGGCAAACTCGCGCACGCTGTGCGACTGGCCGGTCCCGATCACGTAGTCGTCCGGCTGCTCCTGCTGGAGCATCAGGTGCATCGCCTTGACGTAGTCGCCAGCGTAACCCCAGTCGCGCTTCGCCTCAATGTTGCCGAGCGTCATCGAGTCTTCCAGCCCGAGCTTGATCCGTGCCACCGACCGCGAGATCTTGCGGGTCACGAACTCGGGCCCCCGACGGGGCCCCTCGTGATTGAACAGGATGCCCGAGCAGGCAAACATTCCGTAGCTTTCACGGTAATTGACCGTGATGTAGTGGGCGAACACCTTGGCCACCCCATACGGGCTTCGTGGGTGGAACAACGTCCGCTCGCTCTGCGGCACCTCATGGGCCCGACCGAACATCTCGCTGCTCGACGCCTGGTAGAACTTGATGCCCGGTTCGGTGTGACCGCTCAGGGTGCTGCCCTGCACGTTGCGAATCGCCTCCAGCATCCGCAGCGCGCCGAGCCCGGTCACGTTCCCGGTCAGCTCGGACTGCTTCCAGGAGAGGGTCACAAAGCTCATCGCACCGAGGTTGTAGACCTCGTCGGGCCGAGACTTCTGCAGCGCGTTGATGAGCGAAACCTGATCGGTCAGGTCGCCGTCCAGCAGCTCGACGTCGGGCACCTCGCGCTCGACCAGCGCCCGCTTCGGGTTCTGCTGGCCGCGTAGTAGTCCGCAGACACGGTACCCCTGGTGGACCAAGTGCTCGGAGAGGTGGCGGCCGTCCTGGCCAGTGATGCCCGTGATCAACGCTCGCTTCATAGACGTCCTTCGTGATGCTGGAGTCGGCCCATGCCCGCGGGGCCGAAGGATAGACCTTTGGCCGCGTCGGCTCCAAGTCCGGCATCAGAACTTTGAGCCTGACTCCTGGGCGCTGCGCGCCGCGTCTCGCCCAGATCCGCGGGTCGCATACCTCAACCTGTTGAGCCTCGTACCCCGAGTCAGATTGCTGGCGCAGGAACGGTCGCTGAGCAGTGACGTGCCGAGGGGGCTGCACGTCTTGCTGCGCTTGACATTCCCTTCCACTGCACGGCCGGCGCTCATCGACGCCGGTCGCCTCTGGACGGTCCTGCTTGGCCTGAGCCTCGTCAGCAGTTTCGCGTACGCTTGATATATGGCGAGCATCGACTACCCCGTGTGAGCAGGTCTGCCCGTGCCGTGGCGTTCAACGCCCAGCTGTCCGGTGCGGCCGGGACAGACCGCCGGATAGACTATGCGGTGCTCACCGACCTGAAGGCCCCCACCGCTTGCGGCGCCGGGCCCCGCGCGAGGCTCCTCGGCGACCACGCGGCGTACGCGATCGCCGCGGCGGCTGCACTTCTTTACGGCGTGACGCTCTCCCGGCACCATACCGGAGATGGGCTCATTCTGGCTCGAGCTGTCGAGACGCTGTCCGGCGCGGATCTGCTGGTGCCGCACCGCCTGCTGACCCAGCCACTGGGCCAGGCGTTCTACCGCTCGTGGCAGGCGGCAGGCTGGACCGACAACGCTCTGATCCCGCTCCAGGCGGTCAGTGCGCTCGGCGGCGGGATGTGCGTCGGGCTGGTCTACGCCATTGGGTGCAGGCTTGCCGGCCGATCTCCGATCGCGGGGACATCCGCCGCGGGGTTCGGCGTCTCATGCGGCACCTGGCTGTACAGCACGGACGCCGAGTCGATCACGATCCCGCTGGCGCTGATGCTCGGCGTGCTCTGGTGGCTTCTGCGCGCAACGCCAGCGGCGGCGATGCGCCCGCAACACGCGATCATCACCGGCCTCGGCTCTGGCCTGGCAATCCTGACCTATTTCACCAGCGCCTTCCTGCTGCCCGCCGCTGCCGCGGCCTACCTTCTGACGCCGCGGGCACCCCGCTGGACACGGCTCCGACAGGTAGTCATCACAGTCGGGTGCATGCTGTTGGTCACTGCACCTGTCTACCTGGCTCTGCTCTATGTGGTCTTCGGCGTCCGTGACTGGCAGGGTCTGGCCCAGTGGCGTCTGTACGGAGGAGCCCCTGGACCAGGTGAGCTCCTCTATGGGCGCCTGGTGCCGGAGAGCGTGCCGCACGGCATCTACGGATTCTTGCGCGCGCTGGCCAGCTACCCCGGCCTGGAGCTCGGCACAAGCACGATGTACTACCTTTCTCGCGTCAGCTGGCCCGAACGGCTGATGCTGGAGGGCTGGTACGCGGTCCTGCTGACCATCGTGGCGCTGCCGTTGGGCATGGCCGCCGCCAGGTGGCCCACTCTGCGTCGTTCGCACGCCCGGTCGCTCGGTGTTCTCTCAGCCTGGTCGTTCGGGTACGCCGCGTTCGCGACCTACTGGGTACCCGGAGACCCGCAGTTCTGGCTTCCGGTGCTCGCGGCGTGGTGGCTGCTCGTGGGCGTGGTGCTCTCCTCGGCCGACACGCCAGCCTCGACCCCCCACGGGGCTCGATCGGCACGCTTCCACCTGCCAGGACCTAGCCTCCGAGCTGCCGCGATCGCCCTCGTCGGCCTGCTGGCCATAGTCAACTTCGCCGCCTTTGTGTTGCCAAATCGCGACCTCGCCGGCAACCGCCCGTACGCCATCGCGATGAGCATCAAAGCCCGCACGTCGGAAAACGACCTCATCCTGACCGGCGGAAGCGACACCCTGTTCCTGTATGTGCCTTACTTCGCCGATCGCCGCACGATCTCGGTGTTTCACATCCTGCTCGGGACACCAGCCGACCGGACCGGCGTGGTGCTGGACGGCATCAACCGTGACGTCGCCCAGGTGACGGGCGCCGGCGGCCGGGTGCTCGTGGCAGGCGCGGAGCCGGGTCGGAACGACTGGCCGCACCTGGGCGGCCAGGTGGAAGCCACCCGCGCCTACTTCCGTGGGTTGAAGACCGCGCCGGCCTGGGACGTGGCGGGCGAGTCAATCCTCGAGGTCATCCCTTGAGCGCGACGGCACCGCGCTTCGACCGATCCGAGGACGCCTTCAAGCCAGGCGGCTGGAGCCGGGGGACACGCTCGGCGACCTCCCGTCCGTACGGCGCACTCGCGCTGCGCTGTAGACCCACCCGACCACCCCGCGCTCCAGATTCCGCGAGCTCGGCGCGCCGGATCACCCACACACCCGCCCTGAGCAACACGCGCAATGACTCAGGTACGATCCTCTCGGGCCGGCTCCCCTCCCTACCGACCAGAGTTCCCCAGGGGCTCCGAGAGGCTCGTCTTCTGTCGACTCCCTGTTTCGTCCCTAGTATGCCTTCAACACGTTGGAGGTCCAGACTAGTTAGAATCTAAGATACGGTGGCCCCAGACCGGGTCGAGGCATCGCCGTCCGGCCCGTGTACAGCCACTCGGGGAGTCGAGTGCCCACGCCTTCGCTCGTTGCGCTCAGGTCGCTGTCCCGCCGCCTTTTCCCATGGGTGATTCTAGACCTGCCGCTCGTCTGGGCCTGCTACGCCCTCGCGCTGATCGTCCGCGGCGTCACGGCGGATCTCGAATACCCCCCGGCCCTGCTCTTCAGTGTCCTGTCCAGCGGCATCGTTGTCGCGTGCAACGAGGCGTTCGGCATCTACCGCCGTTGGTGGCGCTACGCCACGTCCCAGGACGTCCTCCCGCTCGTCCTCTCGGTCCTGACGGCCACGGTCATGCTCGTTGCCGCCGACCTGGCGTGGCCGCCGCCACGGCCGATGCCGCTCGGGGCCCTCTTTCTGGGCAGCTTTTTCGCCCTAGCCGCGATGACCGCCATCCGTTATCGCACCAAGCCGATTGCCGCGGTCCGCGGCGCGTGGCGGCGACTGGTGACCCCGCCCGGTGCCGAGACGACGCGAGTCCTGATCGTCGGCGCCGGCGATGCTGGCCAGCTCCTCGGGTGGCAGTTGCACTACGGGCCGCACGCCGACCGCCACCACGTCGTCGGCTTCGTCGACGACGATCAGCGCAAGCACGGGATGCTGATTCACGGCCGCAAGGTCTTGGGAGATCGGTCCCAGATCCCCCATCTGGTCGAGTCGCACCTCGTCGACCTGATCGTGTTGGCGGTACACTCCATCTCGGGCCGCGACTTTCGAGACATTGTCGCCATCTGTCAGGAGACGCCGGCCCAGATCAAGGTCTTGCCAAACGTCCTCAGGTCGATCGGCGGCGATGATCTCGCCCCGCGGACGGCCCCCAGGCCGGCCGGCACGATGTCGACGGGCGCTTCACTATTCGGCGACGTTACCCTCGTGGACCTGCTCGGGCGGCACAGCGTCACGATTGACCGCGAGCAGTGTCGGGAGCTGGTTCGTGGCAAGACAATCCTGGTCACGGGTGCCAGCGGCTCGATTGGAGCCGAGCTGTGTCGCCAGTTGGCCGATCTCCGGCCAGGGCGTCTGCTGATGCTCGACTCCAACGAGAGCGGCCTGCACGATCTGGGTGTCGAGCTCCAGGGTTACCGCTCGGACGACACGGCGCTCGTGCCGGTCATCGCCGACGTCACCCACGAGTCGCGGATGCGCGAGGTCTTCGGCCGCGAGTGCCCGGCCATCGTGTTCCACGCCGCCGCGTACAAGCACGTCCCGCTGATGGAGGACTATCCGGAAGAGGCGGCGCGGGTCAACGTCGGCGGAACGCTCCTGGCGATGACGCTGGCCGAGGAACACGGGGCCGAGCGCTTCGTCCTTGTGTCGAGCGACAAGGCCGTCGCGCCAAGCAGCGTGATGGGCGCCACCAAACGGATCTGTGAACTGCTTGCCGCGACGATGCCCCCGGGACGGACGCGGTTCACCGCCGTCCGCTTCGGCAACGTCCTGGCCAGCCGCGGCTCGGTCGTTCCGACGTTCAGCAAGCAGATCGACCTGGGCGGGCCGGTCACAGTGACCGACTCGCGGATGGCCCGCTACTTTATGTCGCTTTCCGAAGCGTCGAGCTTGATCATCCAGGCCGCGAATTACACCGAAGGGGGTGACGTCTTCATCCTGGACATGGGCGAGGAGATCAACGTCGCCGAGCTGGCCCGGCGGATGATCCGCCTCCGTGGGCTCCGTCCGGACATCGACGTCCCAATCGTCGTCATCGGGGCACGCCCCGGCGAGAAGCTGCGAGAGGTCCTGTCCGGCGGCGACGAACACCTTCGGCCAACGGGTCACGAGCAAGTCATGCGGGTCGAAGGCGGATGCTTGCCGTGCCCGCCGGCCGAGTTGATGGCGGCCGTCGCCCAGTTGCTTGCCGCGGCCCAGGCGGGTGACCGCGCCGCGGTGCGCAATCAGCTCTGGGCGATCGCCCGCGGCGGCGTTGCGCCAGTCGCCGAGCGCTCCGCGGTTGCTGCCGGTGGCGGAGTCGGGTGGAGTGCCCGAGCGGACCTGGAGCCGTCTCCGTTGGTCGCCGCGGATCCCGGCGGCCGACGCCGGCTCACGAACGGCACGGCGACGGCGCCCATCCTCCCTCGTCCAGGGCCTCAGCCGGCGCTGCGGGTGCTGGCCGGGCGCACGACGCCTCAGCTTGCGGCCTTCGCTGATCGGCTGCTCTCGGTGGAGCCGTTCTATGTCGTGCCGGCCGCGCTCATCCTGCTTGCGCACCCTCATCCACTCGTCCCACTTGCCGTCGTCCTTGCCGCGTTGCCGTGGCTGCTGCGCTGGGCGCGAACCGGACGACCGAGCGTCGCCACGCCATTCGATGTCCCGCTCGGGCTGTTCGTGGCGGGCGCAGGCATCGGCCTGCTCGCGACCACCAGCGAGCTGTGGGCCGGCATTCGGTTGGCTGGCCTGGTCGGCAGCCTGGCGCTGTTCAGCTTGATCGTCAACCAGGCGAACGATATTTACCGCCTGCGGACCGCCCTCCTGGTGACGCTGTTGGTGGTCCTGATGGGCAGCCTGGCGCTGGTTGTCCTGGCCTTGCCGTACCTCTCTCTCGGCGTAGGATCGGACCTGCTGAGCGGCCTGATCGCGCCGACAGACGGCTGGCGGCGCGCAATCATCGGTCCGGAGGAGGCGCTCCAGCGCTACGGGTTCCTGGGCTCTGGCGTCGGCACTCTGGCTGCGTTCGGGCTGGCCCTGACCATCGGGCCGTCCCTCGTCGGCGTCCGCCGTTCAACGCGTCTGATCTGCCTGGCGCTCGCCGCCGTGTTCCTCGGGATCGTCCTCCTTAGCGGCCATCCCGGGTCGCTCGTCGGCGTGGTCGCACTCGGTGTCGTGCTGCTCGGGCTGCGCAACGGTTGGTTCCTGGTGGCCGTTCCAATTGTCCTGGTCGGCTTGTGGGCCGCCCTGGAGGGCGGGCTGTTCGGGCCGCCCGCGCCGGACGCCCCGACGTTCGCGGCCAAGGTGCGCTTCTGGCAGGACGCCGCGCTGCTGCTCCACGACTACGCGCTAAGCGGCGTGGGCCTTGGCCTGCGCTCGGCTCGCGACCTATATGCGACCTACTTCGGCACCACCAACCCCGGCTTCACCCACACCCACAACGCCTTCGTCCAGGCGTATCTGGAGCAGGGGCTGCTCGGCTGTCTAGGATTGGTCGGGATCGCGGCGACGGTGTTCTTCCACGGACGCCGAGCCGTCGCGACCGCCAGGGGCCCCCAGGCCTGGGGGACGGCCCTCTCGGCCGCCGGCGCGGCGGCGGTCCTGATCTTCAGTGGGCTGACCGAAGTCGTCTTGCTGACGAGTTGGGGGACGGTCCTGCTCTTCGTCGCGCTCGGGCTGCTCGTCGCGGCGGGGCGGCTCGACGAGCGGCGCGCGCCGCACGATGGCCAGCGGCGGGTCGCGGCGAGCTGGGCGCGGCTGCGATCCGGTCTCCGCTCGGGTGGACTCGGGCGTCGACGCGTTGCTACAGCGTCGCTCGTGGCGGGGGTGGTTGCGCTGGTAGCCGGGCTCCTGTCGCCGTTCGGCGCGGCCGTGTATCTCAACCTCGGGGCAGTCGAGCGTGCGCGTGCGCTCCAGCCGGACGGCGTCACTCCGGACCTGCGAGACGGCCGGCTCGCCAATGCGGAGGCCCACCTTCGTCGCGGCATCGCCGTCGACGACCGCGATCCGGCCCTTTGGCGCAACCTGGCCGAAGTGGCGATTCACCGTGGCGACGCGGCCGCAGCAGGGACGCTCTTGCGCCGCGCCAGCGAGCGGACTAAGCCCGACGATGGCTATGGCCTGTCCCAGATCGCGCGCCTGTACCGGGACGCCGGGTTCTGGCGCGAGGCAATTGGCACCTGGCGCGAGGCAGGTGCCAGCGAGGCTCTCCAGGGCTGGGCAGCTGACCTCCGCGCCATGCGCCAGTGGGACCAAGCCGGCGCCGCGCTCGAGGCCGCCGCCGAGCTGCGCCCGATCGATCCAGAAGTCCATCGCCAGCTCGCCCGCGTGTACGACGAGCTGGGCCGACCGGCGGATGCCGCGACGGCCCGCGCACGAGTGACCGCGTTGGGAGGCTAACCCCTCGCCGGCTCGCGCAGCAGCGCCGTCGGAATCAGCATCAGCGTCGTGACCGCGGCCAGCACCAGCAGGCCTACCGTGAACGATCCGGTCAAGTCCTTCAGCAAGCCCATCACAGCCGGTCCGGCAAACCCGCCGATCTCGCCGACGGCGAAGTAGATCCCCGCCGCTGCGCCCATCGCCGATGCTCCGACCTCGCGAAGGTCCATCAGCATCGACAGCAGCAACGGCAGGATGGCGCCTGCGCAGAACCCCTGAATACAGAGCACCAGGGCCAGGGCTGGACCGACCGCGGAAGGCACGGTGGCCAGGGTTGCCGCGATCACGACGAGCATCCCCGCCACGACCCACTTCCGCCCTACGCGCGCGGCCAGGCGAGCAATCAGGACGCTGCCGAAGATGCCGGCGATCCCGGGCAGCGCCGCCAGATACCCGGCATCGCGCGGACTAAGCCCCTTGCTCTCCAGAATTTGCGGGAGCCAGTTGCGGAAGCCGTGGCCGAGCATGAAGCCGGCAAAGCCGACGATCACGACCAGCCAGACTGCCCGTGCACCGAGCACCCTCCGCCAGGTGTCGCCAAACGCCGCCGACGCCGTCTCGGCCGACCTCTCCGAATCGGCTCGCTCGTCGCGAACCAGCAGCCACCAGGCCAGGGCGATCGCTCCGACAAGCATCGCGTACACCACACACGTCGCCCGCCAGCTACCAGTCAACGGCAGGACCAGGCTATTGGTCAAGGCCAGTGCGGCCACGTTACCGGTCGATGAGCCCGTCGTGTAGATGCCGGCCGCGACCGCCCGGGCACGACCAGTGAATCGGCTGGCGACGACCTTGGGCAGCCCGATCGAGACGATCGGCCCGCCGCACCCGAACAGGGCCACGGCTGCGCTCAGCGTCCAGAACTCGGTCGCGAGCGCCCGGCCCAACGCCGAACCGGCGACGAGCAGCGCGCCCAGCGTCAGTGCCCTCCGAGACCCCACGCGGTCAACAAACAGTCCGGCCGGATACGAGACGACGATATAGGCGAGCTGCCAGGCTCCGAGGACGACTCCCACCTGGGCGTAGCTCAGCGCCAGATCCTCGCGGACGGGCGTGATCAGCGCGGCGAGCGAGACGGAGACTACTCCGAAGCCGAAGTAGACTGCCCAGGCCAGCGCAAGCGCGCCCCAGTCCGTACGCTCGGGGCGATCACCCGCCGTGCAGGGGGTCATTCGCCGGCTCACGGGAGGGTGGTGCGCGCTACCAAGCGGTCGGGCTCTGACCGCTCGCCAGGTCGAAGGTCGCCCGTGGGTCATCGGCCGAGAGGCGGCCAGCCGTGACGATCACGTAACGGAAAAGCGCGCCGCCGCTCAGGGCGAGCGCCGACGCCAGCGCCGTTACCACGCGCGATGGTGCCTCACCGCGGAATGCCGCCATGTACTGGAGCACGAGCGGAGCGGCGAGCCCAAGACCAAGCACTCCGAAGTGGTGGATCAGCCCGAGCCGACCCTTGACGAGTGGCCGAGCAATCGTCCGGCCAAGCCGCGATTGGGTGAACAAGAGCAGGGCGACCTCGCTCAGGAGCGCAAGACTTTCTAGCCGCTCCAAACGGGCGAGTGTCGTGGGGCGCGTGCCTCGCGCCAGCGACAGGACCAGCGTGATCGACGCCGTCGCGCTTGAGACGGCCGAGAGCAGGAAGAGTGGTCCCAGCAAGACGCCATTCTTGGTCCAGAGCGGGACCGCCGTCGCCGACAACAAGGTCCCGCCGTAGCCCCCGAGCGCGAAGCCCGAGCCGATACCGAGCGCTCCGACCACGTGCCCCGGCAGAGCCCGCAGTAAGCGCGCCGCACCGTTCCGCCGGCCGAGCAGCCCATCCTGGGCCGCCTGGCCAGCGGCCGACAGCGAGCAGAATGCGCCAAAGATCAGCAGCACCCAGACGCCGACCGACATCGGCGAGCGCACCTTCAAGACTCGTAGCATGTGGTGAAAGCGCTCGGGCCGGCCCAGGTCCAGGATCAGGAGTATCGGGCTGGGCAGCAGTGCCAGGAACGAGATGTAGCGCCCGACCCGCGCGATCTTACGGCTCTCGCGGTCCCCGAATAGCCCGGCGATGCTCCCCACCGCGTAACTCCCCCCGGACAGCCCCCCGAGAAAAAAGTAGGCGATGATCAACCAGTTCCAATGGGGCTTGTGGATGGCCGGTAGGCCGTAGTAGTTGGTCCTCGACGCGTCTTCGACGGAACGGCCGCTGCCTCGTCTGCTCTCCCAGCCCCGTCGATACGTCGACGTCATCTGTTCCGAAGCGTCAGGTATGTGGCCACCCCGCACGCGACGGCGGTCCCGATGGTCGTCAGATAGCTCGCCATGGTCTTGCGCTGCGGCAGCTCCGGCATGTTCGGCAGGTTGTAGACCTCCGGCGCGTCGATCAGGACAAAGAAGGCGTTGAGCCCTGAGATCCCACCGGTGCCGCCAACCGCGCGGTCGCCGTAGATGTAGGCTGACTCGACGCCGCGCTCCCGCAGCGTCGTCACCCGCTTGCGAGCCCTTGGCATCAGCTCGGCGATCGGCCCGAACTGGATCGAGTCTGTCGGGCAGGCCTTGGCACACGCCGGCTCAAGCCCGTCCTTCAAGCGGTCGTAGCACAGGGTGCACTTATGCGCCTTGCCATCAGTCTGACTTAGGGCGGGGACGCCGAAGGGGCAGGCTGGCAGACAGTAGCCGCAGCCGTTGCAGATGTCCTGCTGAATGACGACCGTGTCAAACTCGGTGCGAATGATCGCGCCGGTCGGGCAGGCTTCGAGGCAACCAGCGTTGACGCAGTGCTTGCACACGTCGCTCAGCATCAGCCAGTTGCTGCCCGGCGCATTGGACATTGACTGACTGCCGCGCCCTTGACCGAACTGCTCGACGAAGGCGACGTGCCGCCAGGTCGTCGCGCCGAGGTCGTTTGTGTTGTCGTAGCTGTGGCCGGTCAAGCCCAGGTCATCCATCGGCAAGTCGTTCCACTGCTTACAGGCCACCTCGCAGGCTTTGCAGCCGATGCAAAGCGTCACGTCGGTAACGAAACCCAGCGCGCCACGCCGCGCGCCAGTGTTCGCTGCCGAAGATTCAGGCCCGATGCTCCCGTTGGCCGGATCCAGCTCACGCACCGTCGTCTCGCGAGGGGTGCATGCCCCGCCCTTCGCCGCCTGTCCCTCGCCGACCAGCCTTCGGCTCTCGCCCGCGCTCCAGGTTGCAGGTCAACGCCTTGGCCTGGTGAATCCTCGAGTTCGGGTCCTCAACCAGCGCAATGAGGTCGTTTGCGATGGCGCCGGCGGCCAGGCCCCCGAAGCCAAAGTGCCATGGCATTCCCACCTGATGGAGCGTCTTGCCGTCGATGCGTAGCGGCTGGATCCTAGCGGTCACCATCGCTCGTGTTTCGATCTGGCCGCGCAGCGTCGACACGGTCACCCAATCACCGTTGTCAATGCCCAGCTCGCCGGCCAGCTCTGGACTGATCTCGACGAAGCCTTCCGGTTGAAGCTCGGCCAGCCAGGGTACCCACCGGCTCATCCCGCCGGCGCAGTGGTGCTCGGTCAGGCGGTACGTGGTCAGGACATACGGGAATCGCAAATCCGCCGGCTCGTGGTACCGATTGTCGGGCCGTGGAAATGACAGTGCGACCGGGCTGCGCGATTGTTCGGGATATAGAAGGTTGGAGACTGGTGACTCCCACGGTTCGTAATGAGTCGGCAACGGTCCGTCCTTCAGTCCGGCCGAGACGAACAGCGCGCCCTTGCCATCCGCGAGGCGGACGAACGGTGCATCGCCAGCGTGAGCGGCGAGCCCTTTGGCTCCAGGCGGCGGCCGGTAGTCCGGGGGCTTGGTCGTCGGGAAGTCCGGCACGTCGTGCCCGGTCCAGTGGCGCTGCTCGCCGTCCCACCAGACCCACTTCTTGCGTTCGCTCCAGGGTCGGCCATCGGGATCGGCGGAGGCGCGATTGTAGAGCAGGCGGCAGTTGCCGGGCCAGGCGAAACCCCAGTCCAGCGCCGCCCGATCGTCACCGCTGCGAGCGCGCGCGAGGTTCCTTCCCTCCTCCGGCATGATTCCCGAGTAGATCCAGCAGCCGCAGGCAGTCGACCCGTCGTCCGTCAGTTCCGCGTACCCGGTCACCGGTCGTCGGTCCACCACCGTGTAGCCATTCATCTCCTTGACTACGGCCTCCAGGTCGATCTCGCCGAACGGCCCCTTGGTCGGGTAATCCCAGGTGACGGCATTGATCTGGCGTCCCCGCGGGCCGTCGTCGTCGCGGTACAGCTCCTTCAACCGTTTGCCGAGGTCGTAGAGGAAGGTGGCCTCGGAGCGACAATCACCTGACGGTTCGACACCCTTGTCGTGCCACTGCACGAGTCGCTGCGTGTTGGTGTAAGAACCTTCCTTCTCCGCCGAGATCGCCGCCGGCAGGAAGAAGATCTCCGTTTTCACCTCCGTCGGGCGGATGTCTCCGCGCCGAGCCTCCGGCGCGTCGTACCAGAACGCGGCCGTCTCGATCTCGTGGACGTCCCGAACGACGAGCCAATCAAGGTTCGCCAGCGCCTGACGGCCCAGGATCGAGTTCTGCCCTCCCACCGCCGGATTCTGGCCCATGCAGAAGAGCCCTTTCATGATCCCGTCCTTCATCATGAGCAGCATCGCCTGGAAGGAGTGGTCGGCCTCGATCTTCGGCACCAGGTCGTAGCAGAAGTCGTTGTCCGGCTGAGCGGCGGCGCCGTACCAGGCTTTGAGCAGGCTCACCAGGTACTTTGGCAGATCGTGCCAGATGCCAGTTTCCAGCTTCTCCTCGCGGATGAAGCCATCGAGCGTGGCGTGGCTCTGGACCGGGCGCGATGGCATCGGAATGTAGCCGGGCAGCAGGTTGTACAGCGTTGGAATGTCGGTTGAACCCTGGATCGTCGCGTGGCCACGCAGCGCCAGGATGCCGCCCCCTGGTCGGCCGATGTTGCCCAGCAGGAGCTGGAGCAGCGCGCAGGCTCCGATGATCTGGGTGCCCGTCGTGTGCTGGGTCCAGGCAACGGCGTACGCGAATGACGTCGTCCGATCGCGGCCGGAGTTGCTGGTGATTGCCTCGGCAACTTTCAGGAATAGCTCGCGGGGAACGCCACAGGACTGCTCGACCATGTCCGGTGTGTAGCGAGCATAGTGACGTGCGACGATCTGGAAGACGCAGCGCGGGTCCTGGAGCGTTGGGTCGGTCTGTTGCTTGGTAGCGTCGTCTTGCCCAGCCACTCCTTCGCGCGTCTGGAAGTCCTCGGATGCATGTTGCTCGGCGCCGGAATGGACGGGCTGTCCCGCATAGCGCCAGGTCTCGGCGTCGTAGCGCCGCTCCTTCTCAACGTAGCCGGAGAACAGCCCGCCAAGCTCCTCGGTGTCGCGGTAGTCGTCGTTGATGATGACTGGCGCGTTCGTATAGTGGACGACGTAGTCCTTGAAGTACTTGTGGTGCTTCAGCGTGTAGTTGATGAGCGCCCCCAGGAAGACGAGATCACTACCCGCGCGGAGCGGCACGTGGACGTCGGACAGCGCCGAGGTACGCGAGAACCGCGGGTCGATGTGGATGATCGTCGCGCCGCGCTCCTTGGCCTTCATGACGAAGCGGAAGCCAACCGGATGATTCTCGGCCATGTTGGCACCCATAATGACGACGCAATCGCTGTCGGCCATGCTCTGCTGCGTGGTCGTCGCGCCACCGCGGCCAAGCCGTGAGCCCAGACCGGGCACCGTCGAGCTATGTCATATCCGCGCCTGGTTCTCGACCGCGACGATCCCGAGACCAGCCGTGAACAGCTTCTTGATCAGGTAGTTTTCTTCGTTGTCGAGCGTCGCCCCACCCAGATGGCCGATCGCCAGCGTGCGATTGACGATTGTGCCGTCCACGGCGATCTCCTCAAAGTGGGCGTCGCGAGTCTCCTTGACACGCTGGGCGATTCGCTCCATCGCCCACTCGAGCGGGCGCTCTTCCCAGCGGTCGCCATAAGGTGCGCGGTATTTGACCGTCGTGACCCGTGCCGGGCTAGTCAGCAGGCCGAACGTCGCAGCGCCCTTGGGGCAGAGCGTCCCGCCGTTGATTGGGCTCGCGTCATTGCCCTCGATGTTGATGACGCGGCCGTTCTTCGAGTAGACGAGCTGCGAGCAGCCCACTGCGCAGTACGGGCAGACGCTGATCGAGACGTCCGCGCCACGCGTCCGGGCGCGGATCTCGCGCGTGGCGTCGCTGATCGGGTTCGGCACCATACCGACATGTTGCTTCAGAAGTTTCAGGAGCCTCATCGTCGTTCAGCTTTCAGACGCAGGCAGCGGTGAGGTCGGGCGCGGCTGGCACCTCGGCACCCGAAACGTCTCCGGGCCGAAGGGGGGCGAACCCTCGCTAGGACCGGACTCCGTGCCCTCGACTGGCGGCGCCAGCCCCGATGGACAGGGCACGCCGTTCAGTGTACATAGGCACACATCGGTTGCAGCGCGCATTGTCGCATAGCGTGGGACCTCGCGGAGGAAGCTGATGGCGCCCAAGTTCGCGCCTCGTTCCAGCGTGTGGACAATTCTGTCGCAGCCGGAATCGTCGCGGGCAAAGACGTACACTCGCCCGCTCCCGTGGATGAAGGGCGTGTTCGCGTCGTCGCCCTCGAGGTAGATCGTCTCGCCAGCCGGTCGCTCGACCATCGTCAGCGCCCCGGCCAGAAGGTCACCGGCCCGCTCCGCGAATCGCCTAGCGTCCAGCGCTGCTGTGCCTGGGGTACTCGTTAAACCGCCGTGCCGCCGAGAGGTTCCAGCCGAGCAGACGATCCAGCAGCACCGAGCGATTCCGCGCGTAGAGGTCCCAGCCGCGCGACCTCGCCGTCCCGCGGTCGTCCGGGCCCGGCAGCAGTCGATTGACGAGTCCCAGCACGTCGGTGGTCAGCCCCGGGAGTACCCCGTGGACACGCGCCGCGACGTTGGCCGGAATACCCAGGATGCGTTCCGCCTCGCCACGCTTGACCGCCGTGACGATCTGCCGGGCCGCGCGCTCGGCGTCCATCGAAATGAACGGCAGGCTGTCGAGAATAGCGAACAGACGGAACTCCCGCTCCTGCTGCCCCTTGAAGAAAGCATTGAAACTCGAGCCGGTCCGCATCAGCCCTGGAACAATCGTCGTGACAGAGATTCCCTCGCCAGCCAGCTCGGCGCGGAGTCCCTCGCTGAAGCCGACCGCGGCAAACTTGGCGCTGGCGTACGGCACCAGGTGGGGAACGCTCACCTTGCCGCCGATCGAGGTAATGTTGGCGATTCGACCCGCCCCCCGCTCGATCATCTGGGTCATGACGGCGAGCGTTGGGTGGACAACGCCCCAGAACATCGTCCCGAGCGCCTCCTCATAGTCCTCCAGGGTCATCGTCCGAACCGGCCCAGATTGGATTACGCCGGCGTTGTTGATCAGGACGTCGATTCGGCCGTACCGCTCTGTGACTTGGCGTACCATGCGGTCGACCTGGCTACGGTCGGCGACATCGCAGATCACCGCGAGCACGGTAGCGCCACGGCCTTCGAGGTCCGCGCGGGCACGCTCAAGCTCGGCCTCGTCACGGGCGCAGATTGCCAGCCGACATCCCTCACGGGCCAGCTCGCGCGCCATCAGCAGCCCCAGCCCGCGCGAGCCGCCGGTGATGAGCGCCACCTGGCCGCTGAGGTCCGCCTCGCGCAGCCGGGCCAGGGTCCTGGGCCCGAGCAGGCTCAGGCCGGCCACCGCCAATACCGCCCCACGCCGCTTCCACCGTCGCCCGGGCATTGCCTACCTCCTTGCTCGGCGGCCGCGCCCCAACTCGACCGACTCTTTGCGCCCGGCGAGCAGGGAGCGTGCCAGCGCCACCGGTCTTCGATTCTTGCCACGTCGGCAGCGGAATGCTCGCGGACGAGGGCGTGCCGCAGGAGCCTGGTAGGACTCCGCCGCGCAACCGAGGCGCCAACACCGTCATGGCGAGATCGCGCCGGGTCCCTCAGGATCGGGCAAGCGTGAGGCCGATGCTCCCATACGGTGGGCGCGGGTCGGTATACACCTTCACCCCGCGGATCTGCTTCAGAGACGCCAGCAGTGTCCCACAGGCGATTCTGTGCCTCGAAGGAGACCTGCGCCAGCTCGGTGAAGCGCGCAAGGAGCCGCTGGCCCATCTCGTGCACGAGGTGCTGGATTGACATGCTGACGAACTCGTGGAAGACGGCGCGCACCACGTCTCCCACCTGCTCCGCCGCCACGTACCGCCACATCTCCTCGGACCGGGCAAACGCATCGTTGGGGTCGGCATACTGCCACTCGACGTCCAGATAGATGAACAGCGGCCGATCGATTACCTCCGGAAGCGTGGTGTAAGCGTCGCGGGCGAACCTGGCGAAGGCGCTGCCCGTGATCTTGATAAGCTGCAAGCCGTGGCGCCCGCACTGATGGTCGGCGATTGTCACTCCAGACCCGTCACGCCGCAGGTCAACGGTGGCAATCGCGTAATCGCCCCGCTGACGCTCGAACAGCACCCCGCTCGGCCCGAAGCCGTCGCGGTTCGGGACTGAGGCGCGTGCGAACGGGAGCTCCCGGCCGCGCAGGCGCAGCGATTCCATGGCGGGGTAGGTCCGGAGCAGCTCTCGGCCGACGAAGGAGAGCATTCCTTCAAGTGTCGCGCCGTTGTATTCGAGCGCCTTGAGGTGGACGAAGTTCTTCATCGTGTCGGTTGCTACAACCGTCGAGTTGTCGCCTTCGGTGTAGGCTGGCAAGAAGTGCTCGCCGAACACCTCGACGTCGACGTCGCACGCGAACAGCGTATTGTCGCAACCGACGAAGGCCGATTCGGGAATTGGCGCCAGCCCACTGAGCGGCCGCGCATACGTCCGGTAGACACTGACGTCCGCCTTACCGTAGCGCGTGTCGCGGATGGCGCCCGGCCGCTCGGATCCGCCGTGATCAGCACCCATCCTCGATCCCTCCATCTCACGCGACCCAGGTTGAGGGTCAGGTTCGATTGCGCTCGACCAGAAACATGACAATCGCGATGGCCGCCCCGATCGCCATCATCCAGGGCTCCACACCTGCGAGGAACGCGATCAGCACCATCAGAGCGCCCATGGCCACGAGAAGCGGGGTCGAGTACGACAATCGGCGGCCTTCAGGCATCGGCCGGGCTGCCGGCAAGCGAGCGCAGACGGTCACGCGCGATCAGGAGCATGTCGCGCAGCGCGGTCGCGACCTCGTGTTCGGGAGTATTGCCTAGACGCGACTCCAGGACCTCGACAATCTGAGATTTCGGGCGGCGGTTCACGAAGACGACGAATCGAAATCCGAAGCGCTCCTCGTAGGCGCGGTTCAGCTCCGCCAGCCTGGTGTAGACGCGATTCAGCTCCTCCCGGGCCAATCCTGCCTCCTGGTCATACCCCTGCTCGCGGTACGAAAGGGTTGAGCTTCGGCGCACCGCCGTGGGCGCCTCGCCGATCCGCGGGTGCGCGTTGATCACCGCCACTCGTTGATCCAACGGCAGGTCGACCAGAATCTCCTTGGCCCGATCCAGCAGCTCGGGGTAGGACCGGTATGGCCGCCGGGCGTACAGCGCCTCAGCGAGCGGTGCCGCGGCCTCAAAGAGTGGTCGAAGCGCCACGACGAACTCGCTCCGCGGCAAGCCGTTCAGCTCTTCGATTGACGCGAGTCGCGGCACCGGCGGCAGTGTCCGAGCCGGCATCTGGTCCGTCATCAGCTGCCTCGGTAAGAGACGCAAGAGTACCGCGACAGCAGCAGGGGAACGTGGTAGTGCTGCATGGGGTCGCTCACCTGGAAATCGATGTGTACGTGCGTCAGGAATGGCGCATCCCCGCCGCGGCCGAGGAAGTAGGCCGCCACGTCGAAGGTCAGGCGATAGGCGCCGGCTTCCAGCGGTGCGCCGAGGAGGTCGATGATCCGGCCGTCGGCATTCGTCTCGGCCGCGGCGATCATCGCCATCTCCTTTCCCTGGCCGCGCGCCAAGATGATAGGCACGCCCCTGGCAGGCTCCCCGCGCTCGGTGTCCAGGACGTGCGTTGAGATCGAGGGTCGGCCGCTCATGTCGCGCCCCGGGCACCAGGATCGAGAGCCATCCGGCGCGGTGTCCCGGCCAGGCTCCGCGCACCCGAGGCCATACGATCGATTGGAGTAGCCTCGGCCATCATGCCCCTTCCACCCCCCCTGTGCCTCGCAAGACGAGCTGCCCGTACCCTGGCTTAGCCACAATCCTGTTGTTCCGCCACACGGCCTGCCCACGCACGTACGTCGCTTCGACACGTCCGCGAAAGGTGTGGCCGATGAAAGGGCTGATCGGCCAGCGTGTGAGAAGGTCCTCGGCGCACAGCGTCCATTCTTGATTCGGTTCGACGAGCGTGACATCGGCGTCCGAGCCAACTCGCAGCGCGCCCTTGCGCGGGTAGAGGCCGAAGCGACGCGCTGGGTTGCCCGACGTCAGCCGAACGATCGCCGACCAACCCAGCCCGCGCCTGTCGATGCCCTCGGTGAGTAGGACTGGCAGCAGCGTCTGGACGCCGGAGATTCCGCCCCAGGCCTCCCAGATATCGGCATCGCCACGTCGTTTCTCCTCGGGAGGGCACGGCGAATGGTCCGAGGCGACGACGTCGACGCGTCCATCTAGCACACACCGCCAGAGTCCCTCGACCTCCTCGCGCGCCCGGAGTGGGGGGGCACTCTTCGCGACTGGACCGAGTCGGTCCAGGTCACTCTCGTCAAGCGTCAGGTAGTGCGGGCACGTCTCAGCGGTGGCATCCACCCCCTGCCTGCCGGCCTCGGCAACGGCCCGCACGGCGGCCGGCGTGCTGAGATGCACGAAGTGCACCACCGCCCCGGCCTCGCGAGCCAGTAGGAGAGCCCGGCGGACCGCCTCCTCCTCAGTGAACGGCGGACGCGCCTTCGCCCAGTCTCCTGGACCGTGCAAGCCAGCCGCCCGCGCCCGCGCGGCCAGTGCCGATGTCAGCCGGTCGTTCTCCGCATGCAGCCCGATGATCATACCGAGCTCAGCCGCGCGAATCAGGCCGCTAAACAAGGCAGCGTCGTCGACGGCCGGGTACTCGTCCAGTCCGCTCTGGCACATGAACGCCTTGCAGCCCACCACGCCTTCGGCATGCAGTTCAGCCAGGTTGCCTGCGTTCGCGTCGACCATACCGCCCCAGTGCGCATAGTCGACCACGGCCTGCTCGGCGACCGCCCGTCGCTTGATCGCGAGCGCAGCTGCATCCAGGGTTGGTGGATCGTTGTTGAGCGGCATGTCACAAAACGTGGTGACCCCGCCAGCCGCGGCCGCCGCGCTGCCGCTAGCATAGCCTTCCCAGTGGGTCCGCCCCGGCTCGTTGAAGTGGACGTGGCCGTCGACCACGCCCGGCAAGACGTACCGATCACGCGCGTCCAGCACGTCGGCGGCACGGACGTCGAACCCGTCAGGATCCACGATCGCCGCGACGCGCCCGTCACATACGGCCAGATCGGCGCGCAGCAGCTCGTGCTCGGTCACCAGCGTCCCACCCCGAATCAGAAGATCGGCGCGCATCACGCTGTCCGAGCCTCGATCCCGGGCTCAGGCATCCGATCGCCCGCGCCTCGGTAGCTTTCCAGCGCCGCTGGCGCGGCCGCCTCCGTCGGGACTTGCACTCCTTGGGCGCGGAGAACCTGCCCCAACCCACTCAGCACAGCCAGGACGTTGTCTACCCGCGCGTTGTAGCCCATCAGCCCAATCCGCCACACCCGGCCGTTGAGCGGGCCAAAGGCAGCCATGATCTCGATGCCGAAGTCGTCGAGCAATTTGGCCCGGACAGCGGCCTCGTCGACTCCCCACGGGACGTTCACGAGCGTGATCATCGGCACGCGGTGACGTGGGTCGCCGAAAAGCTGGAGGCCGAGCGCCGCAAGGCCTGCGCGCAGCGCATCACTGGCCCGCCTGTGCCGCTCCCAGCGACGCTCGAGCCCCTCTTCGCAGACGATCCGGAGCGCCTCGCGAAGCGCGTAGACCATACTCGTCGGTGCGGTGTGGTGGTTGAGCCGATCTGGCCCCCAGTACTGCTCAAGCTGGAGCAGGTCCAGGTAGTTGGTCCTTGGCGGCGCGGCGCGGGCGCGCATCGCCGCCGAGGCGCGCTGGTTGTACGTCAGCGGCGCCATACCGGAGGGTCCACCCAGGCACTTCTGCAGCCCGGCCACGCAGACGTCGAGCTGCCACTCGTCGGTGCTTACCTCGACGCCCCCCAGGCTCAAGACGGCGTCCACGACGAGCAGCGCGTCGTGCTCGCGACAGGCACGCCCAATCTCAGCTAACGGCTGGAGGACGCCCGTCGACGTATCGGCGTGAACGATTGCGACAACTTTGGCCGCCCGACGACGCAAGGAGGCAACGACCTGCTCCGGTTCGACGATCCGCCCCCATTCGGCGTCGATCGACTCGACCTCGGCTCCATAACGCCCGGCGATCTCACAGAACAAGTCGCCGAAGCGGCCGTAGTTGCCGACGACGACGCGGTCGCCGGGCTGGACCAGGCTCGCCACGGCCGCTTCGAGCCCGGCTCGGGACGACCCGGACACGGGAAAGCTGGCCAGGTTGTCGGTCCGGAGCACGAGCCGCGACAGCGCCGAGACCTCGTCCATGATCCGCGTGAACGCCGGGTCGAACTGGCCAATTAGCGGCGAGGCCATGGCTCGCAAGACTCGCGGCTCGGCGTTGCTTGGACCTGAGCCCAGCAGCAGTCGAGCAGGCGGGTCCAGCTCCTCGAAGCGCCTCGCGTCCATGCTCCTCCATTCCGCGGGGTTGCTCAATCCCTTGCACGGTCAAAGACGACCACCACTCCTGCCGTGCCTGGGACCGATGGCGTTCTTGATGGGGAGGATGCTACTACACTGTCAAGGGCGCGGACTTCGGAGGGCGGGGTGGTATCGGCTATCCTTACGCGCCGCGCGGCCAAACGACAACGGTTTGCACGCACGTCGCCTCCTGGGGGATCGAGGTCCCCCGTTCGGTCCCGGTTGTCTTCGATGGTCGGGCCTGCACGGTCGAGCACTGCTTGGGTGAGGCGCCCCTTCAAGGGAGGACTCGTGTACCCCCGACTGTGCCTGTTCACCGACAGCCTCGAGCCCTCCGGAGTCGGCGAGCACATTCTCATCCTCGCCGCCGAGCTCCGGCGCCAGTACCGCGTGTCGCTGGTGTGCCCGCCCGCACCGGCCTGTCGACCGTTTTTGCTGCGCGCTCAGGCGCTCGGACTCGAGACGCTGGCGCTGAGCGTGGACGGGGCGGGCGAGTCTGGCGCGCGGCTGGTGGCCTGGCTCCGCGCTCGGCGGGTGGACCTGTTCCATGCCCACGCCGGCATCGGTTGGGAAGGACACGCCGGCGTGGCAGTAGCCCGCGCGGCGGGAGTTCCCAGCGTACTCCGGACCGAGCACCTACCGTACCTGCTCAACGACCCGCGCAAACAGGAGGACTACCGGTGTGCCCTGGCGCTGGTCGACCGGGTGATCTGCGTCTCCGAGCAGGCGGGAGCCAGCTTCTTGGCAAACGGTGTGCCGAAATCGAAACTGCGCGTCGTGCGCAACGGGATCCCGATCCGGCCAATCCTCGACGACTCGAGTGACGCGCGGAGTTGGCTCGCCGTCGAGCCAACCGCACCGGTCGTGTCGACGCTGGCACGGATGACAGAACAGAAAGGCCATCGTCACCTGCTGTCGGCGATCCCGTCGGTGGTGCGGCGCGTCCCCGCGGTGCGGTTCGTCTGGGCCGGCCACGGCCCGCTCGAGGCAGAGCTTCGTGCCCGGGTGCAGGGGGCGGGACTCGCGGGGCACGTGCGTTTCCTTGGGCCGCGGACGAACGTGCCGGCGCTCTTGGCCGCATCAGACCTCGTGGTGATTCCGTCGCGCTTCGAGGGCCTGCCGCTGGTCGCGCTGGAGGCAATGGCTGCCGGGCTTCCGTTAGTCGGCACGCGTGTGTGCGGCACGGCCGAAGCGATCGAAGACGGCGTCACCGGACGGCTGGTCCCTGCCGAGGACCCGGCGGCATTGGCCCGCGGCATCCTCGAGGTGCTCGAACGGCCCGAGCTTGCGGCGGGCTGGGGCGCGGGCGGGCGGCGGCGCGTCGAGCAGCAGTTCAGCGCCCGACGGATGGCCGGCGAGATAGAAGCGGTCTACCAGGAGCTTCGGGCTGACGCCGACGCGGTCCGAGGTGAGGTCCCGGCAATGACCGCGGCATCCTGAGCAGCCAACGGCCCGGGGATCGATGAGTACCACCATCACCACGCGCGTTGGATTCATCGGCGCCGGCATTATCGCCAGCCGCCACCTCGGCAACCTCCTCGGCTTCGACGACGTGACGATCGCGGCGGTCGCCGACCTTCAGCTCGATCGCGCGGGCGAGTTGGCCGCCCGATGCGGCGGCACGCCGTATGCCGACTTCAGAAAGATGCTCGACCGCGAGGCGCTAGACGCAGTCTACGTCTGTGTTCCCCCGTTCGCCCACGGCGCTCCGGAGCTGGCCGTGCTCGAACGCGGGCTGCCGCTCTTCGTCGAAAAGCCGATCGGCATTGATCTGGCGTCAGCCGAGACGATCGCCCGCGGCGTGCGGGAGCACGCCGTCATCACCGCGACCGGCTACCACTGGCGGTACCTGGACATCGTCGAGCGTGCCCGCGACCTGCTCGCCGCCAATCCGGCCCGTCTGGCGCTCGGCTACTGGCTCGACTTCACCCCCCCGCCCACCTGGTGGACGAAGGAGGCACAGTCCGGCGGCCAGATGATCGAGCAGACGACCCACATCATCGACCTCGCAAGACACCTGGTCGGCGACATCGAGCGGGTCTACGCGGCCGGCTCGCGCGCACTCCGGCCCGCGTTTCCGGAGTCGGACATCTGGGACGTCTCCACAGCGACGTTGCACTTCGCCTCCGGCGCGCTGGGCACGATGTCGTCGACCTGCCTGCTGAACTGGCCGCATCGCGTAGGACTGCACCTCTTTGGAGAGGGGCTGGCACTAGAGCTGTCCGAGTTCGAGCTGATGGTCGACGTCGGAAATGGGCGTCCGATCCAGCAGGCCGCGGGCGACCCGATGATCCGCGAGGACCGTGACTTCGTCGACGCCGTCCAGGGCAAGCCGAACCGTGTGAGGGTGCCATACCACGAGGCGCTCGAAACCCACCGTGTCGCCTGTGCTGCCGTCCGCTCGGCCCGCACCGGCGCGATCGTGGACGTGAGGACGATCGAGGCAGTAACCGCCGATGGCTGAGGCCTCGAAAATGCGGCTAGTCCGCTCCCTCGGCATCGAACGGCCAGGCCAGGCATTCTTCTTCAGCTACCAGGAAGAACCGCCGCCGGATGGCTTCTTCCGCGTCGACACGCTGTACACCGGACTCTCGGCCGGCACCGAGCTAACGTTCCTGAAGGGGACCAACCCGTACCTGCACGCCAGTTGGGACGAGACCCTCGGCGTCTTTTGCCCGGGCGAGCCGAGCATCGGCTTTCCGGTGAATTTCCTTGGCTATATGGAGGTCGGGCGGGTGACCGAGAGCAGGTCACCCACGATGGATGTTGGCGCGGTCATCGGAATGTCCTACGGCCACAAGACTGGCCACACCTCGAGCGACCGCGACTTCTTCGTCCCACTACCGAGCGATATCGACCCAATCCTCGGCATATACGTTGCCCAGATGGGGCCAATCTGCGCGAACGGCCTGCTGCACGCCGGCGCCGATCTGCTGGCTCGTGACGTCCAGAGCCTGGGGGATGGCGTGCGCGAGCGCCGCGTGCTAATCACCGGTGGCGGCGTGGTCGGCCTGCTCACGCGGCCTGTTCGCCCGCCATCACGGGCGGCGGCGATCGCGCTTGCCGATCCGAATCGCAGGCGGTTGGCCGCGGCACGGGCGTTGGGCATGGACCCGATCGACAATCGCGAACAGGAGACCTGGCGCTGGTGCAAGGAGCGTTGGCGCAACGGACCGAACGACCGCGGGGCGGACGTGGTATTCCAGTGCCGCTCAGCCGGAGCCTTCAGGCCGCACTACGCAGCCTGCGACCCCAGGGCACCGTGATCGACCTGGCCTTCTACCAGGATGGCGCCCGGGCCGTACGCCTGGGCGAGGAGTTCCACCACAACAGCCTGACCATCAAGTGCGCCCAGATCGGCCGCGTCCCGCGCGGTCTGGCGCACGAGTGGAGTCAGGATCGCCTGGCGGCCGAGACGCTCGCCCTGCTACGCGAGCACGGTCAGCTTATCCGCGAGCACGTGATCACTGACATCGTGCCGTTCGACGAAGGCCCCCATCTCCTTGCCGACCTGGCGGCGCGGCGGCACGCCATTCAAGCCGTGCTGGCCGTGGCGCCTCTCTGATGATACGGCCCGCCTCTACGACATGACCGCGCTCCCCTCGATCTCCACCCTGCGAGAACGTCGGCGCGTACTGTTCGTCTTCGCCTGGCTTGTGGTCGGCGGCGAGGAGACTGAGGTTCGCCTCCTCGCCAAGCACCTCGATGCGGCCCGCTATCGGCTCGCGGTCCTCGCCTGCTTCCGTAGGCCGAACATGCCCGAGCAGACCCACCGCCAGCTCGGCGAGCTCGGCGTGGCGGTCGACAAGACGCCGTACAGCCTCTCGTTCGAGGATACCGTCGAACACCTGCTGCAGGTCATCCCTGACTTCGACCTCGTTGTCGCCTGCCAGGCCGTGCCGGATGTCTACCCCGGCCCTGGAGCGGCTCGGCCCGTGCCGGCCGCCGTTGATCGAGCACGGCGGGCTCGTCGCCGAGGCGACCATCGGCCCGAAGCATCTGACCAGCCGATACGTCGGCGTCTGCGCGTCGATTCGTGACGCGGCGGCCGCCCGCATGCCCGACCGCGCGCGTCACGCGATCGAGATACCGTCGATGGTCGACCTTGACGAGTTCAACCCTGCGAGCCGGGCGAAGGTCCGCCGGTCGTGGGGCGTTGCCGACGACGCGCGGTCGTGGGTTGGGTTGGCAGGCTGGACCGCAAGAAGCGCGTTGAAGACTTCATTCGCGCCGCGGAGATCGCCGGAACCACCCGCGGACCCGCTTCGTGGTCATCGGTGGACCAGACGCGTTCATGCCAGAGTATGCCGACGAGCTGCGGACACTCGTGCGCGAGCTCGACCTGGGTGAGACCGTGCAATTCCTCGGCGATCGGCCGGACGTGCCCGAGCTGCTGGCCGGCCTCCTTCATCTGGTTGGCGCGCGGCGAGGGCATGCCGCACGTCATCGCCGAGGCGGGCGCGGCGGGCCTGCCCGTAATCGCCACGCGCGACAACGGGACCGAGCAGCAGATCACCGACAACGAAACCGGCTTGTTCGTGCCCCACGGTTCGCCCCCGGCCGTGGCGGCAACACTGGGACGCCTGCTCCGCGAGCCCGGGCTCGGGCGGCGCCTGGGCCGCAATCTCCGCCACAAGGTCGAGCGAGAGTACAGCGCCCGGGTCGTCATCCGCCGCTGGGAAGCGTTGTTTGACGAGGTGATCGCTGAAGGCGCGTGGCCGCCGCCCGCGGCCGCATCGCACGGCCACCCCCGCTACCACGCTAGCCGTGAATCGCTTCCTCACCGGCGGCCGCAGGAGGCCGTCGAGGCGCCGGGGGATCCCTCCGTCTGCCGCGCCCCGTCGCCACCCCGATCAGTCTGGCCCGCTGACTCCGGCATCGCCTGACACCTCGCTCGCCCGCAGGAAGTCCGCCACGAGCTCGTTGAACTCGTCGGGTCGGTCCCACATCGGATTGTGGCCGGCGCGGGGGACCGTTGCGAGACGGCCGTTTGGCAGGGCACGGGCGAGCTGCTGGCCGACCGCGGGGGGAACAATTGTGTCCCATTCGCCCCAGACCACAAGCGTTGGTTGGGTGATCAGAGCGAGCTTCGGGGTGATGTCCGTCCGCAGCAGCTCGCGGGCCGCCTTGGCGAGGGTGACCGGGCCCGCGCGAAACGCATCCGTTGCCAGGACCGGCATGAAGCTGAACGGTAAGCGCCGCGCGGCAGCCACCATCCCGCGCGGACGCCGCAGATGGGTCGCGTCAAACGGCAGCACGGCCGCGTCGACCAGGACGAGCCGGTCCACTCGTTCGGGAAACCCCGCGGCAAGGTCGGCGGCGATAAACCCGCCCATCGAGTGCCCGATCAGGTTGGCACGTTCCAAGCCGACCTGGTCCATCCAGGCCGCGACATACGCCGCCGCCTCGGACAACACGAACGGCCCACCGCCACGGCTTGCGCCGAATCCGAGCAGATCAAGAACGTGGACGTGGAACTGGCGCGCCAGCGGGATGACGTTTCGCGCCCACCAGCGGCTGGAGCCAGACAGCCCGTGGATCAGGATGATCGGTGCACCACTTCCAGCAACGTCGTAGGCGACCGGCAGCGAGCCAATCCGAATGCGATGTTGCTCAATGCTGGGCGATTGCGCCACGACGCGAGTTGCCTTTCCGTTAGTCCGGGCGCTCCGAGCGCTCGACGGTGTGCTACCACAGGATTCGGGCCAGCTACGAAGCCTTCGGTCCGGTCGCGTAACCCTCCGATCAAGACCCTCAGCGGCCCGTCCGAGTCGGAGCGATCGCTGATCAACGCTCAATGGAAATTGTCCATGATCTCGAGAGAAGAGATCGCGAAGCGGGCGCGATTGCACCCGTTACGGGACGCACCCACACGCCGGGGCAGGGTCCCCCAATGTCCACGATCATTCTCAGCACCGCCGACACGCGGCTGGAGGTGTCACGTCCGCTGCTCGAATCACACCACGTTTGGCCGGAGAGAAGCCCCTGGTGTTCAGTGTGCCTCATCAGGCGGTGATGGAGGAGAAATGGTGTGAGCTGGACGGCGACTCAGATCGCTAGCAGCCAGGTCCGGAACGTCGGCCGATGCTCGGCGTAGCGGAGGTACGCTCGGCGAGAAACGGCAAGACCACCTGCGCGAGTAGGTTTGGGGCGTTGAAGTTGACGATGTGCGGGGCCCCGGGAATGACCACCAGCCGCCCGTTCGGAAGCAGCCGCGCGACTCCCTCGGCCCAGTCTTGCGGCACGATGGGGTCCCGCTCGCCGCGCACGACGAGAGTCGGCACCTGGACATACGCCAGTTCGGCCTCCAGGCGATCATGCAACCCATCACGCAAGGTCACGATGAGGCGGCGCGGACCGAACTTCAGGTAGTCGATGCCCTGGACTATCCAAGCCGACCACGGCTCGCGCCAGATGTCGATCCCGAGCCGCCAGGCTTGGTGCGCCATCGTGCGCCCGCGCGGGTCCATCGTCGGTCCGATCATCACGGCCCGTTCGACGAGGGCCCGGTGCCGACGCACGAAGTCCGCGATGATCTGACACCCGAGCGAGTTCCCGATCAGCGCGGCCGGGCCGACACGCACGGCCACCATCCAGGCGGCCAGCGCGTCGGCAAGCTCTCGGATGCTCAGTACGCGACGCGGCTTGTCGCTTCGGCCGAAGCCCGGCAGGTCCGGGGCGAAGACGCGGTGGTGCGCGCTGAGTGCCAACGCGGTCGGAACCATGTACGCGCTCGACACAGCCAAGCCATGGACGAGCACCACGTCGATGGAGCCGGCCGCGATTGGGGTGCGTGACACGCGCGCAAAGAACGTCTGTCCCGCGACCTGCGTCCATCGGTCTTCGAGCTCGGTGGCCGGCCCGATTGCCACGGACGGGTCCTGCCACAGCTCACCCAGGAACCGACATGACTTCACGCGATCCTCCGCTCGAACAGTCTAGGGTCCGCGCTATCGTGAGCGGGACGATTGTTGTGGTAGTGGACTCGTGGAGTCCTGGTCCACGACCCCGCGGGGCTCCCATGGGCATGTCCCTTGCATGGACCAGGAACAATGCTTCCCGTGGGTGGGGCCTCCGAGAGAGCGTGCGGAATCGACTTGTGCGATGGGGGCTCGTGGCAGTGGATCTGCTGGCATTCATCCTGTCAGCGTGCGGGTCGGGCAACACCCCTACCCGCGCCAGCGGGCCGGCAGCTCCCACGCCGGTCGGTCGGCTCGTCGAAGTCGGAGTGTTCGCCGACCGCCTCGAGCCACCTGAAGTTCTCCTCGAACTCGGCGAACCGATTCGCCTGCGGCTGACCAACCGTGGCGGTACCCAGTGTCTCTTCTTTGTTGCCGATTATGTCGCTAACCTGCGCGCGGCCGCCGGAGGCACGGTCGAGGCGACGTTCACCGTGCCGGGCTCGCGGGTCGGGAGCAAGATCGGGCTGACTACCGGGCGGATGGGGTGCCAGGGGGATCCCGCAAGGATGGGCACTGTGGTCGTCCAACCGCGTTCGCCGTAGCCACAATGCTCCTCTCCCGAGCGCGCGGTCGGCGAGCTCCGGCGCGCAGCAGAATGCTTTGGCGGGCGGTGCGCAGCCCCCTCCCGCGGACCAAAGCCTGGTCGAGATGCGCCAGCAGGCGGCGCGCGAGAGGAGCGCGCAGGATCGCATAGCCGATTCCATTACTGGATTCACCGGCAGCATGACCTTCGTGGCCCTGCACGCCGCGCTCTTCGGCGGCTGGATCCTGATCAACCTTGGCCTGGTGCCCATGGTTCAGCCCTTCGACACGTCGTTTGTGGTGCTCGCGATGCTGGCCTCAGTGGAAGCGATCTTCCTTTCGACGTTCGTCCTGATCTCACAGAATCGGATGATGGTCGAGACGGACAAGCGCGCCGAACTGGACCTGCAAATCAGCCTGCTTGCCGAGCACGAGGTCAGCCAGGCCGTGGCGCTGCTCGACGCGATCGCCGATCGGATCGGGGCTAAGCATGGCCCACATGCAGCGATCGAGGAAGCCAAGCAGGACGTGAACCCGCTGGCCATCATGGACACGATCGAGGACGAGGAACGCAAACGTAACACCGAGATCGCCTGAGTCTGGCCTGCCGGAGCTGGCCGCCGCGGCGGCACATCCCGCGCCCCTCACCCGCGCCATTCGTGGCCGGTTTGCACGGCCTTCTGTCGCGTACAATTAGAACGTCTGTCCTTGTCCCGGAGGTGTGCAGTGGGGAACCGCGATGTGGCACGTATCGTCTTCGTGATTGCGTCGCTGCTCGAGGAGCAGGGTGCCAATCCGTACCGGGTGCTCGCCTATCGCCGTGCTGCGCTCGGCATGCTTCACCTGCCCGAACCGGCCGCGCGCTACGCGAACTCGGACGGCGAGCTCGACTTGCCCTGGCTGGGCTCGCGCCTCCGACGCAAGCTCGGCGAGCTGGTCACCCGCGGGCGCATGGAGTTTCACGACGAGATGCTCGCCGATCTGCCGCCGCCCTATCGCGAGCTGCTGAGCGTACCCGGGATCGGGCGCAAGACCGCAGAGCGCCTGATCCGCGAGGCGAAGCTCAGCGGCGTTGACGATCTCGCTCGGGCCGCGCGCGACGGGCAGCTCCGCCGTCTGCGGGGCATCGGCGCGGTTCGCGAACGCCAGTTTGGCCAGGCCGCGGAGGCGCTGCTGGCCCAGGCCGCCTGAGCGGTCAACAGGCGTAGTGGGGTGCGTATCATCGCGCCCGTATGGGGGACTCAGCCCACCCGGATGCACCCGAGAGGAGATTGCCTTGGACCGCGCCTCTGGATTCCTACCATCGCTCGACGAACCAGCCGAACCGGACGGAGAGGTGCTCCTTGACGCCCTGTCCGAGGACGGCTTCGACGACCAGCTCGATCCATTCACCCTTCCGTTCGCCCCGCGCTTGGGGGTTCAGCCGCGCCCCTATCAGCGCGAGGCGGTCCGTCAGTGGCTGGCGAACGCCGGCCGTGGGGTTATCGTCTTGCCGACCGGGGCTGGGAAGACTGTCGTCGCCTTCATGGCGCTCGAGCAGGTTCCGGTCCGCGCGCTCGTCGTCGTCCCGACGATCGATCTGCTGCGCCAGTGGCGAGTCGGGCTGATTGAGAAGGCGGGTGTGCCAGCCGAGCAGGTCGGCGTGGTTGGCGGCGGTGAGCGCTCGCTCCGGCCGATCACCGTGATGACCTACGACTCGGCCGCAATGCGGCGGAGGGACCTGTCTAGCTTTGCGCTACTGATCGTCGACGAGGTCCACCACCTGTCGGCGCCAACCTACCGCGCAATCGCCGACAAAGCCGCGGCGCCGTGGCGTCTGGGGTTGAGCGCCACCCTGGAGCGGGCTGACGGAACCCACGCCGACCTGGCCGGCTTGATCGGCCCGGAGGTGTACCGACGCCTACCGGCCGAGCTGGCGCGCAAAGGGCATATCGCAAGCTACCAGGAACGACGGATCTTCGTCGACCTCTCGCCCGACGAGCGCTGTCGCTACGACGCCCTGATGGCTGAGTGGAAGTGGTTCGTCGCGACGCGTCGCAGCCAGTTCAGGCGGGGCAGCAACTTCTTCGAGCAGCTGATCCGCAGGAGCGCGCACGATCCGGCCGCGCGGCGGGCACTCCAGGCTCACCACCAGGCACGAATGATTGCCTTGAACGCCGACAGCAAGATCGACCGCGTCGAGGAACTGTTGGCAAAGCACGGCGGCGAGAACGTTCTGATCTTCTCCGAGTACAACGCCATGGTCCACGCGGTCAGCCGCCGCCTCGCCGTGCCGGCGATCACATACCGGACCGATTCCGAAGAGCGCCGACTGATCCTGGAGCGATTCCGATCGGGCAAGTACAGCAAATTGGTCAGCGGACGCGTGCTGAACGAGGGCGTCGACGTGCCGGATGCGAACGTGGCAATCGTGGTCAGCGGCAGCTCGGCGACGCGCGAGTACATCCAGCGGTTGGGTCGCGTCCTACGGCCAAAACCGCGCGACGCCCACCTCTACGAGATTATCAGCCGCCACACCACCGAGGGACGAACCGCCCGATCCCGCCGCCCGAGCGCGGCCTAGAGGAGGCGCCAGGAATGAGAGGAACGAGATGTCCCTTCCGTTGAAGGACATCCGGTTCACGACACGGCGGTCCGACGACGAGCGAACGCTGCACCCGCGGCTGCTGCGTGATCGGTCGGTCCTGCCGAAGATCGACATCGCCGTCCAATACTTCGAGTCGATGGTCGGAAGGGAGCGCCGCGAGCTAGATCCGGAAGTTCTGGTGCACTTCTTTGGTGACTACAAATTGGCTCGCTGCATGGTAGCCGTCCTGGCCCGCGGCTACCGCTACCGCCCACGTGAGCTGGAGCAGGTTGTTACCCGCACGGCGCTCGCGCGGCTGCGGCGCGCCGGCATCGACTCGCCGCGCTCTCTGCGGCTAGCCTTGTTCGATCGGGTGAACACGTCGGATCAGGGGTTCCTGGCCCGCACGGAGCGTGAGTCCAGGCTCGGGCGCTTCGAGGTGGAGCTGCGGCTACGCCGGGGCGAGTTGGAGCGCCTGTTCTACCTGGACGCCGAGGAACACGCCGTTCTCACCCGTGTGGGCAACCCACCCCGGCCGGCCGACGTTGTCGCCCAGCACAACTTCGGCGTGCTCGAGACGCTGGTGCGCCACTCCGAGTTGATCGAGCTGGCCGTGGCCGATCCGACCGGCGCCGGTCGAGCGACCCTGGCGCGGCTGTGCGCTGAGAACGACGTCGACGGCGAGGCCGGGCCGCGCGGGAGCCTGCTCCAGGTCCGGCTGCACGGCCGTCAGGATGCACTCGGCGGTTGGATGCGCCACGGCCGCAAGCTCGCGCGGACGCTGGTGCAAGTCCTCGAGTGCGCGCGCACCGGCACGCTTGAGGGGACCGCACTGGTCCGCATTCGGGAGCGGCGTGCTCGGCTGCGCCTGACCCCGGAGCTGCTCGACGTGCTCGCGGGGGCTCCGGCCCCGAGCGTGGGGTGGGACAACCACGGCGAGGGCGGCGTAGCCTGGGCTGCGCTCAGCGATCTCGTGGGCCTCTCGCGGGGTGAGCGGGGTGGCTGGTCGGTCCGCCGATCTCCGGACGCCCAATCGTGGGCGTCCGGCGTCGTCGTGCCAGACCTCCAACTCCGCCGCGGACCGCTCGGTGCCCTGCTCTGCGCGGTTCGGTCGGTTGGCCACGCCGAGCGCCTGGCCCAGGTGCTCGGCAGCGCCACGGCGGGCGAGCCATTCGTCTTCCTCGGCAACCCCACGACCACCGCCCCGCTCCAGGCCATAGGCGCCCCGACCATCGAAGTAGCGGACTCGGACCCCCGGGCGCTGTTGGCCCACCTGACCGAGGTGCTCACCCTCCGCGACCTCGCGGCCGTCTCCACGCCGGCGCATGCGCAGATCGCCTAGGCGGACTATCTGGATTTCGTGCGGGATGCCCATGGTCTACTCCAGAGTGGTAGGGGTACCCTTTGTAAAGGCTGAGCGCATCTACCGGGCCCCTCTGCCCGGGGCGGACAGGTCAGCCCTCAGGAGACTGCGCTACTCCCACCCGCCAACGGGGCGTTGCGCCTGGCGTCCCGAGCGGCCAGAATGGGCGTGACAGGAGGGAGGCACGGCGATGCGGGTGCGCGTGGGCTGCGAGTTCGACTTCGATTCGGAGTTCCCGGTGCCGATGCTGATGCTCGTGCGCGCGCGGCCGGACGGCGAGCACCGCATCGTCTACGAATCTCGCTGGGCGTCCCCGGAGATTCCGATCCGCGAGTACTTTGACTCCTTCGGCAATGCGTGTTGGCGCCTGGTCACGCCCGGCGGACCACTCACGCTGCGCTACGACGCACTGGTCGAGATGGAGCGGGAGCCGGACCCCGTCGTCGCTGATGCCCAGCTGGCACCGGTCCAGGACCTTCCGGACGATACGCTCGTTTTTACCCTGCCGAGCCGCTACATCCAGTCCGACCTGATGCTTGACGCCGCCTGGCAGCTCTTCGGGGAAACCCCACCGACGTGGGCGCGGATCCAGGCCATTTGCGACTGGGTCCACGCCAACGTCCGCTACGAGATGGGCAACACCGGCCCGAGCGTGACGGCCATGGACGTTTACGAGCGGCGCGTCGGCGTCTGTCGCGACTTTGCCCTGATCTCCGTGGCGCTGTGTCGGGCGATGAACATCCCCGCCCGATACACCTTCGGCTACTTACCAGACATCGACGTCGAGCCGCCGGACGTCGCCATGGACTTCCATGCCTGGTTCGAGGCGTATGTCGGCGGCCGTTGGTACCAGTTCGACGCGCGACACAACGTTCCGCGAGTTGGCCGCGTCCTGATCGGCCGCGGGCGCGATGCTGTCGACGTCGCCTTGAGCACGTCGTACGGCTCCACGGTGCTCAACAAGATGACCGTCTGGTCTGACGAAGTGACTGCCGACAACCCGGGCGGACCGCCAACCGAGGACGACGCCGACGCGCTCGAGGCCGCGGACCACGCGGAGCAGTCAAGCGGCGGCACGAACGATCCGCGAGCCGCCCGGGTCGCTGCCGACTTTACCTGACGATGGGCGAGGCACACCTGGTCGATCGGGAGTCACTGGACTGGCGTACGGTTGACTGGACACGGGTGGCGCGGGCCGTCTACGACGTGCGCCAGCACTATCGGTACACGTACACGGGCCCGATCTGGGATCTAAAGCAGCGACTCATCATGATCCCGCCGGACCAGCACGGCGACCAGCGCCTTCTGCACTACGGGCTCGAAGTCCGCGGCGCCGATGGAGAGCCGACGTTCGCCTGGGACCGCGACGACTTCGGCAATCGTACCTGCCGGGTCCTCGTCGCGGGAGTGGACCATGCCGTGGACTTCGAGGCGCGCTACCGTGTCGAGCGCGAGCGGCCGGGATACCGCGGGACCGTCGGCGCGGCGCCCCTGCGCGGCACCCGCGGTCTGGCCGAGTACCTCCGCCCCACGGCGTTGACCGCCCCGGACGATCGGTTGCGCGACGCCGCGTCGGAGATCGCGCGGGCTGAAACATCGCTCGAGGGCCGGGCAGAGCGCGCGCACGACTGGGCGTCACGGGCGATCGTCTACCGGTTCGGCATCACTGGCGTCCAGACGCCCGCGGCGATGGCGCTGCACCTGGGCACCGGTGTGTGCCAGGACTACACCCACATCATGCTGGCCGTCCTGCGGCTGGCCGGGGTGCCGGCGCGCTACGTCTCAGGACACCTTCTTGGCGAGGGCGCACCCCACGCGTGGGTGGAAACGCTGCACGAAGACTCAAGCGCTCCTGGCGGCATCCGAGTCGTCTCGTATGACCCCACCCACCATCGGAGAACCGGCCTGAACTCTACATCAGCGTAGCCGTCGGCCGCGATTTCGCCGAGGTCACCCCGACCTCTGGTTTCTTCAGCGGGCCCGCCTCCGGGAAACTCAGCTCCAGCAAACAGGCCAACATCCTCGAGCTCGAATTCCTTGACGGCTCGACGACCCGGGTGACGGACGAGGCCGCGGCGTGATCGGCGCCACGGCGGCCGACGTCGGAGCCGACGGAAGCGCGGTGATGCCGGCTTACGATCCCAGCGGGTTCTGGGATGAGATGGCCGAGGGCCCCGGGCGGATTCGGCCCCACTATGCCGCGCTTGCCCGTCACCTCGCGACGCTCGGCCCGGATGAGGTTGCCCGGCGCCAGCGCGCGGCCGAGCTGTCCTTCCAGTCTCGGGGCATCACCTTCGCGGTCAACCAGGGTCAAGAAGGTGTCGAAAAGATCATGCCCTTCGACCTGATCCCACGGCTCATCCGGCCCGACGAGTGGCACCGCATTGAGCGCGGGCTAGCGCAGCGGGTCCGAGCGCTCAACCTGTTCCTTCGTGACGTGTACCACGACCAGCAGATACTTCGGCAGGGCATTGTCCCGTGGGAGCTGGTGCTCAGCGCGAGCGTCTACCGCCGCGAGTTCCGCAACGTAGACGTCCCATTGGATGTCTACACTCACATCGTTGGGAGTGACCTGGTCCGCGATGCGAGCGGCGAGTTCTTTGTCCTCGAAGACAACCTCCGGACCCCCTCTGGCGTGTCGTACCTGGTTGAAAATCGCCGAGTTCTCAAGCGGGTCTGGTCACGTATCTTCCACGACTACGAGGTCCGCCCAGTGGAAGGCTATCCACAGGACCTGCTCGAGGTCCTGCGCTCGTTGGCACCGCCGAGCGCCGAGGAGCCAACCATCGTCCTGCTGACACCTGGCGTGTTCAACTCGGCCTACTTCGAGCATGCCTTCCTGGCCAAGGCGATGGGCATCGAGATGGTTCAGGGCTCTGACCTGTTCGTCGACGATGGCGCGGTGTTCATGCGAACAACTCAGGGCCACCAGCGAGTCGACGTGATCTACCGCCGTGTGGACGACGACTTCCTGGACCCTCTAGTGTTCCGCGACGACTCGCTGCTTGGCGTCGCCGGGCTGGTCGCGAGCTACCGACTCGGGCGGGTCAGCCTGGCAAACGCGATCGGAACGGGCGTGGCCGACGACAAGGCGATCTATGCCTACGTCCCACGCATCATCCGCTACTATCTGGACGAAGAACCGATCCTGCCCAACGTGCCCACGTATCTGCCGACAGAAGCTGACGACCTGGGGTACATCCTGGAGCACCTGGACGAGCTGGTCGTGAAGTCGGTCAACGAGAGCGGCGGCTACGGCATGCTGATCGGTCCGCACGCGCCCCAGGCGGACCGCGACGAGTACCGCCAGCGGATCCTGGCTGACCCCCGCGGCTACATTGCGCAGCCGACCCTGGCGCTCTCACGCCATCCGTGCTGGGTCGACGATCACTTCGAGGGGCGCCACGTCGACCTGAGGCCATTCGTGTTGTTCGGCCGCGAGGTTCGGGTCACCCCGGGCGGGCTGACCCGGGTGGCGCTCCGCAGTGGCTCGCTGGTCGTCAATTCGTCACAGGGCGGCGGCGGCAAGGACACCTGGGTCCTGGCAGAGTAGGCCGCTTCCGTGCTGTGTCGCGTCGCCGAGGACATCTTCTGGACGAGCCGCTACGTCGAGCGGGCCATCGCGGTTGGCCGGTTGGTCGCCGTCACCTGGCATCTGGAGCTTGACGCCGGCGACGTCGGCGAGGGTGACTACAGCGAGTTCTGGACTCCACTGCTTGGGCCCGAAGTCGCGGACGAGGCGGTCGAGCGGGACGCGCACGGCCATCCGCGGCCTGGCGCCGTGCGCCACTACCTGACATTTGACGCGAACAACCCTTCATCGCTCGTGTCGTGCATCCGGGGCGCCCGCAATGCCGCGCGCGGCGTCCGTGAGAGCATCTCAAGCGAGATGTGGGAACAGCTCAACACGCTGTACCTGTCCTTGGCGGAACCGCGCCAGGCGGTCGAAGCCGCGGAAGATCCACACGTCTTTTCCGCGCGGGTGGTCCAGGCAACCCAGCTGTTCTTCGGGCTGGCCGACTCGACCCTGGCCCACAACGAGCCATGGCACTTCGTGAATCTCGGCAAGTATCTCGAGCGCGCCGAGAACGTCGCGCGTGTGCTTACCCTTCAAGGCCATCTCCTGCTCGCGGGTGGGGAGCACACTCAGGGCGGCGACGACCTGGTACGCTGGTTGGCCGTGCTGCGCTCGTGCGGCTCAGCCGAAGCATATGCGCGCTACTACTCGCTGCGGGTCGAGCCGGCGCGGGTGGTCGAGTTCCTGCTCTTGAACCCCGTCTTCCCGCAGTCCGTTCGTTTCAGCCTCAACCAGGCCCGGCGCTCGCTCGAGGCAATCACCGGCCCGACCCCAATGCACCGCCATCTGGATATGCCGAGCCCGGCCGTCCGCGCGCTCGGCCGACTGCAGGGGCGAGTCGAGCACGCGGCGGTTGACGAGGTGCTGGAGGAAGGGCTGCAATCCTACCTGACCGACATCCGCAATCAGATTGCCGAGGTCGCCGACCATGTGACCCGGGGGTACCTGCGGTACGAGCCTCAGCCTGGCCGGCTCGTCGCCGTGGCGCGCGCGGCCATGCTGATGGCGGCCCAGCAGCAGCAGTGACGTGAGGGTAGCGATCGCCCACACAACACGGCTCGAGTACAGCGCCGACGTCGTCGAGGGAGTGATGGATACCCGGCTTGGGCCGTTCTCGGACGCGGACCAGCGATGGGAACGCCACGAGCTGCGGGTCAGTCCCACCGCGTCCGTGCGCCGCTACGAGGACGGCTTCGAAAATACGGCCCACCTGATCACCATCGCGCGCCCGCATCGCTTCTTCGAGGTCGTCGCGCTGGGCGAAGTCCAGACGCTGCTTGATGACCCATTCCGGCCCCCGGTTGGGCCTATCCCGCCGCTACAACCGGCCGACCTGGCCGATTACCTGGCACCGTCGGCGATGGTCCGGCGTGCCGCGGAGCTCGACGCTCTGGCTGCCCCGCACCGCGCAAGCACCGCTGAGGGTGGGTTCGACGTAGTTGGGGCGCTGATGAACCTGGTCTACACGCAGTTCAGCTATCAGCAGCACGTCACGACCGTCGCGACCACCGTTCCGGACGTCCTCGCCAGCCGGACCGGCGTGTGCCAGGACTTCGCCCACGTACTGATCGGCCTCTGTCGGTCGGTCGACATTCCGGCGCGCTATGTCAGCGGCTACATCGTGTCGGAGTTGCAAACGCAGTCGCAGTCGCAATTCCAGCTCTCGGGCGCGCAGTCCCAGTCCCAGTCGCAGTCCCACGTCCAGCCACCCGGTGCGGGCGCGTCACCTGCCCCGCGGCGAGGTGCCGGCGCCTCGCACGCCTGGGTTGAAGCGTGGACGCCGACCCACGGCTGGCGCGGCTTCGACCCGACGAACAACCTGCTGGCGAGCGAGCACCACATCAAGATGGGCGTTGGCCGCGACTACGGCGACGTGCCCCCGACCCGCGGGACGTTCCGCGGCATCGCCGACGAGCACCTGACCGTCGAGGTCGTCGCCCGCGTGCTGGGCTGAGGGGGTAGGGCTAGACTCGTGGCCGGCACGGAACATGCCTCCGCATCGCCGTCAGCGTGGAATGCAGATAGGACGGCTATGGATACTCAGGTGACTGATCGCGAAGTGGACAAGGACATGGCCGCGGCAGAGGTCGGGATTGTCGGGGCTGGCTTCGCCGGCCTGTCGGCGGGTCTGACCCTGCGGCGCCACCGACATTCGGTCGTCCTGTTTGACGGCGGGTCACCGCGCAATGCGTACGCGACCGAGGTACATGGTTGCCTCGGCGTTGACGGAGCCTCTGGCATAGAGCTGCACCAACTCGGCTGTGAGCAGGTGATGAAGGTCGGCGGCCAGATTTTCCAGGCCAGGATCACCGAGGCTCGGCGGGAAGACGGCACGTTCATCCTGCGCGCCGAGGACGATCGGCGCTGGCGCGTCAAGCGTCTCCTGCTGGCGACCGGCGTCCGCGACACATACCCCGACATCGACAACTTCTACGAGTTCTGGGGCACGAGCGTCCACGTCTGCCCGCACTGCGACGGCTACGAGGTACGCGACCAGCCCGTCGCGGTGGTGAGTTGGAGCCCGGCCACCAGGGGCTTCGCCCTCAAGCTCAAGGAGTGGACCAACCAGATCACCGTCGTCACCGACGGTCGGTCCCCGGCGATCAGCGACGCGGATCGAGCGGCGCTGGCCGACGAGGACATCGGCGTGATTAGCCAGACCGTCCGCCGCTTCGAGGGCCACGATGGCCAATTGACAGGTTTGCGCTTCGAAGATGACTCGACGTTGCCGGTCAACGCGGCCTTCTTCAACATCAAAACCGAGTTCAGGACCGAGCTCGCTGAACAGCTCGGCTGTGCGCTGACTGAGAGCAAGTGCATCGAGAGCGACGAGCGCATGCGTACGTCCGTCGAGCACGTCTGGGCAGCCGGCGACGTGACCGGCGAAGAGCAGTTGGTGCCGATCGCGACGGCGCAGGGCGTCAAGGCCGGCGTCGACATTTTCCGGTCCCTGTCGACGTTCGACTGAGCCCCGCGGGTGTGCCGCGGCTGGAGCAGGGTGGACTCCCGCGGTCGCCACGGAGTAGCGTTAGCCCCAGTATCCGAACATCGACGCCGAGATCCTCAGATGAAATTCGGAGCCACACGCAATGAGCGAAGCTGGGAGAGTCGACCAGGCCGAGGAGACCGGCATCTGGTGTATCGAAGATGGCAAGCCACAGGAGAAACCGGCCGGCGAGCCGTATGGCCCGGATGGCGTTGAGCGGCTGACCTACTCCAACCCGTTCAACTTGGAGGTCGAACGCGTCTGGTTTGACGGCAAGACTGTCTTCGCGGTCGAGAGCGGCGAGGTCGAGATCGAGTTCGACGAGCACCGCGTCGCCCGCAACAACAAGGTCGCAATGGAGTACCAGGTCGTCTACTCGGTTGACCTGGACGATAAGGGCAAGCTGAAGGGCGGTGAAGAACCGGACCGCGTTGAGGGCCAGTTCAATATCTACGACTCCGTGCCCGGCATGCCGAACTACTCCCCACTCTGGCAGTTCAACTATGTAGTTGTCCCACGGGACTACGAGCCAAACACGCTTCGATCGGAGGCTGATTGTCTGAGCAGCGGATACCCGATCTTGAAGAGCACCGTCGTCGAGAATTGACCCGTTCTCTAGACTCCGCCGTGGGCGGATGAACCACACCCCAGTAGCCGTACGCTGCAACTACGTGAGCGCTTGATCAGGGGCACGCTGATCAACGTCGCGACGGGGTAAACGTTAGAAGGAGCCAAACGCCGCGTGAGCAGTCCGCCTGAAGGGCAGCGAGCCCAACTCCACAAAATTCTTGAACGCGAGCTGGCCCGCGTCGATTCGCCGGAGGCAGCAGACGAGATCCTCCGCCGTGCGGAGGAAGTCGCCGAGGGCCGCACCCTGGCCGACGCGGCGGGCGCAGCGGCAAGCACGCCGAACACAGCCGCCCAGCAGGTGACGCGGGCGGGCGAGACCGCGCCGCCCGGCGCAGAGGCGGAGACGGCCGCCGTGCTCGTCGAGACGGCCGCCCAGGCGGTGGGGCCAGCCTCTGACGCGTCGGCAGCTCGTCAGGCCACGCGCGACGTCCTCTGCTCGCCCGACCAAGCGATCCCGCGGGAGACTCGGCGAGGCCGGGGACTGCTCAAGTCTGCCATGTTGCGGCGGCTCGGCCCGGCCCAGGCCCTGGATGCGCGAATATTCCTGGCCATCAACAGCGTGCCGCATCCGCGCTGGTTGGACGTCCTCGCAAACGCCGTGACGGTGCTCACGACCGGCGGATGGCTCTGGGTCTTCGGCGTGCTCGGAGCCTATCTGCTGCGTGTGCGCAAGAGCTGGAGAGCGTTCGAGACGCTCGTGCCAAGCATGCTGCTCGCCACCTGGGTGGTCGAGCATCCGGTCAAGGGCTACTTCCGACGCAAGCGGCCCTTCATCGCGGTCGTGCGGGCGCTGGTCGTCGGCAAGAAGCCCGGGAGCTGGTCGTTCCCCAGCGGCCATACCGCCTCGTCCTTCGGGAGCGCCTGGATCCTGAGCACGATCTGGCCGCGGCGCGCCCCCATCTTCCTCAGCTTTGCCGCCAGCGTGGGCCTCAGTCGCATCTACGTTGGCGCGCATTACCCAGGCGACGTGACGGTTGGCGCATTGCTCGGGATAGGCTTGTCGGAAGTATTCCGGCGCGCCGTCAGGAAGCTACTCAAACATTCCTGATCGGTTCCACAGAGAAACCACCAGCTGGACGCTCGCCCTCACCGAGATCTGGCTGCCCGGCTGAGCCCTACCGCGTCGAGGCGGGGCAGTGTGATGCGCCTCCAGCCTGCCCCATCGGCCGGCACGGAGGCATCGTCAGGGCGACCCCGCGGAGCGCTCCCTATGATGCGCCACGAGGTCGACGCGTGCTCCTCTGCTGACTGTGCTGGCGCGATGTGCGCACCACAGTCCGAGAGGGCGGAAAGACACGCCCGATGTCTTGCGCCCCACTGGAACGCACCCCGACCTGGGGCCTGGTACCAGCATGCGGCCGGGCCGAGAGCATCGTACCGGGAACTAGCCGTCCGCCCTCGCAAGCTCCGGATAGCGCGCCAGCAACGGCACCGGAAGCGGTGCCTCGGGGACTTGGCCGAATGTCGCGCGCAGCTCCAGGGCGTTGACGACGACCTGGGCGCTGTGGTGGTTGTTGTAGAAGACGTACGTTTCATGCGCTCGCCCGGAGATGTCCTTGACTTCGGCGGCCAGCTCCTGCTGCTCAGGCGCTGAGTACCGGTAATCGTAGCGGTCCTCCGGCGCATCGTGGCGCCACCACTGCTGGTAGTTGCGGCCGTGGAAGCGGAAGTACGCCAGCTCGCTCGTCTGCGGTACGTCGCGGATGGACGTCCGGAATTTCGGCTCGTCAATCATCGTCCAGGCGACACCTTCCTCGACGAAGAGAATCCGGGCCCTGGGGCCAAACTCGTGGCTGGTCCAATCGCGGTGACGCAGCTCGACGGCCACGCGGAGGCCCTCGGCCTTGAGGCGGCGGATCAGGTCGGCCAGGTAGTCCAGCGTCCCTTCACTTGGCTTGAAGCTTGGCGGAAATTGGGCCAGCAGCGCGCCGAGCTTACCAGCGGCGGCCAGCGGTTGGAGTCCGGCCACGAACTGCTCGAAGTCCTCGGCCCGCGGCTCGGCCGCGTGGCCAGTCGCTGACTCGAACATCTTCGGGTGCGTAAACTTCTGCCACAGCTTGGCTGTGAAGCGGAACCGCTCCGGCACGCGCGCCGCCCAGCCGCGCGCCGTTTGCGAGCTCGGCGGCCGATAAAAGGAACTGTTCAGCTCGACCGCGTCGAAATATTGCGCGTAGAACGGCAGCTTGTCGCGGTCCGCCAGTCCTTCGGGGTAGAAGATGCCATCCCAGCGGCCCTGACCTCCCGGGTAACTCCAACCGGCCGTCCCGACGTACACAGGCATCACCGAAGCGTGGAAGCAGAGCGCGTGCCAGCAGCGCTAGTACCCTGGCATCCGAGTTGCAGAGGAGGCCGCCTGACACCCGAGAAGGATGGAGCGATGAACAAGGACAATACCCGAGATAACGCGCGCGAGGTCATCGATCGAGACGCGCTGGACCCGCGCCGAAGCCGCCCGCGCCACCAATACCAGCGGCGATGTCGCCATTGATCCGGAGATCACTATTGACCCCGAGCTGCGCGACCCGAGCCTACGCGACGCCGATGGCGACCTCGCAATCTCCAGGCCGCGATACCAGCCCAACACTCCTGCCGGACAGCATCGTCGACATCGACGACGTCGGCGGTGAGATTGACCCCGACCTGACGGCCCAGGAGCTGTTGACCGACCCCATTGCCGCGGTGGAGCAGCAGCGCCGACGATCCCGTCGCGGACGGCGACCAGGTCTACGTCCGCCAAGCGATCCCCGTCGTGACGACCAACGACGCGGTAGAGTGGAAGTGCTCGGCGGGTTCGCTGCAGACTCGATGGATTCAGTCGGCGTGGCGCGCTCGGCCTCGGACGCCAGCCTGGGTGACGAGGCGATCGAGGATGCGATCCGCCGTGAGCTACGCGAGGATTCGACGACGACGGACTTGAACATCCAGGTACGCGTCCGTCGAGGCGTCGCCCGCCTGCGCGGGACCGTTGACGACCTCGACGATGCCGAAAATGCCGAGTCCGTCGCCGCCCGCGTGCCTGGCGTCGTCGAGGTCGTCGAGGAGCTCGACCTCGCGGCATCGTAGGCGCTGGTCATCCTACTTTCGCATCCCGACGTACTCGTCGCGATTGCTTCGGGACGACGACTGAGACGGGCGTGTGTGAGCCGCGACGAGCCGACTGGCACATGGCTTGCCTACGCAGGAGCATCGTCGCCCCAGGAGCGTGGTTTTCCCAATGAGCACTGCTGCCTCCACTTCATCCACCGGCTCGCGGCGCGCTCGCGCACCGGGCCCGCCAGAATCCGCGAATTCTGAAGCTGCGTTGATCGCCGAGGCGGCGCAGCTAGCTGATTCGAGTGAGTCGGCCAGGGCGGCTGGCTTGCGATATGTTTCCGACGCAGGTCCCGGGATCCGGCGCAAACGCGCCGGCAAGCATTGGAGCTACGTCAACCCGGATGGCACGCCGGTCCGCGACAAAGTCGAGCTGCAACGCATCAAGTCACTGGCCATCCCGCCGGCCTACACTGACGTCTGGATCTGCCCAAGTCCGCGAGGCCACATCCAGGCGACCGGCCGCGACGCTAAAGACCGCAAGCAGTATCGCTATCATCCGCGCTGGCGCGACGTGCGCGACGAGACCAAGTTTGGCCGCATGCTCGCCTTCGGCCGAGCCATGCCCCGCATCCGCGAGCGCATCGACCGCGATCTTGCCCGGCCCGGGTTGCCCCGGGAGAAGGTGCTGGCGACGATCGTGCGGCTGCTCGAGACGACCTTCATCCGCGTCGGCAACGAGGAGTACGCGCGCGAGAACGGCTCCATCGGCCTGACCACGATGCGCGACGAGCACGTGGACGTCAGCGGCTCCAAGGTTCGCTTCCAGTTCTGCGGCAAGAGCGGCAAGGACTGGTCGATTGACATCCAGGATCGCAAGCTGGCCAAGATCGTGCAGCGTTGCCAGGATCTGCCCGGCCAGGATCTCTTTCAGTACCAGGATAGCGACGGCGAGCTCCAGACAGTCGACTCAGAGGACGTGAACGAGTACCTCCGAGAGATCACCGGCGACGACTTCACCGCAAAGGACTTTCGAACCTGGGCCGGCACGGTGCTGGCTGCTTTGGCGCTCCAGGAGTTCGAGGCGTTCGATTCTGACACCCAGGCCAAGAAAAACGTCGTGCGGGCGATCGAAACGGTAGCCGAGCGGCTGGGCAACACGCCGTCCGTCTGTCGCAAGTGCTACGTTCATCCGGCGATCATCGATACTTACCTCGACGGCACGATGCTTGAGACGCTCAAGCAGCGCGCAGAGCGCGAGCTGGCCGACGCGATCGGAAGCCTGCGACCCGAAGAAGCCGCCGTCATGGGCTTGCTCCAGCAACGTCTCACCCGCGAAGCGAGCGACCAACGCGATTCCGCGGCATAGGAGACGTCCGCGATCATGGGCTGACCGCGTTCGTGCGCGCACTGAGCGTCAATCGCCCCGTCATTGCTCTGGTTGCCCTCGGCGCGGCACTCGGGCCTTCGGCGGCGCTGGCGCACGTCAAGTGGTTCGAGGACCCGGCGGGCTACCCGCTGCGCACCGACTTGATTCTGAGCTGGCGCACCGTCCTACTGGTCGCGGCGTGCGTGCTGGTGCTGGCGGGGCTGTACGGGCTGCAGCGTCTGGTCGGCAGTGCGCACTGGCCAGAAGCCCCGGCTCTGCGCCAGATGGCGATCGGCGCCCCGACACTACTGGCCGTCCAGGCGGCGATCGGTCTGGTCCACGCGGCAGTCGCTCCGGCCATGTTCGCGCCAAACCTGGCGTTGTCAACGAATACGGCAGGCTTGCTGCTCGCGGCAATCCAACTGTTGATCGCCTTGAGCTTCATCACCGGCATTGGAGATTGGCTGGGTGCGATCACGCTGATTCTGCTCGGGCCATTAGCCTTCTTCCTCTTCCCACCGTTTGACGTCCTGGACCACATGATGCTCGCCGGCATCGGCATCGTCGTCCTGGTGATCGGGCGGTTCGCGGTTGAAGGCGGCCAGGCCCGGCCGTGGTTCCGGGAGCGCAACCCGGCCTGGGCGTCGCGAGCCGTCGCGGCGCTCCGAATCATCGGCGGCATCGCGATCCTGGCCCCAGCGCTGAGTGAGAAGATCTGGAATCCTGACCTCGGCGCAGCCTTCCTGGCAGATCGGCCGGACTTCAACTTCGTTCGCAAACTTCCCGGCCTGGCATGGTTCGACGACAACCTGTTCGTCCTGGCGGCCGGGCTCACCGAGGGTGTCATCGGGGTGGCACTGGCGAGCGGGCTGCTGACGCGCGTCGTGATCCTCGGGATGTTCGTCCCGTTCAACCTGGGCGTCCCCTTCCTGCCCCCCCAGGAGCTGCTCGGCCACTTGCCGATCTTTGGCGTGATGTACTTCCTCCTCGTCCACTCGCACGGCGATCTCACCGCCGAGCAGATAGAGCGGCCATCCGCCGACGGTGCCGCGATGGGTGGAAGCTAGTACCGGGCTCGCACCGACCAGCTCTCCACGAGCCCAGCGGCTTGCTGGATCGTCTCCGATAGGGCGGGCGACAGCCCCCTCGTTGCCGATGCGGCGGGCCTTGCTGGATCGCCTCGGGTAGGGCAGGAGTTTGGCCGCTGGCGGATGCCGCGGGGGACGAGCCCCACCTAGCGGGTCCACGCAGGGACGCCCGCCCCATACGAGGCGACATGGAGGCCGAAGAATACTGCAGCCTGTGTGGCAATGTTGGAGCCTGGCAGGATCACTCGCGGCCGGAGGGACGCTCTCGTGCGGTTCCGCCGCCGCGGTCCCGCCGACCGCGCGGCTGGCCTCTCGTGCTGCCGGTGCGGGCCGATCGGGACAGTTTCGTCGGCCCCGCGCCACTTCGCTTCCAGCCGCCCGGCTTGAAGCCGCCCGGCTTTCCACCGCCCGGATCGGAACGCGGGGCCACCTTCCTCCGCGTGCCCGGCGTGCGATCATC
>JAUJPG010000001.1:0-22237 GCA_030447245.1 Chloroflexota bacterium | reverse complement strand
CCATCAACGAGCATGGCCAGCAGCCGCTCCTGAAGGATCTCGGCCTCGCGCTCTTCGACGTCTTCGGCGGTTGGCACTTCCTCGCGCCGAATTCGCGCGCCGGTCATCCGCTCGATGACCTTCAGCGCCCGCATCTCGCGCGGGTTCACGAACGTGATCGCGACCCCGTGGCGGCCGAGCCGGCCGGTGCGGCCGCTTCGATGGACGTAATATTCGGGGTCGCCCGGGATGTCGAAGTTGACCACGTGGCTGACTTCTGGGATGTCCAGCCCCCGAGCAGCCACATCGGTCCCAACCAGCACCTCCATCCCACCCGCGCGGAACGAACGAAGCACCTGCTCCCGGGCTGCCTGGTTCATGTCGCCATGGATTCCCTGCGCGACGTAGCCCCGCGCCTGAAGTCCCTCAACCGCCTCGTCGACCATCCGCTTGGTGGCGCAGAAGACCATGGTCCGCTCAGGTTGCTTGACAGCCAGAACCCGGCACAGTGCGTCAAGCTTGCGGTGGAAGGGGACCAGGTAAAAGACCTGGTCGGTTTCAGGAACGGTCAACGCCTGGGGCTGACTCAGGCGGATCATCTCCGGGTCTCGCATGTGGCGGCGGGCAATCTTGACGATCGGCTCCGGCATCGTCGCCGAGAACAGCGCCGTCACGCGGCCCTCCGGCAGGTGGCCCAGGATGTACTCGATGTCCTCGACGAAGCCCATCTCGAGCATCTGGTCGGCCTCGTCCAGGACCAGCAATCCAACCTGGGACAGGTCGACCGTGCCGCGGCGCATGTGGTCCATCAAGCGACCCGGTGTGGCGACGATGGCGTGAACGCCGCGACGCAGCGTACGCAGCTGGCGGTCGATCGGCTGGCCGCCGTAGATCGGGATGACCTCGATCCGCCGATGCTGGCCGATCTTGCCAAGCTGCTCGGTGACCTGGATGGTCAGCTCGCGCGTCGGCACCAGGACAATCGCTTGCGGAACAGCCCGATTGGCGTCGATTCGCTCGACCAGCGGGACCCCATAAGCCGCCGTCTTGCCGGTCCCGGTTAGTGCCTGAGCCACGACGTCGCGACCTTGTAAGAGGCACGGGATGGCCCGCGCCTGGACCGGCGTAGGCTCCTCGAAGCCCATCGCCTTGAGGCTACGCACGGTCTCAACGCTCAGTACCAGCGTGCCGAAGTCAGCCATTTCTAGCACCAGCCTTGACGATCTGTCGCCGAGGTGAGCACGCGTGAAGCACGACAGACTCCACGCCGACGCGCGGCTCGAGTCATTGCAACGCTCGTGCCACCACCAGTCGCTAGCACGACTCTCGCGACGGCTCCTGAGGCCGACGGAGCTGCTCCGGCCCGGAGACGACCTACCGCGCGCTGGAGCAATACGGGCGAGAGCTGACGGCGCTGGCTCACCAGGGCAAGCTGGATCCGGTCATTGGCCGCGTCGACGAGGTCCGGCGCGTCATCCAGGTCCTGAGCCGGCGGACCAAGAACAACCCGGTCCTGGACGTTCTTTACCGGCCTCGGTTTCACGTTCCACGTCGAGGTTTCCAGCGACAAGGCCGCGTGCATGAAGGTTGACGAGAACATCTTCGTCATGCGCCTCACCGCAGTGCGCTTCAGGGGCTTCATCAACGGGGAGATCGTCGACGCCGCGCGGACGAAAGAGGCGCTGACCCGCCTCTTGGCCGACAGCAGTGAGCAGGTCGACGAGACGATCCAGAAGGCCGCCGTAGCGGGCGGGAAGCCGTGGAACCCGACAATGGACCGACGCCCGATGTACCGCGGAAACTTCCAGGACCTTGATGGTCACGTCTGTGAGTTGACGCACATGGAGCCGTCGCAGCGCGACGGTTAGATATTGGTGCGGGAGTAGGGGTCCAGCAGGTCTCGCAGGCCGTCGCCGACCAGGTTGATGGCCAGGGTCGTGACGAAGATCGCAAGGCCTGGGAAGGTGGCCATCCACCAGCGGTCGAACATGTAAAGCCGGCCGTCGCCGAGCATGCTGCCCCAGGACGGGATCGGCGGCTGAACACCCAGGCCCAGGAAGCTCAGGAACGACTCCAGGATGATCATCTGGGCCACCTGGAGGCTGGCGATCACGACCAGCAGGTTGACGATGTTGGGGAAGATGTGGCGGAAGATGATCCGCCCATCGCCGGCCCCCAGCACCCGCGAGGCCGCGACGAATTCCCGTTCGCGCAGGCTCAGCGTCTGAGCGCGCAGGACCCGGGTGTAGACCGGCCAGCCGGTGATCGCCAGAACCACGATCAAGTTGGTGAAGCTGGGCCCGAGGACGGCGATCACGGCCAGCGCCAGTAGCACGAATGGGAATGAGAGCATGACGTTGACCAGGGTCGAGATCAGCCAGTCGACCCAGCCGCGGTAGAAGCCAGCGAACAGCCCGAGTAGGACTCCCACTACCGATGCACCGAGGACCGCCAGGACAGCCACGCTGAGCGAGACGCGGGCGCCGAAGATGAGTCGGCTGAGGCTGTCGCGACCGAGCTGGTCGCTGCCCAGCAAGAACTGGGTCGTCCCGTCTTCGATCCAGAATGGCGGCGCCAGCCGGTCGATCGTCCGTCCCACGTATGGGTTAGCCGGCGCGATGAGCGGGCCCGCCAAGGCGACTGCCGTGACCAGGAGCACGATCACGACGCCGACCACGCTGCCCTTGAGTCGCCAGGCTTGGCGGAGCCGCCGGGCGCACGCGAGGCGCGAGGACTGAGGACTGAGGACTGAGGACTGAGGATCATGGACGTCAGCGCGGGCTCCACCCACGGCTGCACCATGCTCCACCCGCGGCGTTACGCTCATCACTCAGGCCTCAGTCGTCAGTCCTCGTTATTGCCGGATCCTCGGGTCGAGGATGCCGACCAGTAGGTCGACCGAGAGGTTGACCAGGCAGATCGCCGCTGCCAGCATCACCACCGCCGCCTGGACGACGGGATAGTCGCCATTTGCGATCGAATCGACCGTGAAGCTGGCCACGCCGGGCCAGGTGAAGACCGTTTCGGTGACCACCGCTCCGCCCAGGAGTTGGCCGAACTGGAGCCCCAGGACGGCGATCACTGGCAGCGCCGCATTCTTGAACGCGTGCTTGACGAGCACGCCGGTCCCGCTCACTCCCTTGGCACGGGCCGTTCGGACGTAGTCCTGGGCCAGGACATCGATCATGCTCGAGCGGATCAACCGCATCGTGATCGGCGCCAGGAACGAGCCGAGGGCGATGGTCGGCAGAATGAAATTCTCGGGCCGGCCGTAGCCCGACGCCGGCAAGAGTCGGAGCTGGACCGCGAAGACGATCATCAGCATCAGCCCCAGCCAGTAAATCGGGATGGCCTGGCCGGCAACCGCTACCATCGTGCAGAGGTTATCAACCGCCGAGCCGCGGTGATAGGCCGCCAGCGTTCCCAGTGGGATCGCGACCAGCAGCGCGAACAGGAGACCGCATAGCGCCAACTGCAGGGTGGCTGGGAACCGCTCGAGCACCAGCAAGGCAGCCGACTTTTTCATCAAGAACGATTCGCCGAAGTCGCCACGGACGGCTCCCGAGGCGAACCGGCCGTACTGGACGACCAGCGGCTGGTCCAGTCCGAGCTGCTGTCGATACAACTCGCGCGTCTCGCGCGCCTCCTCCATCGTCAGAAAGACCGCCACAGGGGCGCCCAGGACGTAGGTGATGGCGAAGGAGATCATCGAAATGCCGATCATCACCACCACCAACTGGACCAGCCGACCGACCAGGTATTGCGTCATAGCGGCTCGTCCTCACCCCCCTACCCCGTCCGCCTGATTCGGCCGGCGAGTACGGAGTCAGCGCCGTCCTCCCCTACTTCGGTCGGGCCTCGAACATCCGGTCGATCTCGTCAGAGCGGCCCTGCCACTCGACCTTGTTGCTGACGCCCCAGACCGAGGTCGCCGACCACATAAAGATGACCGCGGCCTCGTCGCGCAGCAGCTTCTGAGCCCTGCTGTACGCATCCTTGCGCTTGGTCTCGTCGAGAGTGTTGCGGGCCTCTTCGATGAGAAGATCCAGCTCCGGCGAGGAGAAGTACGCGAGCGGCGCGCTCGAGTGATACAGGTCCCAGAGGATCCCGTCGGCGTCGTAGACCGAGTAGTAGCCCCAGTCCCACTGGAACATCGGGCCGCCCTTGCCCTCCGACACCTGGTTGACCCGCGCGGTGCTGTCGGGCACGTTCTGGATGGTCGCCTTGATCCCGACCGCCTGAAGGTCCTGGACGACCGCCTGCATGACCTGGGTGGCGTTCGGCACGGTGCTCGTGCCGGTCAGGAAGCGCACCTCGAACTTCTGGCCATCCTTCTCGAGGATGCCGTCCGAGCCCTTCTTCCAGCCGGCCTGGCCCAGCAGATCCTCGGCCTTCTTCGGGTCGTAGACGTACGGCTCGACCGTCTGGTCGAACCCGAACGCCAGCTTGCTGACGCCGCCCGGCGTCCGTTCGCCACCGGCCTGGAGCTTCTTGATGTAGCCGTCGATGTCGACGGCATGGTTGGCGGCGATCCGCACGTTCTTGTCCTGGAACGGGTTCGGTCCGGTCCGCCCCTTGGTGTCGAGCGGGATCGACAGCGTCCGCAGGATCGGCGCCATGCTCGCATTGCCGGCTCTGGAGCTCTCGAGCGTCTTGATCTGGTCGATCGGAAAGGCTGGCACGATGTCGACCCGCCCGGCCAGCAGCTCGGCGACGGCCGTGGCCGGATCCTTGATGATCCGGACCGTGGCGTTCTTGAAGGCCGGCTTCGGTCCCCAGTACTCCTCGTTCCGCTCCATCTGGATTTCCTGGCCGCGGTCCCACTTGACGAACTTGTACGGACCGGTTCCAACCGCGTTCTCGGCGATCCAGCCCGGTCCCCGCTCCGTGAGGACCTTCTCCGAGACGAATTGCAAGTTCTGCAGCCGCTCCACGAACACCGGGTAGGGCTTCTTGGTGTGCCAGATCACCTTCGTCGGGCTGACTACCTCGACGCGGTCGATCGCTTCCCAGTTACCGCGCTGGGGGATCTTGTTTTCCGGGTTCAAGATCCGGTCGACGTTAGCCCTGACCGTCTCGCCGGTAAATGGGTCGCCATTGTGGAACTTCACGTCGGCCCGGAGATCCATCTCCCAGGCCAGGTCCCCGTTGGCCTTCCACCCAGTGGCCAGCCACGGTCCGATCTTGTTCGTCTCAAAATTGCGGACGCCGAGGTTGTCGAACATGTGGTAGAAGAGCTTGATCCCCTCGCGGAGGATGTGATTGTGGGGATCCATGCTGGTGACGTCACTGCTGAACACGAGCACCACGCCGTCCTTGCCTCCGGCCGGCGCGGCCGGAGCAGCCGCCTTGGCGGCCGGCGCGGCGGTCGCACCGGCCCCGGCCGCAGGCGCGGTCGTGGCGCCCGGCGCCGCCGGCTTGGCGGCCTCGGTCGGTGCAGCGCCCGGCTTGGGCTTCTGCTCGGCAGGGGCCGGCGCCGGGACGCTCGGCCCGCAGGCGGCTGCCGCGGCCGAGCCGGCCAGGACGATGCTGCCGGTGCCGAGCGCACGCATGAAGTCGCGGCGGCTCAATCGCCCGCGGCGATATTCGTGGAGCAGCCGCTCCAGCTCCTCAGGCTGAAAGACGCGCATGGACGCCTCCTCGCTTGCAGCGTGGCCTGACGCCCGCCGCCAGGCCGGTGCAATCCATATCATCCGGGCCCGGGACCGCCTCCCACCGGCCAAGAGAATAAGGGATCATAGCATCGGTGTCGACGCTCAGCACCCACGGGTTGCACGTTCGTGCTCCCGGGGGCACATACAGGCGGGACAGCACCCAGGCTGCGCGCCCGGCGCCAGCCATCGGCCGCTCCGTCGGTGGTGCTGGTAAGGCTCAGGACTCTCGAGTTTCGTCGACCATCGGTATCGGCTGATTCAACGCATCGAGCAGCTCGCCGGCCACGGGCCCGCCAACCGGACCCCCGGCGCCGGACAGCGGCATCGGGTCGACGAGAGGCACGGCATCGGTCACCGCGTCGCTGTCCGCCGGCGGCGCCTGACCGCGCGTAGGGTCCGGCGAGTTGGTCATGACAACCTCCTCCATGCTTCTCATGAGGTCGTGCTGCACGCAATTGTAATCCGTCGATGCTGGCTGATCCTGCCAAGCTGCCCCGTGACCTGGGATGGAGCTGCTCCGGCATGGTGCGTCCTTGCGGATGCCGGTCGTTGCGCCAGGTGGTAGGTTCTTGTCACGCTTTAGGGGTGGAGTGCGCCGAACCTGGCCTCAGGCGCCGGACGGGTAGCCGCACTCGACTCCTTTCCTGGTTGTCGACGCGGCCGCTTGGTTCGGAGACCTGGCCCGATGCTGTGGGCGTCCAGACCTCCGATCCGGGCAACAACCTGCTAAGGTGGGTGACGAGCCCGATCGCTGCGCGGACACCGAGACGGAGTCGGAGGGATGCGGCATGGCAATCGCTCGTTGGGACCGATTCAGTGAGATGCTGACGATGGGCCAGGCTCGCTGGCATGAGGGTATCTTGAGGTCGACGCGGCCGGAGGCCAGCGAGGCCCCGCCGGAACGGATCCAGATCGGCGGCGGGCGCCGATGGCAGGACCAGGTTCAGGGCCAGGACCAGGCACATGAGCGGCCCGAGCCGGAGGGGCAGGCCGGCTCGAGCGATACCCCCAAACTGCCACACCCAGCGGCACATCGCCTTCCGACCAGTCCGGCAAGGGGCTCACGACGCCGGCGGGATCGCCGGAGTAGCCACCGCTGTGATGGTCGCCTCGCACAGCGGTCGACCCGCGGCTCGGCCGGCGCGGAGGCACGCGCGTGTCGTCCCCGTTTGAGCTGCTCTGGATCTTCTTCATCGTCACTTCGCTCCTGCCGGTGCTCCAGCGCCGCTGGCTGGAAGCCCGGCGCATCCGCGCCTTCCGACAGCTGGAGGAGCAACGCAAGAGCCGAATCATCGGCCTGATCCACCGCCAGGATACAATGAGCTTCCTCGGCTTCCCGATCGCCCGCTACATTGACATCCAAGACTCCGAGGACCTGTTGCGGGCGATCCAGCTCACCGACCCGACTGTGCCGATCGACCTGGTCCTCCACACCCCCGGCGGCCTGGTGCTGGCGGCCGAGCAGATCGCCTTGGCGCTCGAGCGTCACCCGGCTAAGGTGACCGTCTTGGTGCCGCATTACGCGATGAGTGGCGGGACGCTGATCGCGCTGGCGGCAGACGAGATCGTCATGGGGGAACACGCCGTGCTCGGGCCGGTCGACCCCCAGCTCGGCCAGTACATGGCCGCCTCCATCTTGAACGTGGTCGAGCAGAAGCCGATCGCCGAGATTGACGACCAGACGCTAATCCTGGCGGACGTCTCTCGGAAGGCGATCAACCAGGTCGAACGGGTCGTCCGCGACCTCCTCGACGACCGGCTGCCCGAGCTACAGGCAGCCGAGCTGGCGCGGATGCTGGCGACTGGCACCTGGACCCACGACTACCCGATCACAGTCGGCGAAGCCCGCGAGCTCGGGCTGCCGGTCTCGACGGCGATGCCGAAAGAGGTCTTCGAGCTGATGCAGCTCTACCCCCAGACGTCTCAGCGCCGACCCTCGGTGGAGTACATCCCGCTGCCCTACGGTCCTCCTGAGCGATCACCCCGCCGCCCGACACCCATGGAACGGCGTGACTGACTGCCGAACTGGAGCGAACCGAAGGATCGGGGGCTCACGCTCGCTATCTCCTTGCATACGCTCACGAAAGTTGATACATTGTTATCAAGTTTGAGCGAGATCTAGCCACGGCCGTCGATCTGGCGGGTCGCCCGTGGCACAGATGGGCGGGAGGATCGACATGGCATTCAATATGAGCAAGCTGACCGAGAAGGCTCAAGAGGCGGTCGCCGCTGCCCACCGGGAGGCCGAGGAGCGCCGCCATACCCAGATCGAGCCAGAGCACCTGCTGTATACGCTGATCAGCCAGGATGGCGGTGTCGTGCCGGCCGTGCTGGAGAAGCTGACCGTTCCTCCAGCGAGCCTGGTGCCCCAGCTCGAGACGGCACTCGGTCGCCTTGCGCGCGCGTCCGGTCCGGCCCAGGTGTACATGTCGCAGGGCTTCCGCCGAGTCTTCGAGGCGGCCCAAACCGAGGCCCAGCGGCTTCAGGACGAGTACGTCTCGACCGAGCATTTCTTGTTAGCGCTGGCGGACGAGGCCGAGCGCGGTCCGGCCGGCCAGCTGCTGCGCGGACTCGGCATCACCCACGACCGCGTCTACAGCGCGCTCCAGGAGGTCCGCGGCGGGCAGCGGGTGACCAACCCGACACCGGAGACGACCTACCGCGCGCTGGAGCAATACGGGCGCGAGCTGACGGCGCTGGCTCGCCAGGGCAAGCTGGATCCGGTCATTGGCCGCGACGACGAGGTCCGGCGCGTCATCCAGGTCCTGAGCCGGCGGACCAAGAACAACCCGGTCCTGATCGGCGAGCCGGGCGTCGGCAAGACGGCGATCGTCGAGGGCCTGGCGCAGCGCATCGTCCGGGGCGACGTGCCAGAAGGGCTCAAGGACAAGCGGCTCGTCGGACTCGACCTTGGCGCGCTCGTGGCCGGGGCGAAGTACCGCGGCGAGTTCGAGGAGCGGCTCAAGGCGGTCCTCAAGGAGGTCACCGAGTCGGCCGGCCAGGTCGTCCTGTTCATTGACGAGCTGCATACCGTCGTCGGGGCTGGCGCGGCCGAGGGGGCGATGGACGCCTCGAACATGCTCAAGCCGATGCTGGCGCGCGGCGAGCTGCATTGCATCGGGGCGACGACGCTGGACGAGTACCGCAAGCACATCGAGAAGGATGCCGCGCTCGAGCGCCGCTTCCAGCCAGTCTACGTCGGCGAGCCGTCCGTCGAGGACACAATCAGCATCCTGCGTGGGCTGCGCGAGCGATACGAACAGCACCACAAGGTCCGGATCAAGGACTCAGCCCTCGTCGCCGCCGCGATCCTCTCGGCTCGTTACATCGCCGATCGCCAGCTCCCCGACAAGGCCATCGACCTGATCGACGAGGCCGCCTCCAAGCTGCGGATGGAGGCGACCAGCATGCCGGTCGAGCTGGACGAGGTCCGTCGTCGGATCATGCAGCTAGAGATCGAGCGCGAGGGACTGCGCAAGGAGACCGACCCGGCGTCGCGGGAGCGGCTCCAGCGGCTCGACCATGAGCTGGCGAACCTCAAGGAGCACGCGTCCGAGCTTGAAGCTCGCTGGCAGCGCGAGCTGGAGCAGCTGGACCAGGTCGGCCAAACCCAGGAGCGGATCGACGCGATGCGGAACGAGCTGGAGCAGGCGTCGCTGCACGCCGACTGGGAGCGGGCCGCCCGATTGCAGTACGAGGTTGGTCAGTTGGAGCGGGAGCGGTCCGACGCCGAGCAGTCGCTCCGCGAGCGCGGGCAGGATGGCCGCGCGCTGGTCAAGGAAGAGGTGGACGAGCAGGATATCGCCGACGTCGTCAGTCGCTGGACAGGCATTCCCGTCTCGAGGCTGCTGGAGGGCGAGATCGAGAAGCTTATCCACATGGAGGACCGCCTGCGCGCACGGGTCGTCGGGCAAGACGAGGCGATCGTCGCCGTCTCGAACGCGGTCCGGGCGGCGCGGGCCGGGCTCCAGGACCCGAACCGCCCGCTCGGAAGCTTTCTGTGCCTGGGACCGACCGGCGTCGGCAAGACCGAGACGGCCCGCGCGCTCGCCGAGTTCCTGTTCGACGACGAGCAGGCGCTGGTCCGCATTGACATGAGCGAGTACCAGGAGAAGCACACCGTCTCGCGACTGATCGGCGCCCCGCCCGGGTACGTCGGCTACGACGAGGCCGGCCAGCTGACCGAGGCGATCCGGCGGCGACCGTACTCCGTCGTCCTGTTCGACGAGGTCGAAAAGGCCCACCCGGAGGTGCTCAACGTCCTGCTCCAGTTGCTCGACGACGGGCGGCTGACCGACGCCCAGGGGCGGACGGTCGACTTCCGCAACACGCTGGTGATCATGACCTCGAACCTCGGCAGCCAGCACGTTCTGCCCGAGGGAGCGCCGACGAGTGGAGTGGTCGACCTCGGCGAGCGGATCGCGGCGCGCGGCCGGGCGCGGGAGCGCGTCATGGACGCCGTGCGGGCCCACTTCCGGCCGGAGCTGCTGAACCGGATCGACGAGGTCGTGATCTTCAACCCGCTCGGGGTCGAGCAGATTGCCGAGATCGTCGACATCCAGCTCGGTGGCGTGCGCGCGCGGCTGGCCGAGCGCAAGATCACGCTCGAGCTGACGCCATCCGCCCGCGAGCTGCTGGCGCGGGCGGGCTTCGATCCGGTCTACGGGGCGCGGCCGCTCAAGCGGGCGATCCAGCAGCAGATCGTCCAGCCACTGGCAATGCGCCTGCTCCGCGGCGAGTTTGCCGACGGCGACACGATCGTCGCGGCGGCCGAGAGCGATCGCCTGGTCTTCGGCCACGCCGAGTCGGCGGCGCCAGACCAGGTCACGCCAGACAAGACCACGCCGGCCGAGGCCGACGGAGCTGTGTTGCCGCGGGCGGAGCCGGCCGGGAGGGCGGGAGCGTAAGATCAGCGTGCGGAGCGAGGCGCGCCCTCGTCCCACATCTGCCCCGGAGAGGGAATGATCGGAGGCCCAGATCATGCGCTACCGTTGGCTGAGGTACCGCTACGCGATCGTCCTAGGGACAGGCGGGGCGGAAGCGACCGGCGGGCTGCGACCGATCGGGCATGCCTGGCAGATCAGCCGATCCGGGGTCGATCCCGGGATGACGCTCGCCCAGACGGCGTGGCGTCCGCCGACCGACGTCTGGGAGACGGCGGAGGCTTTTACTGTGACGATCGAGCTGGCGGGCGTCGACGAGGACGAGCTGGACGCCTTGCTCTACGAGGATGCCCTGGTCGTCGAAGGGCGGCGACGCCTGCCGCCGCCGGCGACGGACAACGCGGGCGTGTACCACGCCGCCGAGATTCGGCAGGGCCGCTTCAGGGTTGAGCTCGCGCTACCTGCGGCGATCGACCCCGAGCGTGCCGACGCCCGCTACGAGAATGGACTGCTCCAGATCACGCTGCGAAAAACGGGGGAGAGGTAGACACGATGGTGGCCCAAGCTGAGCCAGCGGCCCCGGCCATGCCGCCAATTCCGGCGAGCCTGCCGGTCCTGCCGTTACGGGGCGGGATCGTCGTCTTTCCGCTGGCCGTGGTCCCGCTGCTCGTCGGCCAGGAGCGGTCGGTCAAGCTCGTCGACGACGTCATGCGCGGCGACCGGCTGGTCGCGCTGGTCGCCCAGCGTGACGATGGCCAGGAGCAGCCAGGGCCGGACGATCTCTACGATGTCGGGACCGTCGGCATCATCCACCAGCTCGTGCGCGCCCCGGACGGGACGCTCCGGCTGGTGCTCCAGGGACTTGAGCGCGTCCGCGTGCTCGGCTTCACGGAGACTGAGCCGTACCTCGTCGCGCGGATCGAACCGGCTCCGGACAGCTCGGTGCCAAGCGTCGAAACGGAGGCCCTCCGCCGGGCAGCGGTCGACCTCTATCGCCGCGTCGTCGCATTGATCGACCAGCTTCCTGACGAGCTGGCCCACGCGGTCGAGGGCCTTGCCGATCCGCGCCAGGTCGCGTACCTGATCGCGTCGACGGTCCCGCTCCCGACCCCTACCCGCCAGGAGCTCTTGGAGCTGGATCCAATCGACGCCAAGCTGCGCCGCCTGGTCGACTTGGTGCAGCACGAGCTGAGCGTCCGTGAGCTCGGCCAGAAGATCACCGCCGAGACCCGCGAGCAGATGTCCAAGCAGCAGCGCGATTACTTCCTGCGCGAGCAGCTTCGGTCGATCCAGCGCGAGCTGGGCGAGGGCGATGAAGGTGGCGACATTGGCGAACTGAGGCGTCGCATCGACGAGGGGGGACTGCCCGAGGAGCCACGGCGGGAGGCCGAGCGCGAGCTGAGTCGACTCGCGTCTGTGCCGCCGGCATCTCCTGAGCACGGTATCATCCGCACCTACTTGGATTGGCTGGCATCAATGCCATGGAACCGGCTGAGTGGTGGTGAGATCGACGTTGCGCGGGCGCGCGAGGTGCTCGACCAGGACCACTACGACCTCGAGAAGGTCAAGGACCGGATCCTGGAGTACCTCGCGGTCAAGAAGCTTCGCGAGGAGCGCCGGGCGCAGGCCGCCATAGCGGAGGTCGTAAGCGTCGGCGGGGTGGGAGAGGTCCAGGAGCCAGCCCGGGACGCGCGCCTGGAGACACCGATCGACCGGACCGCGCGCGAGCCGATCCTGTGCTTCGTCGGCCCGCCCGGCGTCGGTAAGACCAGTCTGGGCCAGTCGATCGCCAGGGCGATGGGCCGGAAGTTCGTCCGCATCTCGCTGGGCGGGGTCCGCGACGAAGCAGAGATCCGTGGTCACCGCCGCACCTACATCGGGGCGCTGCCCGGTCGAATTATCCAGAGCATCAGGCGCGCCGATGTCCGAGATCCGGTCGTTATGCTCGACGAGGTAGACAAAGTCGGCGCCGACTGGCGCGGCGACCCCTCGGCCGCGCTGCTCGAAGTACTCGACCCGTCACAGAACTGGAGCTTCACCGACACCTATCTCGGCGTCCCCTTCGACCTCTCCCAGGTGCTGTTCATCACGACAGCCAACACCCTCGACACGATCCCCGGCCCGCTGCACGATCGGATGGAGGTGCTCTCGCTATCCGGCTACATCGACGACGAGAAGGTCAAGATCGCGGAGGAGTACCTCGTCCCCAAGCAGCTTCCGTCGCACGGGTTGAAGCCCGAGGAGTTGCAGATCGAGTCAGACGCAATCCGCCGAATCGTGCGCGCCTACACTCGCGAGGCCGGCGTGCGGAATCTGGACCGTGAGATCGGCACCGTCTGCCGCAAGGTTGCCCGCGCAATCGCCGAAGGACGAACAGAGCCGGTCCGCGTTACCGCCGAGTCCGTCGACGACTACCTGGGCCGGCCGCGCTTCTTCGATGAGGTGGCTGAGCGGACCGACCGGCCAGGTGTGGCGACCGGGCTGGCCTGGACGCCGACGGGCGGCGACGTGCTGTTCGTTGAGGCAACGATGATGCCGAGCGACGAGGAGCGGCTGATCCTGACTGGTATGCTCGGAGACGTGATGCGCGAGAGCGCCCAGGCCGCACTGTCGTATGTGCGGTCGAATGCCGAGCGGCTGGGAATCGACGCGGGGATGTTCGCGGGCAAGACGATTCACGTCCACGTGCCGGCCGGCGCAATTCCGAAGGACGGCCCATCGGCCGGCGTCACGATGACCACGGCGCTTACCTCGCTGACGAGCGGCCGCCTGGTCCGGCCCGACGTCGCGATGACCGGCGAGGTCACCCTGCGAGGCAAGGTCCTCCCGGTGGGCGGTATCAAGGAGAAGGTGCTGGCGGCCCACCGAGCCGGGATCAGGACGATCATCCTGCCACGCCGCAACGACTCCGATCTGGACGACGTCCCCGAAGAACTCCGACGTGACCTCGAGCTCATCCTGGTCGACACGGCCGAAGAGGTGCTCGCCCGTGCCCTGGAGCCGGCCGGTACTCTGGTGCCTAGCGTGTAGGAGAGTCTGACCCGCGGCCGCAACCTGCATCCTGCAGCAGCACCGGCGGGCTGAACGAGTTGCCGATCTGGCGCATGCGAAAGACTGTCGTCCTCAACGTTGTCGGCCTGACCCCAAGCCTGCTAGGCGCGGCCACACCGCGCCTTCGAGCATTGGCGGAGCGCGGCCGCCTCGCGACCATCAGGCCGATTCTGCCAGCTGTGACCTGCCCCATGCAGGCGACGTACCTGACGGGCGCCTACCCTGATGCCCACGGCGTCGTCGCCAACGGTTGGTACTTTCGCGACGAGTGTGAGGTCAAGTTCTGGCGACAGTCCAACGTGCTCGTCCAGCAGCCGAAACTCTGGGAGCGGGCCCGCGCTCGCGACCCATCATTCACCTGTGCGAACCTCTTCTGGTGGTTCAACATGTACTCGTCGGCGGACTACACGGTCACCCCGCGGCCGATGTACCCTGCTGACGGCCGCAAGCTCCCCGACGTCTACACCCAACCCGCGGAGCTGCGCCTGGCCTTGCAGCGGGAGCTGGGGCAGTTCCCCCTGTTCCAGTTCTGGGGGCCGGCGACCACCATCGGGGCCAGTCGCTGGATCGCGGATGCCGCGCGGTGGGTCGATCGTCAACACGACCCCACGCTGACACTGATCTACCTGCCCCACCTCGACTACGGCCTGCAGCGGCTCGGCCCTGGGCACCCGGGGATCGCGGATGACCTGCGGGCGATCGACAGCGTCTCCGGCGACCTGATCGAGTACTACGAGGCTCGCGACGCCCAGCTGATTGTCCTCTCCGAGTATGGGATCGTGCCCGTCTCCCGGCCGGTCCATCTGAACCGACGGCTCCGTGAGGCAGGACTGATCGCCGTGCGCGATGAGCTCGGACACGAGCTGCTCGATCCTGGCGCCAGCGCCGCGTTCGCCGTTGCCGACCACCAGGTGGCTCACGTGTATGTCAACGATCTCGCCCGGCTCGGCGCGGTACGCTCACTGCTCGAGGCGACCGAGGGTGTCGCCGACGTCCTGGGCGACGATGAGAAGCGTGCCGCCCACCTCGATCACCCGCGCGCGGGTGAGTTGATCGCCGTTGCCGCGCCGGATGCATGGTTCAGCTACTACTACTGGCTCGACGACCGCCGCGCCCCCGATTTCGCTCGAACCGTGGACATCCACCGCAAGCCGGGCTACGACCCGGTCGACCTGTTTCTCGACCCGCGGCTCCGCCTGCCAAAGGCCAGGATCGGGCTGACGCTGCTCAAGCGGCGGCTCGGGATGCGCAGCCTGCTGGACGTCATCCCGCTTGACGCATCGCTTGTGCGCGGGTCACATGGCCGCGTGACCGCCGAGGCTGAGGAGAGCCCGGTATTCATCACCGACCGCGTCGACCTGCTGGACCAGCCCGCCATCGACGCCACCGAAGTATGCGAGCTGATCCTCGACCACCTCACGATGGACGGTGGCACTGAGCCCACCGCGGCGCCACTGACGCACCGATCCAAGCCTCCCTTCGAGTGATGCTCCTCGCAACCCGGCTCGCCGCGCGCAACGAGGGCTACAATCCAGGAGTGCCGGGCTGCTAAGGTTCGGGCCGGGCCTGAGGGGAGCTACATGCGCCTTCTAGTGACGGGCGGCGCGGGATACGTGGGTGGCCACACCGTGCGAGTACTGCTCGACGCCGGTCACGACGTCACCGTCTACGACAACCTGGCCTACGGCCATCGCGAGAGCGTGCCTTGCAAGCTAGAGATCGGCGAGCTGGACGACCGCGCCGCGCTGGACGAGCTGTTCAGGCGCGGCCGCTTCGACGCGGTTCTCCACTTCGCAGCGTACGCCTACGTCGGCGAATCCGTCACCGAGCCATCGAAGTACTGGCGGAACAACGTCGCCGCCGGTCTGGAGCTGCTCGACGCGATGCGCAAGCACGGCGTTGAGCGGCTGGTCTTCTCATCCACCTGCGCCGTGTACGGTCCGCCGACCCGCGTGCCGATCGATGAGGACGAGCGCAAGGCGCCCGAGAGCCCATACGGCGAGTCGAAGCTCACGTTCGAGCGCGTGCTTGCCTCGTACGCGACGGCATACGGCCTCCGATCGATGAGCCTCCGCTACTTCAACGCCGCCGGTGCTCGACCGGACGGCTCTCTCGGCGAGGATCACGAGCCGGAGACCCACCTGATTCCACTCGTCCTGCGGGCGGCGGCCGGCCGCGGCGACAACATCCGGGTGTTCGGGACCGACTACCCGACGCCAGACGGGACTTGTATCCGCGACTACGTCCATGTCGACGACCTGGCCAGCGCCCATGTGCTGGCGCTGGACGCGCTGGATCAGCCGGGCGCCCAGGCCCTCAATCTCGGCACCGGCAAAGGGTACTCGGTGCGCGAGATCATCGACGCATGCCGAATGGTGACCAAACGGCCGATCCAGGTCGTCGAAGGCGAGCGCCGGGCCGGCGATCCACCGGCGCTGTACGCCGACAACCGCCGTGCCCGCGAAACGCTCGGATGGCAGCCCCGCTACACTGACGCCGAATCGATCGTTCGGACCGCCTGGGCCTGGCACGCCAAGCAGTGGGGATTGCAACCTGGGACATAGATCCCGGGTGCCGCCTTTACGTGTAGAGTACCGAGACGCCCCACGAGCAAGACGGCTGGTCTGACACTCGCCGACGGCTCCCTTCAGCGAGTCAGGCCGCGGGCAGCGAGCTGGCGCGTCGCCTCGGTGACAGAGTCCTCGACATTCTGTTGCTGCGAAACCCAGGCGACCAGCTCGCCGAGTCCGTCCTCGAACTGAACGCGCGGGTGGTAGCCAAGCAGGTCCCCGATCCGCCTAATATCGGCGAAACAATGGCGAACGTCGCCCGCGCGAAACTTTTCGGTCACCTCCGGCTCGACCTCCGAGCCGAGCTCGCGGGCAAGCGCGCGGGCGACCTGGAGCACACTCAGCGGCCGTCCGCTGCCGACGTTGAGGACCTGGTAATCGGCGTCGGCTTTTTCCATCGCGAGGCGGCAGGCATGGACCACGTCGCTCACGTGAACGAAATCGCGCATCTGCTGGCCGTCTTCGAAGATCAGCGGTGGCTGGCCATGGAGCAGTCGGCCGGAGAAGATCGCTGCCACACCGGTGTAGGGATTCGACAGCGCCTGGCGTGACCCGTAGATATTGAAGAAGCGGAGGGCAACCGCCGGAACCCCGTAGGCGGCCGCCCAGGCCAGGACCATCTCCTCATGGTCACGCTTGTTGATGGCGTAGATCGACGTTGGGAACAGCGGCTTGTCCTCGTCAGTCGGCCCTGGCATCAGCGCAGCGTGGCAGGTCGGGCAGCGCGGCTCCCAGTCGTGCGAGGCCAGCTGCTTCGGGGCACGCAGCCGCGGATAGACTCGCCCACATGCCGGGCAGTCGTAGGCGCCCTCGCCATAGATTGACATCGACGAGGCGGCGATCACCTTGCGAACGCCGCCGGGATCGTCGGTAAGGAGCTGCAGGAGGTTGGCGACCCCGAGCGTGTTGACCTCGGTGTAGCGCCGAATCTGGTACATGCTCTGGCCGACGCCGACCATCGCCGCGAAGTGAAACACCACGTCGGATCGGCGGAGCACTGGCCCCAGCTCCGCGGGGTCGCGGATGTCTCCGCGCACGAGCTCATGCTCAGGCCGCAAGTACGCCGGGCGGCCAGTCGACGCCGGGCCGTGAACCTGCGGCTCCAGGTTGTCGAATAGCACCACCCGGTGGCCGGTCTCGGCTAGCGCGTCCGCCAGGTGAGACCCGACGAACCCAGCCCCTCCGGTGATCAGGACCCGCTCAGAAGCTGCCATCGTCTTACCTGCTCACCGGGTGATGCTTCGGCGCCTGCGTGCGGTGACCTCGCCGTGCCAAACCTGGGAGGGGCGGAGGTTCGATGACTCGGGCGCCCGAATCCTGCGCGACGCTCGGAATGGCAACGCTCCAAGGTTTGGCGTGGTTCGCCACCATACCACAGCCACGCGTCAGACTGGCGGCCCGGCTCCACCGATGCCAAGTCGAACGTCCGCACCGCCTAGCCCTGGCACGATGACCGGACGTCGCGCCCCTCGAGAGTAGCCCGAGAGTCGCCGATGGCCTACTGACCTCCCTGATACACTCTCGCATATGGGTGAGACAACGCGTGTGCTGATCACTGGCGGAGCCGGATTCCTCGGGTCGCACCTGACCGACCGACTGCTCGAGGCCGGCCACGAGGTCGTCGTCTTCGACAACCTGATTACCGGTCGCGAGGACAACCTGGCCCACGTTTTCGGCCACGGACGGTTCAGGTTCGTCCGGCAGAACGTCACTGAATTCCTCTACCTACCGGGGCCGCTCGACGCGGTGGTCCACTTCGCCTCGCCGGCCAGCCCGATTGACTACCTGCGGATGCCGATCCCGACACTGAAGGTCGGAAGCCTGGGAACCCATAATGCGCTCGGGCTCAGCCTCGCCAAGCACGCCCGCTTCCTGCTCGCGTCAACGTCCGAGGTCTACGGCGACCCGCAGATCCACCCTCAGCCCGAGACGTACTGGGGGCACGTGAACCCGGTCGGGCCGCGCGGCGTCTACGACGAGGCCAAGCGCTTTGCCGAGGCGATCACGATGGCGTACCACCGTTACCATGGGTTGGACACGCGCATCGTGCGGATCTTCAACACGTACGGCCCGCGGATGCGACCAGACGACGGTCGCGTCGTGTCCAACTTCATCGTCCAGGCACTGCGGGGCGAGTCGCTCACGGTCTACGGTCAGGGCGACCAAACGCGCTCGTTCACCTACTGCGACGACCTGATTGACGGCATCCTCAGGTTGCTGCTGCACGACGACACCGGACCATCGGCCAGCAACGACGCCGCGGCCGGCTCTGACGGTGCTCCCGACATTCACCTGCCGGTCAACATCGGCAACTCGGTCGAGTTCACCGTCGCCGATCTGGCCCGCGAAGTGCTGACCCTGACGGGCAGCCGGAGCGAGATCGAGCGCCGCCCATTGCCGATCGACGACCCGAAAGTCCGACAGCCGGACATCACGCGCGCTCGGGCGCTACTACACTGGGAACCGCGCGTTCCGCTCCGCGCCGGTCTCGAGCGAACGATTCCCTACTTCCGCGAATCGATTGCGCAGGCGGGGTCCAGCTAGCCGTCCGGTCGAGTTGGGCGCTTCATCACAGCGGTAGCGCGAGCTGGTTGGACGGGCGGGTTGGCTGTGCCGGCGTTCTCGTCGAGGACGCATAGTGCCGCATCGAATCCTCGGCAAACCCGTACCTGGCGCGGATGCGGTCGATCCGGCGATCGAGGGCATCCGTGTAGGGGCGCGGGGCGTAGGTGAGCGGGTAGGCACGCTCGTAGCGGGGCAGCAGACCCGGAAAGCTCGCCGCGATGAATCCGAAATAATGCTCCTTCACGCCCGGTGCCAGGCGCAAGGCCGTCGCGCCGAAGAAGGCCGCCCCGTGCTCAGCGGCGGCCCGGGCGACGGCGTCGATAGACTGCGCCGCGTCGGTGATGCCCGGCAGGATCGGCGCGAGCAGCACGCCGGCCGGCACGCCGGCCTGGTTGAGCTCTCGCATAACCCCTAGCCGCTTGAAGGGATTGGCTGTGCCAGGCTCGAGCGTCCGCCACAGCGCGAGGTCGACCGTCGTGACCGTGAAGAAAACGCGGACATCGGTCAGCCGGCTCAGCTCGGCCAGCACGTCGAGGTCACGCAGGACGAGCGGCGACTTGGTGACCATCCCGACGGGATTCGCCCCGTCGCGCAGGGCTTCCAGCGTCGCCCGGGTCACGCGGTAGCGGCCTTCGGCGGGCTGATAGCAGTCGGTGACGGTCCCGAGCGCGACCTGCTCGCCGGCCCAGGACGGTCGTCGGAGCTCGCGCCGCAGGACCTCGGCAAAGTTGACCTTGACCAGGATCTTGGTCTCAAAGTCCTCGTCGGTGTTCAGATCGTAGTACCTGTGCGATGCTCTCGCATAGCAGTAGTGACACGCGTGTACGCACCCGCGATACGGGTTGAGCGACCACTTGAAGGGCATGCCATGCACGCGATTCAGCGCGGACTTGCACTCGATCTCGCGGTACTCGACGCGACGCACACCAGCATGTTAGAACTTATGTTCTGATCTGTCAATACCCGTGACCGCGGTCCGTGCATTCGAATCCTGGGCAACGTCCTGAATCGGCCCGAGTGTTTCCGCATCCGCGGCCAGCTTGGCCGCATCAGCCATCCACACCTCAACGACGCATTCGCTGGCGGCGAGTACGAGGCTACAGGTAGCGATGGTGCCGACGTCCCATGCGTGGTCCGCCCGATGCGCGAGGCACGCTACGCCGGCTGGAGCATCGCCGAGGAAAAGTCCCCGGCCGGCATCCGTGATCCGGTCCGGGCCGTGCGCGCCTATCGGCGCCGGCTTGGCTGCCGAGCGTTCTCCCGGGAACGCCTTGCCGCTCCCCTAGGCAGCTGCTTTGCGCGGCCGCATCTGGCGCTCTTCACCAGGCTACCGCCTGGCCGTCCCGGCGGGGGTCGGCGCCGCCCGTCAGAACGCCGCTCGCCGGATCGAGTGCGATGCCGTGGCCACCGCCGACCTTCCAGGTCCAGGGCTCGAGGACGCGGACCTCGTGGCCGCGTCCGATCAACGCTTTGCGCGTCTCGGCCGGGATACGCGATTCCACGTCGACCAGCGTCCGCTCGAAGGCGCGGAAGCGGGGCGCCTCGATCGCCGCCTGGACGTGCATCCCGAAGTCGAGGACGTTGAGGAGCATCTGGAGGGTGGTCTGCAGAATGCCAAACGATCCGGGGGTGCCGATGCCGAGAACTGGTCGGCCTCCGTCCGTCACGATGCAGGGCGACATCGCACCGAAGCGCCGGTCGCACGGTCGCAAATAGTTTGGACTAGCTGGGCCGAGATCGGTCCAATACAGAAGGTTGTTCATCGGAATGCCGGTGTCGCCGACGACGAAGCCGTTGCCAAACAGCGCGCCGTTAGTCTGCGTGACCGAGACGACGTTGCCGGATTGGTCGGCGACGTCGAAGTGGGTCGTGTGGTCGCGGGCGAAGCGACCTGGGTCCCCCGGCCGGACCTCATCGGTCTTGTCGGGCAGATACCGTTCGCCCTCACTCGGCGCCGCGCGGCGCCGGTCGATCTGCGCGCGCCGCTCGGCGGCGTACTCGTCGGTCAACAGCGCGTGGAGCGTGGTCGTCGGCTCGCGAAGGTAGCGGGTCCGGTCGGCGCTGGCGAGCTTCACAGTCTCGAGAAGTAGGTGGAGGTACTCGGCCGAGTTGTGGCCAAGCGCCGGGAGGTCAAACGCCTCGAGCATTTTGAGCGATTCAAGATACTGGAATCCGGTTGACGGCGGTGCTGGCGCGTAGACCCGTCGGCCGCCGTACTCGACGCTGAGCGGTTCCAGCCATCGAGGCTCGAAGGCGGCCAGATCCCCGGCAGTAAGCCATCCGCCGGCGGCCTGAACTGCCTGGACGATCGTTCGCCCAACGTCACCGTGGTAGAACGCCTCCGCTCCGCCCTCGGCCAGGGTGCGGTAGGTGCGAGCGAGATCCGCCTGCGGCACCACCTCGCCCGCGGTCGGCGGTCGACCGTTCGGCAGGTACGTCGCAACCGAGCTCGGGTAGCGGGACAGCTTCGGCGCGTTCTCGCGGAGCTGCTGGGCGGCAAACGGCGTGATCGGCCAGCCGCGCTCGGCCAGGTCGATTGCCGGGGCGAACACGGCCGCGCGATCCATCGTCCCGAACCGGTTCAGGGCCGCCAGCCATCCTCCGAGCGTCCCGGGCACGGTCGACGATCGGACGTCCTGACCAAGCATCTCCACATTTGCAAAGGGCGTCGGATCGGCCGCGGCCGGCGTCAGGCCGACGTAGTCCAAACCCCAGACGCGGCGGGTCGCTGCTTCGTGGATCAGCATGAAGCCGCTGCCTCCCCCAAGTCCGGACATGAACGGCTCGACGACGCTCAGCGCCGCGCCGACCGCGATCGCCGCGTCGACGGCGTTGCCCCCCTGGACCAGGATGCGCAGTCCGGCCGTCGCGGCCAGCCCGTGGGCCGCGCTGACCACCCCATGCAGCCCAATCGCCGGCGCGCGATACGCCCCGCCGTGCGGCCCATCCAGCCCCGCGATGCCTTCTGCCGGCGCGATCGTCGTTGCCATGGGCCAGCCTCCAGCCAGTTCGTGCGCCAAGCCTAGGGGCGGAACAGTCGCGGTCGCAAGCCGGCGAGCGGGGTTCAGGCGCGTGACGAACGTTGGCTGATGGTGCGCACGGATTTTGGCTGGCCAAACCGCGCCGCCGACAGGAATCCGATCGGGTGGCGCGTCGCGCCCTCCGTTGCCAGCTCGGCCAGCGCTTCGCCGATCACCGGCGCGAACTTGAAGCCGTGACCGGAGAAACCGCAAGCGTAGACGATCGCCGGGTGCTCGGGATGACGATCGAGCACGAAGTGGTGATCGGGGGTGATGGTGTACATGCAGGTCAGCGTCGACCGTAGCGCGCCGTTGGCATCGGGCAGGTATCGGCCCATAATCGCGCGAAGCGCATCGACCTCCGCCTCGTCAACGCGACGGACGATCGTACCTGGTGTGCAGACGACGCCCTGGTCATGACGTCCGAACTTGATACCCTGATCGGGCAACGTCGGGAAGCCGAAGTAGGCTCCTTCCGGAACCTCGAACAGATAGACTGGGCAGGACGATGGATC
>JAUJPG010000008.1:151803-157509 GCA_030447245.1 Chloroflexota bacterium | reverse complement strand
AGCTTGCCGCCTTCCAGCTCGACCGTCCGCGAGATGCAGCAGTCCAGGAAGTAACGGTCGTGCGAGACGACGATCGTCGTGGCGCTCGTCGTCTTAAGGTAGCCCTCGAGCCACTCGGTCGCGTCCAGGTCCAGGTGGTTGGTCGGCTCGTCCAGGAGCAGCACGTCCGGCGAGCGGACCAGCAGCTTGGCCAATGCGATCCGCGTTCGCCAGCCGCCCGAGAACTGGTCGGTCCGCCTGTCGCGGTCCTCCTCGCGGAAGCCGAGTCCGGCGAGCACCCTGGCAATCTCGGCCTCGACGCGGTAGCCGCCGCGCGCCTCGAAACGCGCGAGGAGCTCCCCCTGATAGTCGACGAGCCGCTCGAGCTCGCCGTTTGGAGCGGCGGCCAGCGCACGCTCGACCTCGGCGATCTCGCGCTGCATCTCGAGGATGTCAGCGTGGGCGGCCAGCATCTCGTCGCGGAGGGTCCGCTCGTCGACGACGTCCGGATCCTGGGTCAGGTAGCCTACCTGCCAGCCGTTCGGCAGTTGGACACGCCCGGTATCCGGCTCTTCCTCGCCACGGGCGATCCGCAGCAAGGTCGTCTTGCCGGCGCCGTTCGGGCCGACCAGCGCGACCTTCTCGCCAGGGCTGACCGCGAGCGAGACCTCATCCAGGACCCGCCGCGCGCCGTACCACTTAGAAACTTCCGCGAGCCGCAACATAGGGAGGACTGTAACAAACAGCCGTCAGCCAGGTCGGAGTCGTTCGCCATCGGACGGTCAGGAGCGCCACGAGTGCTTCTCGAAGCGAACTGGGAGCGTTCGTCGAGGCTGCACCTCCCGCGTGGACATGAACGCGGACCGGGACTACGTGCGGAATCCTGGTCCAACGGCCGGTCGCGAATGGCCCCGCCGATGTAGTAGCGACCAGGGTACTCGACCTCGGTCGTGAAGTGCGCCGTCAGCATGCTTGGTCCTCGACGATTGCCTCGTCAGGCCGAGGCGGTCGACGGATACGTGTGTGGGTGGTGTCGGCAACCGTCAGGCAACCCCGTAGGGCGTCATGGGACGAGTTCCTCCTCTCGGGTCAATGCCGCGGCGTAGGCGATGGCCGCGCGTACGTCCGCGATCGTAAGCGGGGGGTACTCCGCGACGATCTCATCGGGCGCCAGGCCGTCCGCGAGGTTGTCGAGAACCACCGACACCATGATCCGCGTCCCCGCGATGCACGCCTTCCCGTGACACACTTGGGGGTCCGTCTGGATGCGCTTATGCCACGTGTTCATGGCTCACTCACCTGCCATTACAGGCGGATTATGCGCGATGAGGAACTGAACCCCCTGCGCGGTCAGTCTGGATCGCGGACGTCTGCTGATCGTCGCCAGCCGGCCGGTGCGCTACGATAGTTCGAGGTGGGGGTGACAGCTTGATGGCCGAGCGGCGGTATGACGTGGTGGTGGTCGGCGGCGGGATTGTCGGGCTGGCCACGGCCAGGGACCTCGTGCTCCGGCGGCCGGGCTTGCGGCTGGCGATACTGGAGAAGGAGCCGGAGATCGGCCGCCACCAGACAGGCCACAACAGCGGCGTCATCCACTCCGGCCTGTACTACGCGCCGGGCTCGCTCAAGGCGCGGCTGTGCGTGGAGGGTTGCCACGCCACCTACCGTTACTGCGACAAGCACGGCATCCCCTACGACAAGGCCGGCAAGGTGGTCGTCGCGACCGATGAGAATGAGCTACCTCGCCTCGAAGAGCTGTACCGCCGCGGCGTCGCCAACGGCGTGCCCGGACTGGAGCTGATCGGCCCGGAGCGACTGCGCGAGCTGGAGCCTCACGCGGTCGGCATCAAGGCCATCTACTCCCCGATCACCGGCATCGTCGACTGGAGCCGGGTCGCTCGCTCATACGCCGACGACGTCCGCGAGCACGGCGGTGAGATCCTGACCGAGCACCAGGTGACCGCCATCAGGCAGAAGGGTGACGGGGTGCTGCTGCGGACCGCGTCCGGTGTCGTCCAGTGCACGTTCCTGGTCACCTGCGGCGGGCTGCACTCGGACCGCCTGGCGATGATGAGCCGCGCGCCGCGTGACTTGCAGATCGTTCCCTTTCGCGGCGACTACTACGTCCTGCGCCCCGAACGGCGCTACCTGACCAGGGGGATGATCTACCCGGTGCCGGACCCAGCCTTCCCGTTCTTAGGGGTGCACTTCACTCGGCGGATCAACGGGGACGTCTGGCTCGGCCCGAACGCCGTGCTGGCCTTCGCCCGCGAGGGCTACGGACGCCTGGACGCCAACCTGCGCGACAACCTCGACACGTTCACCTATCCCGGCTTCTGGAAGCTCGCCGCCAAGTACTGGCAGATGGGTTTGGAGGAGATGGTCCGCGACTTCAGCAAGGAGGCGTTTGTGGAGGCGTGCAAGCGGTACGTCCCGGAGGTCACCCCTGACGACTGCTTGCCCGGGCCTTCCGGCGTGCGCGCTCAGGCGCTCGACGTCGACGGCAAGCTCGTCGACGACTTCATCGTCCAGACCTCCGCGCGGATCATCCACGTCCGCAATGCTCCGTCACCAGCCGCCACCTCGTCGCTGGCGATCGGGCGGATGATTGCCGATGCGACCGACCGACTGATCGGTGAGGACCCGCGCAGGGTCACCCCGGGGGCACAGGTATCCGAGCTTGCCGATGGCGAGCCGGTGGTCGCCAGGAGCCCTGAGTCAGGGGCAGCGGCGGCGGGGGACGCCGGCGCACTGGGACCCGCGGACGAGCGTCTGGGGAGCGCGCCCGCGGCAGGGCGCGAACCGTAAGGGCACGCTGTTGGCCACCGCTCCGCCGAGTTTCGACCGTCAGAATCCGGGTAACGAGGTCGATCCATGACGACACCTACCGGACAGGTCATGACGGTGCTCGGGCCGGTGCCTCCGGAATCGCTCGGGCCGACCCTGATCCACGAGCATGTCCTGTTCGACCTGTCGGTCTACCATCATCGACTCGTCGAGCGCGGAGAGACGCCGCTGCCGGACGAGCCGCTCAGCATCGAGCAGTTGTACGTCGTCCGCCACAACGTGCCAGTCTCGCTCGACAACACCGTCCAGCGTGACCCGGACGTCGCCGCCCGCGAGCTGGATCATTATCGACAGCTCGGGGGCGGGACGGTCGTCGAGGTGAGCAGTATCGGCCTGCAGCCGGATCCGGCCGGCCTGGCCACGGTGGCCGGCCGGACCGGACTGAACATTCTGGCCGGCACCGGCTACTACATCGGCGCCTCGCACCCGCCGGAGCTGGCCGGGAAGTCCGCCGAGCAGGTGACTGACGAGATGCTCCGCGACTTCAGCGACGGCTTTCCGGGAACAGAGGTCCGGGCCGGCGTGATCGGCGAGATCGGGACGTCCGAGCCGCTGACTCCGACCGAGCAGGTGGTGCTGCGCGCCTGCGGGACCGTCCAGGCCCAGACTGGCGCGGCGCTCGTCCTCCACCCGGACTCGAGCCATCGAAGCTACGAGCCGATCGCGCGCACGCTCAACCTGCTCGATCGAGCGGGCGCGCGGCTGGACAAAGTCATCATCAGCCACTGCGACGACCGCCTCCACCCCAGCCCCGGCGACTATGCCCGCCTGGCCCGACTCGGCCCGACGCTGGCCTTCGACACGTTCGGCAAGCAGCAGTACTACCCGGCCCGCGGCCGGCAATACCCGAACGACGAGACGCGCATCGAGCTGGTCGCGCGGCTCGTCGCCGACGGTCTGGCCGGCTCGCTCACGCTCGCGCACGACGTCTGTTACAAGATTGACCTGGTGACCTGGGGCGGCGATGGCTACGGCCACATCCCTCGCAACATCCTTCCCCGGATGCGCGCCGCCGGCATCTCGGACGGTGCGATCCACCAGATGACCGTCGAGAACCCGCGCCGCCTCTTGCCACTGAAGTAGCGGCGCCCGCGCATGCAAGGACCGGGGCGAGGCGTTCGGCCCGCGCGGACCCGCCCGAACGTGCGTGCCAGACGGCCCACACCGGCGGCTCGACTGGCCGACTTCGAGGCCGAGGTCATCCCCGGCCTTGAGCCGTTCGCCGCGCGAGAGCTGGCCACCCTGACGCCATCACCGGCCGTGCTCTCCGACGCGGGCCTCCGCTTTCCTTACGCCGGCCCCTGGCCGCCGCTGCTCACCCTCCGCACCATCGTCGCGGTCCATGCGGTCGTGGCGACCGGACTTCCGCGCCCGAGCGCGCTGCTGGACGACGGCACGCTCAAGCGGTTGACTGGCGCGATCGGGCATATCCGTTCGCTCCACCCGGCCGGCGCGTTCGGCACACTCCGCCTGGGCGCGGCCGGACAGGACTCGCCGACGTTCCGCGGCGTCCGCGAGCGCCTGACTCGCGCAACCGGGTTGCGCGACGTTGCCGAGGGGGGCGACCTCCTGCTGCGGTTCAAGCGCAGCCCAGCTGGCGACCGCTTTGAGCTGACCGCTCGGCTCTCGCCGCGGCCGCTCTCCGCCCGGCCCTGGCGCGTCTGCAACCTGCGCGGCGCGTTGAACGCGACGGTCGCCAGCGTCATGGCGGGCCTGACTCGGCCCGCGCCCGAGGACACCTACCTCAATCTGGCCTGCGGCTCCGGCACGCTGCTCATCGAGCGTGCAGCATTCGGCTCGGCGCACCTGATCGGCTGCGACCTGGACGCCGAGGCACTCGCCTGCGCCACCACGAACGCGGCCGCGGCGGGCGTGGACGTAGAGCTTCACCAGTGGGACGCCGGCGCCGTTCCCCGACCGGACGGGTCGGCGAGCGCCATCGTGGCCGACCTGCCATTCGGTCAGTTAGTCGGCTCCCACGCCAACAACGAGCGCCTGTATCCCGGAGTACTGGCCGAGGCGGCGCGACTGGCCGCGCCCGACGCACGCTTCGTCGTGATCACCCAGCAGGTCAACCTCTTCGAGCGCTGCCTGCGCGCCGCGCCGGCCTGGGTCCCTGAGCAACAGATCCGGCTGGAGCTGCCGGCCAACGCCGGCACCCTCAAACCGTGGATCTACGTCCTCCGCCGCGCCGCCGAGCAAGCGTCAGCGGACTGAGTGCGCGCCACGGTCAGGTCGATCGTAGCTGCACGTTGGCTTCGTCGAGCGGCTCTTCCACGGCCGCGGCGTCGTCGCGCTCACGCCTGCTCCTTCGGCACCGTCACCAGACTGGCTGCCCAGGCGACCGTCGCTTCGGCGATCATCAGCGCGTCGTCGATGTCGTCGTCAGTGATCTCGTCGGGGGGATCAGGATACCGCGTGTTGACCGCGAACCGCGTCAGGACCCGGGCGCGTGCAACGTCCGGCGGCGGGACAACGCCGCTCCTGGTCAGATCCCCGAGGAGACCGCCCAGGTCGTGGGTGTAGTCGAACTCGATCTTCTTCTCGAGCACAACGGCCTTTATCGCTTTTTCTGCTGCCTGCTGAGCGTGGAAGCCGACCTGCTCGGGAAAGTCATTCGGATTTTCGTGCAAGGTGTGCGCAGCAGCAAGGTCTCGTTTTGCGTAGGCGAGCCAGGTGCGTGGGAGTCCGGCGGGACTCGGGCTGAGCTTCCGCCGCCTGCGGCGTGGACTCATTCTCGGTGCCTCGTAGATCACCTTCCCCTTGCGCAGCGCCTCGCGGTACACGAGGCTCGGCCGATCGCCAAGCTCCGCCAGGCGATCCTCGGTGACCACGATGAGATCGATCGACACGCGGACCTCACTCAGCGCCGAATACATC
>JAUJPG010000008.1:144887-151703 GCA_030447245.1 Chloroflexota bacterium | reverse complement strand
GCGGCGACGCGGAGGACGTGGCGGCGCAGGAACGTTTCGGTGCGGTCCAGCTCGTCCAGGCTGGTGGCCAGCTTGCTCCAGCCGTGGCCCTCGCCCTCGTAGACGTGTAGCTCGACCTGGACGCCGCGCGCGGTGAGCTTGGCCAGCATCGCCTGGCTCTGGTTGAGCGGGACTGCCTCGTCTTTATCGCCCTGGAGGATCAGCAGCGGGCTGCGGATGCGGTCGGCCAGGTGCACCGGCGAGCGCTCCACGTAGCGCTGGTAGTGCTCGGGCAGCCGACCGACGATCGTGTCCAGGTAGTGGGCCTCGAAGCGGTGGGTTTCCTCGGCGAGCGTGAACAGATCGGCCACCCCGTACAGGTCGACTCCGGCCGCGAAGACGTCCGGGTGGAGCGCCAGGCAGAGCAAGACGGTGAAGCCGCCGGCGCTGCCGCCCATGACCGCCATCGCGGATGGGTCGACCTCGCCGCGATCTGCCAGGTAGCGGGCGCCCGAGACGGTATCCGTCACGTCGTGGACACCCCACTGCTCGCGCAGCGCCTGGTGGTAGGCCCGCCCGTAGCCGGTGCTGCCGCGGTAGTTCACCTGCAAGATGGCCCAGCCACGGTCCAGCCAGTAGCTGGTGCGGGCGTCGAAGCCGGCCTCGACGTGGCCGGTTGGCCCGCCGTGGACGCGTACCAGCAGCGGCGGCCGTTCGACACCCGTGGGCCGCGAGAACAGCCCGTGGGCCGTTGCCCCATCCGGCGTCTCCCAGGAGATGTGGCGCGGCGCCGGCGTGTCGGCTGCCTCGAAGCCGGCCGGCGCGCCGCGCGCCCCGTCGGTCAGGGCGCCGGTCGCGCGGTCGAGCGTCACCAGCCGCGTCGGCTGGGACGCGCTGCCCCAGAGCACCGCCAGCCGATCGCCGGCCGGCGACCAGGACAGCGCGGTGACCGAGCCATCCGGCGGGCCGAGTGGTCGGCTGTCTCCCCCATCGGTCGAAACGACCTGCACGCCCGAGTAGCCGCTACTCGTGCGGATGACGGCGATCTCGCGGCCGTCCGGCGACCAGGCGAAGCGCATCCCGCCGGGACCCCAGATTGGGCCCCCATGCTCGGCTTCGTCCTGGAGCAGCTGGCGCGCCTCGCCGCTCGCCACGTCGTACAGCCACAGGTTCCACCAGCCTGAACGGTCGGACACGTAGGCCAGCGTTCGCCCGTCCAACGAGAAGCGTGGTTGGGACACCGAGACGTCATCCCCGCCGTCCACCGTCCTGATCTCGCCATCCGGCGTGCGCAGTCGAATCCACCCGCCGTCCCAGGCCATGTTCGGGACGCTCCACTCGTGCCAGGCCAGCGCGCCGTCCGCGGACCAGGCCGGATCGAAGACAAAGTCACCGCCACCAGACACCCGCCGCGGCCACTCTCGACCGGACGGATCGACGACGGCGATCTGCTGGTCCGTCTGGGTGCTGACCATGCAGGCGATCTGCCGGCCGTCCGGAGTGGCCGTCGGCGCCGAGACGCGCCCGTCCAGCCGCGTGAGCTGGCGGGTCGGGCCACCGGCCAACGCGAGCGCGTGGAGCTGGCCGTCGGGTGCGACGAAGCCGAGCGTCTCGGAGTCGATCCAGCACAGGATCCCACCACCATACGAGGCGGTCGGCTGGGAGCCCGGCTCGGCCGTCAGCCGCGTAGCCGGCCCGCCCTCCGCCGGCACGACCAGCACGTCTCCCCGTCCGTCGAAGCTCTCCAGGAATGCCAGCCAGCGTCCGTCCGGCGACCAGCGCGGCTCGGCGATCGCCCGCGTCCGCGCCACCATCCCGGCCGTGACCTTCATCGTCGTCGCTCCGTCCGCCTGCGTATCTCCGAACGAGGTAGGCATCGTACCATCCGGCTGGCCGTACCTCTTGCGGCCTCACGTCCCCGCCGCGGGGCCGGATGGTGAAAGCGGGAGCCGTGGCTTGTGGAGCGTTGCATTCGGGCCAGCCACCGCGGCGAGCCGGCGCAGGCCAACGGGGTTAGGTCGCACGCCGTTCGGGGACGCGGGCACACAGCCTGGGCCACCGCTGCGGTCGATCCTGCTCCCGGCTGTAGTGACGGCTCGCGCAGCATGGTGCGCCGCGTCGGCCGGTTCCCCGAGGCCTGCACGGCCTGACGATCATCCGCTAAGCTCACACGGCGGCGCGTCGGGGCCCGCCGGAGGAGCGAGAGTGCAGCGGGTCGGTCCGCGCGGCGTATGCTAGCTGGGGGCCGCGCGTCGTACGAGCGCAATCGTGTCCTGTTCTGGATCTGCGCGCTGATCGCCGTCAACCAGCTCGGCTTCGGCAGCGTCGTCCCAGCGCTGCCACTGTACGCCAGCGGCTTTGGCGTGCCGCAGTCGGCGATCGGCTTGACGATCGCGATCTACGGGCTGGCGCGCTTCCTCTTGAATGTGCCGGCCGGCCGGCTGGCCGACCGGATAGGGCGGCGCGGGACGCTGGCGGTCGGCGGACTGCTGACCGTCGGCGGCAACCTGCTGTGCGCGGTGGCGCCGAGCTACCTTCCGTTCCTCGGCGCGCGCTTCGTCGCCGGAGCCGGCGCCGCGCTCGTCCTGACCGCCGGCCAGATTGTCCTGGCCGACATCAGCACGCCCGAGCGGCGCGGGCGGATGATGGCGATCTACTCGGGCGTCTTCGCCTTCGCTGTCGGCGCCGGTCCGTATCCGGGCGGTCTGCTGGCCGAGTACTTCGGGCTCGAGGCGCCCTTCTACGCCCACGCGGCCCTCGGCGCGGTCGCCACCGCCCTGGCGTGGTTCCGCGTGCCGGAGACCCGGGGGATCAGCGCCGGCGGCGCCAGGAGCACGGATAAGCCGCTGCCGTCGTTCGGCGCCCAGCTACGCATCCTGACCTCTCAGCGCGGGTTCTTGCTGGTCAGCCTGGTGAGCTTCAGCGCTTTCTTCGCGCGTACCGGCGGCCTGTTCAACATCATCCCGATCCTGGGCAAGGAGCGGCTCGACCTGGCGACCGACCAGATCGGCCTCGGGCTCGCCTTGATCAGCGTCCTCGGACTGGGCCTGGCCTACCCCTCCGGCGTGCTCGCCGATCGGTTCGGGCGCAAGGCGGTGATCGTGCCCTCCACGCTGATCACCGGCCTGTCGTTCGTGCTGTTCCTGCTGGCGCCGACCTATGGCTGGTTCCTGGCAGGCTGCGTCGCCTGGAGCATCGCCCTTGGGATCAGCGGCGCCGCGCCGGCCGCGTACGCCGCCGACATGGCCCCGGCCGGCATGAACGCCGCGGCGATGAGCAGCTACCGGATGCTGGCCGACCTTGGCTACGTCGTCGGCCCGCTCCTGCTGGGCCTGGTCGCCGACCTCTTCGGCGTCGAGGCCGCGCTAGCGGGCACCGCGGCGCTGCTGACCTTCGTCGCGCTCCTGTTCGCCCGCTTCGCCCCGGAAACCCACCGCGGTCGCGACGGCCCGCGGCCTCGCGCCCAGGCTGGCTGAGCGCCGCCGGTCGGCGCACCCCCGCCCGCGGGACGACGCGGCGGGCGGTGCATTATCCTGGCTGGGCGGTCGCCGGCTTCCGCCGACCTCCTGCTCTGGCCTGGGCGACGTGCTCCGAGGGCCGGCGCGCCGGTGACATCTCGGCACGACGACGGGCACGGAGGATGGCCGAGCATGAGCGCACTCGACGCCAAGAACAGCTCTGACCGGTCGGCCCATCAGGCACCGGCCGACCTGGCGAGCGCCCTCGAGTGGGCCTGGTCTTCAGAGGACATCAAGCGGATCGGCTACCAGGTCGTCGACCTGATCGCGGAGCACCTCACCACGCTGCCCGGGCGTCCGGTCTTCTGCCCGCTGCCGGAGGCGCTGGCAGAAGAGATCCTGGCCGAGTCCGCGCCCCACGAGGGGAGCGCGCCGGAGACCGTGCTTGCCAACTTCGCAGCGCGCGTGGAGCCGTACCCCTTCGGCAATGGGCACCCGCGCTTTTTCGGCTGGATCAACTCCCCGCCCGAGGTGATCGGCGTGTTCGCCGAAGCGCTGGCCGCCGCGATGAACCCCAGCGTGGCCGGCGGCAATCACGCCGCTGTGTACGTGGAGCGCCAGGTCGTCAACTGGTTCAAGACGCTGCTCGGCTTCCCGCCGGATGGGATGGGGCTGCTCGTCAGTGGCGGCTCGATGGCGACCTTGACGGCGCTGGCGGTGGCCCGCCACGTTGGCGCCGCCAGGGCCGGGCTGGACGTGCGCGCGCGGGGGCTGCAAGGCCACGCTCAACGGCTCGTGATCTACACGGGCGAGGAGGGGCACTCCTGCATCCGCAAGGCCGTCGAGCTGCTCGGCCTCGGCGGCGATGCCCTCCGCGTCATCCCGTCAGACGACCAGTACCGCATGCGGGTGCCGGAGCTCGAGGCCCAGATCCGGCGTGACCTCGACGCGGGTCACCAGCCGCTTGCCGTCGCCGCCAGCGCCGGCACAGTCAACACCGGCGCAATCGACCCGCTCGCCGAGATCGCCGAGGTCTGCGGCCGGCACGATCTTTGGCTGCACGTCGACGGCGCCTACGGCGGACCGGCCATCCTGGTGGACCGCTACCGCGCCGCGCTGGAGCCGCTCGCCCTGGCCGACAGCGTGGCGTTGGACCCGCACAAGTGGCTCTACGTGCCGGTCGAGGCCGGCCTGGTGCTGGTCCGTGACGCCGCTGCCATGCGGGACGCCTTCAGCCTGGTGCCGTCGTACCTGCGGACCGACGGCAGCCCGACGGGTGTCGGAGGGCTGCCATGGTTCAGCGAGTATGGCGTCCAGCAGACGCGCGGCTTCCGTGCTCTCAAAGTGTGGATGGCCCTCAAGCATCGCGGACTGGACGGCTACGCGGCGGCGATCGAGCGCAATATCGCCCTGGCCGAGCACCTGGCGGCTCGCATCCGCGAGCACCCGGACCTGGAGCTGATCGCGAGCGGCATGAGCGTCGTCTGCTTCCGATACGCCCCGCCGACCCTCCGAGCGGATCTGGATCGGCTCGACGCTCTCAACAAGGCCCTCCTCGAGGACGTTCAGCTCGGGGGCCGGGCGTTCCTCTCGAGCACGGTTCTGCGGGGCCGATTTGTGCTGCGAGCCTGCATCGTCAACCCGCGCACCGCGCGAGAGGATGTCGACGCGCTCCTGGATCTCATCTGCGAGACTGGTGCGCGCCTGACGACGGGGAGCTAGCCCACCGTTCGGCTGCCGGCGGCGCTGGCATCCTGCTATCGTGCAACAACCACCGTGGAGGTGCGGATGCCATGACGATGCAGTCGATCAACCCGGCGACCGAAGAAGTTCTCAAGAGCTTCGACGAGGTTTCCCCCACCCAGGCTCAGGAATCGCTGGAACGGGCGCACGACGCCTTCCGCGCGTGGCGGCAGACGTCGTTTGGCGAGCGCGCGGCGCGCATCCAGGCCGCCGGGCGCATCCTGCGCGACCAGCAGTCTCGCTGGGCCGGCCTGATCACCGCCGAGATGGGCAAGCCGATCACCGAGGCCGAAGCCGAGATCACCAAGTGCGCCTGGAACTGCGACTTCTACGCCGAGCAGGCGCCGCAATTCCTGGCCGACGAGCACACCGAGACAGACGCTCGGGAGAGCTTCGTCGCCTTCCAGCCGCTCGGCGTCGTCCTGGCGATCATGCCCTGGAACTTCCCCTTCTGGCAGGTCTTCCGCTTCGCCGCGCCGGCCTTGATGGCTGGCAACGCCGCGGTCCTGAAGCACGCCTCGAATGTCCCCCAGTGCGCACTGGCGATCGAGGAGATCTTCACCCAGGCCGGCCTTCCCGGGGGCCTGTTCAAGACGTTGCTGGTGCCCGGCTCGGGCGTCGAGGAGCTGATCGGTGACCCGCACGTCGCTGCTGTCACGTTGACCGGCTCGAGCGAGGTTGGCGAGAGGGTCGCCAGCACCGCCGGTCGCCACTTGAAGAAGCAGGTGCTCGAGCTAGGTGGCTCGGACCCGTTCATCATCCTGGCGGATGCGGACCTCGATGCCGCGGCGACGACCGCGGCGCGCGCGCGCAACCAGAACAGCGGCCAGTCCTGCATCGCCGCCAAGCGGTTCATCGTCGAGGAGGCGGCCGCCGACGAGTTCACCGAGAAGTTTGCCCAGGCGGTCAAGAAGCTCCAGGTCGGCGACCCGTCCCGCCGCGAGACGAACGTCGGCCCACTCGCCCGCGGCGACCTGCGCGAGGCGCTCGCCCGCCAGGTTGAGGAGTCCGTCTCCGAAGGGGCCCACGCGGTCGTCGGCGGCAGCCCGCTCGAAGGCAAGGGCTACTTCTATCAGCCGACCGTCCTGGACGGCGTATCGCTCGACATGCCGGCCTTCCGCGAGGAGACGTTCGGCCCGGTCGCGGCCGTCCTCCGCGCCCGCGACGCCGACCACGCCGTGGAGATCGCGAACGACACGGAGTACGGCCTCGGCTCCAACCTCTGGACGCGGGACACGGAGCGGGCCAAGCAGCTCGCCCGCCGCATCGAGGCTGGCTCGGTGTTCATCAACGGCATGGTCGCCTCGGACCCGCGCCTGCCGTTCGGCGGGATCAAGCGCAGCGGCTACGGCCGCGAGCTGGGCGCCTACGGCATCAGAGAGTTTTGCAACATCCAGACCGTCTGGGTCGGCCCTGCCAGAGAGCAGCCCGCCCAGGGCCAGTCGCAGGCGGGCCAGGCTGGGGCGAAGAGCTCGGCCGAATAATCTGCCCGGGAGTACCCACGGGCGAGGTGAACGATGGCAGATCTGTCGCAGACCGACTACGACCAGAAAGGCCAGGCTGAGCAGATCCTGCCCTGGATTCTGGACAACGAGCGGCTGTACGCCGTCTACGACTGCAAGGGCGCCGGCACCGG
>JAUJPG010000008.1:74783-144787 GCA_030447245.1 Chloroflexota bacterium | reverse complement strand
CTGGCCGAGATCAAGGCGCCCAGGATCGTCGCCGCGCTGCAGGCGATCCTGGAACGGCGCGGCGAGCTGAGCCTGGACTATTTGCGCGAGCTGGACACTGCCACGGCCCGCGAGGAGCTGACGCGGCTCGGGGGCGTCGGGCCGAAGACCGCCGCCTGCGTCCTCCTGTTTGCTCTCGGCAAGCCGGCCTTGCCGGTCGACACGCACGTCTTCCGCGTCAGCCGCCGCTTGGGGCTGATCGATCGTCGCACCACTCCCGCTCGAGCCCACTTCGAGCTCGAGGCGCAGATCCCGCCCGAGGACGCCTATGACTTCCACATGCTGCTGATCCAGCACGGCCGCCGGATCTGCACGGCTCTCCGCCCCCGCTGCTCGACCTGCCCCCTGGCCGACATCTGCCCCCGCGTCGGTGTGGACCGGTCGGGCTAGCGCTTCTCGTCGCGCCAGATTCAAGCGCTGGCGCGTAGGGTTGCACGCGGCACGCGGCCCGTTCACGCCTCTCCCTTGGGGTGATTCGCGCAGCACGGTCTATGTCGCCGTCCGCGAACAGCAAGGCTAACCGCTTGATTCGCTCACGCGCCTTGGCGGCGGTCTGCTCGTGGGTCCGCGCCAGCACCGCCGTATCCTCGTCCGGCCGGCCAAGCTCCTTTCACGCGCGCCGGATCGCCGCCTTCAGCGCCGCGTCCGCGCTCCCCACCGTGTCGAGCACGGCGGCCACCTCGTCCAGCACGGCGCTGTCCACGACGCCGAGCGGCAGGCAGCGGTCACACGCGGGGGACCCCGCGCCGTCGTTCTGGGAGTTGCACCGGTAGCGCGCTGAGCGGTGCTTCGGTCGATTGCCGTGCATCCGGTTCCCGCACGTCGGGCAGCGAATCAGCCCGGTGAGGAGGTTCTGGCCGGTCGCCTGGTGGGCCATGTGCTGGTGCTCCGCGATCCGTGCCTGGACCCGCTCGAACGTCTCCCGGTCAATGATCGCCGGCCAGTTACCCGGTGCCTCCCGGTCGTGGTCCCGCCGGGCGATGTAGACCACCGCCGAGCGCAGGTGGCGGGTCGTGGCAAGCGAGAACGCCCCCCCGCGCGCATCTTCGGGCAAGGAACGCCAGCCCCGCCGCCACCGACCGCACCGACTCGCCCTCGTCCACCCTGGCGAACATCTCGCGGGCGATGGCGGCTCGCTCGGGATCGACTTCCAGCACGGTCGCCGGCGCCCCGCGCTTGCGTTCCTCGGCCGTCGCGGGCAACCAGCAAGGCGCGCCCCGCCGCTCCCCCGCCGAATTGCCTCGCGTAGCCCAGAAGGCAGCATGCATGCTGTACGAGGTCACTACAGTTGGCATTACCACGTTTGTATAAGTACCTATCTCAGACCGGCGAGTCGATGAAAATGAAGGGTAGAGTGTGTAGCCGCCCTCCACAATCAGCGCCGCGCCGGTGATGGACGCGGCCCCGTCCGACAAGAGCAAGGCGATCTGGTTCGCGACGTCGTTCCGCCGTGGCGTAGCGGCCCAGCGGGGTCACGAGCACCGCGATCCGATCGAAGCCCGCCCCCCAAGCCGTCGGTTCGGGACACCATCACCGGCGCGCTTACGACCACGGGGAATGCCGCGGTCGCCACGACGAGTTCGGCTCCACGGACCTTTCAGGTCACGACGGTTACGGGGACGGCATGGATCGCGTTCCTGGCGCCGCGCGGCGGTTGCGTTGCGCCCGCGAGATCGCTGGCCCGGCAGAGGAGCGCGACCCCACCAGGTTCCGAGGGACGCCAGGCAACATGAAACCTCTGCCACGACCATTGCTCACGCACGTTGACCGCCGCGGCGTGCCACGTCTCGCCGCCATCGACGCTTACCTCGACCGTGCGGATCCCCTTCGCCGACCATGCCCACCCCCAGATCTCAGCGGGGGTTCCCACCTGCAAGCGCTCGTCCGGCGCTGGCGCCACGATCACTGACTCCGGCGCAACCTCCCACACGGGCCTGGTACGCACCGTCGAAGCCCCGGGCGACGATGGGATGACCTCGTTGTAGAACACGGTGGTGAACGGTCCGTCCGCACGCCGGTCGGCCAGTACCATGCGATAGAGCCACTTCACGCTATTGGTGCCGTACCAGCCCGGCACCAGCAGGCGAGCCGGAAAACCATGCTCCGCCGACAACGGCTCGCCATTGAGTTCGTACGCCACCAGGACGTCGCCTGCCTTCACGCGCCGGAGCGGCAGGTCCTTCAGGTAGGAGTCGTTCTGCGTCCCTGCAAATGGTCCGTGGTCGAGCCCGTAGGACCAGATGTAGCTCGCCGTCGGCTCGACGCCGACCTTATCGAGCAGCGTCTCGAGGGTGACGCCGCCCCAGACAACGTTGGCGACGCGGCGCTCCGGGACTTCTGGCGTCAGCGGGTTCCCCGCGCACTCGTGGAACGACAGGACTTCTCGCTTCGGAAAACGCTGCAGATCGGCGAGCGTCAACCGCTGCGGACAGCGCACCAGGCCGTCGATATCGAGGCTCCACGCCACAGGATCGACGCGAGCTACCCCGAGATGTGCCAGGACGAACAGGTCTCGTGTCGGCGTGACTGCCTCGGTGAACTGGTGCGGCCTGAGCGGAATGTAACGGAACAGTCCACCTGGGTCGAGGACGGCGCGAGCGCGCATCAGGCAGCTCCCTTGAGACGGTCGCGCCCATCGTGATGCTGGGCAGGAGCGGGTCCGTCAGAAGTTTGGTGTGGACGGCTGCACCGCCCGCGGGCTGGCGGACGACCAAAGGCTACCTCGCTCCGCGTTCATACTGTACATCAGCACGGACGGGCATCAGCCGCATTGGTGCGCGCACAACTCTAGCGAGATGCTGACAACTCTGGACGGATCGCGTTCAGTGGCGGTGGTCATGGTGTCCAACTTTTCCTGGGCCGAGTTCTGGGGAACGAGGAGTTGACCCTGCCACAGTGTTGGCCAGGCCTCGGCTCGAGTTAGGGCGTTCTCCATCGGTGGCGTAGCAGCCCTTGCGCGTCCTGACATAGGGGCGGGCATTGACGACGCCGGCCGGGCGTGGGGGTTCACGGGCGCGGATGGCGACACCTGCGCTGGTAATCGCTGCCGCCGTACGCCCGGAGCTGAACCGGCCGGAGCGGGTCTTCGACGTGCTCCGCGCTGCCGCCAGCGCCCCTCGAAGTCCCCGCGCAGCGTCGCGGCCTGGATCCGCTCGGCCAGCTCGATCACGGCCAGGAGCCCGTCCGGTCCGAGCCGAGCGGTGAGATCGGGCCGGAAGAGTCCCAGCCCTGGCGAGCATGCACGTTGGCCCGAATTCTGCAGGCCCGCAAGCTGCCATCAACCTAGTTGGGAGGAAAGAGTCATGGCCATGAACGCTGAACGTCCGCCCATCGTCGGGGTATTCGACGATCGCGCCGACGCGGAACGGGCCGTCGACGAGCTGCAGCGGTCCGGCTTCCGCGACGAGCAGATCGGCTTCGCCCGGCGCGACGATCGCAAGCACGAGCCGGAAGGTGGCACGGCGATCCCCCGTGGGAAGGAGGCCGAGGCGGGGGAAGGCATGACGACGGGCACACTGACCGGCAGCGCTGTCGGCGGGCTGCTCGGCGCGGCGGTGGCGGGGTTGATTCCGGGCATTGGGCCGGCGCTCGCCGGTGGGATCCTGGCGTTGGCCCTGGGCGGCGCAGCCGTCGGGGCTGCGGCCGGCGGGCTGCTCGGCGTCCTGACGAAGATGGGTGTCCCGGAAGAGGAAGGCCGCTACTATGAGCAGCAGTTCCAGGGCGGGCGCACGATCGTGACGGTCAAGGCGGACGACCGCCACCAGGAAGCCGAGGCCATCCTGCGCCGCGTTGGTGCGTACGACTCGGCCAACCGGAGGGCTGCACAGCCGAACATCAGCAGCGAGAGTGGGCGGAGCGTCTAAGAATCGCCGCGCCATTCCAGCGCGGCAGGAAACGAGCTACGATCTACAGGTCCCAGCAAGAGCGGCACGGGGACGGAGAGATCGAGTAGAGGGAAGGGCGAGCATGCGGGAATATCGAGCGCACCTGCTGGCAGGCGGCCCGCCCGGCCCGATGTGGTGCGACGTCTGCGACGAGTCAAAACAGACTCTGTTCCGGCTGGCACCGCGACCTGCGCAGCGTGAGTCCGACCCGGGCGACGGGGAGACGTGGGCGCTTTGCGGGGGATGCTCAGAAGGCTTGGAGGATGGGGCTGTGATCACGGCAGCCGATTTGGAGGAACGGCGCCAGCGGAGGCGAGGGAGCCAGGAGCCGTGACGCAGCCGTCCGCCAGTGCTGAGCCATCCTCGGACCAAACTCGAGCCCTTCAGCCTCTTGCTCGCGCGGCTCCGCGGCATCATACGCCAGCGGAGTAACCTCGCCCTTGCGGACCTCCTGCCGCGGCCGCAGCTTGGTGCCCTCGCCCGGCCGGGTCGGCGCCGCCCGAGGTCGTCAGGACCGTAGCAGCGAACTGCCAGACGCTCCGCTTCGCCAGCCACGGCTTCGAGAAGAGTTAGCGCGATCAACAGACGGCCTGGGGAGAGACCAAGGCACCGCCATCGGCGGAATCGGAGGCCCGCTACCCGCCGCTCGACGCCAGTTCTGAGGTCGTCCTGGGACCCGTCGCGAGTGCCTCGGAAGAGGTATACCCATGGCCGAAGGTCAAGGCCGTTAGCTTTCCGTTCTTGTCACGTTTCACGTTCTTGACTGGATGGGGCAGCTTCAGGGTTTTGGGATCGTCATAGTCGGACAAGAGGAAGACCTGGTTGCGATTCCCGACGAACTCGCCGTAGGCCAGCATCCGCTCCACGAGATCTGCGACGTCCCGATCGACCTGATCGGTCGAGCAGGACAGCTTGTCGACGGTCTGAGGGTCGATGTGGACCTCGTCGCGCCGGGCGAGGATCTGGGGGACACGATCCTTGATCGCACCATGGGCATAGAACGCAAGCCGATCGACGTTGCGAAAGGACCGGCCCGGTTGGCAGAGGTACGCCGAGTATCGTTGGTACATCGACCAGGCGTGCTGGCTCGCGGCCACGACCAGCGTATCCTTCCTCGTCATCGGCAATGCCTCCGTGGCTGGCTGCTGCATCCCTATCGAAAGCTTGCCAGTAGGCCCGCCAGTTCGAACGCCACCGGGATACTCGGTCATCGGCGAAGGAGTTACGCCCTGGTCCAAATCGAGATGCCCGACCTCCGAGGCTCCGGGCGGCCTCCGCCAAGCTGGCCGGTCCATCCCATCGTTGTTGCCGCGCTCCGTGGGGATATCCGCATTCAGTCCGAGGACGTCTATGACTTCCACCGGCTGCTGATCCAGCACGGCCGCCTGATCTGCACGGCTGTCCGCCCCCGCTGCACGGCCTGCCCCCTGGCCGACATCTGCCCCCGCGTCGGCGTGGACCGTCCGAGCTAGCGCTTCTCGTCGCGCCGGATTTCAGCGGTCGCGCGTCGGGTTGCACGCGGCACGCGGCCCGTTCACGCCGCTCGCTTGGGGTGATTGGTGCGGCGTGGTACATTTTGCTCGACACGACGCGACAGTGCGCGTGTTCCGGAGGGTGCGATGGCCATTGCTGTTCCCGATTCTCGACAGGGGATGGGTGGTGCCGGCACTGCACCTGATCACTTTCGCCCCATCGCGCGCCTGCTCAGCGGCTTGTGGTCGATCGGTTCGGTCAGGAAGGTCGCTGTCTCAGCCGATGCCGGCCAGGTTGATCTGTAGGTCCTTATGGGCGACGAAACCACGGATGACGAGGCGCGCATCTTCCAATTAGGCCGTGAGTACCGAAACGCGGTTGGTCCAGCCCCCTTCGACATGCACGTCTTCCCATTGGGTGATATCGACGAGGCCCTCCTGCCCCCTGCCGAGACGCTCTTCGAGCGGTAACGTTGGCTCAGCCGGCGCGACACCTTGAGCAGGCGCGAGCGAACCGTGCCCACTCGGAATATTTGCTCCAGCAGATCCCATCTGACCCGACAGCCATGCAATGGGCCGTCCGAGCTACGATGGGGGAGATGCCCGGTCATCGCGTTCCACCTGGCGTGTCTCAGGCCCGAGGGGAGCGTGATTCGCGAGGAGCAGGCGGCTCCTGAGCCTTTGTCGCTCGAGGTATAGAATCACCGCGGCACGCGCATCGACCACGTTGTGCATGCAGTGCGAGAGGAGGTCATCATGCGCGAGGAGACCGCGGGCGTTCCGAGCGTCGATCCTGATGCCGCCCTTCCGGACGAGCAGGGTGACCGGGGTGGCGATCTATCTCGGGCCCGGACCGCGGCCACCCAGGAGTCCGAGCCAGGCGAGCGGGCCGACCCCGAGGACGCGTAGGCGACTACCCGAGCCCCTTGCCGCGCGCGCGGAGCAGCGTGGCCAGGTAGAGCGCGAGGCCGAACAGGGCGAAGTTGTCGCCACGCAGGTCGACCAACCGCAGGCGTGGGGCGTCCAGCGCGGCGCCGAGCGCGCGCAGACCGTCCGTCGCGGCTTCGAGCAGCAGGCGGTCATAGGCCGCGACGAGCAGCGCACCCAGAACGACGCCGGCCGGTCCCCAGCGGCCGCCGATCGCGACGGCCGCGAGGACCATCAGCGAGAGCGTCAGGTCAAATTGCTCGGGAGTAATGTGGCCGTGCAATCCGGCGTAGATCGCACCGGCCATGCCCGCGTAGCCGGCTCCGATCACGAATGCCAGCAGCCGAGCGCGCGTGGCGCTCACCCCGATCGACCCCGCCGCCACCTCGTCATCCCGTACCGCGGCCCAGGCGCGGCCGGCCCGTGAGTCGGCCAGGCGGGTCGCGGTCAAGTACGCGAACACGGCTAAACCAAGGGCCAACGCGTACGAATGGACCGGCGAGTCCGGCAGCCACGGGCCCAGGCTCGCCGCTGGTACGCCGGACATCCCACGCGGTCCGCCCGTCCAGGACGGCAAGCGCAGGATCAGGCCGGGCACGATCTCGCCGAGCGCTAGGGTGACGATGGCCAGGTACTCGCCCCGGACGCGGATGGCTGGAAGACCGAATAGCATGCCGCAACCGGCCGTGACGAGGCCCGCCAGCGGCAGTGCCAGCCACGGCTGGCGCAGCAGTCCCGTTAGCGCCATGGCGAAGTGGCTACCGGAGCCGGTCAACAGCGCCGCGGTGTAGCCGCCGATCGCGAAGAACGCCGCGTAGCCGAGGTCGAGCAGGCCGGCGAAGCCGACGACGATGCTCAGTCCAATGGCCAGCGTGACCAGCAGCAGCGCCGTCGTCGCGCCGGGCAGGCGCTGCCAGCCAGTGACATGCTCGACGAGTGGATAGGCCAGCGCCAGCGGCAGCAACAGGGCGAGCAGACCGCGGCTGCCGACCGAGGAGCGACGCGTGACGGTCATCGGCGCGGACGCCGAGGTTTGATCCAGCTCCGCCTCAGCTCCACTTGTGCCGGCGAACAGGCCGGTCGGCCGAAACGTCAGCAGGCCGACCAGCAGGATCAGCACCAGGACCGGCGTCCACCCCGCGTCGAGCAGGTAGTCGCTCAGCGCGCCGAACACGCCGAGCAGGAGACCGCCGGCCAGCGCCCCGCCAGGACTGCCGACGCCGCCAAGGACCGCGGCGGTCATCGTCGACAGGCCGCTCCGCAGCCCGTGCTGGGCTGTCGTGCCGCCGTAGTACGCCGCGAAGATCGCCGCGCCGACGCCTGCCAGCGCGCCGGACAGCGCGAAGGCCAGCGCGCGGGCGCGGCGCGGGTCGGCCCCGCATAGCTGGGCCATCTCCGCATCCAGGGCCGCCGCCCGCAAGAGCCGGCCGAACCGGCTCCGCGCGAGCAGCAGCGCGAGGCCGGCGGCGACCGTCGCGGCGAGTGTCAGGACGAACCCATCCTTCAGGGTGAACGACACGCCGCCTCCACCCAGCTCGGCCGCCGGCAGGAGGTCCGGCATTGCCAGCAGTGGCAGGTTGACCCCCTGGTGGCCCGGCCGCGGCACGTTGTACGCCAGGTGCCACCAGATCGCGACCTGGAGCAGGACGAACGACAGACCAACTGTCGCGATCAGCGGGCCGAGCGGATCGCGATGGTGGCCGAAAGGGCGGAACGCCAGCCGCTCGACGGCCAGGTTGAGCAGGGCGCCAAAGGCTGCCCCGCAGCCGGCCAGCACGACGACCAGCCCGATGCGCACGAGGGGCGGGTCCGCGGCGGTTACGCCAAGCGCCCGCGCAAGGCTCGCGACGAGCACGACCGTCAGAGCGAAGACGTTGCCGTGCGCCAGGTTGATCTGGCCCGCGACCGCGTACGCAAGCGTGAATCCGACGGCGTTGAGCGCGACGACCGCCCCGTTCGTCAGGCCGAAGACCAGCAGCTGGAGGATCGTCGACCCGCACGCGTCCGAACAGGGCATGCGTTCCCCACCCGACGGCCCGTTCTGACCAGCCTACTGCATCTGCCGTCGCTCCTGGCATTGTAGAGGCGTCGCCCGTGGCCCACCGCGAGGCACAACCACCGCGAGATAGCTGGCGAGGCACGCGGCGGCGCTACGTGGGGCGGTCGCGCCCGCGCCGCCAGGCGAGAATGAACCAGCCGCCGACCGCTAGCAGGAACGCCGCGGTCAGCGCGTAGCTGGCGCGAAGGCCGAGCCAGTCGGCCAGGATGAACGCCAGCGGCGGGCCGATGGCCGAGCCGACGTCGACCCAGTCGGCATAGCCGCTCATCACCTCGGCCCGACGGTGCGGCGGAGCGAGGTCGCCGGGCCGCGGCGTCGCTCGCGGCGGTCAGGGCCGTCGAGAGCAGGAAGACCACGGCTGTCGCCGCGATCACCGTCGGGCGGTCGGCAGCCAGGGCGAGCGATGTGACCGCGAGCCCCTGGGCGATCAGCAGCGCGGGGATCATCCGGCCGCGCCCGAGTCGGTCCGAGAGGTGGCCGAGCGGCGGGGCCAGCGCCAGGTCCGAGCCCCAGCGCAGCGCGACGAGCAGGCCGCCAATCGCCGCCGCCCCCTCGGCGGTCCCGGCGACGTCGCTCAGTGCGAGCGTCAGCGTCGCCAGAACCACGCCCTGCGCCGCGAAGCCGTTCGCGAGCATCCCCAGCTTGACCGCGACAAGCCGCGGTCCACCGAGCCAGCGTCGGCGCCAGCCCCGAAGCTCCTGGCCGGCTCCGAGGGTGCCAGGTATCGCGCTGGTGTCGGGGGAGCGGTCGTCCTGACGGGGGCGGTGCTCGCGGCCGGCGCGGGTTGCTGGACCGGCGCCGTCTTCCTGGCGGTACGCCGCCGCACCCAGGCCGAGCGCCAGGGGCACGGCAGGTAGCGTCGCCAGGCCGAGCAGGACGAACGTCGTCCGGTAGCCGAGGCTCTCGACGGCCAGGCTCCCCAGCAGGAGCGACAGGACCGGCCCGAGCCGCGAGATGGACTGGTACACGCCGATCAGACGTCCGCGGGTTGCCGGCACCGATGCGGTCAGCACGGCGGTGAACGCCCCCAGGCGCAGGATCGAGAAGCAGGCGCCCCACGCCATCCGCGCCAGCAGCAGCGGCAGGAAGCTGGACACGGCGCCGTAGGCCAGCGTCGTCGCGACCGCCCCGAGGCTAGCCCCGACCATCGGCCCGCGCCCGCCGAAACGGTCGAACAACCAGGCCGCCCCGGTGTTGGTCACCAGCCGCACGATCCGGTTGGCCCCCAGCAGGATACCGACCGACCAGAGAGGCAATCCGAGCTCGGCGGCGCTCGCCGGTAGCGCCACGTAGAGCAGGGCGTCGCCGAGCAGCGCCAGCGACATCACCAGCCCCACCCGTAGGATCGGTCCGGGGACGGCCGCGCTGATCGCCGCGGTCGGGAACATCGTCACGCCCTTTCCCGCGCGACGCCCTGGCAAACAGACGCCCCGAGGGGCGCGTCGGCCATGCGCACGCGCGCCATCAGGGCTTTTGTCCCGTAAGGTGTACGCCGCGTCCGCCGCGAGGCTGGGGGGGCGGCGCTGGCACCGCTCGGACCTGCCCCCGCGGAGCGGGCGGAACCCTAGGTGCTGCTCAGACTCTCCGATTGCGGAGATGATAGTCCGGCGTTCGGTGGCCATCGCAACCCCCGCGAGACGGTCCGGAGCGGACGTGACTCGCGTAGCTTGGTGGAGCCACCATGTGGGACGCCGCGCGTCCTCACGGCGAGCATCTAGCCGCGGAGGCCGCGGGCTGGCTAGACTGGGGGGTGACCGTCTGCGCGTTCGACGCCGTCATCTTCGACCTGGACGGCGTCCTGCTCGACTCCGAGCCGATCTACCTGGGCGCGACCAACGCCGTCCTGGCCCGTGAGGGGCGCTACCTGAGTCCCGAGGAGAACGCCGCCTACATCGGCTGGCGGTACACCGATATGCTCGCCGAGATCATCCCGCGGCTCGGTCTGGCCCACTCTCCCGACTACTACCGAGCCGAGACTCGCCGCCTCATCGTCGATGCGTTGAGCGGCCCGCTCGAGCCGCCTCTGGGCGCGGTCGCGTTGCTCGACCGGATCGACGCCGCCGGCGTGCCGCGATCGGTCGGCTCGTCGAGTACCCGGAGCTGGATCGAGATGATTCTGACCAACCTCGGCCTGCGCGATCGCTTTCCCATCCTCGTCGGCGGCGACGACGTCGCCCACGGCAAGCCGGCCCCGGACATCTTCCTGCGCTGCGCCGAGCTGCTGGGTGTCGCGCCCGGCCGCTGCGTGGTCATCGAGGACTCGCTCAACGGTGTGCTCGCGGCCCAGCGGGCCGGTATGGCGGCGATCGGCCTTCGGACGGCCGCGACCGCGACGCTGACGCTGGACGGCTGCCTGGCCGTCGTCGACAGCCTCGACGCCTGCGCCGCGCACCTGGGGCTCACGGAAGAGGGGGTCACGTAGGGTCGCGCGGCGCGCGTCCAGCGGTGCCGTCAAGGAACGCGGGCGCGCATCCGGCCCCTTGTCCAGCACCTGCGCTACCGCGTCCTTGAGCTGTTCAGTCAACGCGGCCGCGTCAGGAGTCGCCGCGACGAGCGAAGCCGCGTCGAGCGGCTCGCCGTAGCGGACGCACACGGTCGTCGGCCCGAGCGACGGGAACGCGAGCTGGAGCAACGCCGCCAGGTCGGCTCGACCCCGCGCGCCGCGACGGAGGCGGAGCAACGGCCCGAAGCGTCGGCGGATCGGCGCGGCCTGGACGCCGGAGACCGTCGTCGGCACAACACGCAGCGGGATGCCGCGCCGGGCGGCGAGTCCGATGAGCGTCCCAAGGCCGGACGACCATTCGCCGAACGGGTCGACACCTGGGGCGCCGGCACCCGCCGGCAGCGCCGGATCAGGCTCCAGGTGCCCGGCCGGAAACAGCAGCAGCGCGCCGCCGGCGCTCAGGTGGCGCAGCGCCCCGCGCGCGGTCGCCGCGCGGCCCGCGCCCGTTCCGGGAACGGCGAGCACGCGCCGCCACATCTCGGGTAGCAAGCGCAGCAGCGGCCGCGGCCGCGCCAGCGTCAAGACGTCGGGCCGGCCGCTCGTGGCGTACACGGCCAGGGCGTCGGTCAGGCCCGGGTGATTGGCGACCAGCAACAGCGGCCCGTCTCGTGGAACGGGCGCGCCGCCGAGCGCGTCGATCTCGGTTCCGTAGCGGCGGGCGAGGGCGCGCGCCGCCGCGGCCAGCCCGTGGTGACCGACCGCCCGGTCGAACCAGACCACGTTGCGCGAGAAGCGCCGGACGCGTCCGCCGAGCACGATCCAAAGGCCCAACCGCCCGAGCGGCTGGCGGCCCAGGCCAGCCAGATCCGCCAGGTCCCGCCGGCAGACCGCCTCGACCCGCCGCAGCCGCTCGGCTTCGGTCACGCTCCGCTCCGCGCGCAGATCCCCGCCATCACCCCGCCCTCCTCTCGGCCGCGGCGCCTTGGCCGGAGAGTGAGCTCGAACCCCAGCCCATCGAACAGCTCGAGCACCGTCCGTAGCATTGGATTGTTGCCGTCCGGGGGCAGCAGTCGGCGACGAGCGGCCGGGCTTGCGCCAATTCGCCGCGCCAACTCGAGCTTCGTCAGCCCGGCCCGCTCTCGCTCGGGCTGACGCCGAGCGAGGGGCGCTCGCGGCCGTCTTACCAGGCGACCGGGACCCAGGTGCGGACCGGGCCGGTGGTCAGCTCCGACGGGACCGGCGCGCACCCACGCGTCCGACTCCGGCTGGCAGTGCCGGACGAGCAAGCCCGTCGCGATGTGCCGATCCCGCGCGACTAGCCGCCGATCCCATGCTGCTGGAAGATCCGCTTGTACTCGCCCTCGGCCCACTTCATGGCCGCCTCCGGCGTTTCACCGCGGACCGCCCGAGCGAACATGTTCGGCATCACGAACGTCGAGTTGATCTCTTCGATGGCTCCATGGAACGGTCCCTGCCACCCGGCTACGAAGGACAGCTCGCGCCAGTCCTCCATGATCTTGAAGTCGGGATCCTCGAGGCCCGGCATCGGCTTCTTCCACATGTCGACCAGTGGCGGGCTATTGTAGCCGCTGGTGACCTTGCCCCACTCCTGCCACTGGTCGTACCAGTCGACAATGAAGGCGATAGCGGTGTCGGGGTCGTTGGCCCATTTCCAGACCCCCCAGGCGTTCGCGTCGACGCCATTCCGCCGGCCACCTTTCGGACCCGGACCCGTCGGGTTCAGCGCGATTGCCGAGTTGTTGTAGATGTCGGGTGCCTGGCTCTTGGCCGTGATGTACGCGCTGGTGGCGTTGTCGATCCACGAGCCGCGTCCGGACAGCAGGAAGCGGTTGTTGCCGGCGTCGTCCCAGGAGAAGACCTCGTCGGTCATCCCCTTGTTGTAAAGCTCAACGCCGTACTGGATGGCCGCGAGCGTCTCGTCCGAAGCGATGGTGACCTTCTTGCCGTCCTCCGACTGCTCGGCCCCTCCGAACGAGTAGAGCACCGACCGCCAGTTGTGGTTGCCGTCGTTGCAGTTGCTCAGCGGCAGCCCGCACGGATGATCCTTCTCCTTGAGCTTGATGCTCGCCTCCAGGAGCGTCGGGTAATCGTCCGGGAACTTGTCGTAGCCGACTTCCGCGAAGTAATCCTTGCGGTAGATGTGCGGCTGGAGGATGGCGTAGGTCATCATCGCCTTCCACTGGCCATCGATCACGCCGAACTTCTTGCCGATGTCAGTCCAGCCACCGTACTTCTGACCGACGGCGTTGGCGGCGCTCGTCAGATCCACCAGCTTGTCCTGGTAGGTCGCGGCTTGCAAGACGGCCTGGAACTCGAACAGGTCGTGGCCGGCGCCGGCCGCGGACTCCGCGGCGAGGCGTGCGGGGATATCCGCGTTGCGGATGTGATCGACCTTCACTTCGACCTTGTTCGTCTCACCCCACTGCTTGGCGTAGTTGTCGAGCCACTCGTCGTACGCCGGGACGAAGTGGCTCCAGACCAGGATCCTCAGCGACGCGCCCGCCTTGGGCTTGGCCACGGGGCCGGCCTGCGCCGGTTTGTCGGCCGGCTTGGCCGCCTCGGCCGGCTTCGACTCCGCCGGCTTCGACTCGGCCGGCTTGGCGGCCTCGGCGGGCTTCGACTCGGCCGGCTTGGCCGGCGCGGGCGTGGGCGCGGCACCACCACCGCCGCACGCGGCAAGCAGCGAGGTGGCAGCGCCCCCGACCAACGCCGCGCCGACCAGGCGGACAAAACGTCGCCGCGGCATGTCAACTCGCCCCAAGGCCCTGTTCAGCTCTGATTCCACGATGCATCCTCCCCTGCGCCTGGCGGCGCAGTCTGCAGGGACAGCGCCTACTTGACAGCGCCGCCGGTGATCCCCTTGACGAAGTAATCGAGGAAGAAGCTGTAGAGGATAGCGACCGGCACGCCGGCGATCAGCGCCCCGGCCATCAGGGAGCCCCAGTAGAAGACGTCGCCGCGAATCAGCTCGGTGACCACCCCGATATTGACCACCTTCTGGTCCGACGACGACACGAACGTCAGGGCGTAGACGAAGTCTTGCATGCTCAGCGTGAAGGCGAAAATCCCGACCGTCAGCATGCCGGCCAAGCTCAGCGGCAAGATCACTCGGCGGATCGCCCCCAGCCTGGAGCAGCCGTCGATCATGGCAGCTTCCTCGATCTCGAACGGGATGGTCTTGAAGAAGCCGGCCATCAGCCAGGTGCAGAAGGGGATCGTGAACGTCGGATAGGCCAGGATGAGCGCGCCGAGCTTGTCGAACTGCCCCATCCAGGAGATGACCTTCACCAGGGGCAGGAACAACAGCGTCGTCGGCACCAGGTAGGTCATGAAGATGCCGATCGTCAGCGACTCCGCGCCGCGGAACCGCAGCCGCGCCAGCGCATACCCGGCCGGCACCGAGACGAGCAGCGTAATCAGCACCACCGCGAAGGCCACCACGAGGGTGTTCCTCATCCAGACTACGAACCCGGTCCGGTTGAAGAGCAAGGTGATGTGGTCCAGAGTCACACCGTGCTGATTGAAGAAGAGCGGGAATGCCCGAAGGTTGTAGAGGTCCTGGTCCGGCTTAAACGTGGTGATGAACATCCAGTACACGGGCAGGCCGGCGATGAAGGCGTAGAAGCACAGGCCGGCGTACACCAGGGCGCGCTTGCGGACGTGGCGCAGTCGACTCGGGCGCCTCGGCTGATAGGCAGCGGCAAGCGCGGCCATGACTAGATGTCCCTCCGCCGGAGCGTGCGCAACGTGATGAAGACGACGATGAGCAGGATCGGCAGCAGGAGCAGGGCAATCGCCGCGCCGCGCCCGAGCGCGCCCGACTGGACGCCTACCAGGAACGCAAGCGAGGCCAGAACGTGGGTCGTGTTGGCCGGCCCGCCGAGCGTTAGCAGGTAGACCACCGTCATGTCGGTCATCGTGAAGACGAGGTCGTAGAGACTACCAACGAAGAGGATCGGGGCGATCATTGGGACGATGATCTTCCGCAAGCGGGTCACCGGCCCGGCCCCGTCGACCTTGGCGGCGTCCAGCACTTCCTGCGAGATGGACGCCATGCCTGCCAGCAGGATGATCGCCGAGAACGGAAAGCCCCGCCAGACGTTGACGGCGATGATCGAGATCACTGCCAGGGTCTGATCGCCAAGCCAGTTCGGGTTGCCCTGGATGAGGCCGATATTCTTCCCGATCCAGTTGATGATGCTGTACTGCGTGTCGAACATCCACTTCCAGGTGATCGAGCTGAGTGCGATCGGGATGGTCCACGGTAGCAGGATGACGAAGCGAAAGATCCGCGTGCCCGGTAAGTTCTCCGCCAGCAAGAATGCCAGCAGCGTCCCGAGCAGGCCTTTGAGCACCGCCGAGACCAGGGTGAACATCAGCGTGTTGCGTAGTGCCGTCCAGAAGACTTCCGTCTGAAACAGCGCCAGGAAATTGTCCAGGCCGACGAAGCGCCCCAGTCCAGTCGTCGCGACGTCGGTATTGGTCATACTGAGATAGACCGCCAGGACGAACGGATACCCGACCAGGACCAGGATGTAGAGGATCGCCGGCGCGACGAGGACCGGACCCAGCACACTCGGGCGTTCGAGCAGGTGGAGGCCCGAGAGGGCCGTGCGCCCGCGGGCGTCAGGGATGGCAACGGGCCTAGCCATGGCAGGACCTCAAGGAGCGCGATGAGGATCCGGGGGTGGCTATGACCACAAGTTTGCTCCAGTGAGCCCGGCTCTCGCAGTCGGGCACTGCTGGCCCCCATTGTATCGGCAGCATGAGCGCCTGTCTACCATTCGACATGGGTCATTCGTAGACAACAGAGCATTGCTGATAGAGCGCGGACGTTGTCCTGGCCCCGAGCGGCCGACGTTTGCCGACACTGTGGCCCGCTCGGGCTGAGCGCCCGGGTCATCGACAGGCCTGCTGGCAGTGGCAGGCCCGCGGGACAGGTCGGCCGACACCCCGATCGGGCGTGGAGGGATCGTTGCTGGGCGCCGAGGCCCTCGGCGTCGGGATCGGCGCGATCGGGACCGGGTTCATGGGTGGCATCCATGCCCGAGCCTATCGCAGCGTGCCCTGGATCTTCCCGGACGCGGCGGCGTATCCGGACATCCGCGTGGTCGCCGATCTGCGGCTGGAAGACGCGCAAGCCTTCGCTCGCCGCTTCGACATCCCCGAGTGGACCGACAACTGGCGCACGCTGCTGGGACGGTCCGACGTCGAGCTGGTCGACGTCTGCACGCCGCCAGCGCTCCACCTGGAGATTGCGACCGAGGCGGCCGCCGCCGGCAAGCACGTCTACTGCGAGAAGCCGGTCGGCCGCGACCTGGCTGAGACCACCGCCATCTGGGAGGCGGTCCGCAAGGCTGAGGTGGCCAGCTTCGTCGGCTTCAACTACCGGATGGCGCCGGCCGTCATCCTGGCCCACGAGCTGATCTCTGGTGGCCGGATCGGCCAGGTTCGCCAGGTGAAGGTCTCCTTTCGGACACTCTTTGGTGGCAGCCTCCAGGCACCGTGGAGCTGGCGTTTCAGTCGCGAGCAGGCGGGATGCGGCGCACTCGCCGACCTCGGTTCGCACGTGTTCGACCTTGCGCTCCACCTGGCCGGTCCGATCGCCCGCGTCTGCGGCACGACCACCATCACCGTCCCCGAGCGCCCCGACCCGGCCAGACCCGGGGCGACCCGGCGCGTCGACAACGACGACGCCTTCACGGCGCTGGCCGAGTTCGCTAGCGGTGCCACCGGCATCTTCGACGGCAACCGCGTGGCCATCGGCAGCGCGAGTGAGCTGACGTTCGACATCGTCGCCTCCGGCGGTGCGGTGCGCTGGGACATGCGCCGCATGAACGAGCTCCAGGTCTGCTTCGCCGATACTCCCGCGGCCGAGCAGGGCTTCACCACCATCCAGACCGGGCCAGCGAATCCGCCCTACGGCCGGTTCATCCCGTCTTCGCTGGGGCTCGGATACGCCGACACCAAGGTGATCGAAGCCCACCGCGTGGTGGACGCGCTCGCCAGGGGCGAGGTGATCTCGCCGAGCATCGGCGACGTGGTGGCGGTCGCCCGCCTGATCGACGCCGTCCAGCGCGGCGGCTGGGTTGAGGTCGACGCGTGAGCGACTCGAGTAGCTACACTAGGGTCGGGGCGGTGCCCTTTTCCCAGGGAGGCGACTGATGCGCTGTGGCTACTTTCTGATGCCGATGCACCCGCCCGAGTCGTTCCAGGCGGATACGCTCGATCTGGATCTGCGCCAGATCGAGCGCCTGGATCAGCTCGGCTACGAGGAGGCCTGGATCGGCGAGCACTTCACCTCCGAGTGGGAAAACATCCCCGCGCCGGAGCTGTTCATCGCGGCCGCCCTCCAGCGGACGTCGCGCATCAAGCTCGCAACTGGCGTTTCCTGCCTGCCGAACCACAACCCGTTCCACCTCGCCCACCGCATCGCCCAGCTCGACCACATGGCGCGCGGGCGATTCCTGTTCGGCATCGGCTCGGGTGGCTTCATCGGCGACTTTGAGGTCGTCGGGATCGATCCGAAGAGCGGCCGCCAGCGGCAGGTGACCCTGGACGTGATCGACACGGTGTTGCAGCTCTGGGAAGCTCCCCAGCCGGGCACGTACGCGCAGCACGACTGGAAGTTCGCCGTGCCCGCGCCGGACCTGGAGATCGCCAAGCATGTCTGGACGCGCCCGTTCCAGCAGCCGCACCCGCCCATCGCCGTCGCCGGCATTTCTGAACGATCGGACACCCTCGTCCTGGCCGGCGAGCGCGGTTGGATCCCGATGAGCATCAACATGGTGCCGCTGCGCGTCCTCAAGACCCACTGGCAGGGTGTCGAGGAAGGGGCGGCGCGGGCGGGACGCACGCCGTCGCGCCAGGAGTGGCGCGTCGCCCGCACGATCCACGTCGCCGAGACGACCGAGGGGGCACGGCGCGAGGCGATCGAGGGGGCGATCGGCCGCGACTTCAGCCGCTACTTCATCCCGATGATGAAGAAGACCGGGCGGATCCAAGGGCTCAAGACCGATCCGGCCATGCCCGACGATGCCATCACGCTCGAGTACCTGGCCGACAACATCTGGATCGTCGGCGCCCCGGATGAGGTCGCCCGCCAGCTCCGCGCGCTCTACGAGGCGGTCGGTGGGTTCGGTGCGGTGCTGGCGCTCGCGGCCGACTGGGGCGACGAGAAGATCTGGGATCGCTCGATGACGCTGCTCGCTCAGCAGGTCATGCCGAAGCTGGCCGACCTCACCGGCCAGGCGGAACCGGTGGGCGCCAGGGCGGGCTGAGAGCGCCATTCCGGACCCGGCGCCGGGTGACCGGTAGACCATGGCGGCCATTGGTTCCCAGGACATGGGAAACGTCGGGCCATGCTGGTTCCGCCCTGAGGCCCGCGGCCCTTGGAGCGTAGAGGCCGACACCGTCTCGATCGAGGCAACGACCTGGCAGCTGCATTCCCGAGGAGAGCCCGGCGGGCCGACGAGACCCGACCGGTGACGATCTCTCAGCTGGGGATAGCGCCGGCTCCCGAGGGTCCCCACGCTCGCCCTTCCAGTACAGCATCAACGTGCGATCGTGGCGCCAAAAGGTATCCCGCTCGGCACTGCCGGTCTATCACCGGGCAACGAGCATCGGCATGATGACGTGCAGAGAGCCTTTGGGGCCGTCGGCGGGGCAGAGGATGCCAGGGATCGGCGGGGCGGCCGCGTTACACGGCGCGGGGGTTGAGGGAGATGCCTTGGGCCGCCTCAGGCTTCGGTCTGGAGGACGACCTCGGACACCGGCGGCAACGGCCGCTGCCACAACCAGGCTACCCGTAACCGGAAGCCGGACAGCACGGTCGAGTGATAGAAGCCGTCCGCATCGACCGATCCGATGTGGTAGCGGCCATCCGCGCCAAGCTCGTGAAAGAAGGCCGTCTCGCGCAGCGGGTCTATGAGCCAGTACTCCGGAATGCCGGCTGCCTCGTACTCGACGAACTTCGCGCCGTGGTCGCGCTCGTCGCTTTCCGGCGAGACAATCTCGACAACGAGGTCGGCTGGGCCATCGAGATACGCGCTTCGGAGTCGATCAGCATGTTCATCGGCGACAAACAGCAAGTCTGGCTCACGTCCGCTCGGGCGACTGACCAGGCGCATCAGGAAAGGCGGCAAGAACAACTCGCCGAGTTGGCGTTGGGTGACGTATGCGACCAGCAAACCGTACAGGAATGCGAGCAAGCGCTGGTGGTCCGCACTTCCCGGCGACATCAGGACGATCTCTCCGTCGACCCACTCGGCGGAGGTGTCCTCGCCGGCCCAGGCCAGAAAGTCCTCAAAGCTGACCGGTCTGGGCGGCGCCGGGCGCTCGGACGTCGCGAAGGCCTGCATGGCCGTCATCGCCCACCTCCTCGTCAGGGTACGTCGTCAACAGATAATCGTACCACTGACTTTGCGAAGCGGCCTCGCGCGTGCGTCGTCCTGCAAGGCACCGGCCTTCAGACCCTCTGGCCGGTGCATACAGGCGCCGACGTTGCCAAACACATTTGCGCCAGTGTGCAGGACGTTCATCGAACCCATCGCTCGCCTCCAATTCGGCCTTGGTCACCGGGCAACGTGCATCGGCGGCCACGTCCGGTGCTGCAGAAGGAAACTGTCGACGCCTTGGACGTGCCGTTTGCCAGGGTACTCACCCTGGTGCGGGATGCTCGACGCGACATCCGGGCGCGCCGTAGGCATCAGCTTGATACGAGACTGCAAGGTCCCCCGAGGTGGTGGCCTACGACTGCCGCGGAGCCCCGGCTGAGCGACATGCTGGCTCTGAACGGTTGCTGAGGACGGCACACCTGGACGGTTTTATCCACGCCCAGCACCCTCCTGCTCGCTGCGAGCGATGTAGCCATGGGGCAGGGCATCGACGATGCGCTCCGCAAACGCCTGGCTCAGTTCGCCACCGAACATGAGTCGGAAGTAGACGGGCCCAACGAGGAGCTCTGTGGCAACCGCGATGTGCGGAGCGGCGAGCTCCATCAGCAGGTCGAGCGCGAGCGCCTCCTTCGACGTCCAGGGCCAGTTCTTGCGGCCCTGTGCTGGCCACGTGGCACACCCGCGCCGATTCGCTGGCATCGTGTCGTGCCACGTAGCCAGCACGGCGCTCGCTCTCTCCGCGGGGGTCGCGGCCCCCGCGGGGCACCGCGTCGGCCGCGGACGGGCGCCCCACCAGGCGCGCAGTTAACAGCTGGCCGCGTTGGCGGTGGCCGCGGTCGGGGCCGTGCGTGGCTCGATCTCGCGGCGGACTATCGGCGCGACCTGGGTGCCGACCGTCGATTGGGCATCATGATCGCCGAACTGCGGCGGCGTGCCGACGCTGAACTGGATTGAGCGCATGGTGGCTGCGATGCGGCAAGCGTCGCCGACGCCTCCTGGGGCTGGAGGAGGAAGCGCTGGTGAGGGGGCGGGGTACGAAGTCCATCCCGTGCTGGCGCTCCCGCGTCGCGCCGAAGAGACCGATCTTCTCCAACCCGTCATAGTCGGCCGCCGAACGGCAGGAAGGACTCGTCCGCGGCGTGCGCGACGAAGACGCGACCGGGTCGTCGAAGTCCGTGGGCGGGTCATGCTCAGCGGCGGCGGCCAGCCGACGGCCGGGCCCGACCGATCTTGTCCATCATCGCACGTGAACGGTCGGCCAAAGGTGCGTCGCGCGGCGTGCTGCGACCACCGCGATGTACATCCTAAGCCGTGAACGGAGCGCCGAGCGAGAAGTGTGATGATCTCAATTCCTCGGCGCACGGCCGAGGATCCGCGTTGGCCGCCGACGGCGCTTCCGCGGTGAGCTCGCGGGTCGGCTGGAGGGCAAACCGCTCGGGGATGCCACCGATGATGGCAAGCGCGGGTCTATGCTTGCCGAGGTGCCGCGCTCCACGTCCGCGCAGCTTGCCGCCGACGGGCGAGTCCAGACCACGGGCAGCGAGAAGCCGCCCACGGGATCGGCGAGCTGGTCCTCGTAGGGGGCGGGGGTCGTAGCCGAACAGCGGGAAGGACTCGATGAACGAGCCGCGGTCCGGCCATGATCTCCGCGCGACCTCAGGAGAGCATGACAAGGGTCGCGAAGTCCTCGACCAGGTGGACGCGGGCCGCGTCGCGCAGCTGAGCAGCAGGTCGACGCTTGTCGGCGAACAACTCGTCGTAGTCGCGCTCCGAGGTCGGCGCTAGCCGAACAGCGATGGAAGGACTCGGGAACGAGCCGCTCGCCGACCCCCAGCACGGGAGCTGATCGCCCCCGCGCGGAACTCCGCGCGACCTGGTCGGGAGAGCAGGTCACGCGCCCAGGATGTCGCGCAGTCCTGGAAGACGCGTCCGCCCATCCGTCGTACGCGGGTGAGCACGCGTGACGGCGGGCTGGTCAGCAGGCGGATGCGTCCTTTGAACGCGGCGGCGGCCAGCACGCGACGAGGAGGTTCCGTGTTCCGAGACGGCGAAGCCACTCGGGATCCAACAAGTGGTCGCATCGTCCGAATTCCGAACACGGACTCCCGGTGGGGCGACCAAGCAGGCCACCACCGTCTGGAGGTCCAGGCGAGCTCGATCAGCCTCGCGACGACTGCGCGCATCTGGGCCAGCGTCGCGCACAGTACGCGGGTCGCGGGCAGTCAGCCGCAAATAGCGTCCGTATCGGCCGCGGTCGAGCCGCTCCATGCTCAGCTCCTGTGCTGACAGCTAGTGACCCGAGGACTCACGAGACGTGTTGAGATCGCAGGAACTAAACTCGTGCTGATCCAACAAGCCGCGCGCACGCACCCGCACGTCCGCAGCGCCAGTCGCCAGCGATAGGCTGGAGAGTCCCCGCGAGGTTGCTCGACGAGCAGCCACGGCGCACGACATGCTCCATCTGGGCCACCCGAACCTGCCCGACCGCTGGATGACAGCGGCACACAACGGTCGCGGGCAGTAGCCTTTCAGATGCTGGCGGATTGGGGCCGCGATCGCTGGCCGTATCGGCACGCGGTCGAGCCGCACACCCCACGTGAGCTGGATGGTCGCTGGAATACTAGTGTCACGAGAAAAAGGATGAGCGGGGGAGATCCCGGGTAGGTCCTGTGCGACGAGACGACGGCGTGCAACGACCACGTGAGCAGCGCTGGCAAGAGGCCGAGTGCCGCTGATGAGCGTGACGCGGCGTCGCCGAGGCGAGGGCGTTCTCCCGCGATATCGCCCTTGGGCACGCCAACGCCGAAGATGGTCCGCCTTCTTGTCCCAGCGGACCAGGATGGCCGGCACTGTCTGGCTGCGCGCGGTGTCCCGCGCGCCAGACTGATCGGACCACGCGGCCCAGACCGCGGCACAGCGAAGCTCCACCACGATGGCGTCGATGGTGGCGAATACGTGTCATCGAGAAAAGCAGGATACTGCCACGGAATACGTATCCCCCCCAAACGTGCATCGCCCTGTCGTCGGCCTGTGCCCCCAGGTCGAGGCTGGACTCAGAGCTGGCGGAGACCGATGGAGCGTGACATGCCGTTCTCCCGACGAGGCAGCTCACCAGGCAACGCGGCCATCAATGGTCCAACGCGCCGAACCAGTCGGCCAGCACGCCCGTCGCGGGTCAGCGACCCGAGCGGCAGCAATCGGAGGCCATCATGGGAAGTCTGAATCCGCGCTAGCGCCCTGAGCGCGCATGGCCACGGCGTTCGGCCGCCCTGCACTCATCTGGACCAGCGTGTTGTTCGTGCCACGGAGATCGACTGAGCCACGCCAATCAGGCCCATGATCCCGATCGACAGCGGGACGCGACGTGCTCGCCGCGACGCGGCCGCGGGAGCGGCGGGCTGCGCCGACGGCCATCAACGGAGGACGAGCGAGGCAGTTCACCAGGCCGATCCGCGGCCAGGATGGTCGGCGCGCCGAACCGAGTCGGCCGGAGCACGGCGGCAGCCGATGCCCATCGTCGGAAGGCAGCAGCCCCCAGGTCATCATGTACAGGCCTCGGCGACGCAGCCAAGACCTGCGCGAAGATCGGCAGGCAAGCTGGACCAGCGTGTTGTTCGTCGCCAGGTAGATCGCCTGGAGCCACCGTCATCAGGCCCATGAGCCGATCGGGTCCTCTCTCACGGACGGCCATCGCAACGCGAAGGCGACCTGGACGGTCGGCGCGCCGAACGCGGCGAGCGAGGCGAACGGGAACAGCCCCAGGTCATCATGACGGCGAGCAGGGCATCCGGGGTGGCAAGACACGACTGAGCCACGCCAATCAGGCCCATGATCCCGATCGGACGGAGCCGAAGGCGACCAGGAGCAGCGCGAACGCGGCGAGCGAGGCGAACAGGAACAGCCCATCATCACGTCGAGCGATCCAGGACGGAGCCGATGCCCATCGTCGTCATCGCGCCCAGGCCCTGCGGGGCACGTGCAGGATGTCGCGCGCGAAGATCGGCAGCAGCTGGACGTACGGCATGATCAGGAAGGCCGGGATCGCTGGAGGGTCATCAGCGCCATGGACCGTCGGGTCCTCTCTCACATAACGCAGCCCCTCAAGGAGATCCTGGACGCCGAGCGCCGCGCTGGCGGCTGGCGGGTCGGGGCACGAGCATGCACGCGGAGAGCAGGGCCAGGGACGAATCCCGCCTGGGCGCCGAATGCCGCCGCGGCGCCGAACGCGGCCACGAGCACACCGGGCGAGCGACGGTCCGATGACCCGCCCGAGTTCGTGCCGACATCAGGGCGATGGCCGCGCCGAACTCCCGCCGCGCTACCGTCGCGGGCAGCAGCGCCTGGCGCGCCGGGACGATCAGCACGAAGAAACAGCCCTCGAGGAAGGCGGTCGCCGCCTGCCCACGGCTGGACCAGGCGATCAACCCTGCCAGGATGATCGCAACGAGGGCGGTGAGCCCTGAGCTACGATGAGGACCATGCGCCGATCCAGGCGGTCGACGAGCACCCGCCGGCAGCGAGAGCACCAGCATCGGGATGCCGCCGCTGAACGAGACGATACCAAGCCAGGTCGGCGAGCCGGTGAGGTCGTAGATCAACCAGCCCTGGGCCACCTGCTGCATGAAGTAGCCGGACATCGTCAGCATCGTTGCGACGAACAGGTAGCGATAGGCGGTCGAGGCGAAGGGCGTCAGACCCGCGACGGCACCCCATGCGGGCCGCACCGGACCGCGCCCGCCGCCGTCGGCGGCGGCGTCGAGCTCAGACGGTGGTTGGATCGGTGACGTCATGCTTCCGCGGGACTCTCGACCTATGGTGGCAAGAGGTGGGCCGTCGTCTCCGGGCCGGCGTGTTCCCGTCCCACAACTCCAACCAATGCCGGTCTAGCACGTGGCATCGTGCATCGGCATGCACGTTCAGTGCTGCAAGACCGGGACGGGCGGATGACCGGAGTGCCCGTCACTCGAACATTCGCCGCTGCGCACACGGCCCGGTCATCTGCGCGGACCGTGCAACGCATCGATGTCACGGATGGACGGCAACGGATCGTGACGATAGCCAGCCTCCGGGCCTGGCGTGACGTCGGAACACGGAGGCGCCTTTACGTGTGTTGGGGTTGAGCCGTCGGCAGCACGGGGGCATCGGGGATCGGCCCTTGCCTCGCGCGTAGCTCCAACTGACAGCGGCGACAGGGATGCGCGCGAAAGTCGTCCTCCGAACCGCGCTCGCGACTGGAGCGGCTATCGACGTGCCTGCCACACAAGGTCCGCCCGCGCCAATCGGACCTGCCGTCGTCGGCACGGAACTGGTCGCTGAAATACACGTGCCAGTGGTTGTGGCGCAGGCCACGGACGACGCCCCCGAGGTTGCTGCAGAGGGTCGTCCGCACGGCCTCAATCGAGCGGTTGCCGTCCACCCGCACCAGGAGGTCGCGTCGAGCGTAGTGCTCGATGACCGGCAGCGTCTCGCGCAGGTAGACGTCGATCCGGTTCTGGACCACCTCAGGACGGTCGTCCGCCCGCTGGTAGAGCTGATCGCCACACGCGACGCAGCGGCCGTTACCTGGCGGCGCGCTGGAATGGCTCGGGTAGGTTGCCTGACAGCTCGGGCACAGCCATCGGCCGGCGATCCGCTCCACAAGCACTTCGGTCGGGACTTCGAGGTACAGGGCCACCCGGACGACGCTGCGTCGCGCGGCCAGGAGCTGGTCGGCGACCTGAGCCTGCGACAGCGTCCGGGGGAAACCGTCCAGGAACGCGCCGCGCACCGTGTCCGCGCGCTCGAGACGATCCATGACCATGTCGACGACGAGCTGATCCGGGACGAGCTCGCCACGGTCCATGTATGCTTGGGCGGCGTTGCCAAGCGCCGTACCCCGCCGCCGGTGGGCGCGCAGAAGATCGCCGCTCGCGATGTGCGGGACGGCCAGCTTGTCGTGCAGGAAACGAGCCTGCGTCCCCTTGCCGGCACCCGGTGGGCCGAGGAGCAGGATGATCGGGCGGTAGCCATCGGTGGTCATGCCCGGCATCCCTGGATCAGGTGCACTCCCAGGCGACAGCCCCGGTCACACGGCGCCACGCGACCGGCTAACGGTCTCCACCGTCAGGCTGGAGGCCGGCGATGAACTCTTCGATCGGGATCGCCGGCAGCGTCATGATCCGCACTGAGCCGCGCGACGCGAGCACGGCCGAAACCCGCGCGACGGTCAGGTTATCCGGCGCCTCGACCACGTTGACGAAATCGTACGGCCCGAGAACCGCCCACTGACTGACCACGTGGACCCCCATTCGATCGAGCTCCTGGTTGACGGCGCGGATGCGCTCCGGCTCCTCGCTGACTGTCCGAGCACCATCATCGGTCAGGGAGCTGAGCAGGATAAAGGTCGCCATGGCCCCTCCTCCCTCGCGGCATCAGCCTCGAGCGGAGCTACGACGTCGCTCCGCTCTCGTCGGCCGGATGTACCACACGACTGGGGTGGGCGACCAGTGCTCTGGCTGGGCCCGGCGAGGTGGTAGCACGCTGCCCTCGGCATCGGCGGGGCCACATCAGACGCGCGGCGCGGTCGGACGCCAGACCGCGAACCGCCGGCAGGTTACTCTGGGCGCGCCAACCGAGGCAGCGGACGCGTCAGGGCGAGCACCCAGCAGAGGGGCCGTGGCGTCGCCGGCTCGCCCTCCTGTTCGCGCCGGGCCAACTCGGCGTGCCAGAGATCCTTGTACAGCGCGTAGACAGCGGGGATCAGGACCGGACGCACCGTCTGGATTCCGACCCAGACCAGGCTTGGCCAGGCCGCCAGGAGCATCCCCAGAGCCGGGGCCGGCAACGTGATGGACAGCGTCAGGGCCACCACCCCGATCGGCAAGGCGACCGGTAGGCAGGCCAGAACGAATGTTGCCAGGCAGAGCCCGAAGTAGCGGCCGCTCAGCCGCCAGGCTTCGAGCGCCGCGAGCGTCCCAGGGAGGTCCGCGTGGACGGCCAGGAACGGCGCCAGCAGCGTGCGTGTGTGCAGGCACAGCGCAACGACGGCGATCAGCAGCCACCAGAGCCCGCCTGCGAGGGTCCCGAGCACGCCTGCGTTCGGCATCACCATCGCCGCCTTCCAGGGGCCCAGCTCCAACAGCAGCCCGATCGGCACCCAGAAGACCATCGTCGTGTGGACGTTGGTCCAGAAGTAGCGCGGCACCCATGGCAGCGCGACGACTGTCGCCCGCGCCAGCCCGGTCCGGCGCCCCCGCGCCAGGGAGCTCACCACGACCATGACCGCGACCGTCCCGAGGACCGCCGTGATCCAGGGCAAGCCGGCGATCGCGGCCTGCTCCAGCGGGCTCGGCTCGGCGATCGTCGCGGCCAGGTAACCCGCCAGCAGGGCCGGCGCGGCGTACGCCGTCAGCACGCGCAGGTGCACCCCCAGGCCGCGGCCCGCCTCGGTCAGCCCCAGCCGGGCGTAGGCCATCCCCTCCCGCCAGGTCGCGAGCGCCGTCGCCGCTTGGGCTGGTGACGCGGCCGAGCTGGCCACCGCGGAGCTGCCAACGCACGGACTCATCTTCACGACCTCCGACTGGCGGCCCAGCCGAGCCACGCGGCGATCTTGTCGCGCAGGAACCGCCGCGCCACCATCAACGGCGCCCGCGTCGGTCCGGATTGTAGGCCGGCCCTCGGATCGGCCTCACCTTTTTCGTTGAAGAGGACGAACAGGGCCACGGCAGCAGCCATAACCCCACCGACGCGGACAGCTTCTGAGTACTGAACGGCGTTGGATCTCAGGCCCGGAAGCGTTCTGCCCGGCAACTGCTCGACGAGGGAACTCGCGGCCCGGTGAACTCCCTGAGCAGGTCCAGGTAGCGCCGCCCTCCGATCGAGGCGACATCGTTGTGCTCGGCTCCGTCGATGATGAGCAGGCACTTCGGCTCAGCAGCGGCCTCGTACAGCAGCCGCCCGTGGGCGAGCGGCACGACCGGGTCACGGTCGCCGTGGATGACCAGGATCGGTGCCCGCACCCGGCCGACGCGCTCGATGGTCGGGAAACGGCTGTGCAGGAGCGCGCCCAGCGGGAGCACCGGCACGCGCCAGCTGGCCACGTCCTGGATCGAGGTGAAGCCGGACTGCACCACCAGGCGGTCCGGCGGCTCTTCGACGGCGAGCTGGACGGCGACGGCCGTCCCCAGCGACTTGCCGAAGTAGACGATTCGGTCGTCGGCGGTGCCCGGCCGCGACCGGAGGTAGGCCAGCGCGGCGCGCGCATCGGCGTACATCGTCTCTTCGGACGGCGCGCCGCCGCTCCGCCCGTAGCCGTGATAGTCGAACAGAAAGAAGCTCGCCCCGAGCGACCAGTACAGTTCCTCGAGTAGGTCGAGACGGGGGGAGATGTTGCCCCCGTTGCCGTGCAGCCACAGCACGGTCACGGCTCGCCCGCCGACGATGAACCAGCCGTGCAGGCTCGCGTCCGGCCCGAACCACACCTCGTCGAACGGGATCCCGCGCTCAGCCGGCGTGCCGATGAGCTCCCGCGCGGGGTGAAACAAGAGCCGGTTCTCGAACGGCACGCCCCGTCCGCTAATCGCCAGCAGAAGCAGCCCCAGCACCGCCGCCGGGATGAGCGCAGCTCGCCTGGCACCCCGCCGGGACCATCGCTTCGGCGCCGCTTCCATGACAGCACCTTAGCGCATCGTCCGAGCAGCTCGCTTGAACGCCGTGACCCGTCGCCTGGGGCTGCGCACTCCCCAGGGCCCAGGATTTGGGCGAGCCCCATGCCGGCGGCGTGCTGGCCTCGGCGCTCTCGGCTTCTCCCAGCCCGGCCAGCGCCTCGGAGTTTTGTTGAGTCGTGGTGAGGTGGGCTACACAGTCATGGCGCCGCACAGGTCCGGGGCATCGGCCTGGCTCACCCCGCCGGATCTGGCGCATTGGACGACTCGGTGTATCTGTACAAGACCCCACCCTGCGGTACAAGACCGACCCGTTGCGTACTCCCGGTTTGCGGCAGTCATTGGAGCGACACAACGGCCACGGTGCGGCAACGCACGCCCTCGGCGTCGCAGGCCACGCCGTGAGCAAGGGCTTGAAGCAAAGGGGACCCAGCGCGCGCCTCGGCCGCAACGAGGTAGGTGTTCTGGGTGTCGAGGGCGTCCCGGAGGTAGCGGCCGTGGCCATGGGCGGTATCCTGCAGGCGTGTCCTTCGGCCCCGCCGTCCTCGCTCGAGTGGGTAGAATGTAACGGCCGAGTGTGTACTCTTCGGTCGAGGTGCATGGCGATGAGCCTGTCGCGGAAGAACCTGATGGTCGATGCGGAGAAGGTTCGCCAGCTGGCGCAGCAGCGCCGGACCAGTGAATCGGCAGCCGTCCGACAGGCCGTCGACTTCGCGCTTGCCGCAGAGGAGGTCATGGCCGCCGTGCGTGGGCTGCATGCGCGCGGCGGATTAGAAGACGTGTTCGGCCGGCTGCCGGACGAGGCAGACCTCGCGTCGGCAACAACCTAGACCCGAGTGGCGCGACCCGAGGTCCCCGATACGAGCGCGCTGCTGGACGCGATCCGCCGGCCCGACCGGTGGCCGGCGCTCGAGCGGTCGCTGCAATCTGGCCGCATCTGGCTTTCGTCGGTCGTCGTGACTGAGTTGTACGCAGGGACGCGGTCGGCGGAGGACGCGCGGCACCTGGACCTCATGGTGGCCGCGATGCAAGGCATCGAGCGGCTGCTGACGCCTACGGCCGGCGAGTGGGCTCGGGCAGGCCGCCTGATCGCGCGGCGCATCAGTCTGGAGGGGAGCGTGCGGCCGCGCGACCACCTGGCGGACGTGCTCATCGTCGTCTCTGCCGCTCGCCTGAGCGGCGTGGTGATCACCGCCAACGTCCGGCACTTCGAGGCGTGGGCGCGGCTGGCTTCCGCCGCCAGACTCGACGTGACGATCCGCCCGCTTCCGGCGGCGGAGTAAGCTCCCGCTGCTGAGCGCTCTGTACGGCGCTGACGGCCTGGCGATGGACGCTCAACAGGCCCGAAATGATGACGCGATCTGGGGACTCGACCTCCTCAACGATTAGCGTGCCCCACTCCGCGCCCAGGCTCTTGAGTTGATCGTCGAGCGCGCTCGACGTTGCATCGTTTCCTCGTGCACGCCCAGGTAGCGTCTCGCCTGCGGGGTTCGCAGCCACTCGCCTTCATCTTGATCGACGAGAATCCCTGACCCAAGCTTGCCAGGCGGTCGATTCCTGGCTCGAGCAGGCCCATGACCCGAAGCATCAACTCGAACCGGAGGCGCTCTAAATCGCGATCATGGCGACGCGCAAACAAGCCACGGTCAGCGGCGTCATTCCTACCAACGCGCCAGAGCTTTCAGCGGGCGACGTGCATGGGCATCCACCTTCCATTCTGCAAAACCGCAGCCACCCGTAAGAGTGTCCTTCCATCGGACACTTACGCCGATGCACGCCCAGAGTCGGACATTGAGGACGTAACCTAGTGGGTCAGTTCTCATGCGCAGAGCCGTTCATACGTTGAGCGGCGACGAGGGAGTGGGCGACGGGTGAGCGCCGCGGAGCCGCCGAGGCCGTGCGGCTCGACGCGAGCGGCCCGCCGGGCGGCGGGCCCGCCAGCGGCGCTGCCGACGGTGGCCGCCCCAGACGAACGGGGTTGGGGCCGCGTTCCAGCCCCGACGGTGGCGGCCAGCCAGTCCATGACCTGCTGGGCAGTTTCGGGGTGGTGGCCATCCAGGGCGCGCCGGACGAGGATGCGCTGGACGGACTCGGCCATGTTCAGCCAGGAGCGCCTAGCGGCGTGTACAAGGGCATCACCCCGTGGGCGCACAGCCAGAGCACCAGGTCCGGGGTTCTTGTGGCCGGGTCAGGTTGTCCCAGATGAGCAACGCTCGCAGGGGCGGCAGGTCAGCCGGCAAGGTGAAGCGCTCGCGCAAGCCTGCCTGCCAGGCCTCCCAGCAAGCCCGCGTGGCCTCCGCGCGCGGCCGCGTCCGCTGCCGGGCAGGGCCGCCAGGATCGCCACCAGCTCCGCCTTGAGCCAGGGATGGAGCACGGCGTTGGGGCCGTCGCCACGGGCTCGGCGCGCACCTCGCCCGTGGCGGGCCGAAACAGCGTCAGCAGCTTGGCCGTGCCCCCGCGGATGTACGCGTGCGGCCGGGGGTGGGCTGCCCCACGGGCTGCCAGGACGGACCGCTGTGGGATGGCCTGGTAGGGGCCAGCTTCATCCTGGCACCAGACCGCCACCCTGCCCTGCTCCCCGAGCGCGTACGCCCGCTCGATCAGCTCTTTTTGGGGGTGGCGTCGGCGTCGGTGACCGTGACCGTCCCGCCTTCCGCCGGGCGTACGACCGTCCCTGTCTGGCACCACGTGCGACTCTGCTGCCAGGTATACCCAGCATCCCAGAGGGTATACAGAATGGTCTTGGTGCTCACCCGGGGCAGCCCGTCCGGCGCCGCGCGGAGCGCCCGCTGCACCGTGGTCAGCGACCAGGTGGCGGTGCCGTCCCGCTCCCGGCCCGCGGGCGCCGGAACTCCTGCAGGATGCGGTCGCGGGTGGCCGCGTCGTACACCGCCGGGCGGGCCACCGCCCTGGCGCGGCTCCAGCGCCGTCAGCCCTTCCGTATTGAAGCGGGCGACCAGTTGGGCCACCGCGTCGCCCGACCGACGCCGGCGGCCTGCGCCGCCGCGGTGAAAGATCGGCCCGCGGCCACCGCCAGCACGGCCTTGGCCCGCGCAACGCGGTCGGCGCGCTCGCTGCCCGCGCGGGTGATCTGGTCGAGGGCGGTCCGCTCGGTCTCGGCCAGGGGCCGAGCGGCGCCTTCTGGGGACGTGCCATGGCCAGCCTCCGTCCGCTCGCTCGACCGAACGGACGCCAGAGCATGCCAGGCACACACCCGTTTGGCAACCCTCATGAGAACTGACCCACTAGTGGATTCTTGGTAGCCACCAGGCGACGTTCACAAGGAGTGCGGCTGGACCATGATGGCGTCCAACCGTGGCGGGCCGGAGGGAGGCAGCGGACCCGCCAGGCACGGCACCGGCCAGCAGACGGGTCAGTCACCGCCGGCACCGAACAGGGCGATGGCAGTGGTGCCGAGGACGCGCGCCCGGTCTTCCTCAGACAAATGGGCACGCCTGACCTTGGCAATCCCGGGGGCAGCGTACTGGAGGGGCAGGCCGGTCCCGAACAGGACCCGCTCCGCACCGATCCGCTCGACGGTAGCGGCGACCGCGCCGAACTCCTGGAGGCACGAGGTCTCAACGTAAACCTCCGCCGAGCGGGCGAGATCGACCGCCGCGTCGAAGTCGACGCGATTGACGCCGCACAAGACCAGACGCAGCCCCCGGTGACGCGCAAGCAGTGACGCGGCCGCGGCGGCGGGCAGGTGCGGGAAGCCCCAGTTCATGATCGCCCGCACAGTGAGCAGGACCGGACGACCGGCATCCCGAGCAAGCCGGACAACCGCGTCGAGATGCGGGTTCGGCTCGAGGCCATAGCCGTGGAAGGCCGGGGCCAGACGAATGCCTCGCGCGCCGGCCGCCAGGCACGTCTCGGCGTCCTCGACCGCGACCGAACCAGCGGCTGGGTTGACCGTGGCGACCGGCATGACCCGATCCGGGGGTTGTCGGGCGAGGTCGAGCAACTCGGAGTTGCCGGACGGGCCGTCGAGGAGCAGCGCCCTGGTCGAGCTGACCACGGCTAGCGCGATGTCCCAGCGGTCGAGGGTGGCGAGCAAGCCCTCGGCGCCAGCGCGGGGCAGGCGCCAGTAGGGCCAGTCGCCGACGAATGCGCTGGCGTCGACGATCACCGCCCCACCCCGAGCCCGAGTAGGCGGGCGAGGTTACCGCCGAGAATCAGTGCGCGCTGCTCGTCAGTCAACTCGGCGCCGGTGACCCGGGCAAGCTGGGCATGCGGGTCGAGCAGCGGGCAGTCGGTGCCGAACACGATCCGCTCGGCACCGACTTCTTCGACGGCCAGCTCGAGCATGCCGGCGTCCACGGTCGAGGTGGCGGTGTCAAGGTAGATGTTGGGCCAGTGGGCAGCGGTTGCAATCGCTCGAATCCAGTCGCCCTCAGCGATCGCGGTCCCGCCCATGTGGCCCATGACGATCGTCGCCTCTGGTACCCGCTCGGCGAGCCAGGCGCACTCCTCCGGCGTGGCGTGCGCGAGGATTGGCAGGCGGAGCGCCGCGGCGCGCTCGATTACCGGCAGCATCCCCGGCTCGGCGACCGATAGCAGGCGCTCGGGCCTCGCTTTGGCCCGCGGGGTAGAGTAGATCTTCACTCCTACCATCCCGTACTCGCCGACGTACCGGTCGATCGCGTCGACGGCGGCCCGGCCGAGGCGGCCGGAGGGAATCGCAACGTAGCCGAGCAATCGACCCGGATAGCGGCACATCGCTCGGCCGAGCTCCTGATTGCCGTCGTCGAGCGAGTAGAAGATGCTGGCCAGGTGGCTGCTGAGAACAATGTCGGCGCCGATCTCATCGGCCGACGCCATGAGCTGCTCGACGTCCCAACGCCAGCCATGCTGGGTGCCGATGTGGGTGTGCCCGTCGATCAGCATGGCGCCCCGCCACCCCCCACTCGGGGCCAGTGTAGCATCGGTGGCCGAGGACGAAACGCCGCTGGTCGCACGTTGGCGAGCGCCTTGCTATGATCGGATGTGGGCGCCGAGGCCGACACCGGAGGGCTGCGCGGTGGCAGATCAGGGATCGAGCCCGGCGCAACATATCGATCGGCTCCGCGATCGGTTGCGCGGGGTGATCGCCGCGACGATCACGCCCTTCAACGCTGACCTGAGCCTCGACGAGGGAGGCATCCGGGCGAACCTCGAGTTCTTGCTGGACGAGGGCGTTAGGGTGCTGGTCCCGTGCGGGACGATCGGCGAGGCGCCGTCGCTCTCAGTGGCGGAACGGATGCGCGTGGTCGAGCTGACCGCGCGGACAGTCGCCGGCCGAGCGACCGTCGTGGCCGGGACGCTCGCCCACGACTTGCCCACGGTTGTCGCGCTGGCCCGCCATGCCGCCGCCGTCGGCGCCGACGGCGTGATGGTCCCGCCACCGTCCGCCTTCAAGACCGACGCGGTCGGTATCCTCGACTTCTACCGCGGGCTGGACGATCGGGCCGGCGTGCCGTTCCTCCTCTACAACAATCCGGCCGCGCACGGCGGTGAGATCCCGCTCGACACGATCGCGGCGTTGGCCGAGCTCGAGCACTTCGTTGGCGTCAAGGAGGCGAGTGGCGACGTGGTGCGCTTCTACGCTGCCATGCGCCGCTTCAGCAACCGCTTTCCGATCATTGCCGCTGTCGAGCCGCCACTGGTGTTCACGCTGCTGTGCGGCTCGCCGGCCTTGCTGACCGCGACGGCGGTGTTCGCGCCGCGCTTTATGGCTGACCTCTTCACGGCCGCGTCTCGGCGAAACGTGGAGTGCGCGTTCGCGCTGTACGATCGTCTCTACACCTTCCGCCAACTGCTCGAGCCGGAGATCCGTGCCGGCTTCCCCGCGTACGTCCCCTGGACCAAGGCAGCGCTGGAGTGCCGCGGGCTGGCCGGGGGCCCGAGCCGCCCACCCGTCCGGACGCTCGATGCCACCGAGCGCGCCCGTCTTGCCCAGGTTCTCTGCGACAACGACCTGATCACCGCGCTGTCGCCTGTCAGGCAAGTGGAGAGAACGAGATGACTGCACTGCTCCTGTCCCGCCGTCGCGCGCTTCGCCTGCTCGGCCTTGGCGGCCTCGTCTCGCTGGGGACCGCCTGTGCGCCGATCCAGTCGCCGGCCCCGCCCGCCGCGCCGACCCCGGTCCCGGGGGCGAAGGCCGAAGCGCCCAAGCCGGCCGCGACCGCGGGCCCGCCGGCGGCCAAACCGACCGAAGGATTGGCAGTCAAGCCGGCCGGAACCTCCGTCCCGGCCGCGAGTGCGGGCAAGCGCGGCGGCACGCTCACTGTCGGGCGGCGAATCGACCTGTTCAACTTTGACCCGACGAACTTCGCGCTCGGTAACACGCCGATGGCGTACACCCTGTTCGATGTGCTGGCGATCTACGACGAGAACCTGAGGCCGCAGCCTCGCTTGGCCGAGTCGTGGGACGTGGCGCGGGACGGGATGAGCACCAGGCTGAACCTCCGAAAGGATGTGAAGTTCCACGGCGGGCGCGAGTTTACGGCCGAGGACGTGCTCTGGAACCTCCAGCGGGCCCAAGACCCGGCGGTCGGCGCCAACACGCGGGTGTTGGCGCAGACCGTGACTCGCACCGAGACACCGGACCCGTTCACGGTTGTGTTTCATTACGACAAGCCCAATCCGGCTCCGTTCGAGCTGCTCCACCTGTTTTTTGTCCTGGACCGCGAGAACGTGGACGACCTCAAGACGAAGGGCGTCGGGACTGGCCCGTTCAAGCTTGCCGAATGGCGGCCGAACGACCAGCTACGCTTCGTCCGCAACGAGCAGTACTGGGACCGGGAGCGGCCGTTCTTCGAGGAGATCGTCTTGCGGGTGCTACCGGATCAGCAGACGATGGCGACCAACCTCGAGACCGGCGTCGTCCACATGCTGTCCCAGCCGTCGTTCACCGAGTACGCGCGGCTGAAGGACCACCCGAGCCTGGCCGGTATCTCGGCCCCACCGGGTGCCCAGATCTTGAACGTCCTGATGAACGTCACCCAGCCACCGTTCGACAACAAGCTGGTCCGCCAGGCGGTCCACTGGGCGGTTGACCGCCAGCGGATAAACCAGGTCGCCTACGGCGGCGCGGCGGCGCAGATGCAGATCCCATTCCCGAAGGGGACGATTGGCTACGACGAGACATTGAACGCCCACGCGTCGTTCGACCTGGAGCGGGCCAGGCAGCTGCTCGCCGAGGCCGGCCATCCGGACGGGTTCGAGGCGACAGTCCAGGCCAGCTCGTCGATTGCGATCGAGCGGGCGCAGGCCGCCCAGATCCTCCAGGCTGATCTACAGAAGATCGGGGTCCGGCTGCGGATCGAGGACTCGGAGTCGGCGGTCTACCGCCAGCGCTTCCTGCGCGGCGAGTACCAGATGGCCGTCCACACCAGCAATCAGACCAACAAGGACCCATCGACCATCTTCAGCGCGCTCCAGACCTACAGCCCAACGAGCGGCTCGACGCAGTATCAGTCAGAGGCGTACAGCCGGCTGATCTCGGAAGGGGCGACGACGCTCGACGAGGGCCAGCGGCGCGCGATGTACCGCCAGTTGAGCCAGCTCCTGCTCGACGAGGCGTTCGTCCTGGTCGTCTGCGAGCGCCCGACCGTCGGACTTGGGTCGAAGCAGGTCAAGGACCTGCGGATCAGCCACGACGGCTTCGAGGTCTTCCGCGACGCCTGGCTCGACCGGTAGCCCGGACTACAACACCGCCGACGGCCGCTTCATCCGAGCGGTGCGGGTCTTCGTGGGCGAGGTCGAGCGGGAGAAGATGGACGAGCGGACGACTCGGGGCAAGCTGGAGCCGGCAAGGTCGGGGCGGAGGATGCCGGGGCTGGCCGGGCCGGTGACTTCGAGGTAGGTGTTCTGGGTGTCGAGGGCCTCGAGGGCGTCACGGAGGCAGCGGCCGTTGAAGGCGACGTGCTGGGCCTCGCCCTCCACGCTGGCGTCGACGTCGCCCGTGTTGTCGCCAATCTCGGCCGACGTGGAGGTTATGGTGACCTTGCCAAGCTCGATGCTCGCGTCGCCTTCCGGCGGGACGAGCTGCAAGCGGACGATCATCGAGTTGTTCCGCGCGAAGACCTGGGCGGCCTTGGTCGCCCGCAGGAAGTCGGCCGTCTGGAGCGTGACCCGCGTCTTGGCATCCTTCGGATGCACCCCATCATTGGATCCGGACATCACTAGGCCCGACGCGGGAGCGGCGCACCGTACCTCGACGTGTCACCCGGAGAGAGGCATAGCGACTCTGGCGATAGGCGTCGACCCACTGCTTACTGCTGCGCCACGTCCCCGTCGGCGTGCGAATGGCGCGCAGACGGCCGCGCTGGGCCGCGTTACGCAGGGCCACGTCGCTGAGGTCAGGTGTCGCGAGCGATTCAGGCGGTACGAGCCTGGCTGGGCCGGCGATCGCCGGAACGATGAATCGCCCCAGATTGTCCAGGATCACACGGGCGAACAGCTCACCTAGGAAGTGTCTCCTTATTCGGCGGCCCACCTGAGTGCGGCGGCATCGCGGTTCAGGGGATGCCATCGAATGATTCGGAAACCGTGCTTGATGGCTGACCGGAGGAACGAGTCGAAACGAATGAGAGATCTCGTCTCACGGTGTCCGCGAGGGCCTCGGTCAGGTGCCGACGTAGGCCGCGAGGTGCTCGCCGCGAGGGTGGAGCGGCGGCGACGAGGTCGGCGGGTGTGCCCTCGAAGACGATCCGCCGCCGTCGTGGCCTCCCGGGGGCCGAGGTCGATGATCCAGTCGGCGTGCGCCATGACCGCCTGGTGGTGCTCGATGACGATGACCGACGTGCCGGAATCGACGAGCCGGCCGAGCAGGCCGAGCAGCTGCTCGACGTCGGCGAGGTGGAGGCCGCGGTCGGCTCGTCGAGGACGTAGACGCCGCCCTTTCGGCCATATGGGTGGCCAGCTTGAGCCGCTGCCGCTCGCCGCCGACAGCGTAGGGAGCGGCTGGCCGAGGCTGAGGTAGCCGAGCCCGACGTCGGCGAGTCGGTCGAGGATGGCGTGCGCGGCTTCGGCGTGTGCGCCTCGCCGGGCGCGAAGAACTCCTCGGCCTCGGTCACCGACATCGCGAGCACCTCGCTGATGTCGCGGCCGCCGAGGTGGTGGTCCAGCACCGGATGCTTGGAACCGCTTCCTCGCACTCCTCGCAGGTGGTGGCGACGCCGGCCATCATCACCAGGTCGGTGTAGATGACGCCGGTGCCGTTGCAGTTGGGGCAGGCGCCCTCGGAGTTGGCGCTGAACAGCGCCGCTTCACGCCGTTGGCCTTCGCGAACGCGGTGCGGATCGGGTCGAGCAGTCCGGTGGTACGTCGCCGGGTTGCTCGTCGCGAGCCGCGGATCGCGCCCTGGTCCATCGACACCACACCCGCGCCGGGGCGGGGATCGACCCGTGCACGAGCGAGCTCTTGCCGGCCGGGCGACGCCGACGACGACAAGCACCCCGAGCGGGATGCCGACGTCGACGTCGCGCAGGTTGTGCGCCGTCGCGCCGCGGATCTCCAGCGTGCCGTGGGCGTCCGCACCGTCTCCTTGAGGGCGGCCCGGCCGTCGAGATGGCGGCCGGTAGAGGGTGCCGCTGGCCCGCAGCCCCTCGACGGTGCCCTCGAAGCAGACGGTGCCGCCCGCCGTACCCGCGCCGGGGCCGAGGTCGACGACGTGGTCGGCGATCGCGATCGTCTCGCTCGTGGCCCACGACGAGCACCGTGTTGCCCTTGTCCCGCAGCCGCAGCAGCAGGTCGTTCATCCGCTGGACGTCATGGGGGTGCAGGCCCGTGGTGGGCTCGTCGAAGACGTAGGTGACGTCGGTGAGCGAGGAGCCGAGGTGGCGGATCATCTTGACGCGTTGCGCCTCGCCGCCCGACAGCGTGCCCGACGGCCGGTCGAGCGAGAGGTAGCCCAGCCCGATCTCCACCAACGACTCGAGCGTGTGCTGCAGCTTCCCGAGCAGCGGCGCCACCGACGGCTCGTCGAGGCCACGGACCCATTCGGCCAGGTCGCTGATCTGCATCGCGCACGCGTCGGCGATGTTGATCCCGCGGATCCGCGAGGAGCGGGCGGCCTCGCTGAGCCGCCGCCGCACTCGGGGCAGATGGTAAACGTCACCGCCCGCTCCACGAAGGCGCGGATGTGCGGCTGGAGCGCGTCGACGTCCTTGGACAGGAACGACTTCTGGATCCGCGGGATCAGACCCTCGTACGTCAGGTTGATGTTGTCGACCTTGATCTTGGTCGGCTCCTTGTGGAGCAGGGCATCGAGCTCCTTCTTGGTGAACGTGCGGATCGGCTTGTCCGGGGTCGAAGAAGCCGCAGCCGCTGAAGATGCGGCCGTACCAGCCGTCCATGCTGTAGCCGGGGATCGTGAGCGCGCCCTCGTTGAGCGACAAGCTGTCGTCGTACAGCGCAGACAGGTCGAAGTCGGTGACCGAGCCCCGGCCTTCGCAGCGCGGGCACATGCCGCCGGGGTGATGCTGAAGTTGCGACGCTCCTTCACCGTCTGCCCGCCGCGCTCGAGCGTGACCGCGCCCGCTCCGCTGATCGAGGCGACGTTGAAGGAGAACGCCTGGGGTGATCCGATGTGCGCGGCTGCCGAGCTGGCTGAACAGGATGCGCAGCATCGCGCCTGTGTCGGTGGCGGTGCCGACCGTGGAGCGGGGATCGGCCCCCATTCGCTGCTGGTCGACGATGATCGCGGTCGTCAGCCCGTCGAGTACGTCGACCTCGGGCCGCGCCAGCGTCGGCATGAAGCCCTGCACGAAGGCGCTGTAGGTCTCGTTGATCATCCGCTGCGACTCGGCCGCGATCGTGTCGAACACCAGCGAGCTCTTGCCCGAGCCGGAGACGCCGCGAACACCGTCAGCCGCGCTTCGGGAGCTCGACGCTGATGTCCTTGAGGTTGTTGACGCGCGCGCCTGCACGCGGATCAGATCGTGGCTGTCGGCAACGTGCAGCGCAGGCGACTGCGTGTCCTTCCTGGTGGCCTTGCTCATCGTGTCTCCATCTGTTGGGTGGGGCCGCCTTCGCGGTCCAGGCGGCCGCCACCGGCGTCGTGCGCGGGCTGCTTCACGGTGCCGTCGGTGCAGGTCATGGCTGCGATCGCCGGGGCGGGTCAACGGAGCTCCTGGATGCGGATCAGGTTGCCCGCGGGATCGCGGACGGCGCAGTCGCGAACGCCGTACGGCTGCTCGGTCGGCTCCTGGGCGACCTCGGCGTCGCTGGCCTGCAACCGCTCGAAGGTGCCGTCGAGGTCGGTGGTGGCCAGGGTGATGATGGCGTAGGTTCCCTTGGCCATCATCTCGGCGATGGTGCGGCGCTCGTCGTCGGTGATGCCGGGGTCGGCGGCCGGCGGGTGCAGGACGATGGACGTGCCGGGCTGGTCGGCGGGGCCGACCGTGATCCAGCGCATCTCGTCGTATCCGACGTCGTTGCGGACCTCGAAGCCGAGGGTGTCGCGATAGAAGGCCAGGGAGGCGTCCGGCGGTCGTTGTGCGGGAGGAAGCTCGCGTGAATGGTGATGTCCATGGCGGTCATTCTAGGTGCGGCTCGGTGACCGGGGCGCTTCTCGATTCCTGATCGGTCTGGTCACCTGTTTCGCCACGCAGGACGGCATCCCCGCCGTCGCGCGCGCCGCGTGGCGCCGGGGTAGGTGCTGGGCGGCATACCGACCAGGTCGGTGAAGCGACTGCTGAAGGTGCCCAGCGACGAGAAGCCGACCGCGAAACAGACCTCGGTGACGCTGAGGTCGCCACGACGCAGCAGCGCCATCGCGCTCGATGCGCCGCGTCATCAGATAGGCGTACGGCGACTCGCCATAGGCGAGCCGGAACTCGCGGCCGAGGTGCCCGGCCGACATGTGCGCGCCGCGGGCGAGCGCCTCGACGTCCAGCGGCTGCGCGTACTCCCGGCCGATCTGCCGGCGGACGCGGCGCAGCCGCGCGAGGTCGCGCAGATGCTGCGCCGCGGCGGGTCTGCTGGTCACCTGCGAGATCGTGCCACGTCGCGCCGAGGTGCCAAGCGCCGCTGGCGTCCCACCCCACTCCGCGTCCGCTCTGGCCCGGTCTGCCCGCTTACGTCCTCGACCTGTTCAGGCCCCGCGGTATCCGCCGCTCGTCCCACGTCAACACGTCTCGTTAGCAGTCAACTAGGGTGTGGCTCCCAAGTGGTCGATGGTGATGGCGCCAATCTGGCCAGGTGACGCGTTCAGCTGAACTCAGCGAGGCGGCGTGGGCTCGATCGCCAGGTGGTCGAGGGCATCATGTTCCGGTATCGGACCGGGGTGGCGTGGCGTGATCTTCCCGGGCGGTTCGGCCCGTGGCAGACGGTGTGGAAGCGGCATCATCGCTTCGCGACCGATGGCACGTGGGACAAGCTGTTGCGCGTGATTCAGGCTGAGACCGACCCGGCCGGTCGGGTGGATTGGAACGTGTCGGTCGACTCCTCGATCGTGCGGGCGCACCAGCATTCGGCTACGGCCAAGCGCAGTGCCCGGGAGGATCGCACCGTGCTCGTCGAGCACACAGGGGCGGTGTCGATTGACAAGAATCCGCGCTGCTGCCGAGACGAACCGGGCGATCACGCCCTCGGCCGCTCGCGCGGCGGGCTGAGCACGAAGATCCACGCCGCGGTCGACGGCCGTGGCCGCCCGCTGGTCATCCTGCTCACTCCGGGCCAGGCCGGCGATGCTCCGATGACGTTGCCGCTGCTCGCGCACCTGCGTGTCCAGCGCACGATCGGCCGGCCACGGACCCGGCCCGACCGGTGGCCCGCGCTCGAGCGGTCGCTGCAATCGGGACGCATCTGGCTTTCGTCGGTCGTCGTGACCGAGCTGTACGCTGGAACGAGATCGGCGGAGGACGCGCGGCACCTGGACCGTATGGTGATCGCGATGCAGGTCGTACTGGCCTACGAGCGGGCTGCCGGCCGGGAGCCAGTCGACGTGAGCAAGACCGGCGTCGGCTACGACATCAAGAGCGAGGCCGCGAGCGGCCCGGTGCGCTACATCGAGGTGAAGAGCCACACCACGTCCGGCGACGTGTTGCTCTACTACACCGAGTGGCAGACCGCCCACCGCATGCGCGACGAGTTCTACATCTACGCAGTAAACTATGCGCTCTCCGATCCCCAGCTCTGGATCATCCAGGATCCAGTCGGCAAAGGCGTTCAGGCGACCGAGAAAGTCGTGGAGTACCACGTGCGGGCCGAGGAATCGCGGGCGCTGGCGGAGGCCGCCCCCGGTGGAGTGCGCCACCTTGAACCGCCGCCGGCTGCTCCGCCGGCTGCTTGGCGGTTCCCGCAACGTCGCCTTCAGCGACATGGTCAACCTGATCGAAGGCTTCGGCTTCCACCTGGCCCGCCAGCGCGGCAGCCACCACATTTTCACCCATCCCGGCATCCCCGAGCTGGTCAACGTGCAAGAGTTTGATGGGCAGGCCAAGCCCTACCAGGTCCAGCAGTTCCTGAAGCTCGTCGAAAAGTACGGGCTGCGTCTGGAGGACGAACCGTGAAGGACTATCACATCAATATCTTCTGGAGCGATGCGGATGGCTGCTACGTCGCCGACATACCGGACCTGGTGAGCTGCTCGGCGCTGGGAACGACACCGGAGCAAGCCCTGGAGCAGCTGGTGATCGCCAGAGAGGTGTGGCTGGAGGCCGCGCACCAGGAAGGCAAGCCGATCCCGCGGCCGTCCTACCGCCCGGCGATCTACCAGGCTGTGAGATAGCGCGCCGTGTCTCGTCGTCGTCGTCTGATCTAATTCACCTTCCCGCTCGAAGATGTCTCGGCGCATTCGCGACGCGAGAAGCATGTCCGCCTTGGCGCGCCCACAGACACAAGGCCGTCGTCCACCACGCCACCTGCGCCTTCTGCAACGACGGGCGCGGTCTAAGCGGCGGAACGAGCCCCACGGACGGTCGCTGGCTCGGCCCGTTCTCCTCAGATGACGACGCCGGGACCGCCGCTTCCCGTACGGGCGGCGCTCTTCTCCTCCACACGTGCCTTTAGCCACCACCTCGCGCCGGCCAGGATGCGCGAGTAGCTCCACGAGCTGGCAGAATAGGTCAGCGTGGATCTGCTCCTGGGGCGTCAGGCTCGGGCGCAGGACGGTGTTCAGGGCATCACTGATCTCCTGCAGACATGAGTCTGCGCTGCTACTCGGTTCGCGCACTGGGCCGACAATCGACATCACCGGCTCCGTCAGCGTTGCCCCATAATCCTCGAGCTGGCGCGCGTTTTTCCCACCTAGCTCGATCTCTATTCAAGCACGCACCGCGTCATCTTGATCAACGACGACCAGATCGGGACGTCGACCCGCCTGATCCTGCGGAGGGTCGACTACGCAGTCGGACGATAGGCTCAGGACATCCAAGAACCTGCGCCGCACAGCCGAGAGAGCCATCAGGCCGAAGAGCGCCAGATTCACCCGGTTCTCCGGCTGTGTGATGTGTTCTCTGACGAACAGCGCAGGCTTAGGACGAGTGGAGCTCATTGCACCTCGATCTGAGAACGGAGGCTTTCGGGCTCCGAAATCACCTCGGCTGGCGGGGTGTTGGCCGCGAGATCCTGCTCATCGTCAACGTCTATCTCGGCTGCCTCGTTATCAGTGAGCAGGCGGTAGATCTGCTCGACCTGGGCGAGGAGGCCCTCGAGCACCTGGACACGTTCGGCACCCAGTGGTGGGAACAGCGGTACAAGCGGATGGTCCCAGTACTGGTCGCGGAGCAAGCGTGGCGGCGTATCGTATTCGAGCGGTCGCAGGAGCTCCCGCTCCCGTTCGGCATTCTTCCAGTCCTTTCCAGCCACCCGGAGCCAAAAGGGAGTTGCCCGGAGCGTCGACCATCTGAGCGTGTCCACGTACAGGAATATGCCAACCCCTCGCATTCTCAAGTAGTGGCCGTACCAGCCGGCGCCCGCAGCCGCACGCAGGCCCTTCTTGTCGCAGAGCTTGCGTTCGATGCAGGTCGCCACCACGTCGTCCAGGAGCTTGAGGTACTGGTCTAGACGCCGCGGCCACACCGAATCAAGCTCCTCGGAGCGAATGGGCAGAAACGCTTCGGCGTCCATCCGCTCACACAGGCCCAGCAGTTGGGCCACTTCATTCGTGATCTGCACCTCACCAGCGGCGGAGACACGGGTACCGATGGCCGTCAGGAGAGAGCGCCAGCTCATCAAGCCGAGGGCGTGCGGGGGAGTGACAGCCGCCCACCGAAAAGAGTCATTGGACGATGACTTCTGGTCGATGGGCAGGCCCACAGTACTGCACCGCCGGACCAGCTCGGGCCAGAGTGTCGCAAATCGCCGCGTCGGCGCGAGGACGAGTACCACGCCGGTCTTGTCAGTAGGAAGTCTGTTGAGGTAACCGACGGGCTGCGGGTCGGTCAGACTGGCCCAGAACTTGGCTTCGATAATGAGCCTCTGAGATCCTGCCTCATCGAAGCCGACCAGGTCGGGAATAACCGCATCTGCGCCGGCGACCTGCGTGCGGAACCGCAGGTCGCTTGGGAGGTCATCCAGCCCGATCGAGCACGCGCCCATGAGAGCGGTTCGCGCGTGCGGCGAGACCTCGAGAATGTAATGCAGGGCCTCCGTCGCAAGGTTTTCCGGGTGTGTGGCGAACTTCAGCGCGAGGTGACCGAGGAGAGTCTGTCGGGTCATCGTCGTTGATACCTCGGCAATAGCATGATGGCTAGATAATGACTCATCCGATCAACCGACGGCCCGTGCACCCCCTTCTTCTGCTGGCCAGGTGCAGGGGACTCATCCCCGCTCAGCCGACAGGATTGGCAGGGTCAGGTGGGGTCCGACACAGTTGGATCGAGTACGGCGGGCGGTGTCACCGGCTCAGATGCCAGGGAAAGGTTTATCAGCGGGCGACGTGCATCGGCATGCAGGTTCACTTCTGCAAAACCCGGGCAGGCCGTCGGAGTGCCCTTTCGGACAACATTCGCGCTGCAGGCGGCCTGCTAAGGCCCGTCTGACGGAACGCCGCTTGCTACGGTCCCTTCCCGGGCGGAATCGCCGCTCGCGGAGGGGCCGCTGGCCAGGAGGCACCAGCTGACGGACGGGAATCGCCGCTCGCGGAGGGGCCGCTGGCCAGGAGGCACCAGCTGACGGACGCGACGCGGGCGACGATCGCGCCCGGCTGCCCGAGAACCCGCGGCGGGGGCGGCGCTGGCGGGACCACCGCACAGTGAGCGACGGGATCCTCCAGAAGTTGAGCACCGGCGTCCCCGGGCGCGTGAGAGGTGGTGCCGCACGACATCGCCGCTGGACGCCTGGACGGGTGCCACGCCGCAGCACGAGGCGAAGCGCGCCGCCAAGAAGCTCGGCGTCGTGTGCACGCCGGCGCCGAGCGGCGTCCGCGCGGGGAAACGCCGACGACACAGGCTGAGTAGCATCGCAGGGAGACCACCCGAGAGGGGTAGACAGTGGACCAGCAGCAGCAACGAGAGATCGAGGCGCGGCTCGACAAACTTGGTCGGGACGCTCAGAAGATCGCTGAGAATGCCAAGGAGGCCCTGGACCACTTACGCACGGGCGACCTCCAGCTGGCGTGCGACATCGTCGCCCTGAGCCACTATCCGATTGCCCACGTCAGGGCGGATCACGATGCACTCATAGAAGCGTTCACGGCCATCGGGATCGAGCCCGGGGCTCGGCGGTAGGGAGACCCATTAGGGGACGGATGCTGGGGACGAGATGCCGAAGCCCCCGAGCCATGCTCGGGGGCTTCATAGGTCCGGCTGGGCGCGCACCTTGGAGTCGGGGAGAGGATGATCCACAGCCGGCTCGCCTCGGGCCGACTGTACGGTACGGAGCTGTCGGCCTGTCAGCCGCTGCTCTGGCTCATCCCCTGCTCCGCATCGAACGACACGGCTGCTGCGCTTGCTTGAAGGATGCGGGGCTCATCGCCCGGAGGACGCTCCGGCCATGACCGACCGGGGCGTCGGTGCCCCATACGCCCTGACCGCGGCGAGCAGGACCAGGGCCGTCCGGGGTACGATCCCCTCGGGCATGGCTCCTTCCCTGGTGCGTGACACCCCCAGGGTGGTCGAGGGTGCCATGCCGCGTTGACGCGGCATCGGGCTACGCGCTCACGGCTGATCCAAGGCAGCCGAGGTCGAGGCGAATGGCGCCTGCGGCGGCAGGCGGCCATTGCCTACCACCGCGCCTGCGAACACTTGACGGCCGTGCAGCGAACCGACCACGGAGCTGGCCGATCGAGACCGGGAGATGCGCCACGGCAGCATTGACGTCATCGATGTAGGCAAGGAGTGGGCCAAGCGGGTGGTCCGCGACGACGTGGTCGGGCTGGCGGCGGAGCTCGCCTACTGGTTCTTTCTGTCACTCTTCCCGTTTTTCATCTTCCTCGCCGCTCTCGGCGGATTCGTCGCCGCCACCCTCGACGTGCGGGATCCCACCCAGCAGATCGTCGATCTGCTCGGCACCACCATGCCGCCCGAGGCCACCCTCCTAGTCCGTCCACAGATCGAGCACGTGGTGGGCACTCGGAACCCGGGCCTGCTGTCCCTCGGGATCCTGGGCGCCATCTGGACCGCGACCGGCTGGGCCACCGCCATCATCAAGGCAATGAACCGCGCCTACGCTGTCCGGGAGACCCGACCGTTCTGGAAGACCTACCTGCTCGCGTTTGGGCTCATGCTCCTGACCAGCTCGGTCCTGGTGGGAGCCTTCGTCCTGTTCGTGGCAGGCACGGTGTTCGGCCGGCAGATCGCCGCCGCCGTCGGGGTCGAGGGCGCGTTCCAGATTGTCGTGGACCTCGCCCGCTGGCTGGCCGCGGTCAGCCTGCTCCTGGTCGGATCGGCGTTTCTGTACGGGGCGGCACCCAATGTGGATTTGGGACTGCGGTGGATCACGCCCGGCGCCGTGCTGTTCGCCGCCGGCTGGCTGGTTGCCACCTCCCTGTTCACCCAGTACGTTGCCGTCTTCGGCTCGCACAACGCCACCTACGGCACTCTCGGCGGCGTGGCCGTCCTGCTCGTCTGGTTCTATCTGACCGCCTTCGTCCTGCTCGCGGGCGCGGAGCTGAACGCCGTGATCGACGAGCGGTCGGAGCCCGCGAAGGTTCACCGGCCACGCCTGGAAACCAACGAGCAGGGGGTGCAGCAGCAGCGCAGCGCCGCCGGCCCTGCCCAGACCTCAAAGAATGCCTGACGCCTCCCGGAACATGGGGACCCATCGATCCCACGGCCGTGTTGGGCGAACGTTCCATTCCAGCCTCAGCATCGACCGCGCCAGGATAGCGGATCACGCTCGTCAGGACTCGCTTCGGGGGTCAACCATGGGCATAACGGCGTGGAGCTATCCGCACCCGAGCAATCGGGTGCCTAGAAGTTGGGTGCCGCAGAACGTTGTCGCGATCTGCTCTCACCCCCCTCTCATGCTTGGGTCATCATCCGAAGAGCAGAAGCTCAAGACAAGGTGGGCGTTCCGCCTATAACGTGAGCGTGATTGGAGCACCCGCGCCGGGCGACCAGTCCAGGAATCGCCGGGAAGCTGGCCCCGACGGACCCCGGGCGCCGCACCACACGACCAGCCTGGCCAGGCTGGTCGGGGCGGGGTCGGCTAGGCCCGACCCGTGAACTGAGTTTGGCGCATTGCGGGGTGCTGTTCCTGGACGAGCTGCCTGGGTGCGGCCAGCACGTTCTCGAGGTGGTATGCCAGCCGCTCGAGGACGGCGTCGTCTCGCCGGGGCGGCGGATGCGGCACCTGGCGGGCCGTAGACTCGCGCGCCACGTGAGCGGCTGGGGACCGAGCCGCAACACCAGGGCCCTCCTCGCTCGCCGAGCAGGACGGCGAACTCGGTCATGCCCGGGAGAACGAACGGTCGGGCAGCCGTCCTACTTTTTGCCACGCGACAGCCCCCGGCGTGCCGCGGCGGATGGCGTGCCCGACGCCTTGAGGCATCACCGCTGAATGGGTCGCTGCGATCCCCGTGAGACTTGGACGCCTTCCGCTTCGCGCCATCCCCGGTACGCGCCTCAGCGGTCGGGTCCACCTACCTCCAGGCGATCATCCCGATGCAGGTCCCACTTGGGCGACCTATCAGATCAGGAGCAGCGGAGATCCTGCGAGTAGCTGCCCGCAGCGGTGTCCCGGGCGGTGTCCCGTCGTGGTCGGGACACCGACCGGGGACACTGTCCTCATGACGTCGGGACGGCTCGCCCGATAGGCTGGGGACACGTGATGGAGCACTCGGAGGTGAACCATGAAGACCACCGTTGCACTGGCCGCCGCGTTCGGGCTGACGCTCGCCTCATCCACCGGTGGCGCGATGGCTTGGGCCCAGTCGGGCGCGATGACCGAGGTGAAGGATGCATCTGGTAAGGTCCTGGGCACGGCGATCTTCACGCAGGTTGCCGACGGCGTGCGGGTGTCCGGGAGGTTCCAGGGGCTGCCACCCGGCCCGCACGGGATCCACGTCCATGCGGTCGGCACGTGTGAGCCGCCGTTCGCAAGTGCCGGGGGCCACTTCAACCCCCACCCGGCCACAAGCACGGCCTCAGGAACCGGAGGGCGCCCACGCGGGCGACCTGCCCAACTTGATGATCGCGGCCGACGGGACCCGGCGAGATCAGCGCCGTCGCGCGGGGCGCGACCTCAGCGCCGGCCCGCCTCACTCTTCGACGCCGACGGTAGCGCGCTGGTCATCCACGCCAACGCCGACGACGACGTCAGCGACCCCGCCCGGCAACTCGGGCGACCGCATCGCCTGCGGCGTGCTCGCGCAGGCCGCGCTGCGGCGGGCCGGGGCCCGCGCAGCTCCCGCGGGGCCATCTCGGCGTCGGCGGGCTTCGGCACGGCGCTGCCCGCGCTGGCGGCCTGGGAGTGATGTTGACGGCCGCCGGCCCCCTGCGGCGACGGCAGGTGCGCTGAAGACCAGCGCCTTCGGGCCGAGGGCGCCCTGACGCCCCCTCGGCACCAAGTTCGACGAGGCGCGGTTCATGAAAGAAGTAGCGAGCACCATGCGATCTTCGAAACTTGTCCGTTGGGGCGGGCTGGCAAGCATGCTGGGCGACGCGGTCTCTGGATCTGGGGGTTCCCGGCCTAGACGAGAAGATCCCGCCGTATTCCCACGCCCGACGGACACCTGCTGCTCGCCGCCGCCGGACTGCTGACACTGGCGGGGCTCTTGGGCTCCGCGTCCACGACGCGGGAACGCATCTTCGCCGTCCTCGGGGCGGGCTGGGAACTGGGGTTCTACGGGTGGGGGATGTTCCTTGCTCGGCCTCGTCGCTCGGTCCTGGTCGGGTGGCCACGCTGCGCGCAAGTCTTCGTCACGCCCTGCCGACACCCGATGTCGTTGCTGGCCGGGCTGACAGCTCGGCCATCGCTGCTGGATGGGGCCGAGGGCTCGTTCGTGCTGCTGTCCATCGCGCTGAACGTGCTGTTCGGTGCAATGGCGGTGCTGATGGGCTACGCGCTCTGGTCAGGGACGGGCCGGCTGGGAACGGTGGGGACCGTCTTTGCCGTCCTCGCTGCGCGCGGATGGAGTCTTCCGTCGGGGCACCCCGCCGAGGCGCACGTTCGAGCCGACTACGGATGGGGCATGTTCATGATCGATGCTCGGCCTGGTCGCCAGTCTGTTCTGGCGCTCGTCTTCGGCCACGCTGCCTTCATCTTCGCGCGTCACGCTGGTAGTTTGCCGCGGGGCGACCTGCCGCGCCGAGGACTCGTCCCCTCGGGCCGATGCTGGCGGCGTCCCGCCGATGGTCGGCGATGGCCGCGCCGAGGACTCGCCGGCGATGATGCTGCCGATCGCGCTGGACGTGATGTTCGCGGTCTGGCTGCTGATGGGCTACGCGCTCTGGTCAGGTCAGGGGGAGCAGGACACCGCCGGGACCGCTCGCCGATGGGGCGGTCCGATGATCAAGGTGGCGCCACCCGGTCAAACGCGCGTGGATAGATGCTCCTACTCGCCCGAGACCGGCCGACGTGACGACGCGGATCGTCGGCTCGGCAATAATGTCGCGGCTGGTGGGTGAGGGCCGGGGAGGCGGGGCGATGTCTCGAGTCACAGGACAGCCGGGGCACTCCGTCCCGGCGGCGCTGGTCGCCCCGCCCCGGCGGACAGCCCGGACCCGATTGGCCGTGCGGCAAGCGGCTTCTTCGGGCAGTGGATGCGACTCGTCGCCGCCTTGGTCGGCGTGCTCTACCTGGCGGTGCTGGCCATCGGCTGGATCTCCACCGCACCCCGGCCACGAAGGCATCATGCGCACCCACGAGGAGGCGCGGACCGAGGACGGCATCATCGTCGGCGAGGTCGCCCCGGGCAGCCCAGCCGACGGTGCCGACCTGCGGCCCGGGCGACGTGATCCTCGCCATCGACGGGATACCGGCGACGGACGGAGACGCGATCCACGACCTCTACCACCGCCAGCGGGCCGGCGATCCCAGCACCGTGGTGGTCGGCGGGCGAGCGCTCCCGCTGCGCCCCCCCAATCGGTGGACCCAGCCACGGCGCTGATCTATGGGGTGTCACGCGCGAGCGCCCCAACCGACAGCCGCGCCGGAGACGCTCTCGTTCGTCCTCCTCTCCCGACTCGCAATATCGACCATCGTCGTCGACATGCTGATCCGGAGCATCGCCCGGGCTGTTGATCGCGGCGATGGCGGTCGGCGTGGCGCTGGCCCGCCCCCGTGAGCTGGCCGCCCGGTTGTTGCTCATCTTTGGGACGACGTTCGCCACGATGCCGATCTCGGACATCTGGCACTGGGGTCTTCCTCAGCCTGGATGGCGAACACGTTCGATGACGCCTCGCTGAGCATCATCATGTTGGGCGGCGCCGCGCTGCTCCACCTCTTCCTCGCCTTTCCAACCCCCAGCCCCCTTCTCCATCGGCTCCGGCGCACCAGCTGGGCGGTTCCGCTGCTGTACGCGGTGCCGCTGGCGGTGGCGATCGCCGCGGCCGTGCTGCACGCGTGGCCGCTGCCGTTCCCGTTGCTCCTGGCGATGCTGGTGGGGTCGCTCGTCGCGCTGGTGCGCAGCTACCTGCATGCGCCCACCCAGCTGGCGCACGCCCAGCTCAAGTGGATCGTCTGGGCGCTCGGGACCGGTGTCGCCGCGGTCGTGTTCGCACAGCTCTTTCCCGCGGCGACGGGCGGTCGGGACCAGTGGGTGGTCCCGACGGTCAGCCTGGCCGCGTGGGCGCTCTTCCCGATCGCGATCGGCGTCGCGATCCTGCGCTACCGCCTCTTCGACATCGACGTCATCATCAATCGGACGCTGGTGTACGGCGTCCTCACCGCCTGCGTCGTCGGCATCTACGTCCTCGTTGTCGGCTCGCTCGGGCGGCTCTTCCAGTCGCACGGCGGCCTGATCGATTCGCTGCTCGCCACCGGGCCTCGTTGCCGTCCTCTTCCAACCGCTGCGCGGCCGGCTCCCAGCGCGCCGTCAACCGCCTGGTGTACGGCGAGCGCGACAATCCGTATGCGGTCCTCTCGCGTCTCGGCCGGCGCCTCGAGGCGACCCTCGCGCCCGAGGCGGTCCTCCCCACGGTCGTCCAGACGGTGCGGGAGGCGCTCAAGCTGCCGTACGCGGCGATCGCGCTCAAGCAGGACGGGACGTTCGCCGTCGCCGCGGCGAGCGGCGAGCCCGGTCGCCGCGGCGCTCCACCTGCCGCTGGTCTACCAGCACGGAACCGTCGGCCAGCTCATTCTGGCCCCGCGCGCGCGCGGGCGAGGTGTTCGGGGTGGCCGACCGTCGCCTACTCGACGACCTGGCCCGCCAGGCAGGGGTCGCCGCGCACGCCGTGCGCCTGACGGCCGACCTGCAGCGCGCCCGGGAGCGACTGGTCGCCGCGCGCGAGGAGGAGCGCCGTCGGCTGCGCCGCGACCTGCACGACGGGCTCGGCCCTGCCCTGGCCGCGCAGATGCTCAAGGTCGGCTCCGCTCGGGGCCTCTTGCCCCACGACCCGGCGGCCGCCGACGCGCGGCTGGCCGAGCTGGAGACCGACCTGGGGACGGCCCTGGCCGACATCGGCGGCTGGTCTACAACCTGCGCCGCGGCGCTCGACGAGCTGGGGTTGCCGCGGCCATCCGCGAGCGCCGCGCGGTACTGCGCCCCGGCCACAGGAGGCGCGTCGGACGGCGTGGCCGGCTCCGTATTGTCGTCGACGCGCTCGGAACGACTGCCGCCCTTGCCCGGCCGCGGTCGAGGTGGCCGCGTACCGCATCGTCCAGGAGGCGCTGACGAACGTCGTCCGCCATGCTGGTGCGCGGAGCTGCGTCGTCCGACTCGCGCTCGATGAGGCGCTGCACCTCGAGATCGCCGACGACGGGGTCGGACTCGCGGCAGCCAGCCGTGCGGGTGTCGGCCTGGCCTCGATGCGCGAACGAGCGGCCGAGCTGGGCGGGACGTGCGTCGTCGAGATGCCCCCGACAGGCGGGACCCGCGTGCTGGCCCGCCTGCCGTTGCCGCCGGGACCGACGGAGGCAGCGCGCGGCGTGCGTTCCCTGCCCGGAGGAGCGTGGGCACGCGCTGGACGGGTTGGAGCGCGGGCGTGAGCAACTCCATCGCCGAGACGAGCCCCGAGCCACTCCGCATCGTGATCGCCGACGACCACGTCCTGTTCCGCGATGGCCTGCGCGCGTTGCTGACCGCCGCCCCCGACACCGAGCTGGTCGGTGAGGCGGGGACCGGCGACGAAGCCGTTGCGCTGGCGACGGCGCTCCAGCCCGACGTGGTCCTGATGGACATCCAGATGCGGGCATGAACGGCATCGATGCCACCTGCCGGATTGCGCACGCGAGCCCCCACATCGGCATCCTGGTCGTCACGATGTTCGAAGACGACAGCTCGGTCTTCGCGGCGATGCGGGCGGGGCGCGGGGCTACCTGCTCAAGGGGGCCAAGTACGACGAGATGCTGCGCGCCATCCGGGCTGTCGGCAGCGGCGAGGCGATCTTCAGTCCGTCGATTGCCGTTCGGCTGATGGACTACTTCGCCAACGTCCGGCCGACGGCCGCTCCCCAGGTCTTCCCCGAGCTCAGCGACCGCGAGCGCGAGATCCTCGACCTGATCGCGCAGGGACACAAAAACGCCGAGATCGCGGCGCGCCTCGTTCTCAGCCCGAAGACGGTGCGCAACCACGTCAGCAACATCCTGGACAAGCTGCAGGTGGCCGACCGAGCGCGAGCCATCATCCGCGCGCGCGAGGCCGGACTGGGCTAAGAAACCGTCTGAGCAATGTTACGATCGAGCTAATCTACGCGCCATGACGTGTCTCATGGTCGCGTAGATCAGCGCCTCGCTGGTCGCGCACAGCCGCTCGTAGTCCTTGCTGAGTCGGCGGCGCTGACCCAGCCACGCGAACGTGCGTTGCACGACCCACCTCCTTGGCAGGACGCCACGCCAGCCCGTCGGTCGGAGCGCCTGCCCATCGATCACTGCCCCCTCCGGTGTCCAGACGCCGCGTGGCTTGGGTGGGTGCTGGACCACCTCGACCGTCCAGTCCAGCTCGGCCGTGATCGACGCCTTTGCACTGCCGGTGTACCCCTGGTCGACCCAGACGTGCTGGACGCGCGGGAACTGCTCGTCCGCCCCTTCCAGCAGCAGTGGCACCGCCGCCCGGTCCTGGAGCGCGGCGCTGTGGACCCGGGCCCGCGGGACCAGGCCTTGGGTGTCGACGAACAGGTGCCGCTTGCGCCCGCTGACCTTCTTGGCGCCGTCGTACCCGCGCACGCCGCCGACGCCGGTCGTCTTGACCGACGCGCTGTCGACGATCCCGGCGCTCGGCCGCGGGTCGCGACCGCCCTTGGTCCGGAGTCGCTCGCGGAGGCTGGCGTGCCGGCGCTCCCAGGTCCCGTCCAGCCGCCAGGCGCGGACGTAGGGGTCGACGGTCTGCCAGGGCGGGAACTCGTGCGGCACCAGCCGCCAGGCTCCACCACCGCGGATCACGTAGAAGATCGCGTCCAGGATCTCGCGAACCGCGTGCAGACGTGGGCGCCCCCGGGCGCCCAGCAGCGGCAGGTAGGGTTCCAGGATCCCATACTCGGCCTCGGACAGCTCGGTCGGGTACGCTCGTCGGGACATGCCCAGTCCCGCCTGCACGACCGGGGCCGGGCCCCTGTTCAGACGGTTTCTTAGACGGGAGATCGCCGACCCTGCTGGTCGACGACACACCCAGTGCCGGGTGCGCGCGGATCTTCGCCTCCTCCACCAGAGTACGGAGACGACTGTCGCCTCGCCTCGCACTCGTAACACCAGCATGCTCCGCAAGCCTGAACACCCCGTGCGATGGCGCCGATTGCTGGCCGGAGCTTGCGCTACAATCGCGCCAATCAGTCGGGTGGGGGCGCATGCAGAGAGCGGAGAGCGCGGATTCTCCCCCACCTCGGGGGCCGCTGGTCGGGCTGCGGGTGTTGGACCTGTCGACGATGATCGCGGCGCCGTTCGGGGCGGCGCTGCTCGGCGACTTTGGCGCCGAGGTGATCAAGGTCGAGTTGCCGGGGAGCGGCGACACCCTCCGCGGATTAAGCCCGTTCTGGGAGGGGCAGTCGCTGTACTGGGCGACGCTGGCGCGCAACAAGAAGTCGGTCACGCTGGACGTCCGGACCCCGCGTGGCCGCGAGCTGCTGCTCCGGCTCGTCGCCACGACCGACGTGGTCATGGAGGCGTTCCGGCCCGGCACCCTCGAGCGCTGGGAGCTCGGCTACGAGGCGCTCAAGGCGGCCAACCCTGATGTCGTCCTGGTCCGCTGCTCCGGCTACGGCCAGGACGGCCCCTACCGCGATCGGGCCGGCTACGGTACCCCGGCGACGGCGATCAGTGGCCTGACCGGCATCACCGGCTTTGCGGACCGCCCACCAATCAGTTGGCCGATCGCGCTGGCCGACTACCTGGCCGGACTGTTCGGCGCGCTCGCTGCTCTGGCCGCGCTGCGCGACCGCGACCATCGGAAGGCAGGCGGCCAGGCCGTCGACGTCTCGCTGTACGAGTCGGTGTTCCGCCTGCTCGAGGCTCCGATTTCCGAGTACGGCAAGCTCGGCCACGTCCGTGAGCGGACCGGCTTCCGGACCGGCATCAGCGCGCCGGTCGGGACCTACAGTACGCGGGACGGGCGCTGGATGGTGCTGAGCGTCTCGAACGAGCGGATCTGGCAGCGCTGCGCCACGGCGATGGGCCTGCCCGAGCTGACCGCCGACCCGCGCTTCACGACGAATGCCGATCGCGTGGTGCATGCCGACGCGTTGGACGAGCACGTGGCCGGCTGGTTCGCTGCCCGCGACGCGACCGTCGTCCAGGACATCCTGGACGAGGCCGGCGTGCCGGTCTGCCCGGTCAACAGCATGGCCGACGTCTTTGCCGACCCGCACTTCGTCGCCCGCGGGAACATCGTCGAGGTCGAGGACTCGGCGATGGGCCCGCTCCCGATGCCGAGCGTTGTCCCAACCTTCTCCGAGACGCCCGGCGCCATCCGCCACGCCGGCCCGGCCCTCGGCGAGCACAACGACGACGTCTACCGCGGCCTGCTCGGCCTGGACGAGGCGACCCTTGCCGAGCTTCGCACGGAAGGGATCATCTAACCAGGGCCCGGTCATAAATCGGGCACCTCTGGCCCGGCACACGGTTTCGGGCTGGTCCTGAGCAACCGGAGCGGCGACCAGACAGGAGAAGACGGTGGCACACTCGTATGACCTCGAGCGCTTCGTCGATGCCCAGAACGCGAACGGTACGTATGACTGCGCCGTCGACGAGTTGCGTCGCGGCCGAAAGACAAGTCATTGGATGTGGTTCGTGTTTCCGCAAATCGCCGGCCTTGGACAAAGCGAGATGTCGCGACGGTTCGCAATCTCGTCGTTGGATGAGGCGACGGCATATCTGGAGCACCCCGTGCTCGGACCGCGGCTGAAAGAGTGCGCGGACCTCGTGGGCCTGGCGCAGGGTCAGAGCGCGGAGCAGATCTTTGGTGGCATCGACGCGCAGAAGCTGCATTCTTCCATGACGTTGTTCCTGCGAGCCGCTCCCGACGAACCGCTGTTCAAGCAGGTGCTCGACCAGTACTTCGGCGGCCGAGTCGACTCGGCCACCGATCGGCGTATCTGAGCGTATCGCGACCTCGCGCTGGCTAGGTGAGATCCACTCATAATCTCTGGCTTCCCGATCAAGCCGCTTTGAGGAAGGCTTTGAGGCCGACGCGGAGATCCTGGTGGTGCTCGAAGCGGTAGAGCAGGGTGAGCATGACAGGCTACAGAATGTCTAGCGGCCGCTCGGTGAGGGGGCGGTCAGGGCGGAACGGGTTCGTGGCCGGGTCGGCGCGACCGGTGATGAGGTCGACGACCAGGCGGCTGCCACCGGCGCTGGCCATAATGCCGTGACCGCTGTAGCCACAGTTGAGGTGAAGCCCTGGCACCGCGCTCGGCCCAAGGTACGGCTTGTGGTCCGGGGTGTACTCGTACTGGCCGGCCTGGAGGATCCAATCAGGCCCGCCGCTCGCGGCGACGTCCGCCCAGAATGGGCTGACCTGGGCCAGCGCGCGTGGCGAGGCGGGGTCTAGCAGCTCGAAGGCGAAGCTCGGATCGGGCGGAACGGCGTCCAGGGGGTCCATCGGCGGCGCGTCGGGATCGGTCCACAGCGCGTAGGCGCCGCGCAGGGCCGGCCGCCAGTGGGCGACGCTCTCCTCGTGGATGGTCATCGGCGCGTCCTGGGGCACCTGGGGCAGATCTGGAATCACCAGCTTCTGGCGGCGAGTCGGCCGCAGGCTGATCTTCAGGCCGGCCATGGCGGCGACCTGCTCGGAGAAGGGGCCGGCCGCCAGCACGACCTCGCGGCAGGCGATGGTCCCGCGCGGCGTGCGGACGCCGACGACCCGGTCGCCCTGGCGCTCGAAGCCGATTGCCGGGCTGTCGACGCAGACCGTGGCGCCGCTGGCGATCGCGTAGCCGAGCGCCAGCGCCCGCGGCTTGAGCCAGCCGTCGGCGCCACGGTAGCGGGCCTGCAAGACGCGCGGGCCAATGTGGGGAAAGCGGTAGCGAACCTCGTCGCCGCTCAGGACCTCGACGTCGTCCAGGCCCCAGGTGCGCTGGGCCTGGACCCACTCGTGCTGACGGCGCATCCCGAGCTCACTCGTCGTACAGAAGAGGTATCCCTGGCGTTGAAGGCCGATGTCGTAGCCGGGCAGGTCGGCGACGTCGGCAAAGCGCTCGAACAGCTCGACGCCTTCACGGACCAGCGCGATCTCCTCGGGATTGTCGAACTGCAAGCGAAAGGCGCCGGTCGACACCGGCGTGGTCAGCGTGGCCAGCGCCGGCCGCTTTTCAAGCAACACGGCATCCAGACCAGCGCGGGCGGCGAAGAACGCCGTCGCCGCGCCCACAATCCCACCGCCGACGATGACCAGGTCGGCCGTGGGCGGCGAGGCATCGGTCAGACGGAGCGTGTGGCGCGGCCGGTCAATCACGCGGCTACGGTAGCCAAGCGGCGCCCCCGCGCGCCAACGGCCCGTTGAATGAGCTCAGTCGCCTGGAGGAGAACTGAGAGAGTGACAGTGAGCGCCACTTGCCGAATGGTCTGGATCAGCGCTCGCCGAATAGTTGCCGCAGGCGGGCCAACACTTCGGCCAGCTTCGGGGCCGTCACCTGGCCGAATCGGCTGACGATCAGCCCGCGATGCATCGTGAAGAGCTTGTCCGCCCTAATCACGCTAGATCTTGGGAGCCGCGGTCCGACCAGGTCGCCGGCTTCCAGCGCCACCTCCCACTGCGATAGGCTCGGCGGGACCTGCGCGCTGATCGCACACGAGATCACGTCGTTCGGCTGGGAGATCGTCGGAGAGACGACCAGGCCCGGGCGGCGCTTGGCGCCACTGAGATCGGTGAACGGGAACGGTACCAAAACGTCCGCCCCAGGCTCTAGCTGGGCGGTTCCGATACGACCTGGTCCCACACCTCATCCTCGGCGTTGTCCCAGAACGTGAAGGCGCCCTCGCTCGCCCCGAGCCAGCCTGCCGTCTCGGCCCAAACCGCCTCACGGTGGATCAGTTCCGCCAGCGCGTTCTGGTCGAGCGGCGCGATGACTGCGATCGGGCTGCCACGGTGAGTCAGCAACAGCCGCTCGCCGCGCCGCAGATGCGCGATGATCTCCCCGGTATGCTGCTTGAGCTCCCTGGCTGCTACCTGTCGCATGTGGGCTATCCTCGTCGAGTCATGTGCACACAATCGTAGCACTGCTCGATATGGAGCGTCCCTGGAGCGGGATCGATTGCGGGATGGTCGGCCCGAACGCCTGGGCAACCCTAGGGTTCACCACGAGTGCTTGGATGGACCAGGGCAGCACGTCACAAGGAGGGGGCGAGCATGAGTGACGCGGAGTTCCGCTCGGAAGCGTTCACGGACGATCCGTATCCGTTCTACAGCCGCTGGCGCCGCGAGGCGCCGATGTGGTGGAGCGACCACCTGGAAGCCTGGGTCATCTCGCGGTATGCCGAGGTCAATAAGACCCTGGTGGACTACCGCACGTTCGGGCAGTCGCTCAACTCCGAGGCGCCGCTGATCGAGTCGCTCGAGCGGCTGCCGCTCGGCGCGATGGACCCGCCGAAACACACCAGGGTGCGGGGCGCGATCAACAAGGATTATCGGCGCGGGCCGATCGAAGAGCGGATGCGGCAGCTGGTCGAGCGCTCGGTCGACCGCTCGCTGGAGAATCTGCCAACGAGCGGCACCTTCGAGCTCAAGGAGCGGTACGTCCGGCCGGTGGTGCGCGAGGCGATCGCCGGGCTGATGGGCACCGAGGACACCGACCAGCTCATGCACTACTACGAGCAGGTGATGGACTACCTCAAGGATGGCCGCGTGCGGGCCGCGAGCCCGGATCGCGCTGAGCTCGGCCGCACGGCCGGGCGCGAGCTGATGGCCTACCTGCGCGAGCTGCGCGAGCAAAAGGCGAGCCAGCCTGGCGACGACTTGCTGAGCGAGTTTGTCCAGCGTGGGATGGATGCGGAGGATATCGACGTCGTGAGTGCGCAGGTGGTCATGGCCGGCGAGGAGAGCCCGACGCGGGGCATCGCGACCACACTCCAGGCCCTGCTGTCACACCCGGAGCAGCTCGCACGGGTCCGCCAGGATCCAGACCTCGTCGTGCCGGCCTTTGAGGAGGCGCTGCGCTGGGTCAGTCCAGTCCAGGTGAAGGGCCGCCGCGCGCTCCGGCCGGTTGTCCTCGGCGGGGTCGAAATCGCCGAGGGGCAGGACGTCACCGCGCTGCTCGGCTCGGCCAACCGCGACGAGACCAAGTACGCCGCTCCGGAGCGATTCGACGTGACCCGCCGCAACGTGGACCACATGGCCTTTGGGGCCGGCATCCACGTCTGCCTCGGCGCCGCGCTGTCGCGTCTCGAGGCCCAGCTCTCGATCCAGAAGCTGCTGGAGCGGTACCCACGGCTGGAGCTCGATCCGGAGCGCCCGGCGATCTTTGAAGGTCTGGTCTTCCGCGGGCCGACCGATGTCTGGGTCCGCGTCTGAGCGGTCCTCAACCCGCGGGCTGCGCATCCACAACCCAGCTAGCCGTCCCCGAACACCGTCAGTAGCGGAACAATGTCCTGACCGCCGGCAGGCGATCGTACATCCAGAACGCATCGGCAGCCGGCGGATGGTGGTGAGGGAGACATGTTGCGCGCTGGAGCATGGTGACTGGCAGGGTATCAGGGCGCGATACCTGCTGCCCGAGGTGCCCGCGGGTGGACATTCATTCGCCGCGGCGGTAGGCTAATGGCATCCTGAGGCCCACGGGGGCGAAGAGGAGGAATCGATGCCCGACAAGGGACCCGGCAGCAAAGGTGGGGCGAAGAAACCGAAGGGCGGCAAGGCGGCCGGCAAGAAGGGCGCGACCGCCAGCAAGAGCGAGGCCACGGCGAAGAAGTAGCCTCGCTTCGTCTTGCCATGTATCGGGAGGGGGTGCCTGATGGTCGAGGATCCGGTCTGCGCCAAGGAAGTCGATTCGGAGCATGCGGCGTGCAAGAGCGAGCACCGCGGCCGGACGTACTACTTCTGCTCGCTGCAGTGTAAGCAGCTCTTCGACTCGGAGCCGAGCGCGTACATCGTTCCGTAGGCCTCGTGGCGTCAGGCCTGCCGTCCGCCCCGGGTCGACCTGCCGTCCGCGCGGGTCGACCATGCGACGCGCACTGGCGCACGTCCAACTCCTATCGAGCTGGACGGCACCGCGGGACTCGGCCCCAAGGATCAGTCAGCCCGTCCCAGACGGTGTGGGGTGCTCGTTATGCTCGGCACAGCGCGGGACGACGTTCTGGTTCGGGGTGCCGACTGACAATCCCGAACCCCTACTGCGCGAGCCAGACGTGGGTTAGATCCTGGTTGACGTAGTGGGAGGGCGTGACCGTGTAGCCCTGGAGCTCGGAGCGATGTGGGACGATCCGCTGCCACCAGATGATTGGGAAGGTGTAGACCATCTCGTCGATGACGCGGTCCTCGAGCTGCCAGACGAGCTGGTTGCGCTTCCGCGGATCAGTCTCTCGGGATTGCGCGTCATAGAGCCGGTCTAACTCAGGGTCGTTGTACCGTCCGTAGTTGGCCGGGCTCCGACTGGCCGAGATGAACTTCGCCAACTGAACGTCAGGCTCGTCGATGTAGTCGGCGATGAAGTCGAGGCTGACGTCGTAGTTGCCGCTCCGCTTGTCGCCGTCGTAGGCGGCGTTCTCTTGCGGGAGGTTGGTGACGTTCAGGCCAATCTTGCGCCATTGGTCCACCAGGAAGACACCGGTCGGCTCGTACGGATTCGGGGTGTCGCGGTTCTTGAGGGTGAACGAGAAGCCGTCCGGCACACCGGCCTCCCGCAGCAGCCGTCGCGCTTCCTCCTTGGCCGCGTTCCCATCGCGCGAGAAGCCAGCCAGCTTGATCATCTCGGACTCCGGCCGATGGAATGGACCCCCGGGCCGAACGAGCGTCCCGATCGGCTTGACGAAGGTAATCCTGGACAGCGCTTCGGAACCTTCCCAGCGGTCCAGCGCCAGGCTGAGGGCCTTGCGGACGCGTGGGTCGTCGAACGGCTTCTTCTCGGTATTGAACGCCACGATCAAGGATAAGATCCAGGGACTCTCCTGGACGGTGATCTGGTCGCCCAGAGCACGGACAAGATCGTCGCGCGCCGGCGGCGTGAATCCGCGGAACTCGACCTGCGCGCGCCCGCCGCGGACCGCCGCCACCTGGGCCGACGTCTCGCGGATGAACGTGGCTCGGTAGCCGTCCAGGTACGGCCGCCCCGGCAGGAAGTAGTCCGGGTTCTTCTGGCCGATCCAATGGGAGCCGGAGACGTACTCGACGAACTTGAATGGGCCGGTGCCCATCACGTTCTTCTCGTACCAGCGCTGGTCGGCGGCGAGCTTGTCGGCGCTGTAGATCCAGTTCCAGCGCGAGGCGAGCAACGACAGCATCGCCGCCGAGGGATACTTGAGCTTGAAGACGATCGTCCTGGGGTCCGGCGCCTCGATGCTCTCGATGGCGGAGTACTGGACCTTGCGCGTGCTGACGATTCCCTCTGGTGGGTTGACGATCCGGTCGTAGGACGCCTTGACGTCGCGCGAGGTGCAGGGCGAGCCGTCGTGGAAGCGCACCCCGTCGCGCAACTTGAACGTGTAGGTCAGGTTGTCTGGCGAGATCTCCCAGGATTCGGCCAGGTCCGGCGCGACCTCCGGGTACTTCTCCGGATTGAACTTGATCAGCAGGCTGTAGTGGGGCGCGGTCGGGTGGATCAACGCGAAGGTCGTCTCACGGTGGCCATCCAGAGACGGCGGCTCGGCGCCGACGACGAAGTTGAGCTCGCCGCCGCTGCGAGGCTGCCCGACCGGCTTGGCCTCGGCCGGGGCTGTCGTCGGCGCGGCGCCAGCCGCCTTGGCCTCAGCCGCTGGCTTCGCGTCAGCCGCGGGCTTGGCGGCTGCCTCGGTCGGCTTGGCCTCGGTCTTCGACGCGGCTACCGGCTGGGTGGCCGCGGTCTTCGGGGCGTCGGCCGGCTTGGCCGGCGCTGACGCAGGCTGGCCGCACCCCATGGACAGCAGCAGCACCAACGCCGTTAGCCCGTTGAACGCCCGGCCGAGCCGCGGCATTGGCCGCGTTGTCCGCTTCATCGCATCATCTCCTCACGCCAGGCCAGCCGGCCCCTTCGCCATGATTCCCACGTCCTGAGAAGCGAGCTTGCGTCCCGCGCCCGCCGGTTCGGCCAGTATAGGTTTGGCCGGCCGGTGCGTCAATTCATATACGCCTGCTACCGTGTGCCGCGTACGAGCTAGAACACCCCAGGAGTGCGAGCGAGATGTCCGCGCCCTCAGGGGTCCCGGGAGGTCATGATGGAACCACGCCCGTTTGAAATCCGGATCGCCGACGAGGTGCTGGATGACCTTCACGAACGGCTGGGCCGCGCCAGGTGGCCGGACGAGCCGCCTGGCGCGGGCTGGCGGTACGGCGCCGACCTGGCGTACGTCCGTGAGCTGGCCGCGTATTGGCGCGACCGCTACGATTGGCGAGCTCACGAGGCCAAACTCAACGAATTCCGGCAGTTCACCGTTCCGCTCGCTGGAATCGACCTGCACTATGTCCATCAGCCCGGCGTTGGCCCGAATCCGCTGCCGCTGCTCATCTCGCACGGCTGGCCAGGCTCGATCTGGGAGTTCCACGAGCTGATCCCGCGGCTCACGGACCCGGCCCGCTTCGGCGGCGATGCGGGTGACGCGTTCACCGTCGTTGCCCCGTCGTTGCCCGGCTACGGTTTCTCGTTCCGCCCAGGTCAGCCGCGCTTCGGCGTCGGCGAGATTGCCGACCTGTTCGCCGAGCTGATGACCGTCGTGCTCGGGTATGACCGCTTCGGCGCCCAGGGGGGCGATTGGGGCTCGTTCGTGACCGCGCGGCTCGGCTTTGCCCACCCAAACGACCTGGCCGGCATCCACCTGAACATGATGCCGCTCCGCCGCGACGCCGACCCGCCAGACAACCCCACCGAGGAGGAGACCCGCTACCTGGAGGAGCTGCGCGTCTTTCTGCGCGAGGAGACCGGCTACCAGTGGATCCAGGGGACCCGTCCCCAGACGCTGGCCTACGGTCTGACCGACTCGCCGGTCGGTCTCGCGGCCTGGATCGTCGAAAAGTTCCGCGCCTGGAGCGACTGCAACGGCGACGTCGAGTCGCGCTTCAGCAAGGACGAGCTGCTCACCAATCTGACGATCTACTGGGCGACCGGCACGATCAACGCCTCGTTCTGGCCCTACTACGCCCGCATCCACGAGGGCTGGCCGATCCCGGAAGGCGCGCGGATCGAGGTACCGACGGCCTACGCGGCGTTCCCGCGCGAGATCGTCCGTCCGCCGCGCTCGATGGCCGAGCGGACCTTCAACATCCGTCGCTGGACGCCGATGCCGGCCGGCGGCCACTTCGCCGCGCTCGAAGAGCCGGAGCGGCTGGCCCAGGACGTCCGCGAGTTCTTCCGCCCGCTTCGGAGGTAACGTCCGGGGCTCAGCGCCCGACGCCGGTGGTCGTGGTAGCGTCCACCCGTGCGTGATCCCTGGCATACTGTTGACGGAGCGACCATCGTGTCATTCACCGTCGACGATTTCCAGGATCTGCTCCGGTTGCTCGATCAGCACCCGGACTGGCGGACTGAACTGCGCCGGCACGTGCTCACCGAGGAGCTGCTCAGCCTTCCCGCCATCGTCCGCGAGCTAGCCGAGGCCCAGCGGCGCACCGAGCAGCGGGTCGGGGACCTCGCCTCCACGGTCGGCGCGCTCGTCGCCCAAGTGGGCACCCTCGCCGAGCGTGTCGGCGGCCTCGCTGACCGCGTTGGGACCCTCGAAGGCAACATGCTGGAGTTGCGGTATGCGCGCCGCGCACCTGGCCACTTCGGGCGGCTAGCCCTGAGACTCCGAGAGGTCGAGCCGGCGGTGCTCGCCGAGCTGCTCGACGACGCGGTCCAGGAGAGCCGGCTGACCGATGCCGAGCGCGATGGCGTCATGCTTGCCGACATCGTGCTCCGCGGTCGGCGCCGCGAGGACCGGTCGGAGGTCTACCTCCTGGTCGAAGTGTCGTCCGGAGTCGGCTTGGACGACGTTCAGCACGCGCTGGACCGGGCGTCGGTCCTGGCGAAGCTCGGCCGACCGGTGCTGCCGGTTGTGGCCGGTCGTTGGATCAACGACGATGCTGCCGCCATCGCCAACGACCGCGGTGTACGGCAGGTCATGGAAGGCAGGACCCCCGTGCCAGAGCCGGCCTGACCGCGAGCCCAGCTCGAAGGGGCCCGAGCGTCCAGCTCGAAGGGGCCCGAGCGTCCAGCTCGAAAGGGCCCAAGGGCCGGGGTCAGGCGAACCGCGGCGCTCGCTTCTCGCGAAAGGCGACCACGCCCTCGCGGAAGTCGGGCGCGCGGCCGGCGATGTCCTGGTACATCGCCTCGGCATCGAGCATCGTCTCCAGGTCACTCACCTGCGAGCGGTACAGGCCGCGCTTGATCAGCCCGTAGGCCGTGGCCGGGCCGCCGGCCAGACGCTCGCCCAGCTCCTGGGCTGCCGCGGACAGTCCCTCCGGCGGGACGGCGCGGATCGCCAGGCCCAGGCGGACCGCCTCGTCGGCCGGCAGTGGCTCGGCCAGCCACATCAACTCGGTCGCCCGTCCCAGGCCGACCATCCGTGGAAGCAGACCGAGGTTGCCGGCGTCCGGCACGAGTCCGACGCGGACGAACGCCTGGAGGAAAGAAGCGGTCTCGGAGACGATTCGCAGGTCGCAGGCGAGCGCCAGCCCGGCTCCGGCCCCGGCCGCGACGCCGTTGATCGCGCCGACGATCGGCTTGCTCATCGCCCACATCCGCCGCAGGGTCGGGTGGTAATTCTGGCGCAGCCCGTCGCCCAGGTGAGGCGTCTCGCCCCGCTCGAACATCGCCAGCCGAGTCCCGAGGTCCTGGCCGGTGCAGAAGCCGCGCCCACTGCCGGTCAGCACGATCGCGCGGGTCCCGGGGTCTCGCTCGGCCTGCTTGAGCGCCTCGTCCAGCTCGCGATTCATCTGAGGATTGAACGCGTTCAGCACGGCGGGCCGGTTGAGGGTGATCGTCGCCACTCCCGCCCGCGTCTGGACCAGCACCGTCTCGTAGGTCACGTGCCCTCAGCAATCAGCCGTCAGCAGCCAACGATGCCACATCGTAGCACCGCCCTTCCGACAATCTTCAGTCGGTCGTCGCCAGCCAGTCCAGCGCTACGGCGGCGGTCCAGGACTGGTCGGGGGAGCCTAGCGGCTCGCCGGTGAAGGGCTCGAAGTACTCGGCGAAGCGAGCCTCGGGGCGATCGAGCTGGGCCAGGCTGGCCGCGCGCAGATTGGCCGCTCGATCCGCGTAGCCGTGGCGGCGGAGCGCTCGCCAAAGGAGCCAGTCGGCAATCGGCCAGGTCGGACCGCGCCAGTAGGAGCGTGCGTTGAACCCCGGCGATCCCGGCGTGGTGCTCGGGGGAACCGGCCAGCGCAGGCCGGGCGCGCCGGCAAAGCGCGGCCCAAACAGCTCTTCGACGATCACCGCGGCGAGATCGCGGTCGACGTTCGGGACGAGCAGCGGGGCCAGACCGGTCCAGGTCTGGACGCGGATCGGTCGGCCCGTTCGGACATCCAGATCCGGGGCGAGGCGCGCCCGCGGGTCCCAGCAACCCTGGACGGCGTCGCGGGACCGCCCGGCCCGCGACCTGATCTCCGCGCGGTCGCCATCCGGCGCGCCGACCAGCTCGGCGAGGTGGACCAGGGCAGCGTCGGCGGCCGCCAGCAGCGCGCTGATCAAGACGTCCTTGACCTGGAAGGGGTGGTCGCGTTGGATGACCGCATCGTCGTAACGCGCCGCCTTGAGCGACTCGACAAGCCACAGATAGCGGTCGTACTCGGCGTCGGTCGGACGCTGGGACGCGTCGGCGACGTGGGCGAGGTCGCGGCGGGTGTACGGCGGGACGACGCCGACGCAGACGTTCGCGAGCGGCTCGTCCCAGCGCGGCGAGTTGTCGGTCCCGCTCTCCCAGGGGTGGTAGATCGTGACGAGCCCTGAGCCGTCCGGGTCGCGCGCCGTCGCCAGATACCGGTGCCAGGCGAGCAGCTTGGGGTAGAGCGCCCGCAGGCGGGGCAGCAAGGGCTCAGGGTCGACAAGCTCGCAGATGCGCCAGGCGGCCAGGGCGTGGACCGGCGGCTGGACGATGCCGCTCGTCGCCGGGGCGCGTGGCGCGGCCGGCGCGACGTCCACGCAGGCCCAGCGCCCGGCGTGTGGGAAGTACGCCTCAGGTGGCGCGGCCGGGTTGTAGACGATGTGCGGCACGCGGCCGTCCGCCCACTGCGCGTCGAGCAGCGTCTCCAGCTCGCGCAGCGCTCGATCCGGATCGACGTGGGCCAGCCCGACCGCGACCAGCGCACTGTCCCAGCTCCACTGGTGCGGGTACAGGCGCGGCGCCGGCCGCGTCCACCCGCCCAGGTCGTTGGCGCGGAGCACCTGGACGGCAGCATCCCAGAGGGACGAACTGGGATCAGGATCGGGCGTCCACGGTACCACAGTGCCACACCTTCGTTCGGAGAGCTCCTGTCCACGTCAACCTGCGCCCTTTGCCGCGCTCAGGGTAAACGCCGCGAAGCATCTTGTCGCTGCGAGAAGATCCTGCACCCCGCTCAGGATGACGTAGTCTCTCAGGCCCGCCACGCCGGCACCGCGGGAAGATCCCGCGGCTAGACCTGGACAGCGGCGCCGGTGTCAGGGCGAAGCCAGCGGATCTTGTCTTCTTCGGGGTACAGCCAGATCGGTCGACCGGGGCCGGTTGGGAAGTCGGTGCGAGTGACAACCTTGAGCTGCTGGCCGCCGATTGCCGCCGTGATCAGCAGGTGCGAGCCGAGCGGTTCGACGACGACCGTCTCGCCCGCCAGCGCGTGCCCCGCGCCGTTGGCCCCACCGCTCGGGGCCTCGGCGCGGGCCTCAATGTTCTCGGCGCGGATGCCGACGAGGACGTTGTCGCCGACCGCCTCGGCCAGCGCGGTTGGGGCAGTGAGCGCCTCGCTGCCGATCGTGACGCGAGCGTGACCGTTGTCGCGCGAGACTGACCCACGCAGAAAGTTCATCGGCGGGTTGCCGATGAAACTGCCGACGAACTCCGTCGTCGGGCGGTCATAGACGACCATCGGCTCGGCGACCTGGACGATCTCGCCCTGGCGCATGACGGCGATGCGGTCGCCCAGGCTGAGCGCCTCCACCTGGTCGTGGGTCACGTAGACCGTGGTGGTCTTGATGTCCTGAACGAGCTTTTTCAGCTCGGCGCGAAACTGCAACCGGAGTAGCGCGTCCAGGTTCGAGAGCGGCTCGTCCATGAGCAGCACGGACGGCTCCATCACGATCGCGCGGGCGACCGCGACGCGCTGGCGCTGGCCGCCCGAGAGCTGGGACGGGTAGCGGCCGAGATACGGCTCGAGCTGGAGCAGCTCCGCGGCCCGCTCGACCCGCGGCTTGATCTGATCGGCGGGCTGCTTGCGCATCCGTAAGCCGAACGCGACGTTGTCGAAGACGGTCATGTGCGGGAACACAGCGTAGCTCTGGAACACCATCGCGATCTCGCGCTGTCGCGGCGGCAGATCGGTCACCTCGCGGTCGCCAATCGTGATCCGCCCGGTATCCGGGTACTCCAGCCCGGCCAGCATCCGCAGCAGGGTCGTCTTGCCGCAGCCGGATGGTCCGAGCAAGACCATGAACTCGCCATCGGCGACGGCAAGGCTGACGTCGCGCGCGGCCGGCGCCTTACCGCCGGCGTACGTCTTCGAGATGCGCTCGAGCCGTATCTCAGCCATGCCTGCTCCCCAGCAGTCAGGAGATCGGAGTCAGGAGAAGCGAGGCTTTCTCTCCGTGCGACTCCTGTCTCCTACCTGACGACTCGTCCCCACATGTTGAAGAGGTAACGGCGGATGAAGAAGATGAAGACCAGCGACGGAACGATCAGCGCGAAGCCGCCGGCAAAGCGGAACGGTAGCGGCGAGTCGCCAAGGCTCGTGAACACCTGCGCCGGCAGCGTCCGCTGCGAGACGGTCAGGATCGCCGCGGCGAAGACCTCGTTCCAGGACAGCACGAACGTGAACAGGCTGGCGGCCGCCAGGCCCGGCAAGGCCAGCGGGAGCGCGATGCGCAGGAACGCCCCGACCGGCGTGCAGCCGAGCGTCAACGCCGCCTCCTCGACATCCCGAGGCACCGACACGAAGATGCTGCTGGTGATCAGCACGGTCGTCGGCAGAGCCAGGGCGGTGTGAACCAGCGCGACGGCCAGGATCGTGTCGTACAGCCCCCACTGGATGAAGGTCACCGCCAGCGGGATCGACAGGATCACGATCGGGAAGGCGCGGGTGGTGAGTATCAGAATCTTGAAGGCGTCGCGGCCACGAAAGGCAAACCGCGCCAGAGCGTAGCCGGCCGGTGTCCCGATGACCAACGACAGCACGAGCGTGATCACCCCGACCATCACGCTGTTCCAGGCCGACGCGACCACGCCGCGCGAGTTGAGGAAGAACAGCAGCGTCTCGAGCGACAGCTCGCGCGGGACCAACGACTTTGGGAAGTCGTTGACCGCGGCTCGCGGGCTGAGGGCAGCGATCGTGATCAGGTAGATCGGCAGCAGCAGGAACAGGGTGATCAGGATCGCGGCGACGTAGAGCGGCCAGCGGACGGGACCCTTGCGGCGGGCGGCCGTCCGCGGGAGGATGTCGGTCGCCTGGACGGCGCCCGGCGGGAGTGTTTGCGGGGTGTCAGCGACGGCCATGCCTTGTAACCTCACTGGCGCTCATGCCAGCTGCTCGTCGCGCACGCGCAGGGCGCGCAAGTAGATCACGGTGTTGACCAGCGAGAAGACCATGATCAACAGCGCCCAGGCGGCAGCGACGCTCGGGTTACGGAGATCGCCGTACCAGCGGTAGGCCTCCTCGGCCATGACCGGCAGGTTGCGCCCGACGAGAGCCACGACCACCGCGAACGCCTGGAAGGCCAGGATCGTCCTGATGATCAGGGCGACCTGGAGGCTTGGCCGAAGCATCGGCAGGGTGACGTGGCGGATCCGCTGCCAGGTCGTTGCGCCGAACACTTCGGCCGCCTCGGCGTAGTCCTTCGGGATGACCTGGAGGCCGGCCAGCAGGATCACCATCACCAGCGCCGTCGCCCGCCACGTCTCGGCGACGGCGACGGCCAGGAACATGCTGACCGGGTGCTCGTAGCTGAGGAACGAGAAGCCGGTCTGGCCAAGGCCGAGGCCGGCCAGCGCGGAGTTCAAGTAGCCGCGGTCGTTGAAGATCGACAGCCAAACGACGCCGGCCGCGAGATCGGAGATGCCGAGCGGGATCGCCCAGGCGTACAGGAACAGCCCGGCCCCGCGCAGCCCTGAGACGAGCAGGAGCGACATGATCAGCGCCAGGACCACCTGGGCGGGCACGACGATCAGGGTCAGCAAGATGGTGTTGCGGATCGCCTCCCAGAAGAGCACGTCGTCAGCCATCCGCTGAAGCGGGCCCAGGCTGAATCGCCCGTTGTCCTGGACGGCCAGAATCAGCGCCTGGAACATCGGCCAGGCGAAGAAGACCGCCAGAAACAGGAGCGTCGGCGCCAGTAGGTAGTACGGAGTCAGCACCGTTCGGCGCCCGCGAGCCGGGGGAGCCGGCGCATCGAGCGCGGTGTCCCGTTCGAGCGCTACCTGACGCTGCATGGCCCTACCGCACCTTGCATGGCCCGTCGCTCGGCGGGTCGGGCGGCCAACAGCCGGCCTTGGTCTCGTCCATGATCCCCTGGAGAATCTTGCCTTGCTCGTCCAGGACCTGCTGGATCGGCTGGTTGCGGAGCACGATGAGGTTGAAGGTATCCAGGTACACTTTGTTCAGCTCGCCGTTCTTGCCGCCGAGGCCGATCGGCAGCAGCGACGGCAGCGCATCGCCGGCCGCGGCCTGCTTGGCGACGGCATCGGCTTCGAGTCGGATGCCTGGCGACAGGTCCTCGGGAATCTGGGCGTTCGTGGCCGGGAAGAAGGCCAGCTCGCGCAGCGTCGCCACTTGCTGCTTCGGCTGGGTCAAGTACTCAATGACCTGCTCGGCGCCGGCGCGGTTCGGGGCGCCCTTGGGGATGCCCAGGCCGGCGATGACCGGCATGAAGCCGCGCCCCTTAGGGCCGGCCGGAGCCGGCACCAGGAGCATGTCATTCGGGCGTTCGCGCGCGGCATTGATCAGGCGTGCCGTGTGATCCCAGGCGATCCAGACCTCCTCGGCCAGCATCGGCTCCTGCATGAACTCGTAATTGGCTGACTGCGGGTTCGAGAGCTCCCAGATCGCCTTGAACTCTTGCCACATCTGGACCGCCTCAGGCTCCTTGAAGCCGACAACCCCAGCGGAGCCGGTGTACGACGGGTACAGGTAGCCCTGGAAGAAGCGGTGCAGCAGGCCCTTCGGGCCGCCCGGGAAGCCGAGCCGGCGCTGGCCGGTCCCCTGCTGAATGTTCGATCCCCACTCGCGCAGCTGGGCGTAGGTCAGGGCGTTGACGTCCGCCCCCTGTGGCAGATACTGGAGCGCCTTCTTGTTGACCGCCAGGACGTACGTCGCCTGCATCCAGGGCACGTAGTAGTGCTTGTCCCCGCCGAGCTTGCTCAGGTCTACGAACGTCTTGGGAAAGCCACGATCGCCGAGCTTCTGCATCACGCCGGTCAGGTCTTCCATCTGGTTCGCCTGGACGAACGGGGCGAAGTCGCCATGGAGGCCGCCGATCAGACTGACCGTGACGCGGCCAGCTTGCTGCTCGGCCGTGACCCGGTCGTTGAACGGCCCCGGATCCTCGGGGATGTACTCCGTCTGGACCGGAGCGTCGGCCAGGATGACCTGACGCATCTTCTCCGCCTCTTCGACCGGCTTGAACTGGCTTGAAAAGAACACGATCGGTCCGCTGGCGGCGGGCTGGCCGGCCCCGTCCTTGGCAGCCGGGCCGGAGGTCGACATGCCGCAGGCGATGAGCAACACCGACGACGCCACCAGCGCGTGCGCAACGCTCCGTCGCATGAGATCCTCCTCGATCCCCAAACAGGTCATCAGGCTCGTCGACGCCAGGAATTCGGTCTCCCTGGGATTCGCCCGACGGCAACCCTACGTCGGAGCGTACTCCCGCCGCGGTTA
>JAUJPG010000008.1:71499-74683 GCA_030447245.1 Chloroflexota bacterium | reverse complement strand
CCCTGGGATTCGCCCGACGGCAACCCTACGTCGGAGCGTACTCCCGCCGCGGTTACCTGTCAAGCAAGACTGGGGAAGGGGGGAACCGTGCCTAGCGGGATGAACCTCGCGCGACGGCCGTCACCGCGGTGTTGCGTGGATCGTTCCTAATCGTGTCTACTTGGCCGCGAGCGGAACATCGGCCGGCGAGGAGTCGGCACACCGTATTTCAGCGCTCCGGGCAGCCTGTCTCGAGCGTCGACCACCCGGGTTCGGCCCTGACATTCTCCTCGGCTCTCCGCCTGTTCACCCTGCTGCTCGCGCTGGGCGCGCTAGTGGCGCTTGTGCCTGCCAATCCGCGGCCGGCGTGGGCGCAGGAGCGGCACCGCGACGCGGCAGGTGTCGGCGCGCGTCGAGCGCAGCCGGCCCTCGCCACGCCAACCGTCCAGTCGCCATCCGCGCCACTACTTGGGCCCCGCTCGGCGCCGCTCTCCACGGCGGCGCCGGACAACGCCCGTCCGACGCCAACTCCAACGGTGCCCGCCGCCAACCCGCGGGCCACGCCGAAGCCCGAGAGCACGCCAACCCCGTCCCCAGACAGTACCCCGCCGCGCGGCGCCACGGTCCAGCCGGCCTTCGCACCGCCAACTCAGGCGTCGCCGACTGCACGCGCCACGGCGACACCGACCGCGGAGCCCGAAATCGAGCCCGAAATCGAGGTAGAAGCCGCTCCGACGCTCCCCAGCCGGCCCGGCCTGTTCCAGCCAGGCGGCATCTTCCCTGGTGCCACCCCCGGCGGGTCACCGACGGCTACGCCCTCCGCGACGCCTTCGGTAACGCCGACCGCCACGCCATCTCCGACTGCCACGCCCGCGCCGGCGCCTCGGTTCGCCGGCCTGGCCGCCACCCGAAGCCGCCCGGGCCCGCCGACCTGGCCGTGGAACCCGGTGCCGATCGAGGCCGGCGCGCTGGACGCCTTCCTCGCCCAGCGCGGGTCCCCGCTCGCCGGGCTGGGGACGGCGTTGCTCGAGGCCGGCTGGCGCTACAACGTCGATCCACGGCTGCTCGTGGCCATCGCCGGAGCCGACACCAGCTTCGGCCGCGCCTTGTGCACCGATTACAACGCCTGGAACTGGTTCTGGTGGGAGTGGTGCAACTCGCCATTCGAGAGCTGGGAGCAGGCACTGGACGAGGTCGCGCGTGGTCTCCGGCTCTATTACCTGGATGCGGGCTTGACCGACGTGGACATGATCGCCAACCGCTACGGCCCGCTGGACGACCCGCGCGACACGCTCGGTCTCAACCGCCACTGGCCGACGAACGTCACTCGCTACATCGAGCAGCTCGGCGGCAGCCGCTGCAATCTGACCTGGGTCCGAGCCGACAATGCCTGTGCCCCGCTCCGCCCAACCGCCACGCCTCGCCCGATCGCGGCGTCTTCCATGCGCGCGGTCGGCGACGAGGACCCGGTCGCGGCCACGAGCGGCGATGATTGGGAAGACGGCGAGACAGAGCAGGAGGAGATGGATCTAGATGCCATGGCGACCGAGTCGGAGGAGGACGGCGAAGCAGGCGATGGCGACGAGACAGTCGCCTGGAACGACCGCTCTCCGCGCGATCCAGCCCTCGGCGCTCGGCTCGGGCTCGGGGTGCCAGCCGACAAGCATGATCGGGACGCGGCGGGCGTCCAGCACATCCTCAAAGAGCGAGAGGACCAACCGGTCGCAGCCCCCACCTCGTCGGACGACGCGGACGCGACGGTCCTCGTTGCCGATGCCGACACGCTCCCGTTGTCGTGGGAGCTGCTGATCGTGGGCCTGCTCGTCGTGCTGCTGATCGGCGCTGGCGCGGCGCGCTCGCGTATGAACGGCCGGGCGCGGGCCGCGATCATCACTTGGGCGAGCCCGCGCGTCTGGATCCGCCCGGTGCTCCGCGCTGCCCGCCGCCTGATCGGCCGGCACGCCGGGGCGCGCTCGCGCCCTCCATGGCTTCGGTTACCCTGGAAGCGCCCTTCTCGCGAGCAGGGCATCTCGCTTTGAGCCCCGATGAATGACCGGGAAGAACGAGCGCCTGCTCCGTCCTCCGTCGGCTACTGTAGGGGCGGCTTAGATACTGGCGACGGCGAGGAGGACGCGGACCATGGCAATGGCAGGGCTTCAAGGCAAGGTAGCGATCGTCACCGGCGGTAGCCGCGGGATCGGCGCCGGGATCGCCAGGCGACTTGCTCAGGAGGGCTGTAAGGTCGTGGTCACCAGCCGCGGCGCCGAGGGGCTGGAACGGGTCGCACGCGAGATCGAGCAGGCCGGTGGCGCTGCCCTGGCGATCCCCGGCGACGCCGGCATCAAGGCTGACGTCGAGGCGATGTTCGACCGCGTGCTCGAGCAGTGGGGAACGGTCGACCTGCTGGTGAACAACGCCGGCTGGGCCAATCCGATCATGCACATCCTGGAGATGGACGAGGAGCATTGGGACACCGTCATCCGGACCAACTTGACGAGCGTCTATCTCCACTGCCACCGCGCGGCCAACATCATGGTCGACCAGGGCAAGGGCGGCGCGGTCGTCAACATCAGCTCGTTCGCGGCGGCCCGCTCTCACCGCTACATGGCCGCCTACGATGCCACCAAGGGTGGCATGGAGTCGATGACCCGAACGATGGCCATCGACCTGGCACCTTTCGGGATTCGGTTGAACGTCGTCCAGCCAGGCGCCATCCACACCGAGGAGTACGACCAGAGCCTCGAGGCCAGGGAGCGCCGTGGCGCGGTGGTCCCGCTGGGCCGCGTCGGCTATCCGGAGGATTGCGCACCGGCCGTCGCGTTCCTGCTCTCGGATGAGGCCGGTTACATCACTGGCCAGGTGCTCGCCGTCGACGGTGGCGTGCTGGCCCAGCTCCGCTCTCCGCAGGTGGACGCCCCGTTGCCCGCGTCGGTCAAGTCACGCCTGAAGCGGTAACCGACGACGTCAACCGGGATCCCGAGGCCGACGCACGGGTGCGCATCTTCACGCCGGCGATCGAGATGCCCTTCGCCGGCCATCCGACGATTGGCGCCGCTGAGGGTTCAGGGATGAGCAACGGGAGAAGCACCGCAGCAGGCGGCGCAGCGGGCTCTCCCAACCGGAGGCTTCTCGGGGACAGGCGCCCCGCCAGGCTACTGCGTGGCCTTGAGCTCCACGCCGTCCAGCTCCTCGAAGACGGTCGCGA
>JAUJPG010000008.1:0-71399 GCA_030447245.1 Chloroflexota bacterium | reverse complement strand
GGCTACTGCGTGGCCTTGAGCTCCACGCCGTCCAGCTCCTCGAAGACGGTCGCGATGGCGGCGGTGTCCCAGCCGCCACGGCCCTTGCTCCGCGCCACCGAGCGGATCTGCTGGACGAGCGCGCCGATCGGCAGCGCGGCGCCCGCGTCGGCGGCCAGGTCCAGGGCCAGACGGGCGTCTTTGTACTGGAGGTTCAGGGCGAACGAGGGTGGCTCGAAGTTACGGGCCAGCACCTTGCCCGGGATCGGGCCACGCAGCATGTTGTTGTTCGCCCCGGTCGTGGTGAGCACTTGCATCATCGTCTCGGGTGACAGCCCGGCCTTGACTCCAAGCAACATGGCCTCGCAGTTGGCAGCCACGATGACCCCGCCGAGCAGGTTGTTCACCAGCTTCATCGTCGCGCCGGTCCCGTTCGGACCACAGTGATGAATGTCGGTGGCGATCTTGCCGAAGACCGGCATGCAGGCGTCAAGGTCCGCCTTGTCACCGCCCACCATCAGCACCAGCTCTCCGGTTTCAGCCTCGACGGGCGTGCGGGCCATCGCCGCGTCAAGCACCCGGACGCCACGCTTTCGACCCTCCTCGGCGAGCGTGCGGCTGACGTCTGGGTGGACGGTGCTGAAGTCGGCGTGGACCATGCCCTCGCGAGCGGCGCTGTAGAGCCCATCCTCCCCAAGCGCTGCCTGGAGGACGTCCGGTCCGTCCGGCAAGACCGTGATGACCAGGTCGGCGCCCATCGCCACGTCGACCGGGCGGTCGGCGACGGTCGCGCCGTGCTCGACGAGCGACTCGGCCGCGGTGCGATTCAGGTCGAACGCGCTGACCTCGAAGCCGCCCCTGGCGATGTTGCGGGCGATCGGCCGCCCCATGTTGCCCAGCCCGATTACGCCGACCTTCTTCACGGCGTCCTCCTCGACGGTGGATTGCGCGCCCGTCACTCTAGCCCTCTGCATCGGCCACGTCAACGCGTCACTGACGGCCCTCGAGGCCGAGGTGGTGGGCCGATCTGACCGTCAACCACCCACAGGAGCGCCGCCCACTCCGACTCGACTCCCAGTCCGTCCCAGATCTTCTTCGAGATCACGATCCGCCCTTTCCTTGCCACTTTGTGCGCTCCAGTATGACCTCCAGATCTGTAGGATACCCCTGTTATGGATGAGAAGACGGTGCCAGACGGGTCGACGCTGGGCGCTGAGGAGCTGCGGGAGTTCCTGGCCGGACCGTGGATCTGCAAGCTCGGCACGCTCACACCTGAGGGATACCCGGCCGTCAACCCGGTCTGGTACGAGTACGATGGCGATGGATACGTGCTGATCGGGCGCGAGCGCGCGGCGTGGGTGTCCCACATCCGCCGCGACGGTCGAGTCGGGCTGTGCATCGACGACCCGGACGGCGCCCACACCCGGGTGCTGGTCCGCGGGCGCGCCGAGATCGTCGAGGGGCCGAGTGTGCGCGGCCCCTGGCTGCCGGTCGCTCGGCGGATGGCCGCCCGCTACCTGGGCGCTGAGACCGGCGGGGCCTACATGGAGCGGACGCTCGATTTCCCGCGCTGCACGATCCGCGTCCACCCGGAGCAGACAACCACCTGGCGCGGCGCCTGGGCACCCCGCTACTACCGCTGACCTCCGTCGGCTAACCACCTGGCGCGGCGCCTGGGCACCCCGCTACTACCGCTGACCTCCGTCGGCTCCACCGCGCCACGTGCCGCGCAATCAGGCGGTTTCGCGCTTGACCGCTCGTAAGCATCGGCTTCGGGCAGTCCTGGCATGCTGCGTGCGCTTTCGTGCGTGAGCTGGTCCGGGCGCTCACGGCGGGATAGGAGGCGTCGTGCGTAACCCGAGAGGCTCGCGGATGGGGGGTGTTCGATGAGCAGGATGGCGCGCAGTCAGGATGCACGAGATGCTTCGATACGAGAGCCGACCGGCGTGGCCGTCATGGAACACTCGACGGCCACGCCGGATCGGGTGGCACGCGAAGCGGACCCGGGAAGGCGTTCCTGTCCGTTGGAGGGTGGTATGCGCAAGATACTGCGCGACAATGGTCTGACGATCGCGCTGTTGGTCCTGTTCGCCTTCTCGCTGCTCGGCCAGAGCATCACCGGACTGAGCGAGTACAACGATACCTAGCAGCAGCACGGGGACGCGGAGATCGGGTACGTCGAGTACCTCGGGACCGGTCACTTCGTCGAAGCGGTTTTCGAGAACTGGGAGAGCGAATTCCTCCAGATGGGAATGTACGTGCTACTGACGGTCTTCCTGCGCCAGAAGGGCTTGTCTGAGTCGAAGGGCCTGGATGGCGACGAGGCTGTCGACGAGGACCCGCGCGAGCATCAGCAAGACCCGTCTGCCCCGTGGCCGGTTCGACAGGGCAGTTGGCTCCTGGCCGTGTACCAGCACTCACTCTCCATTGCGTTGTTCCTGCTCTTCTTCCTCTCGTTCATGCTCCACCCGGCTGGTGGCGTCCGAGAGTACAACCAGGACCAAGCCGCACACGGCGCGCAGGCAGTCTCCATGTTGGGATACGTGGCCACCTCACGCTTCTGGTTTGAGTCGTTGCAAAACTGGCAGAGTGAGTTCCCCTCTATCGGCGTCCTGGCGGTGTTGTCCATGTTCCTGCGCGAGAAAGGGTCGCCCGAGTCGAAGCCTATCGCCAGTCCGCACGCCAAGACCGGCATCAGTTAGGCTCGTCACGGGCCGATCGACCACGTTGCCGTTCGATTCCACGGAGGAGAGCCGAGGATCACTGCCCACCTTGACGTGAACCGGATGCCTCCGGATGCCATCCGCTCCCGGGCTGGCGACTGTCGGATGAGCAGCCAGGCTCTCAGGTTGCTGAACGCTGGTGGGCGGCATGCCGAGGTGATCGTCGTCGCGATGGCCGCGGCCGCCACACTCGCCCTCTACATCTGGTCCAACCGGTACTGGGTTGACCTGACTGATGAGGGTTACTTCCTGGCCCTGGCCGATCGTGTCAGGGGCGGCGAGCTGCCGTATCGCGATTTCGACACGTACTACACGCCTGGCATCTTCTACCTGTACGCGGCGGCTCTGGACCTGTTCGGGCCGAGCATCCTGACCGTCCGTGACTTGATGGCTGGCGTGCGGACTGCCTGCGCGCTGCTGCTGTATGGCCTGACCCGGCGGCTGGCACCGCCGCCCTTCGCGGTGCTGCCGTTCCTGCTGATCGCCGTTGTCGATCCGATCCCGGTGTTCCCGGAGCCGCACCCGGCCTGGTTCGGGCTGCTGCTGACGCTGGCGACAATGGAGACGATCGCTCGGCATCGGGCGAGCGGGTGGTGGGGCTGGCTGGCCGGCGCCGGCGCCGCGGCTGGTCTGGCGTACCTTTTCAAGCAGAACGTCGGTGCCTTCGCCGCGCTGGCCGTCGGTGGCTACCTCCTGCTGCGAGATCGGGAGGGTGGGCGCCTGATGATGGCGATCAGGGCGGCGTTTGTCCTCGGGGTTGGCACGGCAATGGCGCTGCTGCTGCGGCCGGCGTTCAGCCCGCTGATAGCCGCGACGGTCTGGCTGCCGGGCATTGTGATGCTGGCCGTGCTCTTCAGCCGCGGCCAGGACCGCGTGGGCGTGACCAACTGCTGGACAGGGGTACGACCGGTGCTGGTCGAGGGCGCGTTGGTCGGCGCGGCGTTCGTCGCGGTCACACTGCTCTGGCTCGTCCCGCTCACGCTGGCCCTCGGCCCGCGCGCAACGCCGTTCGGACTGTTCGTCGGGGCGGTCAACCAGGGAGCCCTGATCCTGCCGCTGGAGCCACCGCCGCGCGCCGCGCGCGAGCTGGCGCTGATCTCGATCTGGCTGCCGTTGGCCCTGGCCGCGCTCGGTCGAGCCGTGGCCCGGCACCCGAGCAGCGCCTCGTCAGCGGCCTGGACGACGCGCTTTTCGCCCCTGCGCCGGCCGCTCATTGGGGCGCTCTCGCTGTCGCTGGTCGTCCCGTGGCTGCCGACGGTGAGCGGACCGCGCGAGACGCTGGCCGAGGACCCCAGCTTCTTCCCCTGGCTGGACTGGCTCGACGCCCGGTTCGGCACCCTCTACGTATACTTACCGGGTCTGGCGGCGTGGGCCGGGTTGGCGACGCTTGTCCCGATGTTGTGGCGTCCGGCCTCGGGCAAGCCTGAAAGGATCGGGCAGCGCGAGCCAACCGACCTGGTGTGCTGGTACCTGCTGGTTGGTACGCTCGCGCTGCTGGCGCTGTACCCGCGCTCGGACACGCTGCACGCAATGTTCGCTGGGCCCCCGTTGTTTGTCGTCGGCGCCTGGGCGCTGCACCGGTTCTGGCGCCGGCTGAGCGGGGGGTTAGGTTGGGCGCCCGGCATGGCGGTGTTCGCGGCGCTGCTCGTCGTGCCGGTCGCGGCGGTCGCCCCGCATGCCTACTGGCGGTACGTCACGATCATCCACGCCGATCCGCGGTCGCCGACGCCGCCACCTTACATACCGCTGGGGTTGGAGCGTGCGCCGGTCCTGGCACCCCGGCACATCGCAGACAACATCCGCGGCGCGGTCGAGTTCGTCCGCGCCGGCACGCCGCCGGGCGACCCATTCTTCGCCTACCCAGCCGTGCCGATGTTCAACTTCCTGGCCGACCGCCCGAACCCGACCCGCTTCAACCACTTCTTCCCGGGCGCGCTGACGCCTGACGACCTGAACAACGCGATCGAGCGGCTGGAAACGTCAAGGCCGCGCTACGTCCTCTGGGACCACGGTGGCGTCGTGTACTGGCACACCGAACCGGCCAACCGGCGGATGAGTGAGTACATCTGGCGCTGCTACGGGCAGGTGGCCAACTTCCCGCCATTCCTGATCCTCGAACGTCGGGGCTGCTAGCGCGCCACCAGATGCCGCGAGGCCGGCGTCGGCAACCGGTGTGACGCGCTATCGTACCGAATGCGCGAACGGGACAAAGCTGACGACGCACCGTTGATGGCTGCCGCCGCGCCGGCATCACGGGTGCTGCTGGCGGCAGCTGCGCTTCACGCTTGCAACGACGCCTTCTTCGCCCTGTTGTTCCCGCTGCTGCCGTTCATCGCCGACGAGCTCGGTCTCTCGTACGCCGAGGTCGGGCTGATCAAGGCCGCGTTTGCCGGCGGGGCCGCCGTGCTCCAGCTCCCGGCTGGCCTACTGGCCGAGCGCTGGGGCGAGTACGCCCTGCTCGCCTGGGGCAACGCGTGGGTCGCGTCCGGCCTGCTCGGCATGGCCGCGGCCAGCACCTTCCCGGTCCTGCTCGGCATGGCCGTGCTCGGCGGGCTTGGTGGCAGTGTCCAACACCCGCTGGCTTCGTCGATGGTGGCGCGCGCGTACGAGGAGCGCGGGGCCGCACGCGGCGCGAGGCGCGCGACGGCGATTGGAACGCTTAACTTCGCCGGTGACCTCGGTAAGATGGCCGCGCCGGCGCTCGTCGCGCTGGTCGCGCTTCCGTTCGGTTGGCGGACGACCCTGGTCACACTCGGGCTGTTCGGGCTGGTCTTCTCGCTGGGGATCGGATTGGCTCGGCCCTGGGTCCGCCCGCCGGACCTGTTCGCCCGATCCACGACTCGGGGCGGCGTCGCGGATCGCTCGGTTGACGACACGCCCGGCGCGTCGGCGGCGTTTCCGCTGCTGATCCTAGTCGGCATCCTGGATTCGGGCACTCGAGCGGGGGCGCTGACCTTTCTGCCGTTCGCGCTCGAGGGTCGCGGCCTCGGCACCGGCGAGATTGGCCTGGTGTTCGGGCTGCTGTTCGCCGGCGGCGCGGCGGGCAAGCTCGTATGCGGCCCGCTCTCCGACCGGTACGGCGGGCTCGCGGTCGTGCTGCTGACCAAGGCGGTGTCGGCGCTTGCCCTCCTCGGTCTGGTGGGCGGCCCGGAGGTGCTGGTGCTCGGCCTGGCCGCCGCCTTTGGCTGGGGCCTGAACGGCACCTCAACCGTCCTCTACGCGGCTGTTGCCGGACTGGTTCCGGCTCGCCGACACGCCCGCGGCTATGGGGTCTACTACACTGGCGTCGAGGCGGCGTACGCCCTCGCCCCGCTGGCCTACGGCCTGCTCGCCGACCGAGCCGGCCTGGACTGGACCTTTGTCGCAATGACCGCGCTCACCCTGGCCGTCATCCCGGCCGCCGTCCCCCTCCGACGCCATCTCGCCGGAGAACCTCGATAGTCGCCCCGCGGGACTCTACCGGGGCGGATACAGCGTACCGGGTCAGTCGCGGGGGCGGTGCTGGTTGAAGGCCCTGGTCGCCTCCTTGATTTCGCGCTGGCGAGCCGCGCGGGCGCGGCCGGGTCGGCGGGCTTCCAGCGAGGCGAGCTCCTGCCGAAGCTTGTCGTAGTTGTCCAGCCGGCCCGGCGACAGCGTCCCCGCCTGAATAGCCGCACGGACCGCGCAGCGCGGCTCGTTGCCGTGCCGACACGCCGGAAAGTGGCAGTCCGTGGCGAGAGCCTCGACGTCCCCGAAACTGTCCTCGAGGCTCTCAGTCACGTCCGGCAGCTGGAGCTCGCGCATGCCGGGCGTGTCCATCAAGACGCCGCCCCGCGGGAGCACGATCAGCTCGCGCCGAGTCGTGGTATGTCGCCCGCGCTGATCGCTTCGTCGCACCTCCCGGGTCCGCAGTAGCTCCTCGCCAACCAGACGGTTCACCAGGCTCGACTTGCCGACGCCGGACGATCCCAGGAGCGCGACGGTCCGGCCAAGGATGAGATAGGGCGCAAGCGCGTCCAGCCCCTCGTTCCGAGCGCAACTGATGGCGTGGATCGGCACGCCGGGCGCCGCGCCGCGAGCTTCGGCGAACGCGCCGGCCAGGTCGTCGCTGACATCCGTCTTGTTCAGCACGACGACCGGCGCAGCGCCGCTGTCGCGGGCGAGCGCCAGGTAGCGCTCGATCCGCCGAGGGTTGAAATCGCCGTCAAGGCCGGCGAGCAGGAAGACGGTGTCGACATTGGCGGCGACGATCTGCTCGTCGGTCGTCGCGCCAGCGACCTGGCGCGCGAATCGGCTCTTGCGCGGGAGCAGACCGTCAAGCCGCACCCAGCCCTCGTGGAGTGGTGGGCGCAGCGCCACCCAGTCGCCGACGGCCGGAAAGTCTGCGCGACTAGCCGCCCGATGCCGGAACTTGCCGGATGCTTCGGCCGGCACTTCCCCCCGCTCGGTGTATACCCGGTAGCCGCGCTTGTGCTCGATGGCGACCCGGCCGGCAACCAGACCATCGGCGGCGAACGGCCTGAAATGCTCGGCGAAATGAGCGTCCCACCCGAGCGCCGCGAGGTCGCGCGAGGAGCCCGGGCTGTCGGTGGCGAGCAGATCGGCGAGGGGAATCAGCAAACTCCGGTGCATGCGGTGCGTCGTCCTCCGAAGCCGGAGGTCAGTCCAATTATAAGGAGATGCGCCTATCTGGAGATGCGCCGTTTTCTTCGGCACCCTCGTCGCCGAGACCATCTCCGCCGCGGTCCGTCCGCCAGGGCGCGGGCCGAAAAGATCCAGACTACCCGGTGCTCATCCCCGACCGGTTTCGAGCGGTCCTGGACCGTGTGGCCGCGAAGTGGACCTAACCCCGCAGCGTGTAGCCTACATTGTTCATCAGCCAGCCGGTGACGATGGCAACCGCCGGCTCCGAGCAGCGTCCTGGACAGCGCCCCGCGGATCAGGCTCCGCGGCCCGGTGATTTCGCGACCACGACTTACCCTCCGTCACCGCGGCCAGGTTGGCATGCTCCATCAACACGCCGAGGGAACTGATCTGGCGACGCGTGTCCAACGCTTCGGGCGGCGCCGTTGAGGACGAGGTCGTGCAGGTCTTGGTTACGGATACCGGCATGGAGCAGGGCGGCGTAGCGGTAGGATTGGGGATGGCGGACGACGATCTGCTCATGACGGCCGCCGTGAGAACACGGGCCGGTCTCGACGAGCGACAGGTCGTGCTTGGCGCGAGCCTCGCCAAACGCTGTCCGAGCATCCGACGCGACCGAGAAGTCGCCGATCCGATCGGCTGGGTGCTCGTAGGGCATCGCCTTGACCTGGATTTTGGGTTCGACTGGAGCTGGTCAAACGAAGCGGCGGGGTCGAAGGTCAGCGGCCGCGCTCCCGGACTTTGGCCGCGATCTCTTCGGCGCCGAGCCCACTGATCTCAGCAAGAGAGCCGCCGCCAAGCAGCCAGCGCCGCTGATGCGGAGCCCTGTCTTCGGCGGCGCGACCAGCCGTGTAGACGGCCTCGGCCTCGGCCGGCGGGAGGACCACGATCCCATTGTCGTCGGCTATGACGAGGTCGCCGGGATTGACCAGTACTCCGCCGCATTGAATCGGAAGGTTGACGCCTCCCTCTTGCTCCAACCGACGCCCGACCAAGGCAGAGATACCACGAGCGAACGTCGGCATCGCCATGGCCTTGATCTCCAGGATGTCAGTGCATGCGCCATCGATGATGACGCCAATGGCGCCACGGACCTGTGCCGCTAGCGACGTCATCTCTCCCCAGCATGCCATCTGGCGTTCACCGGCCTGATCGATGAGCAGGATGTCGTCGACGGCGAGCGCATCGATCGCGGCGCGCGTGTGGGTCACGTCGTTCGGCACCATCTTGAGCGTGACCGCGCGGCCGACGAGCACGCTGCCGATCTCGTAAATCGGGCGAATCTCGGCATCCACGAAACCACTGAGTCTGAGGTGGCCGATCGTCGCCGGGGGGACCGAGCGGAGGCCCTCGATGACATGTCGCGGCACCGACATCGAGCTAGGAGCTGCCTGAGCCACGCGTCCTCCCCCCACCGAGTGATGGCGTCGGTTGCCTCACCCGGTCTGCCGAGCCTACTCCCGTTCGTCCAATCGCCGGCACTCGATGGTTCGGGTCGCACGCCTGTAAACGCCGCACTCTCTAGACACTTGACCCGCCGGTTGGCGGCAAGTTAACCTGCATTGCACAAGAATGTCAAGCGATACAGCGCCGTTGTACAGAAAGCCGTGATGGCGACAACGCAAGCATCTCGACCGCCCCCTGCTCAGCTTGACCTCGGCGAGCGCATTCGCCGCGCGCGGGCGCATCGCGAGTTGACGCTGGCCGAATTAGCTGAGCTTGCTGGCGTCAGCAAGAGCCTGATCAGCCAGATCGAGCGGGGCATCGCGACACCGTCGATCGACACCGTCCGCAAACTGGCCTCGGCGCTCCAGGTCCCAGTCTTCTCGCTGTTTGTGGAAGAGACGGACGTCCAGATGATCGTTCGGCGTGAGCAGCGTCGCATCGTGCGCTATCCGGGCTGTCTCGCGACCCGAGAGATCCTGAGCCCGGGCCTGCGTGGGCGGATGGTGTTGGTCTGGGTGACCTTCCCTCCGGAGGAGCATGGACGGCCTCGGCCGGCCCGCCACGTCGGAGAAGAGTGCGTGGTGGTGCTCCACGGTGCGCTGGAGGTGCTGATTGGTGAGCAGGCGGTCCGCCTCGACCGCGGCGACAGCATGACCTTCGACCCCGAAGTCCCGCACCTGTTTCGGAACCCGACGGACGACACGACTGAGATCATCGCCGCGATCTCACCGCCCAACATCTGAGCGTGAGATAGTCGACCGTGGAGGAAAGCATGGCCGTTCCGCTTGGACCTGGATTTCGCGTGGTCCGCCGAGTTCCCTCGTCAATCAGTTCGCCGCTTTTCCGGCCGCGGTCATTTCCGAGGTCCGGGGGTGCCGGTACACGATGCGGTGGTCGATGAAGCCGGTCGAGCGCGAGCGTGGCTGGATCGAGCGGATCGAGTCAGGCGACGACAGCATGCTGGTGGATTCCGACGAGAAGCTCCGCGAGCTGGGCTGTTTGGTGCTGGCTCGCGCGGGCAAGGACGACAACGGAACGGAGGCTTCGCGATGACGACGGCTGCCGTCGAGCGACTCGGTCGGGCGGCATCGGCGTCGGTGGCCGATGCGCTCGGATCGACCGGCGTCCTAGATCCAGAGGTGCGCGCGGTCTGGGTCGGGGCGCGCGTGTTTGGCCCGGCATTCACGGCGCGGTGCTACCCGAACAGCATCATCACCGTGCACAAGGCCCTGCTCGAGGCTGCACCTGGCGACGTCTTGGTGGTCGATGCCGGGCATGACGCAAGCGGGGCACTCTTCGGGGCGATCATGGCGACCGACGCGTGCCACCGAGGTCTCGCGGGGCTGGTAACGGATGGGGCGATCCGTGACGTCGCAGATCTGGCTGAGATGGGCTTTCCGGCCTTTGCCCGCCGAACCACACCACGCGTCGGCACCAATCGACGGGTCGGTGTCACCGGCGGGCCGATCTCCTGTGGCGGGATCATCGTCCGGTCAGGGGACTACGTGATCGGCGATCAGGACGGGGTGGTGATCGTTCCCTATGAACGTATCGACGAGGTCGCCGAGTTGATCGATGCGATAAAGATCAAGGAGGCCGGCTGGCGGGAGCAGATGGCCGCCGGCCAGCGGATCGCGGATCTGATCGGCTTCCGTTCGCTGCTCTACCCCGAGTCATGACGATTCGTCGACACGTCACCAGGGGGGTCATTGCATGTCCGGAGCCCCTGGCCGCCGAGGCTGGCGCGGAGATGTTGCGCCAGGGGGGAAACGCGGCCGACGCGGCGATCGCAACCGCGCTTGCGCAGGGCGTGACAAGTCCGATGATGTGTGGCATCGGCGGCGGCGGCAGCTTGATCCACCACGACGGACGGACCGGTCAGTCAACCCACATCGCATTTCTTGGCCACGCGCCGAGCAAGGCTACCCAGGACATGTGGGCCGAGATCTACGTCAGTCGGAACGGCTGCACCTGGCAGGTCAAGGACAAACGGAATCTGATCGGCTACCAGGCCCAGCTCGTGCCGGGTCTGTTGCGCGGACTCGAGGAGACGTATCGGCGCTTCGGGAGCGGCCGGCTGACCTGGGCCGACCTGTTCGGACCGGCCATCCTCCTCGCCGACAAGGGCTTCGCCGTCCCGGAGTGGCTCTGGCACTTGTGGCGACCGGGCGGACGGATCGCGACCGCGAATGGGGTCCCCGATCCGGTCCCATTCCTGTCGACCAATCAGGCGGCGGCCGAGGTCCTGCTCCTCGAGGGGCGTGCCCGTCGGCCCGGCGAACAGCTCGTCCAGAAGGACTATGCAAACACGCTCCGCCGGATCGCCGCCGAAGGCGCTGACGTCTTCTACACCGGCGAGATCGGCCACGCGATCGCCGAGGACTTCGCCCGCAACGACGGTCTGCTCACCTACGAGGACTTGCGCGATTTCAAACCGGTCGCGATGCCGCCGCTAAGCGGCACGTACCGCGTGTACGACTTCCGCGGCACCCAGGCGCCGGCGCTCGGGCCGATCTGCCTCGAGATCCTGAACATTCTCGAAGGATATGACCTCCGCGCGCTCGGCTGGAACAGCCCCGAGTACATCGATAAGCTGAGTCGGGCGATGAACCTCGCGTTCGCCGATCGTCTGCGCTACATGACCGATCCGTCGGCGTTTCCGGTCCCGGTCGACCACCTCACCTCCAAAGTGTACGCCGCGGAGCTCCGCGGGTTGATCGACCGCGGCGAGGATGCCGAGGCGGTGGACGAGGCGCGGGCAGGTTCGGAAGGAACGACGGCGCTGACGGCACTCGATGGCGAAGGCAACGCCGTGGCGATGGTCCACTCGATCAACACTGGGGCCGGCGTGATGACGCCCGGCCTGGGCTTCCTGCACAACAGCCACATGTGGATGTTCAACCCGCTACCCGGTCACCGGAACTCGATCGCCCCCGGCCGAATGCCGATCTCGGGCTCGTCGGCAACCATGTTCCTCGAGAACAACCAACCGCGGCTGCTGCTGGCCTCACCGGCCGGGGCACGCGGCGCGAGTGGCTGTCTTCAGGTGGCGTTCAACATCCTCGAGTTCGGCATGCCGCTCGGGGACGCGGTGTCGGTCGGCCGAATCCACAGCGAGGACGAGCCAGGCAAGGTCTTCCTCGACACGGGCATCACTTTGGAGACTGAGGCGGCCCTGGTAGCCATGGGGAGACGCGTCGAGCGCACCGTCTACGGCGGCCGTGTCGCCGCTGCCCAGCGAGATTCCGTGTCCGGCGCGCTCTCGGGCGCATCGGACCCACGCGGAGGCGGCGGATTGGCGATCGTTGACTGAGCCTACCAATGGGTCGACGTGGGCGCGCACAGCGGCACTGGCTGCACGGTCCGCACCGACGCGGCCGAGTCGACTCACGGGGGTAGCTCCCAATCTGCTGGGCCATCCAGCGATAGTCATCCATGCCGATGCAGCGCCCGAACGAAGCCGGGGAACGGATCCAGCATTGTCTCGATCCGCACTCCGCCGATGTGGGGCGTCAGGACGACGTTCGGCAAGCGGGTCAACGGATGGTCGACTGGCAGCGGCTCCTCGCGGAAGACGTCGAGTGCTGCCCCAGCCAGCCGCCCCTGACGGAGCGCCTCAACGAGTGCATCTTCCTCGACCACGCCGCCGCGCGCGGTATTGACCAGAACGGCGTGCGGCCGCAGGAGCGCCAGTTCGGGCCCACCGATCAGGCCCTCGGTGTCCAACGTGTGCGGGACGTGCAGGCTTACGATGTCTGATTCGGCGAGCAGGTCGTGAAGGGGGCGGTACTCCGCTAGCTCTGCGTCGACGTCCTCGGCCGGTCGGCGGGCGGTGTAGAGCACACGCATGCCGAAGGCTCGGGCACGGACCGCCACATCTCGGCCAATCTCTCCGAAGCCGACCAGCCCAATGGTCTGACCTAACAGGACCCGCAGGTTCGGGACGTCGGCCCAGTTATAGGCATACTCGCGCTCAGTTGTTGGCCGCGGCTCGAGCCCCAGCCGCGCCTGGCCGGACACGGCGGCAGCGTGCGCCAGCGGGAGCGAGCGGTACAGCGACAGTGCCAGCAGCATTGTGTGTTCAGCCACCGCTGTCCAGGCCGGATTCGGCTCGGCGACGATCTCAACTCCGCGCCGGCTGAGCGCGATCACATCGAGAGAGGAAGTCCGATGACCGATCTTCAAGAGAAGTCGGAGCCGTGCAGCGGCCGCCACCAAGTCACTTGTGACGGAGAGGCGTCGAACCAAGAGCGCGTCGGCGTCTGCGAGCAGGGCGACAAGCTCGTCCAAGTCTGCGGTCTGGGGAGCATCGAGGCTGACGTCGCCCAGATACCGTCCCCACCAGGCCAGCTCATCCGGCCGGGCCGGCTCTCCAAGAACGATGTGCATCGTCATATCTTCTCGCGGCTTGGTGCGCCGCGGTTGGATCCGCTCCTGATCACTGTACGGAGCGCCGAGATGATCGCCGACTCTGCCAGATCACCTACACCAAAGCAAAGGTGACACCCGTGGACTCCAGAGCTACGACCGTGGAGATCCCAGCGTGGCATTGGTCTAGCTCCCGCTGCCGGATCATCCTCGAAAGGGGTCTCACCGCTCGGGCCGAGCCAGGAGGAGACAGTGCTCGGGGGCGACGCGGAGCGTCACCGACTCACCGATGCCGGCGCGTACCGCGCCCGGCAGGTTCATCTCCTCGACCGTGACGGTGTCGCCGGTCGCGAGCTCCGCGACGAAGCGGATGTACGAGCCGAGGTAGACCACCTCCTTGACGAGCGCTCGCAGCTCGTTTGCCCGACCGTCCGTTCCGTTCCCACCACCGAGCGCCAAATGCTCCGGTCGGACCATCACCAGTACCTCGCCATCGGTTGGCCCGTCCGGCCGACGGCGGGCCCGAAGCTGCACTCCGTCGGCCAGGACGATGTTCGCCGTCTCCTCCTCGACGCCGTCGAGCCGGCCACGTAGGAAGTTGGAAGTCCCGATGAACTCGGCGACGAACGCGGTCCTCGGCTCCTCATAGATCTCAGTCGGCGGCCCGAGCTGCTCAACGACGCCCTGGTTCATGACCGCGATCCGATCCGACATTACTAGCGCCTCACCCTGGTCATGGGTCACGTAGATCGCGGTAATGCCAAGCTCGCGCTGAACACGCTTGATCTCGAGTCTCAGGTTCTCGCGGAGCTTCAGGTCGAGATTCGAGAGTGGCTCATCGAGTAAGAGAACCGTCGGCTCGACGACAATCGCCCGGGCCAATGCCACGCGCTGCTGCTGGCCGCCTGAAAGCTGACTGGGACGGCGGTCGCCCAACCCGGGCAGGCGGACGATCTCGAGTGCGCGCTGGACTCGTGTGACGATCTCCGCCTTTGGCGCCTTGCGCATCTGCAGGCCAAAGGCGATGTTCTCAGCAACGGTCATGTGCGGGAAAAGGGCGTACTGCTGGAAGACCATGGCCGTGTCACGGCGGTAGGGCGGCAGGTGATCTACCCGCTGACCTCCGAGCAGGATCTGCCCGTCGTCAGGGCGCAGAAAGCCGGCGATGATGTTCAGCGTGGTCGTCTTGCCACAGCCGGACGGGCCAAGCAAGGTCAGAAACTCACCGTGCGCGACGTCAAGGGAGACCTTGTGCACAGCGGTCACGTCGCCGAAACGCTTCGTCACCCCGACGACCGCGACGTCAGTGGCGGACGGCTGCTCCACGTTACCGCTCCTGCTGGTAGATGAACTCGCTGACCCGCGCAAACCGCTCGGCAATGGCGATCAGCGCCAGGACGATCGCGATCGTCACGACCGCCACAGCCGCCACAGCGGGATCGAAGCGCGACTCGACGTGGCCGAGGATCGCGATCGGGATCGGGATGTTGCCGGGGCGCCCGAGGAAGAGTGAGATCGGTACGTCGTTGAAGGAGACGATGAAGGCGAAGACGGCCCCGGCGAAGACTCCGTTCTTGATCAGCGGCAGGGTGACCCGAACGAACGTCTGGACCGGATTGGCACCGAGATCCTGGGCCGCCCACTCGAGGCGGCGGTCGAGCCCGTGAAGGCTGACCATCACCGTCCGAATCGCGTAAGGTAGGGTGATGACAATGTGGCCAAGCAGCAGGGCCGGGAACCCGAGCACGTCGCGCAGGCCAATCAACGCGAAGAACTGGAGCATCGCGGCGCCAGTGACGATCTGCGGCAGGATCAGTGGCGAGAGCAGCGCAGCCAGCAAGGCGTCGCGACCCCGAAAGCTCCCGCGGTAGATCCCGAGCGCGGCGAGTGTCCCAAGGATCGACGACATGACGGCCGTGACCGCTGCGAGCCGGAGGCTGAGCCAGGTCGGGCCCATCCAGCGCTCGGTCAACGCCGCCTCCCACCAGCGGGTCGAGAAGCCAGCCGGCGGGAATCGGAGGTACTGCGTCTCGTTGACGGACGCGATGAACACGACGACGATGGGCGCCGCGATGAAGGTGAGGATCAGCCCGAGGGCGACGCGGTAGAGGATCGTCAGGAGGGAACGCTCGAGCCACGCCCGAGTGGGGCTGACGTAGCCAGCGACGCGGATGCGCCGATGCTCGGCTGCGACGGTCATGCGATCACCAGCTTGCCCTGGACGCGGCTCGTCACCCAAAGCACCACAAGCGAGATGACCAGGACGATCACCGCGATGGCGCCGGCCAGTGGCCAATTCAACAGGAAGAGCATCTGGTCGTAGATCTGGGTCGCGGTGGTGTGGACGGTCCGTCCGCCGAGGATCCGCGGCGTCGCGTAGGCACTAAGAACCAGGGCGAACGTGAGCGCAAAGCCGGTCACCATCCCGGGCAGGGTCAGCGGCAGGGTCACCCGACGGAACGCCGCCACCCGACCCGCGCCGAGGTTCTGGGCGGCCAGTTCGAGGCTGGGGTGGACCGTGCTGAGACTGGCCATGATGCTCAGGATGCTGTACGGCAGGTAGACGTGGACGAGGCCGATGAAGACACCCGTGTAGTTACGGATCAAAGTCACCGGCCCGAGACCGACCACGTCCAGAAGCTGGTTGACCAGTCCCTGCGGCTCGAGCAAGACGAGCCAGCCGAAGGTCCGGACCACCACGCTCGCCAGCAGCGGCATCAGGACCAGCATCAGAACCAACCCCTTGAAACGTGAGCGGCCGCGGACCAGAAAGTAGGCGACGGGATAGCCGATCAGGACGGTCAGCACACCCACCCCGAACGCCAGGTAGAGCGTGCGGAGGAGGATATTGAGGTAGAACGAGTCGGTCAGGAACCCAACGTAGTGCTCGAACGTAAAGCCTGGGTAGATCACCCCGTCGCGATACTCGAAGACGCTCAACGCCAGCATGATCACATCCGGGATGAAGCAGAGCACGACGAGATAGACCAGCGCAGGCGTGACGAGGAAGACCGGCCTCATCGCGAGCCAGAAGCCAGGAGGACGGTTCTGCTGTCAGCCTGACCGCGGCAAACGCCCTCGACTCCCGCACGCCGGGACTTGGATCGTTCGCCGGCGCTCAGGCTGAACCATATGCCATTGGGGGACATGGCTTGCCGACCCTTCTTTTCGCTCCAGGCTCCAGACTCCTGAGTCCCCATAGACTCAGCGGGCCATGATCCGGTTGATCCGTTCAGTCCAGGCGGGCCGGTTCCTGGCGATATAGTCGAAGTCGGGAGGCTGCATCTGGTCGAGCTGGGCCTGTGACGTGATGTGGCGCGTCTTAAAGTCCTCGGGGAAGTCGATGTCGCCGCGACCAGGTCCGACCGTATAGCCGAGCGCCCACTCCCGCTGGACCTCCCTGCGCAGCCAGAACTCGAGGAATTTGTACGCATTCTCCTTGTTCTTGGCGCCCTTCGGGATGATCATCGCGTTGATCAACGGGATCGAACCCTCCTTCGGGATCACGAAGTCGTAAGGCAGGCCCTGGTTGATGTAGTAGTGGGCGCGGCCGTCCCAGTAGGGCATCGCCCAGACTTCGCCGCGCTCCATGTGGACGACCGCCTGGGTCGACTGCTGCGGCCAGTCGAGCAGGTTGTCCTTGAGGCGCTCGAGCGCCTGGAAGCCAGGCTCGACGTTCTCGAGGCTGCCGCCGTTGATCTTGGCGGCCATGACCATGTGGAAGACCCCGAGGATGTTGGCGAACTGGAAGGTCAGCGCGTGCCCCTTGACCTTCGGGTCCCACATGATCTCCCAGGAATCGGGCGCCGGCTGGACCCGCTCCTTGTGGTACATCAGCGACATGTACTGGATCTCATGGGCCACGCCGTAGTTGCCGACGATCTGGCGGACGTTCGGGTAGAGGAACCGCAGGCTCGGCACATTCTCCTCGGTGATTTCCTGGAGGAGGCCCTCCTTTGCGCCCTGAATCGGCTCCTGGGCGGTCACCGAGACGACGTCCCAGCCCGGATCCCCCTGCGCGGCGCGGATTTTGGCATAGTCCTCGGCCGCCGAGCCGGTCGAGTCGTAGACGACCTTGATCCCAGTCTCGCGCTCGAACGGCTCCTTGATGATCCTGTTGAAGAGATCCTCGTACTCCGAGGCATAGGCGTTCACGATGACCTCGCCGGTGCCCCGTAGCGGCGGCAACGGGGCGCTCGCCTGAGCAGGGCCAGCTGGACTGGCGGCCGCCGCGGGGGACGCGGCCGCGACGGGACTGGCGACCGGTGATACTGCCGCGGCCGGACTGGCAGCTGGCGATGCAACGGCGGCGGGGCTCGCCGCCGGCTTGGCCGCTTCAGTCGCCTTCGCGGCCGGGGCCTCAGTGGACTTGGCGGCTGGCTGACCGCTCGGCGAGAAGCCACCGCACGCCGCGCTGAGCAGCCAGAGAACCAGGATCACCACGATGGCCGCGCCTTGTCGTCCCATATCCGTCACTCCTCCGTCGTCGCTCGGCGTGACCGAGCACCTTCAGCACGCGCTCCCTGGAGCTAGATCCTTCCATTCTAGTCCGCGGGGGTGTGGGACGTAGACAGAGGCCAGCCTGGACCGTGCCGCCCCACTCGCCCGACCGGAAAAGGAGATGCTCATCCTCACCCTTCTTGAGGTGAACGTGGGGGGGCCGAGATCTCGTCCCGCGCGAGTCGGCCCCCTTTCATCACGAGCGAGACGCCATGCTGAACGACGGCGATGTCGTCCAGCGGGTTGCCATCGAGGACGATCAAGTCGGCCTGCTGGCCTACCGCCACGCTCCCAATCTGGTCGGCTTGGCCGACCAGATTTGCCGCCTCGCTCGTCGCGCAGACCAGTGCCTGCTCGGCAGACATTCCGTGCTCGACCATCAACTGGAGCTCGAGGGCGTTGGCGCCGCTCGGCATCCGCGAGGGTGCCCCGCAGTCGCAGCCCATCGCGATCTTGACGCCCAGGTCGAGCGCGAGTTTGAACGCCCGGGCATGCTGCTCCGCGACGGCTTCGGCGCGCGCGACCCGCCAGTCCTCGGCCAAGCGGACCTGCGTGTAGTAGTACCCCGGGCCGAAGGTTGGCACGAGATAGATCCCCTTCTGGATCATCCTCGTCGCCTGCTCTTCGTCCAGGTAGTGGCCGTGGTCGACCGAGTCGACGCCCGCCTCGACGGCGTTGCGGATGCCGCCGAGTCCGATGGCATGGGTCAGCACCTTCAGCCCCACCTTGTGCGACTCGTAGACCGCCGCCCGGACTTCCTCGATGCTGAACTGCTCGGCTTGAACCGGCAGGCCGCCGGTTGCCACCCCCGCCGACATCATCAGCTTGATACTATTGACGCCGCGACGTACGTGGAGGCGGACCGTCTTGCGGACCTCCTCGACGCCGTCGGCGACCATGCAGATCTCGGCCATGTGGCCGCCGGTTGTAGTGATCCCGCGCCCGCTGCCGATGATCCGCGGCCCCTCGAGCAGCCCGAGGCCGATCGCGTCGCGGATGTCGAGATCGAGGAAGTCGCGCGAGCCGCCGGTCCGGATCGTGGTGACGCCGGCCATCAGCGTCCGGCCGGCCGCCTCGGCGGTGCGGAGCGCCGCTACCCCGATCGGCTCCTTTTCGTAGTCCGGGAAGTAGTCGCCGCCGGCGATGTGGACATGGCTGTCGATCAGCCCCGGCATCAGCGTCCGCCCGCCGAGGTCGACAACTCGCGTCTCTGCGCCGGCCGGCGCCGTGAGGTCTCGGCCGATCGCCGCGATCTGATCTCCGACGACTAGCACGTCGGTGCGCTCGTGGTGGCCACCGCGCCCATCGACGACCAGGCCGTTCTTGAAGAGCGTCGACATCGCTCGCTCAGGCCGAGATCGAAACGGCCGCGGCGACCTTCTGGAAGCGATCCGGGCGGAACGGCTCGAGGCGCGGATCGGACGTACCGGTCAGGATCTCCGAGGCGACGATCCGCCCGAGGATCGGCCCGAGGGTGATCCCACTGTGGGTGACCACGACGTAGTGGCCGTCCGCGCCGATCTTGCCAACCGCGGGAAGCCCGTCCTTCGGGATCGGACGCTCGCCGATGCGCGCTTCGGCCACGCTCCGCCCGACCAGGGCTGGAAACAGGCCGGCCGCCGCGGCGAGCATCGCGTCACAGCCTTCCAGCGACACGTCCGGCACGGTGTCGCGGGTGACGCTGTGGTCGTACTGCTCGATGTGGAGCATCGCGGCGCCGTTGTCGTATGGGTGGACGTGGCAGGCCGGGGCGTGGATAACGCGATGGGTGACTGGCTCTCCGCCGCCCGTCAGCGCCAGCAGACCGAGTGTGTTGGCCATCGGGATGTCGGCGCCAGCCATGCGAGCGACCGTGTCGGTGCGCGGCCCGGCGCAGGTGACCACGACATCGGCCGCGACGCGCTGGCCACCCTCGGTGACCACGCCCGAGACGGTGCCACCCGCGGTCTCGATCGCCGTCACCCGCTGGCCGAGCAGGACGGTCCCACTGGCCCGCTCGACAGCGGCCGCCAGGCCGCGACCGAGCGCGCGGCCGTTGACCCAGCCCTCCTCCGGATAGAACGCGATTTCGCGCGCCTCGTCCGGATCGAACCTCAGGCCCGGTTCCAGCTCGCGCAGCTCGTCCTGGCCGATCCAGCGAGCATTGTAGCCCCACTCGATTAGCCGCTCGACCTTCACACGGAGGGCCCACCGTGCCTCGTCGGTCGCCTTCCACTCGACGTTGCCGCCCGGGTGGTACCAGTCACCCCCAAGCTCCTGCGTCAGGACGCCGTGCTCGCGCATGCCCTCGACGTTCAGGTCGTGATAGTGGCGCGGCGTCTTGCCACACGAGTTGGTCCAGGCGAAGCTCGACCCCGAGGTCCCGTAGCCGGGCTGGCCGGCGTCGAGTAGCGTCACGCGCGCTCCACCCTGGGCGAGCCGCAGCGCCGTCGACCCGCCAATCGCCCCCGCCCCGATCACCACGATCTCCGTCGCCACGCGCCACCTCCACGGGTCTCTTGACGCTCGCCAGAATAGCAACTAGCATTCGGTCCTGCAAGTGATGCACTGTTCCAGATATCGGCAACAGATGCTCGGGAGGGTTGCGATGGGGCGGCTGGTGATCCACGGCGGAGCCGTTATTACCGGTGACGGCGAGACGATGATCCCGAACGGGGTGGTGATTGTCGAAGGCGACACGATCGCCGACATCCTCAGCGGAGCGGCGCCCGCGGATCTGCTCAACAACGCCGACACGACGCTCGACGCCCTCGGGGGTGTCGCGATGCCAGGCTTCATCAACAACCACGCCCATGCGCTGACTGGCGGTCCGCGGTTCGCGAGCGGTGCGCCGACGGTCGGGCTAGAGCAAGGCTTACAGAACCTCGACCGTCACCTGCTTGAGGGCACGACGAGTTTGATGAACGCCTGCGGCATGTGCACCGCCGATGAGGTCGAAGAAGCGGATCGGCAACACCCGGTCAACGTCCGCGGCGCGACGATCCATACGCCGATCAACATCCGCGCTGCCCAGATCGCCGACGGCTCTGGCCTTGCCAAGCGCCACTTACAGACGACGGTAGACGAGATGGCGGAGTGGGGCGCGGTCGGTATCGGCGAGGTCGGAGCCGGCCACACCCTGGCCGGCGGCGGCGCCGACTACATGTACATCCCGATGCGGGTCAATGAGGCGACCGGCCGCGACCTTCACCGCGACGATGCGACGGTAATCAAGTACGCCGTCCTTGGGCGATACGCCGACCCGAGCCACTACGACCGCGGGCGGGTCCAACAGGCGCTCGAACAGGTCGGATTTGCCGATGTCCTGACGCCCGAGGCGGCGAAGAAGATCATCGAGGACGTCGTCCTGCCGGCCTTTGACACGGCGCTCGACGGTCTGCGCGAGGCAGGCGAGTACGGCCGCCGCCTGGGCCTGCCCGTGATGGTCCACAACTCGGCGCCCTCGGCGCGAGCTGTCCTCGAGTTGGCCGAGGCCGGTACCTTGCTCGTGGCAGGCCACTCGAACCACACCACCTTCCTGCTAGAGGAGGCGTGCGAGCAGGCCCGCAAGCTACGCGAGCTGGGCGCGACCGTCGACATCTCGACCCTGGGCGTCTTCCGCGGCCCCGAAGAGGAGGGGCAGCGGTTCTGCACGATGATCCGCGAGGGACTGGTCGACACGATCTCGACCGACTACAACGCCGGCGATCACGACGCGATGCCGCTGGCGATCGAGCGCTGCCTGGCGTCGGGCGCGGCGACGTTGCCGCGTCTGGCGGCGCTGGCGACGAGCAACGTGGTGAAGGCCTATCCGAAGCTGGCGCCGAACCGCGGCGAGCTGGCCAGGGGGCGTGTCGCCGACGTCGTCGTGACCGAGCAGCCCCAGATCTCCCGGGTGCGCCACGTCGTCGTCGGCGGTAAGACGGCGGTGGAGAACGGCACGATCGTCGGCCACTAAGCGTCGGCGCTCCTAACGCGCGCGGGCGCGGCGGACCACCTCCGCCGAGCCCATCCGGTCCAGCGCTTCGCGGAGCTTCGCCGGCGGGAGTGTCATGCTCGCTCGGGCGAAGCCCTCGCCAGCCGTCCCGAAATAGGAGCCAGGGTACATCAGCACTCGCGCCTCGTCAAGCAGCCGCTTGGTAAACTCCTGTGACGAGACGCCGATCCGACGGATGTCGACGAAGACGTAGAACGTTCCACGCGGCTCGAAGGCGTCGAGTCCGATCTCGCGGAGGCCACGGACGAACAGTCGCTGGCGCTCGTCGTACGTCCTGACCAGCTCGGCGACGGCCTCTTGCGGACCGGTGAGCGCCGCGATCGCGGCCTGCTGGGCGAACGCTGGGGCGCAGATGGTCAGCGTGTGGTGCAGCGCGCCGAGCGCGGCGACGACGTCGGCCGGCGCGACGATGTAGCCGACCCGCCAGCCGGTCATCGCGTAGCCTTTCGAGAAGCCATTAATCGTGATCGTCCGCTCCCGCATGCCCGGAAACGAGCCCAGGCTGGTGTGTCGCTGTCCGGCGAAGAGCTGCAGCTCGTAGATCTCATCCGAGATGACGACAAGCTCGTGACGAATCGCGACCTCGGCGATTCGGGCAAGCGCCTCGGACGGGTAGACCGCGCCGGTCGGATTGTTCGGCGAGACGATTGCCAGCGCCCGGGTCTGTGCCGTGATCCGCCGCTCGATCTCGTCGGGCCGGACCACGAAGTCATCCTCATGATAGGTCGGCACCGGGATCACCCGTCCCCGGGCCGCGAGCGCCGCCAGGTCGTAGCTGGTGTAGTGCGGGTCGGGAATCAGCAGCTCGTCGTCAACGTCGAGCAGCGCTTGAACGACGAGATAGAGCGCCTCCTGGGCGCCGGTCGTGACCAGGATCTCAGTCTCCGGATCGGCGTGGATGCCGTTGTCTCGCTCCAGCTTCTCGGCGAGCGCACGACGCAGCACAGGGTCCCCGTGAAGGTGGGTGTAGTGGGTGTGGCCCCCGTCGAGAGCGCCCTTGGCGGCCGCGATGATGTGGTCGGGCGTGGGCAGATCCGGGTCACCCCGCCCGAGGCTGATCAGGTCCGGGTACTGCCGAGCCGCCTCGAGAAGCGTGTTCCGAGGTCGCTCGGCGAGGCGGCGGACGCCGGTCGAGAGTTTCACGGTGTCCCTCTCAGCCTGGCCGAAACGGCCGGGTTTGCGAGTAACCGGTCGAGGCGGATACGGCCGCGGTCTCGACCAGGGTGGCGCTCGGTGTGAATCGGCGCGCCAGGTCGGCCGCCGACGGAAAGCCCGGGGCAACGCACGTCAGATCGTGCAGGTCCCGAGCGCCGTCCGGACCGAGGACCGGCGTCGCAAGGTCGAGGAACTTCTGGCGCAAGTCATCGGCATCGAGCGGGCGCGATGGGTCGCCGGGCGGCACGTCAACCCGAGCCGTCAGCACCGTGTCGTCGACGAGGCGCAGCTCGACCGTGGCTGGCAGGCCGGCGAAGCTCGCCTGCCGCTCGGCCCCAGGGTCGGTCTCGATTCGCACGCGACTGGCTAGGGCGGCCAGCTCGGCGTCGCCTGGATCGAAACGGGTCAGAGGACGTCCGAGGAGGAGCGCCGCGACCGAGAATGGAAGGCTGAACTGGGCATCGAGCAGCGTCCGCGGCGCATAGTCGGCGAAGACGTGGACTTGCGCGGCGGCCCTGACGACCACGTCACGCAGCGCCGTCACCTCGGGGCGATCGCGGGCGAGGATCTGCTCGAGCGCGTCGAGTGACGTCTGCATGTAGCGGCAGGCGGCGAATGGCTTGAATTCAACGTGGCGGATCGCGAAGTCGGTCCCAAGACCAGCCAGGGCGACATCGGGCTGCCAGCGATCGGACGAGGCCATCACCCAGAAGCCGGTCTCCCCGTCGAGGACGCCGCGGTGCGTTCGGGCACCCTCGGCGACCAGCGTGGCGGCCAGGATCCCGCCGGCCGCCGCCCAGCCGTAGTTGTTCTTCAGTGGTGAGATCGGCCGTTCATACCACTTGCCGACCGTCGGCACGAGCGCGTGCTGGGCCGCCAGGCCGAACGCTTCGGCCATCTGGTCGGCGTCGAGACCCAGGAGGCTCGCGGCAGCGGCGGTCGCACCGAATACGGCCCAGGTGTGCCCGCGCACCGCCCGTGCACGCTCGCGGCTCGACGCGGTTGCCTGCCCGATCCGGACCGCCGCCTCGTACCCGGCGACGACGGCTCGCAGAAGGTCCGAGCCGTTGGCGCGGCGGGCCTGGCCGATGGCGAGGGCGGTCCCGATGACCGCCGCGCCAGGATGGCCGACGCCAAGGACGGTGTCGTCATAGTCGAGGGCGTTGGCCAATTGGGCAGCCGCGTAGGCGGCGAGTGGGGCCGGGTAGCGTCCGGTTAGGCCGGGCACCACCGCCTCCGGCGTCTCACCCCAGCCGAGCACCAGGCGCACCGCCAGCGTGACCTCCGCCACGCGCGTGCCACCGAGCATGCATCCGAGCGAGTCAAGCAGGCACACGCGCGCGGTCGCCACGACGTCGTCGGGGAAGTGGGAGGGGTCGAGCGCGGCGAGATGGGCCGCCAGGCGCATCGTCACGCCCTCGCCAGTGTCCGCGTGCTCGGCGCCCATGACGGCCCCTCCATGCGACGTCCGTTTGGCGGCCGCGTCTACTTGCCGCCCACTCGCGGCGATGTTAGACTCCCCGCGTCTGGGAGCGGCGGCTTCGTCATCCGAATGCCCGTGCCACATGGTGGCGAGCAGGTGGGCGGGACGACAGTAACATATGGCCGAGATGGCTTCAAGGTCAACCCAAAGGCACGGCGATCCAGACCAACGTCGGACCGACGACGCGGACGAACCCCGGCCGACCCTGCTGACCGTCGAACGTGCCCTCCGACTGCTTAGGGCCATCGTCTTCGAGCAAGGCCTCAGCATCCGCGAGGCGGGGCGGGTGACCAGTACCAGTGCCAGCTCGGCGTACCGCCTGCTACGCGCGCTCACCGAGGCAGGCTTCACCGAGCGCGAGGCGGACAGTGGCCGCTTCCGCCCCGGTCCCGAGCTGCGCCGGATGGTCGCCCACATCCTTGGGACGACCGACGTGCGACGCATGGCACTCGAACCGATGCATCAGCTCACTGCCAACTGGGGCGAGACGGTGACGCTGGTGCTCCGGACCAGCGACGATCGACGGTTGAACTTCGACCGCGTTGCGTCGCCGCGGCCACTTCAGTACGTGATGCCGCTTGGGGACACCGGCCCGCTGCACGCCGGATCGAGCGGTCGGGCGATCCTGGCGTTCATGCGGACGGAGGAGATTGAGCGCGTGCTAGCCGGCCAGCTCGAGAGCTACACCGGCGCGACGCCGACCGACCCCGTCTCTATCCGCGACGAGCTGGCGCGCACCCGCGAGCGCGGCTTTGCTGTCAGCTTTGGCGAGCGGCTCGACCGCGAGATGGTCGGCATCTCAGCGCCCATCTTCGACGCTCGCGGCACGGTGATCGGAGCGCTCCTCTTGAGCGCACCAGCCCGGCGGCTGAGCGAGATGGGGAACCTGGACCTGGTCGGCGCCTCGGTGCGGGAAGCGACGGACCAGATCTCGCTCAGCCTTGGCTGGCTGCCGTCGTCCACGCCAGCGAGAGCGGACGCGTGAGCGACCCGTCTCACCCTCCGGCCGGCGACGAGCGCCGGCCGACAGCCGGCACGGAAACAGAGCATGGTGCGACTTGGCCTGATCGGCGCCGGTAAAGCGGCCAGGCTGCACGCCACCGCCGCGACCAGCCTCGACGAGGCGCGGGTCGTGGCCGTCGCCGACCTCGACTCGGCCCGGGGCGCATCGCTCGCTCTGGACCTGGCGGCGCGCTACGTCCGTGACGCGATCGACCTGCTGGCCATGGACCTCGACGCGGTGGTCATCGCGCTGCCTCATGCATCCCTCGCACCGACCGCCCGCCTCGCCCTCGCGGCGGGCAAGCACGTCCTGGTCGAAAAGCCAATGGCGGTGACCCTGGCCGAGGCGGACGACCTGGTCGCCGCGGCTCGGGAAGCTGGCCTTGTCCTGCAAGTCGGCTACGTCCACCGCTACCGACCGGAGGCGCAGACTGCGAGTCAGCTCATCACTGCTGGGGCGATCGGTCGACCGGCGCTGGTCGTCGAGGACCACAGCCTGTCCGGCGACGAGACCGTCGGCCCGTGGGTTTGGGATGTGGAGCAGGCCGGCGGAGGGGCGCTGATCTACAGTGGCATTCACGGAATCGACCGAATCCGCTGGCTGACCGGCCAACAGGTGCAGCTCGCCTTCGCGCAGACCGGTCGCTTCGCCCACGAACAGGGTGGGGAGGACAACCTGGCCGCAACGCTGCGGCTTGAGGGCGGCTGCCTGGCGGCGGTAAACCAGAACTTCACCCCCTTCGCGATCCCGAACCGCTGGCAGACGCAGATCTATGGGACCGAGGGGGTTCTCCGATTGGCCCACGCTAGCCTGGAGCTGGTCGATCGAACGGGTAGTCGCCCGGTCGAGCTGACCCCGCGGGAACACTTCAGCGCGCAACTCCACGAGTTCGTGGTTGCAATCCGCAACCGTCGCGATCCCTTCATCACCGCCGAGGAAGGGCGAGCAAACCTGGCCGTCGTACTCGCCTTATATGAGTCAGCGCGCACGGGTGGGGCGGTGGAGTTGGGTGCATCCTTGACCCAGCAGGAGTGACCCCAGTGATCTCGGGCGACTGTGACCCCACGATTCTGGAAAAGGTAGGAGAGACGAGATGAGCCCACTCCAGGTTACCCTGGTAGCTCGAGACTACGACTACCTACCGCCGTTGGCGATGGGCGATGTCACTACGGATAAAGTCGACCTGATCCTGATCTGCACCTTTGGCGCGTCGCCGCGGTCCCACGCGACCGGACGCTCGCCGACGTGCTGCTGACCGGCGAGGTCGACGCGCTGATGTGCCCGGGGCGCCGGGGGGATTCTACGACCAGGGGGGCCCGATCAGCCGGCTCAACGAAGACTACTGCGTGGTCGAGCGCGAGTGACCGGAGAGACGCTGACTCAGGGCTCTGCGATCACGTGGTGGATCGCAGCCGAGGTGGCGCGGCGACCATTGCCCACAATACTTGCACGGTGGTACCGTCGCAGCATGTGTTGGTCAGGCACACGGCCGAACACGGCAGAATAGGAGCAGTTGACGTGGACCGAGCCAGTCGTCTCCGACCGCTCACGCGGCGCCGCTTTCTCGCCCTCTCGGTGTTCAGTCTCTCCGGGGCCGCTGGGGTGAGTGTCGCCTGCGGACCATCCGCGCCGGCGGCTCCCGCCGCGCCGGCAGCGACGCCTGCCCCAGCCGCGAAGGTCGAGATCCCTACGCCTCCGGCGAACATTCAAGCCCCGACGGCGGCGCCGGTAGCCGTCGCGAGCCAGCCGACCTCGGCGCCGGCCGCGAAGGTGACCCAGGCACCGCTTGTCATCGCCGAGGACCTGGATCCGCCGACGCTCGACCCGCAGTTCTACGAGGGTGGCGCGCTGCGCAGCTTCCTGAACAATTCGATGGTCAAGCTCCTCAGCTACGACGGTAACATGGTCCTGCGCCCGGAGATCGCCGAGTCGTACCAGCTCCAGCCGGACAAGCTCACCTGGCGCTTCAAGCTTCGTCCAAATCTGAAGTTCTGGAACGGCGAGCCTCTCGACGCCGCGGCGGTCAAGTTCACGTTCGATCGGACGATGGACGCCGAGCTCCGCAAGCAGGGCCTGAACAGTCCATTCCCGGCCCGAATCGGGCTGGCCGAAACGCGCGCGGTCGATAGCGCCACGGTCGACGTGATCACCAAGCAGCCGAACATCCTGACGCCAATCTGGGTTCAGGCCGAGACGATTCTGGCCCCCAAGCATTACTCTGACAAGTCGGTCCAGGAGACCGCGACCCAGCCGATGGGCGCCGGTCCCTGGCGGCTGAAGGAGTGGCAGAAGGGGAGTCAGTATATCCTCGAAGCCAACCCAGACTACTTCCGCGGTAAGCCACCGATTGACACGATCGTCGTGCGCTACATTCCGGACCGTTCGACTCGGATGGCGCTCCTCCAACGTGGTGAGGCGGACCTGGCCTCGACCCTGTTGCCGGACGACATGCCGACCGTTCAAGGGGACAGCAAGCTGGAGATGCGGGCATCGGCCGGATCGTGGCGCGTCCATTTGCAGATTCCGACCGACAAGTACACCGACCGCCGGGTGCGCCAAGCCTTCAACCACCTGGTGAACTACGACGCGCTCGACCGTGGGCTGCTTGGAAGGATCCTCGGTCCAGGTGCGCGGATGCTCTCGCCGGCGGCTGGGCCGACCTGGCATGCGCCAGACCTCAAACCGTTCCCGTACGATCCCGAGCGGGCCAAGCAACTGCTCAACGAAGCCAGTTGGCCGATGGACCGCGAGATCACCCTCTATGGACCGATCGGCGCGCGCATGCGTGACAAGGATATCGTCCAGGCCCTCGCGGCCGAGTTCAAGAAAGCCGGACTCAACGCTAACGCTGAGGTGGTCGAAGCCTCGGCGTATTCGGTCAATCAGCGCAAGGGCGAGTACAAAGACATCGAGTTCCGTGGCCTCGGCACGCGCTGGCATGGCCCAGAGGACATGAGCATCGTCTTGCCGGACTCGGGTTTCGACAACACCAAGTGGACCGAAAACACAGAGCTTGGAAAAAAGTACCTCGAAACGTTCTCCAGGCTCACCCAGGAGTTCGACGAGGAGAAGCAGCGGCCCCTGGTGCATGAGATCGAGCACATGCATGCGACCGAGGCACCCTGGATCTATCTCTGGCTCGAGCCGCGCCTGTACGGGGTCAACAAGCGAATCGACTGGAAGCCGACCGGCATCGGTCAACTCGAACTGTGGCCGAACGGCGGCGAGAGCGTCAAATTCGTCGGCTGATCAGGCCATGAGCTCGAGCGGCGGGGTTGTGGCGTGCCCGGAGCCACTCGCCGCCCAGGCCGGAGCGGAGATCCTGCGGGCGGGCGGCAACGCGGTCGATACGGCCATCGCGACGGCCTTCGCTCAGGGCGTAGTCAGCCCGATGATGACTGGCCTGAGCGGCGGCGCCAGTTTTCTGATCCACGAGGCGGAGACGGCCGAGACCTGGTTCCTGTTCGCCGGTGGCCACGCTCCCCGGAAAGCAAGGCCAGACATGTGGTCCGGGCGGGTCGCTCGGCGCCAGGGAGCAACCTGGACACTGGCCGACCACGCCAATCGGCTCGGCTACCAGGCCCAGCTCGTGCCCGGCTTCGCCCGCGGCATGGAGGATGCGTACCGCCGATTCGGAAGCGGCGAGCTTGCCTGGGCCGACCTGCTCAGCCCGGCGATCCGCTACGCTGAAGAGGGCTTCGCGGTGTACCCGGCCCTGTGGGATCTCTGGCGGCCCGGCGGCCGGATCAGCACCGTTCACGGGGTTGCCGATCCCGAGATGTATCTGGCAGCGAACGAGGCGGCGGCCGAGATCTACACGCCGAGTGGCCGTCCCCTGGAGGTGGGCGAGCGGCTGGTTCAGCGCGATTACGGGCGGGCCCTCCGAATGATCGCCGAGGGTGGGGCGGATGCTTTTCATGAAGGTGAGATCGCCTGGAGGCTGGCCGACGACTTCGCGCGCAACGACGGTCTGCTCACCTACGAGGATCTGCGCGACTTCCGTCCGGTGCTGCTCCCTGCCCTTGAGGGAAGCTACCGTGACCTCGACGTGCGCTCTGGGCACCCGCCTGGACTGGGGGTGACCGCGATCGAGCTCTTCCAGATCATGGAGGGTTACGATCTCGAGAGCCTCGGCTGGAATACCCCGAGGTATCTGGACCTGATGTCGCGGGCGATGCAGCTGGCATTCAAGGATCGGCTCCTCTTCCTGTCGGATCCGGCTTTCTACCCCGTTCCGGTCGCGAAGCTGACCTCCAAGCACTACGCTGCAGAAGCACGGGCGCTTATCGACTCCGGCGAGGACCGCCGCGTTGTGGCCGAGGCGCTACCGGGGCCGGGCAACACGACGACCTGCTCGGTCATCGACGGCGCTGGCAATGCCGTGGGGCTGAACACTTCGATCAATAGTGGCGCCGGCGTCGTGACGCCGGGATTGGGCTTCCTCCACAACAACCGGATGTGGAGCTTCAATCCTGAGCCCGGCTTCCGTAACTCGATCGCCCCGGGCAAGGCCCCGCTCCAGGGCGGTGGCCCGAGCATGCTGCTCCGTGACGGGGGGATCGTGATGGTCATCGGCTCGCCCGGAGGGTCGCGCGGGACGACCTCTGCGATGCAGGCGGTGGCAAACGTTCTGCACTTTGGGATGTCGATGCAGACGGCGATGGAGGTTCCGCGGATTCACGCCGAGGACGAGGTCGCCACGATCTACGCCGAGCCCGCCATAGGTGAGGCCACGATTCGCGGACTCGAGGCGCTCGGTAACCAGGTCGTCGTCGGCAACTACAGTGGCCGGCTGGCCGGTGTGAGGCGCGACCCGGACAGTAGCCAGCTCGAGGGCGGTAGCGACCCGCGAGGCGGTGGTGGTCTGGCGGTGGTGGATTGACGCGTGCGTAGCTTCCTGGTCCGCCGGCTGATCCGCTCCATTGTCGTGCTGTGGGGCGTGACGCTCATCTCGTTCGGCGTCCTCTTCCTTAACGGAGACCCATCCTATGCAATGGCCGGCGCCGATTGGACCAGGCAGGACATCGAGAACTTCCGACGCGCGATGGGCTTCGATCGCCCGTGGTACGTCCAATACCTGGAGTTCCTGACCAGGGCCTTGACCGGCGACTTCGGGAACTCGCTCTCCCAGCATCAGCCAACGTTCGGCCTGGTTATGGCCCGAATGCCGGCGACGCTCGAGCTGGCCGGGGCAGCACTGCTCGTCGCGATTGGGTTTGGGGTGCCACTCGGCATCCTGTCCGCCACCCAACGGAACGGGATCTGGGACAGTCTGGCGATGGGGCTGGCCTTGCTCGCCCAGGCGATGCCGGTCTTCTGGCTCGGCATCGTGCTGGTTCTCATCTTCGGGATCACGATCCCGATCCTGCCCGTGGCCGGGCGCGGCGGGCCGGAGCACCTGATCCTGCCAGCACTTGCGCTCGGGGCGCACTCGCTCGCCCGAAATGCCCGCCTGGTCCGCTCCAGCCTGTTGGAAGTGCTAGGCCAGGATTACATTCGGACTGCCCGCGCCAAGGGACTTGGCAACGGGGGGGTGTTGCTTCGTCACGCACTGCGGAACTCGCTGATCCCGGTCGTGACGCTGGTCGCGCTCGATCTCGGTTTCCTGCTGGGCGGGTCGATCATCACCGAGACGATTTTCGCCTGGCCGGGGGTCGGTCGGCTGACGGTGACCGCGGTCCGTGCCCGAGACATCCCGCTCGTCCAAACCGCGGTCACGCTGCTCGCGTTCATTTTTGTGCTGCTCAACCTGCTGGTGGACTTAGCCTATAGCCGCCTCGATCCGCGGATTCGGGTCGCCTGATGACGCCTGCCGCCGATCGGGCCGTGGTCGGCGCGCCAGTGGTGTCTCCGACAGCGGCCGTTCCCGCACGGCGCCGGGGCGAGTGGCAGCGGGCCCGGTCCAGCCTGCGCCGAAATCGATTGGCATTGGTTAGCGGCATCATCCTGGTGCTCGTCCTCGTCGGGGCGGCGTTCGCCCCGCTCCTCGCGCCGCACGATCCCAATGAGATTGACATCCTGAACACGCTGCGGCCGCCGAGCCTGGCAAGCGTGCATCCGCTCGGGACCGACGGGCTCGGGCGTGACATCCTGAGTCGGGTCCTCTATGGGGCGCGAATCTCGCTCGTGGTCAGCGTCGTGGCACTGGCTATGTCAACCTCGCTCGGCGTGACGCTCGGCCTGGTCTCCGGCTACTTCCGTGGGGCCGTCGACGACGTCCTGATGGGGCTAGCGGATATCGAGCTTGCCTTCCCGTCAATCTTGCTCTACATCATCGCGCTGGCCGTGATGGGACCGGGGCTGCTGAACATTATCCTGGTGCTTGGCATTACCCGCTGGGTGCCGTTTGGGCGCGTGGTGCGGGGCGAGGTGATGGCCATCCGCGAGAAAGAGTTCATTCTCGCCGCGCGCGCGGTCGGTCTCGGACATGGGCGGATCATCCTGCGCCACATCCTGCCAAACCTGGTCGCGCCAGTTATCGTGGTGGCCAGTTTTGGCATCTCCACGAACATCATCCTCGAGTCGTCGCTCAGCTTCCTCGGTCTCGGGGTTCCAGTCGCGGTGCCGACCTGGGGCGCGATGCTCAACGATGGCCGTGAGGTGTTGCGCGTTGCCTGGTGGCCGGCCACGATGCCGGGGCTCGCGATCATGCTGACCGTGCTTGGTGTCAACGCGCTTGGCGACTGGCTGCGCGATTTTCTGGACCCGCGCCTCTCCGGTGCCGAGTGACACTCGCCTAAGCGGGGAGAAGCGGGATCTCCAAACTGGACTAGCTCCAGATAGCCTCCACAGTATCAAGACCGTCGGATGAGCGCCGCTTCCTGGTCAAGCCATGGTGGGCGACTGTCCTCTCCGTCGGCCATGCACGGCTGCCGACGGACGATTGGTGCGAGAAACCCCGGCAGTGATCCTGCGCACACTGCGCGCACCACCGGCCTGCTGTCCGGTTGCGGGAGCGTCGTACCCGAGCACCACCGCGTGGACCATCTCCAGCCGTTTGCGCCCGCGGCCACGATCCGCCACCGCGGCGCCGCCTCGATCTCGGTCCGCCGCTTGTCCGCCACCAGCCGCGTCGGTGCACCCACCCCATCCATGGCGCCATCCGCCCCGGACCGCGTGCCGCCGCGGTCCGGAAGGTACCAGCGAATGGTTAGCGCAGCGTCCCACTCGCGCGGGCATTCGCCAGCGCGTCGTAGGCCCGGTCGCGGCGAGGCCATCGCGGGTTGGTGATGCTCCACCAGTACTGCTCGTTGGCCCGCGTCCAATTCGGGTCGGCGATGTTCCAGACGACATGACGCCGATCCACGGAGACCAGTTCTGCCTGGCGTACTGGTATGCCCGAACGATGTAGTCGGCCTGCGAGCTTCAGGGCTGACCGCGTACCAGGCGTACTCGGGGTTGACCCGATCGGTGGTCAACCAATTCGTTCAGCCAGATCTGCTTACTGGCGTCGCCATGCGCGACCATGACGTTGCCGAAGCTGCTCGACCCGTCGGAAGTAGAACGCGGGTGCGGGAATCGCGGGTCGGACGACGGCGCGGCCTCGGGTGGCGAACCGTACCACCACGGGAGCGTGGGCGCCGATCACGTCGGACACCTCAACTGAGCCGTCCTCGTACAGCCAGCCCAGGTAGACGTCGTCAGGCTGGGCCGTACCGTCGCTCGTGCCCGGTCGGCGACAGGCCAGCGCTGACGACGATCATGGCCGGGTCGCCCGCCTTGATGTGTGTGTATGCCTCGCTCAGCATGTACACGTACTGCGATGCCTGGCCGCGGTCGATGACGGCGCCGCCCCACTCGCGGGTCAGGTTTGGCTCGTTCCAGACCTGGATCGCCTGGATCGTGCCGCGCCCGCGCGTCGAGCTTGGGCCGTAGCGCGACGCCATGACCTGGAGGAAGTCGACATAGTCGAACATGGCGGCGGGCCGTTTTCGGCGGAATCGCCCGCGACCAGGCGGCTGGTGATCGACGCGGGCCATGACATGAATACCCCGGCGGCGTTCGCGGCCTGGACCGCTTGATCCAGCGAAGACCAGTCGATGCAGTTCTTGCAGCTCGGCTCGATGCTCCGCCGAGACGTCGAAGCCGGAGCCAGTTCAGACCCGCCGCTCGCATCAGCGCCAGGTCGCGCGGCGCGGATGTGTGGATTGCCCAGGATGAAGGCCGCCGCGCCGTACTCCGGGCTGGCGCCGTGCGTGTCACCCGGACTGGACTCGGGGGCGGGTGCGCCGGCCCGGCGGTCTGGCCGTGGTCGGTGGCGGCGCGCTGGCGGGTCGCGCATCCTCTTTCGCCGCCCCGACGGCACGCGCAGACGCCTCCTTGTTGGCTGGCTCCGCGTTGGCGCTGGGCTTGTTGGCTGGCTCCGCGTTGGCGCTGGGCTTGTTGGCTGGCTCCGCGTTGGCGCTTCGTTCGTCGGCGTGGCCGCCGCGGCAAGCCCTGCCGCCGTGGCCTCGCGCGGCAGCCACGCCCACCGTGGCGGCCCGGCCTCGACGCTTCGGACAGCGGAGTGGCGGTCGTAGCGGCCGCCTGGCGATCGCTTGGCGTTGCCGTGCTGGCAACTGGGGACGCGGCCGCGGTTCTGCCGTGCTGGCTGGTGGGGGCGTCGGCTGGCTGCCGCACGCGGTCACGACTAACACGAGCGCAACCATTGCTCCGCGCAGGATCCGTCGCCGCCCGTGCTCGAGCGGCCTCCTCTGTGTCATCGAGACTCCTCCTAGAAACGCCGCTGCCAGGCGCCTCGTCGTGCTGCACGCCGTCGAAGGCCGAGCCGACAGGGCGAGGTTATCGTCGCGCGGGATCGTTCTTGCTCATTGGAATTCCGTCGCCATCTCGTGCCGTCCGCCGCAGACGAGCTGTGGCCGGAATCGCGCGGCTCTGCACGTAATGATGGGCCAGGAGCCATGCCCTGCGCCCATTGGGCTGCGACAGCTTCTAATACGGGAGCACCCCACTCGTGCGGGCATGCGCGAGCGCATCGCAGGCCATTCGAGGCGATCGTCCGTATCGGTGATGCTCCACCAGTGCTGCTTGTGGGCCGCGTCCGAATCGGGCCGGCGATGTTCCAGACGAACAGCACACCGATCGGTTTCGTCCGCTTGCGCTGATGCAGACGGATATCGGACGCTGGCACCCACGGTCGCCGCTCCGCCCTACCCACGTTAGCCCCAGAGTAATCGTCCGACACGAACCGCCCATCCCATCCCCGCGGATATCCCCTGAGCGGCACGAGAGCGCTTGGTGGAGGCTCTCCCTGAACCTCGGCAATGCTGGCTCGGAACAGGTCGCGGTGCTTCACTGGACGTGTGACGACCTGGGGACACGGACGATCCGACGTCTACGATTCCGAGCACCGCTGGGCACACGGCCCTGGGAGGACCCGTCCGTGCGAGGACGGGAAGGAGATGGCAAGTGCCACGTGATTCCGTCCACCGTCAATGGGCGGGAATTGCCTCCCCGGAGCGGCCGACCGTCGTGTTCACGATCGACGGCGGCGCGCCAACGTACCTCGAGGACGCCCTCGCGCGCGGGCTGATGCCGCGGCTACAGCGATGCTGGCCAGCGGCGGGTCGTTCAAGCGAGGGCTGGGAGTCATGCCGACACTGACGAACCCGAACAACCTCTCGATCGTGACCCGGCGTCTCGCCAGTCGTCCACAGGATCCCACGGGCAATCACTACCGCGCTCCGAGCGGCGAGGAGGTCCAGCTCACCGACCCGTCGTTCCTGCGCGCGCCGACGATCCACGCCGAGATGCAGCGAAAGGCGGCGTGGCCGTGCTGGCGGTCACGGCCAAGGACAAGCTGCGGCGCCTGCTCGCGCACGGCAACGTCCCGTCGATCAGCGCCGAGCGGTCCGATGAACTCGGGTATCCCGTCCTACGATGTTGAGGCGTGCCCGACCTGGTCGGCCGACCCGCGCCTGGCGTGTACGACTGGGACCTCCAGTCACTACGCGATGGAGATCGGCCTGGCCGTCCACCGGGCGGTGGCGGCTGGCCTGGGGCTGCTGTACGTCTCGCTGACCGACTTCGTCCAGCACAAGGAAGGGCCCGGGCGGGGAGATGGCGGCGACCGGGTTCTTTCGGCGCTTTGACGAGGTACTCGGGAGTACCTGGACGAAGGCTTTCTGGTCGGCATCACCGCGGATCACGGCATGAATCCAAAGCACGAGCCCGACGGCTCACCCGCGTCCGCTACCTCGAGGACGTCCTGGAGGCCGCCGGCGTCCACGAGCAGCACGTCGTCCTGCCGATCACCGACCCGTACGTCCTTCACCACGGCGCCCTCGGCTCCTTCGCCTGGGTGTACGTTCCCGGGCACGATCTCGAGCGCGCGCGCGACGCGCTGGCAGCCCTCGACGGCGTCGAGGAGGTCTACACGGACGAGGCCGCCCTCATCTACGAGCACCCAGCCGACCGCGTCGGCGACCTGTCTGTCGCCTCCGACGCCCGCACCGCCATCGGCAAGTCCCGCGCCAAGCACGACCTGTCGGCGGTCGCCAGCGGGCTGCGGTCGCACGGCGGGCGGCACGAGCAGATCGTGCCGATCATCGTGAGCGAGGCCGCTACTCGAAGTGTATGATGCCGAGCATCGTGCCGGCGCACGCAACCGCGACCTCCACGACCTGATCCTGAACGGGATTGCGTGATCCGATCTGCCTTTTCGTCGTTTCTGTTGCATCGAGCCCAGGCGAACGAGCGAGCGACGTGAAGCCGACCGTGGGCCGTGCTGTCCAGGTCATCGACCACCGAAGCCGCCGCCGCCAGTTCCAGCGGGCTCGTGGAGTGTCACGTGAGTCGTGATGGGCCCAGGTCGAGGTTGATGCGGCCTCGGCGGTGGTGAAGCGACATTCGACGCCGCGTTGGCTCGCGTTTCGGCCGTCTTGCATCGTCCTGGAGCCGCGGTTCGCCGAAGGCAAGACCGAGCGGCACCCGGAGCCGCGGCCGAAGCTTGCTGCAGTTCGAGGTCGCCGCCATCGTGGTCAATGAACCGAACGCCGTTCTCGCCGCCCAGCGGGCCAGCAAGACCATCCCGATTGTCATGGCCGGGGCGCTTCCGAGGTGCGGCCGAGCGCGGGCTCGTCACCAGCCTCGCGCAGGCCGGGCGGCACCGTGACCGGGGTGACCCAGGGTACGCCGCCTTGGCCGCCAAGCGGCTCCAGCTCCTCAAGGACTGCGTCACCACCCTCGAGCGTATGGCGTTCATCAACGATGCGGCCATCTCGCCCATCGAAGGCGAATCCGAAGACGGGCGTGTTCAGTGCGCCGCCGAAGCCCTCGGGCTCCGGTTGGATGTGGTGGATCTGCGGGCGCACGAAGAGTTCGAGGCCCTGTTCGCGAGCCTGAGCCGCCAGCAGGTCGGGGTTCTTCATCGATGGCTCGCCGTTCGGCTTCATTAATCGGCCTGCTGTCTGAGCTCGCGATCCAGCATCGGCTCCTTTCCATAGGGCAAGGGGTCGCAATACAAGGACGCCACGCTCCTGGCCTACGGGGAGAACAACCCCGACGTGTGGCGGCGCACCGCCACCCACGTCGACAAGCTCCTGAAGGGGGCGAGTCCCGCCGACCTGCTGGGCCGAGCAGCCTACCCAATTCGACTTCACCATAACAGACGATCGCCCAGGCCCTGGACCTGACGATCCCCGGAGTCAGTGCTGCAGCATGCGACCGAGGTCATCTAGTAGGGCCGTTCGGTCTCCGCTCAGCCCGCCAGCCCCTGCCAGCCAGAGCACTCCGTTCCAGGTCGATTCCCCCAGCTGGCCTCCCCGGACTGCCCGCGGTACGGCGAACCGGCCTAAACGCACGGCCGCGCGGGACGCGGCGTCGCCGCCGCACTACCCGGCGCTCATCAGTCCTGGACCAGAACGAAGTCGTGCTTGCCGGTTCCGCTCGTGCGCCTGGTCCACGTCCGGGGCACCGCGGGCGTCGTCCATGTCGAAGCTCGTCCAGATCCTCGAAGTAACGCTCGATCCCGCCCGGGGCGGCCGTGAGCAGCAGCCTGGCTGGCTCTCGGCGGTCCCCAGGTTGCGGAAGGCGTGCACCACGCCGGGTGGGGATCAGGACCATTGACCAGCGTTTCCGCGAACCACCGGGCGCGGAGCCGAACCTCAGCCGTCCATGCAGCACGTACCAAGACTCGAAGATTTTCAAGTGGTAGTGCGGGCGACGACCTCGCCGCCGGACCAGGTACTCCCCAGGTGCTGCACACCCGCCGCTGTCGGCGGCGCGGACCTTGAACGCGATCTCGCCGAGCTGGCCGCGGTGATCGCCCCGTCGCCTGGGCTGAGGATGGAGCCTGTCATCTCCGTACTCACGTCGAATCCCCGGAGAGGAACGCCCGCACGGCCCCGAGAAAGCCGATTGGGTTGTCCAGGGGCACCCAGTGCCCGGGCGTCCGAGATGCACCGCCCGGAGCGTTCCGGATGGTGCGAGCCACCTCGGCTTGGTCGTGCTCGTACATCTCGCTCTCGGCGCCGCGCACCACCAGCGTGGGACAGGCGATCCTCGGGAGCGCCGCGCGCATCGGTGCGGGGTCCGTCTTCGCACGGGGACCGTCCGGCCTCCGCAGCCGGGGCGTCGTAGCGCCAGGTCCAGCGCCCGTCGTCGCGCCCGAGCAGGTTGTGGAGCACCCAGTGCCGCAGCCTGGCCTCGTGCGCGCGCGGGATCAGCGCCCGGGGCGCTCCGTACCGCCTCCTCCCGGATCGTCGAACGGGTCGCTGATCCAGCCAGGCCTCCAGGTAGACGCGGGCAGGGGCCGCTGCCGGGGAGCGTCTCCCCGATGACCAGGCGCTCGACGGCTCCGGATGCTCCGCCGCGTACCGCAAGGCGGCGTGGCCGCCCATTGAGAACCCCACGATCCGCAGGCGGCCCAGGCCGAGCGCTCGGGCGAAGGCGGCGATATCCTCCATCCCGCGGGCGGCCCGTACGCGTCCGCCCACGCGGTCTCGCCATGTCCGCGCTGGTCGAGCGCCAGACCCCGTGGTCCGCCCGCAGCGCACGCGGCGACCCGGTGTCCCAGGTGCGCGCATGCCAGCTGAAGAAGTGCAGCAGGAGCAGGGGCGGGCGCGTTGTTGCCCCAGTCGCGGTAGTGGTGGAATCGCGGGCTGTTCAGCTTCGATGGTTCGGTCCTCGACCTGCGCGTCGACCGTCATCGTCATCAGCTCACATGCGTTGGGAGCGAGATGGTCCGAAACCGCTCGATCATCGCGTTCACCTGGTCCGGTACCTCCAGCATGTTGAGGTGTCCGGCCCCGGCGGTCTGGGCGATGAGCAGGTGGGCGCACAGCTCGCGGAAGCGCGCCAGCTCCGGCCGTGGCAACGCGGCGTTGATGAACAGGGCGGGCACCGCGCACGCCGCCGCGGGCCGCCTCGGCGTCCCAGTTGAAGAGGAAGAGCTGCTCGATCTCCGGTGCCGCCACGTGCGCGGGGGAGGAGACCATCACGATCGATGACCCGCGCCATCCGCTGCTGGTCGTCGAACGGCAGACGGTCCTCGCTGAACAGTCGGCGCGCTGACGGTCCGGGTCGCCCAGGCGCCAGACCAACTCGCCCTCGACACGCAGACGTTCTCGTGGTGGCCAGGGCGGTGGGCCCGCGACGACCCGCCGGGTCGGACCACGTACTCGTGCAGGTTGTAGGCATCTTCGCTGTCACGACTGTCGATCTTGAACGTCACCCGCCCGGCGAGGACCCGATGGCCCTGCCCGCGCCAGGCGGGATGAGCATGCCCTTCTCCGCGGTCGACACAGCCGTCCCTCCTCGCATGAAACCGGGAGCCATCGACTCCGCCCCTTCATTGTGAACATGGGCGGCGGCGTGTGCAGCGCCCGTGGCCGACCAGACCTCGGATCGGACCTACATCCGCGGGGCAGAGAAGTCCCGCGGTGGCCTGACACATCCCCGCTCACCGAACTATTCGCATCACTCGTACTAATGCTCTGTCAAGGCTGAATTGACGAGTGAGACAGGCCAGAAGTAAGCTGCTCCGGCCGGATGGTCGCCGCTACTGATGACCTCAGTTGCCTGGAGGAGCACCGACTGGGTATGGTCAGTCCGAGGGCGTGGGCGGTCTTGAGGTTGATGACGAAGTCGAACGTGGTCGGCTGCTCGACGGAGAGGTCGGAGGGCCTGGTCCCCTTGAGGATCTTGTCGACGTAGGTCGCGGCGCGGGCGAACATCGCCGAGAAGTTCGGCCCGTAGGCCATCAGGCCGCCAGCGCGCGCGAACTCCGCGTACCCCCGACCATCGGCATCGGCACCTTCACGGCGTCCGATTCGAGAGGATCTTGAGAGGCCCGAAGAGCGGATCGTCGAGGAACGGAACCGCGTCGGCCAGCCGCGGGCGGCCTGCATGGCGAGGGTGTAGTGGTCGGTGCCCGGAAAAGGAGGAACTGCAGATCGATCCCCAGCGCTCCGCCTCCGATCTGGAGGCTGCGCTCCTCGGCGGCCCGTTTGTCGATCATCGGATTCCACAGGACGGCCACGCGCGACACACCCCGGCAGGGCCTTTCAGCACCTCCAGGCGCTTCTGTGCTGAGCTCCCGGGCCGGGGGTGGCCAGGCCGCGGTCAGGTCCTGCCTGGCCCGAACAGCCCAGTCACCAGCCCGCTGCCGACAGGGTCGCTGCTGACGGCCATGACCACCGGGATCGTCTGGCTCGCCTCGGTGGCCGCTCGGCCGAGCTCGGTGCCGGCCGCGACGACGAGATCGACCGACACCGCGATCAGCTCAGCAGCGGCAGCCGCCCCTTCCGGGCGTCGCCGCCCATCGGTACTCTACGACCAGGTTCTCGCCATGGATCCATCCCAGCTTGCCCAGCGCTGTCCGGAAGGCTCCGATCCTCGGCAGTCTCGCTAAGAGACCCCGGCACCGTGAACAGCCCGATGCGCGCCCGCTGCTTCGGTGGTCCGACGGCGGTGCACCGACACCACACCCGGTGACCAGGCCGAGGCCGGCCAGAGCCAGGCTGCCTTGCAGGAACCGCCGGCGGCTGCGAGGAGGCGCGGATGGCCTCATGGTGCACAGTATAGGCCCACCAGAACGATGCGGTTGTAAGTGGTTCACATCGGCGTGGGCGAGGGGCCCCAGCTGTCAAATCATGGTTGACAGGGTACGAATACGAGTGATGTGGAATGGTGTCAGACGGCGTCTTGAGAGTCAACGGCGGCCCCCTAGAGAAGGTTCAGGTAGACGCCGATCGTGTGGGCGGTCAGCTTGGCCTGGACCCAGGTGACCAGGCCCCAGAGGGTCTTGGCCAGCGTCCGCTCGATCGCCAACTGCCCGTGGAGCTGGGCGTTGACCACCTCGATCCGTTGGCGGATCCGGTGGGCCAGGTAGGTGAAGGCTCGGGGCCAGGCCGCGCGGGCATCAGTGGCGGCTCGGCCCGCGCCAGGACACCGTCGGTCGCCTGCTACCTCGTTGGCACTGCCGCCCGTAGAAGCTCTTGTCGGCCCAGTAGCGGTAGCCCTACTCCAGCACCGTGTCGGCAGCGGTCTTCGACATTGGCTGGCCGCGACCAGCCGTGGCGCTTACCCATCGATCGGTCCCCCGCCGCCGCTCAGCCTGCGAACCGCTCTGTGCATGAGAACTGACCCACGAGCGGTCCGGGGTATCCTCCTCAGTCCCCCTCGCTGAGTCCTCGTCCGGAGGTACCCGCGTGACAGTCCGCTTCGGGATCACCTTCCTGCCCAACGCGCCATCCGAATTCGTGGAGTGGGTCAGGACGGCCGAGGCGACGGCTTCGATATCATCGGGGTCGCCGACTCGCAGTCGCTCTACCGCGAGGTCTACGTCTCCGCCACGCTCTGCGCGCTGAACACCGAACGCATCCGTTTCGGACCGCGCGTGATCAATCCGCTCACCCGCCATCCGGGCCGTCGCGGCTTCGGCGGCGGTCACGCTCGAGGAGCTTGCGCCAGGCAGGACGATGCTCGGCATCGGCAGCGGCGACAGCGCCGTCTACAACATCGGCCTGAAGGGCTCGACGCTGGCTGAAATGCGGGAGTACCTGCTCGCCCTCCGGGCCTGCTCCGCGACGGCACGGCCGAGTACCAGGGTCGCCCCGCCCGACTGACCTGGGGGCGGGCCAACGTCCCGCTCTACATTGCCGCCTCGGCCCGAAGACGCTCCGCCTGGCCACCAGATCGCCGACGGGGTGGTGATCAACACGGGCCTGCTGCCGGAGATCATCCGCGACTCGATCGCGCAGGTCCGGATCGGCGCCGAGGAGGTTGAAGCCGGAACCCCGCCGAGGTCGATCTCTGGTGGCTGCCGTTGACCAGCCTGGCCGAGGACCCCGGCGCGCGGCGGTCGATCACATCCTGATGTCGCTCGCCTCGGCCGGGCAGCCATCTCGCTCGCTTCACGACCGAGGGCAAGCACATCCCGCCTGAGCTGATGACGAAGGTCCGCGCGCTCGGCGCCCGCTACCATTTCGACCAGCACGACAAGCCGGACAGCGCCAATCGCGAGCTGATTGGAGAGCTCGGGCTCGTCGACTACCTGGCCGACCGCTTCGCCGTCGCGGGCACGGCTGACGACTGCATCCGAAAGCTCGAGCGTGCCGTGGACGCCGGCGCCCGCCAGTTCCTGGATGAGCGTCCACTTCGACGACAAGGTCCGCTTCATGCGCGAGTGGGCCGAGCGGGTCATGCCAGCGTTCCGGTCGTAGCTCGCCATGGCGGCTGATCTCCTGATCCGCCGCGCGCATCCCAGACGGCCAACTGGTTGACGTCCGGGTCGGGGCGGGTCGGATCACCGCCGTCGGACCCGATCTCGCGGCCGAGCCAGCAACCGAGGTGCTCGACGCCGGGCGGGAGGACTCTGCTTCCGGGGCTGATCGACAGCCACCTCCACCTGGACAAGACGCTGATGGGCGAGCGGTGGGTCCCGCTCCCAGAGGCGCCCGACCTGGCCGGGCGGATGGCGGCTTCGGACCGCGTGCTCACAGCCCAGGACCGTCGTCCGACCGAAGAGCGGGCCACGGCCCTGGTCCGCCGGCGCTCGCCTTCGGGACGACCGCGTTACGCAGCCACGTCGACGTCAAGCCGAGCATCGGCCTGTCGGCGCTCGAGGCGGTGCTGGCGGTGCGCGAGCGATGCGCCGGCCTGGTCGACATACAGATCGTCGCCTTTCCTCAGGACGGGGTGCTCCGAGCACCGGGGACCGACGGACTGCTGGACGAGGCGCTCGCGCTCGGCGCGGACGTGCTCGGCGGCATCGACCCCGGTGGGTTCGACGGCGACATCGAGGGACACCTGCGGGCGCTGTTCCGCCTGGCGGCCAGCCACGACGTTGGGCTGGACATTCACCTCCACCACGTCGGCCATCTTGGCGGCTTCGAGCTGGAGCGGATCGCCGCCTGGACGGTGGGCGAGGGCTTCCAAGGGGTCACCGTCAGGTCGCCGTCAGCCACGCGGCGCCTGATCGAGAGGCTGCGGCTCAGGCCGTGGGGGTGACGATCGTGACGAACGGCCCGACCGAGCGACGCCGCGCGTGACCGAGCGGAGGCCGGGCGCGGGTCGCGATCGGCGGACAACGTTCACGATGCGACCGGGGTCGCGGCGACGGCGCGCACCTTCCTGGTGAGCGACGCCGCCCTGCGCACCGAGCGAGCTGGGGTGACGAGTGCGACCCTCGCCGGCGAGGCTGTCGGCCTCGGTCCGTACACCGTCTCACCCGTGCCGACCTGGTCCTGTCGACGCGGAGTGCGCCCAGGCCGTCCGCGCACCCACCGCGCCTGGCCATGCTCAAGGCGGGCCGGATCGTCGCCGCGAGGGTGTCCTGGTGGCTGTCGGCTCTCCCTCGGCGTTACGGACAACGCGCACCGATGGGCTTCCCTGGACCAGAATGGAAGAGCACGCGATAGTACGCGCAGTGGCCTGGACATGCGACGGCGCAGCGTTCTTGATCCGCTTCGGCTGGTGCTGCTCCTCCGCGTCGCCGTGGCGTACCGGCATCGGGAGATCATCGACCTGCGAGCGATGGTTGACGACTGACCCTGGTCCTCGTCGACGATAGCATTCGGAGTGCGACCGAAAGAACGGCGCCTTCAAGATAGCCTTCGCCGCGGTGGCCTCGGCCTCGGCCCGCTCGTGTCAGCAGTAGCCTCACCATGGCCCAGGTGGCCCTCGGCCACGCCGGCCGACCGAGGATCATGTCGCCCGCGACGAGCGGACTGCGCTCCTGGTGCTCGAGGCCGCAAGTACGTCAGCCGAGCTCGCTTTGTTGCGCAGCCGGCGACTGGCGATAATGGACGATCAAGGCGCGTAGGGGTGGATCAGCAGCAGAAACCTGCTCAGGAGTCGGCAGAAGCCGTGACGGTGGTCACGCGCGCGGATCAGCATTGGTCCGACGCGGCCGACGACACGGACCAAGTGCGGGACAGTACTTACCGTCCTTCTTCGGCCGCCTTGCGCCGCGTTGACGAAGCGCGGCAGGTAGGTCAGGTCCGTAGCCCGCGCTCGACGCGACGAAGCTGGTCGCCGTCGAGGAGGTTGTCGGTCGAGGAGGGTCGCCGCGGAGTAGCGACAGGGCCGGGCTTGCCCTGGAGCTCCCAGCCATGCCAGTTGCTGTAGCCCGGCCTCGCTATGCAGAGTCTGCTCGTCCAGCGTCCAGCGGACCGCCGGGTCGATCACGACGAGGTCGGCATCCATGCCGCGCGATGCCGGCCCTTGCGCTCGAGCCGAACACGCGGGCCGGGGCGGCGCTGAGCACCTCGGCCAGCCGTGGCAGCGTGAGTCGACCCTTCGCGACGCCCTCGCTGTAGAGGAGCGGCAGGATCGTCTCGACGCCCGGGCGCGCCGAAGGAGATCTTCGCAAACTCTTCGGGCGGTAGGTGCTTGTTGTCGTATGGCCAGGGCGCGTGGTCGCTGGCGGCGACGTCGACGTCGCCGAGCGCCAGCCCTTCCCAGAGCGCGACGGTATCGGCCGGGGTGCGCATCGGCGGGGCGATCTTGGCGCGACCACCGGCCAGGCGCGTGGTCTCGTCGGTCAGGGTCAGGTACTGTGGGCACGTCTCGACGACCACCTGCTGGCCGGCTCGACGAGCCTCGTTGGCGTACGGCAGCACGCCGGCCGCGGTGGTGTGGACGATGTAGAGTCGACACTTGAACTGACGGGCGAAGCCCCGGATCGCGCGGAACGCGGCCTCGATCTCGGCGTCGTGCGGGCGCGTCGCCAGATAGGTCTCCCGGACGGTAGGCGTCCCGCTCGATGTAACGGTCCTCGAGATAGTCGATCAGATCGCCGTTCTCGGCATGGCAGCACCAGATGCCGCCGCGCTCGCCGATCGTCGCGAGCGCCCGCATCAGCGGCTGGCCGTCCCACATGATCCCGCGCTTGCGGTAGGCCATGAAGAACTTGAACGACGGGATGCCGAGATCGAACACGTCGGCGATCTGGTCGAAGACGTCGTCTGACGGCCCGTTCATCCGACAGTGCGCCGCGACGTCGACGAGGACGTCGCGCTGGGCGTCGTCCAGATTGCGGCGCATCGCCTCGCCGAGCGGCATGCCGACGGGACCCTGGACGTAGGCGATGATCGTCGTCACGCCGCCGTGCGCGGCGGCGCGGGTCACGCTCTCCCAGGAATCGGCCGCGTCGTTCATCGTCCGCAGGTGGACGTGGGCGTCGATGGCACCGGGCAGGACGATCTTGCCGCGCGCGTCGATCGTGTGCGCGGCCAGCCCCGGTCGCTGGGCCTCGTCGACGTCGAGCAGCGCCGCGATCCGCTCCCCCCGAACGGCGATCCCGGCCGGTCCGACGCGGTCGCCGTTGACGACCTGATCGCCGATCACGACCAGGTCGTAGGCCGTTCCATTGCCACGCTCCTCGCTCATAGATCCCCCCTCTGCCTTGCGCTTCAATTCGTTCTCACCGGAGTTTCAGCGTCATCCGGGGCTGTGGTGTCATGCTGAGCGTCGACGAAGGGTCTGGGTCGCCGGGCTCCAGGACCGAGGTCCTGTGTTGACGCTCAGGATGGCATGGGGGCTACGCCGCTACTGGCGCCGTCGAGGAGCTCGCAGGCCTCCTCGACTGTCAGGGCTACGCGCGGCAGGCCACGAGCCAGGCTGAAGCGCGCGACTTGCGGCGCCTTGAGGAACGTCTGGGCCAGCTCTTCGGTCCGCGCGAACACCTCGCGGACCGGACCATCGAGGATCACCCGGCCGTCGCGGAAGACGATCGCCCGCGCGCAGGAGGCAGCGATGATCTCGAGATCGTGGCTGACCATGATCGTCGTGTGGCCGTTGTTCCGGAGATGTGCCATGGTCCTGAGCAGACGACCAACCTGGGCCCGGTCCTGCCCGCCCATCGGCTCGTCCAGCATGAGCACGCGCGAGCGCATCGACAGGACCGCGGCGATCGCCAGCCGTTGCCGCTGGCCGCGGCTGAGCGTGTACGGATGGCGGTCCGCAAGCTCCGTCAGCCCCATCGTCTCGAGAGCCTCGCGCACCGTCTGCCCGAGCTCCGCCTCAGGCATCCGCAGATTCTTCGGACCGAAGCTCACTTCGTCCCAGACCTTCCCGGCGAAGATCTGGTGATCCGGGTTCTGGAAGACGTAGCCAACTGTCCGCGCAAGCTGGGAAACGCGCGTCTTGCGGGTGTCCTGGCCATCGACCAGGACACGCCCCTGAGTCGGCCGGAGCAAGCCGTTGAGATGCTTGACGAACGTCGTCTTGCCCGAGCCGTTCTGGCCGATGATCCCGATGCTTTCCCCCTCGCGGATCTCGAGGCTGACGCCGGCCAGGGCCAGCACGCCACCAGGATACTCGTGATGGAGGTCCTCGACAACAACCAGGGGATCGCTTCCATGTCGCACGGTCGCCCCGTCAGGCAATGTGAGGCGCCCCTTCCTCGACCGTCAGGGGCAACCAGTCGTCGGCTCGTGACGCGGACTGGCGAGCGAGGGCCAGCGACGTGATCTGGGGCAGGCGCACGCGGGGGTCGTCGATCGTGCGCCGGTAGAACTCGCGCGGTGGCCCGTCTATCAGGACCCGGCCCTCGTCGAGCAGGACCATTCGATCGGCGAGCGGGGCGACGTGGTCCGGGTCGTTCTCGACGAGCACGATCGTATTGCCACGCGCCTTCAGGCTGGCGAGCACGCCGAAGACCTCCTCGGTCCCGAGCGGGTCGAGCTCGCGCGTGGGCTCGTCCAGCAGGAGCACCGGCGGCCGCATCGCGAGCACAGCGGCGATCGCGACGCGCTGCTTCTGGCCACCTGAGAGACGGGTGGGCGGTCGATCACGGAACGCTTCGGCACGCACCAGACGCAGGGCCTCGTCGAGGCGCTGCTCCATCTCGTCTCTGGGGACTCCGAGGTTCTCCATCCCGAACACGACGTCGGCCTCGACCGTCAGGTTGAAGAGCTGATTCTCAGGATCCTGGAGGACCATGCCCACCGTCTGGGAGAGCACCGGCAGGGGCGTCTCGCGCGTGCCGCGGCCGTCGACGAGCACCTCGCCCTCGAACTCACCGTCCACCACGTGGGGGATCGCCCCTGCCAGGCAGAGGAGCAGCGTGCTCTTCGCCTCGCCGAAGACGACGACGAACTGACCGGGCTCGAAGTCCAGGTCGACCCCGTTCAGGATCCAGGCGCCATCGGGCTCGTAGCGGAACCGAACCTCACGGGCACTGATGATCGGCACGTTACAGGATGTCCATGACCTGCCCGGCCACAGCCAGGATGACGAACACCACGGCGCCAATCCGCAGGATCGTATCGAGTGGACCGTAGTAGACGTCGACGAAATAGGTGCGCTGGGGACTGGCGTTGAACGCCTTGAGGTCCATGGCCAGGGCGATCGTCTCGGACCGCCGCAGGCCGGTCAGCATGAGCGGGACGATCAGCGGGATGATGCGCGCCACGCGGGTCACGATGTTGGTCTCGCCGATGTCGTAGCCGCGGGCCTTCTGCGCAGAGCGCACCGTCGCCAGCTCTTCGATCATCAGCGGCAGAAAGCGCAGAGCCAGGGTGAGCGTATACGCGTACTTGAAGGGGACGCCCAGCGCGTGGACGGCACGGGTGAGCCGCGCGGGATTGACGATGGTCAGGAAGATGGTCATCGCCAGCGACAGCACCAGCACGCGCAGGGTGACCAGAAGGCCGAGCTGGATGCCGTAGCCCGAGATCTCCAGTGCGAACGGCCCGATAGGAAGCCGGGCGATGATGTCGCGCTGCTGGGCCAACGCCTGGATGATGGTGATGAAGAAGCAGAGTGGCAGCACGGCTACGAGCACCAGGAGGGTGGTCTTGGGCAGGCGGCCCAGCACGATCACGGCCAGGCAAAACAGCGCGAGTCCGCCGAGGATGCTCAGCTTGAGCGTCGTCAGCGCGACCGCCGAGGCCGCCAGGACGAGTATGAGGACCGTGATTGGGTGTAAGCGCGTCAGCCTGTTCTCGTGCGCCAGTGAGTAGACGTACAGCGCGCCCTTCACGTCATTGACCTATCCGGCTATCTGTAGAGCCGCGGACAGCACGCCCCGGCACCGAACCACATCCCGGCCGGTGCTAGCGGCGAACGAAGCCCGCTGACTGCACGACCTGAAGGAGGGCCCGCAGCAGGAGCGCCGGCAACGGGATGGAGGCGGCGGTCTGGATTGCGTACAGGGAGAGCATTCGCTCCACCGGCAGCTGGAAGTAGAAAAGGTGCAGGGGAATGTAGGCGACCACCAGGAAGATCGAGGCGAGCGTGGTGTAGATCAGGATCGCCTTCCAGCTCATCAGGTTGGAGAACCGCGAGCCGACGATGATGGCCGCGAGCGTGATCAAACCGTTGGTGATGAAGAAGAACGGAGCGATCGGGCTGCTGCCAGTGGCGACGCCGATAAATGGGTTGATCTCGGCAACGATGAGACCACCGATGCCGCCGAACATCCAGGTCCCAAGCGCGATCATCGTAAAGGCGATCACGCGCCCGGAGACGGGGAATAGGCCTCCGGTCACGATCGTGTCGATCGGTTCGGCAATACGCAGGATGACGACCATCGTCAGCGACAGCATCAGCGAGCTGACGATCGCGCGGGTGTCGGCGCGCCCCGGCCAGACCTTCGCGCTCATCTTGGTCAGCGGAGCGCGGAACTCTCCTGCTTCACGTTCGGGAACGTTCAGGGCGTCTCTCTGGGCCATGCTGAGGTCCCTCCTCTGTTCTGAGAGATCGGTCGGGATGAACGGATGATGGCTGTGGATGACGGACGCTGGCTCGTGTAGCCCTCTCCACTGCCTCCTTTCGCGCCAGGGATGGAATGTCTCGCCTGGGTCAGACGGCGACGACGTGCGCCGACTCACGGACCGGCGTCGCGTACAGGCCGGCCTTGCTGTGGGCCAGGCCAAGGTCGACGAGCGTCTCGGCCAACTTGAGCGCGGCGGCGTTCGGATCGACGACCGGTACTCCGAGCTCCCGCTGCACGCGGGGCGCGAGATCGCCCAGGCCGGCGCACCCCAGGATCAGCACCTCGGCGCCATCCTCCTCGATCGCCCGTCGGCCGGTCCGGATCAGCAGCTCGACGACGCGCTCGCGGTCGGCGACGGTTTCGAGGACCGGCAAGTTGAGCACCGGGCACGAGGCCAGACGGCGCTCGAGGCCGGCCAGGAGCGCGGCGCGATGGCGGACCGGCACGCGATGTCGAAGGGTCGTCAGGACCGAGAAACGGTGGCCGATCTGGGCCGCCAGGTGCATCGCGGCGTCCTGAATGCCAATGACCGGGATGGACACTTGCTCTCGGGCCGCCTCGAGGCCTGGATCGGTGAAGCAGGCGATCACCACAGCGTCGAAGCCGCGGTCTTCGGCGGCGCGCACCAAGTCGAGCATCGGGGGAATTGCCCGGGTCTCGTCGAGCGCTGACTCGATCGCCGGCGGGGCGCCCGCCGGGTTGACGACCTCCAGCTCGGTGTCCGGCCGCGCAACAGCCCGGAGCTGTTCGCGGATGACGTCGCTCATCGTGGTACTGGCGTTCGGATTGATGACCAGGATTCGGATGATCGCCCTCTTTCGGATGATCGCCCTCTCAGCGTGTGCCTAGCGTACCCCACCGGCAACCCATGATCAAGCCACGCGGCGAGCATGTCATCTGAGGTCCGCGTCGTTGGGGCCTTGCTGACCTACTGGGACTGGCCGCGAGCGGCTCCCTACTGGTTCGCGGCAGGGGCCTGGTCCCCCCTCAGGCTGGCGCGAACGCGTCGACGATCTCCTCGTAGTTGGTGGAGCTGGGGACGAGCACCGGGTAGGTCGCGCCAGCGTCGACATAGCGCCAGACGGCCCGCTTGCACTCGTCCGGGGTCCCGACGACGTACAGCCGCTCGACGACCGAGTCGTCGACCAGACGCATCGCGCGCTCGACCCCGCCCGGGCTGGGCGGCCAGCCACCCAGGCTCTCGTTGATCTCGCGGAGCCGCGCCTCGTCGAGTCCGCTGGCCCTGGCGATGTGCGGCTGCTGACCGAGGTACATCGTGATCAGCCGCCGCGCGTGGTCGCGGGCCCGTTGCCCGTCGGCGTCCATCGAGACGTTGACTAGCTGCGGCAGCTCGACCTCGGCCGGGTCGCGACCGGCCCGCCGGGCGCCGATCGCGACGTGCTCGACCGCCCGCCTGGTGTAGTCGACGTCGGTAATGCCGTTGAGCAGAGCCCCGTCAGCCACCTCGCCGGCCAGCTCGAGCATCTTCTCGCCGGTCGCGCCGATGAAGATCGGGACCTGCTTCGGCGTCCGTTCGGCGCCGTGGGACAGGTCGAGCTGGATGTCGCGGACGCTGACGAGCTCGCCCTCGAACGTGAATCGTTCCAGGGCCAGGAGACGTCGTACGACCTCGACATACTCGCGCATCTGGGTCAGCGGTTTGCGGCGCTCGACTCCCTGCTTCCACGCCAGCGGGTCCCAATACGCGCCGAGTCCTAGCATCGTCCGCCCGGGCGCCAGCTCGTCGAGCGTGGCGAAGGTCATCGCCGTCAGTGGGGCCACCCTGGTCCAGGAGTTGATGATGCCGCTACCGAGCTTGATTCGTTTGGTGACGGCGGCGAACGCGCCCAGCACCGAGATGGCGTCACGTGCCAGACGGGTCTCGCAGACCCAGGCCGAATCGAAGCCGCGCTCCTCGGCGGTCTTGACCAGGTGCAGACAGCGCTGCAGGTCCGGACGGTCGAGAAAGCAGAGCCCAATTCGCTCCACGCCAATCACCTCCGCTCGGCTGTGAGAACCTGCGCGTGACCTGGCGAGCCGACCACCCGGTCGTCCTCGTAGACGACCCGGCCGCCGACGATCGTCATCGCGGACCAGCCCCGGGCCACGTACCCCTCGTACGGTGTGTAGTCCGAGGCAGTGTTCAACACGCCGGGGTCCACCCGCACCTCGCGGTCTTCATCCAGGATCACCAGGTCAGCGTCCGAGCCAACTTCGAGCGCGCCCTTGCGCGGGTAGAGGCCGAAGACCTGGGCCGGCCGCGCCGAGGTCAGCTCGACGAGCCGGGTGATCGGGAGGCGACCGGTCCGCACCCCCTCGCTCAGGAGGACCGGCAGGATCATCGTGGTCCCGCCGGTGATGCCCGCGCGAGCGGTCCAGAGGTCGCAGCCTTTACTCTCCCGGGTGTAGGCGCATTGATCGGAGCCGATCACGTCGACGGTGCTGTCGAGCAGCCGTTCCCAGAGTGCATCGACCTGGGCGCGCTCGCGGAGCGGCGGGTTCACCTTACCGGCGACACCCTGATCATGGTCCTTGTCCAGCAGCAGGTAGTGCGGACAGGTCTCGACCGTCAGGCGCGCCGCGCCGTGGCGCTTCTCGCGCAGGAATTCCGAGCCGGAGCCGATGCCCATATGAGGCAGCGCGAAGTGGACGCCGGCCTGCTCGGCGAACGTGAGCGCCCGGCGGATCGCCTCGAGCTCGCCGAAGATCGGCCGAGAGTCGGACCAGGCCGCGGTGTCTTGCCGGCCGGCCTCGACGTACGGGCGCTGCGTCGATGCGATCAGCTCGATGTTCTCGCAGTGGACCAGCGCCACCCCGCCGTCCACGCCGGCCACCTGGCAGAAGAAGTCGAACAGCTCGCCATCAGTGACGCCCTGGATGCCGCTCGGGGAGATCTCGCGGCCCTTGTACGCCATGAACGCCTTGAACGACCGGACCCCGTAGCGATTCGCGTACCGAGGGATGTCCGAGATCTGTTCCGGGGCGACGATTGCCAAATGGAACAGCATGTCGACGATGCTGCACTCCTCGACCGCCCGCCGGTAGGCCGGCAGGACGTCGTCGTAGGAGCCACGGGTCACGACGTAGACCAGCATCGTCGTGACCCCACCGGTGACCGCGGCCCGGCTCTCGGTGCGACAGTCCTGCCCGAATGGACGGCCGGCGTTGCCCAGGTGGACGTGGGTATCGATGAGTCCGGGTACGACGTGCCGCCCGGCCGCGTCGATCACCGCATCGGCGGCGACCGTCTCGGCGGCGTCGAGCAGCGCGGCCACGCGGCCATCGCGCACGGCCACGCTGCAGGCGATAACCGCGTCTGGACGGACCAGGCGGCAATCCTTGACCAGCAGGTCGTAGGCCATGGCGCGGTGCCGCGGCCAGCGCTAGCGCGCGCCGGTCGGCTCCGGCTCGCGCGCGGCCGCCGGCTCCACGACCAGCCCGTAAGCATCAGGACGGCGGTCGCGGAAGAAGTGCCAGAGGTTGCGGGTGTCTTCCACCACCGCGCGGTCGACGTCCGCGTAGACGATCTCGTCGCGCTCGTCGCCGCCCCGCGCGAGCACCTCACCGCGCGGGCCGATGAAGACGGAACTGCCAAAGTAGGAGCGGTTTGGGGCGCCGCCAACGTCGGGGCCGACCTTGTTGACGCCGCCGACGTAGTAGCTGTTGGCGATCGCGTGGGCTCGCAGCTCGATCTCCCAGACCTCGCGGATCCAGGGGCGGTAGGTGGCAGTCGGTACGACAACGAGATCGGCGCCTTTGAGCCCGAGCACGCGGGCCGCCTCCGGGAAGTGGCGGTCGTAGCAGATCAAGATTCCAAGCGTGACGCCGAACGGCGTCTCGAAGACCGGGAAACCGAGCTGGCCGGGGGCGAAGTAGAACTTCTCGTCGGCCGGCGTCTCGCCCGCGGTCTGGGTGCGCAGCATGGCTGGGATGCTGCTCTTGCGGTACTTGCCGATCAGCTCGCCGTCGGGACCGATCACCGCGGCCGTGTTGTAGCGGACCTCGTCGTCGAGCTCGTAGAACGGGAAGACGATGACTATGCCGGTCTCGCGTGCCACGCCCCGCATCTGCTCGATGGACGATCCGTCAATCGGCTCAGCGCACGCGAAAAACTCCGGGTTTCGGCCGAAGCAGAAGTAGATCGACGTGGCGAGCTCGGGGAACGTGACGATCTTCGCCCCCGCGTCGGCGGCCTGCCGCGCGAGCGCGGCCGCCTTGTCGACATTCACCTGTCGGTCGATGTTGCCGCTGAACTGGGCGAGCGCCGCCGTGACCACCATGCATTACCTCGGGAACTTGATCTTGACGTGAGCCGGTAGGATACCCCGGGCGCCGCGCCAGTTCACGCGGCCAGGGTCGTGGGGGCGACCCTCACGCTCGTGCGCAGCGCCCGGCCCCAACTGCTCACGAGCACAGGTGCGGTCATCCTGGTGGCGATCATCGCCGAGCGTGGCGGTGCGGCGATTCTCTCGTACGGCTACTTCGGCACCTTTCAAGGCAGCGTGGATCTCTTGCGCGCCAGTACACTGATAGGCAGCACGTGCAGCGCCGGCGAGTCTGGGGGCGCGTGGGGAGGGGCGATCGTGGCTGCGCAAGCGCCGGAGCGGGGGGCGGTGCTGCACGTCGCGGCACCAGCAGTGACCGGCGACGCGCTCCTCGGACACCGGATCGCCCGCCGGGGGCTCGTCGGGCGGGTGCTGGCGCTGCCGCTGTTCACCAAGGTGCTGGTCGCGAATTGCGCGATCGTGTTCCTGGGGGCGCTCTTCGGGACGCTGCTCACCGCGCAGACCGCCCGCGGCACGCCAGACAATAGCTACCTGGAGCTCGTCTTCGTCTTCGCCGCGATCGGCGCCGGGCTCAGCGTCGTCGTCAACTTCGTCGTCCTCAAGGTTGCGCTCCGACCGCTTGACTGCATCACGCGGACCGTCGAAGAGGTACGACGCGGCAACCTTCGCGCCCGCGCGGAGCGCGATCCGTTCAGCGACCCGCAGATGGAGAACCTCCGCGAGACGCTCAACGCCATGCTCGACCGCCTGGACGAGCACGGAGCGCGCCTCCGCGCGATGTCGTCGCAGATCATCAACGCGCAGGAGGAGGAGCGGCTGCGAATCGCCCACGAGCTGCACGACGAGACGGCTCAGGCACTCGCCTCGCTGCTGGTCCGCCAGCGCATCGTCGAGCGCTCGCGAGATCCCGAGACCCTCCAGCGGACGATGGCCGATCTGCGCGCGCTCACCTCGGATGCCCTCGAAGGCGTCCGCCGGATGGCCCTTGAGCTACGGCCGACGACCCTCGACGACCTCGGCCTGGTCGCCGCCCTGGATGCCTGCGCCCGTCAGTTCTCCCAGCGGACCGGACTGGCCGCCGAGTTCCGCGCGACCGGTCGGCCGGAACGGCTCCGACCTGAGGCAGAGCTGGTCGTTTACCGAGTGGTTCAGGAAGCGTTGTCGAATGTCGCCCGCCACAGCGGCGCTACGCGGGCCGACGTCACGCTGGTTGCCGAGCCGTCGTGCCTGATCGTCGTCGTCGAGGACGACGGCCGCGGCTTCGATCCGGCGGCCGCGCTCGACAGCCGGCCGCAGAGCCTGGGACTGTTCGGCATGCGCGAACGCGCGGCGCTCGTGGATGGCACGGTCAGCATCGAGTCGGTGCCCGGCGGCGGGACGCGGGTGCGGCTGCAAGTCCCGTTCGGCGCGGAGTGATCAGATGAACGGGAGCAATGCGAGTGCGAGCAAGCTGGCGGCGTCTGGCGTGGCCGCGAGCGGCGGGCCGGCGAGCTCCCCCGCGCCGGCCGGCTCGCGGATTCGCGTCCTGCTCGCCGACGATCACCCGATCCTCCGCAGCGGGCTCAAGCTGCTGCTGAGTGCCGAGCCGGACCTGGTGGTGGTTGGCGAGGCGAACACCGGGCGCGAGGCGGTCGACCAGGCCGTCGAGCTACGGCCGGACGTGGTGGTCATGGACATCGCGATGCCGGTGATGGGCGGGCTTGAGGCGACGCGGCGGATCAGCCAGCTCGGGCTGGGTGCGCGCGTGTTGATTCTGACCGTCCACGCGGAGGAGCAGTACCTGTTGCCGGTCGTCCAGGCCGGGGGCTCGGGCTACGTTCGCAAGGCCCAGGCCGACACGGACCTGCTCGAAGCGATCCGCGCGGTCCACCGCGGCGAGGTGTTCCTGGACCCGCCGGCGACCAAGATGCTGCTCGAAGATTACCTCGGCCGCGTCAAAGCAGGCGCTGAGACCGATTCCTACCAGACCCTGTCCGAGCGGGAGCGCGTCGTGCTGAAGCTGACCGCCGAAGGCTACACCGCCCAGGAGATCGCCGAGCGCCTGATCCTGAGCCCCAAGACAGTCGACACCTACCGCCAGCGCCTGATGGACAAGCTGAACCTCCACCACCGCGCCGAGCTGGTCAAGTACGCCCTCCGCAAGGGACTGCTTCAACCGAGCAATGAAGAAGGCGGGGGCTGAGCGCAATGCCGCCGGACGTCCAGCTCTGTGTCGGCGTGGGGAAACTCCCCACGCCGAAGTAGGGAAAACTGCCCGCGAAGATCGGGGCTTGGCCTGACAGTGGGCCGCTCTGGGGCGACCTATCCTTAGATCACAGGCAGTGACCGTGGGTGCCCTCCCCCAAGGCTCGCGGTCAACTCTGGGCGGGGCTCCTCGCGTACCCTGCGCGAGCCCCCTCTCCTGAGCCCCGCCCGGCCTGTACTAGCGTCGGCTGCGCCCGCGGCCGTCGTAGCGGGAGCGGGACTCGTCCTGCCGGTAGCCGCTCCCGACTGAGGGCCGGCCGCTCGCCCTATGGGCGGTCGGTCCTCACCCAACCCCTTCACCGACCCGGGTTCAGCGTAGCCCTACCGCGGGTCTGCCCATGCGGCTATCCTTCCGCGGATCGTCATCCAATCTCGGCGAGGGGAACGTTGAAGCTCTGCTACGCGCTCCGCCGCGGAGTCTTCTACCCGAGCGCCCGTGATGCCTTTGGCGAGCTGCCGGCGCGGGAGCACCGCCCAAAGTACCTCACCATCGTGAAGTCGTTCGGCTTCGAGGGCATCGAGATCCCAGTTCCGGAGCCTGACGCGGGGGAGGCGGGCCGGGCTGGGCTGGCCGGCGAGCTCGGCGACGAGCTGCGCGCGGCCGGGCTGCCAGCCGTCTGCGTCCGCGCCGGCGGCCCGATCGCCCACCCGACGGCCGGGCCGGCCGCGCGCGCGGGTCGAACGGGGGGTTCGCTTCGCCGCGGCGCTCGGCGGCGCGGTGGTCAACACGACGTGTGTCACTCCCTCGACCCAGCCCGACGGCCCGGGGCACGATCGGCGCGGGGAGCCGGTCTCCCAGGGTGCCAGCCGCACGGCCAGCGCGGCCGACTTCGAGCAGACGGCCGACCGGCTCCGCCACTTCGGCACGCTCGGCGCCGACCTCGGCGTGGCGATCTCGGTGGAGGTCCATCAGGGCTCGATCGCCGACAACTCGGCTGCGACGTTGCACCTGCTCGACCTGGTCGGCCTGCCGAACGTGGGTGCCAACCCGGACCTTGGCAACATCTACTGGCACTACGAGGAGCCCGAAGAGACGGCCGAGGCGGCGATCATTGCGCTGGCCCCCCGTTCGACCTACTGGCACTGCAAGAACCTGCGCCGCATCCATATCCCGGAGCTGCGACGCGCGATCTTTCAGCGCGTGCCCTTGCCGGACGGCGACCTTGACTACCGCTTTGCCGGCGCGGCGATGGCCGACGCCGGCTATCGCGGCTACCTGGCCGTCGAGGGCGCGCGTGAAGGCGACCAGCTCTCAGCCGACGGCCGCAGCGCAGCCTACGCCCGAGAGCTGCTGGCCGGAATCTTCCCCCAATCCCCGGAACGGGAGGGAGTTCACGATCCTTCCCTTTCCGGAGGCTGGGAGGGGGGTTGGGAGTAGGTGCGCTTCCGTTACTCGGATACGGCGCGACCCTGTACCAGTTGACGGCCGTGGCAGAAGGTTGGTCAGCCGACTTAGTAATTATCTCAGACCGGCATGAGGCGTGCGGCTCCCTGAGCGGGATGTATCGCGATGGGTAGGCCGAAGAAGGAGCGGGAGCCGCTGCCTCCGATCTGGGAAGCGCCGGATGAGTTGTGGGCGATGATCGAGCCGATCCTGGCGAAGCACGACCCGCCGAAGCGGGAGCCGAAGCGGATCGACCAGCGGGCGGCCTGGGTGAAGGAACCGGGCTCGTCCGTGCCTGAGCCCGCGGATCGCGGTGAGCGTACTCGATATCGCAGCCGCTTGCAAACAGGATGACCTGGCGGCCAATGACCGGGCGAGCCGCGGCCGCAAGCGGACAGAGGCTGCTAGCGGATGCGCCGGCCTTCCCCGCCCAACTTTCGAGCCATGAACGCTTCGGGCCGCGCTGATGGGCGAGGGATCTATGCTCTAGCGTAAGCGCGTGGATGCGTACCCTGCGCGGCATGGCGCGGAAGGATGGGCGGGTGGAGCGGCTGAGGGTTGGAGTGGTCGGGGCGGGGTATATGGGCGGACGGCATGCGCGGATTTACGCCGGGATGCCGGACGTGGAGCTGGTCGCCGTGTGTGACGCGCGCGAGCCGGTGGCGCGGGAGCTCGCGGAGGCGACCGGGGCACGGGCGAGGACCGAGCTGGGGCAGCTTCTGGCCGAGGACCGGGTCGACGCGGTGAGCGTCTGCACCCCGGATGACGCCCACCTGGACGCCTGCGTCGCGGCGGCGCGGGCCGGCGCACACGTATTGGTCGAGAAGCCGATCGCGACGACGCTCCGCGATGCGGAGGCGATCATCGACGCGGCCGAACGGGCCGGCGTGGTGCTGCTGGTGGGGCACTGTCTGCGCTTCGACCCGCGCTACGATCACGCCAGGACGGCGGTAGCGGCGGGCGAGCTGGGCGAGGTCCAGACGATCTCGACGCGGCGGTCCAACACCGTCGCGGCACAGGACCGACTCGGAGGGCGCTGCTCGCTCCCGCTGTTTCTGGGGATCCACGATTACGACGTCTTGCGCTGGCTCCTCGGCAGCGAGGTCGAGCGGGTCACCGCCGAGTCCAAGTGGGGCCTGCTGCGGGGACTCGGCTATCCGGTCGAGGACGCCAACGGCGCTCTGCTCAGGTTCGCCAATGGCGCCCTCGGCATCGCCGAGCTGAACTGGGTGCTGCCACGCGGCTTTCCGGCCGGTGGCGACCATCGGGCTGACATCGTCGGCAGCGCCGGGTCGCTGAGCGTCGCGACGCTCGAGACGGGCCTGCGGCAGTCGAACCAGGAGCGGAGCGTGCTGGTCGACTGGGGCTCGGCGCCGATCGTCCAGGGCCAGGCCGGCGGCATGTTCGCGAACGAGCTGCGCCACTTCGTCGATTGCATCCGCCGCGGGAGCACCCCGGCCGTGTCGCCGGCGGATGCCCTGGCAGCGCTGCGGATCGCGCTAGCGGTCGAACGGGCCGCGGCGACCGGCGACGCGGTCAGCCTCTGAGGCTTCACCGCGCGGGGTATCAGGTGCGACGGTCGGCGGTCGGGGCCGGAGGCTGCTGCTCGAGCGCCTCGGGGCGCGTCAGGGGGCGATGGTCAGCGGGAAATCGTCGTCGAACGGGAAGAGCGGGCGCGGGATGTGCTCCCAGGTGAGCCGTCCCAGGTTGGCGGTGCTCGGGCCGGAGGTGTCCACGACCCACATCTCGCGGGCGAACGGGCCGTAGTTGTCGCGGAACTGGAGCGCCGACTTCACGACCACGATCTTCGCGTCGCGCGGCTCCAGGCCGACCGAGCGGTAGTAGGCCGGGTCGATGGTAAAGGCCGGTTGCTCCATCACCAGGACCGAGATGCTGCCGGCCTGGATCACCGCCGCCCGCCCCATCCGACCCTCGGTGCCGGTGAACTCGGAGCCGCTGAAGACGAAGCGGCCATCGGAGATCACCCGTACCCGACCTGTGATCTCGACCGGCGTGCTGTAACGCGGATCGAGCGTCCCGCCCACGGGGACGGTGATCTCGGTCCCAACGCCCGCCGCAATGGCCGCGGCGACGGCCGGCGCGTCGACCACGCTGACCAGGCAGCGCTCCTGGACGCCGAGCGCCAGCAGACGCGCCAGGACCGCCGCGCTGTCGCCGGGCGACCCGGCACCGGTGCCATCGGCCGACTCCGAGAGGACGATCGGCCCGCCGTCAAGCGCGAGGGCGCGCCGAATGGCGTCGTCGACGTCGAGCAGCTCGGCGTCGAATCGGTGGCGCGCCTCCCAGGCCGTGCGGACGATCCGACGGAGGGCCTCGGACGCGCTGGGCGCGCGCTCCGGGCCATCGACCACCGCCAGAGCGCTGAATCCGATGTCCGGCACGTCCAACCAGGGCTGGACGGCGAAGAGCGAGGTGGACAGGATGCCGGGCGCTTGCTCCAGCTGCTTGGCCTCGTCCATCAGCTCCGCATCGGCCCGTGCTGGGTCGACATCCCCTCGGCCGACACGATCATCGGGACTTTGGCGAAGACGGTCAGCGGGCGGGTCGCGCCGCGCACCGCCTGGAGCAGCAGGCTGGCGCACTCGCGGCCAGTCTCGTACATATCGACGTGCGGATAGGTGTCGTAGCCGACGAGGATGTCCGCGGACGCGACCATCCGGGCGGTGATGTTGCCGTGCAGGTCGAGCGACGCGGCGATCGGGACGCTCGGACCGACCGCCTCGCGGACCGCCGCGAGAAGCGCGCCCTCGCCGTCGTGATCGCCCTCGACGACCATCGAGCCGTGCAGCGCGAGCAGGACGCCGTCGACCGGGCCGGCGGGCAGCCGTGCGAGAAGCTCGGCTTTGAGCGTCTCGAAGGTCTCACGTGGGACGATGCCGGATGAGACGCTGTGGGCGGCGACGGTGGGCACCACCTCGGCGCCCGCCTCGCCGAGGACGGCCAGGAAGCCGCCAACCTCGGCGTGGGTGCCGGTCAGCGCGCGGACGATCTCGTCGCCGTAGAGCAGCGTGTTGTTTGCAAAGTGGCGGAGATCGGCCAGCTGCAGCACGAAGGTGTTCGATTCTTCCTGGAGCTGGCCGATCGCGATCCGCACGGCGCGCTAGCCCGCGGCCACCCGCCGGGCCGCCGCCTCGACCCCTTCGAGGGCCCGATCGAGGTCGGCCAGCGTGTGGGCCGACGAGATCCCGTGGTGCCAGGCGTAGTGGAAGTAGACGCCCTCCTCGAGCGCGGCGGCGTAAAAGCGCGTGGCCAGCGCCTTGTCGTCACGCGCGGCCTGGCGGTAGGACGTCGGCTCCTCGTCGACGCCGAACAGCAGGCTGAAGCGCGCTCCCAGTGACTGCACCCAGACCGGCAAGCCGGACCGTTCGAACGCGTCGCGCAAGCCCGGGTAGAAGTGGGCCTCCAGCGTCTCTAAGTGCGTCCAGAACTCTGGTCGGACGATCTCGTCCAGGAAGGCGTCCGCCGCCAGGATCGGGATCGGGTGGGCATTGAAGGTCCCGCTGTGGACAGCCTTGCCGATTGGCGACACCGCGTCCATGATCTCGCGTCGGCCGGCAAAAGCGCTGAGCGGGGTTCCGCCGCCGAGCGCCTTGCCAAGCGTGCACAGGTCCGGGGTGACGCCGTAGTACCCCTGGGCGCAGCTCGGGCCGGTCCGGAAGCCGGACAGGATCTCGTCGAAAATCAGGACGACCTCGTGCTCGCGAGTGAGCCGCCGCGCCGCCTCCAGGTAGCCGGCGGCGGGCAGGATGGTGCCGGAGTTGTAGTTGACCGGCTCCATGATCACCGCGGCGATCTCGTGGCCCCGGGTGCGGAGGGTCCGCTCCAGGACGTCGGCGTCGTTCCAGGGCAGGACGATCACCAGCTCGGACAGCTCCGGCGGGATGCCGCCGCTCTCGGTGTAGGCGATCGGCGCGTCGGGCTCGCCAGCCCGTTCGAGCGGCGGCCAGGCGCTGTAAGCAAGGTAGTCGTGGTAGCCGTGGAAGTGGCCCTCGAATTTCACCACCTTGTGCTTGCCGGTGTACGCTCGCGCGGTGCGGACGGCGTGCCAGGTCGTCTCGGTGCCGGAGCCGGTGAAGCGGACCAGCTCGGCCGAGGGAACCAGCTCGCTGATCTTGCGGGCCACTCTGACATGGTCGGCGGTCTCGTGAGCGCAGAGAATCCCCATGTCGAGGGCGCGCTCCACCGCGCGGCGGACGGCCGGGTGGCCGTGCCCGAGCAGCGAAGCGCCAAACGACGTATTGAAGTCGACGTACCCGTTGCCGTCGACGTCGTAGAGGATGGCCCCTTCGCCGCGGGCGGTCATGAAGGGCCGCCCGAGGGCCGGGTGGATCCGGGCAGCGGCGGTCACGCCGCCGGCCAGGTACTGCTTCGCCGACGCGAAGAGCTGCTCGGCCTCGGGCGTTCGGGTCGGACGCTGCTTACTGACGGTCATGGTGCCCTCCCAGGGGTAGGCCGCGGGGGGCCGCGGCTACCGGTCCAGCGAGACGTTCTCGAGCACGATCATGTCGTCGACGGTGAAGTCGAAGCCTTTGACATACTTTGCCAGGCCGAAGGCGCTCTGTCGATAGGCGACGTTGACGACCCACGACTCGTCGAGCAGGGCCGCGTTGAGCTTGGCAAAGGCCTCCTTCTGGCGGGCCGGATCGATCGTCCCGTTGGCGTCGTTGAGAGCGTCGACGTACGCTTTGGGCGGGTTGTCGCCCCAGACGGGATTGTTGGCCGTGCGGTAGATGCTGTTGAGGGCGATCCGGGTGGGGTACTTCTGGGTGTTGCCGGAGAAGGACGGGGTGATCTGGAACTCGCCAGCCAGCAGGCGGCGGGTCGCCTGGGTGGCGTCCAGCGGGACCAGGTCCAGCTCGAAGCCGATCTTCGCCAGGTCGGCCTTCAGCACCTGGGCAATCGCTTGCAGCTCGGGAAACTGGCTGTTGAAGATGGCCTCGGCCTTGAGCCCGCTCGCGCCGCCGAGCAGCTCGCGGGCCGTGTTGAGGTCGAAGGGGTAGCGGGCGGCGATCGACGGGTCGTGAGCGGCGGAAGCCTGGCTGAAGGGCTGAACCGTCGGCTGGCTCACACCGAACAGGACGCTGTCCACGACGCCCTGACGGTCGATCGCGTACTGCATCGCCTGGCGCACTTCCTTGCGGTCGAACGGCGGGTTGGTCGGATTGATCCGCAGCTCGTAGGTCAGCGCGCCAGGGTAGCCGCGAACGATGGTGAAGTCTCCGCCGAGACGGGCGACGTCCTTCGGCGGCACCGAGGTGCAGATGTCGATGATGCCGGACTGGAGCGCGGCCACCATCGCGTCGGAGTCACCAAAGACCTTGTAGATCAGGCGGTCGACGTAGGGCGCCGGAGCGTTCCAGTAATCGGCGTTTCGCTCGAGGACGATCCGGTCGCCCGGCGCCCACTCGACGAATCGAAACGGCCCGCTGCCTGCCGCCCTGGTCTTGAGATCGTCCATCCCGGACGGGTCGACGATCGACATCGCCTGGAGGACGTCGGTGATTTCGGGCGAGACCTTCTTGAAAGCGATACGAGCGGTGCTGCCGTCCAGGGCCGTCACACCGTCGACGTTGGCGACGGCCGGCAGCATGTTGAAGCCGCGGTCCTTGTCGGCCGCCTTCTCGAAGTTCTTGACGACGGCGTCGGCGTCCAGCTCCCGCCCGCTCTGGAACTTCACCCCCTTGCGCAGCTGCAAGGTGACCGACTGGCCGTCGGGGGCAATCGTCCAGCTCTCAGCCAGACCCGGCAGCGGCTTGAGGTCGTGGTCGTAGCGGATCAGGGTGTCGTACATGTTCTGGACGAGCGGGAAGTGCTGGAAGGACAGGCTGAAGGGGTCGAAGGTCAGGGCATCGGCCGGCAGGCCGACGGTGAGCGTCCCGCCGCGCCTGGCGGGGACCGCCGCGGCGGTGGTCGCGGCCGGCTTGGCGGCCGGAGCCTGTTCGGCCGCGGCCGGCTTTGGCGGAGTCGTGGCGGCAGCCGCCGGCTTGGGGGCATCGGTTGGCTTGGCCGGCGCGGCGGTGGGAGCGGCCGGGCTGGCCGGCGTGCAGGCGGCCAGCACGCCCGAGCCAAGCGCCATTCCTCCCCCGAGGCAAAGCGCGCGGCGGATCACGGTACGGCGGCTCAGGCGGCTCGCCGCGCTCGGGACGGGTACGCTTCGCGAAGATTCCATGGCCCCTCCTTTTGGAGCCGATCGTCGTCTCCGGGTGACTCAGGCGTAGCGAATCCGTGGGTCCAGGTAGGCGTAGAGCAGGTCGGTCAGCAGGTTGATCAGCACGAAGGTGAACACGACGAACAGCATCGTCGCCTGGATCACCGTGTAGTCGCGCTGAAGGATCGCCTGGAGCAGCATCCGGCCGAGACCAGGATAGTCGAAGATCGCCTCGGTGATCACGGTGCCGCCCATGAACGCCCCGAACTGAAGTCCGACGACGGTCACAACTGGGATCAGGGCGTTGCGGAGCGCGTGGACGCCGATCACCGAGCGCTCGCGTAGCCCCTTGGCGCGGGCCGTCCTCACGTAGTCCTGCGAGATCGTCTCGAGGAGCGCCGCGCGAGTGAAGCGGGCCAGGACCGCCGAGACGTAGGCGCCCAAGGTGAGCGCGGGTAGGATCAACAGCCGCACCGCCCGCCCGGGATCTTCCCAGAAGGGGACGAACCCGGAGGTCGGTAGCCACTTGAGCTGCAAGCCGAACAGCAACACCAGCAGGATGCCCAGCCAGAACGTGGGGATCGCCATCGCGAGGGTGTTGTAGACGGTGACCAACCGCCCGGCCCAGGAGCGCGGGCGGACGGCGGCGAGGATGCCGAGCGGCGCGGCGATCGCTAGCGCCACCAGCAGCGCGGCGACGGTAAGCTGGAGGGTGACCGGGATGCGCTGGGCCAGCATGGTGCGAACGGGGACGCTGCCAACGTAGGAGACGCCGAGATCGCCCTGGACGACCCGCCCGAGCCAGAGCGCGTACTGGACCGGCAGGGGCTGATCCAGGCCCATCCGCTCGCGCGCCCGAGCGAGCTGCTCCGGGGTGACGTCAGGCCCGAGTAGCGCGATGGCCGGGTCGCCCGGAATAAGGTAGATCATCAGCCAGACGGCAACGGACGCGAGCAGCAGGACCGGCAGGAGCTGGACCAGGCGCAGGACAATGTACTTGCCCATCAGGCCCCCCGTTCAGTCCGGTTGACGGTGCCGCCCTCGCCGGCGAGTGCCGCCTGGAGAGCGTCGGCGACGACGTTGAGCGAGAGAACCGTGCCGGTAATGGCGATCCCCGGGAACAGCCCGTACCAGGGCGCCTGGTGCAAGAATGAGCGGCCGGTGTTCAGCATCGAGCCCCAGCTCGGGTCCGGCGGCTTGGTGCCGAGCCCGAGGAAGGAGAGCGCGGCCTCCAGCAGCATCGCCACTGACGCGGTGACTGCCACCTGGACCAGGATCGGGTTGACCGCGTTCGGCAGGATCGTGCGGAACATCAGGTAGAACGGGCCGACGCCGAGGGCGCGTGTGGCCAGCACGAAGTCGCGCTGCTTGAGGGCAAGCGTGCTGGCCCTGGTCAGCCTGGCAAAGGCCGGCACACCGACGATCCCGACGGCAAGCATGGCGTTGAGCGAGCCCGGCCCGAGGATGGCGATGATGACCATCGCCAGCAGGATCGCCGGGACCGCGAGCAGGAAGTCGAGGACGCGCATCGTCAGGGCGTCAACCCAGCCCCCAAAAAAGCCGCCCAGCAAGCCGAGCGGGACGCCGGCCAGGCCGGCGATCAGCACGGCGACCGCGCCGGTCAGCAGCGACAGGCGGGCGCCGTAGACCACCCGGCTGAAGATGTCGCGGCCGAACTCGTCAGTGCCAAACGGGTTGGCAAGCGAGGGCGCCTTGAACTGGTCGGCTCGATCCTGGGCCAGCGGGTCGCGCGGGGCGACGATCGGCGCCGCCAGGGCCAGCACTGCCAACAGCAGCAGCGCGGTCAGTCCGGCCATGCCGGCGCGCTGGCCACGCAGCCGGCCGAACGTGCCTCGGTTGGCTGGCGGCTCGGAGGGCCGCGAGTCGGCCGCGACCGCGCTGGCACCGGGCGTCTGGGCCGCCGTCACGCTCACGGCGAGGCTCGCCCTCGCATCCTCAGCATCCGTGGTCGGCCAGACCGGTCATGGAGCGCCCAGGATAGCACGCACGGACCTCCTGGTCGCGGGCGACCGCGGGGCCTCGGGGGCAGCCAGGTCGGGGGCAGGGCACAGCCCACGCGTGCTGGCCCTACGGTGCGACGGCGGCGCGGGCCTGGTCGAGGTGCTCACGGAGGTGGCGGACGATGAGGCCGTCGACAATCTGGGTGACGCTGAGCTCTCCCTGGCGCGGGTGTTGGCCGCGGGCCTGCCAGCCCTCGGGCGGGATGCCGCGCAGGGTAGTGGCCGCCGTGCGGACCGTAGCGCGGACGGCCGCGGCGGCATCGACCGGGCCGGCGCCGGCGAGGCGGGCGACGGCGGCCAGACGGCCTGGATCGTCGAGCCCGCGGCCGATCTGGGCGCCGGGTTGGGCGGCCACGCGGCGGGCCTGGTCGGCGAACGTGGCCGGAAACTCGGCGACGTGGCCGGTTAGCTCGGCGGCGGTCCACTCGTCGGGACCGGGCCGGCGGTGGAACGCGTCCTCGGGCTGGGTCTCGATGAAAACGGCGTACGCCTCGCCCTCCTGCTCCAGGGCTGCGATCAGCTCGTCTCTGCTCGGCATCCTCTGCCCCTCCCCAGCGGCGTGCCCTTGCCAGACACGCGAGAGCGTTGTACGGTGCGCGGAGAGCATCTGTCGACCAGAACCGCGTAGTCGCGCACGCGGAATCAGCTGAGGATGACTCTGCGTCGCCCTTACGGAGCGGAGGTCCACGTGTGACCGACAGCAGCCAGAACGCAAGCCAGGACCGCTTCCGTGCGGTGTTCGCGACCCCGGTGAAGCCGTTCAACGCCGCCGGCGAGCTCAACGTCACGTCAGTGCGCCGTTGCGTCGACGTCTGCATCCAGGCCGGCGTGATCGTCCCCCGGAAGACCCGTGCTCCCGGCTCGGCCATCTTGGACGAGGAGGCCAGCCGGGAGCTCGACCTGATCCTGGCCGAGCTCTCGCAACTAGGTCAGCGCCGATGCGGGTTCGCCGCCTCGTGTTGGCTGAGGCGGGCGGGATGGATCTCGCGGCGCTGTCACGGCGCTTGCGGCTGTGGTCCGGCCTGGTGCTGTTCGCGTATCTGACGACGCACCTGCTCAATCACGCGCTCGGCATCATCTCGCTCGACGCGGCCGAGGCCGGGCGCCGGGTGTTCCTGGCATTCTGGCGGCACCCGATCGGCACGGCGCTGCTGGTCCCGAGCCTGGTCGTCCACGTGGCGCTGGTGCTGCGGGCGGTCTATCAACGGCGACACCTTCGGATGCCGCGCTGGGAGATCATCCGCCTGGGACTCGGGCTGGTGATGCCGGTCCTGCTGCTCCCCCACATCTTCGGCACGCGCGTGCTGAGCGACGCCTTTGACGTCGACGACACCTACGCCTACGTTGTCGGCGGCATGTGGCTGCTCCAGCCGAGCAACGCCGTCCTGCAGAGCGTGCTGCTGGTGATTGCCTGGGTCCATGGCTGTATGGGTATCCACTACTGGCTCCGCACCAAGGCCTGGTACCCGCGCGCGCTGCCGATCCTCCGTGCCCTGGCGCTGCTCGTGCCGGTCCTCGCGCTGATCGGGTTCGCGGACCTCGGGCGCGAGTTGGCCGCCGATCCGGCCACCCTGTCGGCAGCGTTCGCCGGGGTCGACCCGGCCGCCGAGGAGGCAACGGGAGCGTGGGGGGCGTGGGCCGTCGCTGGCTTTATCGCCTTGATCGCCGCAGTCTTCGCGGCGCGCCGACTCAGGACCGGCTGGGCCCGACGCCGTGGCGTCATCCGTCTGCGGTATCCGGCCGACCGGGTGGTCGAGATCACGTCGGGGACGACGGTCCTGGAGGCCAGCCGCGCCGCCGGCATCCCGCACGCGTCGGTGTGCGGTGGCCGCGGCCGTTGCTCGACGTGTCGGACACGGGTATGGCTCCTGTCCGAGGCCGACAGTCTTGCCGAACCGTCCGCCGACGAGGCCCGGGTCCTGGCGCGGGTCGGCGCGCCGCCGAACGTTCGGTTGGCTTGCCAGCTCCGACCGACTGCCGACCTGGACGTGTTCCCGCTCCTTCCCCCAACGGCCGGTCCGCCTGAAGGGTTCCTCCGCCCGAGCTACTCGGAGGGCGCCGAGCAAGAGGTCGCGATCTTGTTCGCCGACCTGCGCTCGTTCACAAAGTTTTCCGAGCATCGCCTACCGTACGATGTCGTCTTCGTTCTCAATCGTTACTTTGCCGCGATGGGCGAGGCGGTCGGGCGATCCGGCGGGCACGTGGACAAGTTCATCGGCGACGGGGTGATGGCCTTGTTCGGGTTGAACAGCGGCCCTCAGCAGGGCTGCCGCGAGGCGCTCGGCGGCGCGCTGGCAATGGCCCGGGCGCTGGATGAGCTCAACCGCGTGCTGGAGCACGATCTGGCCGAGCCGCTTCAGATCGGCATGGGCATCCACGCTGGCCACGCGATCGTCGGCGAGATGGGTCACGGGCGGGCGACGACGCTGACCGCGATCGGCGACGCGGTCAACACCGCCAGTCGGCTGGAATCGCTGAACAAGCAGTACGGGAGCCAACTGATCGTCTCGGCTGACGTCGCCGCGTTGGCCGGCGTCGACCTCAGCCGCTTCGCGAGCCACGAGGTCGAGGTCCGGGGTCGGACGACGCCGCTCGGCATCCGCGTGATCGCCGACGCGTCCGAGCTCGAACCCGTGCTGACGCCTCGACAGACCGCGCCCACGCCGTAGGGGTGGACGCGGTCTGCTGCTGGCTGGCGTCAGCGCGGCGGCGCGGGCTTCTCCAGCGCCCCGCGGCCGGGCACCAGCGGGGCCGGCTCGCCGCCGGGGGCGAATGGGGGCGTAGGAAGCTGCAGGAGTGACGTGCCCGCGGGCGGGAGGTCCTTGAAGACCGAGTCCGGGATCGCCGCGTCGTACTCGATGCTGGTGACCTCGTAGCTGTGCACCAGCTTGCCGTCGCCGCCGTAGTGCTGGAGCTTCAGCGGCAAGTAGGTCTTCTGATCGGCCCAGGTCACAACCCGGCCGCGCATCTCCTCGGGCGCGTTGGCCGGCAGGCACGAACTGTGGTCCATCTCGACGATGTGGACCGAGCGTCCAGCGACCGTGCCCTCACCCTTGCGCTTCGGCGGCGGGCAGTTGTCGACGACGATCACCTCGGTTCCCGGTGCCGCCGCCAGCCCCGGGCTAGTGTCCGGCGCGCCGTCCGGTCCAACGCGGTGGATCTCGTCGACGTCCTCCTCTGCTTGCGAGCCATCAGGCTTGGGGCGGCGAATGATCACGCCCACCGGAGCGTCTTCCGGCGACGGTGCCCCGTCGGGCTTGGCGCGGACGATCGACACGCTGACGTGGCCTCCCTCGCCCGTGCCGTCGCGCTCGACCGGAACGGCCGGCATCACGCCGACCACGTCCAGCGGATCGGCACCGGGGGTCGCGTACATCTTGAAGTCGTCGCCGACGTGGACGCTGCCGCCGATCGTCGTCGTGCCATCCGCGGTCCTGGCGCGCGACTCCACTCGCATCTTATCGGGGGCGACGAACCACTGCTCGGTGGTGACCGTCGTCGTGTCGCCGGGCCGGAACGGACGGCCGGTACTCTTAGCAGTGAGATGGAAGCTTTTCACCCCGGCCAGGAACGGGTTCTCAGCGAGGGACTGGGCCTTCTCGAAGATCTCGGCGGCGCTCACCTCACGCAGCGGGCTGAGCGGGAGCGCTACGCTGCCGAGGGCGACGGCGCCCACGATGCCCGCGGCGAGTCCGGCCAGCATCCGCCGCCGCGCGGTCGAAGGGGCCCGACCGTTGCGTTGGGGCACCGGCGCGATCGCCCGCAACCACCACGGGCGCGTGGCCCTCGGGAGCCTGGCGAGCAGGCGCGCCTCGAGCTGGGCCTGGTAGGTCGGTCGAGACTGCCGAAGCCGGCCGAGATTGTCGGCCAGCAGCCGAGCAGTGGCGACGTCGTGGTCGCCGTCAGCCGGCGTCGAGGGCGCCTCACCGCGCAGGATCCGGTCGAGCTCCTCGCCGAACCGGGCGTGATCGAGCTGATTGGTAGCAGTCATCAGAGGGTCTCCTCCGTATCGAAGCACCGTCGTAGCTTGACGATCGCTCGATGGACGATCTGGGCAACGTTGTTCTCGGAGAGGCCAAGCACCTGGCCGATCTCGCGGTTGGTCAGCCCGGCCGCGAAGCGGAGGCCGATCAGCTCGCGCTCGCGGTCGCCGAGACCGGCCAGGTACGTGACGAGCCTTCGCCATTCGTCCCGCCGGACCGCCTCACCCTCCGGCGAGTCGATCCAGAGGTGCTCGAGGTGATCCGCGGCGTCCAGGTCGACCCCGGGCCGCCGACGGCGCCGGTAGTCGACGATCGCGTTGCGGGCGATCGTGAACAGCCAGGCGCGGACGCGCTCGGGGTCGCGGACGGTAGCCAAACGGGACAGTGCCCGCTCGAACACCTCAGCGGTCAGGTCTTCGGCGACGCACGGATCGCCGACACGGAAGCGCACATAGCCGTGCACCGCCGGGAACAGCTCGCGGTACAGGAGGACCAGGCGTCGGGCGCCGTCGTCCTCGCGCCCGATGCCGTCAGCAGCCGGCGCCAGCGGCTCGGCAGCTGTCCCAGTCGGGGCGGCCCAGCCCTCAGCGGGCCGGACCATGGGAAGTGCTTTGCTCATGGGATCCTTTCCGTTCGAGTTTCAGAACCGGTTCCGCCACCGTAGACGCGGCCGGCCAGGATCCATGACAGTTTCGGGGGCAACCAACGCCTGGTCTACAGTGTCAGGCGACCAGCAAGCCGGGCAAACGTTTCAGGCCGAGCTCAAGGTTGAAGGAGACGCGAGGTGACAGAGAGCCCGCTGGCGGCGAGTGTGCCTGCGCCCGCGTCCCGCACGTTTCTTCGGGTCTTCGGGCATGGTTGTGGGTGGCCGGGAGCAGGCTTGGCGGCGTAGAGAAGCCGGCAGGTGATGGAGGGCGGTTAGGACAGGTCGACAGTCCCGTGGCGAAGCGCTGAGCAGGGCTTCCGGCTCCAGCGGCATCGGAGTGAGTCGGATCAGGCGCGTGGACGCAACCCGGCCAGCGTGACCGTGACGAGCCGGCGGACCGCGGCCTTGGACGGCAGGCCGCTGGCTGCTGCGAGGGCGTGGAGGCAGTAGCTCGCGAGCTCGTCGGGCGCGACATCGTCTCGGACGCCGCCGGTCTCCGCGGCCTCGGTCAGCAGGTCTCGAATCAAGTCGCTGAGCTGCTGCTTCGCTCGGGCAACGTGCTCACCTCGATGCACGAGTGCCGCCAGCTCGGTGCCGTGGGGTCGCTCGTAGGTGATGAGCGCGAAGGCCTCGAGCACCGCTTCGAGCCGCTCGCCAGCGCCGTCAGCCTGGTCCCGGACCTTGGCGAGGTACTCGAGGTGGCCGGTGACCTGCCGGTCGTGCCAGGCGACCAGGATCGCTTCGACGTCTGAGAAGTACTTGTACAGCGTCGCGCGCCCGATGCCGACCTCTTCGGCGATCCGCGACATCGTCACCGCGTGCAGCCCATGCGCGGCCACCAGCGCCGACGCCGTGTGCAGGATCGCGTCGCGCACTTCGCGGCGGTGCGCCTGGATCGTCTCGTTCCACAGCTTCGGCATCGCCCCAGTATACGTGATGGGTCGAGACGATATGACTTGACAAGGACACAGTGTCTCCATCAAGATCACCTTGACGGCCGCCCGCGACAGACGCGACAGAGGAGACGCACATGGCTGACCCGCCCCCTACCCCCATACCGGCGACGACACCGTCGAGGGTCCCGACCGCTACAGGGGCTGGCCGCGGAGGATGTCGGTGTCCCTCGACGAGAACCGAGAGCCTTGCGGTCTCGCGAGCGGAGTAGACATGGGTCAACTGGCAAGGTGGTGAGCTTCCTGGGAGTTCGTACATGGGACACTCGTCGCATCCGGCCACCACGCGCGGCCACACGCTCGGTGCGCCGCGCCTCTACGATGCCTTCACCAACGTCTTCTTCCTGGGCCGCCGGCGCGCCACCTTCCAAGCCTTGATCGCCGCCGCTGGCGTGCAACCCGGCCAGCGCGTGCTGGATGTCGGCTGCGGCACGGGCTACTTCGCGCGGCTGCTCGCCCGGGCGGTCGACCCTGAAGGCCTAGTCGTCGGGATCGATCCGTCGCCGGAGATGATCGCCTACGCCGGCCGCAAGGCTGGGCGTGCGAGCAATTGTCAGTTCCAGGTCGGCACGGCCGAATCGCTGGATTTCCCCGCCGAGCACTTCGACATCGTGATGTCCAGCCTGGTGCTGCACCACTTGCCTGAGGACCTGCGGGTGCCTACGCTGCGCGAGATGCGGCGCGTGCTTCGGCCCGGCGGCACGCTGCTCGTGGCCGAGGCTCAGGTACCCCGCCACGGTCTCGGCTGGCGCCTGCTCGCGCGCATTCACCGCTACGACCGCATGGCGCGCATGGTGCCGCACCTCGCGCCACTGGCCGCACAGGCCGGGTTCGCCGAGATCCGCACCGGCGAAGCTCCGCCATGGCTGCGCTACGTACACGCGCTCAAGACCGGAAGCACCAGCTGAGGCAACCCAAATGGGCGCTGTTCGCACGAGCTGCAACGCTCCTGAGACCGAAGACCTCTCGCCTGGTGGATCCGCCTTCTACCGCTCCGACCCCTTCAGTCGATGAGCTGTCGTGAGTTCCAAGGCCGGGCGCGTTTACGAGTTCAGGAGCAGTACCGCAGCCGATGTTGTGTCAAGCTTCACGGTTTTCGAATCAAGCACAGGAGGACCCGCACATGGCTGACCTGCCCCCCTATCCCGGCACACCGCGCTGGGTGAAGGTGTCCGGGATCATTGTCATCGTCCTGGTCCTGCTGGTCGTCGTCATCATGGCCACCGGCGTCGGTGGTGGCCACGGCCCTGGTCGCCACATGCCGTCCGGCGGCGCCGGGGGCCACACACCGCC
>JAUJPG010000007.1 GCA_030447245.1 Chloroflexota bacterium | reverse complement strand
TCTCCAGGCGGTCGCCGCCTGATCAGACTCTCCACCGAAACGGGTCATCTCCAGCGTCACTGGGAGTGACGTTGGGCGTTGTACGGAGAAACATCCGCGAGATAGGGCGACTCGCCTGGCCGAGTGGGGCTTGCTATGAGGGGGACGACCGCGCGTGGTCCTTGAACTGCTCGCGGAGTACTTTCTTGTCGAACTTGCCCACACCGGTCTTTGGCAGCTCCTCGATGAACACAATGTCATCGGGCAACCACCAGCTCGCGAAGCGTGGGCGCAGGAACTCAAGCAGATCGTCGCGGCTCACGGCTTCGGAGTCGGTCCGCCGGACGACGCAGGCGAGCGGCCGTTCGCCCCATTTCTCGTCCGCGATTGCTACGACGGCAGCTTCCGCGACACACGGATGAGCCATCAGGGCATTCTCCAGATCGACACTAGAGATCCACTCACCACCGCTCTTGATCAGGTCCTTGGTGCGATCGGCGATGTGGAGGTAGCCCTCGGAATCAAGCGTGGCCACGTCGCCGGTTCTGAACCAGCCGTCGTCGGTGAATCGATCAGCCGACGTCGGATCTCGATAGTAGCTGGCGGCCACCCAGGGCCCCCGCACGACTAGCTCGCCCATCGCGTTGCCATCCCAGGCGACGTCTTGGCCCTGCTCGTCGATCACTTTCATGTCTACGAACGCGGACGGTAGACCCTGACTCGTGATGTAGCCGGCGCGCTCATCTGGCGGCCGATCGTCCAGATAAGATTTGAGGTGGGTGACCGTACCAAGCGGCGACATCTCGGTCATGCCCCAGGCGTGCCACATCTCGACCCCGAGCCGCTCATACGCCTGAATGAGCGCCGCCGGAGCGGCCGATCCGCCGCAGAGGATGCGCTTCAAGCTGCTGATGTCGTGCCTGCCCTGCTGGAGGACCGAAAGCACGCCGAACCAGACGGTTGGAACACCAGCGGCCAGGGTCACGCGCTGAGTCTCGATCAGCCGAACCAGATCGGTCGGCGTTGGGGCCGCGTTGGGGAGGACCTGGGTTGCGCCGACCATCGTCGCGGTGAACGGCAGGCCCCAGGAGTTGACGTGGAACATCGGAACAACTGGCATGACCACGTCGCGCTCACAGACCGCGACAACGTCCACCATCGCCTCAACGATCGAGTGCAGCACGAGCGCACGGTGCGAGTACACCAGCCCCTTCGGATGGCCGGTGGTGGCGGACGTGTAGCACATCGCCGCCGCCTCTCCCTCGTCCAGGTCGGGAAACGGGTACTTGGCCGGGGCGGCCGCAAGGAGGTCCTCGTAGCGGTGGACTGGCGGTCCGCCCAGGGACCCGAGCCCACTCGGCGGCTCTCCCATCACGATGACGTGCTCGACTGTGCGGAGCTGGTCGGCGAGTGGCTCATAGATCGGCAGCACTGAGGGGTCGATCAGGATTACCTTGTCCTCGGCATGATTGGCGATATAGACGATCTGGTCGGCGAACAGCCGGAAGTTGATCGTGTGCAGGACCGCTCCCATGCACGGCGCCGCGAAGTACAGCTCGAGATGGCGCTGGTGGTTCCAGGCCAGACTGGCGACCCGGTCGCCACGACGAACCCCAAGCGCGTCTAGCGCACCCGCCAGGCGGTGAACTCGGCCGAACAGCTCAGCGTAGCTGCCCCGGCAGACGCCGTCCCGGTCCCTGGTCACGACGTGCTTGGCGGGGAACAAGCGGTTGGCACGCTCCAGGATGTGGCGCAGCGTCAACTGATAGTCCATCATCAGGCCCCGCATCGCTCGCCCTCCACTCGACTTCTGACCTGGAGATCATGGCGGGCCGCCGCTAACGCGACGCTGTCGGGCGGCGTCCACTCGCCCCCCGTGCGCCCGCCTCATACGACGCGTCTAGCAGCTCGATTAGGTGGCGTACCTCGCCGCTCGCGCCTTTGCGCTCCAAACCGGCTTGGAGCTGGAGCATGCACCCGGGGTTGGCCGTCACAATAACATCCGCGCCGGTCGCTTCGATATCGTCCATCTTGGTGTTCAGTAACTGGTTCGAGAGCTTGGGCTGGGCAAAACTATAGATGCCCGCGCTGCCGCAGCAGTTCTCGGGATGAGCCATTTCGACCAGCTCGAGGCCTGGGATCGCGTGTAACAACGTCCGTGGCTCTGCCGAGATGCGCTGCGCGTGCACCAGGTGGCAGGACTCCTGGAACGTGACACGGCGGGATACCGGGCCAAGATTGCGTTCGAATGGCTGCGCGGCGACGAACTCGCTGACGTCCTTGACCATCGCACCGAAGCGTTCGGCACGTGCGTGCCAGAGCGGGTCTGCGCCGAGTAGCTCGGAGTACTCCTTCAGCGTCGAACCGCAGCCGGCAGAGTTCACGATGACGGCGTCTATCTCGAGATCCAAGAACGCGCGGATGTTGCGACGAGCCATCTGTCGCGCCATTGTGCGCTCGCCCGCATGGACGTTGAGTGCGCCGCAACAGGTCTGTACGCGTGGAACGACGACGTCGCAGCCGTTATGACGCAGGACTCTGATGGTCGCCTCATGCACGGGCCCATACGCGAACGGCATGATGCAGCCCGAGAAAAAGGCTACGCGGTGACGCGAGGCGCCGAAGGCCGGCAAGAACGAGCCTTGTGGTTCGAAATATCGGGTGGGGAGGGCTGGCATGCTCCGTTCCATCTGGCGCACGGTCGTCGGCAGCAGTCGAAGCAAACCGCTCGAACGGACCATCCGCTGCATCCCACTCGTCTGGTAATGACGAAGGGTTGACGATAGCGCGCGCAAGCGCCGTCGGTTGGGCAGCAGCTTCTTGAACAACAGCCAGTACACGAAGCGGTTGGTCCAGGCCGGCTGACGGCGGCGGCTAAGGTCGGCCCGCGCGGCTTCCATGATCCGGCCGAATGGCACCCCAGAGGGGCAGACCGCTTCGCAGGCGCGGCAGACGAGGCAGCGATCGATGTGGCTCGCGTACGCGTCCGTTGCCTCGATCCGACCATGGCCGAGCGCCTGGATGAGGTGAAGTCGACCGCGAGGGGACTCGGTTTCCTGGCCAGTCGCCAAGTACGTAGGACAGTTGTCCAGGCACAGCCCGCAGTGCACGCACTTCAGTAGATCTTCCTCTGCCGGCGCATCCCGGGCACCCGCCAGAATTGACAGAGAGCTCACTATATCCACAGCTCCGGATGGCCCGGCGCCACCGCTGCGCGTGGTCGGATCGCCGTGTCGTGGCAGGACGTGGGCGTCGGGAAGACCTTGCCAGGGTTGCACAAGCCGGTCGGGTCGAACGCCGCCCGCACGCGCGCCATGACCTCGAGGTCAGCTTCGCTGAAAATCTTGGGCATGAATTGATTCTTCTCCATGCCAATCCCATGCTCGCCGCTGATCGTCCCACCGGCGGCCACCGATGCGTCCAGGATTTCGCGGCCTGCTTGCATCACCCGACCCAGGACGCCCTGCTCGCGGACGTCGAACAGGATCATTGGATGAAGATTGCCATCGCCCGCGTGGAACAAGTTGGCGATTGGCAAGTTGTGACGCTCGCCGATGGCGATGACGTCGGCGAGGACGCCCGGCAGCCGCGTGCGAGCGATGACCGTGTCGTGCAGGTAGTAGTTCGGCGCGATCCGGCCCATTGCACTCGCGGCGCCCTTCCGCGCCGCCCACAGCTTGGCGCGCGCCTCTGGAGTGTCGGCGACGCGGATCTCAACAGCGTGGTTGTCATGGCAGACCTTTTCCACAACCTGCGTCTGCTCGGTCACGCTCTCGTCGAGCCCGTCAAGCTCAACGAGCAGTACGGCGCCCGCGTCTGGTGGGTAGCCGGCGTGGAAGGCGGCTTCGATGGCCCGAAGCGCGAGGCCGTCCATGAGCTCGAGTGCGGAAGGGATGATGCCTTGACCAATGATTCCCGAGACGGCTGCCGACGCGTCTTCGACGCTGGTGAAAATGGCTAGCGCGGTCTTGACCGCGGGCGGCTCGATCATCAGCTGCACGGTGACCCGCGTGACGATGCCAACGGTACCCTCCGCCCCGACAACCAGGCCCGTCAGATCGTAGCCGGGTCCGTCCTTCGAGATTCCGCCAAGTTCGACGACGCTGCCGCTCGGCAGCACCAGCTCCACGCCCAGGATGTGGTTGGTGGTCGTGCCGTGCGCCAGACAGTGTGGCCCGCCAGCGTTGTTTCCGACGTTGCCGCCGATCGTGCTGGCCTTCTGGCTCGATGGGTCGGGTGCGAAGAAGAGGCCGAGCGGCTCGACCGCCTTGCTGATGTTCAGGTTCACAACGCCTGGCTCGACGACCGCGATACGATTGGCAGGGTCGACGTCCAGAATGTGATTCATCCTGCTGAGGGCGATGACAACTCCGCCCTGGACCGGGATGGCGCCGCCGCTGATCCCGGTGCCGGCCCCGCGGGCGACGATCGGCAGCTCCAGCGACCGGGCAACCTTCACGATCGACGCCACTTCGGCCGTCGTGCGCGGAAAGGCGACGGCCTCCGGCGCGGCGCGATCGAGACCATAATCGTATTCGTAGACGATCACGTCTTCGGGTCGGTGCAGTACCGCGTCCTCGCCGAGCAGCTCCACCAGCCGCCGCGCCAGGATCGCGCTTTGCCGATCGGCCATCGCCATCTGCCTCCCCGCCTGTCCGTCTCTGTATAGTAGCGGCCCCGAGACGCCTCTCGCCCGAGACATTGGTCAGGGGGGCAGCCGAAAGCCGGCGGGGATGACGCGGGCCACGACGAACGCGCCGGCGTCGAGCCCCGCGTGTCGGCTGGAGTCGAAGCGCATCGCGCCGTTCACCCCGTAGAAACTCTCGGTGCTCTCGAGCGCGTCCCTGATCGCTGCGCGATCGGGCCCTGATTGCTCAATGGCCTGGGCCAGCAATCTGATCGCGTCCCAGCCCGCCCCCGCGGCCGGGGTCGGTTGTTCGCCGTGGCGCAGTCGGAAGGCCCGAATGAAATCTCGCGTGGGCGGCGTGAGCGGATCGTGGTCCCATAGATCGTCCGCGACCGGCAGCCGTGGCACCACGACGCGCGCACCCTCGGCCGAGTCGCCCGCCAACAACAGGAACAGGTCACTTGCCGCCAGCGGGCCGAAGTTCAACCGTGAACGCCCAACTCGAGTCTCCGCGGCGCGAGCTACTCGGGCCCCCTCAGCGCCGTCTCGCGGCCATACTACTACCTGGTCGACACCTGCGCTTGCCAGGCGGGTCAGGGACTCGGCGAGCGCAGAATCGTCCAGGCTGTAGCTCTCCTCGGCGACGACGGTCAGACCGCGGGCCGAGACCTCGCGGGAAAACGCCACCCGTGCCGCTTCGCCGCCTGCCGTCTTCGGCGCGATCCAGCCCAGACGCTCACCGGGCCGCCCTGAGAGATACCGAAGGAGGACTGACAGCGCGTCACGCGGGTCCATCCCAAGGGAGAACGTCCAGCGAGGCGCGCGCGGGAGCGAAGCCACGTCCGGATTGACCAACGTGATGAGTGGGAGTCTGGCCTGCTCGACGAGCTGGGTGGTGAGCCCCACGGACTCGCGGCTGCCAGCTCCGATGATGGCAAGGCTACGCTCGTCGACAAGATTGGCTACGGCGAGCGACGTTCGATCCAGGTTGCCCCCGTCGTCGTAGACGAGCATCCGAATCTGACGTCGCGTGCCGTCGGGCAAGAGAAGACCACTAACGTTGAGGAACTCCAGCGCCAGTGCGGCGCCGCGCATGCTTTCCCGCTGTGAGAGCTCCGCGTCCTCGCTGAGATCGAACACGGCGCCGATCCGCACTTCTGCGAGGGGGTCCGGCGTGGCTGCGGTGGCACTCCGCGCGGCCGGGCTGGGGGGCGGTGGCCCTTGTCTGTGCGCAGCGGACGTGCAGGCAGTGGCCAGCAGAGCGGCCAGCGCGAAGCAGCCCAGGCGCCTTCCAGTCGGCACGTGGCGGCCGCAGCGTAGACGCGGCACTAAGGCAGGCAGCGTGCGGCGCGTCACATTCAAAGTCACTCAGCGGCCAGCGTGTGTATGAGCGCGCCGGAAGAAGCGGCGCGCTTTTAGCTCGAAGCGCGGAAGGGTGCCCGGAGGAACCGACTCGCAAGCGACGCGAAGCTGGATTCGCCGGTGGACTTCATCGCAAACCTCGCGCACAAGTTGGGCGACAGACTCCTGCGGCAGGTGAGCAATCGGCTCGAGCGTGAGCGTAAGCTCGCGCATCTCGCCCTTTTCGAACAACTCCAACCTGAATTCGGCCACCGCGTTGAACCCGCGGACAATGTCCTCGATCGAGCTTGGGAAGACGTTGATGCCGCGCACGACGACCATGTCGTCCACCCGACCGAGGATTCCGCCGCGCAACCGCGCCCAGGTTCGGCCGCAGGAGCAGAAATCCTCGTCGACCTCAGCCAGATCGCCAGTGCGGTATCGGATGAGCGGCATGCCGACGCGCCCGAAATTTGTGATCACCAGCTCGCCACGCCGGCCGGCCGGCAAAGGTTGATTGGTCGCCGGGTCGATCACCTCGAAGAGATACTCGGACTCGATCAAGTGAACGCCAGCGCGTTCGCCGCATGTGAAGCCCGTCGCGCCGACTTCCGAGACGCCAGTGTGGTCATGGCACTCGGCCCCCCACGCCTCGTCTATCCGACGACGCGTGGCCTGCACGCTGGCGCCAGGCTCACCCGCGTGGATCGTACGTCGGATTGTGCTGGCGGCGGTGTTGATCCCGTGCTCGCGAGCCACCTCAGCCAGTCGTAGGGCATAGGTCGGAGTGGAGAGGAGGACGGTGGCTCCTTGCTCTTCGATGGCCCGAAGGCGCTGAAGCGAGTCCTGGCCGCCACCCGGAATGGCCATCGCGCCGACGAGCGGGGCGCACTCGAAACCCGCCCAGAACCCAATGAACGGTCCGAACGAAAAGGCGCAGAAGACTCGATCGCCGCTGCCGACGCCCGCCCCCGCGAACACGAACCTCCAGCAGCGTAGCCACCAGGCCCAGCTCTCGACCGTGTCGAGCACGCGCAGGGGTCGGCCGCTGGTACCAGAGGTCTGGTGAACCTTGACGTACCGCTCGACCGGGTACGTGAGGTTGCTGCCGAACGGCGGGTGCTCAGCCTGGTCCGCGATAAGCTCACCTTTGTGAGTGAATGGCAGATGGCGGACGTCGTCGAGTGAACCAACGTCTTCGGCGCTGCCCAGGCCGGCCGATTGGAGCTTGTGACGGTAGAACGGGTTGGTGGCCAGGATCTCCGCGGCCAGCGCGCGGAGTCGGCGGAGTTGCTGACCGCGGAGCACCTCGCGAGGAGCCGTTTCGATCGCGCGTTCGCAGAAGCCGTGTTGCATGTGCGCCTCTCGCTGCAAGGCCGAGCTGTTGGATCCGCTGTCCAATCGAGGCGCCGCGGCCACTGCAGGTGACGAGTGCCGGCCATTGTAGCCAGGCTGGTGGGCCCGCGGCAGAGCGGGGCGCGGCACCGGGTGGCGGGTCAGACAAGGGGAGGTGCCGGGAGCTAACGAGCGCTAAGGGTGGCCAACCCTTCCCGTGCGCCGGCCAGGTTCGGATTGAGCTCCAAGGCTAGCGTGAACTGCTCACGAGCTTCGGCCGGCCGTTTGCCGTGCAGATAAATCCAGCCAAGCGCGTGTCGATACTGGGCGATTCGGGCGCGGTCTCGATCGAGCTCTACCGCTTTCAGGAAGAGCGGCTCGGCGCGCAGGTACTCGCGGAGGCCGTAATGGATCCAGGCCAGCTGCGCGTAGGCGGTCGGATAACGCGGATCGATCTCGATCGCGCGGGTCAGATGGGCCCTGGCTTGATCATTCTCGTCCAACGCGGCGAAGACCATGCCTTGGCCCCCCTCGCCACGTGCGTCATACGGCGCGAGATCGGCGGCCGTGGAGAACGCCGCCAGCGCCTCGTCATGCCGCTTCTGCGCGCGAAGAGCGTGCCCAAGGCTCAGGTAGAGGTACGAGTAGCTGGGCGCCAGTTCGAGCGCTCGGTGATACGCGGCAACGGCGCCGGGGTAATCGGAACGTGTCTCTCGTAAGTTGCCAAGCGTCCGATGCACCTCTGGATCGTTCGGACCGAGGACGAGCGCTGTCGCGAGCGCCTCGTCCGCCTCGCGGAGTCGGTAACGGTCGGTGTAAGCCTCGGCCAGCACTGTGTGCGCCGCTACCGAGCTCCCGTCCAACGCGACCGCCAATTCCGCCACTTGGACCGCTTGCTCGGAGTCGCCGCTCCAATCGAGTGCGAGCGCCAGCACCGCCTGGGCCTCGCCGCTGGTCGGATCGAGCAGCGTCGCGTGACGCGCCTCGTCCAGTGCGCTCTCGACACGGCTCTGGTAGATCAGCGCGCGGGCGCGACGCGCATGAGCCGCGGCGTAGCCCGGCTCCAATGCCGCCGCGTCGCGGAAGGCATCAGCCGCCTCCGCCCACTGTCCTCTGGCGAGTGCCTCGTCGCCGCGTGACATCTCGCTCAGCAGGGTGACGCGCGGCTCCGATGCAACGGCCTCGTGCTGCTGAACGGCCTCTGCGCTCCCGTACCCGATCCAGATCGGGCTTGGCACACGCAGGTACCAGGACGCAGTGACTATCAGGGCTCCACTTCCGAGCGCGCCGATGGCCAAACCCCAGCCTTGACCCCCCTGTCGGCGACGCCCGCGATAAGGACGGTACGCCACAGCGCCCCCCGGAGCCGCCGTCAACTCACCAAGTTCAAGCGCCAATGCCGAACGCGCGGCTCGATTTGACTCTAGAGAGTTCGCCCGTACTTGTCAAATCGGGCAGGGGAGTGCGACCAGAACTTGCGACAGCCACCGCCCACGTCAGGCTCATTACCTGGACAATTGAACACCCATAGGCTCAATGTGACGGAAACCCGCAAGTTCTGGTCGTGCCCCGGGCGCAGCAGGATCGTTCGAGGCCCGGCAGGTCGCGCCCCCGCGGCCAGCGGCCGATCCCGTACCGGCGTCCTGGCTGGGTGTTCAGGACGTAGTGGCCGGGGGTGGCGGCGGCGCGGCCTGCTGGGAGGACTCCGCCATCGCCCGTGAGATGTGGCCTACGACGTCGCGCTCCATCGAGCGCATTGCCACGCGGACGGCACTCTTGATCGCCAGTGCATTCGAGCGGCCGTGGGCGGCGACCGAAAGACCGTGTACTCCGAGCAAGGGCGCCCCGCCGTACTCCGCATAGTCCAGGCGTCGGCGAACGCGGCGCAGGGCGGGCAGCACGCCAAGCGCGGCGGCCCGAGAGATCCAGGAGCGTCGGATCTCCTGGCGGATCATCTCGGTCAGCGAGGTCGCGACGCCCTCGCTCAATTTGAGGACCACATTTCCGACGAAGCCATCGCACACCACCACGTCCGCGCAGCCGGCCGGGATGTCTTTGCCTTCCACGTTGCCGGCGAAGGAGATCGGCAGCTCGGCAAGTAGGCTGTAGGCCTGTTGAACGAGCGCGTTGCCCTTGCTTGCCTCTTCTCCGATCGACAGCAAGCCCACCGACGGGTTCACGACGCCAAACACTCGTTGCACGTAGATCGAGCCCATCAGGGCGAATTGCGCGAGGTGCTCGGGCCGGCAGTCCGCGTTGGCGCCGACGTCGATCAGCAGGGTCTTGCCGCGGAGGGTTGGCAGAATTGCCGCCAGCGCCGGGCGGTCGACGCCGCGGATGCGCTTCAGCTCGAACAAGGCCGCTGCCATCAGTGCGCCGGTGTTGCCCGCCGACACGAAGGCGGCCGCCTGCCCGTCGCGCACAAGCCGTGTGCCGACGACGATCGAGGAGTCGCGCTTCCGTCGCACCGCCTGAGCAGGGTGGTCGTCCATCGCGATGACGTCCGGCGCTTCCACGACGACGATCCCGCGCGGGGCGTTGTGGCGACGGAGCAAAGGCTCGACCTCGTCTGGCCTGCCGACGAGCAGGATCCGGGCCCCAAGGTCCACGGCGGCACTGACGGCGCCCTCCACCGCCACCCCCGGCGCATGGTCCCCCCCCATTGCGTCCAGGGCGATCGGCAAGCTGGAGCCAGGGGCGTCCGAACTAGCCGCCATGCTCAGCGCTCTCCGACGAGGTCGCCGTCGGCGACACCGACCGGTAGCACGATCTCTGCGCCTTCCGAGACCCCCTGGAGGATCTCGACGTTCCGGCCGTCAGTCACTCCCAGCTGCACCGGGCGCCTTTGTGCTCGCCCCTCCACCACCAAGAGAACGCTCGACTCAGGGCCGCTGACGACCGCCTCGCGCGGCAGAAGCAAAGCCCCTGGCTTGCGCCCGCTCTGGACTGCCGCCTGGGCGAACAGCCCGGCCTTCAGTTTGAGCTGGGGGTCCAGCACATCGACCTTCGCAGCTACCGTGCGCGTGCGCACATCGACCGTCGGCGCGATCGATCTGAGAGTGCCATTGAACGATTCGCCAGGATAGGCGTCAACGACGACGTTCATCCCGTGGCCGATCTGGAGCTGGCTTAGCTGGCGGTCCTCGACCGCGAGCACCAACTCGTAGTCGGGAGGCTGGATCGAGAGCAATGGCGTGCCGGCGGCCACGCCGGCGCCCGCGCGTTGGTGCGTTTCCGCAACTAGACCCGCGATCGGCGCCACTATTGTTGCTTCCCGGAGCTGAAGACGAGCCAGCTCGAGAGCGGCCCAGGCGTAGCTCACGGCCGACTCGGCGGCCTTGATGGTTGCGGGCGTGACCGCTGTGCTCGCGCCCCGTAAGCGGATCTCGGCCGCCTCGACGTTCGCGCTCGCTTCCTCCAGCTCGAGCGGGCCGATCGGGTTGCGGGCGAGCAGGAGATCCTCCTCAGCCTGAGAGACCTGCTGCCGCGCGCCGGCGATTTCCTCGCTGGTGATCGGCCGGCGGGCGCGGGCAAGCTCCTCTTCAGCCTGGCGGATCTCGGCGCGCGCCTGTTCGATCGCGACCCGATCCAGCCCCGGAGTCGGCGAGGCCAGCCCCACTCCGACTCCAGTCAAGATCCGATCGAGGCGAGTGCGAGCCGTGGTGACCCGCTCCTCGGCCCGCGCCACACCATCTGCATTGTTGCTTTCCAGCTCCGCCAGCAACCTCCGCGATTCGCGAAGCTGCTCGACCAGGTACGGGATCGTCTCTGCGCGGGGTGCAGTTTGCAACGCGGTGAGCCGGGCACGTGCTGCCCGGAGGCGTGCCTCCGACTCCGCTCGCGCCTCTGGCTCGTCCCCCGCCTGGAGACCTGCCAGCCGTGCCTCGGCAGCGGCCAGGTTCGCCTGACCCTGGGTCACCTGTACCTCAAGCGCCGCCCGATCAAGCTCGGCGACAGTGTCGCCCTCGCGAACAAGGCTGCCCGTCTCGACATGCATGCGCTCGAGGCGTCCCGAGATGCGCGGAGTGACCGTGATTGACGGCTTGGCTCGAAGATCGCCTGAATAGACGAGCACGCCGTTGATCTCTCCGCGCGCCACTCTGACCGTGCGCGTCGCCCGGGCCGGTGAGCCGCGCTCCACTGCAGGGGGCGCCCCCCATGGGAGGCTGCAGGCCGCCAGTAGCAGCGCGGCTGGAGGGAGAAGTCCGACGGCCAAGGCGCGTGACAGGCCGGGCGGGCAGGGAGACCGCGTCGGCCGGCCCTGGTCCGACACCTCAAGAGCGGATCGACCCCGCAGCCGGAGTGCTGCCAGCAGCATAGCTGCCCTGAGGATAGCAGAACGGTCCAGGGCCCGCCGAGTGGCGGGACGCTCCTTGGCTACGGGCGCCTGGATGTCACCGCAGGCCCTCGCAGCCGCGCTTGAGTCCGCGTTGCGCGCGGACTAGCATTGCGGTCTGGACGGCAATGTTAGGGGACCCTGGTGGTTCAAGGGTCTTGCCGGAAGGACAAGGTCCCGGAGCGCGATCCGACACGCGGCTAGGTGGGATACACCCGTGAGGCCAGGAGGCAGGGGCGTGACCAACACGGTGGCATTGATCCACGCCGTGATTCCGGCTATCGAGCCGCTCAAATCCGCGTTCGCACAGCGCGCACCGGAGGTGCAGCTCATTAACGTACTAGACGAGGGCCTTCTCACGGAGGCCGACCGCCTGGGACGAATAACGCCCGGCCTGGTGCGGCGCCTGACAACGTTGGTTGCGCTCGCCGAATCGGCCGGCGCCCGGCTAGTCCTCTTGAGCTGTACCGCTTACTCGCCGGTCGTCGACCAAGTCCAGGCCCAGTCCGACCTGCCCGTCCTCAAGATTGACGAGCTGATGGTCCGAGAGGCGCTATGTCAGGCCGGGCGGATCGGACTGATCGCCACGGTCCCGGCGGGCTTGCGAATGCAGCAGCAGCTCATCGAACAGATCGCCGCGGAAACCGGCAGCCGCGTGGAACTGGACGCCGTGTTGCGAGCGGATGCGTTCGAGGCGTTGTCGGCTGGTCGTCGGGACGAGCACGACACTATCGTGCTCGGCGAGGTCGAGGAGCTCGCGGGCCGGAATGACCTGGTAATGCTAGCCCAGGCTTCGATGGGCCACCTAGCCGATCGGATTCCGGCCAGCGTGGGGGTTCCGGTGCTTTCGAGCCCCGCCCTCGCCGTCGAAAAGGTGAAGGAGATGCTACGCGCATGAAGCTGTGCTACATGTCGACGACGCCCGAGGTTGGTGGGCCGATGCCGCTGGCGTGGCTTGCGGACCTGGACCGCGTTTTGCCAGCGGTGGCCGAGCTGGGCTACGAAGGAATCGAGCTGCAGACGCGAGATCCTGGCGCGTTCGATCACGACGCCGTCCGCCAGAAGATCCAAGCCGCGAGGCTCGAGCTTGTCGCGCTCAGTACAGGCCCGATCGGAATCGAGGACGGCCTGTATATCTGCCACAAGGACGCCGATGCGCGCGAGAAGGCGATCGAGCGTTACAAGACGGTGATCGATCTCGCCAGCGAATGGAATGTCGACTCCTCGATCGGGGGTTTCCGCGGTCGCGCCGCCAACGCGCCGAGCCGCGAGGAGGGACTCGGGTGGTTCCGCGCCGCGATTGACCAGTTAGGCGAGTACGCCGAGCAGCGCGGACGTCGGATCATCCTTGAGCCGCAGTGCCGAATCAACACTGACTTCTTGATGACTATCCCGGAGACGGTCGAGTTCATCAAGTCGACTGGCGCCAGCAACCTCGTTCTCGAGGCGGACATGTTCCACATGGCTCTCGAAGAGACCTCAATCACCGCCGCCCTTGTACGCGGCCGAGAGTATCTGGTTCATGTCCAGTTGGGCGACTCCAATCGGCTGGCGCCGGGCCAGGGCTTCCTGCCCTGGCGTGACATCATCGAAGTGCTCCGTGCACTTGACTATGATGGCTGGCTGAGCATGGAGTTCATCCAGAAGCCGAACAGCGAGACGGCGGCGCGCATGGCGATGGAATTCGTCCGCCCGTTGATTGCTGACTATCGATAGGCGCTCTGGTGCCACGTGGAACACCTTTGGACGCCGTGGCGGATGCAGTACGTGGGCGCGGCCGATCCGACCGGTTGCGTCTTGTGTGACAAGCTCGCCGAGGATCGCGACGCGGCGAATCTGATCCTTCATCGTGGCGCACGAGCGTTCGCCATCCTGAACCTGTACCCGTACAACTCGGGTCATGTCATGGTGGCTCCGTACCTGCACACCGCGGACATGGCGGCGCTCCCGAGTGATGTCAGCGCCGACCTGTGGGGCATCGCTCAGCGCACCGTGGCGGCGCTTACGGCCGAGTATCGGCCTCACGGTTACAACGTGGGAATGAACCTGGGCCGTGTGAGCGGCGCCGGAATTCCAGACCACTTGCACCTGCACATCGTTCCGCGCTGGAACGGCGACACGAACTTCATGCCGATTCTGGGGAACACCAAGGTCCTGCCCGAGGCACTCGATCAGACTTACGAGCGGTTGCGCCCCTATCTCCAGGTTGCTGACCATGACAGGCAGACTTGACGGCACGATCGTCCTGATTACGGGTGGCAGCCGCGGTATTGGACTGGCGACGGCGCTCCGGCTGGGTCGCCTCGGCGCCTCGATGGTCCTGGTGGCGCGCGACTCTGCATCGCTGTTGGAGGCCTGCCGCCGAGTTGACGAGGGTGGCGGACGGGCGATCGGCGTGTCCGCCGATGTGGTGGATGACTCGGCGATGGAGCGGGCCGTGGCGCGCGCCGAGCAGGAGCTCGGCGGACTTGACGTGCTTGTCAACAACGCCGGGATCGGCCGCTACGGACCCGTCGATACGTTCGAGCTATCGGATTGGCGGCGAGTGATCGACACGAACTTGACTGGTCCGTTCATCGCCACGCGGGCGGCGCTGCCGGCAATCCGCCGCCGCGGCGGCGGGCACATCCTTTCGATCTCGTCGGGCGCCGGCAAGCAAGGGTATTCGAACATGAGCGCCTACTGCGCGAGCAAATTCGGTCTTCAGGGGTTCATGGCGGCGCTGGCCGCGGAAGTGGCGGACGACCCGATCAAGTGCGCGACGATCGTGGCTGGTGGAGTTCTGACCGACTTCGGCATCCGGTCCCGGGAGGATCGTCTCCGTAGCGGGGACAAGTTTCTTGCACCGGATGACGTCGCAGCGGCGGTCGAGTTCCTGCTGACCCAGCCCGAGGGTGCCTGGACCCAGGAGCTCAATCTGTGGCCGCGGTGACCGCCGCTGCTGCCCCTACGGGGTGGCCAGTGCGGCCGGCAGTCCCTCCGGCCGTACGGCAAGGGGGACGGCATCTGAGCCACCCTTCAGTGCGGGAATGTGCCTGCCTCTGCCTTCCGGCCCATTCCCCGGCGAAAATTGGCCGACTCGCCTGCTGGCGTGTGATTCTCCTTCGCCGCAGCCTGACAAGGCGGGGCCTCCTCCAGTGCCCTTTGTCGCCCCGGCCCTCCGCTCCACAGGGGAGTCCAGCGGCCTTGGAACGGGTATACGTCAGCGCGTGCCGGCCCCGTAGATCGCCCGAGGCAGCCAGAGCGCAAGCTCCGGCACGTAGTAGAGCACAAGCATCGCGACGACTTGGATCGCCATGAACGGGTACATGCCCCGGAAGATCTGGTTCAGCGTCACGCTGATTGGCGCGACCCCCTTCAGGTAGAAGGCCGACATGGCGACTGGCGGGGACAGGAACGAGGTCTGCTGGTTCAGCGCCACCATGATCCCGAAGAACAAGGGGTCGATGTTGAACTGCGCAAGGAGTGGTAGGAATAGCGGGAGGAAGATGATGGTGATCTCGGTCCACTCCAGCGGCCAGCCAAGCAGGAAGATCACGAACTGCGCGAGCCAGAAGAATGCGAAGGGCGACAGATTCAGGGCGAGGACCCATTGCTCGATGAGGGCCGACCCGCCAAGCCGGGCGAAGACGGCTGCAAAGAGACTGGACCCGACGAACAGCCAGCCGACCATCGCCGAGGTCCGCGCGGTAAGAAACACCGACTCCTTCAGGCCCTGGAACGACAAGGTTCGGTAGGCCGCGGCCAGCAGCAACCCGCCGATCGCCCCCAGCGCCGCGGCCTCGGTGGGCGTGGCGATGCCCGCCAGGATGGAGCCAAGCACCGCGCCGATCAGCAGCGTCAGTGGGAAGAACGACGTGAGAAGGTTCATCGCGATGACCGAAACCGGGAAATCACGCTCCTCCTTCGGCAATGCCGGCGCGGTCTTCGGGTTGGAGTAGACTCGGAACAGGATGTACAGCAGATAGAGGGACGACAACATCACTCCAGGACCGAACGCGGCAGCGTACAAGCGCGGCACCGAGATGCCTGCCACTGCCCCGTAGAGGATCAGCAATACGCTCGGCGGAATCAGGATGCCGAGCGTTCCGCCCGCGGCGATCGTCCCTGCTGACAGCTGAACGTCGTAACGGGCCTTGAGCATAGCCGGGAGGGCGAGCAATCCGATCAGCGTGACCGAGGCGCCGACGATGCCGGTGGCCGTGGCGAAAATCGTGCAGGTCGCCAGGGTGGCAATGAGCAGTGAGCCCCGGATCGGACCGAGGCCGATCTGAATGCTTCGGAAGAGGCGCTCGAGCGTGCCGGCGCGTTCGATGATGTAACCCATGAAGATGAACAGCGGGACGGCGATCAGGACGTCGTTGGTCATCACGGCGAATGCTCGCTGCACGAGCAGGTCGAACACCAGGCCGCCAAAGCCGAGGTAGCCAAAGATCACGCCAAGCGCCATCAGCGTGAATGCGGTCGGGAAACCGATCAGGATGGCCAGGCACAACAGGCAGAGCATGAGGATGCCGAGGAGCTGCTCGCTCACATCTGGCTCTCTTTGGCCAGCCGCGTCTCGGTCTCTTCGACGTCCGAGTGCTCAGGCCATTCGCCGGTCTGGAGCGCCTGGGTGATTCGACCACTTCCACGAGGCCCTGCGCGAACATCATGAAGGCGGGCGAAGGGGATGACGTACTTGAAGGGCCAGATGATCGGCCCGCCCCGGACTGGAGAAGGAGCGCTCGTTGAGCGCGCGCGAGACTTCGGCGAACTGCCAGCCCGACCAGACCAGGGCAATGATGCCTGGGAAGAAGAACAAGACGTAGAGAACCAGGTCCGTTGCGGCCTGCCGGCGGACCGACCACTGCCGGTAAAACATGTCACCCCGGACGTGCCCGTTCCGTGACAGGGTGTAGGCACCCGCCATCATGAAGAGCGTCCCGTACAGGATGTAGGAGACGTCGAAGGCCCAACGTGTCGGCGCACGAAACACATAGCGCGCGATGACGTCGTAGCCGACCACCACCGTTAGCAGCACGATCGACCAGCCGAACGTCTTGCCCACGAGCGCGCTGATCTGGTCGACGAGGAAGAGGTAGCGTCTCACAGAAGCCCTTTTCCGTTCGAAACCGCGCGTCGGGGGCACCCGTGCGCTGCACGGGTGCCCCCCTCAGCCGCGGGAGGTCGGCGCTCGTCAGCGCTGGAAGTAGTGCTCGTAGGCGGTCTGGTTTTCGACCATGATCTCCTGCCGCAGCGGGACGACGCGAGCCGCCCAGTCCTTTTGCGACTCGATCACCCGCGCAAAAAACGGGTCGGCCCTAGACTCGCGCTCGACGATGGTGTCCCAGGCGCGGAGCTGCGCCTCGAGGATCGACTTCGGAGTCCGCACGATGTTGACGCCCCTGGCCTTGAACTCCTGAAGATCCTTGCTGTTCTGGTCCAGGAAGTACTTCCAACTTGCGTCGGACGATTCGGCCATGGCCGCGTAGCGAATGATCGCCTTGAGATCGGCCGGCATCGCGTCGTACTTCTTCTTGTTGATCATGTACTCCAGGAACTCGACCGGCTGGTGATACGACTGCACCATCAGGAACTTGGTCACGTCCTGGAAGCCGAGGATCTTGTCCGAGGACGGGTTGTTGAACTCGGCGCCGTCGATGACGCCACGCTCCAGCGCTGGCACGATCTCCGGGCCCGGTAGGATCGTGACGGCGACGCCGAGCTCGTTGAACAGGTCGGCCGACAAGCCGACCGTCCGGTACTTTAGGCCCTTCAAATCGTCCGGCGTACGGATCTCGTTCTTGAACCAGCCGAGTGGCTGCGTCGGCATTGGTGGGCCGAAGAACGACTGGACGTCAAGCTTGAGTTGCTCCTGGATGACCTGGGCGTACATCTCATTGCCGCCCCCGTAGTGCATCCAGGCGATCAAGCCTTCGGCGTCCATCCCGAACGAGGGTCCGGTGCCGAATAAGCTGGTCGCCTTGCTCTTGCCGAACCAGTACGCCGGAACGCCGATCCCGCCATCGAGCAGGCCCTGGTGGATCGCGTCGATCACCTGGGCGAATGGCACGATCGCCCCATTGGGCAGGTAGTCGACTTTGATCCGACCGCCGGACATCTCCTCGATCTTCTTGATCCAGTCGGCGCCCATCTGGTGAAAGATGTCGGTCTGGCCGAAGGTGCTCTGGAACTTCAGCGTAATCTGCTGCGAGGATGGCGCCTGGGCCACCTGGGCAGCCTGCGCTGCCGGCGCCTGGGTGGCGGCACCTGCCGCGGCGGGGGCCGTCGCCTGCACCTGCGCTGCCGCGGCCGGCTTGGTCGGGTCGGCGGCTGGCTTTGCGGTCGGCTTGCTTTCGGCGGCGGGCGGCGGCGCGACGCAGGCGGCCAGGATCCCGCCAGTCACTGCCGTGGACGTGCTGAGGCCGAACAGACGAAGGAACGTACGGCGGTTCACGAAACCGATCAACACACACCTCCATTGGTGAGCCAGTGCAACAAGGCTGCCACGCGTCGCGACCCACTCCGGAGGCCCGACCTGACATCGAGGTTCGCAGCTGGCTGTGGGTGCCACACTCGGGTGGGCATCGCGGGCATTATAGGTATCTAGCAACGGTCGGCAAGATATCGGCGGAGGTCGGGTGGTCGGACTCTGGGCACGCCGCGCTGGGAGACGTGCCGTCCCGACCTGGCGATCCAGGCTGCTATCATCCCGAGCAGTCACAGGGTCGGCGACGGGAGGACTCGTGAAGGTCGAAGGCAGCTACACGTTTGAGGCGCCGCGTGAGCGGGTGTGGTCGGTACTACTGAACCCGGATTCACTGCAGAGCTGCCTTCCAGGTTGCGAGAGCATGAGCGTGACCGGAGAGGATCAGTACGAAGCAACCATGAAGGTCGGCGTGGCCGCCATTCGTGGAACCTACAAGGGGAAGGTGCGCATCTCCGACAAGCAGGAGCCGGAGAGCTACAAACTGCTCGTGGAAGGCAGCGGCGGACCAGGCTTCGTCCGCGGCGAGGCGCTCATCGAATTGGTCGATCAGGGGGGTACGACCCAGATCAACGTTCATGGCGACGGCCAGGTTGGTGGCACCGTGGCCGGAGTTGGTCAGCGCATGCTGGGCGGTGTGGCCAAGATGATCATGGGCCAGTTTTTCGATTGCCTAAAGAAGCAGCTGTAGCGCGTGCGCTCGAGGAGCCAACACGGTGCGGCCGATACTGACGACCTCGCCGTACGCACTGGTCTCGGTTGGCCACGCCAGCGCGACGATACTGGACCACGCCCGACCGCTCGAGGTGGAGGTCGTGGATGCCCTGGCTGCCCACGGTCGGACGCTGGCCGAGCTGATCGCGTCGGGCGAGTCGGTGCCGGCCGGACCCAGATCTGCCGTCGACGGCTACGCGCTCCGCGGCGAAGACCGCGGCGATCGGGCTCTGGTCCTGCGAGAGATCGTCGCGGGACCAGACCAGGGGCTGGTGGTCGGGCCGGGTCAAGCTGTCAGGATCATGACCGGCGGGATCCTGCCGGATGGCGCCGACGCGGTAGTGATGGTGGAGGATACCGAGGAACGGGACGGCCGAGTTGCCATCCTGCGTGAGGTAAGCCCCGGGGGAAACGTGCATCAGGTGGGCCAGGACATAGCTGTGGGAGAGGTGATTCTCCCGGTCGGTGCAGCCCTTGGTCCGGCCGAGATCGGGCTGCTGGCGACTGTCGGCCGAGTGCGTGTCGGCGTCTACCGGCGCCCACGTGTCGCGATTCTCGCCACTGGCGACGAACTGGTCGACCCGTGGGAGACGCCGCCACCGGGCTGCATTCGCGACAGCAATGGTTACGCGCTCGCGGCCGCCGTGCGTGACTCCGGCGGCGAGCCGATTTGGACCGGCGTAGCCCGCGACGACGAGGAAGGACTGGCAGCTCAGGTCGGTGAGGCGCTGGCCGGCGCCGACGTGCTGGTCACATCGGGCGGCGTATCGATGGGCACGCGCGACCTTGTCAAGCCATTGCTCGAGCGGCTCGGGACCATCCACTTCGGGCGCGTGAACTTCAAGCCGGGCAAGCCGCTGACGTTCGCGACGATCGGCGGCGCACTCGCGTTCGGGTTGCCGGGCTTCCCAGTCTCATCGCTGGTCACGTTCGAGGTATTCGTCCGCCCGGCCCTACTTCGGATGCAAGGACGTCCTCGAGTATCTCGGCCGAGGGTTGAAGCGGAGCTCGAGCACGAGCTGCGGCCTGACGCGAGCCGACCAGAGTACCAGCGGGCCATCGTGCAATGGCGGGACGGCCGACTCGTCGCACGGACAACGGGGTCACAGGGCTCCAGCCGTCTGCTCTCGATGGCCGGCGCTAACGCCTTGCTAGAGATCCAGCCATCCGAGCATCGGATTCCAGCCGGGTCCCGGGTCTCGGTGCTACTGACGGGCGATCTGATCGCCGACTGAGCGCCGCGCCGGACGCTTAGACTCGACGCGCTTGCTATACTTCTTGTGCGGGGCGGGCGTCGGACGCTCGCCCCTTGGTCGTGATGGGTTGCCGTCAGGGTGGTCCAGGTAGCCGGCTGCACAAGGAGGACTGAGTGATCGAGGGCATCCGCCGCATCCAGGAGATGATGGAGCGGGAGCAGTATGTCACGGACCGCGGGATAGCCACGACCGCCTACCTGGCGATGGAGCTGAAGAAGCCGGTCCTGATCGAGGGTCAGGCGGGAGTCGGCAAGACTGAGATCGCCAAGGTGTTGTCCTCAGCGCTCGGTACCGAGCTCATCCGGCTGCAGTGTTACGAGGGTCTGGACGTCAACACTGCCCTATACGAGTGGAACTACCCGAAGCAGATGCTGCGGATCAAGATGGATGAAGGCTCGCGACGCGGGATCGATGCGCAAGAGCAGGCCATTTTCAGCGACGCGTTCCTGCTGAAGCGGCCGCTGTTGCAGGCGATCTCTGGCCAGGAGCAGGCGCCCGTCCTCCTGATCGACGAAGTGGATCGAGCGGATGAAGAGTTCGAGGCTTTTCTCCTGGAGGTTCTATCGGACTTTCAGGTGACGATCCCAGAGCTCGGAACCATCCGGGCGCAACATCGACCGTACGTGGTGCTGACGTCCAACCGCACGCGTGAGCTAAGCGACGCGCTCAAGCGTCGGTGTCTGTATCTCTGGATCGACTTCCCGACCTTCGACAAGGAGGTGCGGATCATCACAACCAAGGTGCCGGGCATCAATGAACGCCTGGCGCACCAGATCGCCATGTTCATGCAGGCGATTCGTCATGTCAAGCTAAACAAGACCCCCGGTGTCGCGGAGACTCTGGACTGGGCGATGAGCATGATGGCGCTGCACCAGGACCACCTGGAACAAGATGCTGTTCGCGAGACGCTAGGCGCCTTCATCAAAGATCGCGACGACGTGGCAAAGCTGCGTGGTCAGCCGCTAGAGGTTCTGATCTCCAGCATGAACGGGCAAGAAGAAGAGGATGTCAGCGCATGGGTTCAGTCGGTGACGCAGCGCCTCGAGAAAGAGCTCTCTACGCGCTAAAAAGCCGCGCCCGCCACGCGGACCTGCAGCGGCACGTCGTCGCCTTCGGGCGGGAGCTGCGCGCCCGCGAGATGCTGGTCACGTCGACCGAGATCATGGACGGATTGCGGACGCTGGGCCGCGTCGACCTGGGCGACCGACACGACGTTTACCTTGGGCTTCAATCCGTGTTCGTCTCACGCACCGAGGACGTCCCGATCTTCGACGAGGTCTTCGACCGGTTCTGGCGCCGAATTGCCAGAGTTGAGGAAGAGGAGCCAGGCGAGCAGGATCCCGGGAGCGAGGGTGCTGAAGAAGGAGCGGCGCAGCCAAGCGGTGAGGGAAAGGAGCAGCTTCGCCTGACCGACCCCGACAGCGAGGGCGATGAGGGTGAAGGCGAGGGCGACGAAGAAGCGCTGCCGCTCTACAGTCCAGTCGAAATGCTGGCCGGCAAGGACTTCAGCCGCTTCCAGGCTGAAGAGATGGCCGAGGTCGCCCGAGCGGTTTTGGTGATTGCCAAACGCCTGGCGACCCGCGAGAGTCGGCGCACGCGCGCGGCGAGCCGCAGCCACCTGATCGATCCTCGACGAACCGTGCGCCGCAACATGAAGTACGGTGGAACGATCATCGAGCTGGCGCGAAAGCAGCGGAAGATCCGCAAGCCCCGACTGGTGCTGATCTGCGACGTCAGCCGTTCCATGGACACGTACAGCCGATTCTTGCTCCAGTTCATTCACGCACTCCAGAACACGATCGGCAAGGTCGAATCGTTCGTTTTCAGCACGTCCTTGACGCGCGTGACGGACTACTTCAAAGGTGAGGAGATTACGGAAGCGCTCGACCGGATTGCGCGCGAAGTCCGAGACTGGTCGGGCGGCACTCGGATCGGTCAAAGCCTCGAGACGTTCAACAGTGAGTGGGCACGCAAGCTGGTCGATCGGCGTACGATCGTCTTGATCCTGAGTGACGGCCTGGATACCGGTGACGCGGAGGTGCTGCGCGGAGCGATGGAGGAGCTGGATTCACGGGCGGGCAAGGTGATCTGGCTGAACCCCTTGCTCGGCAGCAAGGATTACCGTCCGCTCGCGCGTGGCATGAGTACGGCGCTGGAGCACGTCGACGTGTTTGCACCAGCGCACAATCTGGCGAGTCTGGCTGAACTGGGAAGGCATCTAGCGACTTAGACGTTGCTCTGAGCGGAGTGCGAAGGCTGGATGTGACCGCCCGCTCCTGGCGACCTGGAGGAAGCAATGCGTGAGATGCTGGCGGACATCGATCGGTGGCGAGCCGAGGGGCAGCGCGTTGCGTTAGCCACGGTAGTGCGAGCGTACGGGTCGGCGCCGCGGCGCGAGGGTTCCAAGATGGCGGTGGCCGCGAACGGCGAAATGGCTGGCTCGGTCAGCGGCGGGTGTGTCGAGGCGGACGTCGTGCTGCATGCGCAGGAAGTGCTCGAGGCACGGACGCCGCGGCTTGTTCACTACGGGATCAGCGACGAGCAGGCGTTCGACGTAGGGCTCGCGTGCGGCGGCGTCATCGACGTCTACATCGAGCCGCTCGAGTCGCGTCCGACCGGGCAATGACCGACCTGTTCGACGAGGTTCGCCAACGCCTGGAAGCAGAGGAAGCCGTCTCCGTTGTCACTGTGGTCCAGGGGCCGGACATCGGTGCACGGATGCTCGTTCTGCCCGATCAGAGAACCCTGGGAGGTCTCGGTGACCCGGACCTCGAGCGTGAGGTCGTTCCCGCCGCGCTCGAGCAGCTCCGGCGCGGCGTGTCGAAGACCCTGAGCGTCGACCGGAACGGAATGGAGACGCTGATCTTCGTGGACACGTATCCGGCGCCTCAGCGGCTGCTTATTTTCGGAGGGGTCCACATCGCCGTCCCACTTGTCGAGGTCGCCAAGGTGCTCGACTTTAGGGTCGTCGTTGTGGATGCTCGTGGCCGTTTTGCCACGCGCGAGCGATTCCCGCGCGCCGACGAAGTCGTCGTGGAGTACGCCGACGCATACCTGACGCGCACACGGCTCGACATGTCAACCTACGTCGTCGTGTTGACCCACGACCCGAAGCTCGACGACCCCGCCCTGATCCACACACTCGCAGCCGATGTACCCTACGTGGGGGCGATCGGTAGCCGTCGAACGCACGCGAAGCGCGTGGAGAGGCTTCTGGAAGCAGGCCTAACCCGCGAGCAGCTCGCACGGATTCACGCGCCAATCGGTCTGGACATCCAAGCCCAGAACCCTGAGGAGATCGCTCTCGCGATTATGGCGGAGGTGATCGCCGCGAAGAACGGCGTGACTACGCTTATGGGGCTCGGGTCAGACTCAACGCCAACGCCGTTCCCGGCCGGATTACCGGACGCCGCGGCCGCTGGACGCGGCTAACGCGTGGTCGCCGCGGTCATTCTGGCCGCCGGATCCTCGACCCGCATGGGTGAGCCGAAGCTCCTGCTTCCGTTGGGCGGCGAGAGTCTCGTGCGCCGTGTGGCACGAGAGGCGGCGGCGTCCCGAGCCTCGACGACCGTGGTGGTCACCGGTGCCAACCGAATTGCTGTCGAACGCGAATTGGCAGGGCTCCCGGTCACGCTGGTCCACAATTCTGATTACTCGCTGGGCATGAGCACGTCCCTCCAAGCCGGGTTGGCGGCGCTGCCGCCAGATATCGGCGCGGCGGCCGTGCTACTGGCGGACCAGCCGTTGGTCACACGAGGCGTGGTCAATGCACTAATCGCCAGCTTCGAAGACAGTGGCGCTCCTATCGTACGACCGCGTTACAAGGGCGAAGCCGGGCATCCAATTGTCTGGCGCCGCGATCTCTTCAGCGAGTTGATGAGCCAGAAGGGCGACAAGGGCGGCCGAGACATGCTCCGCCACCGAGCCGCCGAGATCGTCTGGGTCGACCTTCCACACGCGGAGATCGCGCAGGATGTTGACACCGCGGCTGAGTACGAGCTGCTTCGGGCGGCCGTGGAGCAGCGGCCGCCGGAATTCAGCCACCACCATGAGAAGTCCCATGGCGAGCCGCGCTTTTGCCCGGCCTGTGGAGCAGCGCTGGAGCGGTGCACAGTCGAGGGGAAGAGGCGGCCCGTGTGCACGGCATGCGGGTCGGTGTTCTGGCAAGACCCCAAGGTGGCAGTCGCCGCGCTGATCCCGTGGGGCGAGAACGGCAGCGTGTTGCTCGGGCGCCGAGCCATCGATCCCGGCAAAGGGCGCTGGAGCTTCCCGTCCGGCTACGTCGACCGGGGTGAGGACGTGCAGCAGGCGGCTCGCCGTGAAGTGCTCGAGGAAACCGGGCTGCACGTTGACATCGGCGGTCTAGTCGGCGTCTACTCAGCCGCGGGTCACCCCGTTGTGCTGATCGTCTACATGGCGCGACACGTCGGTGGAGCGGCGTGCCCGGGTCCCGAGGTAAGCGAATTGGCCGGATTTACGCTCGAACGCCTTCCAGATATGGCGTTCCAGCACGATGAGAAGATCATCCGAGAGTGGCTCGCCATTCAACGGCGCGGCGCCGCCCGCCAATGATCGCGCATCGCGTCACCGCCCGCGACGTGGGCTCGCGGCACGCGGGCATGGTAGCGGCGCATTCGATCCGAGATGCCCCCGGCGCCAAGTTCCTGCTGCGCAAGGGGCAGATAGTGGGTGTTGATGATCTGTCGCAACTGCGGGAGCTGGATAACCGCGAGCTGCACCTTGTAGAGCCAGAGACCGGTGAGCTGCACGAGGACGAGGCCGGTCGCCGACTTGCCCGTTCAGTCGCGGGGTCTGGCGTGAGACTCCGTGGGCCGGCCGAGAGCCAGTACACACTCCTCGCGGAGGGTCGCGGGCTGCTGCGGATTGACGAAGCGGCGCTGTTCGAGGTCAACAATCTCGATGGCGTTTCGGTGCTGACGCGGTTCGACTACCAGCCCGTAGACGAGGGCGATGAGCTGGCCGGCGCAAAGGTGACGCCACTAGTTCTGCCACAGGCGACGGTCCTTCACGTCGAGCAGATCTGCGCGGCTCGCCCGCCGCTCCGGGTCGTCCCCTTCCGACCGGGGCGAGTCTCGGGGCTGATACTCGAGCGCGTCGCTAGCAAGGTCCGTGAAAGGTTTCGTACCGCATTGGAGCGGAAGCTGGCGTGGTATGGCTCCGAATTGGTGATGCTGCTCGAAACGGATGGTGAGCGCTCATACGCCGACCTGCTGCGGTCGGCGTTGGCAATCGGCCCTGACCTTGTGCTCGCAGCGGGTGCCAGCTCACTGGACCCGCTGGAGCCGCTGTTCGCCGCACTCGACAGCGTCGGTGCCCGCATTGTCAAGCATGGGGTGCCCGTGCACCCGGGCAGCCTCTTCTGGACCGCTGCGGCGGGGAACGTTCCGCTGTTTGGGCTTTCGTCGTGCGAGATGTTCTCCGAAAAGACTGTCCTGGACCTGGTGCTGCCGCGCGTGTTCGCGGGCGAGCGGGTCGGGCGCGCAGAGCTGGCCCGGTTAGGACACGGCGGCATGCTTGGTCGGGAGATGGCGTTCCGATTTCCCGCCTACGCTGCCGGTGACCCAAGAGGGCGAGGCAACTGAGTGCTTTCATCGGCACGTCTCCGGGTCGCGTTGCGCTTCCTCGACGTGCTCGCCGTGCCGCGCTGCCGGTCTGATCTCCACGTCTGGAGTTGACATTCTGCGCGGGCCCTCCTAGCATGACCTTCGTGCGGGAGGCGGCGCGCTCGGCGACCGCCGGGTCGCTCAACCTTCGGCGCTCTTTGCTACCCGGGAGGCGACAGGCGTGAAGATTTCGATGACCGTCAACGGCAAGCAGTACGAGCACGACGTGGAGCCGCGGCTTCTTCTCGTCCACTACATCCGCGACGTGCTGCAACTAACCGGCACGCACGTCGGTTGCGACACCAGTCAATGCGGAGCCTGCACCGTCATCATGGACGGCGCGGCGGTCAAAGCGTGCACGATCCTGGCAGTCCAGGCTGATGCGGCGCAGATCGAAACAATCGAGGGGCTCGCCACGAACGGCGAGTTGCACCCGATTCAGCGCGGTTTCTGGGAGGAGCATGGCCTGCAGTGTGGTTTTTGTACGCCTGGCATGATCATGACCACCGTGGATCTGCTCAAGAACAACCCTGCTCCGAGCGAGGAGGAGATCCGCAAGGGGATCGAGGGTAATCTCTGTCGCTGCACCGGGTACCAGAACATCGTGAAGGCGATTCAGTACGCCGCGCGCGAGATGAGTGGCACTCGCGCGTGATCACTCGGTGCACTGAAGGTGGACCGACTAGTGCGATCGATGGAGTCGCCATGCGAGTGACGCGCTACGGAGCCGCGAGCAGCGGCGCCGGGAGGTAACACAGGATGTACCCAGCAAAGTTCGACTATGTCGCGCCGTCTAGTCTGGACGAGGCGCTGAGACTCCTCTCCGAAAGCGGGGGCGAGGCCAAGCTTATCGCCGGCGGCCACAGCCTGTTGCCCATGATGAAGTTGAGGTTGGCGCAGCCAGCAACGCTCATCGACATACGGAAGATCCCGGGGCTCAATGAGATCCGTGTCGACGCGGGCGGACTGACGATCGGTGCATTGGTGACTCAGGCGCAGATTGCCAGCTCTCCGGAAGTCGCGCGGGCGCTCCCGATGCTGTCGGAAGCAGCGGAGAAGGTCGGCGATCTCCAGGTTCGCAACAAAGGCACGATTGGTGGCAGCCTGGCGCACTCCGATCCGGCTGGCGACCTTCCGGCGGTCTTCCTGGCAGCTGACGGCGAGGTCATCGCGCGTGGCGCAAGCGGGGAACGGACGATCAGGGCCACTGATTTCTTCGTGGACATCTTGACGACTGCTCTCGAGGAGAATGAGATACTTACCCAGATCCGCTTCCCGGCGTTGGCGCCGAGGACTGGAACGGCGTACGCAAAGTTCGATCACCCAGCCTCGCACTACGCCTTGACTGGGGTGGCCGCCGCCGTGACGGTTGGCGATGGCGGCTCGATTCATCAGGCCCGCGTGGCGGTCACCGGGGTCGGAGTCAAGGCCTACCGGGCCGAGGGCGTCGAGCAAGCGCTGACTGGTAGGGGAGGCGATGCTCTCCAGGCCGCCGCCGAGAGGGCCGCAGACGGCGTGGACTGCAACGACGACATCCACGCGTCCGCGGAATACCGAGCGCACTTGGCACGCGTGTTCACTCGTCGCGCGCTGGCCACCGCGCTGGAGCGGGCGCAGGCCTGACGTTCATGCCGCCGCCAGCCTGATCCAGGCCGGCGGCGGAGGGAAGCACGCACGAGGAGCTCGGGCAGTGCATTCCGCGCCCGGTATGCACTGCCCGACTCGTTCCGCGTGAAACCCGAGAACCGCCGATCTACGCGGACGTGTGGTACCATCAATCCGACCACACTCCATCCATCCCCTCCTCGCGCCGCCGACGGGCTCCCCGCACCGTCACCGGCGGTCCCCCGCTCCCTCCCCAGCCTCGATCCACAGGAGCGCGCCAGATCATGGCTTTCCATCCCCGTCCCGTGGCCCCCCTGGACACGCCCACGGGCTTCAGTAGCTGGTCGGAGTGCATTGAGGTCTGCACGTCAGCGGCGCCAGAATTCATTGATCTCACGGAGCGCGTCGAGCGGATTGTCGCGCGTTCTGGAATAAGCGATGGGATGGCCGTCGTGTTCTCGCGGCACACGACCGCGGCGGTGGTGATCAACGAGTCGGAGCCTCTGCTCCTGGAGGACATGGCCGAGTTTCTTGAGCACATGGCACCCCGGGCGGCGGCCTATCGCCACAATGACTTCACCGTGCGTACGGTCAATATGACGGCGGACGAGAGCCCGAATGGTCACGCGCATTGCTTGCAGTTGGTGCTTGGGGCAAGCCAGACGGTGCCGATCCGCGATGGCCGGATGATGCTTGGGCGATGGCAGCGCGTGTTCCTTGTCGAGCTCGACCACGCCCGCCGCCGCGAGGCGATTGTGCAGGCGTTTGGGCTGACGTCCGCCGCGAATTCGCCGGCGCCGGTCGGAATCGCGCGCAACGGCATCGGGCGCTCGAGACAGATCTAAGCCGCCCCAGGAGTGCAGCAATAGGGTGCTGCGCGCGGAGCTACTCGGTCAGCAAGTCCAGGAAGCCGCACCATCAATGGTTGCGATCAACGCGCACGGCGGATGTTGTCGCCAGCCCAAGCGCGCGTCGGACGGGCCAGCCCCGATCAGCCAGATGACGGCCTTCGCGACCGCGGGACGAGCTTGATGGTCATGGCGAAGACGAGCAATGGGGCCCCGGTTCGTGCCGCCTGGACCTCTGGTCTAGGACCGCGAAGTCGGACGCTTCGTGCTAGTCGCGCGGCTGGTGCTCCCCGCGGCGCGCTTGCTGCCAGAGCCCGTCGCGGCACGCTTGCTGCCAGTGCCCTTCGCGCCACGCTTGGTCGTGGCAGCGCGAGCCGCAGTCCCGCGAGCCGCCTTGGTGACTGGCGTGGGGTCCGCGATCGCGATCGCGTTGAGCTTCTTCATGAGGCGCGTCTTTCGCCGTGCCGCGTTGCTCCGGTGGAGCACGCCCTTGGACGCCGCCTTGTCGAGCGAGCGCTGCGCCTGGATTACCAACGTCTTTGCGTCTTCCGCGGCTCCAACGATGCTCTGCTCGGCTTTGTGGATGAACGTCTTCACGGCCGATTTAACGGCACGGTTGCGGGTCCTGCGTCGCTCGGCGACGCGCATCTGCTTTTCGGCGGACCGCGTGTTAGGCAAGGAATGCTCCTCTCAGCGTGGCGCGACGCCGCAATGCGGTAGCGCCTCACAGGACGTTGTGGATGGAGGCCGGCGCATCACGCCTGGCCTCGCGGACTCGAGTGGAGTATACATGATCCCACTCGCGCCGCCGCCGCAGCCGTGCGAGGCCAACGCATGATCGATGGACCACCTGAGCCAACGCGCTTGCAGGCAGGGTGTATCCTCGACGAGGTTGAATCCAAGCGGCTCGTGGTGGCAGCCGGCATCCCAGTCGTTCCAACTCGGCGCGCCCGATCGGCCAAGGCCGCCGCGGCCCTTGCTCGCAAGTTGGGACTCCCCGCCGCGGTCAAGCTGGCATCACCGGATGCTACTCACAAGAGTGACGTGGACGGGGTCCGCCTTGACCTAGCGGATGAGTCCGCTGTCGGCGCGGCCTTCGAAGAGCTTCGCGCGCGGGCGGCGGCCGCGAATCCGCCCTTGCGCTTTGAGGGCGTTGCGGTGCAACCAATGGCGCGTCCTGGCGTGGAACTACTGCTCGGCGCGTATCGCGACCCGACGTGCGGACCCGTCGTCAGCGTCGGCAGGGGTGGGATCCTCGTCGAGGTGCATGACGACGTCGCGCTGCGGGTAGCGCCGCGGTCCGAGGCTGATGCCGGTGAGATGCTCGAAGAGCTACGTGGGCGCCGGCTGCTGGACGGTTACCGAGGAAGAGAGGTCGCGAGCCGGGCAGCGATTCGGCGGACCATCGTGTGCCTCGCAGCACTCATGGTGCAGTCGCCGACCGTCCTGGAAATCGACATCAATCCGCTCTTCGCTTACGCGGACGGCGTCCTCGCCGTCGATGCGAGGGCGGTTGTGGCGAGCCTCGAGGGAGCCGGGCAGAGGTCACGCACGTCGCCACAGGGCGCGGGTATCGAAGACTCGGTATGCTCCAACCGCGCTCCACCGTACGCCGAGTCCTGACAGCGCCTCGAGATAGCCCTGGTAACCGCGCCGGTCGCGATCTCGCGTGTCGATGACCACGTAACCAACTCGATACCACTCGACGAACTGCTGGAGTCGCGGCTGGTCGAGCCGAATCGGGAGCAAGGTGGAGGACCGTCCCGTGAAAAAGGTGAGAGGCCAAGGCTGGCCATGCGCCAGACTATCGTCCACCTCAGTCCGGGCGTCGATCCAGTCGAGTAGTCTCGTCAAGTCCCCGTCCTGTACCCAGCGTGGCGGTCCTGTCCAGCGCAAGTCCCGGTCCGTGCGCGTTCCGACGGGCTCACCGCCATAGGTAAACGTGCCGCCGTACTGGCGCACGAGGGTGGCCGACCACACGAACACCACGGCCAGCACCACGAGGTGCAGCAAGGTGATGCGCCCGGTCCGAATGGGCCCAAAGCTCCAAACCAGCCTATCAAGCCCGAGTCCGGACAGGCCGTGCACCGCGAACGGCAGCAGGAGCATCAACGTCATCAGCTGGTAGCGCTCCTGGAAGTTGGCCCACGTCGCGGCGTAGGTGAGGAAGTTGATCGCCGCCACGACCAGGGCCGGCCAGACCCTCCGCGGGTAACGACCGCGGGCCAGCATCCAGAGCGCGACAGGCCACGCGGGCGCGAGCGGAAGAAGCCAGTCCACGTCAAACAGGAGCAGGCCGCTGTAGGACCGAGTGTTTTCCGCGATTGCCGCCACCACAAAGGCAGCATTGTCGGTCACGAACTCGAGCGGCGTTGGCAAGGGGCCGCGAAAGCCGTTGCGAAGCACGTCCGCGTCCCTGAACACAGCGTACAGGTAGGACTGGCCGGAGTACGAAAGAGTTCCACGGGTCAGAAGGCTGTAGACCGAAACAGGCGCCACGAATGCGAGCACGCCGACTCCGAACGCGGCAAGCGGCCGACCGAGCGCCTGGCCGCGGCAGCGCATCAAGAGCCAGCCGAGCGGCAGCGCGACGGCGAGTGCCGCCACCGTTGGCCGCATCAGGTAGGCGAGCCCAAGCGCGGCTCCGGCGCTCACAAAGGCTGCCGCCCGCGGGGGCGAGCCGAAGCGCGTGACGAGCCAAACAGCGAGCAGCGTCAGCGACGCCGAGAGCGCTTCGGTCATCGGCGGTACTAGGCGGACGAGGAGTACTGGACTGGCGACCGCGAGCAGGCCAGTCAGCACGCCAACCTGCCGGCCAAACAGGGTGCGACCAAGCCCGCAGACGAGCACAATGCAGAGGCCCGCGAGCACGACGTTCGCGAACTGCAGGCCGGCCAGGCCGGCACCGGTACGAAGGAGCAGCGCAGCGAGGATCGGGTAGAGCGGAGCTCGCTCGGCCATCCCATCATGGAGGATGTCATTGCCACCAACGTGGTACGCCTTGATGCCAAGGAGGAAACCTTCACCCGCCGCGAGTCGGCGCGCAATATCGATGTACTCGACCGCGTCGGGGCTGAGCTGAGCAACGCGCATGGCGGGAGGCGCATACAGGCCGATCCCGAGAATCGCGAGCCACAGCTCGGGGACACTGATCGCCCGGCGCCACGCCCGCTGAGCGGAGGTGGGGGTTGGAGGGGCCCAGCTACGCTCGTCGGCCCGCGGAGGGAAGACATCCCCTCCCCACCCGAGACCGGGCTTAGGCCCCGGCAGCACCGGACGTGACCATCGATTTGAGCACGGCGACGATAGCTTGGGGTACGTCCGGCGCCGACGGCCTGTGATCTGCAGTACCCACTGCACTGGCGGGCAGGGTGATGCGAATGGCGTCACCACGATCCGCGCCCTCACCGCGGGCGCAGGCCGCGCCCCCTCGGAGTCGCACCAGGTCTTGATGAGACGAAAGGCTCACACGAGGCCCGAAGGGCCGAAAGAGCGCGCTGGACTTGACCTGTTCACAGGTAACGCTGCGCGCGAGACACTTCCGATCACCAGACTGGCATCGAGCGTCGCCGTGGAACCCATCTGCCAACTAGTCGCCGACGCGCGCCGTCCAATTGCCCAACTTTGAGGTGACCACGAGCCGCTCGCTAAATTGACGAGTCCGGGGGTTGAACTCGCCGCCGCAGGTGATCAGCGTTAGGGTGGCGTCGGGCGTGGGTGCCATCACCTCGATGGCCTCGGGCGGCACGAGTCTGAGCTCCTCAACGACGTAGGTGAACGTTCCAGCATCGGTGGTGACCTCGATCGTCTGACCCAGGTCCAGCTTGTACAGGTTGCGGAACACGTTGCCTTCGCGGATCGTCACGACGTGTCCAGAGATCACCGCATTGCCCCGTGCGCCGACGAGCGCTGTGTCGACATAATGAGCGGCGACGAAGGGAACGGTTTCCCATTCGAGGTCACCCTTGCTGTTGGTGATCACGCCACGCGGGACCGCGTCTGTCTCGAGGTTAATCGCAGGAATCCGAAGCTGCTTGGCCACTCCTGCAGGTGGCCGGATGCGCTGCTCGGGAACCCGTTCCGCGGCGTCGGCTGCCGACATGGGGGCAGCGTATACGGCTGGGTCCGTATGCACTGTGGGACGAGGCGCGGTTGTCCGATCGGCAGCCGCGAGATCTTGCGCCTGATCTGGAGAGTCTGGGCCTGTAGCGACCACGTCGCTCAGGGTAGCTGGCAACGGGCGCGCATTGACCGACCCAGGGTTGCCGAGGTCGTCGGCAGCCATAGCGGACGGCGGGTTGGCGATGGAATCTGTGCCGCGGGGGACGATCCCGCCGCTATGCGCGGCTTCCGACGCGGATACAGGCGCCGCAGGCGGGATCGCGGCGACCTGGGGCAGTGGAACGTCCGTCGGTCGCGCGCGGTCAAGGGCAGGTGGCCGTGGGACCGATACGCGGCTGCCAGGCAGTAGGTCGGCATACATGCCACCCGCATAGAGGAGGAGGAGCATACCGAGCCCGACGAGCGCGGACCCAATGACCGCGCCGCCATTCGGGGCGATCGACCGCACGATTGCCCGCAAATCTGCTCCCTCGACGTGTCGCTTACTTCGGAGTGACTATATCACAGGCTGGCGTCGAGCCCGCGCGCTCGCCACTGCGCCCGGTTACCCAATGCTTGACCTCTCGAAGTGGGCGTCCGTATACTTCGCCTTCGATGGATGATGGCCCCGAAGACGCGGCGCGACCCGTCTCCGGCCACGTTCAGCGCGTGCCGATGTGGTTCTTGGCACCGCTTCGGGCAGGATTGACCGCACATATTCTTCGCAGATAGGACCCTGCATCCCGCGTATGATCGACGTCCAGCATTTGACCAAAGACTACGGCGCGTATCGGGCGTTGCACGACGTCACGTTTCGCGTAGAAAAAGGCGAGGTGCTCGGATTCCTCGGGCCGAACGGCGCGGGCAAAACGACCACCATGCGGATCTTGACCGGCTACATGCCGGCTAGTAGCGGGACGGCGAAGATCGCCGGCTACGATGTGTTCACTCAATCGGTTGAAGCACGTCGGCGGGTCGGGTACATGCCCGAGAACGTGCCACTTTACGGAGAGATGACAGTTCGCGGATATCTTGACTTTATGGCGAAGATCAAGAACATTCCTCGGGCCGAGCGCAAGATTCAGGTCGAGCGAGTGATGGAAAGCACTCGGACGACGGAGAGATCCAACCAGTTGATCGAGAAGCTGTCCAAAGGCTTCCGTCAGCGTGTCGGGCTGGCCCAAGCGCTGCTCGGTAATCCCGATGTGTTGGTCCTTGACGAACCAACGGTAGGGCTGGACCCGAAGCAGATCATCGAGGTTCGAAACTTGATCAGAGGCCTTGGCGGCGATCACACCGTCATCCTTAGCACGCACATCCTGCCCGAGGTGAGTGTCACTTGCTCGCGAGTCGTGATCATCAACGATGGCCGGGTCGTAGCCGTCGACACTCCAGACAACCTAACGCGCCGACTTCGCGGTTCCGAAGCGATCCAGCTCGAGGTGCGCGGACCGCGAGCGGCGGTGACCGCGCGGCTGCAAAGCGTGCCGAGTGTCACCGCCGTTACGATAGCGTCCGATGGCCGCAGTGACGGCGTGACCACCTACAACGTTGCCTGCGAGCTTGGGGGGGACGCGCGCGAATTGCTGGCGGCGGCCGTCGTGGGCGGAGGTTTTGGGCTGCTCGAGCTGCGGCAGGCCGGGATGAGTCTGGAAGACGTCTTCCTCAAGCTCACGACCGACGAGACGGACACTGGCTCGGGGGAAGTCGCGGCATGACGAACGTGGTCGCTGTCGCGGAGCGCGAACTCAAGTCCTATTTTGTCTCGCCAGTCGCCTACGTGATCACGGCGCTGTTCCTGTTGATTTCAGGATTCCTGTTCTCGGTGATCCTGCTCCAGAGTAACGAGGCAACGCTGCGATACTTGTTCAGCAATCTCGGCGTGATCTGGCTGTTCATTACCCCGGCGCTGACCATGCGCCTCCTGGCCGAAGAGTCCCGTAGCGGCACCATCGAGTTGTTGCTGACGAATCCGGTTCGCGACTTCGAGGTTGTGCTCGGCAAGTATCTCGGCGCGCTCGGGTTCCTGCTCTTCATGGTGGCTTGCACCCTGTACTATCCGCTGTTGCTCTTTATCTTCGGTGAGCCGGATCCGGACGTCGGGCCGATGCTCACGGGCTACCTGGGAGTAATCTTGCAGGGGGCGGCGTTCCTGGCGATTGGGCTCCTCGCATCCTCGCTGACCCAGAACCAGATCGTCGCCGCCGTGCTCACGTTCGCAATCTTGCTCATCTTGTGGCTTAGCGAGTCAGTCGCCAACTTTGTCGGCCGCCCGATGGGCGATGTGACGCGGTATCTGAGTACCACCAGCCACTTCCAGGATTTTTCGCGCGGCGTGATTGACACGACGCACGTGGTCTACTTCCTCAGCATCGTCGCCGCAGCGCTGTTCCTGACGCTCCTTTCGCTCCAGGCGCGACGCTGGCGGGCGTGAGCGCGCTCCCCCACGGAGGCTCCTGACGATGAAGAATGGTCGCCCGACCGGCTCCACAAGGGCCGCCAGTGGCCCCGAGGGCGCGGCCCCCTCGCTGCCGGACCGGCTGAAGGCACCGCTGGGGGGACTTGGCCTGCTGCTGCTCCTGGGGGCCGCTGGCTACTACCTGGTCTTCGGCGCGTTCGACAACCCGATGCGGATCATGCTGGCCGCCGGCATTCTGCTTCTGGGGATCGCGGTCGCTATCGACCCCGAAGCCGTCTGGGGGCGGCTTACGACACGCAGCTCCCTGTACGGTGGCAACACTCTGGCGCTTGCTGCGCTGTTCCTGGGCGTGCTCGGTCTGCTGAATGTGCTCGGGGCGCGGCGACACGAACGGTGGGATCTGACGGCCAGCAAGCAATTTTCGCTGTCGGACGAGACGATCAAAGTGATCGAGCAGGTCAATCGCCCGATCCAGATCACGGGCTTCTTCTCCAACGAACAGGCGGACGCGGGGCGCAAGACCGAGCTGGCCGACCTACTCCGCGAATATCAGATCCGTTCGGGCGGGAACATTAGCTACGAGTTCGTAGATCCGGTTGAACGCCCGGGTCTGGCGCAGCAGTTCGGTGTGCGCGAGTTTGGCACGACGGTCTTGACGATGGACGATCGGCGCCAACAGATCACGGGGACCCGCGAATCCGACGTGACGACTGCCATCCTGCGCCTGCAGAATCCGCAGCCAAAGAAGGCGTACTTCACGACCGGGCATAACGAACATCGACTGGATGGCTTGGACAACGATGGGTACAGCCAGCTCAAGACAAGCATGGAGTCAAGTAACTTCGTCGTCGAACCACTGAACTTGTTCGCCACGAGTAGCGTGCCGGAAGACGCGAGCCTCGTGGTGATTGGCGGTCCGAAGCTCCCCTTCGGAGAGGCGGAGCAGGATGCGATCAGGAGGTATCTTGACGGGGGCGGGAAGGTGATGATCCTAGCCGACCCCAAACTTGACGCTGGGCTCGGCGCTCTTCTCAGCCCTTGGAGTGTCGAGATCGGTCAGAACTACGTGGTCGAAACGGACCCTTCGGCCCTTGCTTTCCGTTCTCCATTTAGTCCGGTGATCACCAAGTTCCCAGTCCACAAGATCGTAGAGCAGATTCCCAGTCTCCTGGTGCCTGCGACGACCTACTTGAGCGTGCCGAGCGGAGGTCAGGGTAGCGCGACCATCACCGCGCTGGCCCAGACCACGGAAAGGAGCTGGGCTGAGAGCGACGACGCTGCGTTGCGCGACCCGGCAGCCATTCGGTTCGACGAAGGCGCGGACGTGCGCGGGCCACTCACAGTGGCCGCGGCGATCGAGGTGCGCTCCGATTCGGCGGCCAGAGGCGAAGACACCTCCGGGCCGATAGCCCGTCTGGTCGTCATGGGCAGTTCTCAGGTCGTCGCGAATCAGCTCTTCCAGCTTCCCGTCGGCAACCGCGACTTCTTCTTGAACGCTGCGAACTGGCTGGCTGAGGCTGAGGAGCTCATTTCGATACGGGCCAAGCCAACCGACAATCGGACGATCTTCCTGACCGGCGCACAGCAGAATACGATCCTGTACTCCACGACGTTGTTCCTGCCGCTTCTCGTGCTTGGGCTGGGCGCCGCGGTGTGGTGGAGCCGACGCTAAGATGAACCCCCGGGTGACGCTGGGGCTGCTGGCGTTGTTCCTGGCCCTGGGTGGTTACCTCTACTACTCACCACCGGCAGGTGGGGCCGATGCTGACGCTGCGTCGAAGCTGGGCGCCAAGCCTGCGCCAGGGAAAGAAGGACTCGCCGACGCTCAGACCGAAGTATTTCAGTTCGACGAGCGCGAGTCGCAGCGCCTGGTCGTCCAGGCCGGCGAGCGGCGAACGGTGGTGGAGAAGGACCCCGAAGGGAACTGGCGACTCCGGCCTGGCGACGAGCCAGCCGATCGGACTCGGGTACAAGGCACCCTGGTCCGCCTCGCTGGCTTGCGCGCGACGCGCCGCCTGGGAGAGACCGCCAACTTGGGCGACTATGGGCTGATGACGCCTCCGCTTAGCGTGACCGTTCTCCAGGCAGCAGGAACCGAGTTCACGCTGCTCCTGGGTTCGAAGGCGCCCGCGGACGCGGGCACCTACGCAAAGCGGACTGACGATCCCGCGGTATTCGTCGTCTCGAACGCTCTAGTCCAGGACCTCGAGCGCCTGGTCAGTGAGCCGCCGGTTCAGCCGACGCCTGTGCCGACGTTCGCATCCCCGACGCTTATGCCGAACCCGGCAGCAACACCTATCCCGTAAGCCGCGGTATTCGCGCAGTCAGCAGCGTGCTGAGCGTGGTCGAGCGGCGCTGTTGGGATCAGTGCCCGTGGATTCCAACGTCCGAAACGGCTTCTGTGACCCTTCCACCTCAGGGAAAGGCGTTGTACACTGAGAGGGGCGTCGATGAGGACGGCCGGCCGCACTGACCATCACGATGATGTGAGGGAACCAGCGTGAATATCGAATCTCCGAGGGTGGCTACGGTCTCCTCAGACGTCGATCCGGCTCTGCTGGCGTTCGTCAAGTGTCATATTACGTCCTTTGTCAAGTGGGACGTGCTTCGTGCCCTGTCGGACCGTGTGGGCCTCTGGGCCGAGCTCCACCAGTTGGCGCACGACACGCACCGTCCAATCGAGAAGATTGAGGAGGCGCTGGAGGATCTCACGGGCGAGGGTATCGTCGAGCGGGCTGGCGACGCGGACGGACCAATGTACCGTCTGCCGGTCGACGAGCCCACGACCGTGGTCGTTTCGCGCCTGATCGCACGGGCGACGCACAGCCAGTCGCTGCGCCAGATTGTCGTGGCGCACATCGTCCGCGCAGGGGTAGCGTGAAGGCGAAGCCGCGGGTCGTGTAGGGGATCCGCCTGACGCTGGTCGAGATCCCCGAGCACCCGTGAGCGCGGCGAGGGAAATCTGCTCGACGTGCATGATTGCTTTGTTGCCGTGGCGCTCGGTCGAAATCGCGTGGACATGCTTGACCTGGTAGGACCCGTGATCCTTGTCGACGACGAACAGGGCGAAGTCGAGCGCCCCGTCAACCCAGATCTAAGATTCGGGCAGAGTTGAGGACTGTAGCCCCAAGTAGCCTGGCCTTCGCTCTGCGCGGGGCATGCACCGCGTCCCCTGGCCGACCTGTGCGACGCGCGCTCATGGGATATGATCAAGGCCCAGTGGCCAGCACGCCCGAGATTCAAGGAGTTGATGATGCCGAAGACGTTCCGTGAGATGGTGGCCGAAGGCCGTGAGGGCACCTCGCTCGTCGACCCGCAGGAGGCGCAGCGGCGAATGCAGGCCGATCCCAACACGCTGGTGATCGACGTGCGCGATGCCCAGGACATCAGCGGGTCCGGGATCATTCCTGGCGCACTAAACGTATCGCTTGGCACGCTGCCCTTGCGTGCGGACCAGGACCTCCCGGAGGAGCTCCGGAGCGCCGAGCTGCAGGATCGCGAGCGACCGATCATCACGACCTGCGGCGCGGGGGGCCAGGCATCACTGGCTGCCAAGGTCCTCAAGGACATGGGATTCAAGAACGTCAGCATTCTGGACGGCGGCACGAACGGCTGGAAGCAGGCGGGCCTGCCGACCGCGTCGCCCGGCGAAACCCGATAGCGCTCGCGGCGGAGCCCCACTGCTCCAGCGCGCCCCGGCCCAAACGGCGTCATCCCCGCCGTCGGAGATGAAGACCTCGACGCCGCTTTGTCGTCCTGCACTGCTAGAACGGGCTTGGAGGGAAGCGGGACTTACCCTTAGGAGCCTGCCTCACGGTACGTCGGGGGGATGGCGGCTGCCCCTGTGCGTGGTCTACATCAGGACTCGCGGATGCTCAGGACGGCCATGAAGGCTTCCTGGGGGATCTCGACACTGCCGAGCCTCTTCATGCGCCGCTTGCCCTCGGCCTGCTTTTCGAGCAGCTTCCGCTTACGGCTCACGTCGCCACCGTAACACTTGGCGAGGACGTTCTTGCGCATGGCGCGGATCGTCTCACGGGCGACAATCTTGCCGCCTATCGCGGCCTGGACGGGCACGTCGAACAGCTGGCGCGGGATCAACTCGCGCAGCTTGTCGACGAGCGCCCGACCCTGTGAATAGGCCTTGTCGGCGTGGACGATCATCGATAACGCATCCACCGGCTGCCCGTTCACCATGACATCCAGCTTAACTAGCTTGGACGGACGGTAGTCCGCGTACTGGTAGTCGAGCGACGCGTAGCCCTGGGTGCGAGATTTCAGCTGATCGTGGAAGTCGACGATCATCTCGGCCAGTGGCATATGGTAGCTCAACACCACCCGCAGCTCGTCGATGTAGTCCATCTTGCGGTACTCGCCACGACGCGCCTGGACGAGCTCCATGACGCTCCCGATGTATCGGCTCGGAACGATGATGCTCAGGTCCACCCATGGCTCTTCGACGCGCTGGAGGTGATTGGCAGGTGGCAGCAGCGCCGGGTTGTCGACGGACAGCTCTTTGCCATCCGTCGTGGAGACCCGATATTGGACACTCGGCGCGGTGATCAGCAGCTCCAGGTCGTACTCCCGCTCGAGGCGCTCACGGATAATCTCCATGTGGAGCAGCCCGAGGAAGCCGCAACGGAAGCCGAACCCGAGGGCGGCGGAGCTCTCGGGTTCATACACCAGCGAGGCATCGTTCAGCCGCAGCTTCTCCAGTGCCTCGCGCAGCACTACGTACTCTTCGCCGGCTGTTGGATACAGGCCAGCGAACACCATTGGCTTGGCGGGGCGGTAGCCAGGCAGCGCCTCTGAGGCCGGAGCGTCCGCGGCGGTGATCGTGTCGCCGACGCTGAGCTCGCGTACGTCCTTCAGTCCGGTCGCGACGTAACCAACCTCGCCCGTTTTCAGCTCATCTGCAGGATCCATCCTTGGGTGGAAGACACCCACTTCGAGCGTTTCCGCGCGCTGACCCGTTGCCATCAACTGGACGCGCTGATTGGCTCGCACGGTACCGTCGACAACGCGGACGTAGGCGATGACTCCTCGATATGCGTCGTAGTGCGAGTCGAACACCAGCGCGCGTAGCGGCCGCTCCTCCTGTCCGGCGGGTGCCGGGATGCGATTGACGATCGCTTCCAGGACCAGATCGATGCCGAGCCCGGCCTTCGCGGAGGCCGGGATACATTCCTCGCCCGGGAGCCCGACGATGTCCTGGATCTCCTGGCGGACCTTTTCCACATCGGCGTTCGGCAGGTCGATTTTATTGATGATCGGCACGACTGCCAGGTCATGTTCGACCGCCAGGTAGACATTCGCGAGTGTCTGGGCCTCGACCCCCTGAGCGGCGTCGACGACGAGCAGCGCGCCCTCGCAGGCAGCGAGGCTGCGGGAGACCTCGTAGGCAAAGTCAACGTGGCCTGGGGTGTCAATCAGGTTAAGTTGATACTCTCGCCCGTCCCGCGCGGCGTACGCCATCCGGACGGCCTTGGCCTTGATTGTGATGCCGCGCTCCCGTTCCAGGTCCATGTCGTCGAGGACCTGCTCGGACATCTGGCGGGCCGAGAGCGTGCCGGTCATCTCGAGCAAGCGATCGGCAAGGGTGGACTTACCGTGGTCGATATGCGCGACGATGCAGAAGTTGCGAATGCCGTCCTGCGCCACGGTTTCGCCTTGTCCCTGACGTGAATACGCCCGCCGTGTTGCCGACTGAGCGGCAAACCGCGGCGGGCGATTGCTGGGAAGTATACCAGAGCACCCACAGGCCCACAGCCGGCGGAGGGCCGCGCTGCTAGAATGGTGCAGCTTCCGGACCGCTCGAGCCCGTTCGGCATGGATTGTGCTGGGCGGCGGGCGGATTGTCGGCGATGCAGGAGGTTGACAAGAGTGGCGGCACAACTTCCAAAGACCGAGCAGCAAACAATCGGCCAGCTCTTGCGGCGTGTGGTCAACGGCCTGAACGGGTTGGTTGATCGCCAGGTTCAGTTGGCTAAGCAGGAGGGGAAGGAAAATCTCTGGGACGTACTTGGCGCCGGAAAGACGCTGGGCATCGGGGCGGGAATCGGCCTGCTCGGGGCGTTGCTGCTGCTGAACGTCTTGACGCTCGCGATCGTACTGTCGTTGAACATGATCTGGCCGTGGCTGGGCTGGATTGTCATCCTGCTAATTATCGGGGTGCTCTTCTTCCTCGCCTATCGGTTTGCGATGCGCGGGCTGCGCGAGGTTCGCATCCAGCCCCTCGGTCGCACCAGGCGGACGTTCAAGGAGGACATCAAGTGGGCGCGACATCTGCTGACACGCAACGGGAAATAGAGGAGATCCGCAAGGACGTTAGCTCGGCAACTGACGAGCTGTTCTCGAGAATCAGACAATTTGGAGGCCGCGCGTCGGCTGGTGGTCGGCGTCCGAAGCAAGCCCCAGCCGGTCCCGGGCGGTCGCTGGGACGGTCCATCCAGGTGAAAGATCACCCGGCCGCGCTCGCGGGCTTGGCCATCGCCGCGGCTGGCCTAGGAGGCGCGGCGGGTGCTAAGGCCTATGCCGACTACCGGCGCCGCCAGTTGCCTGAGGAACGCCTGAGGCGAACCGTCCGAACGGCGGCAGAAGAGCTCGGCGTACGCTGGGGTCGGGCGCGTGAGGCGATCCCTCTGGAGGTTCACCTCGGCCGCGAGGCAGACCAGAAGGGCGTTCGCCAAGCGAAGAACGAAAGGAGCGATCCAGGGATGATCAAGAAGATGCTCTGGGGCGTCCTCGTCGCTACGATGGTGGCAGCGGGTGGACTGATGGCCCGCCGCTTGAGCGCCGCGGTCTGGCGCGCGGCGATGAACGAGGACCCGCCCAGCCAGAGCATCTAACAGTACGCCCGGAGTCGCGCGGACCGAGCGGCGCGCCGGCGGCTCCGGGCATGGGATCGCGGCGGCGAGGATCGGCAGGTCCGTGGACGCAATACGACTCTCAGGAATGAGCTTCTACGCGCACCACGGAGTCGCGGCGGAAGAACGCTCACTCGGTCAGCGTTTCCTTGTCGACGTTCGAATCGACGTGGACCTCCTAGAGGCGTCCCGCGGCGACGATCTCGCAACGACGGTCGACTACTCCCTGCTCTGGGAGGCCATCCGCGACGCCGTGCAGGGACCGCCCTTGCACCTGATCGAAAGCGTGGCACAGCGGGTGGCCATGGTGCTGTTACATCGCTTCACTCCGGTGGCTGGGGTGTGGGTCCGGCTGAGCAAGCCCGGCGCGCCGATCGTCGGCGCTCCGAATGGGATCGTGGCCGTCGAAATCACGCGCACACGTGCTGATCTGGCGGACGATGCTGAGTCGACGCGTGACGAGAATCACTGACTCAATGCTTGGAGCGGTCCTCGAGGCGGCCTCGATCCGCCGGCTCCTGAGCGGAGATCGGCCCTTGCTCCGGGACTTGCGCACACCCGAGGAGCAGATCCAACCCAACGGCGTCGATTTGACGGTGGCGTCGTTGTGGACGCTGGACGGTAGGGGAAGCATTGGAATCGACAACTGTGACCGGGTGCTCCCATCGCTTGCCGAGCTCAACTGGGATCCGGATGGTTGGCTCGATCTCAGGCGCGGCCCGTACTTGGCCCGCCTGCACGAAGTGGTGGATCTGCCCACCGATTTGATGGCCTTTGGACACGCTCGGTCGAGCCTGCTGAGGTCGGGAGTCCTCGTTCACAACGCGGTCTGGGATGCCGGTTACACCGGGCGACCGGAAGTCCTACTCGTCGTCTGCAACGATCGCGGCTTCCGCGTGCAGCGCGGCGCGCGCATTCTCCAACTTGTATTCTGCCGACTCGAGGCTCACACGACCCGGTACGCGGGGCAATTCCAGGGCGAGAATCTGGGACTAGAGGCGACAAGTCTCGAACCGATGACGTGACAGCCGAGCGTCACAAACGTATTGCTGTTCGGTCGCATGCTGACGTATGATGATCCTCGCTGGTCACTCACATTTCTTGCACCACTGCGAAAAGGATCGGGGCGACACTTGCGGCAAGGCACCTCCCGGCGGTGGTCGACGCACGCCGCACCGATCCAGGCCTCGCGATCAACATCGCTTGGGTACGCTCTGCCTCGGTTTGTCATATCGCCGTTCCAAACGCGGGTGGCGATCGCCGCGCTGCTCCTACTCCCCGTGCTAGTGATGTTGAGCATCCAAGTCGCCTTCGCCGGCCGGATTTATCCCGGCGTGCGTGCGCTTGGGATTTCTGTTGGGGGGCTCACACCCGACGAGGCGCGTGCGAGACTAGAGGAGCGCGCGGCATATCTTGGCGCACGTTCACTCACCGTCGGGTATGAAGAGCTGCGCTGGACGGTTAACGGCGCGCACCTAGGCGTTCAATCCGATGTCCAGCCGATCGTGGAGGAGGCGTATGCCCTCGGGCGCGAAGGTGCGCCCTGGTCCCGGGTCGCCCGCCAGATTAGCGTGCTAACCAATGAGTCGGGTAGCGCCCTCCGTTCAGCGGGTCATGATCCCGCAACCCTGGCTGCATTTCTAGACGCGGTGTCGGGTGCCGTCAACCGGCCAACCATCGACGCGAGGCTAGAGATTAAGCCTGACGGTACGCTCCAAGGTACCGAAGGGACTACCGGCCGCCGCCTGGTTGCGGACGCGACACGCGCGCGTCTGGAGAGCGCCATCGAGCGCCCGGACATCGAGCACGTCGCGCTGGTGGTCGAAGAAACTCGGCCCGAGGTGAGCGAGGCCGATCTGGCGCCGGCGCGACAGGAAGCCGAGCGTCTCCTCACGAGGCCGGTGGTACTACGTTTTGAAGATGTCGAGCGCCAATTGGCAGCCCCGGCGTTGGCAACGATGGCCCGGCTGGACAGAAATGGCGTCACACTGCAGCGCGATGCGGTGAAGGCCTGGGTCGTCGGACTAGCAGGAGAAATAGATCGGCAGCCACAAAATGCGCGGTTTACGTGGAATGGTGGGGAGCCCAAGTTGCTGCGCGAGAGCCACGATGGTCGGGATCTCGCGGTAGAAGAGACTGTAGAACTGATCATGGCGCGGGCGTTCGACGTGGAACGAGTAGTCCCGCTTCCAGTCAGCGTGGTCAAGCCGGAAGTGTCCCAGGCCGACGCGGCGAAGCTCAACGTCAAGGGGGCGATCGAGGTCGCCAGGACTTCGTTCGCGGGCTCATCTCCGCCGAAGCAGCACAACATCAACCTGGCGGCGCAGCGTTTGAACGGCGTGGTGGTCCCGCCGGGCAAGCTGTTCTCGTTCAATAAAGAGGTCGGGTCGACCACGCTGGATAATGGCTACAAGTTGGGCTGGGGCATCGCGAACACGGGTGCCAACGTGAGGACGGTGCCATCGGTGGCTGGCGGGATATGCCAGGTCTCAACGACGCTCTTTCATGCTGTCTTCTGGGCCGGGTACCAGATCGAGGAGAGAAACTATCATCTGTACTGGATTCCCGGCTACACGACCAAGGGCGTGGAGGGACTCGACGCCACCGTGGACGAGGATGCAGGACTGGACTTCCGCTTCTACAACAATAGCGATGACTACCTCCTCGTCCAGAGCTGGACCGAGGGTGCGCGGGTTGTCTTCGGGCTCTACGGCACGAAGCCGTCCTGGAATGTCAAAGTCACGCCTGGCGATCGGCAGGACGTCATCCCGGCCAGTCGTGAGCAGGTTGTCGAGGAAGAACCCACGCTGGCCATGGGACAGCGGCTGGCGGTTGAAGGGGCCCAGGACGGATTTCGCGTGGTGAACGTCCGAACGGTCACCCAGGGCAGCGACGTGCGGACACTTCGGATGAGCAGCGTGTACCGCACATCGAGGAACGTCACGCTGGTCGGGACAGGCGGCCGTCCGCCGGCGCCCGCCCAGACGAGCACAAACCGTCCGACGCGTCCCAGCGAGACGACGCCGACCACCAGATCGACAACCACATCGCAGCCGGCTGCGCCTGCAGCCAAGCCGACCCTTGCGCCGACAAACACGCCGTCGGCGAAGCCGACAGCCCAGCCGGCCCGGCCGGCCGCTTCGGCGACGCCCGGTCGCCCCGCGGCAGCTCCGGCGGCGGTACCCCGAACGTCCTGACGTTCCCTCACCCTGCGGACGGCGTGAGCCGGCGCGGGACGGACTGCTCGGGGCTGCATCAACGTGGCCGCTTTCCGTACACGACGCCCGGGCACTATCATCACGGCGTACCCTTGATTTCACCGCGACCGCCGACTGGTCGGTGCGCGTGGCTGACCATCCTCGTAGGAGTTCGCATGCCTGAGTATTCCGTCATCGGCAAGTCAAGACCACGCACCGATGGTGCCGAGAAGGTGACTGGCGAGGCCCGCTTCACCGGCGACCTGCACGTTGCCGGCCTCCTCCACGCCCGACTCGTCCTGAGCCCGTACGCGAATGCACGCATCGTTCGGGTCGACGTGACGGGCGCGCGCGCCGTGCCGGGCGTCGTCGACGTTCTGACCGCCGCGGACCTACCGTTTGCTGAGCCCGATTCGAGCTCCCGCAAGCGCGACTTTCTCGCCCGCGAGCGGTCGCTCTATAACGGGCATCCTGTAGCAGCCGTGGTTGCCGAGACGGCCGCTGCCGCCGAGGATGCCGTCTCGTTGGTCGACGTCGAGTACGAGCCGCAGGAGCCGGCTGTGGCGTTGATGGCGTCGCTGGAGCCGAATGCTCCGCTCGCTCGGGGCGAAAAGCCGGTCGAGGCGAGTGCCGAGGCGCAGATGCACGCGACCGTCTCGGGAGGCGAAGAGGAGCCGCAGGGTGACCTGCCGGCCAACGTGTCCTCATCCTTGCACTTCACGCGCGGAGACGTCGAGGCGGCGTTGCGAGCGTCGGACGTCGTTGTCGAGAAGTCGTTCCGTACCGCGATGGTGCACCAGGGATATCTTGAGCCGCAGGTGACCGCCGCGAGCGTTGATCCGCTAGGCATGCTCACGATCTATACGAGCACGCAGGCGCTGTTCTATACGCGAGCCGAGGTCTGCGCGGCGCTGGGCCTGCCGAACAGCAAAGTCAAGGTCGTCGCGATGACAATCGGCGGCGGATTTGGTGGCAAGTTCATGTTGCTGGAGGCGCTGTGTGGCGCGCTTGCCATGCACCTGAACCGGCCAGTGCGCCTGGAGTACACCCGGTCGGAGGATTTTCTCGCGGCGAACCCGGCCCCGCCATCGCAATTCGACGTCAAGCTCGGCGCAACAAGGGATGGTATGTTGACCGCCCTTCAGGCTCGCGTCGTCTTCGACACTGGTGCTTACTCTGGTTCGCCACTCCAGATAGGGTCGCTGCTGCTAGGCGGTTTCTACAAATTTCCGGCGCTTGACATCCGCGGTTTGGAGGTGTTGACAAATAAGACGCCGGCCGGTGCATACCGCGCGCCGGGGGCAGTGCAGGCATCGTTCGTCATCGAATCGATGATCGACATGCTGGCCGACGAGCTCGGAGCGGATCGTTTCAAGCTGCGGCGTAAGAACGCCGCCGAGGAAGGTGACCTCCGCCCGAACAATCAGCCCTGGCCACGGATCGGACTGCGGGAATGCCTGGATCGGCTCGAAGAGCCACTGGGGCGGCTCCGTCAGGCCAAGGAGGCGCAGAGCGGGGCAAACGGATCCGTTGGCAGCCCCGACGGGCGCGCGCTGAACAACGTGCGCGAAGGCGTCGGCATGGCGGTGGGCGGATGGCCCGGAGGCCTTGAGCCCGCGACGGCAATCTGTCGACTTAATCACGACGGGACCGTCAGCGTCGTCCTCGGCTCGGTCGACCTCAGCGGTACCGACACCGGGTTCCAGTCAATTGCTGCCGAGGCGTTCGGAGTCTTGCCCGAGCAGGTGCAGGTCGCCCATGGTGACACCGACACCGCCCCGTATGCTGGTGGCAGCGGCGGGAGCAAGATCACCTACACCGTTGGAGCGGCGCTGCAACGAGCGGCCGCGGATGGGCGCCAGCAGCTGTTGGCAATCGGGTCGCAGCATCTCGAAGCGTCGATTGACGATCTGGAGCTGGCGGAAGGCGAGGTGCGGGTGCGGGGTGTCCCGGACCGCAAGGTGCCGATCAAGGATCTCGCGGCCGCGAGCATGAGCTTCGGAGGTAAGTACGAGCCGGTCTACGGGCGCGGTTCGTCTGCCCAGACTGTCCAGTCGCCGGCCTTCGCCGCGCACGCCGCGCGAGTTTCGGTGGATCTGGATACCGGGCGGGTCAAGGTCCTCGACTACGTGGCTGTCCAGGACGTTGGCTTCGCGATCAATCCCGCCGAGGTGGAAGGCCAGATCGTCGGCGGCGTGCTTCAGGGGATCGGTTGGGCTCTCTACGAGCGGATGGTCTATGACGAGCACGGCCAGCTCATCACGGGCACGTTTCAGGACTACGTGGTGCCGTCAGCGAGCTACGCGCCGAACGTCACCCCGATCCTGGTCGAGGTGGCATCGCAGTACGGGCCCTACGGAGCTAAGGGAGTTGGCGAACCGCCGGTGATCCCGTGTCCAGGAGCGATCGCAAACGCGATTGCCGACGCGGTTGGCATTCGGGTAACCGAGATCCCGATCACGTACCAGGCCGTGAGCGCGGGGCTGCGCGGCGGAGAGGGCCGGCCCGCCGGCTGAGCCGCTGGCGGGATCGCAGTGGCTGGCGCGCTCTCGGGCAAGTCGGACGTCAGGGCCGAGCCGCGCGGTCGGACTCGGGCCGAGGCATGCAGCCGCGTCGTCCGCCGGGCCCCACGCCACAGGCGCCGCGGTTGATGGGTGTTGCCCGTCCCGGCGTCACGGCCGCCTGTGTTCAGCGGCGATGACTACCCGGCCTCGCCAGGTCCCGCCCGGATCGAGGACGATCACGCCAGCGTCGACCCCGCGCGCGTCCAGGTTGAAGGCGTCGGTCGTGCAGGTGTACGGCTCCAGACAGACCACCGGGCGGTCGAGGGGCGCATACACGACGTGTTCGCGGAAGCTGTTATCTGACCGGACCTCGATCACGCGCAAATTTTCTGAGTCGCGTAGCTCGGCCGTGAACCAGCCATCGCGCCGTGGCAGGTCGGTGTACACCTGGTCGAGCGGTCCGTCCGCGAGCGATCGCCATGAGCGAAGATCGTCCGGACCGGCGACCTGGACTGTCCGGCCGGTCGGGATGCTATTTGCAAGCTCCCATTGGTGTCGCGCCGGTACCTTGACCTCGCAGTCGTCTCTTGATCCGTTCCGCGCGAGCGGGACGGCGAACCAGGGGTGGAGGCCGAAACCGATCGGCATCGGCGCATCCCCAAGATTGGTCGCCTCGGCCCGCACATCGAGGGTTGTGCCGTTGAGCCGATGCTCGATCGCCAGCACGGAACGGTACGGGTAACCGCTCGATCCGCCGCCAGTTTCCGCCAGTGCGCGGACGAACGCACCGTCGCTGTCGCCCCCGCTCGCGCTCACCTCCCATCGTTGGTCGCGAACCAACCCATGATTGGCGTGCCCCCCAGGTGAATTCGGTGGGATCTGGTGCTCGCGCCCCCGAAACGTGAAACGTCCGGCGTGGATCCGATTCGGCCACGGGTACAGGATCGGGATCCCGTACCTGGTCGTTTCCTCTCGGAAGGCCGGTTCGGATGGTGGCTCAGCCAAGACGTGCCATGGGGTCCCATCGATGCGCACCAAGAAACGCAGGCAGGCATTCCCGAGACCGGGAGCAACCCAGACCTCCGAGCCCGCCGCTTGATCGCGGAGCACCGCTACGGTCGTCCCAGCATGCACGCGCCACTCGCAGCTGAATCGCCCAGGCTGATCCTCAGGGTGCATCTGCATGCTCTGTGCTCCGGGCGGAAGTGGACGCATTGTAGGCCGGCGAGGTCCAAGCATTCGCACTGCGCCGATCGGTTCGTCCGGCCCCAGATTGCGCGTAGGTCTTGGTGGCGCGGAGCCTCACGTCCTGTTGTGACAGGCGGTTCTGGCGGGGCTCGATGGGAAACCGCGAGAATAGCGCATCATGGCGACCGGAGACTGGGTGACGCGCGACTACTTGGCAACGCTCCGTGAACGTGTGCTGATCTATGACGGCGCGATGGGTACCAGTGTCCAGGCCCGCAACCCGTCTGCCGAGGACTTTGGTGGACAGGCTCTTGAAGGGTGCAACGAGGCGCTCGTGCTGCATCGGCCGTCTATGCTCGCCGAGATCCACCGAAGCTTCCTCGAAGCCGGTGCAGACGTAGTGGAAACCGACACCTTCGGCGCGAGCCGAACCAAGCTAGCCGAGTACGGCCTCGGCGGTTCCACGGGTGAGGTCAACCGCGCGGCAGCCCAGCTAGCGCGAGCGGAGGCGGACCGCACGGCGACCAAGGGCCGCCCGCGATTCGTGGCTGGCTCAATCGGCCCAACCGGGTTTCTGCCCTCGACGGACGACCCGTCGCTCTCGGACATCACCTTTGAGCAGCTCGTGGAGATCTTCCGAGAGCAGGCTGGAGCCTTGATCGAGGGCGGCGTCGATCTCCTGCTGATCGAGACCGCACAGGACATCCTGGAGGTCCGTGCCGCGATTGTCGGGATCCGTCGTTGCTTCGAGGATGTGGGTCGCCGTGTTCCGATCCAGGCACAAGTCTCCCTGGACACCTCCGGCCGCATGTTACTGGGGACGGATATTGCGGCCGCGCTGGTCATTTTGGACTATGCGGGCGTGGACGTGATCGGGATGAACTGCTCGACGGGCCCCGAACACATGCGGCTCCCGGTGAGGACGCTGGGAGAGCTGTCGCGGCTGCCGATGTCGGTGATCCCAAATGCCGGGCTGCCGATCAACCTCGACGGCAGGGCGCAGTACCCCCTTGAGCCCGCGCCGATGGCCGAACAGCTCGCCCAGTTCGTGGCGGAGAGCGGGGTGTCCGCGGTTGGAGGCTGCTGCGGGACGACCCCCGCCCATATCGAGGCACTTTGCCGGGCGGTCGGAAGTCGAGCCCCCCTGACACGGTCCGTGGTCTCGATGCCGCGCGTGGCGAGCGCGATGCGCGCCCAGGACATGATCCAGCAACCGCCCCCGATGCTGATCGGCGAGCGGGTGAACTCGCAGGGGAGCCGCAAGGTGAAGCGAATGCTCCTCGGCGAGGACTATGACGGCGTGCTCCAGGTCGCTCGCGAACAGGTGGACGGCGGGGCACACATGCTGGACGTGTGCGTGGCGTTGACCGAGCGGGCGGACGAGGCGGCCCAGATGGTGGAGGTGATCAAGCGCCTGCGCGGCGGCATCGATGCTCCGCTCGTGATCGATACGACTGAGCCGCCGGTCATGCAAGCGGCGCTCGAGGTGTACCCTGGGCGTGCCACGATCAACTCGATAAACCTGGAAGCCGGGCTGGACAAGGCGAACAAGGTGCTCGGCCTGGCCAAGACTCACGGCGCCGCGGTGATCGCCCTCACGATCGACGAGGAGGGAATGGCCCACACCGCGGAGCGCAAGCTCCAGATCGCGCGTCGGATCTACGACCTCGCAATTCAGGAGCACGGGTTGCCGCCGGACGCGCTCATCTTCGACGTACTGACCTTCCCGGTCACGACAGGTCAGGAGGATTTGGTCCGCGACGCGGCCGAGACGATCGAGGGCATCCGCCGAGTCAAGGACGAATTGCCTGGTGCGCTCACCTCCCTTGGTGTCTCGAACGTCTCGTTCGGCGTCTCGCCAGCGGCCCGCGGGGTGCTCAACTCGGTCTTTCTCCATCACTGCGTCGACGCCGGATTGGACATGGCGATCGTCAACCCGAGCCACATCACTCCCTACGGCGAGATCCCTCCTGATGCGCGCCTGATAGCCGAAGACCTGATCTATTACCGGCGGCCCGACGCGCTCCCCCAATTCATTGCGCGATTCGAAGGGGTGGAGCTCGAATCCCAGAGCGCGACCGGCGACTCTGACGCGGAGCTGCCCATTGGGGAGCGGATCCACAATCGGGTGTTGTTCCGAAAGAAGGAGGGAATCGAAGCACTGCTCGACGAGGCGATGCTGACTCACACGCCGGTCGAGGTGCTGAACGACGTCCTCCTCCCGGCGATGAAGGATGTCGGCGACCGTTTCGGCGCCGGCGAGCTGATCCTGCCGTTCGTGCTCCAATCGGCTGAGGTGATGAAGCGCGCGGTGAAGCACCTTGAGCAGTTTTTGGAGAAGAAGGAGGGCTACACGAAGGGCAAGGTGGTGCTGGCGACCGTGTACGGTGACGTCCACGACATCGGCAAGTCGCTCGTGAACACCATCCTCTCCAACAATGGCTACACCGTGTTCGATTTGGGCAAACAGGTTCCCGTGGCAGTGATCGTCGAGAAGGCACAGGAGTTCGAGGCCGACGCTATCGGACTTTCGGCCCTGCTCGTGTCGACCTCCAAGCAAATGCCGCTCTGCGTCCAGGAGCTGCACGCCCGCGGCCTCAACTTTCCGGTCTTGATTGGTGGAGCTGCGATCAATCGCGCCTTCGGTCGGCGCGCCGCGTCTCTGTCTGACGGGGGGCTGTACGGGCCCGGCGTGTTTTACTGCAAGGACGCCTTTGAGGGGCTCGACATGATGGACCAGCTCAGCGATCCCGAGCGCCGGGAGCTGCTGGTGCGCCGGACACGTGATGAAGCTGCCGCGCACGTGGAGCGGAGCGCGCCAGAAGTCGTGCAGGTCGGCGTGGGTCGGTCCGCCGTTCGGCCAGTGGCGCCGCCGCGGCCGCCATTTAGCGGCGCGCGCCAGATCGACCTGCCGTTGAGCGAAGTGTTCCCCCACCTGGACCTGAACACGCTCTTTCGGCTGCACTGGGGGCTGCGGAAGATTGACGAGCGTGAGCGACAGCGTCTGATCGCCACCGAGTTCATGCCGTTGCTGGAGGAGTTGAAGTCCGAGGCGGCGGAGGCGGGTTGGCTCCAGGGTCGCGGCGTGTATGGGTACTTTCCAGCCGTGGCGGATGGAAACACGCTGGTGATCCTGGATCCGGGCGATCCTAAGTTTGAGAACGAACTCACCCGTATCGCGTTTCCTCGCCAGCCAGGCGGCGAGCGACTTTGTCTGGCAGACTACTTCCAACGGCTGGGCGGTCTTCCTGATATGGTCGCGCTGCAGGCGGTCACCGTGGGCCCACGGGCCGAGGGGCTTTACGAGTGGCTGGAGCGTGAGGGTGAATTCAGTCGTGGCCTGCTCATCCGTGGACTGGCATCGTCGACGGCAGAGGCGCTGGCGGAAGTGCTCCACTCTCGAATTCGCGCCGAGCTGCGCCTCGAACCGGAACGCGGGAAGCGCTTTAGCTGGGGCTACCCCGCCTGCCCTGACCTCTCGCAGCAGCGCTCCGTGCTCGAGATTTTGGGATCAGAGCAGATCGGCCTCGAGCTGACCGCGGGCGACCAGCTCAATCCGGAGCATAGTACCGCCGCGATTGTCGTGCACCACCCTGAGGCCAAGTACTTCGCCGTTCACGCGGTTGACCGCGAGAGCCGCGAACCCGCCGCGAATGGCGCCGCCTGAGGAAAACGGCGTCATTGGGGCGCCCCCTTGGATGAGGCAGGTCGACCCACCGGCTCAGGAGGCAGGCGCGACCCATTGGGCCACGCTGCGACGCTCCAGCGTGTAGGCTCCAGCGGCTAGTCCGGCCACCGTGTGCTCGAGCCGATCACTTGGACTTGACCCGATTTGGTGGACACCGACAATGAGGAGGGCAGCATGACCCTCGCAGGAGTCCACATGGCGCAACGAGCGAGACGGATGTTCACGGCGGAGTTCAAGGGGAGACGGTCGCGCTGATCCGGGCCGTCGGGCAAGAGCCTCGGGCAAGTCTGCCGGGACCTGGACCTGACCGAGACGGCGGTCCGCCGCTGGGTCCAGCAGGCGGAGGTGGATGCCGGGCAGCGGTCGGGGTTGACGACGGCGGAGCGGGAGGAACTGGCGCGGCTACGTCGGGAGAACCTGGTGCCGCGGCAGGAGCGGGAGATCCTGGTAAAAGCGGCGGCCTTCTTCGCCAAGGAGACGACCCGATGAGCCGCTCCGCTCATCGCGGTGGAGCAGGCCCGCATCCGTCGTCCCGGCTGTGTCGCGTGCTCGGGGTCTCGCCGAGCGGATTTTATGCCTGGAGCACGCGGCAGCCGTCGGCACGCGCGGTGGCCAACGCGGCGCTGACCGCCCGGATCCGGGCGGTGCACGGGCGCAGCCGCGGCATCTACGGGGCACCACGCGTCCACGCCGAGCTGCGGGTTCAGGGGACGGCTGCCGCGCGCAAGCGGGTTGCGCGGTTGATGCGAGAGGCCGGGCTGGTCGGCTGTCGGCCGCGGGGGTCCGCCGCACGACGATCTCCGACCCGACGACCCAAGCCGCTGACCTGGTGCAGCGGCGCTTTCGTTCGAGCGACGTGGACCGGCTCTGGGTCGCGGACATCACCGATGTTCGGACCGACCAGGGCTGGCTGTACCTGGCGGCCATCCTCGACGCCGGGCCCGGCCGGGTGGTCGGCTGGGCGCTGGCCGATCACCTGCGCACCGAGCTGGCGCTGGACGCCCTCACCATGGCGCTGGCCGGACGCCGTCCTGCTGCCGGCCTGATCCACCATTCCGACCGCGGCACCCAGTACCTGGCCGGGGCCTACGCCGGCCGGCTGGCCGAGCACCGCCTCCAGCAGAGCGTCGGCCGGCCGGGACGTGCTGGGACAATGCCGTCGCTGAGAGCTTCTTCGCCACTCTCAAGACCGAGCTGCTCCATCGCCAGACCTGGGCGACCCGACAGCAGGCCAGGACGGCCATCTTCGAGTACATCGAGGTCTTCCACAATCGTCATCGTCGACATTCCACCCTCGGCTATCTCTCTCCAGCCGAGTTCGAAGCGCGCTACCATCTCCAGGCGGTCGCCGCCTGATCAGACTCTCCACCGAAACGGGTCATCTCCAGCTTTCCGCGCGTCAGCGAAGAGAGGCTGAGCGCTTGTGATCGGCGTCACGCGGTCTCCGCACAAACGTGTGAAGCACCGCGTTATACGATCCAGCCCTCTTCATCGTGCGACGCGTGCCTCCGGTACGTGGTTGCGCTAAGCACCGCTCATTCCGCCCCGAAGGGTCCGACAACAGTAGCCTCCTCGGTGTGTGCCAATGCTCCGTGCGCCCTCGCCATGAATCCAGCCACATGAGCGCCGAACAGCGGCGTGAAGGCGAACTTAGGTCCGCATTGTGGTACGAGGTCCGCGTTTCGGTCTCGCTCGCGGGCGTTACCAGGATTGCACGTCGCGCCGAATCCGGTAGCGCGCGAACAGCTCGCCCTGGTGCTCGAAAAGAGAGACGATATCGAGCGACGCCCGGATTTTCTCGGGCCCGATTGGGCCGTGCAGCAGCGAGAGCCCCCGTCCGCCGGCCAGCTTGGGGGCAACGGTCCAAAACAGCTCATCGACCAGGTCACGCTCCAGCAATCTCTGGTTGAGCGTAGGACCACCCTCAACCAGCAGCCGCTCTACCCCGAAGCCGTGCCGCAGTCGCTCCAGGAGCCCAGCCAGGTCGACGACGTCGGCGCCAATCCGCTCGACCTGCGCATATTTGGAGAGAGCCGACACCCGCCGCACGTCGGCGCGTTCGGACGTGAACACCAGGGTTCTGGTCGGACCCTGGACAAAGAAGCGGTGGCACGGGTCTAGATCGAGGCTGTTGGAAACGGTGACCGCGAGTGGTTGGGGCGGCTGTCCGCGTGCCTCGCGCTCGGCTGACAGTGACGGGAGTATTCGAGGATCGATGCTTTCGGCGCGCAGCGTGGTGGCGCCGACCAGTAGGGCATCGGCTGCCGCGCGAACGCGGCGCATCAGCACACGATCCAGTGGGCTACCGATCCCCCCGGCGCGGCCGGCCACGGCTACCTTGCCGTCTACCGTGGTAGCCGCGTTCAGGACGACATACGGGCGCTCGTCATACCCGTTCGGCAGCACCAGGTCGGAATAGATCTCCGCGGGGCTGAACTGGCACGGCGTTGGGAGCAGCCGGCGAGCATGTGACTCGAGCGTCGAACCCGGTGCATTCGCCTGACGTCCGTCGCTCATCCAGGGCTTCCAGTTCCGGCAACACTGGGATCTGCCCAGCCGGAGTAACGACTTCCCGGATCCTGAATTGAGGCTCGATTATACTCCGGTCCACGGGGGGACGATGGACGGGCTCACGTTTCAGGACATCATCATGCGGCTCGATGCCTACTGGGCGGGGCAAGGCTGCCTAGTGGCCCAGCCGTACGACATGGAGGTCGGAGCGGCCACGAACGCTCCTGGGACCTTCCTGCGAGTCCTCGGTCCCGAGCCTTGGAACGTGGCGTATGCGCAGGCATCGCGTCGCCCCGACGATGGCCGGTATGCCGAGAATCCGAACCGGTACCAGCATTACTTCCAGCATCAGGTGATCCTCAAGCCCGCGCCAAAAGATCCGATCGGGCTGTACATGGAAAGCCTTGCCGCGATTGGTGTCAGCGATAGAGATCATGATGTTCGCTTCGTCGAGGACAACTGGGAGGCACCCTCACTCGGGGCGTGGGGGCTGGGCTGGGAAGTCTGGCTGGACGGGCTCGAGATCACGCAGTTCACGTACTTCCAGCAAGCAGGCAATCTAGACCTCAACCCGCCGTCCGTGGAGATCACCTACGGGCTTGAGCGGATCGCGATGTACCTGCAAGGCGTCCGTGACATGGCGGACATCCGCTGGAACAATCGGGTGACGTACGGCGAGTTGTACCGGCAGTCCGAAGTCGAATACTGCACCTACAATTTTGAGCTCGCGGAGGTCGAGAGCCTACGGTCGATGTTCGAACTGTACGAGGCCGAGGCGAGGCGTGCCATCGACGCGCGCCTCGTCGCGCCGGCCCTCGACCAAGTCCTCAAGTGTTCGCACACGTTCAACGTCCTCGATGCGCGGGGCGCCGTGGGCGTCCAGCAGCGCGCCAGCTACATGGGGCGGATGCGGGCGCTCGCGCGCCGTGTGGCCGCGGTGCACGTCGAGGACCGGGAGCGGCTTGGATTCCCGCTGCTTCGGCGCAGCAACTCGGCCGCAGCAGAGCCCTCTCCTGATGCGCCCGAGGCTACGGAGAGCTCATCAGGAGAGGGCGCCGATTTCCTCCTTGAGGTCGGCGTCGAGGAGCTCCCTGCCGGTGAGCTTCAGTCCGCGGTTGGGCAACTGAGCCAGGCAGCGCCGCATGCCTTGCAGGCCGCCGGGCTGACGTGCGGAGACCTCCGGGTCTCTGGCACCCCGCGCCGGCTCGTGCTGCACGCATCTGAGGTCAGCATCGTCCAGACCGTGCGCGACGAGCAGGTGACCGGGCCGCCGGTTGCGAGCGCCTACGACGAGGACGGCAAGCCCACGCGAGCAGCCGAAGGATTTGCACGGAAGCAAGGTGTTACCGTCGCCAAACTGCGGCGCCTGGAGATCGGCGGGCGATGGTACGTCGCAGCGGTGAAGCGCGTGACCGCTCCCGCGCTACCCGAGCTGCTGGCCGAAGTCGCCGGATCGTTGCTGCGAGGGCTTCACTTCGGCCGGTCGATGTACTGGGAACGCCCGGAGATCGTCTTCTCACGTCCGGTCCGATGGATCCTGGCCTTGTGGGGAGAGCAGCTTGTGCCGGTCTCGTTCGCCGGGGTCGTCGCGGGTCGGCACACATATGGTCCGCGCGGCGGTGACCGGGCGCCAGTTCGGGTCACGTCGGTCGGCGAGTATGCCGCGCAAGTGCGCGGGCTCGGGGTGGTGCTGGACATTGAGGAGCGCCGATCCGCCATCCTTGCTGAATCGGACGCCCTCGCGGCGTCCGTTGGCGGAAACATCGAGCGCGATCCAGTCTTGCTCAGCGAGGTCGCCAATCTGGTGGAATGGCCCACCCCGCTGATGGGCTCATTCGATCCAGAGTATCTCGAGATCCCGTCCGTGGCGCTCGCGATGGTGATGAAGAAGCACCAGCGGTACTTTCCGGTCCAAGGACAAGATCGACAGTTGCTGCCCCACTTCGTCGCGATTGCGAACGGTCGGCGCGAACGCCTGGACGAGATACGCCGCGGCAACGAAGACGTGCTGCGAGCTCGATTCGCGGACGCACTGTACTTCTATCGCCAGGACCTGACACGGCCCCTCGAGGAGTTTGTGGCGGACCTCGCGCGATTGACCTTCTTGCAAGGCGTCGGCTCAATGCTCGACAAGGCGGACCGATTGACAGCCTTATCCGGGGAGGTCGCGAACGAATTAGGCAACGGGGCGGATCGCCAGCAACTCGCTCGTGCGGCTCGGTTGGCGAAGGCAGACCTGGCGACCGGGCTCGTCCGCGAGCTCACCGACCTCCAGGGAGAAATGGGCCGGGAGTACGCGCTTCGCGGCGGCGAGTCGGACGATGTGGCGGCGGCCATAGCCGAACATTATCAGCCAAGGGCCCCGGGAGCATCGATGCCCGTGTCCCAACTTGGAATCGTGTTGGCCGTGGCCGATCGACTGGATACGCTCGTCACAGGCTTCGCCGCCGGACTCGAGCCGACAGGTTCTTCCGATCCCTACGGGCTACGTCGCCAGGGTCTTGCCGTGATCGGTATTCTGATCCAGCAGCGTAACCCGGCTGGGCTTGAACGCCTAATTGGTCTGGCCTCTGCCCGCTCACCGATTCCGCTCACGGATGATCGTCGCGAGCGGCTCGGAGAGTTCCTGCGACAGCGACTCGAAGGCCTGCTCCAAGCAGAACACGGGCTGCGCCTGGAAGCCATCGACGCCGTGCTGGCTCGCCAGGCAGATCAGCCTGGCCTCGCGGCCACCACGGCCGGGGCACTGGCCGCCGCTATGGAGACCCCCGATTTCCAGCGGCTCATGGCTGGACTGAAGCGCGCCGATCGGATTGTGCCGCGGGACGCTCGTCTGCCCCTGCGTCCCGAGGTGCTGATCGAGGACGCGGATCTTACACTGTTAGCGGCGTACCGCGGCGCGGCTGAGGGTGTGTCGAAACTACGCTCGGATGACGTGAACGGCCTGATTGTGGCCATGCTGCCGCTCATTGGTCCGATCGACCGCTTTTTTGCCGAGGTTATGGTCATGGTGGACGACCGGCGCTTGCGTGAGGCTCGTCTGGCCCTGCTCGAGTGCATCCACGCGCTGCCGATGCGCTCGTTCGACGTCGCCCGACTGCCCGGCGCGGGGACCCGCTCCTGAGGCCACGGTCAGGGCGTGGGGAGTGACCTAGCGAGCCCCACTCGGCGAGCCGCCCTCAGCAAGGCTCTTGATGGAGCGGAGAGTCTTGTCGGCGATGCACTCGACAAACAGGGGCCCGATCAAGCCCTGAGCCACCGGTTCGCCGATGAGCGGCGCACTCGGAGTCCAGTGGTGGGCTATCGTTACGATCACGCCATCCGACGCGCGTGGCTCGATCGACCACTCAACCACCATCCCGCGCGTTACACCCCGCACATGGCGGAAGGTGATTCGGCGCCGTTCAGGCTCCGGCCACTGCAGCGAGGTCCAACTGACTGGTATCCAATCGCGCCACGCGGACATGCTGATGAGCCGGCAGTCCCGGCCACGCCGCAGCACCCGAACGGAGCGGTAGTGAGGCAGCAGCGCTGGCCAGAACTCGACTTCAGCCGCTAGACGAAACACCGTATCGGGCGGGGCATCCATAGCGATCTGGTTGTGCGTCCACACGGCCCGATACTTCCTTTGTGCGCTGGGTCGTGTCCTGGAGATGACCCGTTTCGGTGGAGAGTCTGATCAGGCGGCGACCGCCTGGAGATGGTAGCGCGCTTCGAACTCGGCTGGAGAGATAGCCGAGGGTGGAATGTCGACGATGACGATTGTAGAAGACCTCGATGTACTCGAAGATGGCCGTCCTGGCCTGCTGTCGGGTCGCCCAGGTCTGGCGATGGAGCAGCTCGGTCTTGAGAGTGGCGAAGAAGCTCTCAGCGACGGCATTGTCCCAGCACGTCCCGGCCGACGCTCTGCTGGAGGCGGTGCTCGGCCAGCCGACCGGCGTAGGCCCCGGCCAGGTACTGGGTGCCGCGGTCGGAATGGTGGATCAGGCCGGGCAGCAGGACGGCGTCCGGCCAGCGCCATGGTGAGGGCGTCCAGCGCCAGCTCGGTGCGCAGGTGATCGGCCAGCGCCCAGCCGACCACCCGGGCGGGAGCCGGCGTCGAGGATGGCCGCCAGGTACAGCCAGCCCTGGTCGGTCCGAACATCGGTGATGTCCGCGACCCAGAGCCGGCCCACGTCGCTCGAACGAAAGCGCCGCTGCACCAGGTCAGCGGCTTGGGTCGTCGGGTCGGAGATCGTCGTGCGGCGGACCCCCCGCGGCCGACAGCCGACCAGCCCGGCCTCTCGCATCAACCGCGCAACCCGCTTGCGCGCGGCAGCCGTCCCCTGAACCCGCAGCTCGGCGTGGACGCGTGGTGCCCCGTAGATGCCGCGGCTGCGCCCGTGCACCGCCGGATCCGGGCGGTCAGCGCCGCGTTGGCCACCGCGCGTGCCGACGGCTGCCGCGTGCTCCAGGCATAAAATCCGCTCGGCGAGACCCCGAGCACGCGACACAGCCGGACGACCGGATACCGGCCTGCTCCACCGCGATGAACCGGGACCCGGCTCATCGGGTCGTCTCCTTGGCGAAGAAGGCCGCCGCTTTTACCAGGATCTCCCGCTCCTGCCGCGGCACCAGGTTCTCCCGACGTAGCCGCGCCAGTTCCTCCCGCTCCGCCGTCGTCAACCCCGACCGCTGCCCGGCATCCACCTCCGCCTGCTGGACCCAGCGGCGGACCGCCGTCTCGGTCAGGTCCAGGTCCCGGCAGACTTGCCCGAGGCTCTTGCCCGACGACCGTGATCAGCGCGACCGTCTCCCCTTGAACTCCGCCGTGAACATCCGTCTCGCTCGTTGCGCCATGTGGACTCCTGCGAGGGTCATGCTGCCCTCCTCATTGTCGGTGTCCACCAAATCGGGTCAAGTCCAGTCCCTCGTCAAGCTGCTTTGACGACGCAATCCGAGTGACGCACAGCGGGGCGGCCTGATGGCCACCCCGCGTGTCCTGATGCTGACGCCGTGTTACGGGGTGGTCGTCGCCGAAGATCCGCTGCTCGGCTCGGTGTAGCCTGATACCTCGCCGGAGGGGCGGCCATGCACCTCGCCTGGGCTAGGCCGATCGAGCGAGCTTGTCTCGAAGTCGGCGAATGCGTCGTCGTCAGTGCCCACGACGTACCGCTGATAGGCCCAATAGCCGGCTGCGCCGGCGGCAGCTCCAAGGATGAACCCAAACATGTTCTCTCTCCTCTCACCCGCGGACGGGTCTCACCGTAAGTGTAGCCCCTCGGGCTCTGCCGCGACGTAACGCCGATGGGGCACCTGCCTCCGTTGTGCAAGGCGCATGCCCGTCCCGGGTCAGTCGGGCCCTTCCGTCGCGACCAGAAAGTCGAGGTCGGCGCCACGGTCGGCCTGGAGGACGTGATCAACATACAACCTACCCCACCCGCGCGAGTAGGGACGTGGACGTGGATGCCAGGCCTGGCGCCGTTTTTCCAACTCGACCTCTGCGACGTCAAGGCTGAGTCGTCGGGCAGGGACGTCTAGCTCGATCCAATCACCAGTGCGCACCAATGAGAGCGGCCCCCCGACGGCCGACTCGGGCGCGACATGCAGAACTACGGTCCCGTACGCGGTGCCGCTCATCCGCGCGTCGGAGATCCGAACGATGTCGCGGACACCCTGCTCGAGCAGTTTCTTTGGAACTGGCAGGTTCCCAGATTCCGGGAATCCCGGCGCACCGATTGGTCCGCCGTTCTGCATGACAAGCACCGATTCGGGGCTGACGTCCAGGGCAGGATCATCAATCCGCGCCATGAGGTCTTGTAGATCGTCGAAAACGAGGGCGCGACCACGGTGGCGTAGCAAGTTGGGCGAGGCAGCCGACTGTTTGATGACTGCACCGTCGGGAGCGAGGTTGCCTCGGAGGATCGCGATGCCCCCCTCGGGACCGAGCGGATCATCCAGAGGACTGATGACATCATGGTCACGCACACGCGCCCTGTCGAGATTCTCTCCGACAGTTCGGCCAGTGATCGTGGGGCAGTCGGCGTGCAGAAGCGGCAGCAGCTCCTTCATCAGCGCGGGCACGCCACCCGCCTCGAAGAGTTGCTCCATTTGCCAGCGGCCGGACGGCCGAATGTTCGCCAGCCACGGGGTCTCGCGCGACAGCTGGTCAAATAGGTCGAGTGGCAAGGGGATGCCGAGGCGGCCGGCAATGGCGACGATGTGGACCACGGCGTTGGTCGAGCCGCCAAGTGCCAACATGACCCTGATCGCGTTTTCGAAGGCACCCTCGGTCATGATCTGCGATGGTCGAAGCCCTAACTCGACCGACTTGACGATCTGCCGGCCCGACGCTTCGGCGAGGCGGAAGCGTCGGGCATCCGGCGCCGGAATGGCGGCACACCCGGGCAGCGCCATACCGAGCGCCTCTGCCATGCCGGCCATCGTGCTAGCAGTCCCCATCACCGTACAGTGACCGTCGCTGCGGCACAGGGCGTCCTCGATCTCGCGCAGCGCGTCGTCGTCAATCGCGCCCGCTCGGTACTCAGTCCAGAAGCCGCGGCAGTCGGTGCAGGCGCCAAGGTCGCGTCCGTTCCAGCGTCCCGAGAGCGTTGGGCCCCCGGTCACCAAGATGGCGGGTACGTCGGCGCTGGCGGCGCCCATGAGCTGGGCCGGGATTGTCTTGTCGCACGACGCGAGCAGCACGACGCCGTCGATCGGTTGCGCGCGGATCATCTCCTCGGTGTCGATTGCGAGGAGGTTGCGGAAGAGCATGCTCGTGGGGCTCAGGAACACCTCGCCGAGCGAGATGGTTGGAAACTCGAGCGGCAGCCCGCCTTCCTGCCAGACACCCCGCTTGACCGCCTCGGCTAATTCGCGGAAGTGCTGGTGGCAGTTGTTGAACTCGCTCCAAGTCTGAGCGATGCCGATGATCGGCTTCCGGAGGTCTTCGTCGGAGAAGCCCATCGACTTGGCGAAAGAGCGCGTGATGAACCCGGCGAGGCCAGGATCGCCGTATCTGGAAGCGCTGCGACCGTGCTGGCCCGCCAGGCCGACCTGCGAACTCGCCTGGGAAGGAGGCGGCTCGTTCATGGTTTCTGCTCCCCCTCGCTGTGATGGAGCCGCTTCCGCATCGCGTCGAGCTCACGTCGCAGGCTAGCCAAGCGCCCGCTCAAGAACAAGAGGTACACGAAGATGACAAGCCAGGTGGCGGTCACGGCCGCGAACAGGTAGATGAGGCCGCCCTCCATAGATCAGACCGCTTCGACGATCGACGTCCGGCGGAGCGTTCGAAGCTCATGTCGTAGCGACTCAGCGCCGAAGCGCAGGCGAAGTAGGTAGACGTACAGCAGCGTGAACGCCAGAAGCGAACAACCCAGGCTTAGCAGCATGCTCGCGGGCATCGCGGGGCCGCCCGGGGCCAAAACGATTGACTCGGGGTGCAATGTGCGCCACCAGACGACCGACTGGTGGATGATCGGCACGTCGATGAACCCGATGATGCCGATCACCGCCGCGTATCGAGCGCCCCTACGCTCGTCAATGACCGAACCCCTGACGAGCAGGTACCCGACGTAGATGAACCAGAGAACCAGTGATGTGGTCAGTCGCGCGTCCCAGCTCCACCATGTGCCCCAAATCGGCCGCGCCCAGAGCGATCCGGTGATCAGGACGAGCGTGGTGAACACCAGGCCAATCTCGGCCGAGGCATGCGCAAGCGCGTCAAACCACGCCGACCGCCTCCAAAGGTAGCCGATGCTGGCCGCGAACACCACCAGAAACGCCAGGTAGGCGTTCCACGCAAGTGGGACGTGGACGTAGAAGATCCGCTGCACGTCGCCCTGACTGCGTTCGGTTGGTGCATAGATCAACCCCGCGTAGAGGGCCGCCAACATCGAGACCAGGGTAATGGCAGCCAAGGCGTAATCGCGTCCGCGGTCCATCATTCAGGCTCCAATCATTCTTCTACGACATACTCGAACACGAGTACGGCTGCCGCGACCAGAACCACGTCGTACCCAACCAAGAGCGACATCCACGGCCAGCTCTGTTCCGTGTGGGCACCCATCACGATCGCGGTGGCCTTGACGCTGGCGATCAACACGGGGACCTGGAGTGGCAACAGCAGAAGCGGCAGCAAGACTTCGCGTGACCGCGCGTTGGCCACCATCGCGGCTACTAGCGTTCCGACGCCCGCAAAGCCAACGGTCCCGCAGAGCGCGACGACCAGCAGGTCGAGCCAGGCGACCTCTACGTTGAAGAGGAGCACAAAGGCTGGGACGGTGACCAGCTCGATGACGGCCATGAACAGGATGTTGACGAGCGTTTTGGCCAGGTAGACGGCGCTTCGCTCGATCGGCGCCAGCAGCAGTCCTTCCAGCGTGCCGCGATCGCGCTCGTCGGCGAACGAGCGGGCGACGCCGAGGACGCCTGCGAAGGTGAAGGTGATCCACAAGATGCCCGCGCCAACCTCGGCCGCGCGGTCAGCCCCAACGTCAATAGCAAAGTTGAAGATCACCAGGATCAGCAGCGCGAACGGGACGCCCGTTAGGAAAACTTCCTTGGTCCTCGTCTCGGCGACGAGATCCTTCCAAATCAGAGTGGCGATGGTGTCACACAATGTTAGAAGCTCGTGCCGGCAGGCTGCCCAACGAGTTGACGGGCAGCTGATCGAGGCTGGGCGGCTATTGCCGCGTACCAGGCCCGTAGACCCGCGACCCCCAGAGACGATGTGGAACGATGTGCGGCAACCTGACCGCCGTGGAGTACCGCCACGTTGTCCCCGAACCGAAGGGCATTCTCCAGATCGTGCGTGGTCAGCAAGATCGTCCGCGGGGCGGCCGCGCCGGTGCTCAGAACCGCCTCCAGCGTACTAGACGAGCGCTCGTCGAGTCCGTCGTCTGGCTCGTCAAGCAGCAGCAGTGGTGGGTCGTGTACGACGGCTCGAGCCAACGCTAAGCGCTGCACCATGCCGCGCGACAGTGTGCCGACACGGTCACTTCGGCGGTGGGAAAGACCCACGACCTCGAGCATCTGGTCGACCCGCTCGGCACACCGTTGTACTCGATAGAGGCGAGCATAGAACGTCAAGTTTTCGGCCGCAGTGAGCTCGGGGTAGAGGTAGGACTGGTGCCCGAGGACGCCGACCGACGCGCGGGCGGCGCGCTGGTTCTTGCTGAATGAGTGGCTGAATATGCTGACCTCACCGCTGGTGGGTCGGAGCGCTCCGGCGAGCACCCGCAGGAGCGTGGTCTTGCCGGAGCCGTTGCTTCCAATCAGCGCGAGACGCGCTCCGACCTCGAGCGTCAGGTCGACTCCGGTCAGCACTTGCCGATCACCGAACCCTGCCCAGACGCCACGCGCTTCGAGGGCCGCGACACGCTCCAGCTCGGGGGCATGGTCATCGAGGGGTGGCTCGGCGACGAGCGTCCGCTGGATCACCGACCGTCGTCCTTGGTTCCCGACAACCTCAGCAGACGCTCCTTGCCCTGCGCACGCTGCTCACGGTATCGCTGCTCGTCGAGCTTGCCGGCGCTGAAGCACTCATCCAGCTCGGCCAGGGTCCAGACGAGCTCCGACCGCTCACGTCGGGCCTCCTTCAGCAATCCAGCTTGAGCCTCCGCGGCTCGCCAGCGGCGGCGCACGGCCAACAAGCCGGCGGCGCTGAGCAGGGCCCCGCTGGTCCCGACGACGACAAATCCTAGTTGTCGCGGGTCCAAACCGGGCGGCGCGGGCAGGCCCGCCAGCCGGGCCTTGATTTCGGTGCCGCGCGGAAGTGATTGTGCGCTGTACAGCTGAAATCTCTGGCCGCCGAACTCACTGGTGCCCTGAAACGCGAGCCCAGGGCTTACCACGGTGATTCCCGTGTCAGGAACGTAGAGATTGAATGTGGCAGTTGAGTACTCGAGCCGTTTTGTGAGATCCAGCGTCGTGCTCTCGACGGGGATCTGGTAACTGAACGCCAGCTCGTGCCGGCCGGGCAACACGGGGTCGACGCTCAAGAAACCATCGGACGTCGGCACCAGCTCGCCGGCCACCAAGCCGGCCTGCGGGGTGAGCTGGTCTGCGCCGAGCGGCAGATCGAAGCGCAGCGTCGGTCGCGGCGGGTCGGCCGTGACGTCTCCCACGTAGGACCGGTCAGACCCGTTCACCACTGCGCCCATCTCCATGACTGTCAAGCTGCCTGGGGCCACGCGCACCAGCAGCAGGTTTGCTCGGTCGACCTGAATTGCACTATCGGCGTCGGTTGGCTCGAAGATCCTAATCTCAACCCGCTTCTCAGCGGCCTCCGCCATCGTCACCGGCCGTTCCGGAAAGTAGCCGACTGCTCCGTAGTCAGCAATCGGCAGGTAGACGTACCCGGGGCCCGTAGGAAGTCCGTCTATGCTGAACGCACCTCGCTCGTCGCTCAGGACCGTCCGCTCCTCGACTTTCGCGCGATCCTGGAGGACGTGGACCGTGATCTGAACGCCCGCGGCGGGAGGCGAACCGGCAGTCCCGTTCACCAACTGACCGTCGATCCTGCCAACCTCTTGATCAGCAACTACCGGTCCGAGTTGCCAGCTGGTGAGGACAAGCGCGAGCATGGCTCCGCAGAGCCTCCCCGCACCACGATGGGTCACGAACTTTTCCGCTCGACCATCGAGGGTGTCCCCGCCTGTTTGAGCGACGCTCGCGCGTCGGCGATCTCCCGTTCGACGCGGTCGTCGGTCGCCGTCTCAGCGGCGTCGTCCTCGGCAAGCAGCGCCTCGGCGCGAGCAAGCGAGTCGGCGGTTAGCAGCTGGTACTCGTCCGCCGACACCTTGCCCATGCGGTGATCCAAATCTAGCTCCAGAACCTCCTGGTAGATCGCCTCGCGGCGCCTGACCGACCCGTCCCGGGTTGCGTCTGCCGAAGCCAGCTCCACTTCAGGCGCTGACGACCGGAGGAGTGGCCAGGTCACAAAAGCCAGGGCGAGCGCCACGACCACAGACGCCAGGACGTACTCCACGTCAAGCGTCTCCCCGGAAGCGCTCCAGCTCGGCGCGGGCGCGAGATTGACGAGCGCCACGGATGCCCGGCGCACCCCCGTTGGAGACGGGTTCGTGTGGCCCGAATCGGTCACCTCGTGGGCCGATCGGAGGACGCGGGCGGAGCCAAACGCGAAGCGTCAGCGACAGGGCCAGGGCGCCGCCGAGCAAGACCGTCACGGGCATGGCCCAGACCACCAGACTCCATCCGCGTCGAGGGGGCTCGAGGAGTACACCCTCACCGTACCGTTCGACAAAGTAGCCCTGGATGTCAGTTGCAGTGGCGCCTTCTTCGAGCTTGCGGCGAATCACCATCTGCATCTGCCCCGCTAGCTCTGACGTCGAATCGGCGACCGACACGCCCTGGCAGACTGGGCACTGGAGCGTCTTAGCAATGCGCCGAGTCTCATCGTCCAGCGAATCAGCCGATGCGGTGTCGATAATCATCGCGACGCAGAGAAGCGCCAGCCCGACGGCGGATTGGATCACCAGAAAGCATGACGCTGAGCGGCGGGCGCGAGGGCCTGGGCTCAATACCCCCGCCAGCAGCCTGGCGATATACACGTCAAGCTCCGCTCGTGACCACGGCGCGCGCAGGCTGGGGCGATCGGACTGCGCGCGGCTGGACCTCGGGCCAGAAAGCAACCACGCCGCCGACCACGGCCAGGATCCCACCGAGCCACAGCCAGACGACTAGCGGGTTCACGAAGAAGAGGAAGCTTGCGGCGCCTTCCGGCTCCCAACCGACTAGCACGATGTACAGGTCCTCTAGCGGGGTGGTTCGGATCGCGACAGTGGTGCTTGGCTGCCTCTCGAAGTTCCTGTGGAATCTCTTGTCGGGGGCGATGGCACCGACGAGCCGGCCGTGCGATTCGACGGCCATCTGAGCTTGGACGATGCGCACCCCAGGCTCCTGACTCTCGCGTAGTCCGGTGAACGTGAGCCGATATTCACCGACGTCGATGCCTTCGCCCGGCCTGAGTTTGGCCTGGCGTTCGATCTGGTAGAACTGAGATCCGACCACGGCCGCGGCAATGACGACAATGCCGAGATGGACCACGTATCCGCCGTAGCGGCGATTATTGCGGCGCACCAGGGAGACAAACGCCGTCGCGTAGTCCTCTCCTGTAGCCTGGCGACGGGCCGCGGTGCCGCGCGCGAGTTCCTGGACGACCGTACCCACGACAAAGGCGCACGCCGAAAACGCGACCAGGGCTGGTGGGTGGTCCGAACCGACCCAAGTCAGCAGGACCAAGCCAGTGGCAGCGCCGAGGGCCAACGGGGGGCCGAAGCTATGGCGCAGGCTCTCCCGCGACGCCTTGCGCCAGGGCATCAGAGGCCCAACTCCCATCAGGAAGATGAGCGCCAGCAGGATCGGTCCATTCACCTGATTGAAGAACGGCGCACCGACTGACAATTTCACGCCCTGGACCGCCTCCGACACGAGCGGGAATACGGTGCCCCAGAACGTCGCGAACACAAGGCCAACGAAGAGCAGGTTGTTCAGGAGAAAGCTGGCCTCGCGCGAAAGCACTGAGTCCAGTTGATGCTCCGAGCGGAGCACTGGGAGCCGGTAGAAGAGCAGCATCAACGAGCCGATCACAACAACCGACAGGAAGCTGAAGAAATACGGCCCGATGGCAGACTGGGCGAATGAGTGGACCGAACTTATGATCCCGCTGCGGACGATGAACGTCCCGAAGATCGAGAGGAAGAATGTAACCAGGACCAGTGCCATGTTCCAGACCTTGAGCATGCCGCGGCGCTCCTGGATCATGACCGAATGGATGAAAGCCGTTCCGAGCAACCAGGGCATGATTGCCGAGTTCTCCACCGGGTCCCATCCCCAATACCCGCCCCAACCGAGGACGCGGTACGCCCACCAGGCCCCAAGCAGATTGCCGACGCCTAGAATTGCCCACGCGATCAGAGCGTAGCGGCGGGTGGCTCGGATCCACTCCGAATCGAGACGACCCGTCACCAAGGCAGCCACCGCGAAGGCGAACGGGACCGACCAGCTCATGTAGCCAGCCAGGAGCATCGGGGGGTGGTACAGCATGCCCGCGTCGTACAGCAGGGGATTGAGCCCGAGTCCATCGGCGGGCACTACCCGCATGCGCTCGAAGGGGCTGGCGACGAAGCCAAGAAGGAGCGTGAAGAATGCCACGATCGCCATCAGCGTAGCGGAGACGTAGGGCATCAACTCTCGGTTGACTCGGCGGTTCTGGAGCACAACCACGACGCTGAACAGAGACAATGCCCAGGCCCAATACAGCAGCGAACCTTGCTGCCCGCTGTAGAACGCCGCGGCGACCAGCGACAGTGGCATGTCACGGCTGGCATGCTCGGCGACGTAGCGGATCGAGAAATCGTGCGTGAGGAAGGCGCCGAGCAGCGTCCCGCTGGCGACGCTCAGCAAGCCAGCGACCGCTAGCACGCCGCGCCGCCCGCTCTCGACCAGCTCCGGCGTGCGCGTCGCAACACCGAGCGGTCCGGCAACGACGGTGTACGTGGCGACTAGCAGCGCCGCGACAATGGCCACGTGTCCAAACTCGGCCATGATCAGGCGTCCGCGCCCGCGTCGGTGTCGAACTTTGATGGGCACTTGGCGAGCAACGTTGAGGCGACGAACGTGCCATCGGCACCATACTTGCCTTCGACCACGACTTGGACGTCCTCGCCGAAGATGTCAGGCACTGGCTTGCCTCGGTAAGTCACCGGAATCCGGCCGCTGCCGTCCTGCATCAGGAAGCGCAGGACTAAACCCGCGTCTTCCTTGTGGACCGAGCCCGGCGTGACGTCTCCGGCCACGCGAAGCTGCCGGCCATGCACGGTAGGGCCCTCCTCGAGGAGCTCGCCCACGGTCAGGTAGTAGACGGTGGAGGTCTGAGTGGCCGTCAAGATGAGATAGACCACGCCCAGGATCAGCGCAGCCGCGGCGACGATGACGGTGGGACGGGGAGCGGAAGATGCCGCCGCTGGAAGCGTGGGCGCCTGCTGCACGAGAGCGATCCTCCGTTAGACGCAGCCTTGTTCGTGATCCCGCGTATTGTAGCGCCCATGGGTCCGGACGAGTGAGTAAACTGGCAGAACGGCTCCGAGATTCGGGAGCAATGGGGGTGGTCACGACAGGAGAGCTCGCTCGTAAATCGTCTTCAGCAGGCTCGCGGTGAAGAGTATGAGCATTCCGAGTCCCGCGACGATCCGCAGCCCGAGCACTCGAGTTGGTCCGGTGGCCCTGCCGAACCGAAAGGCGACTTGAGCCATGGCTACGCTAAGCACTAGCTTGACTGCCAGCAGACCGACGTAGCCCGGCGTGGCCGCCCCTCGTGAGAGGCGATCGAAGGTGAGGATCGCGCCCGACATTAGAAACACGGCCAACGACGTTTGGACGATCTCGAGCATCGGGTCGGTCTTAGCTACGCCAGTCGACGTGCGCACGCCCGGCGCCGGCCGGCCGAGGACCAGCAGCTCGACGACAACCGCCCCAATCCACACGACCGCCGCCACGCTGTGGAGCCAGCGCATCGAGGCCAGCAAGAGGTCAGTCGCGTCCAGCGAGCGATCCGTTAGCTGAAGACCGACTCGAGGAGCCGCTGGCCGACAGCGCCCAAATACGCGAGATATGCGGACTGGTTCGTCAGAAAGAGCGTTCCCACTCCGATGAGGACTACGCCACTTCCCACGTTGAGGGCCGGCAGGTACCGCCGTGCCGTATGCAACCCTGCCAACTGGCTCAGCCCCAGACCCGCGGCGAGGAACGGTAGTCCCAGACCCAGCGAGTACGCGAGTAGCAGCAGCGCTCCTTCGCGCGCGGTTTCCGCCGCCGCGGCGTACGCCAGGATCGACGACAGCATTGGACCGATGCAGGGTGTCCAGCCGAAACCGAAGGCCATGCCGAGCAGCACTGTCCCGGCGGGACCGTACGGCCGGTCGATAAAGTGATAGCGATATTCTCGAGCTAGGAACGAGGGCCGGAGAATGCCTAGCACCGCGAGGCCCATCACGATCATCACCGCGCCGGAAAGCCGGGCCAACAACCCTCGCTGCCCGTCGAGCAAGCTGCCTACGGCACTAGCTCCCGCGCCAAGAGCAACAAAGACGGTCGAGAACCCCAGAACGAACATGCCCGTGGCGATCAGCACTCGCTCGGTCTGGCGCCGCGCGCCGGTCGGCCCGATCGCCGCTCCGGAGACAAACGACAGGTAGCCAGGAATGACCGGGGCGACGCATGGGGACAGAAAAGAGATCACACCCGCCCCGAAGGCGACGGCCCAGCTTGCGGGGCCGGCCGGGTCGATCATCGCAGCAGCTCATCCAGGTACCCGCGCAGCCGGGCCTCGTCCAACGGCCCCTGCCACTTGCGAGCTAGGCTGCCGTCCGAGCGGACGAAGTACGACTCCGGGACCCCACTCATCCCATAGTCGACTGCAATCTCCCCACTGGCGTCGCGCCCGTTTGGGTAGGTCACCCCAAAGCGTCGCAGAAAGGCGCGCGCACTCGTGTCAGAGTCTTGCACGTTCACACCCAGAACCACGACCTGACTCGCGTACTCTCGCGAAGCGCGCTGGATCGCAATGGCTTCGTCCTGGCAGGGGACGCACCACGACGCCCAGAAATTTATCAGGACAGGGCGGCCGTGCACGGCGGCGAGTTCGAAGGTTCCGCCTTCGAATAGAGGCAGCGAAAATGCCGGCGCCGAGCGCAGCAAGGTTGGTGCAGCCCCGACAGTGCCAGCCTCGCGGCGGCCCATGCCCCAGATTAGCAACCCGAGGAACAACGCTACAAGGAGACCGACGGCAAGCGCCATGCTCCGTGCCGGCCACGGATTGAGTGCGTCGGCCGCGGTGGCATCCATGGGTCGTGGCGCGCTGGATGACAAGTCAACCTCGCCAGTCGCGATCGTTCAGGGAGCGCCTTGGAAGGACGAGCCGCTAAGAGAGAAGATACCACAGGCTCGACACTCGCCCTTGCCTTTGGACATTCGATGTCCCACCTCGAATGGGTGGGTTCAGGAAGCCAATCCGTGGTGCACGGCCATACCCGCGGCGTGCCGCAATCGATCAGGATTATTGCCGAGCCGACAATCGAGTTCAGGGCGGATCCAGCCTGGAGCGTGAAAGCGAGGGCCTCGACCGTCGGACCGTCGTATGAACCTTGGCGAGCGGCTCAGTCGCCGTACACGCAAGCGGAACCGCGCTGTAGATAGACACGGCGTGAGCAGAGCCAACGCTTAGGCGGGGTGCTCCGTCACGGGGTGCGTCGCCCACTCGACCGCCAGAGAACGTCAATGTGATGCCATCGTGCGAGGCTGAGGCGCTATGTTCCAGCCACGTGTACAGGTCCGAAGAATGAACCAGCTTCTGACGCGGCCTCGCGCCATCAACGTCGGGCTCGATCTGCTCGCGGCGACGTTGGAGCCGCACGCCGAATGGGTGCAGCGAGTGGACTGGCGACCGCCTTCGGCCAGCGCCGCGGTAGCAGCACGGCTCGATAGCATCGAGATCGAGCAGGCGACGGCGGAATCCCTTGCCCGGGTGCGGGCTGCCGAGCAGTGGCTCGTCGACGTTCAGCCGGCGGGCGTCGTGGTACCTGGATGGAGCCGAATCTGGTATTGCACGCCGGTCCGCCAATTGGTGGCAGCGGATGTGCGGGCCGATGCGCGGGGCAGTGGCGGGCGCGCTCGTCTTCGAGGGTGCCGCAATGACACCGCCGAAGAAATGGCCCAGCGGGGCGGCGTCCGTTTTGAGCCATGCCACCATCACTCGGTCGTGGGGCCGATGGCGGGAGTGCTTACGCAGTCGATGCCGGTCTACGTCGTCGAGAACCGCGCCTTCGGTAATGAAGCGTATGCGAGCCTGAACGAAGGGCTGGGCAAGGTATTGCGCTACGGCGCAAACGGGCCCGAGGTGTTGGAACGACTCGTCTGGATGCGCGACATCCTGGGCCGGTTCTCGGTGACGCCGTCCGGCGGGCAGGTGGTCTCGACGTGCGCTCGCTTCTCGGGCAGGCCGTGCAGATGGGGGATGAGTGTCACAACCGCAACCGAGCCGGTTCGGGTTTGTTGCTCAAGGCGCTGGCGCCCCACCTTGCGCGTGGCGATCTGAGTTCTGGCGAGCTGGCACGCGTGCTGGAGTTCATCGCATGCGACGAGCACTTCACGCTGAACGTCAGTATGGCCGCGTGCAAGGCGGCCCTCGACGCGGCGGATCGCGTACCGCAGCACATTGGTGAGCACGATGGCCAGGAACGGCACCGACTTCGGCATTCGAGTCTCGGGCCTGCTGGAGCAGTGGTTCACCGCGCTGGCTGAGCTACCGCGAGGCCTGTACTTTCCAGGCTTCTCGGAGGCCGATGGCAACCTAGACATAGGCGACAGTGCGATCACCGAAACCGGAGGGCTGGGCGCATTTGCGATGGCGGCCGCGCTGGGCGATCGTGCAGTTTATCGGCGGGACGCCCGCCGACGCGCTGAGCTATACAACCGAGATGTACGAGATCACGGTGGGCGAAAGCGAGGCCTATCGCATACCGATCCTCAACTTCCGTGGGACTCCAAGGCGTGGACGTCCGACGAGTCTACGGACAGGCATTGTGCCGATCATCAACACCGGGATCGCCCATCGAGCCGCTGGCATCGGTCAGATCGGGGCAGGGCTGGTGCGGGCGCCGATCAAGTGCTTCCAAGACGCCGCGGCGGCCTTGGCTGGCGCGCATGGCCACGAGGCCGTGGCAGACCGTTCACCCGACACGCGATGACCACACCCGCGCTTGGGTCGTCGATCCGGCGGAACGAAGACCCGCGGCTGCTTGTCGGCCTGGGTCGGTACGTCGATGACGTGAGGCTACATGCTCCACGCAGCGGTGCTACGCAGTCCGCACGGGCATGCGGTGATACGGCGGGTCAGTGTCGAGGCGGCTCGCGCCGCAGGGCGTCGTGTTGGCACTGGCCGCGAACGATCTCGGCGAGCTCAACCAGCCTGGGCCGTTGCTGATCCCTCACCCGACGCTGGTCCACCCGCGCACGCAGCGCCCGCTGGCGATCGATCGTGTGCGCTACGCTGGCGAGGCGGTAGCCTTCGTAGTCGCCGAGAGCCGCTACGCCGCCGAAGACGCGCTCGACTTGATCGACGTAGAATACGTGCCGCTTGCCGCGGCCATTGACTTGGACACGGCGCGAACTGGCGCGCCCACTGGTCCACGACGACGTACCGGCCAACGTGTGCGCTACCTTCCCGCAGAAAGTCGGCGACTCAGAGGGGGCGTTCGCCGCCGCCGACCGAGTGCTGCGCGGACGCGCGACGATCGAGCGCAGCGCCGTCAGCCGATCGAGGCTCGTGGCGTCGTTGCCCACTGGGACGCGCACGATGGCACCCTGACCGCCTGGATCTCCACACAGGCCCCCTTGCCGCTGGCAAATGGACTGGCCGGTCTGTTCGGTCTGCCGGAGAACAAGGTTCGGGTGGTTGCTCCCGACGTCGGCGGTGGGTTCGGAACAAAGATCATGATGTTCTATCCAGAGGAGATCCTCGTCCCGTTTGCCTCGATCCGGCTGCAGCGTCCCGTCCGGGTGGGGCCGAAGACCGCCCCGAGCATCTCCTCGCCGCCAATCACGAGCGAGGTCAGATCCACGACGTAGAGGTGGCGGTTAGCGCGTCGGGCCTGATTCTTGGACTGCGCGACCCGGTTCATTCACGACACCGGCGCGTATACGCCCTACGGCGTCGTAGTTCCTGTTATCACCGCGGCCCTGTTGCCGGGGATGTACCGATTACCGACGACGTCGAATTCTCGGTGGTCTACACGAACAAGGTGCCGGTGAGCCCGTATCGCGGCGCTGGCCGCCCGCACGGTGTGTTTGTCATGGAGCGGGTCATCGGGCAGATCGCCCGCGAGCTTGGATTGGACCCGAGCGAAGTCCGCCGCTTGATCCAAGCCGATGAGTTCCCGTGGGATGTGGGGCTCACGTTCCAGGATGGTGCGCCGACCCGTTACGACAGTGGAAACTTTCCCCGCTGTGCTGGACAGGGCGATCGAGATGATTGCACCTGACCAATTCCGCCTGGAGCAGGAGGACGCCCGCCGCCAGGGGCGATATCTCGGGCTCGGTCTTGCGACCTATGTCGAGGGGCCGGCATCGGCCCCTACGAGGGCGCGCACGTCCGCGTCGAGCCCTCGGGAAGGTGTACGTCGTCACCACCGGGCTTACCACGCAGGGGCAGGGCCACCAGACAACATTGCCCAGCTCGTGGCACGCGAGCTGGGCATCGATCCCGCCGATGTGACCGTGGTAACGGGTGATACCACCACCTTCAGCTGGGGGGCCGGGACGTACGCCAGCGCTTGTGGTCTCCGGGCAATGCCATGGCCGCGGCTGCGCGGGCGGTACGCGAAAAGGCGCTAGGAGTAGCGGCGGAACTGCTGGAGGCGGCTCCGGGAAGATCTTGAGGTCGCGGATGGTCAGGTGCGGGTGCGGGGTGTGCCGGGGCGGGCACTGCTGCTCGGCGCCATTGCCTCGGTGGCGAACCCAATCCGCTACGCCTACGGCAAGGCGGCGACCTCGCAGGCGCTGAAGCTGGTGAAGCCACGAACAGGAGCCGTGCTCAACGAGGGGCAGGAGCCGGGGCTTGAAGCACGAGCGTTCTTCGCCCCAGAGCTGGCGACGTTCGCCAACGGATGCCACGCCGCGGTCGTCGAGGTGGACCTGGAGACTGGCGCGCTCAGGTTCCTGCGCTACGCGGTCGTGCACGACTGCGGCGTCCTAGTGAACCCGGCCATCGTGGAAGGGCAGATTCAAGGTGGCGTCGCTCAGGGGCTAGGCGGCTCCTTCTTCGAGCGGCTCGTCTACGACGAACAGGGGTAGCTCTTGACCGCGTCCTTCATGGACTTTCTCATGCCCACCTCGGCAGAAGTGCCAAGCCTCGAGATTGACCATCTGGAGACACCGTCCCCGCTGAATCCGCTCGGAATCAAGGGCGTCGGTGAGGCGGCGCGATCCCGGTGCCGGCGTTGGTTGCCGAGGCGATCGACGATGCGCTCGCGCCACTGGGGGTCACAGTTACGGAAATGCCGTTAGATCCCGCTCGACTGCGAGACTTGATTCGCGCCGCCAGACCTGGATCGTGGGGTTGGGCGCCCGCGTAGCGGTGGCTATTACACGAAGGCCGCGCCGGGGCTTTGTGCGTTCACTTCTTAGCGGCGTGAGAAACGTGCAAGAACATCGCCCACGCCCTGTGAGCCGAAGTGCCTGCTGGTCGAAGGACACGTGTCTTGGCAACTCGTGGATGCTGGCTGTCGCGTCTGTGAAGCACTTGCCCCTCCAGACAGCCGCCGCTAACATTGCGGACGTTGGCGAAGAGCGGACGCTGGCCGAGGCGGACATCGTTCGGGCCTGTTCATTCGCATCGCCTCGGCATGTCGTCCTCCCAGTGCCAGGAGAGCGTGGAGAGATCAGGAGTGTCTGACCTGTAGCAGGTTCCGCGCTCGCAATCGAAGAGTGTGCGTCAGCCACATACGAGCCGTGAGCAGCGACGCTGGCCAGCGTGGCGGCTCACGGCGGGGCTGGCTGGCGAAATCGTAGTGTAACTGGACTACCGGTGCAGTGGGCTTATGCCCTGCCCGGCGCGCTGCAGTGAAGGGAGACCAAGGTTGAACATCATTTGGCTCGTGCCATTTTCGGGCATCGTAGCGATGCTCTTCGCCGCGATCTTCGCGCGAGACGTGCTTGGACGCGATAAAGGGACCTCCGCGATGCAGGAGGTGGCGGACGCCATCTTCGTGGGAGCGATGGCATTCCTGAATCGTCAGTACCGCACCATCGGCGTATTGGCGGTGGTAGCGGGAGTGCTGATTGGCCTGTTGCTGGGTGTCCTGTCAGGAAACGCCGAGACAGGTTGGCGAACGTCCGTGGCGTTCCTGGTAGGCGCGGCCTGTTCCGCGGTTTCGGGATTCATTGGGATGTACATCGCGGTTCAGGCGAACCTGCGGACCGCCTCGGCGGCAACCCGCAGTCTGAAGGAGGCGATCACGGTCTCGCTGAGAGGTGGTGCTGTCTCGGGCCTACTTGTCGTCGCGTTGAGCCTGCTTGGGGTCCTGGGGATCTTCTGGGCGTATGGGGGCTTCGAGCGCCCGGACATTGCCCCATTCACGATCGTGGGATTCGGATTTGGGGCGAGCTTCGTCGCCTTGTTCGCCCAACTTGGTGGGGGAATTTACACCAAGGCGGCTGACGTGGGCGCCGATCTGGTCGGCAAGGTTGAAGCTGGCATACCCGAGGACGATCCCCGAAACGCGGCAGTGATCGCGGACCTGGTCGGCGACAACGTTGGCGACTGCGCTGGTCGCGGCGCCGACCTGTTCGAGTCCACGGCGGCCGAGAACATCGGCGCGATGATTCTCGGCGTCGCTATCTATGCCGCCACGAACAATCCTGCCTGGATCTTCTTCCCACTGGTCGTTCGCTCAGTCGGCTTGCTGGCGTCGATCGTTGGGGTCTACGCGGTGACTTGGGGCGAGATCCGCGATCCGATGCGGGCGCTGGACCGGGGTTACTGGACGATGACGGGGCTGTGTGCCCTCGGCATCGTCGCGGTCACACTCAATATGCTGGGGAGCTGGTGGCTGGTGGCGGCGGGCCTTGTGGGGCTTGCGACCAGCGTCGCGTTTGTCTACTTGACCCAGTACTACACCGCCGGGTCATGGCGCCCTGTTCAGCAGATAGCGCGCGCCTCCAAGACTGGCCCCGCGACGAACATTATCGCGGGCTTTGCCGTCGGCCTCGAGACCACGGCGCCAACGGCGATCGTCATATCGATCGCCCTGCTGCTCAGCTACTGGTGCGGCGCAAATAGCGGCGTCCCGAACGGTGGCCTCTACGGCACCGCCGCGGCGACCATGGGGATGCTGACCACCGTCGCCTACATCCTGGCGATGGACACCTTCGGTCCGATCACTGACAACGCGGGCGGTATTGCCGAGATGGCCGGCGCGCCTGAAGCGACGCGTCACATCACCGATGCTCTGGACGCTGTCGGCAATACGACGAAGGCACTCACCAAGGGCTACGCGATTGCCTCCGCGGCCCTGGCAGCCTTCCTGCTCTTTAGTGCCTATCTGGATGAGGTCAAGGCCGTGCTGGGGAGTCGGGCGGCGGAGCACATCAGTGTTGACCTGACTAAGGTCGAGGTGTTCATCGGAGGATTCCTCGGTGCGACGCTCGTCTTTTTCTTCACGTCGCTAGCGATCCGCGCGGTCGGTAGAGCCGCGGGCGACATCATTGAGGAGGTCCGTCGGCAGTTCAAGGCCGATCCAGGAATCATGGAGGGCCGAACCAAGCCAGACTACGCGCGCTGCGTCGACATCACGGCCAAGGCGGCCCTTCGAGAGATGGTGCTCCCCGGGGTGTTGGCAGTGGCATTCCCTATCTTTGTCGGGCTGCTGCTGCGGTACGAGGCAATGGCAGCATTCCTGATGGTTGGCACGATGGCGGGCATCCTGCTGGCGACCGTGCTGAACAACAGCGGCGGGTCCTGGGACAATGCCAAGAAGTTCATCGAGTCCGGTGAGCTAAAGGATGATCTGGGGCAGATCATGGGCAAGCGTAGCTTGCCGCATGCGGCAGCGGTCGTCGGCGATACTGTTGGCGACCCCTTCAAGGACACGGCCGGCCCGTCGCTACACGTGCTAATCAAGCTGCTCAGCACGATCACGCTGGTGATGGCGCCACTGTTCATCTAGTCGAGGCGGGGTGCTCGATCAGACCAGGAGTCTCGATCGGAGTTGTCGGGGCTTAATAGGCCCTCGTCGCTCCATTGGTCGTGCGAATACGAGTGCGCGCGGGACCCGGCGCCCGGATCGATGAAGCTGCGTGACGCGCTACTAGGCTGCTCGGTGGGCTTGCTCCGGACTATGGCGAGGGAGCGGGGGCTGCCCTTCGAAGGCTCGACTATCCGTTCGGAGCTGGTTGACGGCCTGGCCGCTGAGCTGACTCAACTGGCGGCGGATGGAAAGCTCTGGCGCGAGCTTGCAGCGGAAGATCGGGCCATCGTCGCCCTGGTGGCCGCGGGTCGGGGGCGGCACGACGCCGATTTGCTCCTTCGGCGGGCTAGTCGGCATCGCTCGGGTGACTTGGACGGTGCGGGGGGTATGACGCGCGTCTCGCGGCTCACCGAACGCGGCGTGTTGTTCCGCGTTTTCACCGCGGGGGCATCCTCATCCGGCGCGTCGTACGTTCTGCCAGACGAATACTTACTTACCGCTGCGCCTTTGGTCGAGAACATTGAGCGGAACTTGCCCATTGCGAGCCAGCTACCCCCGGTCACCATTCTGGAGTCCGATCTCCGCGGTGACTGTTTCCTGCTGGCTAGTGCGCTGCGTCGGGAGAAATGGAACCGGGCGGCACGTCCACTCGTGGGTAGAAACGAGCGGTCCCTGACGCGGGTGTTGGCCCCTCTCGGCGCCGGCTCGGCGGAAATCACTCCCAGGCGCGCGAACGAGCGCTGGCGGGTCCTGCTTGGGCTCGGTCAACAAGCGGGTTGGATCCGTGGAGGTCCCTGGCCCAGTCCCGATGACGATCAAGTTAGCCGCTTGCTCCGTGACCCGCATTCGCTGGTCGCCATGATGTGGGCAGCGTATTGCTCAGAACGGATCAGCCGTTCGGCAGCGCGTGGGATGCCGAACTCGGGTCGCGTACAGCGGGGCCATCCGGCCCGCGATCTGCTCGAGGTTGTCGCTGACCTTCCGACGGGCTCGTGGTATCACGAGGCGGAATTGCAGCGCTGGCTCGAAGGTGAGCTCGGGTGGGATCAGGGAGCGGCCGGGGAGGGCACGGCATGCGTCGGCACGGACGGCGTTGGACGGGCCGCGGCTCGCCAGGTTCGGCGCGAGCTATGCGGCGCGTGGTTCTGGCTGGGACTGGTGCGTTGGGGCTTCGCAGCTGATGGGTCTGCCCTATTGGCTGTTACGGCGGCGGTCCGTGTGCTTGCGGAGCGTACCGTCGAGCCCGGTCCGGAAGGTGACCCGCGGCTCGCCGTGTTGGAGGACCAACTGGAGCTTGTGGCGTCGCTAGGTTGTGACCTCGACGTGTTGTACAAGCTCGAGCAGTACTTGTCGTTCGTCGGGGGCACAGTTGAGCGACGCTACTTGCTGACCGCCGCGTCATGCAGTCGGGGGGTCCGCCTGGGCGGCTCCGCCGACGAGCTAAGGTCACTCGTGCGACGCCTGGCAGGGGATGAACTACCCGCGCGGTGGGAGAGCGAAGTGGATGCGTGGACTGCCGCGGTGGGAAGGCTGCGGGCCGACGCGCGGATCGTCGTATCAGCGTCGGACCACGAATCCTTCACACGAGCGATGGATGTACCGGCCTTCGCCGCCGGGCTGGAGTATCGGCTTACCGACTGCGTAGGGTGGCTTCATCCAGAGCGGCTGGCGGCTGTGCTCCACGGGCTGGACGAAGCAGGCCAGCCGATTACCCTGGGCGCGGGACTCCGGATGGAGGGAGCGCGGGTGGAACGTGGCGCGGCGCTCACTGCTGGTGGCGCCGAGCTACTCTGGATAGTGCTGACGGCTTTGCGCCAGGTTGATGCACGGCTGGTCTTGGACTTAGGGGGCGCCGAGGGGCTACTGTCAGCGCTCGAGTTTGTGTTGGCGCCCTCTACTCGGGCTGAGTTGGATCGCCGCGCCGAATCGCTTGCAGAGCAGGTACGGGTCCGGGCGGATCGAGCGGCAGCTTTACGTCCACCCCGCCGGCCAATGGTGTGAGGGGAAATCCCGCTGGTATACTCGGGTGCAAACGTAGTTGTTCGAGTGAGCGAAGGGTGGCGCAGATGGTGGACGTGGCGCGACTGATGGCTCTGCCGAGAGCCGATACCATTCCTGATTTTGCTGCCGGGGACACAGTCCGAGTGCACGTGCGAGTGGTTGAGGGAGTGCGTGAGCGTCTTCAGGTGTTCGAGGGCGTGGTAATCGGCATGCATCGTCCGAACTCTGCCGACGGGACCTTCGCGGTGCGTCGGCTTGGCAGCCACGGAATTGGCGTCGAGCGCACGTTCATGTTCAACTCGCCCCGGGTGGATCGGATCGAAGTCGCGCGGCGAGGCCGTGTGAGGCGCGCGAAGCTCTACTACCTTCGTTCGTTGACCGGGAAAGCCGCGCGCATCAAGGAGCGCCGGGCCTTCGGTCCGGGGGGGTCGTAACCTCGCCTCGTCGCGCGCGCCGAACGGCGCATCGATCAGCGCCAGTCGTGAGCACCCGCGCGGTGTGAGGGCCGGATCGACGGGGCGTCCCCGTCCGACGCTCCTCGCGGAGGTTGGAGCACGGCAGGCCGGATTTTTCCGGGTGGCGGGAGTCGACGAGGTCGGGCGCGGCGCCTGGGCCGGCCCGCTTGTCGCGGCCGCGGTGATACTGCCCGACCCTCGCGGCGGCGTGCCGCCCGAACTCGAGGGAGTTCGGGACTCCAAGACGTTGAGCTCCAGCCAGCGGACCGCGCTCTATCATCCGATCATGGGGGCTGCACGGGGCGTTGGGATCGGGGCCGTCTCCGCGGTGGAGCTGGATCTACTGGGCCTCACCGCTGCGAACCCGGCTGGCGATGCTTCGGGCGATCCATTCCTTGTCGCCAGCGGCAGACTACTTGTTGATTGACGCCATCACCGTTCGAGGTTGCAGCATCCCCCAGACGGCGATCGTCCGTGGCGACGCCACTTGCCTGTCCATCGCGTCGGCATCGATTGTGGCAAAGGTGTTGCGCGATCAGTGGATGAATGAACTCGATCATCGTCATCCGGCGTACGATTGGGCGCACAACAAGGGATACGGGACGGTGGCGCATCGGCGTGGACTCGCACGCCGCGGGCTAAGCGCGTTTCACCGACGCTCATTCGCGCCAATACGGGCGCTGCTGGAAGGTCACAACGGGTGAGCCGTTTGCAAGCGTTGGGCGCCCGAGGAGAGCAACTCGCGGCGGCGTTTCTTGAGCAGCGTGGGCTGAGCGTAGTGGCCCGAAACGTCCGCTCGTCTCTCGGAGAGCTGGACATTGTGGCACGAGATGGCGACGAGATGGTGTTCGTGGAGGTGAAGACTCGGATCGGGGGAGATGACGTGGCTCCAGATGTCGCGGTGACCTCAGCGAAGCTGGAGCGCCTCGGCCAATTGGCAGAGCGATATGTCGCCCGTTCACCAGATCCGCACAGCCCGTGGCGCGTAGACGTGGTTGCGATCGTCATTTCAAGCGACGGTAGTGTACGGACCATTGAGCATCTCGAAGGCGCGTTCCATTAGTTTTGCCAGGGTGCGACTTCAGCAATGATGATCGGGATCAGAGCTCGTCGACGGTTCATTCGCCGGCTCGTTGTTGGCGTTGTGCTGCTGCTTGGGCTGGCGAGTCATGAAAGGCTCGCGGGGGCCGACCAACGAGCTTGGCCCACATCACCACCGGCGCACGTCGCGCTCGGCGCGGCCATCATAGATGGCGGCTCCGGGGCCTTGCTGTACGGCGAGCGGGCGTTTGACGAGTTGCCCCCGGCGAGCTTGACCAAAATGGTGACCGCGCTGGTGGCCGCGGAGCGAGGGAGCCCGAACCAGCTAGTGATGCCGTCACGCGACTACGCAGTGGTGCCGGTGTTGATCGGCCTAGGACTCGGTGACTCGCTTCGGCTTGAAGATGCGCTGTACGGGCTTCTTCTGAATTCGGGGAACGACGCGGCGATGGCGATCGCCGAGAGCGTGGCTGAGGGGTCGGTGCCGCAGTTCGTCGACTGGATGAACGAACTGAGTCGACGGATGGGGTTGACTCGTACGCATTTCAAGAACCCGCACGGGTTGGATGAGGATGGTCATGTCTCCTCGGCGTACGATATGGCCATCGCGGGGCGGCTGGTAATGCGACAGTCGCTGCTGGCCCGGATCGTCGCCGAGCGACGTTGGGTGGTCCAAGGGCCTCCGACATGGCTGTTCGTCAATACCAATCCATTGCTCGGCTCGTATGATGGCGCGGATGGCATCAAGACCGGCTTCGACGACCTCGCTGGTCGCTGCCTGGCGGCGACAGCGACTCGCGACGGTAGACGCGCCGTTGTCGTCGTGCTGAACAGCGATCGGTATGTCGCCGACGCCGCGTCTTTGCTTGATGCGGCATTTGCCGACCAGACCTGGGGGCGCCCCCAGGACGCGAGCCCGGACTCGAAACAGCCTGCGGTCCCGCTGGGTATGCTGCGGGCGAGCCCCATTGAGCACGGGGAAGACGTCTCCACGAGCATCTTGCGGAAGGTTCGGACGCTCGACGGTCCCGACGATCGCCGCTGAGTGAGGGGCTGGACAATGGCCGAGCGCTTGCAGAAGTACCTTGCGCGCTGCGGCGTTGCTTCTCGACGTGCGTGCGAACGATTGATCGAATCTCGCAGGGTGAAGGTGAATGGGCGCGTAGTGACGTTGCAGGGTACGGTCGTCGAGCCAGGCCGGGATCACGTCGAGGTGGACGGGAGGGTTATTTCCGCGCCAGCCCATCTCCGTCACTTAGCTCTACATAAGCCGCCTGGTGTGCTCTCGGCAGCCTCCGACCCACGCGGGCGACGGACCGTCTTAGACCTGATTCCAGGCGATCGACGACTCTTCCCGGTTGGCCGACTCGACATCGCGTCGGAAGGCCTGATCGTGCTAACCGACGATGGTGACCTCGCATTGCGCTTGACGCATCCGCGGCATGGCGTTGACAAAGAGTATCGCGTGCTGCTGGGGGGGAAGGCGGATGATGCTGCCTTACTCCGCTGGGGAGATGGAGTCGTCCTGGATGGCGTGCTCACTAAGCCGGTGCGACTAGAGGACCTGGAGAGCATCACGGGAGGCCGCTGGGTGCGCGTGGTGCTGCAAGACGGCCGCTATCGTGTCGTTCGGCGGATGGCAGAAGCCGTGGGATTGCGGGTCGAGCGTCTGATCCGAGTCAGGATCGGATCGCTCCACCTTGGCAGCTTGGCTCCATCGAAGTGGCGGCCGCTGTTGAGAGGTGAGGTCGACGCACTGCGCGCCGCTTCCGGTCGAGCGATCCCGTGAGCAAGCCCGTGGTGATCGCGATCGACGGCCCCGCGGGAGCGGGTAAGAGCACGGTCGGGCTGGCGGTGGCCGATCGGCTGGGCTATTTCTTCTTCGATACCGGGGTGCTTTACCGAGCTGTCGCGCTCGAGGCGCTGCGCAAGGGAATCGATTCACGTGATGCCCGTGAACTTTCGAGCATCGCCAGTACGCTCGACGTAGTCGTCGGCCCATCAAGTGTAAGCGACGGTCGGGTCTGCGATGTGATTCTGGGTGGGAACGACGTTAGTAGGGCGCTTCGATCCCCAGAGGTCAACGCGATCGTTTCCTCCATTGCCGAGTCAACGGTTGTGCGAGCGCGGCTGGTGGATGCCCAGCGCCGCCAGGTCTGCCCTCCTGGCACCGTCATGGTCGGCCGTGACATCGGTACGATTGTGTGCCCTGACGCTGACCTGAAGATCTATCTAGATGCAAGGGCTGAAGAGCGTGCCCTTCGTCGGGCGCGCCAGGATGGTGACGAGAGCCGGCCATACGCGGAAGTACTTGCCGGGATCGTCGAGCGTGATCGGATCGACTCGACCCGGACTGTTGCACCGCTCGCGCAAGCGATTGATGCGCTGAGGATCCAGACTGATGATCTGAGCATCGGACAGGTGGTCGATCGAATCGTCGCATCGGTCCGCTCAGGTCTCAGGACTACCAGCTGATGGGGAGGGTTGGACCCAGCCACGAAGAGGGGTTTGGCGCATGAGGAGGTTCCTGCCGGTGGAGAGCCTTGCGGCCCCGCGCCGAACACCGCGGTCAGGTGCCAAAGGCGCGCAGGGCGGCCAGATCGCGGCCGTGCGTCAGGGTGGGCCGGCTTGGAAGGCAGGCATCAAGCAAGGGGACCAGCTAGTGGCTGTTGACGGCGTGGTGCCACGTGACTTGATCGACCTGCAGGATCAGGCTCAGGGGAGGCTCAAGCTCAGCGTGGACGTGGCTCGTGAGGGGACACACGTCAGTCTGACGTTGACAACGGTCGGCGACGGGGATCTCGGGTTGGAGTTTGACGAGCCGACCTTCGACGGTCTTCGAGAGTGCAACAACAACTGCGAGTTCTGCTTCATTCGCGGGCTGCCGAAAGGACTGCGACGGTCGCTATACGTTCGCGACGACGACTATCGGTACTCATTCCTGTTCGGAAGCTTCGTTACGCTGACCAATCTTACCGAGCTGGATTGGCAACGGATCACCTACCAGCGCCTCTCGCCGCTGCGTGTCTCGATTCACGCAACCGATCCTGATGTTCGGGCCCGGATGCTGGCGCATCCCGGCACAGCGCCAATCCTGCCGCAGCTTCGGCGGCTCGGCGCCGCGGGCGTGCAGGTTCACGGCCAGATTGTGCTGTGTCCCGGAATCAACGACGGAGAAGTCCTGAGTCGCACGCTTGTGGACCTCACAGGGATCGAGCAGGTGGTGCAGTCCGTGGCCGTGGTGCCGGTCGGCATCAGCGAACACCTGCCGGTGCGCCGAATACGACCTGTTCGTGTTGATGAAGCCCGGGAAGCTGTTGGCAGAGCGATGGAGGTGCACCGTCGGGAGCGTCGGCGCCTGGGGAGAGGCCTGGTCTATCCGAGTGACGAGCTGTTTCTGCTTGCCGGTCTGCCGTTGCCAGGGGAACGCTTCTACGACGGATTTCCTCAGATGCAGAACGGTGTAGGGCTGGTTCGGGTACTCGTGGCGGACTGGCGGCGACATCGAAGGCGGCTGCCGGCTCGGCTGTCGCAGCCACGACGAGTCGCCTGGTTGTGCGGAAGAGCGGCGTATCCGGCGCTAATGCAGATGGCGGAGGACGCGAATCGGGTAGAAGGGCTGCGGGTGGAAGTGCGAGCGGTCGAGAGCACTTTGTTTGGGACAGCGATTAGCGTTTCGGGGCTGATGAGCGGGCTTGACGCCACGAACACCCTCCAGGATATGACGGTGGACTTGGCCGTCCTGCCACGGAGCGCATTTGGCCACGCAGGTGAGCGAACTCTCGATGACTGGAGCGTAGAGGACATAGCCGAGGTAAGTCGGGTTGGGATTCGTCTGGGTGGGACTGCGAGCGAGCTTGTCGCGGCGACGGTGACCTAACTCGTCCGGTATTCTGTGTCGGCGCCCTACACATAAACAATGATCGACGCATGTACCAGCGACCTATCTGGGATACCTGGGTTGTAATATATTTCTGTTTATGTGTAGTGCCGTAGCAGAGCAAGTGCTCACGCTCGAGCTTCTGCCCGTCTATCTTGACACGCTCGTCCGCGCCGGGCGTTCGCGACACACGATCAGCAGCACCCGCTCGGATCTCGCGCAGCTCGCTACCTTTCTGCGCTCGCAAGACCTTCGAGCTACCACTACCGCGGACCTCACCGCGTTTTTCGCCTGGCTCGGCCGGCAGCATGGAAACGGCGCTTCCTCCCTAAGGAGAAAGACCAGCACCGTCAAGGGCTTTTTTCAGTTTCTGCACACCAGCGGACGGCTGTTGGCCGATCCATCAATAGCCATCCCGTACCCGCCCGCTGAGCACACCCACCGTCGACACCTCACGAGCGACGAGTGCGATGCCATGTTTCTCCACGCCGAGACGCCGAGTTGGGCGGCGCTCGTCGCCTGCCTAGTTGACTGTGGTCTCAAACGGGACGAAGTCGCCGCCCTTCGCTGGGGGAACTTGGACCTCGCGGCAAGCAACCACGGGCTTCTGCACGTTCGACATCGTCAGGCGAGTCAGCGCGTCCGACGGCGCACACTCCCGATGAGCGAGCGCTTACGCGCGGCGCTCGCGCTGCATCGCGGGACGGCGGGCACAGACCCACTAGTCTTCTCGATCAGTGCACGCGGGATCGACTTCATTGTCGAAACCGTGGCGCGCCGTGCAGGCGTGCGACCAGATGCTAGGGTCACACCACAGATGCTTCGCGATGCTTTCGCCACCAGACGGACCAAAGACTTCATGCGCCGCGAACAACGCGTGGTGGACGACGCTGAACGAGCCAATCTCGCGCGCGAGCACGACCGTATTCTCCTCCGTGAACTCGGACTAGCAGATTCCAGCGCGTCCGCTGCTCGATTCCGCCGGCTCGCCGACTCCATGGAGCCAGATCGGCCCGAAGGGGTCCGCCTGCTGGACGCGTAGCTCCCCGCGCCGAGTCAGTTCAAGCACGGCGAGCAGCGTGGCGACCACCTCGTCGGTCCCACCAGCGCCGATCAGGTCCCAAATGATCGATCGCCGACCTTGTACCCACGCGCGGACTACAGCAATGCGTTCCGCCACCGCGACCCGCGGCGACGCCGCCAACTCACTGTCAGCCGAGCCAGGAGATACAACCCCGAGCCGCTGGAGTCCCGCGGCGAGCTCCTCGGGCCTGAGGGGCGCAAGGACCCTCGGCACAACCTCGATGACCCTCCACACCAGTCCGCGAGGAAATGCGCGCGGCTCCCTGTTTCGGCCGAACTCCTCTGCAACCAGCCGAAATGTTCGGTACGCCTCCAATCGCACCAGCAGTTCCTCGACGCCTTCCAGTTCCTCATCCGTTCCGTGCCGAGGGCGGGACAGAAGCGCACGAGACTTCAACAGCACCAGCCGAGCGCCGATCAGCAGGAACTCGGAGAGTGTCTCTTGGTCCAGGGCGCTAGACGCACGAAGGCTCCGGAGGTACTGGTCGGCAACCGCGGCGAGGCTCAGTTCGGTGATCGGCAACCGCCGGCGTTCGATCAAGGTCAGCAACAGACCGATCGGCCCCTCGAACTGCGGGATGTGGATCATCGGTCCGCTGGACCCGGCGCTTCCATGTGGATGCGAGATTCCGGCGCAATCCCGGCCAGAAGAGCGCTCTGGTGACGCGGACCCGGGCGGTGCAGAACTCACCGCGTCCACAGGTGTCGCGTTCCACCATGGTCTGGCAAGTGCGCATGGACCAGGTCGTTCCTCAGCATTGACCATGCTCGAAGCGCCGTGAGCTGTAGTACGTCAAGCCCATCGCCTCGCGCACCAGGCGAAGCGTTTCGCGCGCTTCGCCCTGCGCACGTCTGCTCCCGACCTGGATCACGTCATCCACTAAGTGCGGCCGCCCCTCGTACTCCGCGCGTCGCGCACGGACCGGCGCCAGGAACCGCTCCAGAGCATCGACCAGAGAGCGCTTGACTTCAACGTCCCCGACGCGACCAGCCCGGTAGCGCTCCTTTAGCTCAGCAACTTCATCGCTGCGATCATTGAACGCTTCGTGGTAGTCGAAGACAGGATTGCCCTCGACATGCCCGGGATCCGTTGCCCGCAGCCGAGTCGGGTCGGTGTACATCCCCATCACCTTCTGGCGCAGCGCGCTCGCATCGTCCGTCAAGAGGATCGCGTTGTTTAGGCTCTTACTCATCTTCGACTTGCCGTTGGTGCCGACTAGAGTAGGAACCTCACCAATCAGTGTCTCGGGGACTGGAAAAACCTCACCGTACAACTCGTTGAAGCGGCGGGCCAGCTCTCGCGTTACTTCGAGGTGCGACGACTGGTCCTTGCCCACGGGGACAAGATGGGCTCGCACCATCGTGATATCCGCGGCCTGGAGCACTGGATAGCCAAGCAGCCCATATGAGGCCGAGTCCAATTGCAGGTCCCGGATGACGTCCTTCAAGGTCGGCACACGCTGTAACCTCGGCACCGATACCAGCATGCCGAAGAGCAGGAAGAGCTCGCAGACTTCCGGCACAAGCGACTGGAGGTAGATCGTGCTGCGATCTGGATCGATGCCCACGCTCAGATAGTCGAGGACCAGATCCCTCACGCTGTCGCCGATCGACGCAGGCCGTTCATAGGCTGTGGTCAGGACGTGGTAGTCGGCGATGATGAAGTAGCAGTCATATTCGTCTTGCAGCCGCACTCGGTTCGCGAGCGACCCGACATAGTGGCCCAGGTGCAGCTTGCCAGTCGGGCGGTCCCCGGTCAGTATGCGGCCACGCTTTTCCATGCGCTGTCCTCCTCACGAGGGCGTTTCACGACCGGGCAGCTCTCGCGCCGTTGGATGCTGGGCAATGCCCTTCTGCTCCCGAGAGCAAGAGTAGCGGAGTATACAGGGGCTCTCCGCACGACCCGTTAAGCCGCGCGGCGTGACCTGTGGTAGCATTCCGTCCGCCGCGATCGGGCCCACCAGCCGGGCACAGTCCCACTCGCGCCGAGATGCATTATCGAAGGAGCGGTCGCGACCGCGGAGCCAGAGTATGACAGTTGCGACCGTCATCCGCCCCGAGGCGGATCCCAGCCCAGCAAGTGGACGGGCCAAGGTCGCGGTGCTGCGGACGCGACCGCGAACCGTGCTGGAGGACGTGGGCCGAGCGATGCGGCTGGCCGAGTACCAGCAGCATCTGCCGAAGGGACCTTTGACCGGGCTCAAGATCAACATCACCTGGCAGGTCTACTATCCGGGCTGCTCCACGACGCCATGGCAGCTAGAAGGTGTCACGCGCACACTCCTGGACGATGGACACCCGCGCGAGTCCCTGCTCGGCGTGCACAACCGAACCGTCGTCGTAGACTCGAAAGTCGGAGAGATCAACAATAAACATGCTCCGGTGCTGCGAAAGATGGGCGTGGGGTGGGTGCACACTTTCGAGCCGGACGTGGAGTGGACGTACTACGAGCCAAAGTCGCCGCTGCTGGTCCTCGATCGGATCTTCCCAGATGGGATCAAGATCCCGAAGATGCTCATCGGCATGAACATGATCCACATGCCGACGATGAAGACGCACGTTTTCACCGGAACGACCGGCGCGATGAAGAATGCCTTTGGCGGCTTGCTTCATGACAAGCGTCATTGGACCCACAGCGTCATCCACGAGACTCTGGTCGACCTGCTAGCAATCCAGAAAGAGATCCATCCCGGGGTGTTCGCGGTCATGGACGGGACGATCGCTGGCGACGGGCCTGGTCCCCGCGCGATGATCCCGCACGTCGCCAACCTGATGCTCGCGAGCGCCGATCAAGTGGCAATTGACGCGGTCGCGGCCAAGCTGATGGGCTTCGACCCGCTCAAGTTCAAATACATTCGGTTAGCCCACGAGCTCGGCCTGGGGTGCGGTGACGTACGGGACATCGAGATCGTGGGCGAAGACATCTCCGAGATCAATCTTCGGTTCCGAGGTAACGAAGACACCTTCGCCAGTTGGGGCCAAAAACTGATCTACCACGGCCCACTCAAACCGCTCGAAGGCCTGCTGCTCCGTAGCCCGCTGGTGCCCTGGAGCTTCGCCGCGTCGCGGCTTTACCACGACGCATTTTGGTACCGCTACGTTGGCCGGCGCCGCGTCGAGGCAATGATGCGGACCGAGTGGGGTCGCTTGTTCGAGACGTACCCCATTTGAACGCGGAGGTGGTCACGGTTCGGGCACTGAGCTTTCGTCATCATCATCCGAGTCACTGAAGACGCCAACTTCGTGACCCTGGTACACGCTGACGACGAAGTCGTCTCGCGGCACATCGGCGCTCGAGACCAGGGCTTCGTCGAGGCGCTCCAGCAAGTCGGTCAAGGCTTCGCCTTCGAGCGGGTTCTCCAACACCACCAGGCCGTAGGCAATGCTGCTGGTGTAGTGTAGCTCCACGCGCGCCACGGCCTCCTCATTCGCACTGACCAGGTACGCCTCGGAGTTCGGCGTTCTATAGAGTCGGTCGTAGCGCAGGCCTTCCATGGTGTCACGCTCCTGAGCGCCAGTCCACCGGCGCAGTACGGCCGCCGCGGCTCGAGTCAACCGCGCCATCCTAGCAGGGGCCATTCGATTGAGGCAACGCGCGTACGAGGGGCGAGACCGGCTCTGGGGCGGGTTGTCGTGCTTGCTCCTGCTTGGAGCGATTGCGGCCAGAACCGACGTCTGGCCGCTGGGCCTACTCGGCGGCGCCGGGATACTCGGGTTGGCGCTCGCCAACCGGCAGATCAACCGCGGAACCCGCGCCGGCCTCCTGGGCCTCAACCTCACGTTGCTCGTGCTCTACGTGTGGGCGGCCTCTGAACGAAGCCTACTCACCGTCCAGATCACGCCCAGCGAGGTCGTTGCAAGCCTTGGATCCGTACGTCTGGACGCGCCTCGCGGGCGCGAAATAGACAACGTCACGATTGCCCTGGCGTCCGCGGACGAACGCTCGTTGACGACACCCTGGTCCTCCCGTTCCCTCAGCTGGCTGGAACCCGCGGCAAACTGGCTGACCGAGAACCTCAGAGCGGGTCTCGCCGACGCCGAGGTTCGGGACGCCGAGGGTGCCATGATCGCCCGGCAGACCGGGCGTTTGTGGCAGGCGTCTAGGGCACAGCAGGCACCCACCATCGATAGCAAACTGGAAGGCTGGTCGTCGCCGGAAGCGGGCGAACATGGCGAGGTTCTGGTCACGGCTGTGCCATCCGGCAGCGCCTGGACACTGAGCGTATGGCTCCTTCGGGCGAGCTCAACAGTGCGGGTGCTACTCAGCGAAGGTCCACGAGGGGCCGAGCACGTCGTAGTCGTTGCACCGGATCGCCGAACGTTGGTCATCGAAAGTGGGCAATCGGAACGGCTGGAGACGGCGGCGGGAGGCTTGTTCGCGTACAAGCGGGACGCCGCCAGTTGGTGCCAGGCGCTGACTCGAGAATGGGGCCGTTCCTGGCTGTACGCTCTGCTCCTCCTGGCCTCGTCCCAGCTGCTGGCGCGGTCCTACCCCGGGAAAGTCACTGGTCCACGACGTTGGCTGCCGTCGATTCCTTGCCTCACGGTGTGCGCGAGTCTGAGTGCGTTGACCTTGGGCGTCACCTCGGTCATTGCCAGGTGGATCCTCGAAGGCATCCCGCACGTCCAGGACTCGGTCACCTATCTGTTCCAGGCGCAGCTCTTTGCCGCTGGCAGATTGGCGGCACCAGCCCCCGCCTTGCCGGAGTTCTTTGAGCAGGAGTTTGTGCTGGTTCATGGTGGACAGTGGTTCGGCAAGTACTCACCCGGACAGCCGTTGCTGTTGAGTCTGGGCGTGCTGATTGGGGCGCCCTGGATTATCTCGCCGCTAACGGCCAGCGGAGCCATTGCGATGACTTACCTGGCCGCCCGACGTTTGTACGGGCCACGCGTCGCGCTCCTCGCCGCCACGCTGCTGTTGACGTCGCCATTCGTCCTGCTCATGTCAGGCACGATGATGTCGCACCCTGCCGGGCTGCTCTGGACTAGCGCCCTCCTACTCGCGGTTGTGTTCTGCCGCCAGGAGGGCGGGCCGCTCGCATGGTGTGTCGCGGGATTCGCCACGGCGATGCTCCTGATCACGCGGCAATTGACGGCCGTTGCCATCGCCACAATCCTGCTCGCCCCGCTCATGTATGAAGTCGCGGTGCAACCGCGAACGCGCATTCGCTTTTCGGCACTGACCATGATCGGTGCGGCTCCGCCAACCTTCTTCCTCTTGTACTTCAACTGGCGGCTACTGGGCAGCCCGTTCGCAAGTCCGTACGAGCTCTGGTGGAGCTTCGACCGCGTGGGATTTGGACCCTCCGTCGGCATGCACGGCGGACATGATCTAGCCGGCGGACTTGCGAACACCTGGGCGAACAGCACCGCGCTGCTGCGTCACCTGTTCGGCTGGCCGCCATACCTCACACTCGCGCCGGCGCTGGTCCCGTTTGTCACGCTTCGTCGCAATGAGTGGGATTGGCTGCTGGGCTCCGTCGTCGTATCGGTTGTCGCCGTCCACGTAGCCTACTGGGCGGATGGGATCATGTACGGCCCCCGCTACTACTACGAAGCGGCGGGCGTCCTAGCCATCTTGACGGCGCGTGGAATGGCACTCATGGCGCGCCCATTGACGGAGTGTCCGGGCGCCGCGCCGGAGTACGCGCAAGGCCACGTCCGGCCAGGAAATGCGTTCGGACCGGCGGCTGCCCTATTTGCACTCGGCGTGGCCACAAACCTGCTCGGCTACTTGCCGGCCACCCTCTGGGCCCACCGTGGCTACAACGGCGTCAGCCGAGCACGCCTGGAGCTCGTCGAGCAGTCACAGATCGGGCGAGCACTCGTCTTCGTCACCCAGCGACCGCCAGAGTGGCAGCCCTACGGCTCGGTATTCCCAGCCAACGGGCCACTCCTGGACGGACCGGTGATCTTCGCCCGAGACCTCGGCGACGCCGAGAATGGCCGACTCCGAGAGCTCCATACCGATCGCCCTGCGTACGTCCTGCGCGACATGCAGCTCACACCTGTCCCTTGAGGTCCAGCCACCGCTTCCACCCATGCCCGTGGCATGCATGTCTACCGACGCCATTGGAGACTGTGTCACAATCCAGCCTCGGAGATCACGTCACGCGCATACCCACTTCTCCGGCGGGGATGATCCTGGCCCCAATGGCGCGGCACCCACGGGCGGTCACCTCGCTCGGCATGATCGCGCTGCTGCTAGTCGGCGCCATCCTACGCTTTTCCGGACTGAATTGGGACGCCGGGCAGCACCTGCATCCAGATGAACGATTCCTGACGATTGTTGCGGATAAGATCCGTTTTCCCGACCGAGCGCTGGACTACTTCAACACCGATCGGTCACCGTTGAATCCGTACAACCAGGGCTTCGATGGGTTTGCTTACGGGACCGCGCCGTTGTTCGTCGTCCGCGCAGTCGGGGAAGTCCTGGGGATGGCAACCTACGAACAGATCAATCTCGTGGGTCGCGGCCTCTCCGGCATAGCCGATCTCGGCACGGTCGGGCTGACGTTCTGGCTCGGCACCTTGGTCTACGGCCGGCGAGTGGGGCTAGTAGCCGCGGCGCTTCTCGCGGTTACCACACTCCACGTGCAGCTCAGCCATTTCTTCACGGTCGACACCTTCCGGGCGTTTGCGACCACGCTGGCGCTCTGCGCTGCCTACCGCGCCTGGGTCCGACGCGAACTGTGGGCATTCGCACTTCTCGGATTCGCCCTCGGCCTTGCCCTGGCGATCAAACTGAGCGGCGCGTTGCTCCTGCCGATCGTCGCGCTCGTGGTGCTCGTCCCTCCTCCGACGGGCCGTTCATCCGATGGACCTGTCCGACGAGGGGGTCAGTTGGCACTGTGCGGCCTGGTTGCGCTGATCGTCTACCGGACCGGCGATCCCTACAGTTTCGCCGGGCCGGGGATTTTCGATCTCGTGCCGAACGGTCCGCGCTTCGAAGACCTGGCCCGCTGGGTTCGGATTAGCTCCGGCGAGATCGACATGCCATTCATGATTCAGTGGGCCGGCACACCGAACCCGTGGTTCGTGTTGCGCGGCATCCTGGAGTGGGGATTGGGCCCCCCCGCTGGGATAACAGCGTTCGCCGGGCTTGCGCACGCGGCATGGCACCTCCGGCGCTGGCCAGCCTGCGGAGCGCCACTGCTGCTCGTGGCCTGGACGCTTCTCAACCTGGGCTATTTCGGGTTTCAGTTCGCAAAGTTTCTGCGCTACCTGCTTCCCGTGTACCCCGGGCTCGTCGTATTCGCCGCCGCGGTGCTCGTCAGGCTCACCGTCAGGCCGATCCAGAGCCCCGCCATCGCTCGCCTAGCTCCCGCGGTGCTCCCGGCTGTCCTTGGCGCAACCACCTTATACGCAAGCATGTTCGCTTCGATCTATGCGCGGCCGCATACGCGGGTGCAGGCTTCCGAGTGGCTCTACGCGAACGTCGCACCCGGATCCACCCTTGCCGTGGAGCACTGGGACGACGCACTGCCCCTGAGGCTACCCGGCTATGAGAGATCGTTTCGGGAAGTCACTCTAGAGCTGTACGCGGAAGAATCGCCGGCCAAGGCACGAAAGCTAGCCGAGGATCTCCGTCGCGCCGACTATGTTGTGCTGTCCAGCGAGCGCCTGCTTGGCTCGATTCCCCGCCTTCCGACACGCTTCCCGGTGGCAGTCGAATACTACCGGCTGCTCCTCAGTGGAGAGCTCGGCTTCGAACCCGTAGCGCAATTCACTGCTTCGCCAGGCATCCTCTGGATGACCCTCGATGACCGCGCCGCCCAGGAGGACTTCACCGTCTACGATCACCCAACGGTTCGCGTGTTCAAGAAGGGTGAGCAATTTTCGCCCGAACGGGTCGCGGGCCTGTTTGCCGCGATTCCGCTGGCCGGTGTCGAGCAGGTCAAGCCGGTGGACGCTCAACCGAGGCGTGGACTGGCGCTAGATCCGACCGAAACGGTGCGCATGCGAGCCGGCGGGACCTGGTCGGACAGCTTTACGCTTGACGGCTGGGCGGCGCGCCTGCCGATCGTTGCCTGGCTGCTCACCCTCGAAGCCCTTGCGCTGGCGGCTGCCGCACTCTGCTGGTCTCTGTTCCCACAACTTCCCGATCGCGGGTTCGCCGCGGCCAAAGCGCTCGGCCTGGTGTTCGTGAGCTATGTAGCGTGGCTCGGGGCCAGCGTGCAACTGGTCCGCTTCGGCCTAGGTTCGGCGGTCTGCGGGCTCCTATTGCTCGCGATGACTTCGCTGCTCGTGGGGTTCCGGCACCGCTCAACACTGGTTCATGATCTGCGCCGGCGCTGGCGGTGGCTACTGCTGAGCGAGGTTGTATTTCTCGGGGCGTTCGGATTCATGCTCGTGGTGCGCGGTGCGAATCCAGACCTCTGGCATCCTCAGTTCGGCGGAGAGAAGCCTATGGATTTTGCCTACCTGAACGCGGTCATCAAGAGCTCGAGCTTCCCCCCCTATGACCCCTGGTTCGCGGGGGGATACATCAACTACTACTACTACGGGTTTGTGCTTGTCGCCGTCGTCACTCATCTTTCCTCCGTCCCACCGGCCCTGGCTTACAACCTCGCCGTCGCCACGGTCTTCGCCCTCTCCGCCACACTCGCGTTCTCCATCGGTTCGGCGCTCACCGCCGGGTCGCGAGCATCCGCGAAGCGGCTCAGTCCCGCGGCTATCACGGGGGGTACCATCTCTGCGACCTGTCTGGTCCTGGCCGGTAACCTCGACGGTGCGCTCCAGCTCCGCGACGCGCTCTGGCGCCTGGGCGGTGAGGGGGCATCGAGCGCACTGCCCGCGGTCACCGGGCTCAGTCGCACCGGAGCGGGGATTGTCGCGCTGCTACGTGGAGGAGGCTTACCAGGCTTCGATTTCTGGCGGAGCACACGCCTCATCGGGCCGGAGGAGCCCGGACCAATCCACGAGTTCCCATACTTCACCTTCCTATATGGCGATCTCCACGCCCACATGATCTCGATGCCGCTCCAGCTTTGCGTGTTGCTGGTCGGCATTCAGCTGGTCTACGCCGGTTGGGGCACTCGGGCGCGAGGCATTGTCAGCCCGCGCAACGTCTGGACTCGCTCGGCGTTGCTGCCGACTCGCCGAACCGTAGCGCTGCTTGGAGTCGCCGCGCTGCTGATTGGCAGCCTTCGCGTCACTAACACGTGGGACTTCCCGGCCTACCTCTTGATCGCCGCGTTTGCCGGCTTCCTAGCAGTGCGCTCGGATTCAAAGGCGGGGCGCCCTGCCACTTTCCTCTGGGGACCGGCAATCTGCGCGGCCCTGTATCTCGTCTCCTCGCTTCTGTTTTGGCCCTACCTCCAGCGGTACGAACTGTTCTACTCGGGCATGACGCGCGTCCAGGCCACCACTGACCTCTCGCAGTTCCTGGTGATCAACGGCCTGCTGGCGTTCGTCACACTCAGTTGGCTTATCAACCAGGCGACCCGGACTCGGCCATCACCGCCCCACCTCAGGGCGGAAGCCCGTGCGACTTCGTTCCTGGGGGTGCTCGCGCCCCCGATTCCGTTGACGGAGGAGTGGCATCGTATCGCGGCCGGAGTTGTAGCGGTTGGAGCGTTCGCGTTCCTCGCAGCCGGTGGCCACGCCGTTGTGGCCTTGGCCCTCGCATCAGCCGCAGCCTGCGCGATGGTGGCGATCTACCGCCCACGCGCAATCCTGCGCTGGTGGGCTCTGGCACTCGGGGGCGCCGCGATTACCCTCCTGGCGACGCCCGAGCTCGCGGCGGTGCGGGGTGATGTCGGGCGCATGAACACGGTGTTCAAGTTCTACTTGCAGGCCTGGCTGCTCCTGGCAGTCCTCGCCGGCCCCGCTGCCGTTCAATTGACCATGGGCCGGGCTGGGTTGCACCAGGCTTCGCCCTGGCGGCTAGTCTGGGGTGCGGCCTTCATGACGCTGTTGGCGGCCGCCCTCGTCTATCCGATCGCGGCCACCCCGGTCAGGCTCGGGCTGCGCTTCGCGCCCATGCCGTGGAGCCTGGACGGGATGGCGTACATGGCCGAGGCTTCTCATGCCGAAGAGGGCAGCAACCTCGACCTGCCGGCCGACCACCGCGCCATACGCTGGATGTTGCAGAACGTTCAGGGCTCGCCGCCGATTATGGAGGGACAGACCCCGCTGTATCGTTGGGGGTCGCGCTTCTCCGTGTACACGGGGTTGCCTACGATCATTGGCTGGGGTTGGCATCAGCAGCAGCAGCGATCGGCCTACCGGAGCCGCGTTGAAGAGCGGGAGCGTGACGTCAAGAACGCCTACACTTCACCCGATCCGGAATCTGCCTGGAGCGTGATCCGAAAGTACGGCGTGGAGTACGTCGTCGTAGGTGGCGTCGAGCGCGCATACTACCCGGCCGCGGGGTTGGCGAAGTTTGAACAGATGGTGTGTCGAGGATTACAGGTTGCATACCGAGACGGCGGGGTCATCATCTACCGCGTCCTGAGCGCCTGACCAATCATGCCGCCGAGCGTGTGGGTCGGGCTCGCCGTAAGCATGGCGTCGATCGTCTTTCTCGTCGTCAGCGTGGACTTCGACGAGCTCACAGGGGCGCTGAGTCAAGCCAGCCCATTGCTGGTTGTTGCGGGCGGGGCGACCCTCCCAATCACGATGTACCTGAAGTGCCTGCGTTGGCGGTACTTCTTCCCACAGCCAGCTGAAGTCTCAATGCAAGGCATGCTTGCGGCCCTGTACCTGGGATACCTGGTGAATACGGTCCTTCCACTCCGCGCGGGCGAAATCCTCCGTGCGTATCTCGTCGGCGAGTCTGATGAGGTTAGCAAGTCGACGGTACTCGCGACCGTGCTCATCGAGAAGGTATTCGATCTGGGCACGATGGCGTTGCTGCTGTTCCTGTTGCGGTTCGCCATCGTTCTTCCCGTCTGGGCGGATGCTATGGCACTTGCGAGCGGAGCTGCGCTGGCGGTCGCTGTGACCGGATTGACGATCGCCCTGACCGCGAGACGGTGGGCGCTGGAGTTGACGGCGGGCGCAGAGGAGCGCCTGCCGCTCCTGCGGCGGCTTGGGGCCGCCGATCTCCTCCGCGCGTTTTTGGATGGTCTCGAGTTTCTGCAGAGACCGCGCGCTTTGGGCCTGGTAGTCCTCTGGTCAGTGCTCCTCTGGATCGGGTCGTTGTTGACCGTCGTTCTGGCGCTTGCCGCGCTCGGCATCACGCCCGGTCTCGCGGTCGCGGCCTTTGTGCTCGTCGTCACCAACCTAGGCATGGCGGTTCCGTCCGCCCCGGGCTACGTGGGTGTCTTTCACTCGGCGGTTGTGGTCGCGCTGACCGCTTTCGGGGTCGACACCGGCCAGGCCCTTGCCTCGGCCGTCTTGCTGCATGTCACGATCTTTGGAGCGTTCATCGTCGGAGGCCTGTATTACCTGCTCCGAGGACGGTCCGCCACCGGTCAGTGGCCCAGCTTGACGGAGCTCCTTGTCCGTGCCCGCCAGAGCTTGGGCGACGGCTCCGCGCGCTGACGGATGACCTCCGTCGCCCTCTGGCTCACGGCCGTGGAGGTCCTCGGTCTGGCGACACTCCCGCTTACCAGCCGTGCCTTTTCCACGCTACCTGATCGCGGCTATGGGTTCGCCAAGATTGTTGGCGTCGTCCTGATTGGCTACGGATCGTGGGTGACCGCGATGACCGGATTCGCGTCCTTCGGACGCGCTGCCATCGTCGTGGTGATCGTGGCCTCGAGCGTCGTCTGCTGGTGGCAATGGGGGCATCCATGCCTGGTGGACCTCCGACGCCGCTGGCTGCTGGTGGCGCTCTCGGAGGCTACATTCCTGGTTGCGTTGGGACTAGCGCTCATGGTGCGCTCTCTCAACCCCGACATCGTAGGCCAGGAGAAGTTCATGGACCTCGCGCTCATGAACGCCTTCGTGGCGGCGGCCGATCTACCAACCCACGATCCCTGGTTGGCAGGCTTTGCGATGCCCTACTACCACCTCGGCTATCTGTTCATGGCCGTCCCAATCAAGATCGCGGGTATCGCTCCATCGCTCGGTTACAACCTGTCAGTCGCCTTCGTGTTCGCCGCCGCGTTCGCAGGGACGAGTAGTGTTGTCTATGCTCTGCTTCATCGAGGTGAAGACCCCCACGCCGTGCGCGTCGATCGCGCGGCGCTTACCTTTGGACTGCTCGGCGCAGGCATGCTCATGCTCTTCGGCAATCTGGAAGCGGTGCTCGAGTTGGTTGCCGCATGGGGCTGGGGCGGGGGAGAATTCTGGCGCGCAGTCGGCGTCAAGAACTTGCAGGCGGCACCAGTCCCAGGCCCGCTGCCGCAAGATCCGACATGGTGGTGGCGGGCGTCCAGGGTGATCCCAAACATCGAGCCGGACGGAATCACTGAGTTCCCGTTCTTCTCCTTTCTCCTCGGCGACCTGCATCCTCACTACGTGGCGCTTCCGATCGACATCATGTTGGTGGGCCTGGCTCTGGTCCATTGGCGAGCCGGCGCATCGAGATGCACGGCACCGCTCCTGCTGCTCTCGGCTCTAAGCCTGGGTACCCTTGTCGCCACGAACACCTGGGACGCACCGACGTTCTGGGGTCTGTCGCTCAGTGCAAGCGTGCTCGGTTCCTGGACGGCGGGCTGGCCCAGCATGGCGGCCAAGCTTCCTCGGTCCTTGCTACCCTTGGCCCTGGCGCTGATCCTCATCGCCCCCTACTTTGTCGGCTACCAATCGCAGCCGCTCTCGTTGGGGATTGTCGGTGAACGCACCCCCGCTCTGTCGCTCGGCATCCTGTTCGGGCCCCTGCTGGGTTTGGCCACAGGCCTCGCCGCCTGGATGCTTGTGGGCGCGCGGCGTCGGGGTAACCGCATCCACGCGCCAGCGACATACGGCCTGGTGGTGGCCATGGCAGGAGGGGTGCTCATAGCGTTGAACGAGCATACTCTGGCCACGCTCGTGCTCCTGGGGGCCCTTCTGGCATTGGCTGGTTGGACTGCGTTGAGTGACCCAGGCATGCTTGCCGAGCGCCGGAGCTCTGGCGCGCTCTTTGGGTGGTTACTCGCGACACTCGCGGTTGCAATCCTGGTCGCCGTGGAGCTCGTCTACGTCCATGATCTGTTCGGCACACGGATGAACACCGTCTTCAAGCTGCACTACAACGCCTGGGTGCTGCTCGCACTGGCTGGGGCAACAGGCCTCGGTCTCTTGTGGACCCGTGCCCCAACAGGTCCGAGATCCAACGCCTGCAGGGTCATCGCGGGATCCGCTGCTGCGCTGGTGGTCGCGACGGGGTTGGTATATCCAGTCACAGCGGTCTGGACGCGGTGGACGGGCTTCCAGGCGCCACCAACGCTCGCCGGCGATCGATTCCTGCGGGTCGGCCAGCCATCTGACCACGCCGCGATCGAATGGCTGCGGCGGAACACTCGCCCGGGTGCCATTGTCGTGGAGGCGGTCGGGCCAGACTACGGTGAGCACGGGCGCGTCTCAGCATTTAGCGGCAGGCCGACGCTGCTTGGGTGGGTCGGCCATCAGCTCCAGTGGCGCGGAGACCGCGCCGAGTACGGTGAACGTCAGCAGGATGTCGACCGCATCTATCGCGCCGAAACGCGGCCCGACCTGGACGCCGTCGCAGCGCGGCACCGCGCCGCGTACCTCTTCTTCGGAAGCCTGGAGCGGACACAATATGGGCCTGAAGCCCAAGCGCGACTGGCGCGCCTCTTGCCGGCCGTGTTCTCGCAGGCCGGTACGACCGTCTACGCCTTCACCGACGAACGAGTGCGCGGGGGCGGCCCTTGAACGTCGCCCACGCGGTCGGCAGTGTCCCAGATTGGGACTCGTCGGCTAGCCATCGAGCAAGCGACGCCGCACGCTGGGCCGCCGTGCTGGCGGCCGCTCTCGCCGTCCGCGTCGTCGGAATCGGGGACCCGCCGTTGTCCCCGAGCGAGGGTGAACGCGCTCTCGAAGCCTGGCAGCTCTGGCGAGAAGGACAAGTCAACTATGGCGCGGGACCGCTCGCCACGAACGCCCTGTCGCTCTTATTCGGGTTGTTCACAGCAGGCGACGGCCAGGCCAGGCTCGTGTCAGCCGTGACCGGCACCTGCATCGTGCTCCTTCCCCTGCTGCTCCGGCCACGCATCGGCGCTCGCGCTGCCCTCTGCCAGTCAATGGTTCTCGCCGCGAGCCCGCTGCTGGTGAGCGCTTCCCGGCAGAGCTCGGCGAGCATCCTGGTGTTCGGATGCACACTGGCCGCGGCGATCTGCGGGCTCAGGTTTGCTGAAGACGGAGGCCGCGCCTGGCTCGCCGCCATGTTGTCGGCGGTAGGGTTGGGTCTGGGAGCCGATCCCGCGTTCGCCGTCGCACTCGCCGGCATGGTCCTGGCCACCACGATAGCGGAGGGAGAAGCTCTGCTCAGGCCCGGTCTCTGGCGTCAGTTCCGCCAGCACGGGCCCGGCGCAGGCGCGATCGCCCTCCTGGTGGTGCTCCTGGCGGATACCAGATTCTTGATGAATCCGGCTGGAGTTGAAGCCGGGATGATCGCGCCGTTTTGGCGCTGGAGCGCCGATGTGGCCAGAGGATCGGGATGGGTCGCCCCGATGTTGCTCCTGTTGATCGAAGCGGGGACGCTCGGGTTAGCAGCCGTCGGCTTCGCGAACTTTCGGCGGCATCCGCGCTTAGCTCGGCTGCTCGGGACCTGGTTACTCGTGTCGTTCGCGCTCATCGCACTGCTCCGTCAGCCTGACCCGAGGTACCTGTTGCAGCCGCTCGTACCGGGGGTCCTGTTGGCAGGATTGGGGCTCGAGCGACTCATCGGGCGGGCCCTGCGACACACTAGCCCTGCTACAGTCGCGTGTGCTTGCTGTCTCATGGTGCCGCTCGTCGCGGCCGGGTTCCGTGTGAACGCAGGCGTGCATTCGAATCGGGACCCCTGGGCGGGGGCCGCCCTGTTCGCCATCGCTGGCGTTGCCTTGGTCTTGATCGTTGCGCTTCGAGCGCTGGGACCGCAGCGTGTCGCCGCGTCGCTCGCACTGTTCGCCCTGGTACTCACGTCGCTTTCCACCATCAGCACGATCTCTCGTCTCCTGGAGGCGCGCGGCAGCGATCGCGCGCAGCTCCTCGAGCCGGCCGTGGCCACCGAGGAGCTTAGAGCAGTCCGCGGGGAAGTACTCGCCTGGCAGCGCGCCGACCCGACAGCACTCATCCCGGCGGATCCGACCCTCAGAGATATGCTGGCCTGGTCCCTGCATGATGTGCCGCGGTGGTCGAGTACGATCGGGCGGCGGCCAGTCGCCAGACGAAACGACTGTTGGCCGATCCCGCACAGCCGCTCGCACCCGGCTCCCACGTCGCGCGGATCGTGGTCGCGTACAGCTCCGATTGGTCCACACTGGACCTTCATCCCGCGCGCCTCTGGGCGTGGGTGTTCGGGCGCCGAAGCTTGGTCGAGACGAGGCCCCATGCTATACTCGTCGTTCGGCCCGGCCGCTCGTGATATCGGGTTTTCTGCACGTCGGCGCGCCCACCCCACCTAGCTTCGTTCTGCGAGACGCCAGATGGTTCAGGTAACCGAGCGGCCGCTCGCAGCCGTTGAGCCTCCCACCGCCAGGGGCCTCTCGCCGATCGTGGTGGTCTGGTGCCCTGCCCTTCCTCCTGCTTGCTGGCGTGGGCTTGCTACTCCGCATGCACGAGCTCGGCGAGCGAGCGTACCACCACGATGAGAGCTTGCACGCCGTCTACTCATGGTACCTGTACGTCGGGCGCGGCTACATCCATGACCCACTCATGCACGGTCCGTGGCAATTCCATATTTCGGCGCTGATGTTCTTTCTCTTCGGGGACAGCAATGTCACCGGTCGTCTGGCGGCCGTCTTATTCGGTACCGCAATCATCGGTCTTCCCTACTTTCTGCGCTACGAGTTAGGGACGCGCGGCGCCGTGATCGCTGCATTAATTTTCACCCTCAGTCCCGCCTTCCTGTATTTCTCGCGCTTCACCCGTGAAGACATCTTCCTGGCATGCTTCACGTTGGCGATGGTAGTCGGCATCTTTGGCTGGATCAGGACCCGCCATCCCCGCTACCTGCACTTCGGAAGCCTGGCACTGATCCTCGCCTTTGCCGACAAGGAAGCGACGTACATCCACGGCTTCGTGTTCATCACCTTCTTTGCCGCGCTCTGGGCGACGTCGTCCCTGCACAAACTATGGCCGCCGGTCTGGCGCGCGCTGCGCGACATTCCAGGACGGACCTGGGTCGAATGCTTCGCCATTTTCGGCGCTGTCTACACCCTGCTCTTCACCACCTTCCTGACGAATCTAGGTGACCCCTGGAACTGCCTGATCGGGCGCCCTTGTCAGCCCGGCGGCTTGTGGTCAGGATCAGTCGGTGCGCTCTCGTACTGGATCGACCAGCACGGCGTCCAGCGCGGCGGCCAGCCGATCTACTACTACGCGCTGCTGCTCCCGCTGTATGAATTCGTGCCGCTGATCTTCGCCACGGCCGCGGTTGGCAGCCGATGGTTCCGCCGATCACTATTCGGCTGGTTTTGCGCGTGGTGGTTCGCCGGCAACTTCGCCATCTACTCGTGGGCGGGCGAGAAGATGCCGTGGCTTCTGCCGCACCTGGCCATGCCACTGGTGCTGCTGGCCAGCCGCTGGCTAGGCGACTGGTTTGGTTCCTTCCCGCCGCGCGCCCTGCTTGCGCGGCCGGCCCTTACCGCCGTCGGTCTCGGGCTGCTGGTCGTGACTACCCTCATTGCCTGGATCGCCGCCGGCACGTTCCAGACGTTGAGCCAGCTCGAGATGCAGACCCTGGCGGTGGAGCGGCTCGCATTACTGGCCGTGACCGTCGCGGCGGCGGCCGGACTGGTGTACCTGGCGCTCGTGCGCCGGGTGGCAATCGGTCGATCGCTGACCGCCGCAGCGCTGCTTGTCCTCTCGTTCTTCTACATCCACACCTCTTGGATGGTCACCTATAAGCACGGCGACATCCCAGTCGAAATGCTCGTGTACGTGCAGTCGTCGCCCGACGTGCCGTGGGTCAGTCGCGAGATCCACCGGATCGGGTTTCAGACGGCCCAGCGCCAGGATCTCAAGATCCTGATGGACAATGGTTACACCGAGAACATTGGCGGCCAGACGATCGTGCATGAGAGCGTGTCGTGGCCCTTCGAGTGGTACTTGCGGGATTACAAGAACCGGCGCTACTTCACCAGAACGTTCGCGCCAGACATCAACCTTGCCGAGTACCCGGTCATCCTGGTCATGGCGCCCAACATCGACCCGATACGCGACCAGCTGGCTGATTACGTGGGCCAGAAATATCGCCTCAACTGGTGGTACCCAGAGGAATACAAGAGCTGGCAGTCCCAGCCCGGGCTGATCTGGGCCGGCCTGGCCGATCCCACGACGCGTGCGCGAGTGTTGAAGTACCTGGTGTACCGCGAGCCGCTCAACCCGCTCGGTGCGCGAGAGTTCTACTTTTTGGTTCGCAAGGACATTCCGTCGCACGGTCCTTCACCTTCGGCCGCAGGGCTTCCTCGCCTAGCCGGATCCGCGGCGACTCCGCGGTCCGACACCTCGTCGATGGACGCGGCGCGCGAGACGCGACCGGAGCCGCTCGACGATCTGACCGGGCTCTGGGGAGTCGGGCCGTCAGGGCAACCGGCGCTAGTCGACCCGAAGGGTGTAGCGGCCGGACCCGCGGGTCAGGTGTACGTGACAGAGGGCCGTTCAAATCGGATCACCGTCTTCGATGCGGGGGGGACGATCGTCTCCTCGTGGGGCCGAGCAGGGAGCGGTCCCGGGGAGTTCGCCGAGCCGTGGGGAATCGCGATCTCGGCGACCGGGGAGGTTTTCGTCGCCGACACCTGGAATCACCGCATTCAGAAGTTCTCCGGCCACGGCGACCACCTACTGACCTGGGGCGGCCTGGTCGACAGCCGCGGCAACCCCCAGGCAGCCGTCGGTCGGTTCTGGGGCCCGCGCGATGTGGAGATCGGCCCGGACGGCCTGGTCTACGTCAGCGACACTGGCAACAAGCGAGTCCAGGTGTTTGACTCCGAGGGCGAGTTCGTGCGGGCGTTCGGCGGCGAAGGTGCTGAACCTGGTCGGTTCAACGAGCCGGTCGGCCTGGCGTTTGATCGTGGCACCCTCCTGGTCGCTGACGCCTGGAACGGTAGAGTACAGCGCCTCGGCCTGGGTGGAGAGCCGTTCGGCAGCGTGCCGGTCCCTGGCTGGGAGAGTCGGAGTATTGTGAACAAGCCTTTCATGGCGACCGACGGGCACGGGAACATCTATACCACCGCGCCGGAAGGAGGCGAGGTGCTGCAGATCGGACCAGAGGGTCACGTGCGCAGCGTAGCTCGCGCCCCCATCGCCGAACGTCGCTTGGGGATGCCGACGGGCCTGGACCTTGGTCCCGGCGGCGACCTCTTTATCGCCGAAAGCAGCGCCGGCGTGCTCAGCCGTCGGTCACTTCATCCCCAGAAGTGAATTAGCCCTATTGGGGTGGCGAGTGGTCGTTGGTCGTGCGACCGCTGACGTGATCGTGGCCAGCGCTATCCCGGCAGTTGCGTCCTGACGCGACAAAGCTTCTCGGGTCGCTCATCTCACTCGTATGCCCAGGCTTGACATACTAACGCGTCGACGTCGACGCTCGGTATGAGACCGTGCTTGGCGCAAGGTACCTGCTGGTCGTCCTGCCTCCGTGTGCACGCTCGCCGGTTATGCGGTTACAGCTCTTCCGGATCGGTTGACGTTCTGGACCACGGCCACCTTCCTGGCATCCCTGCCGGGGCTCAGCACGCTACCGAGACATTCAGTCATAGTCCGTGCCGCCGCGATCTCCTTCACCGTCTGATCGCTCCAACGGGCAGCGTACTTCCACATATCGGGCGGTTACGATCTAAGTTTGGACTTGGACGATCGGACAGCGGCGTCCGCGCTCATGCTGGCGGTGGTGAACCTCGGCATCATGCTCCCGGCCGCGCCCGGCTGCGTCGGCGCGCTTCAGGTGTTCGCGGTAGCGGCACTCGGCGTCTCCGGGGTCGGTCGTGAACTCGCGCTGGCAATGGCGATCGATGCCCACGTGGTGCCATATGCGCTGGTGACCGCGATAGGGGTCAGCCTGCTCGGGCGTCAGCAGCTATCGCTCGCCGGTCTTTTCCGACCCGCCCGGGAACAGCAAACCTCCGGCGGCGCTGGCCTGCAATCCACACAAGTGGCCAGTCGCCAACGTGGAGCTTCCCGCGCCGTCACTCTAGGTCCACACTCGACTCTTGCGCTGGCGAGTACTTCCTATGAACCGAGTGACTCGGGTATAGTCCCGAATCCGGACAGCATACCGACTCCAGGTCGGGTCTTAGGGCGCCGCGTCCGGCACCTGACCCACGCGCAGTCATAACGAGGTGAACGCTTGTCTAGAATCAGCGTCGTTGGGACAGGCTACGTCGGGCTGGTGACCGGCGCGTGTTTTGCCGATCTTGGCAACCATGTGACCTGCATCGATATCGACGAGAGCAAGGTCAAGCTCCTCCGGGGGGGGGGCATCCCCATCTACGAGCCCGGTCTGCGGGAATTGGTGGACAAGAGCGCCCGCGCTGGCCGACTCTCGTTCACGACGAGCTACTCGGAGGGACTTGCCGGGACCGAATTCGTCTTCATTGCCGTCAACACGCCGCCCGGCCCTTCGGGCGAAGCCGACATGACCTTCGCCCGCTCCGCCGCTCGTTCAATCGCGGAGCACTTGCATGCGCCGGCAACCGTCGTCAACAAGAGCACGATGCCAATCGGGACGGGCGACTCGTTTGCGTCGGTCTTGACCCGCCTCGGAACTGTGGCCGCGCCGGTGGTGTCCAACCCGGAGTTCCTTCGCGAGGGTTCGGCCATCGCCGACTTCCAGCATCCTGACCGGGTGGTGCTGGGCGCCGACGACCGGGCGGCCGCCGAGCGGGTTGCGCAGCTGTACGCCAGGCTTGACGCGCCGATCTTGATCACCGACCTCCGCACCGCGGAGATGATCAAGTACGCTTCGAACGCGTTTCTAGCTACCAAGATCTCGTTCATCAACGAGATGGCCTCGATCTGCGAGCGGCTGGGGGCCGACGTCAAGGAGGTCGCCCGTGGAATGGGTCTGGACGCCAGGATCGGCCCGGCGTTCCTGGACGCTGGCGTCGGCTACGGCGGTTCGTGCTTCCCGAAGGACGTCCAGGCCCTGGCCCACATGGCCGCGCTGGGCGGCTGTCATCCGCAGCTCCTCCGCGCGGTCATCGAGATCAACGCCTCGGCCCGACGCGCCGTGATCCTGAAGCTCCGAACTGCGCTTGGTCAACTGGAGGATCGGACGATCGGAATCCTTGGACTAGCGTTCAAACCGAACACAGACGACCTCCGCGAGGCGGCAGCCGTCGAGATCATCCGACTGCTTCGCCGCGAGGGCGCCGACGTGCGGGCGTACGATCCAGCCGCCATGACCAAAGCGGCTGAGCTTCTACCCGATGTCCAGTTTTGCGCCGACCCCTACGAGACGGCCGACCGCGCAGACGCGTTGGTGCTGCTCACCGAGTGGAATGAGTTCAAGCACCTCGACCTCGACCGGATCCGTCGGGCCATGTCGGGCTCGGTGTTCGTCGACGGCCGCAATGTGTACGATCCGTCCGAGATGACGGGCCTCGGTTTCGACTACTTCGGCGTCGGTCGACCACACGTTAGCAATGATCGCGTAAACCGGCTCACACGCACTGCCTGAGCGCCGACCTCGACGCACGGTCTAAACGCGGCACTGCGGTGCACGACCATCATCTGACCTGACATCGCGGGCTCGAAGTTGTCGGCCGCGGCCGGGGCGCGGCAGACGAGAAGTTTAGTGCTCGCCCGTGCGGGTTGCATGGAGTATCCGCGGATCGAGCGCATCACGCACGGCATCTCCCAGAAAATTAGAGCCCAGGACTGCCAGCAGAATCGCCGTACCCCGGGACGAACGGCAGCCAGGGTGCCTGCTCTAGGTAGTGCTTCCCGCGGCCGACCATCGATCCCCAGGATGGATCAGGCGGCTGGACCCCCAGGCCCGGGAAGCTGAGCATCGCATCGGCAAGGATTGCTAGCTCGACGCTGAGCGACGCCTGGACGATGATCGGAGCCGTCACGTCCGACAATATGTGTCGCAGCATGATCCGCAGATGCCCGGTGCCGAGCGTCCGCGCCGCCTCGACGAACTCGAGCTCTCGGATCGACAAGACCTGCCCTCGAGTGAGGCGTGCAAACACTGGGGTGTGGATGATCCCGATGTCGATCATCGCGTTCCGCGGCCCAGGACCGAGCGAAGCCGCGATCGCCAGCGCCAGGACTAACGTTGGGAACGCCAGCAGGGCGTCCATGCCCCGCATGATCCAATTGTCGATCCGACCACCATAGTAGCCGGAGGTCAGTCCGCTGGCGACGCCGAGGGTGATCGCGATTCCAACTGAGAACACCCCAGCGGCCAGCAAGACGCGCGCACCGTACACGGTCCGGCTGGACACTTCGCGGCCGTTCTCGTCGGTACCGAGCACGTGCGCCGAGCTGGGCCCTTACAGCGCGTCGAGCAGGCGCTGACGGTTCGGTTCATAAGGGCTGATCACCGGCGTCAGGATGACCGCGGTGACGACAAGCATGACGAGCTCCACGCCAACAGCAGCCAACCGGGTCCTCCGAAGGCGACATGGTAGATTCCTGCGACGGTCGGGGCGCAAGTACGAGGGTGCTAGGTGTCGTTCGGCCATCCTGGCGTGTGGCCACGGGGTCGGCCCATGGGCGCCAAGCGCTCCTACAAGCGCCCTCGTATCGCAGAATCAAGGCCGCGAGCTTCCCAGGCATGGCCCAAGAGATCGCTGCCAGTCGAGCAACCGCTCGCGGGGCTGGGCCTCATTGTCGGTGGGGTTGCGTCCACAAGTTGTAGACGCGACGACGGCGGTCTCTATAGTTGGGAAGCCAAGCAGTCGACGTGAGCGACATCGAGGCGCTAATACGCGCGCTGCCGGCAGAATGCCACCTGCCCGCTACGACACGAGCATGCCGCCGTGCGTCACCCTCCCCGATCGCGCGGCGTTCGCATCCATCCTGGCGGCCACCACGCCCGGGGAGCTTACCCGCCTGCTCGGAAACTGGTCGACCTGGTTAGCCCGCACCTACAGCGCACGGGGCATGCTCACGTGGCATCCCACTGGCGACGGCTGCGACGACCCCCGAAACCACATCCTCTGAGTACACCCCCATGCCCGAGTCTTGACAGAACGATGAAACCGCTGCCGACCGCATTAGCTGTACCCTGCCCCGACCAAGTATAGTTCCGACTATGCGCGTGGCACACTGGTGGTGATGGGCTCACGAAGATCCGCTTCGCCCCAAGACTCACGGCGGGGGCTCGCGGACAGCGGTCCTGGGGCGCGCATCGCCGAGGACTGGCTGGTCGCCGCGCTCGGGATTGGCGACATCCTTCGCGTCATTCCGGGAGAAGCTTGCCCACCAGGTGGGCGCGAGAGTCGACAATTTGCTCGAGGCGCTCCGCGAGCCACAGCCGCTGCTTGGCTGATCGTCCTGACGGACCCGACGCTCGGCAAGTGGTGCGCCGCGCCGATGAGGCCCGTTAGGAGCGCGGTGCGCCGATCGTTGGCGCAGGTGTCCGAACCGTCCATGACAGGTATCGCCTCGCATTGCGCGGATCACTCGGGGCACCCACGGGAGGCGAGGCGCGCGGGTTCGCGTTCGGTCAAGTCGCGCATCTCCTCACCCTCGGTGCGCTGGGGGTGATTTGGGCCCTCGCCCTGTCATTCCGGGCTGGCTGACCTGGGCCGCCCCAGCGACAACTTTGACGAGGGGGGTCTACCTCCAGTCACTGCTCCTAATGCGCGATGGTTATCGGCCAGTCTCCGATATAATCGTCACCCAGGGACCTCTCCACCTTTACCTGGCGTATGTGCCCTACGCCTTGGGCGAGCACACCTGACCGCCGCACGTATGGGGTCGGTCGTCGCCTCGCTGATCGGTGTGGTCGGCGTCGCCTGGGCGCTATCGGCTCAGCGGACCGGGCCGGGGCCGTTGGGGCGGCCCTCACCCTCGCGTTGAGTCCCCTCTACCTGCTTGTCTCCCGCCAGGCGCTGCCTGAGGCGCTCGCGGTCGCCTTCATCGCAGCCGCGGGCGCCGCGGCGGAGGCGTATCGCCGCGGCCACCGCTCGTGGCGTGTCCTTAGCGGGGCGTTGCTCGGCCTGGCCTGCTTGGTCAAGCCGCTGGTGTTCCCGGGCCGCCGTGGCGGTCACCCTGCTCTGCGCCACCTGCGCCGCTCGCGCCGCTCCAGTATGCTGGCGCCGGGCCGCCATGGCCTCGGTCGGCGTGGCCGCGTGACGGTGCTCGGCGGACTGACGCTGCTAGATCAGGTCGTGACGTGGCGGCTCCAGGCCGGGCAATTCAGCTTCGGTCCAGTCGTCGTCCAGGACAACTTCGAGCTACTGCTGGACAAGATGTGGCTCCAGGAGCAGCCGCCATTCTACCTGCTGGCCGCCACTGGGGGCGCCTGCGCTGACGCGGCGGGAGCCCGCGCGGCGCTGGCCATGGTGATATGGTCGTTCGCTCTCCTCATACTGCTCCTCGGGTATGGCAATCTCAGCTCCCACCTTGGCGTGTTCCTGCTCGTGCCTCTGGCGATTCTCGCCGGGGTGCGGCTTGGCAACCGGGCTGGTCCGCTGTGGCGGCGTTTCCTAGACGCGGCCTCCATTGGCTGCCCGGCCGACCGCTGCAGACTGCTAGCGGCAGCGCGGCGATCGCAGTCGCGGCCTGGTATCTCCTGTCGACGCCGGCATTGTTGGATCGCGCCCAACGACTGGTCCAGGGCGAGCTGAGTGTAGACCGCCTCAGCCGCACCGAGCGCGGTGTGGTGCAAACGATTGCTAGAGGACCGATCCCGAAGGTGGGTGATCACCGACGCGCCGCAGCTGGCGTTTCTAGCTGGAAGACGGGTTCCGCCGCCGCTGGTCGACACGTCCGAGGCGCGCATCCGGGCGGGCGCGCTCGGCGCCGAGCTGGCGATCGATGTCTTGCGCGACTACGACGTGGATACCGTGGTGCTGTGGACCGGGCAAGCTAGGGGCCTCTGGGGCCCTTCAGGGACTCTGGTCGACCGGGAGCTAATCCTCGTCGAGGCGTTCGGGGAAGGGAGCACAAGCTCCCTCGCGTGATCTACCGCGCCAGGGACGAACATGGAAACTGATCGATCTCGAGGCCGCCGCGGCCGTGGTTGGATTGGTCGAGCGTGCGCCTCATCAACGGCGACCTTGACGTGCGCTGCCTCGTCGGCCCGCGTCTGGCTCGCAGGCCTGCATTCCTCTTGTACCTACCGTCGGCCATCTCCGTCGTCCAGCTCACCCCCGATGCAGTCGAATACCTGGACATCGCGCGGCGACTCGCGGCAGGGGAGGGCTACGTCCTCGGCATCAAGGCCTACCACGTCGGGGGGACCGGAGGTACTGCACGGCGGGCTGGCTGAGCGATCACCGCTGTTCCCGTGGGCCGCCGCGCTGGTGTTCCGCGCGGGCGTGCGACCTGCACGCGGTCCAGATCATGAACGCCCTGCTCGCCGCCGGGGTCTGTGTCGCTGGTCTACCTGATCGGCTCGGCGCTATTTGGAAGGCGGATCGGCATCCTCGCCGCGCCTGCTCGCGGCGGCCAGTCCAGTTGTCCTCTACCCGATGGTGCCGCCGATGACCGAAGCCCTGGCGATCGCGCTCCAGCTGCTGGCAATCTGGCTCATCGTCTGCTGTGGACGCGCGGCGGTTACTCGCCCTCGCCGCCGCCGGGCGCGGCACTCGGCATGGCCTACTTGACCCGCCCGACCGCCGTGGTCGTGCTCCCGCTCGTGATGGGCACACTCCTGGCGGTGCGGGGATGGCGAAGCGCACTTGCGCCGATCGGCGCGCTCCTCACGAGCTTCACCATCGTTCTGGCCCGATCACGCTAGACGGCTTCCTCGCTCGCGGCTCCCTAGCCTACTCGGGGCAGACCTACCTGTATTCTGTCTTTCGCGGGTCCGACGTCAGGCGCAACGGCTATGCGGAGACTACGTCCCTCCCCAGTCCTTTGGAGTTCGTCACCGCCCACAGTGATTTCGTCCTCGCGGCGATCCTCGAACGCAGCGGAGCCTATCTGCGTTTGCTCTTCCTCGATCGCGAGTGGCTGCTCATGCCTCTGCCGGGCGTGGCCACTCTCGTACTCCTCGCACTGCTGCGTGGCCACTATCCACGAACCGTCTGGCCGGGTGCTTCTGGCCGCGGCCGGGCAACTTCCTCACCTATGCGCTCACCTGGTCGACGTATCAAGATCGGTATCAACTATTGACGTTCCTGCTGCTCCTCCCGTTCGCGGTCGACGGACTCGATCGGCTGGCCACCGCGACGCTGCGTCTGACCGGCACCCGAGCGATCGCGGCGCTTTCCGGGCACCGTGATCGCGGTCGCAATTTCCTGGTCGCCGTCCTTGCTTGCGCCTTCCGCGCTGACTACACGTACGGGGGCGAATCGGCCCCGATTCGGGTCGATCGAGGCGCGTGGTGGACCGGGCCCACCGCGGTGGACCGAGACGAAGACCTTGGCTCGGTGTTCGATTGGATCGACGCCCACACCGGGACTGACCGACGTGCTGGCGCACGGGCAGCCATGGCCGTTCACCTTGTTCACCCAGCGCCCAGCCACTTGCTGCCCGCGAAGCTCGTGAGCGGCGGCAGTTACGCCAGTTCCTGGTCGACTACCGCGTCGCGTACGTGCTCTCGATGACGCGATCGGGAACCTGGTTCCTACGAGCGCCATCTGGAGAACCTGCGCCTGACGGCGCGCGCTCGATGGTCGCGCGACTACCGGATCTTCGATACGCGATTCGTCTGGCACGCGAATGTTCCACGATCCGGGGCGTAGGGTAGCCCTCCGCAGCAGGGTTGCCGCTTCCCAATACACTTCCGTGGTGTAGATTACCCGTCTTGGCACTGCGAGATCGCGGTCTTGCCCCGCCTACTTCTTGCCCGGCCTAATCTCTGGGACGTTGGTTTTCAACCCGCCGTGGCCCGATTTGACCTGCAGGCCCATCCGGATCCACTGCTCACGTTTCTCCGAAGTGCCTCCAGGGCGTGGCTGCCCCGCCTTGGCGAGCGTCTGGCGCAACGGCCGCCGTACCACTCGGCCTCGCCCGCAGACCGTCTGCAGTCCAGGAGCACCATGCTAAGCGACGTCAGTTGCTAGACCGCATCCAAGAGCCCTTCGGGAGCGCTCCGAAGGGCATTGCGTATCTGGTAGCGCCTGGCTGCCGGACTAGGACTCGAACCTAGACTAGGTGATTCAGAGTCACCCGGGCTACCATTACCCCATCCGGCAAGGACCGTCTGAGTATAGCGGGGCGGCGCCGGGCGGGACAACGCGGCAGACTTCAAGCATGGCCGTATCGCTGGCCAGCAGCCTAGGCTGGCCAGCCGTTCAGCGCCTAGCTAGCGGGGCGTCGCGTGGTCGACGAGCCGCCTCTCGGCCGCATCGAGTCGGGTGAGCACCCGCTCGCGTCCCAGCACCTCCATCGTCTCGAAGAGCGGAGGCGAAACGGTGCTGAAGGTGCAGGCAATCCGCAGCAGCATGAAGAGCTGGCCGGTCTTGACACCTTGCTGTTGTGCCAGGGCTCGGAATGCCGCCTCCAGCGCAGAGTGGGCAAATGGGCTCAAATCCTGGACTATCCCCATCGAAGTCGCGAGAAGGTTGCGCGAACTGGCAAGATCTAGCCCCTTGGGCAGTAGAAGAGACGAATCGTAGGTTCCCGCATCCTGGAAGAAAAATCCGAGCAGCTCTGGCGCCTCAGCCAGACGCTTGATGCGCTCATGGACCAGCGGAACCATCCGAAGCAGGTACGCATCGTCCGCCGCCATCCCAGCGCGGAGTAGGAACGGTCGGATTCGCTCCACGAGGTCGGCACGCGACAACTCGCGGATGTAGTGCCCGTTGAGCCAGTCCAACTTGTTCAGGTCGAAAATCGGCCCACTCGTGCTCACGCGCGCAAAATCCACTTGATCCACAAGGTCCTGGAACCCGAAGATCTCGCGGCCGTCGGGCATCGACCAGCCGAGCAGGGCGAGAAAGTTCAGCAGTGCCTCGGGAAGATATCCGTTGTCGCGGAACCAGACGAGCGTCGACCACGGGTTCTTCCGCTTCGACACCTTGCTCCGATTCTCGTTGCGGAGCAATGGGAAGTGGGCGAACTCGGGCAGGGGCCAGCCGAACCATTGATAAAGGAGGATGTGCTTCGGTGTGCTGGAGATCCACTCCTCGCCGCGGACCACGTGCGAGATGCGCATATGATGGTCGTCGACGACGACGGCCAGGTGGTAGGTCGGAAATCCGTCCGACTTCAGAATGACCTGGTCGTCTAGCAGTCGGTTCTCGAACTCGATCCCGCCGCGGATGAGGTCGGAGAAGCCGGTCGAGCCTTCGTCGGGTACCCGCATGCGGACGACCGGCTCCGGGCCCGCGTCGCCAAGAGCCTGCCGCTCCTCCCGCGTCTTGCCCAGACACAGGCGGTCGTACTTTGGTGGCTCCTTGCGCGACTCCATCTCTTTGCGAACAAGTGCCAGCCGCTGCGCCGTGCACCAGCAGCGATAGGCGTGCCCTGCGGTGATCAGCAGTTCAGCATGCTCGCGGTAGATCCCCAGTCGCTCCGACTGGCGGTACGGTTCGCACGGCCCTCCGACGTCCGGTCCTTCGTCCCAATCTAGTCCAAGCCAGTGCAGCGAATCGAAGATCAGCTGCTCGGCGTGCGCAACGTACCGCGCACGATCGGTGTCCTCCAGGCGCAAGATGAAGCGGCCGCCGTGCCGAAGGGCAAACGCACGATTGAACAACGCAACGTAACCAGTCCCGACGTGCGGGTCGCCGGTCGGCGACGGCGCAATCCGGAGCCTCACCTCCTGGGCTGGCTCGATTCGCTGTGCGCGTGGCTCAGGCATCGGGGGCGACGACTGACCTAGTCGGCGGCGTCGCCGCGGTCCGTAAACGTTCCAAGGGCCCCGCCAGGTCGGGCGGAAGAGGGGCGATGTGCTCGCGGATCTCGCCGTCGTGCGGCGATCGAATGCTCAGGTAGCCCGCGTGAACGAACTGACGCCGGAGGCCGATCGGCGCATGTCCGTTGCCGTAGGTGGCATCGCCGGCCACCGGATGGCCGATGAATTGGAAGTGCACACGCAACTGGTGGGTGCGACCGCTCTCGAGCGTCGCCTCGACGAGCGTGAAACGCCGAAACCGCTCCAAGATTGTGAAGGTAGTCCGAGAGTCTCGGCCGCCGAGTCGGGCGGCCATGCGCGTACGATCGCGCAGATCCCGCCCAATCGGGGCCTCGATCGCTGCCTCCTCGTCCGGCACGTCACCCCCGACGAGAAGAACGTAGCGCTTCACCGCCTGGCGCTGTCGAAACTGCTGCTGCAAATGGGCCATGGCCCGCGCCGTGCGCCCGATGACCAGCAGCCCGGAGGTGTCTTTGTCGAGGCGGTGTACGATGCCGGGCCGCTGCTGACCAGTCGGGTCCTGTAGCTCGGGAAACCGGGCCAGGAGCGCGTTGACCAGTGTGTCCTGCTGGTGACCGGGCGATGGATGGACGACGAGCCCAGCCGGCTTGTCTAGGACGATCATCGCCGGATCTTCGTAGACGACGACAAGTGGGATGTCCGCAGCCGGACGGAGCTGGACGTGGGAACGAACCGGCATGATCGTCACCCGCTGCCCCGGGGCAACTCGGTCGCTTGGCTTCCGTCTTAGGCCGTTCACGGTGACGACACCGACAGCAATCATCCGCTGCCACTCGGAGCGAGACCGCTGGCCGACGTGCCGCGTGAGAAAGGCGTCAAGCCGCTCGTGATGAGCATACGGCGGGACGACAATCTGTTCAGCGCCACCAGCACGTTCAAACCGTTGGGGGCGCACCCGGGTGCGCTCAGGCACGGCGCTCGTCGTCTCTCTGACGAGGTGGGAAGAGCACGCTCAGAGCCAACCCAGCCACGCCGACGCAGATCGCGGAGTCGGCTATGTTGAACACCGGCCAGATCGTCACGTCCTTGTAGGTGAGCTCGATGAAGTCAACCACGTAGCCCACACGGATTCGGTCGATCAGATTGCCAATGGCGCCGCCCATCTGCAGCCCGAGGCACAAGTTGAGCAACCAGCTCGGTTCGGGCATGTACCGATAGCTGGCGAGGATCACCCCTATGACAATGAGGCCGACGACGATGAAGAACGTCGTTTGCTCCTGAAAGAGTCCGAAGGCCGCGCCTCGGTTCTCGACATATGAGAATCGAAGGTACCCCTCTACCACCTGCACCGATCGCGCCCCCGAGTCCAAGAGGTACCGGACCGCGAGCTCCTTGGTCCAGCGATCGCCCAGGATAATCGCCACCGTTGTCGCTACGAACAGCAAACTCTTGGGCGAGACCAGCGCAGCCCGTCGGGCGGGCCGGGATGACTTGAGAGTTGGCTGACCGATCACGGATCAACGAGTGCCTTCGGCGCGGACGATCCAAAGCTCCAGCGACTCGCCGTCGATCTGACCCGACCAGTGATGACCCTCGCGCCCGTCCCGCGTCTCGACGGCGACGGCTAGCGTCTCCGACTTGACGTAGTCCAGGTGCTCGCGCAAGACGGATTCGAGGTCGCCCGGGGCCTCGAACCGCACGAGGATACGATCTTCTACCTGAAGCCCGGCATCCTTGCGCATGGTCTGGATTCGATGGACAACTTCGCGCGCGCGACCTGCCGACACAAGCTGAGGTGTCAGGCGTGCGTCAAGCACCAGCGTGTAACCGTCCGCTTCGGCCGCCGCGTACCCTGGGCGGCTCTGGGTGCTGACCTGAACTTCGGCCGGCGCGAGTATCTCACCGTCCGCAACGACGGAGCCGTCCGCCTCGATGCTAAACTCGCCATCGCGCAGCGCCTTGAGCACGCCAGGGAAGCGCGGGCCGAGTCGCGGCCCGAGCACCGTCGACTTGGGGCGGACCACTCGGCTGACCGCGTCGCCTACCGCGCCGCCCATCTCCAGACGGTCGACGTTCAGCTCACGCGCGATCTCGTCTCGAAGATCGTCCGGCAGCGTGGGTGCGCCGACGGGTGCACCCACACGCGCCAGCGCAAGCGGTTGCCGGATCCGCACACCAGCCTGCTCACGCGCCGCCCGTCCGAGGCCCACTAGTCGGCGCGCTAGCTCCACCTGCTGATCCAGCTCCTCGTCGATCAGCGCCGGATCGGGCTCCGGATAGCGGGTGTGGTGGACGCTTTCGGCTGCTGAGTCGTCCATGACGCGGACCAGGTTTTGGTACATGGCTTCCGAGAGGAACGGAACAAACGGCGCGAGCGTCGCGGCCAGCGTCGTCAGCACCTCGTACAAGGTCGCCTGCGCGGCGCGCTTGTCGGCATCGTCGGCCGACTTCCAAAACCGGCGTCGACTCCGCCGCACGTACCACGTCGAGAGGTCGTCGATGAACCGTTCAGCTGCGCGGATCGGACCGGTCGCGTCGATGGCATCGAGGCCGGAACGGGTGGTCTTGATGAGACCGTGGAGGCGCGAGATGATCCAGCGATCGAGCAAGGTGCGTTCGCACGCGGGCGTGCGGATGTCTGCCGGGTTGAACCGATCGATGCGAGCGTAGGTCACAAAGAAGCTGTAGACGTTCCAGAGGACAAGTAACTTACGTCTGACGTCCTCGGCGGGGCCATAGCCAAAATTGAGGTTTGCCTGAACGTTCTGGCCGCAGTACAGCCAGCGCATCACGTCAGCGCCCATCCGCTCGGCCGCCTCGTCAAACCAGATGGCGTTGCCGAGGCTCTTGTGCATCGGGTTCCCGTGCTCGTCCATGAGCTTCTCGAAGGCGAGCACGCTCTTGTATGGCGCACGGTCCTGCAACGTTACGCTCATGAAGAGCATGCTGTAGAACCAGAGCCGAATCTGCTCGCGCATCTCGGTGATGAAGTCAGCCGGGAACCACGCCTCCCAGTAGGACCGACCGACCAGATAGTCCAGGGTAGAAAACGGCACGATCCCCGCGTCGAGCCAGGCGTCACCCACTTCGGTGACCCGGGTCACTTCACCCTCGCACGCGGGGCAGCGGATCTTCACGTCGTCAATCCAGGGCCGATGCAGCTCCTTGAGGTTCTCCAACCCGGAGACGGCTCGGTCGCGGAGCTCGGCCACCGTGCCGATGACCGTCAGCTCGCCGCATTGACACGGGTAAAACGGAAGCGGCAGGCCCCAGTACCGCTTGCGACTGATGTTCCAGTCGCCCATGTTGTTCAGCCAATCGTCCATCCGCTTGCCAGCCGACGCGGGCACCCATCGGACCGTCGCCGCGGCCGCCTTCATCCGGGGTCGGATGTCGTCGGCCTTGATGTACCACTCGTCGGCCAGCCGAAAGACCAGCTCTTCGCCGCAACGCCAGCAGGTCGGGTACCGATGCGTGTACTCCTGGGTCCGGTAGAGGACGCCCGTATGCCCCAGGCGGGCGAGGATCAGCGGGTTTGTCTCCCGCACGTTTCGTCCGCTCAAGTCGCCGAATCCCGGGCCGTAGTCACCCGATTCGTTGAGTGGCTGGATGACGGGTAGCCCGTGAACTCGTGAAAGCTCGAAGTCCTCCGCGCCACAGCCCGGGGCTATGTGCACCACCCCGGTGCCCTCCTCCTCGCCGACGTCTTCCCAGCCGATGACGCGGTGCTCGATCCCGTGGGCGACGTCCAGATCGTCGAAGGGACCACGGTATGCCCAACCTACTAGCTCGGAGCCACCAAGGCGTCCGACCTCCTCGAAGGCGCCCTCCAAGGAACCTGTCGCCCGCGCCGAGAGATAGTACAACTGGCCGCCTTGCCGCGCTTTGACGTACTCGAGCTCGGGGTGAACGGCCAGCGCGACGTTGGCCGGCAGAGTCCAGGGTGTCGTCGTCCAGACCAGGAAGTGTTCGTTGTCGCGGCCGACGATTGGCAAGGCAACGTACACCGACGTGTGGGTCAGGTCGCGGTACGAGTCTGTTCCGACCAGCTCGTGTTGCGACAACCCGGTGCCGCACCGGATGCACCATGGCATCGATCGCGACCCCTGATGCAGCCAGCCCTGATCGAAGCACGCCTTGAGAAAGTGCCAGATGTGCTCGATGTTGTCGTCAGTGTGGGTGTAGTAGGAGCTGCCCCAGTGCATCCACTGGCCGAGGCGAATCGACTGCTGGGTAATCACCTCGGAATACCGAAGGACGCGCTCCTTGCAGCGCTCAGAGAAGCGGTCCAGACCGTACGCCTCGATCTCGCGCTTGGAGTTGAATCCGAGTTCCTTCTCCACTTCGACCTCGACCCACAATCCCTGGCAGTCGAAGCCGTTCTGGAAACGCTGAGCGTAGCCCTGCATTGCGTAATACCGCTGATACAGGTCCTTGTAGGTTCGGCCCCAGGCATGGTGGACGCCCATCGGGTTGTTGGCCGTGATTGGGCCGTCGACAAAGGACCAGCGCGGGCCGTTCGCGTTGCGCTCGACGAGCTTGGGGAACGCCCTCGTCTCGTCCCACAAGCGGAGGATGCTCCGCTCTAGCTCGGGGAAGTCGACATTGCTCGGGACTGGCTCGTACACAGGGGGTTTGTCCTCTAAGACTGGCCCCCGCAAAGGAGACTGGCACGTAACGACTGTGTGTGCCAGACGGACGGCGCCAGGAGCGACTCTCGAAGCAAATCCTAACACGGCCCCAAAACGGGCGGCAACGGCCCGAAGTGGCCGGGCGGCGTGACCCGCCCGACGCACGTCTCGCCCGTGAGTCCTACGGAGTGATTGGGGCGTGGTCGGCGCGAGTCTACGGCGGCTCCGAATCCCCGGCGTCCACGCTCGCGATCCGTCGCGCCTCGGCTAGATCGTCGGGTGTGTTGATGTTGAAACATGATCGGAGCTCAGGATCAATCTGCCGCAGCTCGACTTCGGGGACACGACGTACCCGCACATCGTCCAGGAAGGAAATCATCCGCCGATCGCCCCGCGCCAGGCCGGCTGCGATCGCGGTTCGACACGGCCCGCGCCGGTAGATGGCGTGCATCGGCTGTAGCTGGCCGCCAACGTCGGGGATAACCACATCGCTGTCGGCGGCCCGCAGCACCAGGTGGCGCAGGAGGGTCGGGCTGAGAAATGGCATGTCGCACGCGACGAGTGCTGCAAGCGGGGTCGGGGCTTCATCGAGCGCCGCCAACAGCGCCGGGAGCACACCACCATGCGGCTCGGGATCGCGCAGCAAGCGCACGTTGGACGTGGTGGCCAGCGCGTCGTCGTTGACAACAACGATCGTCTCGGACACGAGCCCGGCCAGTGCTGCTCGCACCCGGTCGAGCGTGCTTACCCCGCCAATCTCCAGGAGCGCCTTATTCATCCCGCCGAGCCGCGACGCCTTGCCGCCGGCCAGGATGATCCCGGTCACGCTCGTCATCTGAGTGGCGCTCCGCTCCGCGTGCTCCCACCCGTCCCGAGGGGCATGTCGGGAGTCGCTGCGCGTCGAGACCGTCCCGGATTGGATCTGCGGTCAGCGTCAACCGCGGGGGTCACGGGACTTGTCTGCTTCAGGTCCGCGCAGCGAGGCGTTCTGCTTGAACTCCTTGATCCCGCGGCGCACGGCGCCGCCCAGGTCGCCGAGCTTGCCAGCCCCGAAAAAGATCAGAAAGATGACCAGGATGAGGATGAGCTCGAACGGACCGAGCTGCGGCATCTGGACCCTCCCTGAACCAGGCTACCTGGCTGCGACCCAGAAAACAACAAACGGGTTGGGGAGATCCCCAACCCGAAGTGGTAGCCCGTACCGGATTCGAACCGGTGATCTCCGCCTTGAGAGGGCGGTGTCCTAGGCCGCTAGACGAACGGGCCACGGCGGCTTGGTTCACCGACGCCAAAGAGTATATCGACGCGCTGGACCGCGTGCAACACACACGCTCGGTCGCCGGGCAGCGGGTCGATTACCTAATTCGACCCGACCGGCCGTCGCGGGCCGTTGTTCACCGAGCCGCCCGCCGCTGACGCGATTCCGGCCCGCGGGGGGCGTCCGGTGCTGTGCTATACTCGGCGCGCTCCGCTTCGGGCCCGGCCTAAAAACCGACTGAGAAGGGGCAACAATGGCCGAAATGCGAATGCTCCAGAACGCTCGCTCCCCAAGAGCGGCTGCAGGACATAACTCGCGGAAACGCGGTCCCGGGCACTTGTCAGACGGTTTCTAGGGCGGGATCGCGCCGTGCCCCCAGGAGATGCCAACCAGCTCACGTTCATCGGCGGCGACCAGCTACCGTCCACGCCAATCCGCCGGCAGTACCTCGAGATCAAGGCGGCCCACCCGGACGCAATCCTGTTCTTCCGGCTGGGCGACTTCTTCGAGACGTTCGACGAAGACGCCCATGTCACGGCCGCGGCGCTGGACATCGCGCTGACCAGCCGCGACATCGGACGGGGCGAGCGGGTTCCAATGGCGGGTGTTCCCTGCCAGGCAGCAGCAGGGCACATCGCGCGGCTCCTCGAGCGCGGCCACCGCGTCGCGCTGTGCGAACAGATTGGCGAGGCGCCCGCCCGCGGCCTAGTGCGGCGCGAAGTTGTACGCGTCATGACGCCGGGGACCGTCGTCGAAGACGAATTACTCCCGCCGCGAGCGAACAACTACCTTGCGGCCCTGGTGTTCGATAACCAGGGCGCCGGGCTGGCCCACGTCGACGTCAGCACTGGCGAGCTCGCCGTGACCGAGGTCGTCGGGCGAGGGTGGGAACCGCTGCTCGCCGCCGAAATGATCCGCCTGGGCCCCTCAGAATGCCTGATCTCGGACGAGCTCGCCGGGAACGCGATCGAGGAGATCTTGCCGCCGGGCGCGCGGCCAACGCTCAGATCGGCCGCGTCGTTCGCGTCCCACCGCGCGCTGGATCGCCTGAAGGGCCAATTTGGCACGAGCACGCTAGGGGGCCTTGGATTGGACGATCGGCCGAGGGCCGCCCGTGCTACGGGCGCACTACTCGAGTACGTCGAGCACACCGTGCCGGCGGCGCTGTCGTTGCTCGATCGACTCTCCATCTACGACATCCACGGGGCGATGGTGCTCGACGCCGCGACGCGGCGCAGCCTCGAGCTGACAGAAAACCCTCGGACCGGCGGACGGCAGGGCACGTTGCTCGAGGTGGTCGACGAGACCCGCACGCCGATGGGCGCTCGGACGCTGCGGCGTTGGGTCTCGAGCCCGCTCCTTGACGCCGAGCGGATCGAGGCACGCCTGGATGCCGTCGACTGGCTCGTGGGCGATGCGAGCCGGCGCGACCTGCTCTCCGACGCGCTGGCCAGCCTGCCTGACCTGGAACGATTGTCGGTGCGAGCCGCCCAACGGATGCTGTCGCCGCGAGAGGCCCTGGCGCTCGCCAGCGGACTCGCTGTCATCCCTCCGCTGCGGGAGATGATGGGCGTGGCTACGGGAGCATTCCTGACCGAGATCCGGCGCGGGCTGCGTGGCTTTGCGCCACTGGTTCAACAAGTCGGAGATCGTCTGACTGACCCGCCACCGGCCACGTTCGGTGAGGGTGTCATCCGCGCTGGATGTTCCGGCGCGTTAGACCAACTGCGGTCACTGTCTGGAGACGCTCGCGGCTGGATAGCCGAGCTGGAACGGACTGAGCGCGAGCGGACGGGCGTCGGGGGGTTGCGCGTCGGCTACAACCGCGTCTTCGGCTACTACCTGGAAGCCAGCAAGCAGACTCTCGCGCGGCCGACCGACTACTACCAGCGAGAGGCGACCGCCACGGCGACTATCGGCGATCATCTACAAGCGCTTGGGTATTCACGGAGGCAGACGCTCACCAGTGTCGAACGGTTCGTCATGCCGCGGCTGCAGGACTACGAGCTTCGGGTGCGCAGCGCCCAGGAGGAGCTTGGCCGGATCGAGCGTCGGTTGTTCGATGAACTGGTGGACGTCATTGCCGGACAAGCCGGCGCTCTCCGCGAATGCGCGCGCGCGGTAGCTCGCCTGGACGTCGTGGTCGGGCTGGCGAGCGTCGCGGTGCGCCATCGCTACTGTCGACCGACGCTTGCCGAGGGCGATCAACTGGAACTCATCGAGGCCCGCCATCCGGTTGTCGAGCGCTCTCTCGCCGCCGGCGGCTTCGTCCCCAATGACGCGCGGCTCGGTGACGAGCATGGTCAGATCGCCATTCTGACTGGCCCGAACATGGCCGGGAAGTCGACCTACCTGCGCCAGGTTGCGCTCGTGGTGCTGCTGGCCCAGATTGGCAGCTTCGTGCCGGCCGCGAGGGCACAGCTTGGGCTGGTGGATCGAGTGTTCGCCCGCGTCGGCGCTCACGACGACCTGGCGGCGCACCGTAGCACCTTCATGATCGAGATGATCGAGACGGCCAACATCTTGCGAAGCGCGACATCGCGCAGCCTGCTCATCCTGGATGAGATCGGCCGTGGCACGAGCACGTTCGACGGGATCGCAGTTGCACGCGCGGTCGTCGAGCACATCCACGACAGTCCGCGCCTGGGCTGCAAGACTGTGTTCGCCACGCACTACCATGAGCTCGCCGAGCTGGAGAAGACGCTGCCACGGGCGCGGAGTGTGCGCATGGACGTGCTGGAGCGAGGCGGTCGAGTGGTCTTCCTGCACCAGATCGTCCCGGGTGCCGCGGACCGAAGCTACGGCGTCTACGTCGCCCGGTTGGCTGGCCTGCCCGAGTCGGTGACGCGACGGGCGACTTCGATTCTTCGGGAGCTCGAGCAACGAGGCGCGGCGTTCGAGACGGCGAATCCGGCGACACCTGTGCCCGCGGCGATTGACGTTGAGGACCATCCCGTGCTGCGTCGACTCGCTGATCTGGACCCGATGCGTATGACGCCGCTGGAGGCGTTGAGCGAATTGACCTCGCTGGCCGATCTTGCCAGGCTGCGAGCGAGGGCCTAAGGTGGCGATTCGCCGTCTTCCCGCTACAGTCGCCACGCGGATCGGGGCTGGCGAAGTCGTCGAGCGGCCGTCGTCGGTGGTCAAGGAGCTGGTCGAGAACGCGATCGACGCGGGCGCGCGGCGGATCAGCGTTGAGATCGAGGGCGGCGGCATCAGCCTTATCCGCGTGAGCGATGACGGCGGCGGCATTGCGCCGGGCGAACTGGCGCTCGCGTTCGAGCGTCACGCCACGAGCAAGCTCGGTACTGACCAGGATTTGGAATCGATCCAGACGCTTGGGTTCCGTGGCGAGGCGCTGCCAAGTGTTGCCGCCGTTGCCGACGTCGACTGCGTGACCCGCACACCAGGCGAGCCGCACGGATGGTGCTTGCAGCTGCGCGGCGGCCGCCCCAGCGCACCCGAGCCGGCCGCGCGCGGCACAGGTACTACCATCGAGGTTCGGGAACTTTTTGCTGAGTTGCCCGCCCGCCGCAAGTTTCTGCGGACACGCGGCAGCGAAGCGGGACAGATCGCCGCCATCCTCTCGCAGCTTGCGCTGGCATTTCCGGAGATCGCTCTCAGACTCACCTCGGACGGCCGGAACCTGCTCGAGACGGCGGGAGCCGGCGACATGCTCGAGGCTGTCGCGGCGGTCTACGGGCGTGGGATTGGTCGGAGCATGTTGCGGATCGACCAGGACGAGTCTGACGAAGGTGTGGTCGTACAGGGCTGCCTGAGCGGCGGCAACGCGACGCTGCCTACCCGATCAGGCATCACGCTGCTGGTAAACCGGCGCTGGGTGCAGCATCGCAGCCTCGGCTACGCCATTGACGAGGCGTATCGCACCCTCGTCCCGGTGGGACGGCACCCGGTCGTGGTGCTTGATCTGCGTCTGCCACCGGGCGACGTCGACGTCAACGTTCATCCTCGCAAGACCGAAGTGCGATTGCTACGGGAGCGGGCGGTATTCGCAGCGATCCAGCGGGCGATTCGAAGGACGCTGGGGAGCGTGGCGGGCCCGGCGTCGTTTGACCTTCCCACTCCGATCGACACCAGTGCCGAATTGGCGGAGGGAGGTTGGAGTCGCGGTCTCCGCGTCCTCGGGCAGGCCGGCGGAACGTACATCATCGCCGAGGGCGCCAACGGCGTGTACCTGGTGGATCAGCACGCGGCGCACGAGCGAGTGCTCTACGAAAGGCTGTGCCAGTCGCGCGGAGATCGCGTGGAACGCCAGCCACTGCTGGAACCCGCAATCCTGGAGCTGGCGCCAAACGAGGCCGCCGTGATCCGCCATCGGCTGGACGAGCTCCACTCAATCGGGTACGTTGCGGATCCGTTTGGCGAGGCCGAGATACTCGTCCGATCGGTACCCGGGGAGCTCGCGGGCCGCGATGCGCTCGCGGTGCTGAGGTCTGTGATCGCGGCCATCTCCGAGGAGAGCCCGCCGGATGACTGGCGCGAGCGGCTCGCGATCCTCTACGCCTGCCACAACGCGGTCAGGGCAGGAGATCGGCTGGCAGAAAGCGAGATGACGGCGCTGCTCCAACAGCTCGGCGAGGCCGATATCTGCCAGGCCTGCTCTCATGGACGCCCAACCGCGCTCCTGCTCAGCCACACCCAGCTGGCCCGCGAGTTTGGACGTACCACGTGACATTGGAAGCGACCCGGTCGACGGTGGGGCCTCGGCTCGCTCGAATTGGCCAAACCGCGGCACGTATCATTCATGCACGGAGCCCCGCCGTTCCGGCGGGGCTCCTGCTTTGGTGGAGACGGGGGAGAATCGAACTCCCCGTCCAAGGCAATTCAGTTGGAGACATACTACAGGCATAGTCGGCTGTTTGAATCTCGCTCCGCGTTCCCCTGCCGACCGGGTGCCGCGTTGCCAGCCCGTTAGTCTTAGGCGCGCCCTACCAGGCTATCGGGCGCGCAGCGCCCCGACTTTAGTGACGCCCGTTACCGACCCATCGGGGTGAGGCCAGGAGGACGCTGGCCGGTATTAAGCGGCCAGAGCGTAAGAAGGAGTGCCAGTTACTGGCGTGCCACCTGATTAGCGAGGGCGGTGGCGCCTCGGCCTGCGTTCTCCTAACCTCCTCCCCTGTCGAAACCTAGCGTCCCCGTTGGATGGCCGAGTCCTTGATTGCTCGGTCCATCTCTCGGCGAGCATCGCGTTCGGCGATCGCCTCCCGCTTGTCATACTGCCGCTTGCCTCGGGCGACCGCAAGCTCGACTTTCGCATGGCCCTTGCGCTCGTAGATGCGCAACGGTACGAGAGTCAGCCCCTGCTCGCCGCTCTTGCCACCGAGCCTACCAATCTCCCAACGATGGAGCAACAACTTCCGCGGGCGCAGCGGCTCGTGATTGTAGCGGTTGCCCTGATCGTACGGGGAGATGTGCACATTATACAGCCACGCTTCGCCGCCCTGCACTCGCGCATAACCATCCTTGAGATTGGCGCGCCCGGCTCGGATAGACTTGATCTCGGTGCCGGTGAGGGCAATTCCAGCCTCGATCGACTCCAGAATGTGGTAGTCGTGGTACGCCTTGCGATTTGCGACCAGGATTCTCTCGGCAGGGCGCTCGTTCGACGAGGTCGACGCCGCCGCCGCGGGCGACGTCGTCGGGGTCGCGGCCTTCGGCGCCATCAAGACCCGCCCAGCAGGTGCTTGACCGCGGCCTCCAGCACCGGGTCGGTGGTGCTAGTCGGGTCGATCGGGCTGACAACGACAATATCCGGGGCAATTCCAACACCCTGAATCGGCCGCTCCATCGGCGTCAGCCACTGGGCCGTGGTCACCCTCAAGCCGGAGCCGTCGCTGAGCTGGTGGACGTTCTGGACCGTCCCCTTGCCGAATGTCTGCTCGCCCATGAGTACCGCGCGCCCGTTGTCACGCAACGCCGCTGCAAGGATCTCCGAGGCACTCGCAGTGCCCTTGTTGACAAGAACTACCAGGCGCGCGTCGGTAGCCACGCCGCCGCGCTCGGAGCGGTAGGTTTGGCGATCACCGTTGCCGCTGGCCTGGTAGAGGACCACTCCACCATCGATGAACTGGTTGGCTACTTCGACGGCCGCGTGCAGGTAGCCGCCGGGGTTCGACCGCAGGTCGATCACCAGCCCGCGCGGTTCCCGTTCGAGCAGCTCCTTGACTAACCGTGCCGCTTCACCGCCAGTGTTGCTGCCGAAGCTGCTGATGCGCACGTACCCGACGCCCTCATCGAGCATCCGCGTCTTCACGGATTCGATGCGGATCTCGGCTCGGGTGACGGCGAACGTGAGCGGCTCAGGTACCGCGACACGCGAGACGGTGAGACTGACGACGGTCCCGCGCGGACCGCGGATCAGTAGGACGGTGTCGTTCAGCGTCTTTCCAGCCAGCGGCTGGCCATCGGCATGCGTGACCACGTCGCCGGGCCGCAGCCCGGCCGCATCGGCGGGTGACCCCTCAATCGGCGCCACGACGGTGAGCTTGCCGTCCCGCATGTCGACGTGGATGCCAATTCCGTCGAAGTGGCCGCGCAGGTCCGCGTCGCTGATCTCACGGCTGCTGGGGGTCTGATACACCGTGTGCGGGTCGCCTACAGCGTCCACCATGCCCTTGGTCGCGCCATAGATCATCTTCTGACGATCGATGCCGTCGCGGTTGTAGAACTCGCGCTCCAGGGTGCCCCAGGTCTCCCAGAACACCCCCATCCGCTGCTGCTCGTCGTCGGAAAGCACGTCGTCGGCGCTGTTGGCGCGGATCGGCGAAGGCGCGAGCCGGTCCAGCGGGGCAACCAGCGCCGCGATCGGGCTCTTGTTAGGGCCGTCGTCCGCTCGACCAAAGAGGTAGCCGCTGATGAACGCCGCCCCGAATGCGAGCACGGCGATGACGCTTGATAGCGCCACGTGGCGGAAGGCGGCGCGACGTTGGGCCGGGGACACGGCTGTCCTCCTTTCCTGGATTCTAGCGGCGCGTCCGGACGGTGGGCCAGTGATACTCGGGCTTATCTAGGCCAGCGGCGCAGGCGGTGGCTCCTCGAGCGCCTCAACCAGTTCCTCGGCGGAAGCGCTGAATCGATCGAAGACGTCGCGCAGGTGTGACACTTCATAATGGGCGTAGATCCGCTTCGTTGTCTCGGGGGATGCGTGCCCGAGGATATCCTGGACTTCGGAGAGCTTGGCGCCGCGATTGAGCATGACGCTCGCCTTTGCGTGCCGGAAATCATGCGTGCTGGCCGGGACGCCGACAGCGGCCGCGTACTTCTTGACCACGCCCCAGACCGACTGTGCAGAGAGGCGGAAGTGCCGGCCGCCCGCGCCGGGTCTGCCGCGGCCCTTGTCATGGCGCAGGAATAGGGGACTGTACGTGTCGCCGCGGGCCTCGACATAATCGCGGATTGCCCTGAGCGCGGTGTCGTCGAAAAACACGAGCCGCTCCTTGTGGCCCTTGCCGGTCACGATCGCCTGGCGCGCCCGGCCATCCTGGAGGTCGGCTCGGTCAAGCGAGGCGACCTCCTCCCGGCGCATGCCAGTCGCGAAGAGCGTGCGGATCATCGCTCGGTCTCGCAGCAGCTCCAGTCGGGCCTGGCCCGGTCCGTGCGCGGGCGGCAGCTCCAGCCCATCCACGTAGGTGACGATCAGGGCTAGCCGATCGTCAATACGTGGCGTCTTGTAAGGGACACGCCCGAGTACCTCACGCAGGTTGTCGCGCAGCTCTTCAAACGAGACCGTCTCGGGCAGCAGGCGCCGGCGGGCAAGAAAGCGAAAAAAGGCGCGCACACCAGCGACGTAGGTGACCACGGTGAAGCGATCGTCACGGCCGTAGGCACGCACCAACCAGGTGTAAAAACGCTCGAGCTCGTCTGGACCGAACCGGTCGGTCGTCACGGCCAGGGGATCGATGCCACGAGCTTGCAGGAATTCGCGGAAGCGCCCAAGCCCGGAGCGGTAGGTCGACGTGGTGCGTGGCGAACGACCGGCCAGACTGTCGAGGAAGAGACGCTCAGCATCCAGCAGCGCCGGGAAGGAGCGCGCGGAGTCTCGCGAAGAGGAGTGGTAGAGATAATGCTTCATATATCTACCACTAGGTCCCACGGGCGGGTCTCGCGTCACCGGCCGATGCGTTGGATTCGATTGATGCCCGCGACGTAGAGCGCGCCATCCAGTCCTTCCGCCACGTCGAGCCGGCAGTCAGCCGCGAGATCTTCCATCTCCTCAATCCGGTCCTGCTCAGGGGCGCCAAGACGGACGCGGCGCAGCAACCCGGCATTCCAGAGACAGAAGAACATGTCGCCCCGGTACTCCGGCAGTTGCTGGCCGCTGTAGAACGCCAGGCCGGAAAGGCCGAGCCGCTCGGCGCCGGACGTCCACATCGGATCGACAAAACGGGGGTCACCCGGCGCGCCAACAACCAGCGGAGTTCCGTAGTTGCCGCCCGGGTGGATGACGTTCAGTTCGTCATAGCCTTTCGGTCCGTTGTCGACCGAGTACAACTGGCCTGTCCGCGGATGGAAGTCCATGCCGTACGGATTCCGAAGTCCGCGCGCGTAGACCGGGGATCCAGGCGACGGGTTGTCCGCCGGGATGGATCCATCGGCATTGAGCCGAAGGATCTTACCCTCCAGGACGGTCATCTCCTGCGCCCGCCCGCCCTCGTCACCCGGAGTGCCCGTCGACACGTACAGCTTCCCATCCGGTCCGAAACGCAGCCGCCCCCCGTTATGGGATCCCTTGGAGTCAGCCGGAATCTTGTCGAACAGGACCTGGAGATCGCTGCCAACACCGTCCTGCTCGGTGAACCGAACCACTCTATTGAAGTCTGGCTTCCCGTTCTTCTTGGGCACGGTGTAGTAGGCGTACACGTACCCATTGTCGGTGAAACGCGGGTCAAGGGTGATCCCAAGCAGCCCGTGCTCGCGGCCCTCCGCTACCTGGAGGGTGGCAAACGGCTCAGGCCTGAGAGCCCCCTGGTCCGCTATTCGAATCCGACCGCTATTGACTTCGGCGAAGAATAGCCGCCCGTCGGGCGCGAATGTCAGGCTGACCGGCAGCATCACCCCTTCAAGATAGGAGCGGGGCTCGACCACCGGCGGGCGCGCGGCGGTGGCGAGCGCGGCGGAGGAGTTCGCCTTCGACTCCGGAGTGGCTGATGTTGTGGGCACTACTGCCTGGGTCGATGGTCGACAGCCTGCGACGGCAGCCAGGACCATTCCCACGACCAGCGCGCGCGTCAGCCCTCTCATCGGCGGCGGAATTATACCGGAGCGATTTCCGCCGAGACACGGCCTCCCCGGGGCGCAATGCGGCGGAGTTGTTCCTGTTTCAGCGTCTCTGGTATGGTCGTCGCGGACCCCCATGTCCAAGTCAACAGACTGCCAGTCCCCGCCGCGTCCGGCCCGTCGGGCTGCGTCGCCTATAGCGGAGCGGCTCGCGCGAACGCCGGACATCCTGCCGATCGCCCTAATCCTGCTGTTCGGCACCGGGGCCCGCGCCGTTATCCTGTTCGGCGCGCCGGTGTTCATCATGAAGGACAGCGCAAGCTACTTCGTGCCGGCCTGGGATCTCGCCCACGGCCTGGATTTCGACCTCGAACTTCGACGCACGCCTGCCTATCCATGGTTTGTTGCCGCTGTGCTCGGGATCTTTGGCGACGACCTTGTGCCGCTCGCAGCGGTGCAGCACGTTCTGGGCCTGGCGACCGCGGTCGGCACGTACCTGATGGGCCTACTCACGTTCGGCCGAGCGGTCGGCTTCGCTGCCGGCCTGCTCACCTCCCTGGCCGGCCCTCTGTTGATCTTCGAGCATTATGTCATGCCAGAGGCCCTGTTCACCTGCCTGCTGGTCCTGGGCACGGTGGCGCTGCTCCAAGGGCTGCGATCTGCCCGTCTGGTCTGGTACGCCGCCGGCGGCGCCCTCCTGGGCGTGGCGGCACTTACGCGTCCGGCTGCGCAGCTCGTCGTCGTGCTCTTGCCGCTCGTGCTGCTGCTCGTCGGCCGTCCGCCGCACGCCATCTTGCGACCCACGCTCGCGGCCGGAGCAGCCCTCGCCGTGGTGATCATGCCCTGGGTGGCGACGGTCTACGCCGAGTACGGGATCGTCTCGACCGGCGCGACACTTGGCGAGCCGTTGATCTTCCGCACCGTGCATCAAGATCGCGGCTTCCGCCTCCCGGATGCGTCGCTTGATCCGTATCCAGAACGCGATCGGAACGAGGCACGCCGCACGGTGATCGAGATGGCCGGCAGTCGGGCCAACCCGAGCGCCATCGTCCATCGACTCCGCCGCGACCTCCGGATGTCCCGGGCCGATGCCGACGCCGCCTTGCGAGACGTAGCGTTTGAGGTCATTCGGGAGCAGCCGGGCTACTTCGTGCTCAGCACGGCCCGCCTGACCGCCGCCCTGTTCGCGGGGCGCTACGAGGGGCTCCACCTGAGCTGGACGACCGCCGCGACCGCGGCGAAGATACCCTGGAAAACTGGCAATCCGAGCCGCGTGTGCGGCACTTGATCCAGCCTGCGACGCCGGCACAGCGGGACGCCTACGATGATGTAGAGCGGGTCGTTGCGTTGGTGCAGCCGGCGCTCTGGAGCGGCTTGCTCGCCATGTTGTTTCTGGCTGGGTGCGTCGCATCCTACCGGCTCCAGGACTGGCGGCCCGGACTACTTGTTGCGCTCTCCGCGGTAGCCTTACTGCTGACCTGCACCATCTTTTCAGGGGCGGTCCCCCGCTTCCGATACCCGGCCGATCCGTTCCTCTACACGGTTGCTGCCGGCGGGGCCGCCGCGATACTCCGCCTCACCCACGCCGCGAGCCAGCGGATCGACCCATCGAGCAGGAAGAGCGCCACGGGTGCCCCAAAGACGGCGAGTGCGCGGTAAGTTTGGAGGAACCAGAGGTCAGTTTCGCCAAAGCCGAGGGCGACGTACAGGACCAGCACGCCCCACGAGAGCAGGACCACTAGGCGACTGATAGCCGCGGCAGGGCTGAGCGCCGCTGGTACGAGCGCCCAGACCACATACCAGGGCCAGAACCAGGCCGACCCCAGATAGAACAGCGCCAGCAAGGCGGCCGTCCAGCCCCGTGCCAGGCCACCGAGCGTTGACGTACCGACGACAAGCGCAGCCAGCCAGACAGCGCCGAAAGCGCCCCAGCCGACCAGCCGGATGAGGCGGTTCGCTTCCATGGTGGCGGGGCTACCCGAGGGTCCACGTTCGCGAGCCAGCACGCCCGCATGATCGTCGAAGCGCGTCGGCCGGTCAATCGGGCCAACCGCCGAGGATGGCACAAAGGCGCTGCGCTCAAGGTCCGGCGCGTACACGCGCATCCAGCCCAGGCGCTCCACGCCGATTACGAGCAGTTCGGTCCATGGCTCCACGGTCGCGATCAGCTCCGAACGTTCGTCACGCCCGGAGTGCAGCGGCGCCGGCCTGTGCGTGGCGACCCACCACCCACGAAACTGGAGCGGCACCTCGGTGTCCTCGCGCGTCTCGCCGAGCAACACGCGCAGCTCGCCCAGGACGAGCTCTGCTAGCGAGTTCGTGTAACGATCGCTCCCAGCCCCCAGGGTTGCCACCCCCAGTGTCGCGGGACCGATCCACGTCGGCGCAAGCACTGCCCACCCGAGAGTGGCGCTGAGCAGCACGGCCCGTGCGACAAAGCCTGCACGGGCCCGCCAGCCTTGCAGCGTGCGCACCACAAACACGACCACGAGGGGGATCATCGCCAGAGCGACGTACTTGACCAGCCCCGCGAGGAGGATGGCTCCGACAGCCAGCGCGGGCCAGCCGGTGGCCAGCAAGAGAAATCCGCACGCCGTCAGAAAGGACATCAGCAGGTCATTGTGGCCACTGAGCCCACCCTCAATGACCGTCAACGGGTTCCAGCCCACGAGCACCGCGGCCGTCAACGCCCAGTCGCGCGAGCTCCGATAGGCTACGGCCGTCACAGCGAGGGCAGTGCCGAGTGCGCTGGCCGCGGCAAACATCCGTAGTGCAAACACGCCGACGGCGGCGTCCTCACCAGCCAGGCGAACCGCCGCTCCACTCAGGATTGTCCAGAGCGGACCGTAGTAGCTCGGCGCGTACTTCCAGAACACGTGCGGTAGGTATGGGTCGCCCGGGTACTGGGCGGGAACGTCGACGTACGGGCTCGCGTGGTAGACGCCGAAGATACGGCCATAGATGGCATAGGAATAGACATCCGTCGAGAGCATCCACGGGGACAGCAGGGCCAGTACCTGGAATGCCCCACCCGCGATCACGGCGGCTGCGATGGCGCGCATTGTCCAGCGGCCTGGAGAGATGGCGAGGGCTACCACGTACAGCAGGAACAGGGCGGTCGCGAGCAGCAGGAAAGGAGGCGCCGCGGCCGCATGCCGCGCCGCCGGAGTTCGGCCGTCCGCCGCGACTGCTTCGAGGAGCAGGCTTGAGACTGGAAAGAGATCCTCTGCACCCGTTCGGACAGCCGAATGCAGTCTTCCGGCAGTAACAAAGACGGCTACGTAGATTCCGACGCTCAGAAAAGCGCAGGCGATCAGGCTGGCGGCAGCCGATCGTGCGCCTAGGTGTTGGCTATCGAGGATCTGATGGTAGACACTCCCTAGTGTCGGCGGGTCCGAGTGTCGCGCTCTTGCTGTCGCTTCCTCCGGCAGGAGTCGCGGCGATTCGTCCAACTCAGGTGGAGCCCCTCGTAGCGCCCCGCGAACGGGGCGGCGGTCAGGCGGGCCGTGCTGAGCACGAAGTAGCCCGGCTGCTCCCGAATGACCTCAAACGCTACGTCTCGCAAGGCGGCGTCGGCATCGGCGGGACATCGGAGGTCGCGGCGGAGTCGATGGACGATGGCGCTCGGGTTGGCCGACTACCCGGCCATCTCGATCACCGTGCGGCGTGCCTCGTTCCGATCGCGTTCTGGATACGGATCAAGCAGCGCATCCGGGAGACGGAAACGCGATCTTGATGCACGGTGCGGAAGATCAACGGCTCGCCAAGTGTCGCGGTCGAGACGATCCCGTACTCGGCGTAGACCGTCGCCACCCAGGGCATGATCACCCTGGCGAGGGCTGCTCCGGCCGCGAGCGTGGGTCGCAAGATGGCGTGCGGCGGACGGCCGACGAGCAGCACGAGCAGCGAGCACGACGACGAGCTGCGCAATGCGGACCGCGTAAGTGCCGCCACGCCCAGAGGGCGCCGCCCGGTACGCGTACCAGACCAGACGGGCAGATCGCAGCCCTTGGAGGAGCGCCACCGTGCCCAGGACCAGCAGGCAGGTGAACAGGGCCTCTGGCATGACATAATGCTCGAAGATCAACAGAGGAGGCGGCCAAGGAGGTGAGCAGGCCGGCCGCGAAGCCGGCCGCTCGGCCGAACGGCAGGTAGGCCCATCAGGTACGTGCCGACCACGGTCGCCAGGCCGGTGATGCTGCGTCGCGCACGACGGTCCAGACCGTCACCCAAGATCCACAGGCAGCGGCAACAAACCACGGATAGGCGAGCGTGCGTCGAAGTTCGAGGTCGAATCCAGACCGTGGGCGAGATCCCCTGCCGGCACGAAGTAGCTTGCGCTGTCCTTCATGATGGTACCCGGCGCGCCGAACAGGATGAAGCCGGCGCGGGCCGCGATGCCGAACAGCAGGATCAGGGTGATCGGCAGGATGTCTGCGACGTTCGAGTGAGCCCGCTCCGCGATGGCCGACGCAGCCGGCTGGGCCGGACGCGGCTGGGACTGGCGGTCTGTTGAAGCCGGACGTGGGGGTCCGCGACGACCATACCAAGGGCGCTGAAACGGTCGCTCCGCCGCGTGCGCCCCGGGAGGCCGTGGCTCGGCGGAAATCGCTCCCCGGTATAATTCCGCCGCCGATGGGGGCGGCGCGCGCTGGTCGTGGGAATGGTCCTGGCTGCCGTCGCGGGCTGTCGACCATCGACCCGGAGCAGTAGTGCCCACAGCATCAGCCACTCGGTCGAAGGCGAACTCCTCCGCTACCGCGCTCGCCACCGCCGCGCGCCGCGGTGATGAGCGCTCTATCTTGAAGGTGATGCCCGGTCAGCCTGACATTCGCGCAGCGACGCAGATGTGGGCTGTTGCAACATCACCTCCGGCAGCAGGACGCGCAGCGCAGTGCGCAGGCACCGCGGAAATTCGCCGACCAGGTGGTGATGTTCGCCGACTCCTCACCGAGGTCGATAGTCGACAACCCCGCAGCGCAGCCATTCCCGGCCGCGCAGAAATCGGCTCTCGTCAGCGGCGGAATTATGCCCCTTCCGCGAGACGGCAAGGCGCAATGCGGCCCGAAATTATTCCTGTTTCAGCGTCCTCTGGTATGGTCGTCGCGGACTACGTGTCAAGCTCTGACCGCGTCGGCCCGTCGGTGCATCGTATCGGCTTCACTCCTCCTGCCGATCGCCTGTTGTTCCGTGGTACCGTCTGTTCGGCACGTATTATTCATCGCGAAGGGAACAGCGCAAACGCCCTTCATGCTGACGTAGGATCTCGCTGCGATCTGGATTTCGATCAATTTCGACGCACGCCTACCTATCCGTGGTTTGTTGCCGCTGTGCTCAGGATCTTGTGACGACCTTGGACCGCTCGCAGCGACGCAGCACGTTCTGGGCCTGGCGACCGCGGTCGGCACGTACCTGATGGGCCCTACTCACGTTCGGCCGAGCGGTCGGCTTCGCGGCGGCCTGCTCACCTCCCTGGCCGGCCCTCTGTTGATCTTCGAGCATTATGTCATGCCAGAGGCCCTGTTCACCTGCCTGCTGGTCCTGGGCACGGTGGCGCTCCTCCAAGGGCTGCGATCTGCCGTCTGGTCTGGTACGCCGCCCGGCGGCGCCCTCCTGGGCGTGGCGGCACTTACGCGTCCGGCTGCGCAGCTCGTCGTCGTGCTCTTGCCGCTCGTGCTGCTGCTCGTCGGCCGTCCGCCGCACGCCATCTTGCGACCCACGCTCGCGGCCGGAGCAGCCCTCGCCGTGGTGATCATGCCCTGGGTGGCGACGGTCTACGCCGATACGGGATCGTCTCGGCCAGCGCGACACTTGGCGAGCCGTTGATCTTCCGCACCGTGCATCAAGATCGCGGCTTCCGCCTCACCGATGCGTCGCTTGATCCGTATCCAGAACGCGATCGGAACGAGGCACGCCGCAGTGATCGAGATGGCAGTCGGGCCAACCCGAGCGCCATCGTCCATCGACTCCGCCGCGACCTCGGATGTCCCCGGATGATGCCGTTCGCCGCCTTGCGAGACGTAGCGTTTGAGGTCATTCGGGAGCAGCCGGGCTACTTCGTGCTCAGCACGGCCCGCCTGACCGCCGCCCTGTTCGCGGGGCGCTACGAGGGCTCCACCTGAGTTGGACGAATCGCCGCGGCGAATCGCCGCGAAGATACCCTGGAAAACTGGCAATCCGAGCCGCGTGTGCGGCACTTGATCCAGCCTGCGACGCCGGCACAGCGGGACGCCTACGATGATGTAGAGCGGGTCGTTGCGTTGGTGCAGCCGGCGCTCTGGAGCGGCTTGCTCGCCATGTTGTTTCTGGCTGGGTGCGTCGCATCCTACCGGCTCCAGGACTGGCGGCCCGGACTACTTGTTGCGCTCTCCGCGGTAGCCTTACTGCTGACCTGCACCATCTTTTCAGGGGCGGTCCCCCGCTTCCGATACCCGGCCGATCCGTTCCTCTACACGGTTGCTGCCGGCGGGGCCGCCGCGATACTCCGCCTCACCCACGCCGCGAGCCAGCGGATCGACCCATCGAGCAGGAAGAGCGCCACGGGTGCCCCAAAGACGGCGAGTGCGCGGTAAGTTTGGAGGAACCAGAGGTCAGTTTCGCCAAAGCCGAGGGCGACGTACAGGACCAGCACGCCCCACGAGAGCAGGACCACTAGGCGACTGATAGCCGCGGCAGGGCTGAGCGCCGCTGGTACGAGCGCCCAGACCACATACCAGGGCCAGAACCAGGCCGACCCCAGATAGAACAGCGCCAGCAAGGCGGCCGTCCAGCCCCGTGCCAGGCCACCGAGCGTTGACGTACCGACGACAAGCGCAGCCAGCCAGACAGCGCCGAAAGCGCCCCAGCCGACCAGCCGGATGAGGCGGTTCGCTTCCATGGTGGCGGGGCTACCCGAGGGTCCACGTTCGCGAGCCAGCACGCCCGCATGATCGTCGAAGCGCGTCGGCCGGTCAATCGGGCCAACCGCCGAGGATGGCACAAAGGCGCTGCGCTCAAGGTCCGGCGCGTACACGCGCATCCAGCCCAGGCGCTCCACGCCGATTACGAGCAGTTCGGTCCATGGCTCCACGGTCGCGATCAGCTCCGAACGTTCGTCACGCCCGGAGTGCAGCGGCGCCGGCCTGTGCGTGGCGACCCACCACCCACGAAACTGGAGCGGCACCTCGGTGTCCTCGCGCGTCTCGCCGAGCAACACGCGCAGCTCGCCCAGGACGAGCTCTGCTAGCGAGTTCGTGTAACGATCGCTCCCAGCCCCCAGGGTTGCCACCCCCAGTGTCGCGGGACCGATCCACGTCGGCGCAAGCACTGCCCACCCGAGAGTGGCGCTGAGCAGCACGGCCCGTGCGACAAAGCCTGCACGGGCCCGCCAGCCTTGCAGCGTGCGCACCACAAACACGACCACGAGGGGGATCATCGCCAGAGCGACGTACTTGACCAGCCCCGCGAGGAGGATGGCTCCGACAGCCAGCGCGGGCCAGCCGGTGGCCAGCAAGAGAAATCCGCACGCCGTCAGAAAGGACATCAGCAGGTCATTGTGGCCACTGAGCCCACCCTCAATGACCGTCAACGGGTTCCAGCCCACGAGCACCGCGGCCGTCAACGCCCAGTCGCGCGAGCTCCGATAGGCTACGGCCGTCACAGCGAGGGCAGTGCCGAGTGCGCTGGCCGCGGCAAACATCCGTAGTGCAAACACGCCGACGGCGGCGTCCTCACCAGCCAGGCGAACCGCCGCTCCACTCAGGATTGTCCAGAGCGGACCGTAGTAGCTCGGCGCGTACTTCCAGAACACGTGCGGTAGGTATGGGTCGCCCGGGTACTGGGCGGGAACGTCGACGTACGGGCTCGCGTGGTAGACGCCGAAGATACGGCCATAGATGGCATAGGAATAGACATCCGTCGAGAGCATCCACGGGGACAGCAGGGCCAGTACCTGGAATGCCCCACCCGCGATCACGGCGGCTGCGATGGCGCGCATTGTCCAGCGGCCTGGAGAGATGGCGAGGGCTACCACGTACAGCAGGAACAGGGCGGTCGCGAGCAGCAGGAAAGGAGGCGCCGCGGCCGCATGCCGCGCCGCCGGAGTTCGGCCGTCCGCCGCGACTGCTTCGAGGAGCAGGCTTGAGACTGGAAAGAGATCCTCTGCACCCGTTCGGACAGCCGTATGCAGTCTTCCGGCAGTCACAAAGACCGCTACGTAGAGTCCGACGCTCAGAACCGCGCAGGCGATCAGGATGGCGGCAGCCGATCGTGAGCCTAGGTGATCCCGATCGCGGAGATGCGGGTTGACACTCGCTAGTGGCGGCGGGTACGACCGCACCGGTCTACGGGTAGATTCCTCGCGTCAGGGTAGCCTCGGCCACCCGGCCTACTGCCAGCATGTAGGCAGCCTTGCGCAGCTCCACGTCGTGCTCCCGCGCGATCCGCGCCGTGTCCTCGAAGGCGCGCGTCATGATCCGACGGAGGCGTGCGTTGATCTCCTCGAGCGTCCAGAAGAACTCCTCGCGGTCCTGAACCCATTCGAAGTATGAAACGGTGACCCCGCCAGCGTTGCACAAGATGTCCGGGATAACGAGCGTCCCCTGCTCGCGCAGCATCGCGTCCGCCTCGGGCGTGGTCGGGCCATTGGCCCCTTCCGCGACGATCTTGGCCTTGACTCCCCCCGCGTTGTCCGCCCTGAGCACGCCTTCGAGCGCAGCGGGAACCAGGACGTCGCAGTCGAGCCGCAGCAGATCCTCGTTGGAGATCCGCTCAGTTCGCGGCGTGCCGACCAGGCTGCCGGTCTCTTGCTGCTGACGAAGAGCCAGCGTCGGCTCGACTCCGTCGCCGCGGAACACGGCGCCGGACATGTCGCTCACGGCCACGATCTTGCAGCCGAGCTCGTGGAGCAATCGGACTGTTGCACCGCCGACCTTGCCAAATCCCTGGACGGCAATTCGCGCGTCGCGCAAGTCTAACTTAACCAACTTCGCGGCTTCCTGAATGCAGTACACCACCCCGCGGCCGGTGGCATCGGTGCGCCCTTCCGAACCCCCGATCGACAACGGCTTGCCGGTCACCACGCCCGGCACCGAGTACCCCTGATGCATCGAGATGGTGTCCATCATCCAGGCCATGGTCTGTGCATTGGTGTTGACGTCCGGCGCCGCAATGTCGCTCTCGGGTCCGATCAAGATCGAAATCTCGGTCGTGTAGCGGCGAGTCATGCGCTCGAGCTCACGGAGCGACATCTCCTTGGGGTTGCAGATGACCGCGCCCTTAGCGCCGCCGTACGGTATCTGCACCACGGCGCACTTCCAGGTCATCAGCATCGCGAGGGCTTTGACCTCGTCCAAGGTGACCTCAGGGTGATAGCGAATTCCGCCCTTGGCGGGCCCGCGAGCGAGATTGTGCTGGATGCGATAGCCCGTGAAGACCTCGATTGACCCGTCATCGCGCTCGACTGGAAAGTGGACGGTAAGTTCCCGGCGTGGCTCCCGCAGCACGCCGCGGACGTTCGGGTTCAGACGCAGGGCATCGGCCGCCTCATCGAATCGGGCCTGGGCATCCTCGAACAACGACGTTGCTTGATGCGTGCTCGCGTCCGCGGTTGTTACCACCGGCTCCTCCCCGTCGCGAAGTTCCGGGTTGTGGTTCACGTCACGTTAACGGCCGAGGCGCCCCCACGCCTTGCCGTGCTCGCGGTCCCGTCACGGGAGTCTCGGGCAGGCAGTGTCGCGGGCGTCGTGAGTAAGGAGCGTTCACCCGCCACGCCCCCGCTGCACGTCGGCCGATCCCGGGCCAGTGTAGCATGACCGAAGTCGGCGCGAGGTTCCGAAGGCGTTCTGCTACGATCCTCCACCGAGTCCCGTTCGGAGTCGCACCGTGCAGAAAGCCGACCGCCTCACCAAGCTCCCGCCGTACCTCTTCGTCCAGATTCGGAACAAGATCCGCGAGGCTAAGGAGCGCGGCATTGACGTGATCAGCCTCGGGGTTGGCGATCCGGATGGGCCGACTCCGGGGCACGTCGTGCAGGCGCTCCAGGCCGCTGCCGAAGACCCAGCCAATCACCAGTATCCGACTGACGAAGAGAAAGGGATGCTGCGCTTCCGGCAGAGCGTGGCGTCGTGGTACCGCGACCGCTTCGGCGTGAGTCTGGATCCGGAGCGGGAGGTGCTCGCGTTGATCGGGAGTAAAGAGGGCAACCACCATCTCTGCCTCGCGGCACTGGACCCCGGCGACCTTGCGCTGCTACCCGACCCCGGCTACCCGGCCTACTACGCGAGCGCGGTGTTTGCCGGCGCTGAGGTTGAGCGCATCCCGCTCGACCGCGGCGATGGCTACCTGCCGCAACTCGACCAGATCCCGCCCGAACAAGCGCGGCGCGCGCGTCTCCTGTTCTTGAACTACCCGAACAATCCGACCGCCGCAGTCGCTCCGCTCGAGTTCTGGACCCGTGCGGTCGCCTGGGCGAAAGCACACGACGTCATCCTGGTCAACGACAACCCGTACAGCGAGATCGCGTACGACGGCTACCGTACCCAGAGCATCCTCCAAGCCGAAGGGGCGATCGACGTCGCGATCGAGTTCAATTCCTTGTCCAAGCCGTACAACATGACCGGCTGGCGGATCGGCATGGCGGTCGGCAACCCAGAGCTGATCGCCGGCATGTCGCAGGTCAAGGAGAACACGGACTCCGGCATCTTCAACGCCATTCAATACGCCGGCATCGCCGCGCTCGAGGGCTCACAGGACAGCACTCGCGCCTTGATCGGCGTCTATCAGCGCCGCCGCGATCGGGTCCTGGAGGCGCTGCGCCGCATCCGCATGCTTCCAGACACGCCGAAGGCCACCTTCTACGTCTGGTCACCCACGCCCGAAGGGAAAGGATCGATTCAGTTCGCCGCCGACGTGCTCGATCGCGCGGGGGTGGTCGTCACACCCGGCGTGGGATATGGCCAGCGCGGTGAGGGCTTCTTCCGGATTTCCCTGACCGTGCCGGACGCGCGTTTGGAGGAAGCGATGCGCCGAATCGAGGAGGCATACGCCTGAACCGGCCACGTATTGCCGTTGAGCAGGTCAGCCGCGCAGGCGATTCAGCACGTCGTCGCTGAAATCCCCGCTGCAAACTTCCTCCACCGGCCCGGTCATCCAGACCTCGCCATCCTCGGCGACGCGTATCTGGAGTTTGCCGCCGTCCATCGAGATCGCCACGTCCGAGTCGATCAGGCCCAACCGATAGCAGGCGGCAGCGACCGCGCACGAACTGGAACCGGACGCGAGCGTCTCGCCCGCGCCCCGCTCCCAGATCCGTATCCGAACCTCGTTGCGCGAGAGAACCTCGGCAAACTGGACGTTCGTGCGGTTTGGGAATGCCGGGTGGTTCTCGATCCTCGGACCAAGGCGTGCGAAGTCGACCGCGCCCAGGTCCTGAACGACGATCACGCAGTGCGGGTTGCCGACTGACAGCGACGTCACCTCCAGTCGCTGGCCCTCAACGTCGATCATCGCCAGCTCGTCGAACGTTGCTTTGCCCATGTCGGCTGTGATGTCCGCGATCCGGCCGTGTTCCAGCCGCAGGCTGGCGTGGACGACCCCACCCGGGGTCTCAATGGTGAACACGTGGCTCTGCGTGTGGCCGTGGTCATAGAGGTACTTGGCGAAGATCCGAACGCCGTTGCCGCTCTTCTCAGCCTCGCTCCCGTCCGGGTTGAAGATCCGCAGGCCAAAGTCCGCCCCCTGGCTCTCGCTCCTCAGCAGAATACCGTCCGAGCCCACGCCGTAATTGCGGTGACAGATGAGCTGAATCGCCCGCGGGCTGAGGGTCGGCATCCGCGACGACGGGACCAGCACGATGTAATCGTTCCCCAGACCGTGCGACTTCACGAACTCGGGCATCCGCTTCTCCTCATGCTACTGGCCACTCACGAGCCACCCGGGTCGCGCCCCGCGAGGTACCGCTCGATCATCTGTGCGGCCCTAGCGTAGCCCGCTGGGTCCGCTTGGACCCACTCGTAGTCTTGCCGCCGACGGAGCCAGATGTACTGACGGCGGATGTAGGCGTGTGTTGCCCACCGAATCCTCCGCAGCGCCTCGTCGAACCCTAGCTCCCCGTGGATGTGGGCGATCAGCTCGCGGTAGCCGGTCGACGACAGCGCCGGCAGTCGCGTGTCGTAGCCCGCCGCCAGCAACGCGCGAACTTCGTCGAGCCAGCCGGCCGCCAACATCTCGTCTACCCGCTGGTCGGCGCGCCGATAGAGTAACCCTCGATCCATGGTGAGAGCTAACCGCAGGACCGGTCGCGGGTCTGAGCGGCGCCGTGCCAATTCCGAGAAGGGCCGGCCAAGCACCAGCGTGACTTCTAGCGCGCGCACCACTCGCCGCACATTCGCTGCCGGAATCGCGCGGGCCGAGGCAGGATCCAGATGGAGCAGGCGGGTATGCAATGCCATCGGGCCATCTTTGGCAGCGACCGCTTCCAGCTCGGCGCGCAGCTCCGGCCGTGGCTCAACCGCCGGCGGCTCAATGCGGTCGACCAGCGCTTGTAGGTAGTGCTGCGTCCCACCTACGACGAGCACCGGCGTGGCGCTCGCGGCGAGTTGTGCCAGAACCATATCACCATCTGCGCGAAAGCGGGCGACCGAATATGGCTCGTCGGGCTCGACGAAGTCGATTAGGTGGTGTGGCACGCGCGCCCGCTCGATGGGTGTCGGTTTGGCGGTCCCGATGTCGAGGTGGCGGTACACTTGACGCGAATCCGCGGAGACAATCGCGAGATCAAGGCGCTCGGCTACGTCGAGGGCCAGCGCCGACTTGCCGACAGCCGTTGGCCCAGCAATTACGACGATCCGCGGAGTCGGAACGGACATGTCGATGCTATACTCGCTGAGGATCCTTCCCCCACCCAATCGGCACACGAGAATCGACGAGCGCCGTGGCCACCCCGTTGGACGAACGTCTGGATCGGCTCGCAGCCCAGGTTGACGACTGGATGCGGCCGTATATTGAGGGACGGACCGGCCCCGCTGCCCCGTTCTACGACATGATGGCCTATCACCTGGGCTGGCGCTCGGCCCACGGCGAGCTCATCCGTTCCACCGCGGCAAGTGGCAAGCGACTTCGGTCGGCATTAGCCATCCTGACCTGTGAGGCATTGGGTGAGTCGGCCGGGGCGGCGCGTGGGGCAGCCGTGGCGCTGGAGCTGATCCACAACTTCTCGCTTGTCCATGACGACATTCAGGACCGAAGCGAACAGCGACGCGGTCGCGACTCGGTCTGGCGACTATTCGGGGCGCCCCAGGCCATCAACGTCGGCGACGCGATGTTCGCGCTGGCACAGCTTGCGCTGGTCGAACACGCAGCCGACAGCCCTCGCCTTGCCGAAGCCGTACGCTGCCTGAACGAAACCTGTGTGCGCCTGGTGGAGGGCCAGTTTCTTGATCTAGAGCTCGAATCGGTCGCGGCGGTGACCTTCGAGCTGTACCAGCAGATGATTGCATGGAAGACGGGTGCCCTGCTGGGCGGGGCGTGCGCGTTGGGCGCGCTCGCCGCGAATGCCGATGAGGCAATGGTCGTCCAAGCTGCGCACGTTGGGAGCCTGCTTGGCATTGCCTTCCAGTTTCAGGACGACGTGCTCGGCATCTGGGGTGACCCAGGAGTTACCGGTAAGTCGAACGGCACGGACATCGTCAATCGCAAGAAGAGCCTTCCCATGGTGTTGGCGCTGACCCGCGGGATCGGCCCCGCAGGCGAACATCTCCGCGCGATCATGTCGTCCGAGCGGCCGCCGGCCGACGCGGACATTCCGACCGTGATGGACCTCCTCGAGCAACTCGGCACGCGCGCACAGGCAGAGTCGCTCGTCGAGGACGGTTTTGATGCGGTCGATACCTCGATCCGCGAGGCGCTAGGCGCCGCGCGCGGTGCGGAGCTGCGGGCCTTCTGCCTCCGACTGCGCCACCGAGCCTCCTGACGGCGAGCCCCAATCGCTGCGCCCGAGCGGCGGCGTCCAGGCGTCCATGGCTCCGTGCAGCCTCAACAAGATCTCGCTCGTCACAAGCACGCTGGCGGCGGGTATCCGCAGGAAGCCCTCCACCGTCTCTAGTCTATGCCCCACAATCAGGTCGCTCAGGGCCGGCTCCAAGGCCTGACTTAGCGTGCTGCCGAAGCGCTGACGGAAATCTTCCGGGTCGATTCCCCGGCGCAACCTCAGCCCTAGCGCCAGCCAGTCACGGGCCCGGGTGATCAGATCTGGTCGTTCGTCCTCGACCAGATCAACTGTGCCTCGATCCAGAGCCGCCATGTACCGCGCCGGCGACGGTGTACGCTTGGTCCGCCGGCCGTCCACCCACCCCGCCGCGCCGGCCCCGACGCCCACGTACGGCTCGTCCCTCCAGTAGGTCAGGTTGTGGCGGCTGGCCCGACCAGGTCGCGCCCAATTCGAGATTTCGTACTGCTCGTAGCCCTCGGCCGCCAGCACCCGCTGCGTCACCTCGTACTGGTCCGCCACGGCGCCCTCGTCGGGCAGGATCAGCCGGCCGCCCGCCACGTCGCGGCCCATCGGAACTCGCTCGTCGACCGTCAGGATATAGCAGGAGAGATGCTCGGGGCCGAGCGCTATCGCATCCACCAGGGTGGCCAGCCAGCGCTCGGTGGTCATCCCGGCAAGTCCCAGCATGAGGTCCAGGCTGACATTGTCGAAGTCAGCGGCGCGGGCCGAGCGGACGGCGGTGCGCGCCTCCTCGGCGGTGTGGCGGCGCCCCAATTGCTCCAGGGTCGAATCGTCCAGGCTCTGGACGCCGATGCTCAAGCGGTTGACCCCCGCCGCACGGAATCCGGTCAGGCGAGCGCTCTCGCATTCGCCGGGATTAGCCTCGAGCGTGATCTCCGCGTCCGCTCGCACGTCGAACGTGTCTGACGCCGCCCGACACAAGGTCGCGACCTGATCGGGCTCCATCAGGCTGGGTGTGCCGCCACCGAAGAAGATACTGTGGATCCGGCGTCGCGACTGGCGGCGCATGTCAGCAGCCACGGCGGCGACGTAGCGCGGGATCGACCCAAACCCGGTGGCCTGACGATCGAAGTCACAGTACGGGCAGATCGACACGCAATACGGGAAGTGGACGTAGAGCGCGGCAGTTCCGACCATGAGCTTGGGCTATCAGTCCGCGAAGTTCTGGGTGAACATTCTACCGTGCATCCCGCCCCCAGCCGCGCCGATTCCGATTCGCCGGAAGCGCGCGTTGAGGATGTTGGCACGGTGGCCGGGGCTGTTCATCAATCCTTGATGAGCAACCTCGACCGTTGGAGCAAGGGCCAGGTTCTCGCCGGCCCCCGAAAACCGGACTCCGCCGCGCCGCATGCGATCGAACGGCGTGGCGCCATCGAGGTCCACGTGCGAGAAGTAGCCGCGACGGAACATGTCCACCGAGTACGCACGTGCGACGTCGCGGATGGTGGGATCAACGGTGAGCGCAAGCAGGCCGGCACGCTCGCGTTCCTCATTGACCAGCTCGATCATCCGGTCTTCCGCGGAACCATCGATGCGCGGTTCGGCGACTCGGAACGGCAATGTCACGCGCTCGCTCGAGTCGGGACGGACGGTGAGGGTCGCCATCGTTTGGTCGACCGCATCGTCGAAGATCCCCGCGAACGCTCGCTGCACCGCCATCGCACCGTCAGTCAGGTAACTGGCGAGCGCCGACTGGCGAATCTCGCGGCTCACCGGCTCCGGGGCGGGCAGCCCCGCGAGGATGGCGAGAGCCAGCATAGCGGCCACCGTGGCGCGGGCCATGCCAGTCACCGCACCCAATAAGCGCCCCACTGGGTGGGCGGCCACCGCCAGGGCGGATCCACGGGCGGCCCGCCGGAACGTCAGTGCGAACAGCACGTCCGAGCCGAGCCAAACCGCCCCGAATCCAAGCGGTTTGGCGAGCGCGTACGGCACGCCGGCCTGAGCAGTCAGCCAGTCGGCTGCCGGCACGTACGCGACGAGCGCCGCAACCAGGCCGAGCCCGAACCCGGCCAGATCCAGCGCGCCGAATAACGCGCCGCGCCTGACATCCTGCACGACGTACATCAGCACGATCGCGAGCAGCAGCGCGTCGACGACGTTCAGCGGCGGCAGTCCGGGTAGCTCGATCATCGCGTCCAGGCCTCGGCCTGGAGGCCCGTTCAGCCGTCGGCCGTTGCTATAATAGCCTGGTGCGGCGCACCCACACCTGCGGCGAGCTTCGCGCGGATGACGCGGGTCGGCGCGTTTGCATGCAGGGCTGGCTCCACCGCAGCAGAGACCACGGCGGGCTGATCTTCGTCGACTTGCGTGATCGTTACGGCGTCACTCAGGTCGTGCTCAACCCGCAGCGAGCGCCGGAAGCGCATCGAGTCATCTCAGAATCGCGGCCGGAGTTCGTCCTGGAAGTCGAGGGCGACGTGGCCCCGCGACCGCCCGGCACGGACAACCCCGGGATGCCTACCGGGGCTGTCGAGGTGCACGCTGACGTCGTCTCCGTGATCAACCCCTGCCTACCAGTGCCATTTGGGATCGCCGATGAGGCGGATGTCGACGAGCAGCTTCGACTGCGCTACCGCTACCTCGACCTGCGCCGGACGCGAATGGCATCGAACCTCGCGCTGCGTCATCGAGCGAACAAGTACATACGCGACTTCCTGGACGCGCGCGGCTTTCTGGAGATCGAAACCCCGATCCTGGTGAACAGCACACCCGAGGGCGCCCGCGATTATCTGGTGCCGAGTCGATTGCACCATGGCGAATTCTATGCGCTGCCCCAATCACCGCAGCAGTTCAAACAATTGCTGATGGTCGCAGGCACGGACCGCTACTTCCAGATTGCTCGCTGCTTTCGTGACGAGGATCTGCGCGCGGACCGACAACCTGAGTTCACCCAGCTCGACCTTGAGATGAGCTTCGTCGACGAGGAGGACGTCCTCGCGGTCGTCGAAGAACTGTTCACGAGTCTCGGCGAGGCGGTCGGCAAGCACACGATCAACCGCCGGTTTCCGCGCCTGACATTCGCCGAGGCGATGGAACGGTACGGCACGGACAAGCCCGACCTGCGCTTCGCGATGCCGATCATTGACCTGACGGACATCGGTCGAGCGAGTGCCTTCGAGGTGTTCCGCGCCGCGGTAGTCGAAGGGGGCGTGGTCCGGTGCATGTCCGCTCCGGGATCCGCCGACTACAGCCGCCGTCAGTTGGGCGAGCTGGAGGAGCTTGCAAAGTCGTGGGGTGCCCGTGGCCTGGCATGGGCGGCCTTCCAGGGCGACGAGGTTCGCTCCTCCTTTGCGAAAAACCTGGGCGAGGGAGAGCTGCGGGCGATCCGGGAGCGGGTCGACGCCACATCGGGGGCCCTGTTGCTTGTGGTGGCTGGCCCTGCCGACACGACGGCGAGCGTTCTGGGACGTCTCCGCGCCGAGCTTGGTCGGCGATTGGGATTGATCGACGAGTCACGCCTGGTTTTTGCTTTCGTCACCGATTTTCCCTACTTCGAGCCCGACGCCCAGACTGGCGGCGTCACCTTCGTCCACCACCCGTTCACCCGCCCACGGGATGAGGACGTGCCGTTCATAGAGAGTGATCCGTTGTCGGTGCGCGCCAAGGCGTATGACCTCGTCTGCAACGGCTACGAGCTTGGTAGCGGCAGCATCCGGATTCATCAGCGAGCTGTGCAAGAAGCCGTGTTTCGCGCGCTAGGGCTCAGTGTGGAACAGACCGAAAAACGCTTTGGCCACATGCTGCGCGCCTTCGAGTTTGGCGCGCCACCTCACGGTGGCATCGCACTCGGTCTGGATCGTGTAGCAATGCTGCTGGCGGGCGCCCAAAACATCCGGGAGGTGATCGCGTTTCCAAAGAACCAGAGCGCGCTCGACCTGATGATGCAAGCGCCCTCGGCCGTGGACCAGGATCAACTGCGTGAACTCGGGCTGTCCCTCAGCAACGACCCAGCTGACTAGCCTTAGGGTCGTACACCGACTGATCGCTCGAAGCGGCGGCACTCGACGCTAGCCGGGCCCTCCCGCCTTCCTGAGGGAGCCGCCGCGTGACCTGACAGGGACCGACTATTCGGCCGTCTGCTCCCCCTCTGCCTCGGTCAATTGCGCACCGTCGGCGTCCGTCGGCTCGGCCTCGGCTGCCTCCGCGGGCTCCTCCTCGATCGTCGGCGGCAGCATCTTGACGATCATCTCGTCCGGATCGGTCAGGATCGTTACTCCGCTTGGCGGCCGGAGATCGCGCACGTACAACGCGCTATCGAGCTCCTCCAGCCCGGACACGTCGATCTCCATCGCGTCCGGCAGATCGGCGGGGAGCGCTTCGATGTTCACGGTCGAGGTCGCCTGAAGCATTGAGGCATCATGCACCTTAATTGCAGGCGCATCGCCGACCAGACGGACCGGCACGTCAACCCTCAACGCCTCGTTCATCGCGACGCGGAAGAAGTCAACGTGGAGTAGCGAGCCGCGCGTCGGGTGCCGTTGGCTCGCCTTCACAAGCACGGTCGTCGGTTGACCATCGGACATCGAAAGCGCGATGAGGTGAGTCTTGCCAGCCTGGGCGAGGATTCGCTCAGCGTCTTTTGCATGGAGCTGGATCGCGGCCGACTCGGCGTGCCCATAGACATTGGCCGGGAGGTAGCCCTGCCGGCGTAGCCCTCGGACCTTCTTCCCAAGTACCGTGCGCGGCTCGGCGTTCAATTCGAGGGCTTTCGCCGGACTCAATAGCAACCTCCGTGGCGCCGAGCGGCGCCCAGGCACGCAATTATACTGCCCGATCTCAGCGGTCTGCTACGTCATTCCGTAGCAGCTTCCGCTACGGACTACCCTCAAGCTAGGAATCGGAAGGCCGCCAATCCAGCACCTCGAGCTCCGCGCAGTCGACATCGCGCCAGCGGTGTCTGCGGACGTGGAACAGCACGTCGATCAGGTCGGAGGGCCGGGGCGCCCTGCTAGCTCCTCCAAATGCGATCGCCTGATGGCGGACACCGTCAGCCGCGAGCCTAAGCCGGAGATGACCGCCGGCCACGCTCCGAGCCTCTTGCACCCGTAGTCCTCGAGTCTCGAAAAGCGGGGTCGGGTTGCCTTCCCCACACGGCTCCAGGTGGGCCAGCACGTCGCACAGCGCAAGATCAATTGACCGTGGATGTAGGCGGCAGTCGGCGACGCGGCCGGGCCGGAGACGCTCGAGCGAGGGTCCGTCAGACTGCTGGGCGGTGACGGCCTCGATGAAGCGGGCGCGAAAATGCTCGACCAACTGCGGTGCGATGCTGAGACCCGCGGCGGCCGCGTGGCCGCCGAACGCGTCGAGCAGATCAGCACAGGCTGCAACTGCACGCCCGACGTCGACCGAGCCGAAGCCGCGTACCGAGCCGCGGCACAGGCCAGGGTCGCACCGGAGCACGGCCGTCGGTCGCTGCGCCTCTTCGGCCACCCTCGCCGCCACGAGGCCGAGCACGCCGGCCGGATAGTGGCCGCTCAGGACGAGCGCGGCCGGTAAGGGCGTATCAAGGGCCTCCATTTCGACCCGTGCCGCGCCGACTGCCTCTTCGGTCATCATTCGCCGGCGGGTGTTCAAGACTTCAAGCTGTTCGGCGATGTCCGCCGCCGCGGCAGGTGTGGTTGCCACTAACAGGAGGTGCGCGAGCTCAGGGTCGGCGACCCTCCCGGCGGCGTTGAGCCGCGGCGCCAGCTTGTACGCTACGTGCTCGGCAGTAGCCCAGCCGACGTTCAGGCCAGCCCGCCTCAGCAGCGCCGCGATGCCCGGCGAGGGATTGGTGTTCATCCGCGCCAGGCCACGGCGCACGATCTCGCGGTTCTCGCCGACGAGTGGCATCACGTCGCTGACGGTGCCGAGCATCGCGAGCTCGTGGAGATGGTCGTCGATCGCGGTGAAGCCGCCCGCGGGTGCCCAGTTTCGGACGACTACCTGCGCGAGCCGCAGCGCGACTCCGGCCCCGGCCAGAGCCTTGAATGGGTATGGGCAGTCGAGGCGATGGGGATTGATGACCGCCACTGCCGCGGGAAGTTCGGCTGGCACATGGTGATGATCCGTGACGATCACGTCCAAGCCTGCGCGTTTCGCCCGCTCAATCTCGATGCCGGCACTCACGCCGCAGTCGACAGAGATGATCAGGCCGGCGCCCTCGGCGCGCAGTCGAGTCAGCACGGCAGAGTTGAGCCCGTAACCGTCACGGTCGCGGTGTGGGATGAACGCGCGTACGCGGGCGCCAATCGCCCGCAGCGCCAGCGCCAAGAGGGTTGCTCCCGAGACTCCGTCGACATCGTAGTCTCCATAGACGACGATCGACTCGTCGCGTCTCAGCGCGGCGTCGATGCGGGCGAGCGCCTCTTTCATGCCGGCCAGGAGGATCGGGTCGCCTTGCTCGCCACGGCCCCACAGGAAGTCGGCGGAGGCACTGGCGCCGTCGATCCCGCGGTTCACCAATAGCTGCGCGAGGACCGGTGACCCAACGCCGAGTCGATCGAGCGTTTCGCCTGGGGCGCGGGGCAGGACGCTCCAGTCGCCAATCGTCACCGCGCAATGTCCCGGGCGACGGTTCGGATCGCGTACGGCGCGAATCCACTACCCGATCCGCACCGTGGTGGTCCTTGACACGGCTCGGGCCTGGTCCTAGGCTGGAGTTCGCCCATACTGGCGCGACGGGAGGGTTGCATGTCCTCGGTGGATCTTGTAGCAGCCGTCGGCTCAGTGCCCATCTGGCTCATTATCACGCCCCTGGTGGGTGTGATCAACGCGTGTGTGTTCTTCCTCCTAGCCGGCCGGCGGCCATTCAGCCTCTTCATCTACCTGCCGCTCGCCTCTTTGACGGCTTCAATCATCCAGGCCGCCGGAGTCTTCGAGGCTGGCGCGGTGCCCTACTCTCTGGGTGATGTGCACCTCGTGGCCGCCTCCGTCACCGCCTGGGCCACACTTGCACTCGCCCGAGCCGCCGGTCTCTAGTCTCCAGCGCGCCATTGCCGAGCCAGATTGAGCCTCGCCGCGAGCCAGCGCACCCGCGAGACTCGGATCATGCGCCGCCTTCGGCGTCCCTCGACCGCGGCTGCACACTGTCCCGCAACAGGACGACGACGGCGACCGCGTGGTCCCGGGAATGCGAGACACTAAGCGCCACGTCACGTACGCCCTGAACACGGGCCACTTCCTCCGCGCGGCCATGGAGTTGAATCCGCGGCCGGCAGCCGGCCGGCCGCACGACTTCGATCTCGCGTAGCGCGGGTTCGCGCGAGCCGAGAGCCTTGATGGTCGCTTCCTTGGCGGCGAACCGCGCTGCCAGGGAGGGAGCGCGCCCGGCAGAGTCAATCCACTCACCGTCTGTAAAGACGCGGGCACGGAATCGATCGCCGTATCGGGTGTAGAGCTCGGCAACGCGATCAATCTCGACCAGGTCGATGCCGGTTTCGATCATCTTCCACCCGCCTCTCTCGCCCGAGTTCGTGGCGTTACGAGTATAGAGCCGACCACGACGGGAACGTAGACTGCTCAGCGGGATTGACTAAGACTCCCAGTCAATACGTCGTAAGGTTTTCCACACCTCCGCGGTCGAGGCGCTGGGGTATTGACTCCCGCTCAAGTGCGAGAGCATACTTCCTGCATGCCGCCGTCCTTCGGTCAACTCCTGAGATCGTTCAGAATTCGTGCGGGGCTTTCGCAGAATCTGCTCGCCCGCCGAGCCGAGATCGACCCCGCGTACGTGAATCGCCTGGAGCGGGCAGACCAGAACTCAACCAACCTGCCCCGGCGTCCCGTAGTGCTGCGGATGGCCACGGCCCTGGGGCTTGGACCCGCGGATGCCGATCGGCTGCTCGTCGCGTGTGGCCTGTGCCCGCAGGCCATCACCAGGCTTGGCACTTGGGAGCCGGCGCTCGGACATGTCGCTGGTGTCCTGGCAGACACGACGCTGTCCGACGATGACCGCGCCGAGTTCCGCGAGTTGATCCGCATCGCGGCTAGTCGCTGGGTTGCCAGTCGCTGACTTGCGGCGATCTCGACTCATCGGCCGCGAGGTCGGCGCGGCCGAACGGCAGCGGCTTGCGCCAGCTACGCT
>JAUJPG010000131.1 GCA_030447245.1 Chloroflexota bacterium | reverse complement strand
GGCGGCCTCGTGCAGGCGGCGCCGCTGGATCAGCCACTTCGGGGACAGGCCGATCCGGCGTGCGGTCAACCGCTGCAGGCTGCGCTCGGACAGCGCGAACTTCTCGCACATCTGCCCGACCCGCTGGACGTGCGAGTTGTCCTCGACGTACTCCACGACGGCATTGACCAGCAGGCCCTGCTCGTCGACGGGCGGCGCCGCCGCGAGGGCGGCCTCGACCGCAACCGCCGCAGCCGCCTGCCGAGCCGGCTCCGAGGGGGCGTCCCCGACGGCCGAACGCACCCGCTCGGTGAGAGCGCCGCCGTTCAGCCCGGCCAGGTGGTCGAGATCGATTGCGGCATCGGTGACCTCGCTGACCGACGCGCCGAGCAGCAGTGCCCCTGCGGCAGGCTGCAGCATGGCACCGAAGGCCCAGCCCTGCCCGGACAGCGTCCGCGTCGACAATCCAGTCGTCGGTCCGAGAAACCTCGCGTAGGAGTTCGCGACGACGATCAGGCAGACGGGGTACTGAAGCACCCGCTGCGTCGTGCTGGTGCCCGGCGGCATCGACCACACCGGCATCCAGTAGCGACGCACCAGACCGGCCAGCGCAGGCGACGGGGCGAACCGGTGCACCGGTGGGCTGAAGCCCGCGGCGTCCAGCAAGTGCGCCCGCTCGACAGGATCGATCCGGCGGTTGGCCATGTCGGATTCTTTCAAGAACCGCCGAGCGGTGCGCGTCAGTCTGATCCCATGACCCCACAGATCTCGAGCTACCTGGACAACGCCGCCCGCTTCTCCGCCGTTGTCGACGGTGCCGCCGACTGGGGCGCCGCCAGCCCGTGCGAAGGCTGGGTCGGCGCCGACGTGCTCGACCACGTGGTCGACACGCAGCGCGACTTCCTCGCCGAGCGCGGCTGTGACCTCGGGCCCCGGCCCGCGGGCGCTCCCGCCGACATCTGGCACCAGCACCTCGATGGAGTACGCCGGGTGGTCGCCGACGACGAGCTCGTTCGCGCCGAGTACGAAGGCTACTTCGGCCGTACGACGCTGGCCGCCACGCTGGCCGACTTCTACGGCTTCGACCTGATCGCCCATCGCTGGGATCTCGGCCGGGCGACCGGCCAGGACGTGGCCTTCTCCGACGCCGAGATGGACGCTCTGGAGACGGCGATCGCGGGCTTCGGGGATTCGCTGTACATGCAGGGAATCTGCGCCCGGCCGGTCGCCGCGCCCGCCGAGGCGACCCGCCAGCAGCGAATCCTCGCCACCCTCGGCCGCCAGTCCTGACGATGGACCTTGCGGCACGCGTGCGGACGTGACCGGGCCGACCGCGTGCCCCGCCATCCCGGTGCCACCAGCGCCCGGGGCCAGCGTGCTGCTGGCACCGAGATCAGGTGGCGCGCCAGGCTGCAAGGGTCGTGCGTCAGTCGGCCAGGATGAACCACTGCAGGAGCGGCAGGATCAACGCCAGGAGCCCCAGCGTCATCGCGGCGTAGCCCCCCGGTGATCGCCGCCCGCTCATCCGGGCCCTGCCACAGCGACAGGACACCTGCGGTCACTGCTGCCACCGCGAGAGGTAGGCCGATCAGGCCGCCGAGACACACGAGAGCGAGCGCGAAGACCCCCAGCAGCACGAGCAATAGCGAACCGCAGGCGTTCATGACGGGAGGCTAGTGCCGCTGCCGGCAATCGCCTCGACGACTGCTTTGCTCTCGGGCGTGTCCGGCGCCGGACCATCAGCCTGCGCCCAGGCTGTGGACAACAAGAACGCCCGTCCGCGATCCGCTGCATGCTCGCCTCATGACCAACTTCCCAGGACAGGGCGACGACATCCCACGCGGCGAGAGCGCGCTTCGCATCTACGCCGATAATCCGCTCGAGGACGGCGACGCCATCCTGCTGCTCGACGACACGGTCTGCCTCGAGATCGAGCGGCTGGCCGACGAGTGGGACGACATCGGCCGGCGCAACCTCGCCGACATCCTCACCAAGACCGCTCGCCGGGTGCTCGTCGCCATCG
>JAUJPG010000006.1:95086-143031 GCA_030447245.1 Chloroflexota bacterium | reverse complement strand
CCACCTGAGCGGGCCACGCCCTCGTGCGGGCTGCCCAGCTCTCTGCAACAGAACCAGGTCCGCGAGCAGAAGGTCTACACGGTCCTGGGAGAGCTCCGAGTGCGACTCGACGAGCGCAAAGACCACTATTGGGCGGACATCCCGGCTCTGAGCAGCACGGTCCGAGTGAGCCAGACAGTGCTAAGGGATTGGCAGAACCTGCTGCTCGGGCCCGGCGCCTGGGGCAGCATGGAGATCGAGTACGACGCCAGCTACACCCTGGGCGGCGGGATTTATCCATTCTACGTGCGAGAGTTCCGCCCGTTTCAGATCACCCGAATCTCCCTCGACGACTACGTGGCCAAGCGGGCGCTGTTCAGCCACCGGCAGTGGCGTGATCTGATCGTCGAGAGCATCGGATTCAACCCGGCCCAGTTCACCGACCGCGAGAGCTGGCTGTACCTATTGCGGCTGGCCCCGTTTGTCGAGGCGAACTACAACTCGATTGAGCTCGGCCCCCGCGAGACCGGCAAGACCTATACCTACCGGAACACCTCGAGTCGCTCGTTCGTGGTGTCCGGGGGAATGGCGTCGCCGGCGACCCTGTTCTACAACGTCGCGACCCGAAAAATCGGCATCCTGGGTCAGAAGGACGTCGTGTACTTCGACGAGATCGGAAGCACCCGCTTCACGAGTCCCGAGGCGACGATCAGCGTCCTGAAGGACTACATGCAGACCGGGAAGTTCAGCCGCGGCGGGGTAGAGTTCTCGGCCCAGGCCAGTATCGTCCTGGGCGGGAACATTGAGTGCGACTTGGCTCGGGGCGAGCCCGCGCGTTACTACCTTCACCTGTTCATGCCGCTCCCAACCGAGTTGCAGGACCCCGCGTTCCTCGACCGCATCCACGCCTATCTGCCCGGCTGGGAGCTGCCAAAGATCCAGCGCGAGAACTACGCCACTGGCTACGGCTTCATGACCGACTACCTGGCCGAAATCTTCACTCGACTGCGACGGCGGAACTTCCAGATCCACGTCACGAGCAAAGTCGAATTCCGGGGCATGACCGGTCGTAACCAGGACGCGATCGTGAAGACGGCGACGGCGCTGCTGAAGATCTTGTATCCGCATCGGACCCCGGAGAGCCTGCTGCGCTCCGAGTTGGCGCCAAGCCTGGATCTAGCAATCGAGTGCCGACAGCGCGTGCTCGACCAGCTTCGGACAATGGCGCCCGCCGAGTTTGCGGGCCCACCGCTGCGTGAACAGGTGGAGTTCGAACCCGAAGCGTCCTAGCAAGCCTCACTGCGACCCCTTTGTCTTGCGGGGAGACGTTCACAGTCTTCCCGACCAACTTGCATACGATCTTGTCGCAGTGCTCACCGCGATCGAGGGGACGGCCGGGGGAATCGGACCGGGGCCGGCGTGGCAACCGATTCGCTAACGGCCGCGCGAACCCCGTCGGCGGCGCTCCAGGAAATCGTCTAAATCCTCCCGCTTGAAGCGAAAGCCGCCCTGCCAGTTGCTTGGCCGCCGGGATCATGCCGTCGCGCGCCCAGCGCCGCATCGCAACGCCCGACATGCACGCCCAAGTAGTACGCCGCCTCCGGCGTCCTCATCCAGCCAGAGTCCCTGCATGGACTTATTGTATTGTTATGTATTAGAATGAGTCAATAGGAGGATTGCCATGGAAGCCACTCATCACGCCTGGCCCCATCTACGCCCAGGAGCGGAACGGCACCTGCTCGAGACCTGGGAGCGGGCCTCGCCGAGTTCCCGCCGATCGGGAAGCCAGGTGCAGGCGGCTGAGCCCACGGCAGATTTCCGGCCAGCGGCCCCGTGCAAGCGACCCTGGCGCCGGGAATAGTGGCAGGCAGGGTCCGCGGAATGACAAGCCCGGGGGCTGGCCGACCTCCCAGCACTATGAAACCCGCAGGGCAGCTTCGGAGGAGACCTGCATGGAAAGCCGACAGCGGCCCGACGAATCACAGATGCGCCCGACATACGCCGCGATCTGCTGCCGCGCAAGCACCAGCCGACAGCGTGAGGACGGCACCAGCCTCGTATCAACTCGCCGCGTGCCGTGCCCACGCCGAAAAGCTGGGCTACACCGTGCGCCCGAGCTGGTCTTCGCCGAGGACTGGCCTGGGACGACACTCGGCGGCCGTACCTCGATGACCTCCGGCGGCTGGCGCGGGAGGGCGCGTTCTCGGCGGTAGTCTGCTACGCGACCGACCGCCTGAGCCGAGACCCAATCCACCTCGCCGTCCTCGCCCAGGAGTTGGAGCAGCGCGGCCACAAGCTGGAACTGGTTACTGAACCGCTTGATGGGAGCCCCGAAGGACAGTCTCCTGCAATTCGTGCGGGGCTGAGCGGGCAAGCTGGAACACGCAAAGATCATCGAGCACGGACTGAGCGGAGGGCAAGCGCGAAGCGGCGCGGCGAGGCAGACTGCCGACCCGCAGCACGCTGTACGGATACCGCTACATAAAGGGCGAGGGGCGCTGCGAAGTGGACCCCGGAAGAAACCGAGGTGGTGCGCACGATCTACCGCTGGTATACCGAAGAGGGATTGCCCCAAGGCAGCATCGCCCTTCGGCTGACCGACCTGGGCATCGAACCGCCGACCCACGGCGGTAAAAGGAGGGACCGCTGGCACTGGAGCAGGCCCGCATCCTCACAAACTCCAGCTACGTTGGGCGGGCCGAGGCGTTCAAGTGGGTATGCGTGCTGCCCATGCTGCTGATCCGAGCTGGCGGCGTTACAAGAACGCTCGCAAGGAGTCCCGTCCCGTTGAGCAGCGGGTCGCCGTAGCCGGGCGCTATCCCCGCCATCATCTCACCCGAGGTCTGGGACGCGGCCATTGCCATGCGCGAGCGTAATCGGCGGCCTCCGGCCGAAACAGGCGCTGGAGTACCTGCTGGCCGGTCCACATCGTCTGCGTGGTGTCGACGGCGCTACGCGGCCACGACTGCCCGAAGGTGGACCTACTACTACTGCCCTGAAGGCAAGAGCACGGCCGTGGCAGGAGTTGCCGAAACAGGCGACTGAACGCCGATCGCATCGAGACGGAGGTCTGGTCGCGCGTGGAGGCGGTGCTCACCGGCCCGTCCATCGTCGCCGCCGAACTCATGCGCCGACAAGGGACGCTATGCGAGGCACCGAGTCGAGGTCGGACCTGGCACCTGATCGAAGCAGCACTCAAGCGCCTGGGCACCCGACGACGGCCGGTCAAGCTCTTCCGCTTCCGGGGAGATCAGCGAAGCTGATCATCGTTGCGAGTCTGCGGAACTGAAGCGGAGCGGGGCGGCCAGAGCGAGGCGCGCCACCTCACGGCGCGGTTCAAGCAGGCCAACGTGTGCCGTGCACTTCGAGAGTGTTGCAGCCCTGCTTCCAGCGTGTAGGGAAGCGTCTCGGTGACCCTGGGGGTATGCCGATCGGCGCCTCGCTCTCGAGGCCCTTGGCATGAAGAGACGGTGGATGCCAGCGAGTGCCGGGTTGAGGGCGGATCCCGCTGATTCGGAAGACATTGCGCCCCAACCTTCGTGAAGCTGGAGATCCCTGCCGGGGCGATGTCGACCTCGACCTGAACCAGCTCGCCTCGAGACCGACCTGCGCACGTCAGGACCTTGGCCAGCACCGTGCCCCTCCTGCTGCCAGGCGTCCGCGCCGCGGCGGGCGCGATCGCAGCAGGCACTGCTGACGTACGCTCCCGGCCAGTGCCTGGGCGGGTCCGCGGCGAACAGCCTTGTTGGCAGTGAGACGCCGTGTCGTCGATGCCACGGGGCGTTGACATGAGCAGGGGTCAAGCGTGCACGCTCCAGGGCCGCCTGCTACAACATAGCTGGCGCCCTCGTGCGAGCAGGGCGACCTCTCAGCGGCGTGCAGGAGTGGACGGGACCGCATGACCGATCTGCTCGCCCGCTTCAGGTGCCCACGCGTCCTCCACTGGCCAGGTACTCGCCCGCAAGTTCTGCGGCTGATCGCCCACTTCGATGCCTGCCGCCCGGTACGAGGCGGTGTTCGATCATCGTGACCAGCGGGCTAGCGGTGTGGACGGCGCCTGCGGGCGTCGGGAGCTTCTTGCCCCTGATGGTTGGTCGCCGGTCCGAGCGGCGAGATTGTCGCGCTGGACCTCGCTCCGGAGAACGTGGCCGTCGTCGAAGCGCGCCTGGCTAGCTGGGCGTTGGGCTGCCCTTGTCCCGAACGCTGGATCGTTGACCATCCTCATGTCCCCGATGGCCACTTCGACGCGGCCTGGGCGCGAACGTGCTTCAGTACTTCTCTGACGCGGAGCTCCCGGGCGTTCTGGCCGAGCTTCGCCGCGTCGTTCGGCTGGCGGCCTCGTCGCGGTCAAGGACGTCGACATGCAGTTGGTGCGACTCGCCGCCGATCCATTCTACTCGTGTCTCACCTCACCGAGGCAAGCATTCGCGGTCGGACGTGACGGTCCAATCGCTGCGGATCCCTGCGCGGTCGGAGCTGCGCCGCTGGCTCAGCAGGCGGTCTCCAAAACGCCTGGCAGCGCACTACCGGATCGAGCGATGGGCGCCCTTGGCTTCCCGCAGAGCGCAGGTTCTGGGGAGAGTGGCTCGGGTACCTCGCCGAGTTGGCCCCGGTGCGGGGGTCCTCAGGCTGATCTGGAGACCTGGCGCGCGATCATGATCCGAGCGCCCTGAACCACCTCCTGGATCACCCAGAGCTGCTTGCGATGGAGGGGGCAAGTGGTGGCTGTTTGGCAGGTGCCCAGCACGCGACCGCTCCAGTCGAGACGCGACACCGGCGAGAGGTCAGCCTGACGACCTTAGACGCGACCTACATCCTGCCAATCGCGCGAGCGTCCCGACGACACCGAAGGCGACGGACTACCTCCAACAGATCTCCGCGTGGCGCGGTCATCGTCGTGGACGCATCGCCGCGCCGCCGTGTGCATCGCACACGCGGCGAGCTGGGGACGGTTCGTGAGACATCCCGCTCGATCTCGATCTCCGCACCGATGGGCAAGGTCGGCAACGTCCCTACGGGCGTGCTGTGCGCGAGCCACAGGGCATGGTCACCGCCGACGACGATGTCCGCTACGAGCCATCCACGCTGGCACCGGCTGGTGGCGATGTTGGACCACGACGACGTCGTGCGGCCGCAGAACTACTTCGACCCATTGCTGGCATGCTCGCTGGGACACCGCGCGCATCCTCCTCAACCGCGTGAGCGGCGGCGACATGGGCGAGGACATCGCCGTGCGCCGTCGATCCTCCGCGCGACCGGGCGGCCTGCGACGTGGAGCGTCATGTTCGAGAACACCGAGCTTGTACGCACGGTCCTGGCCGCTGGCGGGCACCGAGGTTGCGCCAGCTCGACCTTCAGGTGGAGGAGCCCGCCCAGCGGAGCCCATTTCTGGTCCCAGCGGGTCCGTCAAGCTATGACGAGCTAGCCTGCCCACAGCGGCCTCGGCAGTCTCGCTGGCGGTCCTTCCACTGAGCACGTACCTGCAACGCGCCACTGGCGGGCAGTCGCGTCTGGCGTCGTCGCCATCTGTCTGGCTGAGTGGGGGCGGCGGCGGGCAGGCGGCCGGGTCGTCTGCGGACGGCGTCACTCCTCGCGCCGCTTGGGTCGCCGAGCGCGGCCTCTGTTCCTGGCTCGCCCTCGGGGCACGGATTCTTTCTTGGAGGCGTTCCTATCGGGGGTCAATTCTCCCCTGCGCTGCCACCTCAATAATACGCTGCTGCGCGGCGGCGTCTGGCACGGCGTGCGAGTTATGGACGCGTCTGACCGATGGTCGAGTCAGGCGCCGGGCACGGCGTCGGCTATGGCACACGTCATCACCAAGACGCCCGGATCAGTGCGAGATGCTTTACGGCTACTGGCTGAGCTCGTCGGGCAGCGTCGCCCGACTCATCCAACGATCGCGGCATCGGCGCCGCTAGTTGCTGTGTCACATTGATCGACCGCAAGTTGGTGCGCGTGTCTGAGCGGACCTGGCACCGTCACCCGCTGGCGCAGCTGGTGCACGACCAGTTTCGGGCCCTTGTGTTGAGTGAGGTTTCTCGTGCCTGGGGGAGCGAAAGCCGCGTTCGAACCGCTCAGTACCAACTGGGCGTCTACGCCGCGATCGGCTCGGCCGAGCGACTGATAATCTGGCCCGCCACCTGTCTGCTTTCGCTGGAGCGAACTCCGAGCTTCACGGGGGTCACGACATTCATCGCCAACTGGGACCGACGGCGAGCGACGAAGCGACGTTCAGAGCGTCTACTCTGGGCGCAGCTCCAGACTTTGCAAGGACGAGACTCAGGGCTGTCGATGGGATCCGTCAATTGGGCGCCGATCCGAGAATCAGGGTTTTCGTACAGCTTTACAGGGGAGGCATTCTTCGCAGAGTGGGCCCACGCTGCCAGTTCGCGGTGGGCGCGGCGGTTCGCCCTGGCCCACGCTGGTGTTCAATCCCCATGATCAGTTCGAGCGGCTGCGCCGGGTGAAGGTTCCACGTCTCCAGCAGCGTATCCGTGCCCGCGAACGAGCGCTGCAGACGACGCTGAATGCGAACCTCAGCAACTTCGGCGAACGTTCGGAGGCGCGGCAGTACGCGGGCGCCGTTGAACGCTGAGTGGCAATGCCCGTTTCAAGTGCGCGTGGTGGCTTGAACGGCGTCCACTAGGCGACACCGAGGTCGCCCCGAGGCTCCCTAGAACGAGGCCTGATGGTGGAAACGATAGCCCATTGCTTCGCCTGGAGCCGCGAACGGGAATCGCCTTCGTGCTGGAGCGAGGCCAGGTTCTCCGCGTGATCGATCCTCAGGGTGAGAGAGAACTCGGATTTGATGGCGTTCAATCGCCACAGGGTGACCGAATGGCTCTCCTCACGGCCGAACCATTGACTACAACAATTCGATTTACCTGAGGACCGGTGACGTGCTCTACTCTAATACGAGTCGACCAATGCTCACGATTCTGGAAGACAGGGTTTGGCAAGCATGACTTCCTGCTACGCCGTGCAGCCAGGAGATGTTCGAGATCTGCTCTCCAGCACGAAGGCCACCGTCCGAGCTGTTTCCGAGAACCTCACCAGAATCTGCCGGCAGCTGGGCACGCCCGACCACCGGATTCGTGACCACCTTCAACATCTTCATGAACGTCGACGTCGGCCAGCGAACTGACCGTCGGTCCGCCACTCTCTCGGCCGGGCGACTTTGTTGAGCGCGCCGAGCAGGATCTGATCGTCGGCGCTACGACCTGCTCGGCTGAAAAACTCGAACAACGGGCGCTCGCCGATCGACCGAAGTGTACGGCTGACCGTCCGTCATCGCGCACCGCGCGCAGCTGGCTGCGATCATCGCGCCGCTCGGAATGCTCGATCGAGTTGAAGGTTACCCGTTACCGACGTAGGCGATCCCCGCTGTCACGGGATCCCAGACAAGCCGGCGGGTGCCTTCCTCTGAACGATCCGCACGCAGCGGAGCAGCCGCGTGCCGAAGCATTCCCCGGGTGGCTCGCCGCGGCCGGCCGCGGCCGACCGACCCGGCAAATGCGCCCAGCCAACCCTGGTAGCTCGCCCGCGAGTGGTGGCACGGTCTCGGGGACGGCGTCGCCTGGGACGCTACAACACTCGAGGCCTCCACCCCGATTGGAATCGAGGTGGAGGCCGAGCCACGCGCCGCAGGCACGGACTGCTCACCTGGACACGGGCGATTCCGGCGCTCGCAGAGGGTTCCCGTGAGCGCCAATCCGAATCCCGGCACGACGACCGCGCCGGCAAGGCCCAAACAGCCACCCGCGCAGGCGTCCGACGAGACCAGGAACGCCCGTTTTTCGAGCCGCCCGATCGACGCTCCGCCATCGACCGCGGACGGGAGCCGCCAAGGCCGCTCCAAGACCTGGTATCGAAGGTTTGAGCGCCACTGGCCGACCGGGCCTACCGCCTCGACCGCGCGCAGGAGCGTCTCCAGTTGCTCCGGGCGTCCCGTACCGTTGCGCTGGCTCACGCTTCAACGCGGTGGAGAACGACTTGCTCCAGCCCTGGCGGCAGCCCGGCGACCAGCGCCCGTAGCGGCGGCGGGTCGGCGGCCAGTGGCGCGCCAGAACGCCCGCGGCGACACTCCCCCCTCAAACGGGAGGCGGCCAGCATTTCGTAGAGCACCACACCGAGGGTAGATATCAGTCCGCCGTCGAATGCATTGCCCAAGACCTGCTCTGGAGCCACATACCCGACCGATCCGCGATCACATCGCCCAGGGATCGCGTGGAGCTGACGACTCGCGCAATCCCGAAGTCGACCAGCTTCACGCCGCCACCCGGGACGGACTCGCCCTGGACTCGAGGACCTCTCCGCAAACATGATGTTTTGCGGCTTGACGTCCGCAGGGAGCACCCCCCTTCGGTGGGCATATTCCAGCGCGTCGGCTAGCCGGACAGCGATCTCGACCGCTCTCGCTGGAGCGAGAGGACGTCACGCAGGACCTGGTGGAGCGGGACCGGAGACCAGTTCCATGACCAGAAAGTGTTGTCCGTCGTGGACACCCACGTCGTGAATAGTGACGATGCCTGGATATGGACCAGACGGCCGCGGCTCGGGCCTCGCGCGCGCAGACCTCGGCGAAATCAACGTCGGCAACCTCGTCCGCGTCGAGGATCTTGACGGCGACATCCCGCCCCAGCACGCGGTCGTGGGCTCGATAGACGCGGCCCATCCCGCCTCGCCCAATGCACCCAGCAGGTGATGCCGGTGAGCCAGCAGATGGATCTGGCTCGGGCCATTCGCCGCGAGATTGTCCGCCGAGTCGCGCCAGCGTTGCGGGTGAGGATCGATCGGACCCACCGCCCCTCCATCTCCAAGTCCGCCCCCGCGGGAGCGGGCGTCTCCGGGGAGTATGCTCCACACCGGCGCGGTACGCTAGCCGTGGCGCGAGCCGAATCGGCGCTTGCAACGGAATCCCGATCACACTCGCACACTGGTCTGCATGCATCCCGACCTCGCCGCGTACCAGGAACCCCGGACGGCGCAGATTCCTATTCCGTTCGCTCGGCGTGATCGGAGCCGGACTTTGCGCCGCCTGCGGCGTGAGCCCGCCGGCGCGGTCACTCCGGCGAAACACCTGCGACGGCAGCGACGAGAGTGCCACCATCCTCATCCAGTCCGACCCCTCGACAAGTCCAGTTCCATCCGCACGGCCTAGCCCACGTCCGCAAGCCCAGCTATCTCATCCAGCCCGCCCGGCGATCTCCGCCCAGCCGCCCGCCGCTAAGCCAGGCAGGCCGAAGTACACGAGAGACAACCGCCCGGCAGTTACGAACGCCGTTACAAGGCAGTACGCGGGCCGACGGCTGGTGTATTATGGCGATTCTGTCGGAGTAGGCGCGGAACTCGACCGGATCCTGGCCGCACGGTTCGTTCGGGACGCCGGGATCGCGGTCGACATCGTGCCGAAACCGCAAAGCGCGGCGGAAAACTGTTCCTCCTATCAACGTATCTTCGAGGCACGTTCACCCGAGTTCGACGTGCTCATGCTGGACGTCATCTGGCCGGGCGCATTTGCGCCCCACCTGGTCGATCTTGGGCAGCGGCTGGGTGGCGAGGCCAGCGAGCACTACCAGGCGCTGGTCGAGAACAATACGGTGGCGGGCAAGCTCGTTGGCATGCCCTGGTTCGGGGACTTCGGCATGCTCTACTGTCGCGCCGACCTCCTGGAGAAGTACGGCTTCGGCAGTCCGCCCGCAACCTGGGAACAGCTCGAGGGGCAGGCGCGGCGGGTTGCCGAGGGCGAGCGCGGCCGAAACCCGAGCTTCTCCCGGATTCGTGTTCCAGGGTGCCGCGTACGAGGGACTGACCTGCAACAACTCTCGAAAGTGGCTTGCCTCCAGCGGCGCTGGCCGCCTCGTGGAGAATGGTCAGGTGACGATGGACAACCCGCGCGCACTGGGCATCCTGACCAGGACGCGAGGCTGGGTCGGCACCGTCGCCCCACGCGCCGTTACATCGTACCGTGAAGAGGACGCGCGCCTTATCTTTCAGGATGGCAACGCCGCCTTCATGCGCCAGTGGGGCTATGCGTATTCGACGATGGCTGCATCTGCAATTAGAGGCCGCTACATCGCTGCGCCTTTGCCAGCCGCGTTGGGACACAAGTCCGTTGGCACGGTTGGCGGCTGGCAGCTCGCCGTCTCCCAGTATTCTCCGCAACCAGGACGCCGCCATCGAGTTCGTGCGCTATCTAACGGGCCCAGGGTCCAGGCCTGGCGGGCGGTCCTGGGGCTTCGCCGACGATTGCCACCGTAGCCGAAAATCCCGAAGTGCTCACCGCTCAGCCGTTCCTCGACGACCTCGCGGACGTGGCCCGCGTGACGCGACCCTGCACGAAGCGCCGCGCGCGGTACAATGAGCTCTCGGCGGCAGTCTTCGAGTCCACCAATCAGATTCTCAACGGCGCAGATCCGTCGGCGCTCGTACCTGGGACGGCTCAGCGCATACAGGGGAATCCTTCGCTGACAACCGGCGATCGCCGCAACTGAAGATCCCCGGGTCAGCAAGATCGGCGCGGCGACGATCGGGGGTATGGTGCGCGACTCGTCGAAGTATCGTGTCGAACCTGAGGTCGTCGATGCATTCGTCGCGGGGCAGCGGCACGGCACGCTGATCGCGACGCCCGCGGACGGCCACCCGCAGGTAAGTATTCTTCCGTTCGTGAAGCTCGGCGAGCTGATCGAGCTACATTGCGTCCAGGCCGACCCGACGTTCGCCGCGATCCAGTCTAATCCACGACATTCCTTGTCTCGGACTTTCTCGCCTTCTCGCCGCACGACTGGGTCGACTCGACCGATGGCGGGCGCGCGACACTCCACTTCCGGGCCGTGAGCTTCGAATGCGATGCCACGATCTCAACCGAGCCGCAGACGTGGCCCAGGCGCTTTCACGTCTTCTTGGCGCGTACGAACCAGGCGCAAGCTACCGGCCGCTTGCCGATGACGAGTTTTACGGCGAGCGGCTGCGGATGCTAAGGACTCTGCGGCTGAGGATCCTTCGCGGCCAGGCCAAGTTCGGTCGGGCCGGCCGGTCGGACCGTCACCAAGCAGAGAGTTGCAGATCGGCTTCGGGAGCGCGATGAGCCCGGTGACCTGCGCGCTGCCGAGGTGATCGAGGCCCACTTGCCCACAGCTTAACAGCTGACGCCCACACTACCAACGGCCTGGACTCCCTAGGGAGTCCAGGCCGTTGGTAGTATGGGCGAGCAACCGTCGGCCGAGGCCAGACTCTAACTCCGCCGCGGCGGGTTCTTGTCGTCAGCCACGTCGCTGGCATCGATGACCTGGCGGCCGCCGCTCGAGGTACCAGGGCTCGTGCCTCCAGTCCCGCTCCCGCGGGTGCGACGGAGCTCGTCATCATCGTCATCCGCGGCGTCGTTCGCCGCGCCGCCCGCCGCTGCCCCCGCTGAACCGCCGATGAGGCCACCCGCGACCGCGCCCGGGGGGCCTCCAACCAGCCCACCACCGATCGCGCCGGCGGAGCCGCCCACGACTGAGCCGGCGGTCATTTCGGGCGCCGCGCTGTCATCATCGTCGCGCCGAGCGGTGCCACGGTCGCGCATGGCGCCACTGTCACTCGAGTCGCGCGTTCGTCCAGCGCCAGCTTCATCGGCCCCATCACTCTCGAAGCCGTAGCCACGAACGTCAGAGCCACCGTGGCGGTTGAAGATGCCGTGCGCCTGCCGCGCCTGCTCATCCGTGTTCGCCGAAACGGTCAGCAGAATACTACCCTGACGAACGTTCTCTTCGTAGCCTTTAGCATGCTCCTCCGGCACGCCCATGTCGGTTAGCGCTCCGATCAGCCCGCCCGCCACGGCACCGAGGGCCGCGCCACCAAGCGTGGTGGCCAGTGCGCCGGCTGCCACGATCGGGCCGACGCCCGGGATAGCCAGCGCGCCAATGCCGACCATCCAGCCGAGGATTCCACCGGTGATGCCGCCGAGGAACGCGCCGGTGCCGGCGCCCTCACCGCCCATCCCGGTGCTCTCGACCATGTCTCGCGTCTCACGGTTGTCACGTGCGACCACCGACACTTGCTCGGGTGTGAACCCGGAGTCCTTCAAGTCGTTCAGCGCCTGCTCGGCGTGCCGCGGGCCATCGAACACGCCCACCACGGTGCGCCGATCGCCCGTGTTTGTCCCGCCGGCTGTTCTGGTGCTCTCCATGTGTCCTCCTCCTTGCAGGCTCAGTGGTCACGTACGACCACGGAGCCCAGCTCTCACAATATGGTGCGCCTAGCGGCCGCGGGCACGCTGCCAACCCTCGCGGATCTCTTCACGAAGATGCTCCCACGAGTCACCGCTACCGCTGCCCGAGCTCTTCTGTCGTGTCTCGTACTCCCGACGCAGATCCGGCTCAGCCGCGTCGAACTCGCGATCCCGATAGCGATCGTCGTGAGCCGACTCGAACCCCATCCGGTAGTTCGGCTCGGCTTGCTCGAACCTCCGCCCCGTCGACCCGGCACGTGCCTGATGCGCCTTCTCTAGGTTGGCTCGCTCGCGGCTGTAATCCTCGTCGACGGTGACTCGCTCCTTGCGGACGGTGTCAGAGATGGTCTCGCGTTCAGTCGTCTGGCTCTTATCCACGACGACCTCGCCGGTCACGTACGCCTGCTTCGAGACGACTGCCTCCTCGCCACGGATCGGCACCCGAATGGTGCCCTCCTGGAACACGTCCTTGTCGTTGGGGTCGACCGGGCGATCGCTGACGTTGACTTGCTCGACGTGAGCCTCCTCGCGTCGTAGCTCGACCGGGACCGAAGCCTGCTCGGAAACGACCTCCTTGCGGATGCCGACCTCGCCGACCTCGACGTCGCGCTTGCCTACATCGAGCCGCTCCTCGTGGACCTGCACGCGAACGTCTCCCTGATTCGCGCCGGTCGAGGACCCCTGACCGAAGTACTCGGTGCCACCGCGGCCGACGTAGACCCCACGATCATCCATGCGCTCAAACGCACTCATCGGTACCCGGCGTCCACCTACGTAGGCGTAATCGTCATCGAAACGCTCGACGGTCCCGTAATCCTCGTTGTTCGCACCGAAGATGCGCATGCCCTGCTTGAGCTTTCCCTTAAGGTCCATATCCATTCTCTCCTTCATTCACGCGGGCTGCTCCGGTGTATGAGACACCCCGCGGCTCTGCGCGCTCCAACCAACGCTCCACAGACAGTCTCTGCAAGTCCCTTGCCAGGCAACCTCCTCGGAGAGCCACGCCCGCGCTGGTCGGGTCGGCGATTGCAGGGCGCTGTCTGCTGCGTTTAAGGCAGCACGCACACCGCACTGCACCATCATACGCAGTTGACGGGAGGCCCGTACCGACCTGCCTCGCAGTCACCGCCCGCCAACGCGGATCGTGCTGCGCGCCAGTTCAGCGTTCGGCACCTTTACCTGCCCGCCAGCGGTTCGAACGGTCGTGTACAGCGCGCCGACGTGCTCCACGGTCCCCTGCGCACCGTCGATGCCGATCTCCATGCCCGGTTGGATATCGCCCTTGATCATCTGCCCGGTCGCCACGCTGCCGGCTGCGTCACGCGCACCCAGCCCGAATGCCAGCGCCATGCCTAACCCGAGGCCGCCGATAAGCGCCATCCAGAGCGTGTTCACGATCTCCGGAGCGATCTCGAGTTGGCTCAGCGCGGCGACAACCGCGAAGGCCACCACACCCCAGCGGACCAGGGCCGCCAGCAGGTTGCTGTTGCCAACGCCAGCGGTGCCCAGACTGCCGCGAACGAGTCCACCTAGGAAGTTTGCCGCCAATGCGCCAACCAGCAGGATGACCAGGGCGACGATGAGTCGCGGAATAAAGCCGACGATCTGGTTCAGAATGGCAGTTAGCTCAGGGACGCCGAGAGCACTCGCCGCGACCTGGAAGAAGATCAAGAACACGAACCACTTGGCTAGCTCGCCTACCATCTGGGCGGGGTCCATCCGCACACCGGCGTTGCGGAGGAAATCGTCGATCTCGGCGCGGTCGGCGATCCGATCGAACCCGATCATTCGCAGCAGCCGCGTAACCAGCGCCCCGACAGCGCGGCCCACGAATAGCCCGATGACCAGGACGATGACCGCCCCGAACAGCCGCGGCAGAAACGCGAAGAAGCTGCGTAGCGCGTCGCTAAAGGCCAACAGTAACGCACCGCCTGCATCAGTGATCATGTCATCGCTCCTTGGTTTTCACGCTTGATCGTTGGAACGGGTAGGCCGGGCGCGGTCTCACTCCGCTGGCCGCTTCGGGATCGCCTGGCCAGGCCCACCTCCAGGTGAGGAGGGCAAGTCGCCTACCACGGTCGTGGACTCGGACTCTCTCGACTGGTCGGCCAGTCCTCGCGGTCCGGTCCGGGACGGGTCTCCCGAGCCAGGCCGATTTTTCATGTCTGTTAGGCCGGCCACGCCATACACTGTCGCGTCTTCCAGCTCAACGCGCTCGTGGCGGACCAACTCCCGAACTTCGTGATCCTCGGTAATCTGCTGCTTGCGGATGCGTACCTCTTCCCTGAGCATGAGGCGCTTCGAAACGACCAGCACTTCTTCCATGATCGGGACGACCAACCAGTCGCCTTCGTCACGAGGGGCGACTGGGGCATCGAGCGGGCGGTTAGCTGCCACCCGCTCGACGACGAGGTCATCGCGTGTCACCGGTTGGGTGACGGACTCCTCGACTTGCTCAACCCACTTGTGGACCCGTAGCTCCCCAAGGTCGACCATCCGCTTAGCAGCAATCAGCCGCTCTTCATGGACGGGGACGCGGATTTCACGGCTGTCGCCTCTCGCCAGCACGGCGTCGGACGGCACACTCGTGGCCTGCTGACGGGCTTCCTCCCGGTCCACCGTAAGTCGCACCGTATGGCGATCGGGGATGGACCCGACTAAGGCCGCTGGTAGCGTCAGTCGCTCGTCGCTCCATCCACGGCGCAGCACCAGATACGACAGCTCGCCAGTCGTCGGCTGCACGATCACTTCGTCGACCGTCCCCAGACGCCCGTCAACCGCTTCCACTACAGCCCCGGGTTCAATCTCTAGCTCTCGCGGCATCATGTCATCTCCCCCTCAGGCTCCGCCGGGCACATCAGGCAGCGAGCTGGGGCCAGCATGCTCGTCATCGCGATCGGTGCTGGAACTTGTCCCCGTGAACTGCGCGCCAACGGCCTCGGACTCGATCTGGAAGCTCAGCCGAACCCCGTTCTCCAGCATCAGCTCGCCGCCGAGTGTACGAGCGTCGTCAAAGATCTGTTCATCCGGCGTGCCGGCCGCCACGGTGACCATCACCTTGCCGCCAGTCACGTCGATGTCAATGGCCTCGTCTCCCTCGACCAGTTTCTCGACGTCCTCATCACCGCTTTGGAGGCCCTCGCCCACGAATGCCATCTGGACGTTGCGGCGCTTCATCCTGTCTCCCTTGTCGCCATTCAGAACCGCGCACAAGGCGCCCACTCATGCACACGGCCCCGCGCGGTTCTCGTGCCCTGCCGCCGTTCAGAGGCGCATGCCCGAGCCTAAGCGGCCCTCGGCGATGTCCTTGAATCGGAGAAGGTCTTCCGCGAGCATCTTCTCCGGATTCTGAAGTGCCCTCGACGCGAGCTCGCCAACCGCCCCGCCGGGCGGGTCGTACCACTGCATCACGATATGGACCTCGGTGTTGTCGCCCGTCTCGGCGAACGTCACCACACCTGTGGTGCCAATGTCACCACCAGTCGAGTTCCACCCGATCGTCTTACCCGGTTCATCCTTGGTCATCTCGGCATCGAACTCAACCGATTGGCCGAACGGGCCTTTGATCCGCCAGTGCGTCAACGTGTCGCTGCCGGCCAGCGGACGCACTTCCTGAACGTGTTGCATGAAGTTGGGGAAGTTCGTGAAGTCTCGCCAGTAACGATAGACCTGCTCGACCGGGGCATTGACGCGAATCGACTTCTCGATGCGTTGCACGGTGGGCCCCTCCACGCGAAGTCCGGGGTCCGCGTGTGCAAGATACATGCCGATTTCATCCATATGGATCCCTGGACCTCCGCGTGCCCCGACGGCAACGACTACACCGCCGCGAGCCGCGGCGCGCGGAGCGCGAGGGAAGCAACACGTCCGAGCGGCCATCCATGGCAAGCTCGGCGGCGCCGTGCTGGCCGGCTCCGCCGAACTACGACGTGATCAACACGCATCGCCCATCTGCAAGTTCGCCCCCGGGTAGACAAAGGCTGGCCACTCTCGCGAGAGTGGCCAGCCTCCTTGCCCCAGCGGTGGCATTGATGCTCCGCTAGACCGCTGCTCGCTTACCGGTCACCGCTCGGGCGAACGCGATCACTAGACATGCGCCGACGAACGCGATCAGGACGCTCACGATGTTGAATCCCGTGACATCCAGTCCCAGAAGTGTGCTCGCCAAGAACCCGCCCACCAGGGCGCCGATGATGCCCAGTACGATATCCCCGACCAGCCCATAGCCGCCGCCCTTCATGAACTGGACCTGCGAGCCAGCCTGCGACGAGGCCCAGAATGATCCAACTGATGATACCCATGTGCATCCCCCTTCCTTGCGTGGCCGCCGCTGGTCAGCCAAACTCGCTAGCGCACGGAACGTGCCGAGATGGCGATTTTCATCATCCCAACTCAGCGAGGCACCCGAACCTGTCATGGACGTGTCGCGTACGGCCGCGGCTGGGTCGGACTTCCGAAGATGGCTTGCATACTTGGCATGCAGCTTTAGTGTCGGCGTCTTCAGCGCGTTCAACAACTTCACGCTCACGCTCTGGCTCGCCGGGTTGACCAACTCGTACTTGCTGCTCAGTCTGCTGGGCAACAGCCGGTCGTTCGAGGGTGCGTTCGTCTCACCGGTCATCGGCGCCTGGTCCGACCGCGTCTGGGCAGGACGGCTCGGCCGCAGGAGGCCGTTCATTCTCGTGGGAGGACTGCTTACCGCGGTGCTCCTTTGGCTAACACCAGCGATCAGCCGCCTTCCCGTGCCGGTCGCCCTCAGCCGGCTGCCGGACGGCATCTCCGTGCTCGTGCCCGTCATCGTAGCTATCTTCCTTTTCACCCTGACCTTCAATGCCGTGGACGACGTCCATCGCGCACTGCTCATCGACGTGACTGACGCGACTCAGCGAAACCGGCTGTCAGCCCTCGCGACCGTCGTGGCAATGGCCGGCAACGTGGGTATCCTGGTACTCGGTTTCATGCTCTGGAGTGATGGCGTACCCGACTCGGCCTTCGCCATCGCCGGCGGGCTGGTCGGGGCGGGTGCCCTGGTGACGGTGCTCGGCGTGCGCGAGCCACCGCCGCACGCCTGGGGAGCCGCGGGGTTGGCGAGTGGCGACGAGACGGGCTCGACGGCTCGCCATCGCTCCCCGGGCATCCACGTCTTGAACACCTACCGCGGCGCGGCCGTCTTCTGCCTCGTCTCTTTCGCCTACTGGTCGGGAGTCAACGCGGTGATGCCGCTGCTGTCGGTCTACACCCGCGACATTCTGGGCGCCACCATCGGCGAGGCCCAGCTGCTGCCGGCGTTGCTGCTGCTGTCGACGACCCTTCTGGCTATCCCGATGGGACGACTGGGCGATCGCTGGGGCAAGCGCCGCGTGATCAGCGGGGGCTACGCGATCATGGGTGTAGCCGCGCTGGCCGGCCTGGTCATCACGACGAAAGAGCAGGGCGCCGTCGTGTTCGTTCTGGCAGGGGTCGGCAATGCCGCCAGCATGGTGTTGACGTTGCCGCTCCTAGCCGACTTAGTGCCACGTCGGCAGATGGGTGCGTGGTCCGGTGCTCAGGCAGCGGCGGGCTCGCTGGCCGCCCCGCTCTCCAGCCTCGTCGCCGGCTCTCTGTCCGACCTGTTCGGTCCACGCGCAATCTTCGGCCTGATGACGCTCATGGTCACCCTGGCTCTGGCATTGATGCCGGCCGTTCGACCACCGCGGCCCGACGTCGTCTCCCAAGTCGCCGACCCGTCGCCCGTGAAGTAGGAAGCGTCTCCGCCCTCTACCCTGTCGACGCCGTCCTCGAGCCGCTGATCTTTCGACCAATGGCCTTGCACAATCTGCACGAATTCGCGCGCCGTCCGCGTCCAACAGGCTAGCTACGCACTCAGCGGCCATGCGGATGGCTCGCGCGCCGGGCGACCAGGCTCGATGGGTTGGCAGAGAGGGACGAGCCCGCTCAGCTCACCTCAGTAGGTCGCTCGACCGCGGGCTCGCGGCGCTGGCCGACAAGTTGATTCCACAATTCGTGGTCGACGTCGCGCTTCGCGACGTACCGATTGTCCTGGGTGGCTACCTGACTACCGATCGCCTTGAACGGACCACGGTCGGGGTCGTCCAGGTCGAGGTAGGTCCCTCCCTGCTCAAGACGCACCCTAGGCTCGATAACCGCCAAGCGCGCGAGTTCATCGGCGTCAAGCATCGTCAGCCGGGTGCGCAACGCCTTGTCCCCGGTCGCTGGGGCGCTCTGGTCGGCATGCCCACCCAGCGTTCCCTGCGTTGTCTCCGGGGCGATGTCGGCGGCGAAGTCATCGCCCTCTGGTTCCGGACCCCTGGGGTTCGTGAGCTCTTCGCGGCGGACGTCATGCGTCTCAGCGTGGCGGGCGGCTGGACCGCCCCGATCGGAGTACGGCTTGCGGGCATCGCCTGGGCTCGAGTCGCGCTGCCCCTTCCTTGCCATGTCGCGAATCTCCTGATGCTAGTCGCCAGAAGCCGTGGTCCGGCTGAGGTTCTCCAGCAGGTTATCGGCGCTGCGCAAGCGGGCACTCATCGAGCTCAAGAATCCCAGCGCCATCTCAGGGTAGCGATTGATCACTTCCAGGATGTCGGCACGGCGCAGCGAAAGCGTCTCGGTCTCCTCAGCCGCCACGATTGTCGCCGAGCGGGGCCCACGGTCAAACAGCGCCAGCTCACCGAAGAACTCCCCCGCCCCCAGGCTGCTCAGGACGACCCTGCTGCCCTTGCCGTCACCTCTCACGACGTCCACTCGGCCGTGGCTGATGACGTGCATCGTCGCGCCAAGCTCGCCGGCCTCGAAAATCGTGTCGCCGGCGGCGAACGTGTTGCGCCGGGTCTTCTCAAAAATGGCACGGAGACGGTGCGGCGGCACAGCTCGGAAAACGGGTACCTGCCGGAGCAGCGACTCGGCGCGCTCCTGCTTTTCGCTCGGGCGAACCGGGTGTGAGGGGAACCAGGGGAACAACACTCGGTCGTTCGCCTTCCCAGCTCGGTCCGCGGGATCCTCCATGCCTTTCACCTCCTCCCGCGCCGCGACTGCGCTGGGGCGGACAACGCGCCCGCCGATTATCGCCGCTCCGCCAGCGTCATTCAACCGAGCGCGTCCACTTCAACCTTCAGTGGCCCATGACGGCCCTTCCAGCCGTGGACAGCGCCGCGGACCGTGTCAAGTCAAATGAAAATGTCACCGGGCGGGCTTCGTGGGTGACGGTTCCCTCAAATGAGAATGTCACCCGGGCCGCCGCTCCTTTCATGATGGGGTGTTCGGAGGCTGGTTGGGGTCATCGTCGCCGTCGTCGGGCCTGTGGAGCTGTGCGGCAACGCGGTAAGCGTTGTCCACAGCTTCATAGGCCGAGCCCGTCGGGAGGGCCGGGTCCTCGCCGCTAAGCCGCCACCTCGGCCGCGGGAGTCCCGGGCCGAGGGACGGGCCGGTCGGGGCAGCAGCAGCGCGTCGAGGTCGGCGTGGATCGCCCGGCGGAGGGCCCCGCGGGTTGGTCGCATTGCGGAGGGCCGCGAGGCGGGCCCGCTGCTCCGCCCGGCAGGGCATCGGACCCCGCGAGGCGGTCGAAGGGCGGCTTGGCGCATCCCACCTCCGACGAACCCGCGTCTTATCGGGGGTCTTCTCCACCAGGTGCAGGGCCGGCTGGAACAGGTTGTAGTAGCTCCACATCTGCTCGTACAGCGCGTTCAGGGCGGCGCACTGCTGCGGCGTGTCCAGCCGTCCGTGCCCGACGTAGGCCCGCACCAGCGTATCGTTCTTCTGCTCGACGAGGCGGTTGTCGTTTTTGTGGTACGGCCGCGAGCGCGACAGGGTCAGCCCGGTGATCGCCGCGCCCCAGAAGCGCACCAGGTGGGCGTTGAGGAACTCCGGCCCGTTATCGGGTGCAGCTCGAGGATCGGGAAGGGCAGCCGCGCGAGCACCCGGCGGAAGCCGTGCTCCATCGCCCGCTGGCTGCGCCCGAGCACCGCCACCCGCTCGCTCCAGCCCGGTCGCGACGTCGACCAGCTGCAGGGTGTGGACGTAGTCGCCGTGGGTCGACGGTCCACTGTGGTGGACCAGATCGACCTCGAAGTGGCCAGCTCGGCCGTGTCCCAGGGGATCCGCTGCATCGGGATCGCCGGGCCACCCGGTTGGCCCGCTCTGGCCCCTTGCGCGGCAGGCGGGCGGTGTCCTGCCCCAGCGGGTCAGCCGCCGCTGGATGCTGGCGATGCTGATGCGGCCGAGTTGGGCGACCAGCTCGTCGGTCAGGACCAGTTCGCCGTGCGCGGCCAGCCGCCGCGCCGTCGGCACAGGGCCGGCGTCGCCGCTCAGCGCAGACGTCATCGAGCGTCTCCCAGATCACGCGGAGCGCGTCGTCGAGCGCGATCCCGTAGACCCGTCCGCGCTGCGGGCGCGCGGACGCCGCGTCAACTCGGCCGACCGCAGCAACCGGATCAGGGTCTTGCGGTCCAACGCGGTCAACTCCTCCAGGTGGCTCAGCAGCCGTCCCCGCTCGGTGCGGTCAGCCCCCAAGTAGCTCGCCTGCATGCGCTTGATGCACTTCCGTCGCTCGTCAATCGTCATCTCTTCGCTGTCCGGCATGGCCCCCTCGGTGACATTCTCAGTTGAGGGAACTGTAGGCCCGCCGGTGACATTCTGCGTGAGGGAATACGCGGACTGGACCCGGCCGGATTCGCCGACTATACTGGCCGACTTGGGGGCGGCACGATGTCCCAGGACGGCTTCGGCAAGCGCGGAGACGCGCGTGTGCCAGCGCGGCACCCGGACCGCGGAGGTGCGCGGCGCGTGGTGCTCGCGGGGGGCGTGGCCGTGCTCGCGGTCATGGCCCTTGCGTTGATCGCGCCGAGCTTCGGACTGCCGCTGCCGGGCCCGTCGGGCGTGAGCGGGGCAACTCCCGATGGTGGTCAGACAAGTCCATTGCCCAACGAAATTACACGGGCGGTCGCCGCGGCCGGGCAGGTGCTGCCCGGCTCGACAAGCGGCTCGCCCGCGGAGGTCGGAACGATCTTGTTCCGGCTAGTGCTCGCGGCGCTGCTCGGGCTGGCAATCTCATTCCGCGGCAGCCGGCGCCGCAACGAAGCCCAGATCGTCCACACCAACATGATCCTGGCCTTCACCGGCGCGATGATGATGATCGTCGTCGGCAGCGACCTGGCGCGCGCGTTCGGGTTGGTCGGCGCCAGCAGCATCGTCCGTTACCGTACGCCGGTCCACGACCCGCAGGCACTGGCCTCGCTGTTCGTCAGCATGGGGGCTGGCATCGCCGTCGGCGTCGGCCTATACGAGCTGGCGATTCTGGCGACTATCCTGGTCGTCGTCATCGAATTTGCGCTTGCACGCGTGAGCAAACTCGCCTCGGGTGGCGCCTTCCGAGCGGAGCGAGCGTACGAGCTGGCGCTGGAGACCGAGACGCCAGATCAGACGCTACAGGCTGTTCGCCAGCTTTTCAACGCCGAGCGGATGTCCAACATGCTGATGGAATACGATCGTGGTAAGAAAAGCGAGACGACCACGATAGGTCTGACGGTTGGCGTGCCCGACGGCGCCAACACCGAGGAGCTCACCCTTCAGATCCTCGGGGCTGGCGCGCGATCGGTCAGCTGGCGTCTAGCCAAGGAGTCGTAGCGGTGGTTGATACGATCGGCCCGAGCGCAGATGGCGGCGTCGGGAGTACAGACCCGGGGGATGGCATGACCACACACGGCACGACGACCAACGGCACGGCCGCGGGCCTGGCGCGCGACGGGGCAGATCCGACTCACCAGCGCCCGCACGAATACCCCGGCGCGCTGATCATCGTCGAGGGAGTCGACGGTTCCGGGAAGAGCACCCAGCTCACGCTGCTCGGCGAGTGGCTCGAGCAGCAGGGCGTGGACCTGATCCGGACCGAGTGGACGAGCTCGACGCTGATTGGCAAGGCCACCAAGCGCGGCAAGCGGCGCGAATCGCTCGGACCGCTCTCCTTCGTACTCCTCCACGCGACGGACTTTACCCACCGCTATGAAAACATCATCATCCCCAGCCTCAAGGCGGGCAAGGTTGTGTTAGCCGATCGCTACATCTACACGCCTATGGCGCGCGACGTGGCGCGGGGGGCAAATCCTCGCGCCGTCCGCGAGCTCTACGGCTTCGCCGTCAAGCCGGACCTGGCGCTCTACTTCAAAGTTCCGCTCGACGTCGCCGTCAACCGCGTCCTGAGCGGTGCAGAGCGGGGCGAGTTGAAGTACTACGAGGCCGGCTTGGACCTTGGCCTATCGACCGATCGCGTCGAGAGCTACAAGCTGTTCCAGCGGCGTGTCTCGGACCAGTACGATCAGATGGTCGCCGAGTTCGGGCTAACGCTCATCAACGCCGAACGGACGATTGACGTCCAGCACGCCGAAGTCACCGAGATGGCGCGGGCGATCGTCGACCGCCTGCCCGCCGCGGCAATGGCCTGATGCGGGCCGCCGGAACCGGAGGGCGCGAGATGGAAAGTAACGGTGCGAAAGACCTGGGCAATAAAGGGGGACGAGGCGTCCTGCTGGCCTTCGAGGGCCCGGATATCGGCCCGCGGCCGCGCGCGATCGAGGCTGTCCGCAACATGATCGAGACTCGCGGCCGCGACGTGCTGGTGTCGCGTTGGATGGGCTCGCCGCTAGCTGGCGAGGTGTACCGGCAATCGGCGCCGCTGTACGAGCTTTCGCCGCGGACGCTGGCATTGCTGGCTGCGTGCGACCTCGCCGAGCGCCTGGAATGGGAGATCCTGCCAGCGCTCGAGTCCGGCGCCATCGTGCTGGCAGATCGATACGTGTACCGCATCGCGCTCGGCTCGGCTCGCGACGTCAACGTCGATTGGTTGGAAGTGCTCTGCGGCGTCGGCCCGGTGCCGGACGCGGTTCTCCACTTTCCGGTCCCTCTGGCCGAATTTCCGGCGCGGTGTGACCCTTCGGTTCTGGATCTCTACGAGGCGGGCATGGACCTGGGTCTCAGCCATGACCTGCCGCTGAGCTACCGGCTCTATGAGGAGCGGCTACTTGAGGGATACGCCGAATGGGCGGATCGTCACGGTACGGAGATAGAGGACCTTCCCTCGACTGAGGCCGCGCTGACCCGAGTGGCGCGGCTACTCGGCCTGCACGACGGCGAGGTAGACCAACGCCGGGCGAGCGTCCTGCGCGTCCTGGAGGCGTCCGGCGCGGACGCGGCGCACACGCGGCAGGTCGCACGATTGGCGCGGCGGCTCTTTGAGTTGATCGCGCCGCGGCGCGGGTTCGAGCCGCCCGACCTCGAGTTGCTGGAGTACGCCTGCCTCCTGCACGACATTGGCGGCGGTGCCCTTGACGGGGAGCACCCATATCGGTCGGCGCGAATGGTCAAGGAACGTCCACCGGACGCGCTCAGTCCGCTCGAGATTGACGCCATCGCCGTGCTGATCGCGATCCATCGCGCGCTCGACGAGCAAAGCGAGGTCGACGACTGGTTTCGCGCGCTACCAGCTGAGCTCCAGGACAAGGTCCAGCATCTCGGACCGCTGCTCCGCCTGGCGGATGGGCTGGATGCCAGCCGTCGGCAAACGGTCCGCACGCTCGACGCCACGATCCACGACGGCCTGTTCGACTTGCGATTGCGTACTAAGGACAAGGCCAAGCAGGACGTCAAGGCAGCCGTCGCCCGGGCCGAGCTATTCGAGCGAGCCTACGGGTTGTCGCTTTCGATCGACGTGCAACACAAGGGCGCTCCGGCGACGCCCCGCGCAGCGCTGGCGGCGTCGCAGCGATGAACGGCGGCTGTCCGAAGGAACGGGAACGGCTGCCCTTCGCTCCAACCGAAAGCCGCCCACGGAGGCCCACTCAAGTGCGCAGACCGGCCTCCGTGCCCACTCGCGTCTACATACGCCATGCCTAAGAAGATGGTTCTGCAGGGCGGCGGGATCATCGTCTACGGTGGCCAGGTTGTCTTGCGCCGAAACAAAGCCGGCAAGTGGATCTTCCCGAAAGGGCACGTCGATCCTGGCGAGACGACGGCGCAAACCGCGGTGCGCGAGGCTGAGGAAGAGACCGGCCTTGTCGTGGAGGTCGTTGAGCCGATCGGCTCGGCCGGGTACAAGGACAAGCACGAGAAGGTCGAGGTCGAGTATTTCATTCTGCGGGCCCTGCGCGCCGGGCCGCACTGGCCCAAGCACGAGAATGTCGACGCTTTCCTAGTCCCGCCGGAGCAAGTCGCGGCTCGTCTCAGCTTTGACAAGCTGCGCAAGCTGTGGGACGACGCTCGGCCTCGAGTTCTGGCCCTGACCTCCGCCGCCCAGCGCTAGCCGCGGGCTGCTACACGGTAACCCCAGGGAGAACATCACTCTTGGTGTTGCCACTCGCGCGGAGCCGCTCTGGAACTCAGGGAACCTCTCACCATACGTGACAATATGGAGCCGTCTACACTGTCGTCCACCATGAGCGAGGCAGCCATCTCGCTGCGCGAGGTTACTCGGCGCTTTCGCCCCAGGAATCGCCCGGCCTTTGTGGCCGTCCGCGAAGTCTCGCTGGACGTGCGGGAGGGCACGTTCCTGTCGGTCGTGGGGCCGAGTGGCTGCGGCAAGTCAACATTGCTCGCGATGATCTCCGGACTCCAGCCGGCCGATGGCGGCGAGGTCCTGGTGCGCGGCGAGCCCGTGCGGGACGTTCGCTCCGACGTCGGCTTCATCTTCCAGCGTGAGGCGCTGCTGCCATGGAAGACGGTTCTAGACAACGTCGCCCTGGCGCTCGTCTTCCGCGGCCAGTCGCCAACTGGGGCGCGCGGCGCCGCCCTCGAGTGGATCGCGCGAGTTGGGCTGGCGGGATTCGAGCACGCTTACCCGCACCAGCTCTCAGGCGGAATGCGCAAGCGTGTCTCGCTGGCGCAAACGCTGGTCTACGATCCCCCGATCGTGCTGATGGACGAGCCGTTCTCCGCTCTCGACGTCCAAACTCGCAATCTAATGGAGAATGAGCTGCTCGGATTGTGGGCTGAAAATCGAAAGACCGTCGTGTTCATCACGCACGACCTGGAGGAGGCCATCGCCCTATCTGACCAGGTGGTGGTGATGACCGCCTCGCCGGGACGGATCAAGGCCAGCTACCCTATCGACCTACCGCGGCCTCGCAACGTGACGGAGATCCGTTTCGAGCCCCGCTTCGCGGAGCTGTACGAGCAACTCTGGGCCGACCTCCGCGACGAGGTACTGGTGAGCTATGAGCAGAGTAAGTCCCGAGCCGTCGGGTAGGGGCGCGTTAAGCGGCGGCGCGACCGGCGCGACGGACCGAAGCGAAGGCTCCCCAGCGTCGGAGCTGCAAAGCCAGGCCGCGACCGCCCGCCCCGAGCTGCCGCACAACGCGCGTCCAGCACCGACCGGGGTCGCCAGCAACGTGCCTGCCCTCCCGGATGCCGATGCCGAGGAGCGCGGGTCCACCCTCTACAGTGGGGTCGGCCGTGAGCGCAAGCTGCGCCGCTGGGTCGTGTTGACGATCCAGGCGGCAATGGTGACCGGCTTTCTGGCACTCTGGGAGTGGCTCGTTAGCGCAAGGATGGTCGACCGCTTCTTCTTCAGCCAGCCGTCAGCCATCGGCCAAACGCTCTGGAGCTGGTTCTCGAGCGGATCCGTGTACCCGCACATCGGCATCACCCTGCTCGAGACGCTGCTCGGTTTCTTTGGCGGCACCCTGCTCGGGCTCGTGATCGGGTTCATTCTGGCGCGTTCCGAAACGCTCGGCGACATTTTCGAGCCGCTGCTGGCATTGCTCAACGGGATGCCGAGGGTGGTCCTGGCACCGCTGATCATCCTCTGGTTCGGGCTGGGCATTGCCTCCAAAGTCGCGTTGAGCGTGATCGTCGTGTTCTTGATCGTGTTTTACGCGGTCTACACCGGGATCCGCGAGGTCGACCAAAATCTCGTCGCCAACGCCCGGGTACTTGGCGCGAATGGGGGTCAGCTCACCCGGCACGTCCTGCTCCCGTCAGCGCTGACCTGGATCTTTTCAAGTCTACGGGTGAGCGTTGGGTTCGCGCTCGTTGGCGCCGTCGTCGCCGAGTACCTCGGCTCGAACCAGGGGGTCGGCTTTCTGATCGCGAACGCTCAGAGTTTCTTCCAATCCACTGGCGTCTTCGCGGGACTGGTGGTACTGATGTTGATGGTTGGCGTGATCAACCTTTTGCTTCGAACGATTGAACGGCGCTTCTCGGTCTGGAAGCTAAGTTAGTCCGCTCCGGGAGCTGATCGATTACGATCGCGCCCCGGGCAGTACAGGGAGGATTGTTTATGCGGAATGTTCGAGCCGCCGGCGCCATCGGCGTCGCTCTGGCGTTGTTGACGGGTGCCTGCACCCCAGGTCCGGCCGCAGGTCCGACCACCGCCCCGTCCAAGGCCGCGGAGGCGACCAAGCCGGCAGCCAGCCCCGCGGTGGCGAGCCCGGGCGCCGCGGCCAGTCCGTCGCCGTCGCCGTCGCCGAGTCCAGGCGCGTCGCCCAGCCCCGCGGCCCAGGTAGCCCCCACACAGGCGCCGGCTGCTCAGGCCCCTGTCGCCAAGCCCACCAATCGCGAGCGGGCAACCGTCACGATCGGGGCGCGCTTCTCGACGGTCTACCTGCACTTCGATCTCGCCAAGGCGCTCGGCTACTACGAGGACGAGAACCTCGAGATCGACCAGCAGTACCTGGCCGGCGGGACCCAGGCCGCGACGGCACTGCTGGCCGGGCAATCGCAATTCTCCGGTAACTCGATGGACCACATCGTCAAGGCCAGAAACGAGGGCAAGGACATGCTCTTGATCGCCTCGATGACGACGGCCCCAGGTGTCACCATGGTGGTCAACAAGAAGTACGAGAACGAGATCAAGACGCCGGCCGACCTGAAGGGTAAGCGTGTTGGCGTCACGGCGATTGGAGCTGGTACGCACGTCCTGACGCTCAACGTCCTGGCCAAGGCGGGCCTTGGTCCGAACGACGTCCAAATCGTACCGGTCGGCTCGGACACGATGCCGGCGGCGCTGGAGGCCGATCAGGTTCACGCGGCGATGGGCAACGACCCGTATGTGTCGATCCTGAAGGAGGAGAATCGAGCCTACTTCCTGGTCGACTTCACCACGCGCGAAGATACCGCCCGCTACCTCGGCGGCGACTTCCAGTTCACGGGCCTGCTGACCACAGCCGACACGGTTCGGTCCCGCCCTGAACTGGTCCAGCGGATGACGAACGCCATTACCCGAGCCTGCCAGTTCATGGCGGGCAACTCGCCGCGCGAGGTCGCCGCGCGCCTGCCGAAAGAGGTGACCGGGGACAACCTGGACACGTACGTTCTGGGCCTGGAGCATAGCTACCCGGCGCTGAGCAAGGACTGCCTGGCGACGAGCAGCGGGGTCGAGAACTTCGTGCAGTCGCAGGTTGTCGGGGGGATCATCACCGAGGCGCAGAAGCCGAACCCGGCTGAGCTCTTCGACATGAGCTTCGTCCAGAAGGCGACCCGCCGCTAGCGGCGAACGCCCGCACCTCCGGACAGGGGGCTAAGGCCCCTGTCCCTCTGGGAGTAGGTCCCGTGAAGGCTCCAGGCGTGCCGAGTGCGCCATTGCGCTCCGGAACATGGACCGGTGCCCTGACAGCTCTGTATCTACCGCACCCCGGCAATCGACGGAGGGAGCGCCAGCTCCTCTCGTCAGCGGGTTTCTTGATCGCCTTCCTGACTGCCCGCGCGGTGACCCATGCCCAGCGCTCCGCGAAACCCTCGAGTAAATTGTCGCTTGTCGCCCTCAACTCGCTCGCCTCCCGGCTTCGACGTCGACGCCCCAAACACCACCATCACCTCGTGTGGGGCATCCTGCTCCTGCTGGGCACCGGCTACGCCTGGCTCTTCCAGGTCGGCACCGGCGTCGGCCACTCCTCACGTCGCGGCTCGCAGTTGACGTCGGCGGCCTACGGCGTCGGCTCGGCCCTGACCCTGGACGAGTTCGCGCTCTGGCTCAACCTCGAAGATGACTACTGGAAGCGCGAGGGTCGTGAAAGCATCGACGCGATCCTCCTCTTCGGCGCACTCCTCGCGGCCGGCTTCTGGGAGGGGTCGTTCCTCCGTCCCCTCACCCGCGCCCTCGTTCGCCGCTTCAAGCCCTGATCACCCATGCCGGTTCGATGACGGCGGGGTCGCCGACGCGTCCCGTGAGTCAAGCGAGCATGCTTGGAGCAGGACTGGGATTGGGAGCGTGGAGGCGATATACAGCGATTAGAGAGCGCCGAGACGGCTGGGTATAATCGAGGACATCGCACGGCGCGGCGCGGAGGGCCTGGATGGCGACGACGATCGAGGTGGATATTGGTCGGCGCGGCGGCGTGGAAGACGACGAGCTGGCTGTGTTGGAGTCGATCCAGCGACGGGTACTCTGGCTTGCGACAAACATGGTCCACCACGCGAACCATGTTCGGCCGAATCCAGATGGCTCCAAGATCGGAGGGCACCAGGCATCTTCCGCCTCGATTGTCTCCATCCTGACCGCGCTGTACTTCAGCGAGTTACGGTCCGGCGACCGCGTCTCGGTCAAGCCACACGGATCGCCCGCCTTCCACGCGGTCCAGTACCTGCTCGGCAACCTGGAGCAGAAGTTCCTGACCGAGCTGCGCGTCTTCAAGGGCCTCCAGGCGTATCCGAGCAAGTCGAAAGATCCTGATCGGGCGCAGATCGATTTTTCGACCGGCTCGGTGGGTCTGGGCGCTGTCGCGCCCGCCTTTGCCGCGCTCATCCACAAGTACGCCGAGCTGCACTTTGGTCAGGTCACGTCCAAGCGGTTCATCTCGATCCTCGGCGATGCCGAGCTCGACGAGGGCAACGTCTGGGAGGCGGTGACCGAGGACTACCTCCGCGAGCTGGGCAACGTCCTGTGGATCGTCGACATGAACCGTCAGAGCCTCGACCGGGTTGTGCCAGGCATCCGCGCGGCGCAGCTCAAGGCGATGTTCCGCGAGAGCGGCTGGCACGTGGTCGACTGCAAGTACGGTCGCCGGCTGCACGAGGCGTTCGCCAGGTCCGGTGGCAATGCGTTGCGCCGCCGCATCGACGAGATGAGCAACGAGGAGTACCAGAGCCTCATTCGCTTGTCCGGCGAGGACTGCCGCGGCCGGCTCGTCCTCGCGGCGGCCGACCCGGAGGCCGTCGCGCGCGCCGTGAAAGACGTGTCTGACGCCGACCTGCCGGGCTTGCTGGCCGATCTCGGCGGCCACGACCTGGCGGTATTGCTGGACGCCTTCGCCGAGGCCAAGGCTGTGGTCGGCGCCCCGACGGTCGTCTTCGCGTACACCATCAAGGGGTGGGGGCTGCCTATCGCCGGCCATCCTCTGAACCACTCGCAGCTCCTATCGGCCGAGCAGATGGTGGAGCTGCGGGCTGCCCTCGGGGTCGAGGAGGGGGGTGAGTGGGAACGATTCCCTCAGAACTCGCCCGAGGCGCGGCTGTGTGAGACCTCGGCCCGCCGCCTCTCGTCCGACGACGAGCCGACCGCGAGTCCGCCAGTGCAGGCCGCAACCATCCCGGCCTCACTCGGCGTGCGGCCCTTGCCGAAGAGCTCGACCCAGGACGCCCTCGGCCGGCTGCTGACCGAACTGGCGCGCGTGCCTCACGTAGGCGAGCGGCTGGTCACGGTCGCCCCTGACGTGGCGGTCTCGACGAGTCTGGGCGGGTGGATCAACCGCGCCGGCGTGTTCTCGCCCAACACCCACCCCGACCACGAGTCTGAAGAGGGGCCGCGCCTGCTCCGTTGGGAGCCAGGACCGACCGGCCAGCACTTCGAGTTCGGCATCTCGGAGATGAACCTGTTCATGATGCTGAGCCAGCTCGGCCGATCCTACGAATTGTGTGGTCAGCACCTGTTTCCGATCGGGACGGTCTACGACCCGTTCGTCTGTCGCGGGCTGGACGCCCTGATCTACGGCCTATACAACGAAGCGAAGATGATCCTGGTCGGCACGCCGTCCGGGATCAGCCTGAGCCCGGAAGGCGGGGCTCACCAGTCGACGGTGACCGCCTCGCTCGGGATTGAGCTGCCGAACCTCTTGTTCTACGAGCCGTGCTTCGGGCGCGAAGTGGAGTGGACCCTGCTCGAAGCCCTCCGCCAGTGCGCCGACCGAGACCAAGGTCGCTCGACCTACCTGCGCCTGTCGACTAAAGCCATCGAACAGACGCTGCTGGACTCGGCTCTCGCCCGACTCGGTGAGGAGGAGTTGAGGCGTCAGGTCCTGGCGGGCGGCTACCGGCTGATCGACGCCCAGGCCGATGCCCCGAACCTTGCGCCCGACCACACGGTCCAGATTGCCGTCGCAGGAGCGATGGTGCCAGAAGCCGTCGAGGCGGCGCGGGTGCTGCACGAGGAAGGCGTAGCTGCCAACGTCCTGAATCTAACCAGCCCGGGGCAGCTGTACCGCGGACTGGCCGAAGCGCGGCGCGGTCATCTCCGCCGCGGTACAGCCGTCCTGGATGCCGGCCACCTCGGGGAGTTGATCCCGGCCCAGGAGCAGCAGGCGCCAATCGTCACCGTCCAGGATGCCGCGTCGCACGCACTTGCGTTCCTCGGGAGCGCCTTCGGTGCGCCGGTCATTCCTCTCGGCGTCGACGACTTCGGCCAGTCCGGTTCCCGTGCCGATCTGTATCGCCACTACGGCGTGGACGCCGAGAGCATCGTCAGCGCCGCCCTCCTGGCCCTGGACCTCCAGGTCCCATGACTTGCGCCGTCCCTCAAGCTCGCTCGCTCGGCGGCTCGGAGCCACCAGCGATTGCCCACGGCCCGGGCGTCTGGTACAATCGCGGCTCGACGGGCCTGTGGCGCAGCGGGAGCGCGCTTCCTTGGCATGGAAGAGGTCAGGGGTTCGATTCCCCTCAGGTCCACCCGGTCTTGGTAGGTTCCCTCTCTACGTGGCGGTGCGTTTCGAGCGGGCCATCCCCTTCGGGTGAGGGAGGCCGCCGTTGGCCTTGATCGTGCACGCAGAGCCGCTCACCTCTACGGGATGAGCTGCGGGGTCCGTCTGGTCCTTCACCCGTCTCTTGAGCGTTCGCCTCCAGGAAACGGCGCTATCGCGCGGTCCGAGAGCGGCCGCGTCTGTCGGCCCGTCGGGTCCCGACCCCTGACAGAGATGGTCTTCCCTGTCAAACAACGACCGCGGGATGGCCGCACGCCCGGTACTCTCCACGTTGACCAACAAGGAAGCGCGTTCGAGTTCACTGTGGCGGGGTGTTCTCGTACCCATACGGGGCCAAGCCTGCCGAAGTTTTAGTCATCGACGTAGGTCGTTGACACGCGGCCGACCTCGCGCCGCTCGGCCTTCGAGACGGTGACTGTTCGTGACGGATTCTGCTCGACCTTGTACATCTTGATGAGCCTGGCGCCCTCGAGCGTCTGCTCTCGACCTGGGCCGGCGGCATCCCTGGCGGCATCCTGGCTGAGATCGCGATGCAGCTGGTGAAGTCGACCTCGTCGTAGTTGGGCAGATCGTGGAGCTCCCCGGTGTATTCGTCGGTAGGACGCTCCATGATCCACTCGGCGATCGCGCCCGGAAACCCTCGCCTGGATCGAAGTCGACGTATCGGTCGGCGCGGCCATGGTGAAGGTGGCGATCGCGGCGGTGTCCCGATTCTCGATGATGAAGTGCACCTGCGTCTCGCTCAAGACGCGCAGACTGGCCAACACCCGTTCTCCCGGCGCAACCGCCACGTTCAACTGACTTGGCTTGTACGTCTGCGCGTTGTCTCTGAGCCACCATTGCCACCAGGTGAAGAAGGGCGGTCCACTGGATGGGTTCACGAACTGGGCGGTACCGATTTGCGGCAAAGACGAGTCAAGATACCTTCGCTGGCCGTCAAGACCGATCCAGGTCGAGCTGCGATACTCGGCACCGCCCGACATCGGCGGGGCCATCACAAGCGGAACCTCCCACCTGGCGTGCAACTCCGTAAACTGCCGCCCATTCCGCGGCGTGATGTACGCGCCCGACCAATTGCGGCTGGATTCGCCCCGCCCCCTGGTGCTGACGCGGAGCTGATCGCTGATGCGCACTGGCTCGGCTAGCAATGCGCTGCTCGCCTCGACGAACTCCAGGGGCGGCGAGAACATTTCGGTCCAGAACTCCGCCACACGGCGGGGAGCGCACGAGCGTCGGCTTCGGCGGTATCCCGTACTGCGCGAGCTTCGCTGGAGCGGCGGTCAGCGGATCGAATCCCTCGGGAGGACGATCGAAGAAGTGAGTCCTGCGCCCGATCTCATCCAACAGTCGGCGATGATCGACGGGCGGCGCCACCTTCATGCCCATTCGCCCTTCGCGGCGGAAACGGCCGTAGCGAAGCGAGTACCTGCCGCCATTGCAGTCAGGACAGGAAAGATCGTCTGCGCGAGTGTGCGGCCAGCGACCGAGTCGCTCTTGTAGTGCAGGCCCGCAATCTCGCGGTTCGGCCGACCCTGGTCGCGAGGGTCCTGAGGTTTGAGGACAGGGCACCGAAGTCGACGGTGGACAGCGTGCCCTGCAGGACGTGCTCGATGCACAGCATCATGAGCCAGGCTTGCGTCGCATGGCCGCTGGGCCACGACGAGTGCCCTGGCACGGGGATTGGCGGCAAGAGGAGCCGGGCAGAGCTGCGATGGGCGTGGCCGATTGCGGAGGCCCTTGTAGTAGAGGACTGCGTACGATCCGATCAGGCTGGCGATGTGCAGGACGCGGTAGGTGTGCGGGTGCGAGCCCGGCGTGATCGTCAACAGCCCCATGAAGTCGCTGATGAACTCAACGTCCTGCGATAGGATCTCTCCCATTGCGGGTGCGCGCTCGTCCCGTGCCGCCAACGCCACATCGGTGATCTCCTGATCAGTTGAGGTGGAGTTGATGGCGTTCCACGCAGTGGTCATGGGCGCGTCAGTTGGAGTGTGCCAGGGTGTACCCACGAACTCGTGCAGTGCGCGCCAGGCATTCCACTGCGCCGACCAGGCGCGGTCACCAAATGGGACCGAACTTGTTCGGCGCTTAGAACGAACCTGGGAGTTGGCCGGGTCGAGCTCCATCACGAAGGGCAGGTCGATCCGATCCTCGATAAACCACCCACCACCCACCTCACCAGAGATGCCTGCGTTTCCAGTGTTTCCAGTATTTCCCGTGTTCCCAGTGTTGCCTGTATTGCCCGTGTTGCCAGTCATAGCGGCGTCTCCCTCCTACTCTTGCGCCAAGGCGATCGGCCGGCTCCGTCGTGCTTCACTCAGGCAACCCCGCCGCCCGTAAGCGGGCGAGCCAGGTGTCCAACATCGGAGACAGAAACGGGCAGCGCTTCGAGTACGGTCCCAATCGGAAATCTGGCTGGATGCGCAGTAGCTGCTGGCCTGCAGCCACGGCATCATCCTCTTTCCCGAGCGCGGCGAGCGTCGCGATCAGGGTGCGAACGTTGTACCGAATCGATTCATTCCGCTCGACAGCGCTGCGCGCCCATTCTAGAGCCTGCTCGAAGTCCCCATTGGCGTAGTGCGCCTGGGCAAGCATGCCTTCGTGCCAGAACAGACGCGCATCTAGCGGCGAGAGGCGAACGCCCTGCTCAGCGTGGCGAACCGCCGTCGGGCCATCGCCAACATAGCCTCGAGTGGCGCTGCTCATCGACCACGCCATCGCCGAGCTCGGGCCCGCGGCGATCGCCCGGTCGAGGAGCGGGATCGCCTCAGGGTATCTCCTCAAGAGGAACGATTGGACGTGTCCGCAGATCGCCAGCAGTTGTGCATCTTCAGCGTCCCGCTCGAGCGCGGCAGACGCATAGCTCGCGCCCGCGGCAGCGTCGGCGTCGAAATCCGTTGACCCCATCTCTCCGACGCGGAAGACGTACCACAGCGCCGTGTAGGAATAGGCTGGCGCGTAACCAGGATCGTGAGCGATAGCCTGCTGAAGCAGTCCCCGAGCCCGAGAGAAAGACTCGTAGTCCATCCGATAGAGCAGATCGAGCGCCTGGAGTACGAAGTCGTAAGCTGTCAGATTCTGAGGATGCTTCCGCATCGCACGCACGAGCTCTCGTTCGCGGACATGCGGAGCAATGGTTCGCACTACGTCGACGGCAATGCGTCCCTGCAGTTCTGAGAGGTGGGTGAGCTCGCCTTCATACTGGTCTGAGCGTATGACGGTGCCGGATTCCGCGTCGCTCAGCTCTGTTCCGATTCTGAGTCGGCTGGCGGAGCGTCGTACGCTGCCGTACAGGACGTAGCGCACACCCAGCTCGCTGCCGACAGCGCGAACGTCGAGCGTCGCGCCGCCGTAGCCAAGCGCCGAGTGTCGCGAGACCACGAACAACTCCTTCAGCGAACCAAGGCCGTGGATGATGTCGTCGACGATGCCGTCGGCGAAGTAGCGCTCCTCGGGATCTGTCTGATGCATGCGAAATGGCAATACGGCGATGGATGGCCGGGGTTCGGAATCCGCGAGCGCATCGCCGATCAGCCGCGCAGGGGCCGTCACAACCCGGAGCGAGAAGACGCGCACGGGACGGGCCAGGTTCCGCAGATGCAGATCACCGAGATCAATCGCACGGACGTCGGGCATCGAGCCGATCTGCTCCACGACAGCGCCTGAGACGGTAATCCCCCCGGGCTCCGCGTACGTTTGCAAGCGTGCAGCAACATTCACTCCATCACCGTAGACGTCATCATCTTCGATGATGATGTCGGCGACGTTCACGCCCATGCGGAAGCTGATTCGTTGCTCGACCGGCTGCTCGGCAGTCCTGGCCGCGACCGCCTGCTGTAAGCTCATGGCGCATTGGGTGGCGTCGCGCGCGCTGTTGAATATTGCGACAAAACCATCGCCGGTGCTCTTCACGAAGCGTCCTGCGTGCGCCGCGATCCCCGGCTCCAGAATCTCCAAGCGCAGCCGCGTCATCCAGGTATGGGTGTACTCCTCATGCGCTTCCATCAGTCGGCTGTAGCCAACCACGTCGGCGACGAGGATGGCCGCGAGGCGTCGCTGAGTAGCAGGGAGCGGTGTCATCGTCTCAGGCTATCACGCGCAGTGCTGCGCCGTGAGGAGGGAGCTGTTGACGCGGAGCGGCGATGGACCAAGAAAACGACGGGCCTGGTGACGTGGCGTGCACCGATCCCAGCCTTGACGACCTCCAGTCGAGGGCAAATGTGGGACCAGCCCTGGGTCGCATCTGCTCCGGCCAGAGTGCGCCACGTTGATCGAAGAGAGTCCTGACCGCCGGCCTCGGTTGGTGGAGCTGGAGGCCATGCCTTTCTGCGCGCCTTCCACAATCCCGCGGGACGGGCGTGCGCGCGCCTTCCTTCGTACTCAGTGTCCGGAGAGGCGAATTGCCCCTTGTGATCCAGCCTTGCGGACGAGGATGGCAATCGATTCACCGTTTGAGCTCCGCGTGGTCGGGTCGCCCTGAAGCATGCTCGGCGTGGCACTCCTGGACACTCGACGCGCATCCGATCTGGGACTCGCGCGTCGTCGGCCCCCTCGAACAACTCCCAATAGCGTAGCACGGGCACCCGAAATAACAAGAGGCACGTATAGCATCGATCTCGTCACCCAAAGGCTTGGTGATGGCGTCGTCCGAGCTCTTCGGTGCCGCTGACAATGACACGTCTGGCGTCAACACTCCCCGACGCCTGCGGAGGATCGTTGTCTCCATCACCGCGTCATACGGCGACGCCGCCACCACCTTCGGCTTGCCCTGTGCGCTCGCGCTCATTTTCGAATCCCCCGCTCCTCGCGTGGCCTGGGTTCTAGGGCAACGTTTCCGCCAAGGGTCGCTGAACCGTGAGGCGATCCGCGTCGGTGACCGAACATCGAGCCGAGTGGTACTATCTTTGCGAGGCGATCTAGGCTGAGCGCGTCGTCCGAGGCGGCGTCCCCGCGTTCTCCAGGCACCTCCTGGGCTGCCCGTGGGCCGCGGCGCCACGAGCGCCGATCGAAGGAGTGGCGCATGCTGCGTGTAGCGGTACTTAGCGTGCATACGTGCCCACTCGCCTGCCTTGGAGGCTGGGAGACGGGCGGGATGAATGTCTACGTCCGTGAGCTGAGTCGCGAGCTCGGCAAGCTTGGCGTCGCGACCGACGTGTTCACCCGCCGTCAGGACCCCGAGCTTTGCTCTGTCGTGGCGCTGGGCGAGAACGCGCGGGTGGTCCACGTCGATGCTGGTCCGCCTCGCCACGTGGACAAGTACGCGGTCCTGGATTACCTCTCCGAGTTCGCGTGCAACGTGCAACGCTTTCGCTACTTTCACGGCGTCCGCTACGACCTCGTCCACGCGCATTACTGGCTATCAGGCCGCCTGGGAACGCTGTTCCACGAGCATTGGGGCGTGCCGACCGTAGCGATGTTCCACACGCTGGCCCAGATGAAAAATCGCGTCGCTCAGGATGCTGCCGAGCTTGAGCAGCAGATTCGCATTGACATCGAGCGGCGCACCATGACCACCGTCGATCGGGTCATTGCCGCGACCGACGTAGACAAAGCTCAGATGGTCTCGGAGTATGGCGCACATCCACGGTCGATTGACGTGGTGCCGGGCGGTGTCGATCTGGCGATGTTCCGCCCGGGATCGCAGACCGAGGCGCGCGCAGCACTCGGGCTCGGCTCCGAGCGGGTGTTGCTGTTCGTGGGGCGGATTCAGCCCTTGAAGGGCGTCGACATTCTGCTCCGCGCCGCCACCGAACTGGCGCGCGACGGCAGCAAATTGCGAGTTGTGCTCGTGGGAGGGACCGCGCCGGGTCTGCGCGGGCAGGTTTCGGACGAAGAGCGGGAGATGACGCGCTTGCGCACGCTCACCGTGGAGCTCGGGCTGGAGCGCCAGGTCCGATTCGAGGGTGCCGTCGCCCATGACCGCCTGCCGCTGTACTATCAGGCGGCTGACCTGACGGTGATGCCGTCGACGTACGAGTCCTTCGGTCTGGTCGCGGTCGAATCGCTCGCCTGCGGGACCCCGGTGGTCGCCTCACGCGTCGGCGGCCTGACGACGATCGTTCGAGATGGGGCTAACGGGGCGCTCGTCCCGTGGCGAAACCCGCGGCTGTTCGCTGACAAGATCCGCCCGATCCTGCGAGACGAGGGCCTGCGCCGAGCTCTCGGCCGTGGGGGCCTGGAGACCGCGAGCCGATACGGCTGGTCAAGGGTCGCCGAGCGCACGCTCGACATCTATGACGCGGTTCTAAGTCGCCGCCTGGCGGCGCGGGCGTCGATCGCGGAATGACCCGACGGCCGCCTAGCCGTCGATCGCGGAAGGCGCCGAACATGGACTCGGCGAACACCGCGTGAAGACGGTCGAACTGCTTCGGGGCCTTCAGGCGGTGGACAGCGCCCTTGACGCTGCGCACGTTCGGCTCCAGCAGATCGCGTCTGAGCTTGCCGATCGGTCGGAGTTTGCGGCCGCGACTCGAGCCCGAAGGGCGCGCGCTGACGAGCTTCGGGCGATCGAGGCGGAGCAGCGTGATCTCGAGCTCGAGATGGAGAGCCTACGGCAGCACCTCGAGACGACCAACCAGAAGCTGTATGGCGGTCGTGTTGGGGACGCTAAGGAGCTGACGAACCTGACTCGCGAGGCCCAGCAGGTTCGCGGGCAAATTGCCGCCCGCGACGAGCAGCAGTTTGTGCTGCTCGAGCGCGTCGAGCAGGCCCAGACCGCCGACGCTGACGCCGAGCGGCACCTGGTCGAGGTCCGCAATCGTCGGCGGGCCGAGGAAGCGGCGCTGAAAGCCGAGCGGGAAGGTTTACAGGAGTCCATCGCGACAGCTGAGGCTGAGCAGGCAAACCTGCGCGCCCAGGTTGACGCGGCAGCCCTGCGCACCTACGACAATCTACGGCGCACCAAGGGCGGCCTGGCTGTCGTCGATCTACGCCAGCGGACTTGCCAGGCATGCCGCGTGAGCCTCCCGATTCATTTTGAGCAGCGGGCCCGCCAGGGGGACGTGCTCGTCCTGTGCCAGAGCTGCGGACGCATTCTCTCTCCGACCGGCTGACGTCCCCCAGCTGCCGCCCAGCGCACGGTCGCGCCCTCCCACGTTGTCGCCCCTGACCCGCCGGCGCCGCCGCGCGGCGAACAACGCGCAAAACGGCGCCCGTCGCGCGCGGCTCGCCATTGTAAGCCCAGACCCTCGCACCTACAATGGGCTCTGGTGTGGGGGGTTGTGGAAAAAGGTGGGGATAAGTGGCACCCAATGTGGATAACTCGCCATCCCGAGGAGGCCTGACCGGTGTTCCTCGGCGAGTACGTTCACTCGATCGACGACAAGAACCGACTTGCGGTGCCGGCAAGGTTCCGCCAGGAGTTGGCGGAAGGTCTGTACCTCACCAAGGGTGTCGACCGGTGCGTGTACGTGTTGACGCCCGACGGCTGGAAAGGCCTGGCCGATCGCATCGCCGCGCTGCCGTCAATGCAAGCCAGTGTGCGGCAGCTGCAGCGCCATTTTTTCTCCGGCGCGGTCCGCGTCGTGCCGGACAAGCTGGGCCGAATCCTGATCCCGGCCAGCCTGCGCGACTATGCCCAACTGGATGGCGAGGTAGTCATCGCCGGTGTGCACAGTCGGATCGAGCTCTGGAGCCGCCAGGCCTGGGTGGACGAACAGGCGCGCGTGGATGACCAGACGGCGTCACTGGCCGAGCAGATGACGAGCCTGGGGATCTGAGTGCGCGCAAGGTGCGAGACCACGGGGGAAGCCAGGACCGCGCTGCTCAGAGAGTGCACGGCGAGCATGTCAGCGTACTTCAGGACGAAGTCGCGGAATGGCTTCGACCGCGCCCGGGCGCCGCGTACGTCGACGGTACTCTCGGCAGTGGCGGACACGCAAGGGCTCTGCTCGCCGCCAGCGCGCCGGGCGGCCGACTCCTCGGCCTCGATGCCGACCCCGCCGCCCTGGCCGTCGCCCGCGAGCGGCTCGCCGACTTCGGGTCGCGGGTGGTCACCGTGCATGCAAACTTTCGCGACCTTGCCGCGGTGGCCGCGGCACACGGGTTTACCGAGGCGGACGGAATCGTGATGGACCTCGGGCTCTCGTCGCGCCAGCTTGAGGCGTCGGGACGGGGCTTCTCGTTCCGCGCCGACGAGCCGCTGGATATGCGGTTCGACCCGCACAGCGGGGAGAGTGCCGCCGAACTGCTCAACCGCGCCGACGAGCGTGAGCTTGCCGACATCCTCTACGGCTATGGCGAGGAGCACCGCTCGCGCCGGCTGGCCCGCGAGATCGTCCGGCGCCGCGTCGAGCAACCATTCACGCACACCGGCGAGCTGGTCGCCGCCATCCACGCCGCTCTCGGGCGGCGCCACGGCAAGATCCATCCCGCCACCAAGACCTTCCAGGCACTGCGTATCGCCGTGAACAGCGAGCTGGATGCGCTCGACTCCGCGCTTCCGCAGCTTGCCGCGCTACTCACACCGGGCGGCCGTCTCGCGGTGATCTCCTTCCACTCACTTGAGGACCGACGAGTCAAGCATTTCTTTCGCGGCGGCGGCACGCCTGAGGCCCCGCTCGCGCCATTGACCAAGCGTCCGATCAGCCCGGGCAAAGTCGAGCTGGCTGCCAACCCGCGGTCCCGAAGCGCGAAACTGCGAGTCGCCGAGCGCGTCACCGTAAGCGCCGGCAGCGGAGGAGGCGTCAGCGGAGGCGTGGACGATGAGTAGCCCGGTGGCCAGCAGAGCCGCGGGCTGGCGGCTGGGCCCATCCACGGGCCTGCGGATCAGGCCGTGGCGAATGGTTGCCCTGGCGTTGTTGGCACTCATCGTCCTGGCCCCGTCCGTGTACTTGGCCCAAACCGGAGGAGTGCTCGCCAGCGGCTACACGATCCAGCGGCTCCGGGCCGAGCGCAACGCGTGGCGGGTCCGCAACCAGCAGCTCGAGCTCGAGCTTGCCAAGTCCCGATCGCTCGCCTGGATCGAGACCGAGGCCATCACGCGTCTGCGGATGCAGCCGCCGATCGACCGGACCATCGTGCGGGTCGACATGCCGCCTCCCTCTCCTGTGGCCCCGCCGGCGCCGGCGGTCTCGAACCCGACCGCGCGCTTCACCTCGCGGACGGCCCCTTAGCCGGCATGCCGACGACACCACGCGGCGCGCGGGCGCGCCTGTTCTTGCTCGGCGCCCTATTTCTCGGCTGTGCCTTTGTCCTGAGCCACCGTCTGTTCACCTATCAGTTCCTGGAGCACGACCGCTTTCAGCGTCTGGCAAGTGAAGGCCATCGCGAGACGATCCGAATCGTCCCACGAAGGGGTGCACTGCTCGCCGTCGGCGGGCACCCGCTGGCCGTCAGCGTCGGAATGGATGCCGTCCAGATCGTCGGCAAGGAGGTCGGAAATCCGCAGCGCACCGCCGACGCGTTAGCGACCACGCTCCAGATGCCGGCCGCCGAGATCCTGACCAAAATCGATCCTCGTAGCGACCGTCCGACGATCGTCAAGCAACGTCTGACGTCAGCCCTCGCCGATCAGGTGGCCGCCCTCAACTTGCGAGGCGTGTCGCTGATCCAGCTCCCCACCCGCCACTATCCTGAGGGCTCGCTGGCCGCTCAGGTGCTCGGCTTCGTGGGCGATGAGCACAAAGGCTTGACCGGCCTGGAGCTCTACTTCGAAGACGAGCTGGCAGGCCGGCCAGGCACACTGGATACCGAGCTGGACACCGGCGGCCAGGAGATCATCCTCGGGCGCCGCGTGCTGACGCCGCCCAAGCAAGGTTCTGACGTCGTCCTGACGCTTGATCGGTTCGTCCAGCGCACGGCCGAACGCCAGCTGGCCGAGGCAGTGCAGCAGAACAAGGCAATCGGGGGCATGATCCTCGTCATGGAGCCAGCGACCGGTGCCATTCTCGGCATGGCAAGCTGGCCGACCTATACGCTGAGCGACGCCATCGAGTTCGTGCCCCAGGAGCAGCACCTCTACAAGGCCGTTCCCGTCACCAACCAATATGAGCCCGGATCGGTCATGAAGGTGATCACAATGGCCGCCGGGCTGGAGCGGGGGGCAGTCTCGCCGGCGACCACGGTAAACGATCGCGGGATTGCCCAGTTCGGGCCGACCACGATCCGCAATTGGGATCTCCGAGCGAACGGGATCATCTCGATGACCGAGGTGCTTGCCCGCTCCTCCAACATCGGCGCCCAATATGTGGCGGATCGAATCGGCCGCGACGAGTTCTACCGCGCCTTTAGTGCCTTCGGGTTCGGGCAGCCGACTGGCGTCGAATTACCGGGCGAGGTCCCGGGAACGCTGCGGACGCCCGCCACCGCCGACTGGGCTCCCGTCGACCTCGCGACCAACTCCTTCGGACAGGGCATCGCAGTTACCCCGCTGCAGATGCTGGCCGCGGTCGCGGCGATCGGCAACGATGGGCTCTTGATGCGTCCGACACTCGTTCGGGAGTTCGTCTCCGAAGGACGAGTCCAGCGTCCGGAGCCACACACCGTCCGCCGCGTCATCGCCCCCGAGACCGCCCGCACCCTGCGTGAGATGATGACCGCGGTCATGGAGCAGCCGGCGCTCGAACCGCACCGAATCGCGGGCTATCGGGTCGCCGGCAAGACTGGCACTGCCGACTTCCCGACCAATCTCGGCTACACGTCGGGCAAGACCTTCGCGTCCGTGACGGCGCTGCTGCCCGCGGACCGCCCGCGCCTCGCAATCCTGATCCGGCTCGATGCGCCCGAGAAGATCTACGGCGGGGTCGTTGCCGCGCCGATACTCAAGCGACTCGGGCAGGAGCTACTCGCGTACTATAGAATACCCCCCGCCCCCAGCGGGCACTCCGATGGGCGATAGACGTGTTACGAACGCTGCACCCATTGCCGGTCGGCCTGGCGGCAACGTCACCGCCGCCACATTCAGCACCTCACTGCCAACGCCGATCTGAATCGAGGCCCTGCGTGCAGTTCCACCCGATGACGCTCTCGCTCACTTTCGGCGTGGTGGCCTGCCTGCTCGCACTTGCCGTCGGCCAACCGTTCGTCAACCTGCTCCGTCGGCGCGGCCTGGGCAAGAAGGTTCGGGTCGAGGGACCGAGCAGCCACATCGAGAAGACCGGCACGCCAACGATGGGGGGACTGCTCATCTCCGGCACCGTGCTCGTCGTCACTGCCATCCTGACGTTCACCGTCTACACGACCGTCGGCCGCTCGATCCTGCTGCCACTGTTCGTGTTGGTGAGCTGCGCGCTCCTCGGAGCTGTCGACGATCGACTGAGTCTCCAGGGTGGTAACAGCGCAGGCCTGTCAGTCAAATTCAAGTTCGTCTGGCTCTTCGGAATCGGGATCACTGGTGCGGTTGCGCTCTGGCACCCGCAGCTCCTCGGGATCAACTTTATCTACTTCCCAGGCCTGCGCGACCCGTTCTACGCGCCGACCTGGCTCTTCCTGAGCCTGGCTACCGTTGCGATCATGGGTTCGGCGCATGCCGTCAACCTGACCGATGGCCTCGACAGCCTGGCTGGTTGGACGGCGTTCGTGGCATTCGCGGCGTATGGCGTGATCGCCTACTTGTACGAGCAGTACTATCTCGTGACGTTCTGCTTCACGGTCGCCGGAGCGGTCGCGGCATTCTTGTGGTTCAATGCCCATCCAGCCCAGGTGTTCATGGGCGACACCGGCTCCCTGGCGCTCGGCGCAACGCTGGCGGTCGTGGCGCTAATGGTCGGGCAGGTGTTACTGCTGCCGATCATCGGGTTGGTGTTCGTCGCCGAGGCGCTATCGGTCATTCTGCAAGTCGTCTTCTACAAGTCGACGCACGGCCGGCGACTGCTGCGGATGGCGCCACTCCACCACCACTTCGAGTTGATGGGGTGGTCCGAGACACACGTGACCCAACGCTTCTTGCTGGTCAGCGTGCTCGCGGCAATGTTCGGCGTTGCCCTGGCATTGATCTGATGCTCCACGATGTCAGACGGGCGACGGTCGTCGGGCTGGCCCGCGAAGGCGGAGATCTGGCGCGCTTCCTCGTGACTCAGGGCGTCGACGTCCTGGTGACCGATGTCAGGACGGCCGACGACCTCGCAGAGCCTCTCGCCGGCCTGGCGGGCCTACCGATTCGCTACGCACTGGGTGGGCACCCTCTCGAGCCGGCCCTCGATGCCGACGTTCTCTTCGTCAGTCCTGGTGTCCCGCCAGAGATCCCCCTGTTGGTCGAGGCGCGGCGGCGTGGCGTTCCGATCTCCAGTGCTACCCGTCTGTTCTTCGAACGCTGCCCGGCGCCGATCATCGGCATCACTGGCTCGAGTGGCAAGACGACGACGACGACGCTCGTCGGACGCATCCTGGAGGCGGCCGGTTTGCAGGTCATCATCGGCGGCAACATTGGCGTGCCAATGCTCGGCCGGCTGCCCGAGATTGTGGGCTTAGATTGGGTCGTGCTCGAGCTCAGCAGCTTCCAGCTCGAGGCGCTTGATCAGAGCCCGCGGATCGCGGCCATCACGAACATCACCCCCAACCATCTGGACCGCCACCCATCCATGCGGGCGTATGCTTCGGCCAAGGCGAACATCCTCCGTCACCAGCGCCGTGATGATTGGGCCATTCTGAACCGTGACGATGCAGCCTCGCGCAACCTGGACACTTCGGCTCGGCGCCTCGAGTTCAGCCTCGTGGAAGCGGGCTCGCCGCGGACCGAGGGCGCCTTTCTGGAACAGGACCGGCTGGTCCTTCGTCGGGCAGGCCGCACGCAGATGATTTGTCCTGCCGGTGAGCTGCGCCTACGCGGGCGCCACAACGTCGCGAATGTATTGGCGGCGTGTGCGGTGGCCAGCGCAGTCGGTGTGACAGCCGCGTCGATGCGTGAGGCCGTCACGGAGTTCACCGGCGTGGCTCATCGTTTGGAGCGGGTCGGCACAGTGGGCGGCGCGTCCTACTACAACGACTCGATCGCAACGGCGCCCGAGCGGAGCATGGCGGCGCTGGCGGCGTTCGCCGGAGAGCCGCTGATCTTGCTAGCCGGCGGCCGCGACAAGCACCTACCGATGGACGAGTGGGGTCGAACGATTTCCGCCGGCGCGCGCGAGCTGATCGTCTTCGGAGAAGCGGCGCCGCTGGTGGAGCGAGCGGCGAGGGACGGCGGCTTGCCCGCCGAGCGCGTCCATCGCGCCGAGTCGGTGCGCGAGGCCGTGCGGCTCGCTACGGACCTGGTTCGCCCCGGCGATGTCGTCCTCCTCTCCCCTGGCGGAACGAGCTACGACCAGTATCGGAACTTCGAGGAACGCGGGGCGGACTTCGCCGCGGCAGTGCGCGCCCTGGCCGCGCAGCTCGGCCACGGGACGGAAGACGCTCTGCGTCTGGTGGACACAGCCCCGGCCAACACGAGAAAGGAAGTCATCGGTGGGCGCTAGGGGCCACATCGACTACGTTCTGCTCGGCGTGGTTCTATGCCTACTGGCCCTCGGGGCCCAGATGGTCTACAGCTCCAGCGTCGTCATTGCCCACAACGAGTTCGGCGACGATGCGTACTTCGTGACTCGCCAGGTGATCTGGAGTATCGTGGGCTTGGCCAGTCTCGCGCTCGCGGCCGGGATCGACTACCACCGCTGGCAGAAGGTATCGACCCTGTTGCTGCTGGCGTGTGTGATCGCTCTGGTACTGGTGTTCGTCCCGCAGCTCGGGATCACCCGCTACGGCTCGCAGCGCTGGCTCCAGCTGGGGCCGCTCCCGGCCGTCCAGCCGAGCGAGCTCACCAAGCTGGCGATCGTCGTGTACATGGCAGATTGGCTCTCGCGCAAAGGCTCCGGCGTTAGTAAGCTTGGAACGGGCTCGATCCCATTCGTGCTGATCCTGTCATTCATCGCCATGCTCGTGTTGCTCGAGCCCGACCTTGGCACCACGGTAATTATCTGCGCGGCGGCATTCTCGGTCTTCTTCATCGCAGGTGCGAACCTCTGGCACATCACCCTTTTCTTCGTCCCGGCAGGCCTGACAATCCTCTGGCTGGCGATCCACATGGCCGCGTACCGTGCTGAGCGCTGGGCCACCTTCATGGATCCTTTCGCCGACCCGCAGGGCACTGGCTGGCACACGATCCAGACACTGATCGCCCTCGGTTCCGGAGGGCTGACCGGAGTGGGACTGGGAGAGAGCCGACAAAAGGCCTACGCACTGCCCGCGGCTCACACCGACTCGATCCTCGCGATCATTGGCGAGGAGCTGGGGCTCGCGGGCACGATGGCCGTGATCCTCCTCTTCATGCTCGTGGGCTGGCGTGGGTTTCAGATCGCCCTCCGTGCCCCGGACACGCTCGGTCGGCTGCTTGCGGTCGGTATCACGAGTATGGTGCTCTGGCAGGCGGTCATTAACGTGGGGGCGGTCACCGCCTCGCTGCCATACACTGGAGTCACGCTGCCATTCATCAGCTTCGGTGGATCGTCACTGTGCATCTCGCTCCTGTCAATCGGCATCCTGCTCAGCGTCTCTCGCTTCGACCACTACAGCCAGCCGCGTCATAGGTCCGAGTCAGGACGACGCCGGGCGCATCCGCCTGATTCGCCTCAGCAGCCAGCGAACGCTCCGCCTGGGTCAGCGCCGCGCCGCGGGCCGCTCCGCGGGGGGGCGCGTGTCTGACGAATCCCAACCTGACCATCTCACGGCCGCTCGTCGCCCGCACCTAGTCGGCGTGGCCGGAACCGGCATGAGCAGCCTCGCTACGCTGCTCCTCGAGATGGGCAAGGCGGTCAGCGGCTGTGACGTCGCCGGGGGCGGGGCAACCCGCTGGCTCGCAGAACGCGGCGTGCACATCGATCGAGGCCACGCGCCGAACCACGTCTCCGACGCGGATCTGGTGATCGCCTCTGCCGCGATTCCGGTCGATCATCCGGAGCTGGTGGCGGGACGGCAGTGCGGCACCGCGGTCGTCAGTCACGCCCAGGCACTCGCTGGACTGATGGCTGCACGGCGTGGGGTCGCAGTTGCCGGCACACACGGGAAGTCGACCACCACCGCGCTGATCGCACACGTGCTGGCGACGGCCGGGCGCGACCCGACGCTGATTGGCGGTGCGGTAGCGCTGGACTTCGAGTCGAGCTCTCGTCTGGGCCGCGGCCCCGAGCTGGTCGCGGAGGCTGACGAGTATGGCCGCCGCTTCCTCGAGCTGCACCCCGATCTCGCGGTCATCACTGGCATCGAGCCAGACCACCTTGACTACTACGGCGACCTCCAGCAGATCGTAGCGGCATTCGAGGCATTCGTTGGTGGAATGTCGGAGAGTGGCGTCGTAGTCACGTTTGAGGACCGCGGCACGCTGTCCAAACTCCAGCTTGCACGCCAGCGTGTGCGGTATGGCTGGGATGCCGGCGATTGGCGAGTACTGGAATACCGGCCCATCCAAGGCGGTGGCTGTACGCTGCGCGCCATCGACCCGGCCGGCAAGAGCCGCGCGTTTCGCCTCAGCTTGAGCGGGCGGCACAATGTCGAGAATGCCCTGGCCGCCATCGTGGTCGCGCATGTGCTTCAGGTGGATGATGAGTCGATCCGCCGAGCGCTAACCACGTTCCGCGGGGCAAAACGCCGTTTCGAGTCAAAGCTCCAGGCCGAGCGAATCTGGATCGTGGATGATTACGCCCACCACCCCACCGCGGTGGCTGCGACGCTGCAAGCAGCCCGCGACGTTCACAGCGGACCAATCTGGGCAGTGTTCCAGCCGCACACGGCCCACCGCACCGCAGCTCTACTCGACGAGTTCGCAGCCGCGTTCGATGATGCCGACCATGTCCTGGTCCTCCCGATCTATCGCCCGCCCGGCCGCGAAGTGGACACGGTCGCAGTGAGCCACATTGACCTCACCTCGCGCATGCAGCACCCCGACACCGTAGCTGTGGATTCATTCGACGAGTGTTTGCGGCGGCTCGCTCCAGCGGTCGAAACTGAATCGGACGCGCTCATCCTGACACTCGGAGCGGGCGACGTCACTGATCTGGCCGACGAGGCCGTTCGGCGTGTTATCGGCGACAACCGAATCGCAAGAGTTCAAACCGCCTCACTAGCGCGAGCACTGGCAGACCGATGACTGCGGCACAACCTCTCGACCCGGACTCAGCCGACCGGACACCACTCGCGCGGCACACCAGCCTTCGGGTTGGCGGCCCCGCTCGGCACTACCTTGAGACTGACGATTCCGCGCTGGTTGTCCGCGAGCTGGCCCGAGCAGCGGCCACCGACACGCCGGTCCTGGCGCTTGGCGGTGGCTCCAACTTACTCGTCGCAGAGGCCGGCTTCGACGGCCTTGCGATCAAGTACACGGCAGGCGATTATGTCGTCGCGGACTCGGGTGGAGAGACCGGCATCGTCGCGGCAGCAGCGGGTCTGGCTTTCGCCAACCTCGCCCGTCGGCTAGCGCGTGAGGGCTGGGCCGGCCTCGAGTGGGCGTCGAACATTCCCGGAACGATCGGCGGGGCGGCCGTCAACAACGCCGGCGCGTTCGGCAAGTCGATGGTCGACGACCTCGTGTCAGTGGAGCTTCTCCAATCTCGCGGGCAAATCAGGGAGCTGACCAGCGTGGAGCTCGGCTACGCCTATCGGACCAGCGTTCTGAAGCGCGGCGAGCTGGGGCCGGTGCTGGTCACCCTCGTACGCTGCGCCGTCCACCGGGACGATCCTGACGCCGCGCTCGCGCGGATCGCCCAGTTCCAGCGACACCGATCCGCGACGCAGCCGCGGCAGCTGAGCGCCGGTAGCGTCTTCGCCAATCCGCCAGGTGACTTCGCCGGCCGACTCATTGAAGCCGCAGGCGTCAAGGGCGCGCGCATGGGCGGGGCCGAGATCTCCACGCAGCACGCCAACTTCATCGTCAATCTCGGCCATGCACGCGGGCGCGGGACGAC
>JAUJPG010000006.1:44575-94986 GCA_030447245.1 Chloroflexota bacterium | reverse complement strand
CGCAGCACGCCAACTTCATCGTCAATCTCGGCCATGCACGCGGGCGCGGGACGACCGCCGAGGACGTCTACGCTTTGATCCGGCTGGCGCAGGACGCGGTCTGGAGCCATGCCAACGTCTGGCTGGAGCCCGAGATCCAGCTCGTCGGTGCCTGGTCTCAGGAGCAACTTCGGGCGCTGGACGGTCCCGACTCCGGCTCGCGCGTAGATGACGAGGTCGCCCCGGAGTGAATCTACGCGCCGCGCAGGCTCGCAATTTCGCAATCGGGCAAGCTCCGCGACGCACTCCAACTCCTTCGGCGCGGGCCGCCGAAAACCGTTTGGCTCTTGCAATCACCCGGTGGGACGATGGGCAGGTCGGGGGCGGCGGAGGAGCCTGGCTGGTGAGCAAGCTGATCGCGCTTCTCCTATTGTTCGGCGGTTCAGGGGTGATGTATCATGTCGCGACCTCGGACGAGTTTCGAATCACGAATGTCCGCGTCTCGGGAAACCAGCTCCTGCAATCGTCAGAACTCGAGGCGGCAGCGGCGGTGATCGGAACGAACATCTTCTGGGTCAGGGAAGAGGAGGTCAGGCGGCGGTTGCAGACGCTTCCGGCAGTACAGTCGGCTCGAGTGACGGCGTTCCTGCCGAACCGGCTCGAGATGCGTATTGGCGAGTACTCGGCCGCCGCGGTGTGGCTCGCTGGCGGCGCCGCGTGGTGTATCGACAGAGGCGGTCGCGTGCTCGGTCCAGCGCCGCCCGGCGCCGTGTTGCCGGTCATCCGCTCGGCTGACCCCGCGCCGCTCCAGCCTGGCTCACAGGTCGACCACGAGGCGCTGGGCGCTGCTGAGCGTCTCCAGCAGCTTACGTCCGCTTGGGGCCCACCCGTGCGCGAATTCGACTATAGTGCGGACTCAGGCCTGAGCATCGTCGCTGACTTCGGACCACGGGTCCAGTTCGGCGACTCGAGCGACATGGAATGGAAGTTGGTGGCCCTTGCGGCCATTCGGAACGAGCTACAGCGGACGGGGCAGCGCGCTGAGTTGATTGACGTGCGCTTCAAAGATCGGCCATACGTGCGATGAGGCGCCTGCAACCATGACGGGCGTGCGGGCGTAGCGGGACGATGGCGCGCGAGAGGATCGTGGTAGGAATCGACGTGGGCACCACGAAAGTATGCTCGCTGATTGCCGCCATCTCGCCTGAGGACCAGCTCGAGATTATCGGTGCCGGAATCACGCCCGCCCGGGGACTGCGGCGCGGAGTCGTCGTCAACGTCGACGAAGCGGCCCAGGCGATCAGCGCGTCGGTCCACAAGGCCGAGCAGCAGTCGGGCTTTAAGATCATGAGCGCCTTTGTCGGGATCTCAGGCGCTCACATCAGCTCCACCAACAGTCACGGTGTCGTGGCCGTCCGCCGTAGCGACAATGTGGTCACCGAGGACGACATCGACCGAGCGCTCGAAGCCGCCAAAGTGGTCAACATGCCCCAGGACCGCGAGGTCATTCACGTCGTTCCCCGGCACTTCGTAATCGACGGCCAGGAAGGGATCAACAATCCGGCGGGCATGCTCGGGCGGCGGCTCGAGGTTGAGACAACGGTCGTAACCGGAACTCAGACCGCGATTCACAATCTGTCGCGTTGCATCGAGCAGGTCGGTGTTGGGATCGACGCCCTGGTTATCCAGCCGATCGCAGCCGGCGAGGCCGTACTGACAACGGCCGAGAAGGACCTTGGCGTCGCGTTGGTGGACCTGGGCGGCGGCACGAGCGACGTGGGGGTGTTCGTCGATGGTTCAGTTGCCTACGTCGGATCGGTGCCGGTTGGCGGCAATCATATCTCCAACGACATCGCACTCGGGCTGCGGACACCATTCACGTCCGCCGACGAGCTTAAGATTCGGCATGGCTATGCGCTATCCGAGGCGATCGAAGAGGACAGCATGATCGACGTCGCCTCGTTCGACGCGGGTGACGGCACCCCAATCTCGAAGCGAGAGTTGTCCGAGATCGTCGAGGCTCGGCTCGAAGAGACATTCGACTTCGTGCGCGAGCAGCTCGGTCGGGCGGGCTTCGAGGAGAGTATGCCGGCCGGCGTGGTGTTGGTTGGCGGCACAGCTCAACTACAGGGCATCCGGCGGCTCGCAGCCGAGGTGTTTGGAACGCCGGTTCGGCTGGGGACGCCAACCGGGATGTTTGGCCTGGTGGAGTCGGTCAGTAGCCCGGCCTACGCGGCAAGCGTGGGTCTGCTCAAGTGGGGGCTCGTTCAAGCGGACGATTTTGGGGTCGGCGGGAACGCTGACGGTCCGGTCGGGCGTGCTCGCGATTGGCTGCGGAGCTTCTTCCCCTGATGACGCTGACGGCGGGGCCCGAGCGGCGGGCTGGGAGGCGCAGATGAACGATCTGGACCGATACAGCATGTCTCAGGAGGGCGCGCGAATCGTCGTCGTCGGCGTTGGCGGCGGCGGGTCGAACGCAGTCAATCGCATGATCCAGGCAGGTGTCGCGAACGTCGAGTTCATCGCGGTCAACACCGATGCCCAGGCGCTCTCGCGCTCAGATGCTCGCGAGCAGCTCCGCATTGGCGAGAAGCTGACCCGCGGATTGGGCGCTGGGGGCAATCCTACCATGGGCCAGCGCGCCGCCGAAGAGAGCCAGGACGTGCTCCTGGAGGCGTTGCGTGGGACTGACATGGTGTTTGTCACGGCCGGGATGGGTGGCGGGACGGGTACCGGTGCCGCGCCGATCGTGGCCGGCGTCGCGCGCGAGGTGGGCGCACTGACGGTCGGCGTGGTGACCAGGCCGTTCACCTTCGAGGGGCGTCGACGGGCCCAGACCGCCGAAGAAGGTATCACCAATCTGAAGCAGCGCGTCAACACGCTCATCACGATTCCGAACGACAAGCTGCTCCAGGTAATCGACAAGCGGACGCCGATGGACCAGGCGTTCGCCGTAGCCGACGATATTCTGCGCCAGGGTATCCAGGGGATTTCGGAGCTGATCACGCAGCCGGGCTTGATCAACGTGGACTTTGCCGACGTCAAAACGGTGATGTCCGAGCCAGGCGCGGCGCTCATGGCGATCGGGCGCGGAAGCGGCGACCAGCGCGCCGTCGAAGCCGCCCAAATGGCGATCGCCAGCCCGCTGCTCGACGTATCCATGCAAGGTGCGCGTGGCATTCTGCTCAACATCACCGGCAGCGGCGACCTGACCCTTTCCGAGGTCCAGGAAGCGGCCGAGCTGATCACCAAGGCAGCCGACCCGGATGCCCACGTGATCTTCGGCGCCGTCGTCGACCCGTCGATGGGCAACGAGGTGAAGATCACCTTGATCGCCACGGGGTTCGACCAGGAAGGGGCGGCCGGCCGCGGCGCGTTCGAGGCGCGCCGGCGGCGCTACGGACTGCAAGACGACGAGGGGCGTACGACGCGTGCACCGGTCACGCGTCGGGTGTTCGGCGGCACCGAGCCGATGGAAGAGACGCCGTTCCCGGATGGCGAATCCGAGATCGACATTCCCCCGTTCATACGCCGGCGACGGCAAGGCTAGCCCCCGCCGGGTATGCTCGGCGCCGTCGCAGCTCTGCCGCTGCATGCCTTCGCGACGCTCTCCGATCCAGAAATCGCCCACGGAGTCTCCACACGCGCTGGCGGGGTCAGCCGAGGAGCCTACGCGACCCTCAATTTGGGCTCGTCCGTGGGTGACGAGTCCGAGCACGTTGCAGAGAACCGGTCCCGATTTGCGCGTGCCTTGGGGTTCCCGCCAGAGCGCCTGATCACCACCCCCCAGGTCCACGGTACATCGGTGCTCGCCGTTGACAGCACCACCGCGGCTGGCGCCTTGCAGACGCGGGCCGACATCCTCATCAGCGACTGTCCCGGCTACCTGCTCATGCAGCGATTCGCCGACTGCGTGCCGCTGCTATTCTGGCACCCCGAGGCACGGGCCGTCGGCGTCGCGCATGCCGGCTGGCGGGGGACTGCGCTCGGCGTCGGCGCCCGCACGGTCGAAGCGCTGGCGAGCACCTATGGGGCTGCCCCTAGCGGTCTGAGGGCAGCGATTGGCCCCTCGATCGGGCCATGCTGTTTCGAGGTTGGGGAGGAAGTCGTGGCAGCTTTCCCAGCCGTCGAGGGCGCGGTCAGCGATGGCTCATCGGGAAGGCCGCACCTTGATCTCTGGGAGCTCAATCGGCGCGCACTGGTGGCCGCCGGTGTGCCGCCGGATAAGATCGAGCTCAGCAACGTGTGCACGCGCTGCCATGGCGCCCAGTTCTTCTCACACCGGGAGCTCGGATATCCCGCCGGCCGGTTCGGCGCGGCGATCGCCCTAACGCCGATGTCCGATCGGTCGGAAGCGCAGCTCGATTGATGACCAACCTTCACGCCAACCTCGAGATGGTGCGCGGGACCATCGCCGACGCGGCGGCGCGCTCGGGGCGCAGCGCGAGTGACGTCATGCTCGTCGCTGTGAGCAAGACCAGGCCGGCCGAGCTGGTGGCCGAGGCCGCAAACCTGGGCGTCGAAGCCTTCGGTGAGAACCGGGTTCAAGAAGCGGAAAGCAAGGTGCCACGCGTCCGCGAGCTCCTCGGACGCCATGCCACTTGGCATCTGGTCGGCACCCTCCAGCGCAACAAGGTCAAGGGGGCGATTGACCTCTTTGCTATACTCGAGTCCGTCGACAGCCTTCGTCTGGCCAAGGCGATATCGCAGCGAGTGTTCGGTCGCTCGGTCCCGATCCTATTCGAGGTATACGTTGGTGGCGACCCCAGCCGGCCTGGCTTTCGACCCACTCAGCTGCTGGAGCAGGCGCCGTCACTGCTGGCCTTACCGAACCTTGACGTGCGCGGGTTGATGACGGTTGCCCCGCTCGGCTCGAGCGCCGACCAGGCTCGCGCCGCCTTCCGCGCCGTCCATCAGCTCCGAGACGATCTCCAGGAGCGTCACCCTGACACGAACTGGAGTCAGCTTTCGATGGGCATGAGCGAGGATTACGCGGTCGCGATTGAGGAGGGAGCCACCAGCGTTCGAGTGGGTCGCGCTATCTTCGGGGAGCGGGCGTGAACATTTGCGCGGGCGGCAACTTCTTCACCTGCTTCATCGACATTCTGTTCACGGTGCTCACCTGGTCAATCATCATCCGCTCGCTGATGTCGTGGTTCAATCCGAGGGGCGATAACCCGCTGGTCATGATGCTCGACAACATCACCGAGCCGATCCTGGCTCCGCTACGCAGGATCGTGCCGCGCCTCGGAATGATCGACATCACGCCGCTTGTGGCGATCCTCCTGATGAACGCGATTCAGGCGGTCCTCGTCAGCGTCCTCCGCTGACTTAGCCCTCGTCGGGCCAGAACTGTTCGTCGGTGAGCTGGAGGTACCGCGAGATCGGCTCCGGCGTGTCGTCGGCGAGCCGACCGGCATCGTCGCTGTAGACGCTCCGCAAATACGGGCGCGGGTCGTCGGTGCCGACCCACGCTGCAACCGCGTGCATGAGCGCACGCGGCGGCCGGAGGCCCTGACCGGCCACCGCGTCAACCAGCGCGAGCATCACCACGTCGACCACGCCATCGACGGCGTCTTCGTCTTCGGCATCCTCGACTAGAAGAGTGAGCACCTCATCCAAGAGGCTCTGGAGGTGGCCGGCTCGGTGCTCCTCGGCAGTCTCGGCATCGCTGCCGTGGTGGCCATTCTGCGACCCGTCCTCCATGAGCACCCCTCCCGCGCGGGCGATCGCCGCCCGCCAAGGATACCACTCGGGGGCAGCAGCCGTCCCCACTGGACACTTCGCTGGGCGGACTCGCGCGCTTTGCCTAGCCTTCAGGTGTCCAAACCGCGAGCGTACCAAGCCTTGTGCCGTCGAAGGCGACTGCCTGACCGGGAAGATGGCTGGCTTGCATCGCCCGCTCGAGCTGGACGGCCGAGATCGTGCCGAGAGTGCCGGCCGCTGGGTCGATCTGTAGGGAGTCGCTGTAATAGAAGCCGTCGGCAGTCTGGCCGGTGAGCAGGATGTAGTGGCCCCATCGGGCGCCGACCCCGTCCCTCCCCGGCAGCAGGTGCAGCCGCACCAATGGCATCACCGGTCTGCCGAGCCGTAGCTCCGCGCGGATGTCCTCAGTCGACCCGTTCCGGAATGCGCCATCCTCTCGGTACAATCCGGTCGTGCGCACGCCAAAGTCCTCGGCCACCTGTGCGACGTGCTCCAGAGCCGTGCCGGTGCGCATTCCGACTGTGCCCTGGTACGCGTGCGCGCGGTAGCGGAGGTCATCGGTTTCCTGGCCGGAGATGCCGAAGCCGTCCAGGATCATCCCGAGCGCGGCCGGCCCGCAGTTCGATGTCTGCCAGCGACCGCCATCCTTCTGGGTCCGGTGCGGAATCGCTAGGCGGAAGATCGGTGCGCCGATTAGCGCTGGCACCTGCCAGATCTGCTGAGCCGGGCCCTCCGCAACGCCTGTCGCCAGCTCCCGGGCCGAGGTCGGCCGCCCCGGTGACCACTCGCCCGGCCAATCCAGCCATGCATGCGCCGGCACCGGCACCATCTGAGTCGCCGCGACAGCCGCCAGCGCCGCCAACCATCTCCGTCCTAGCATCGGTGTCTCCGAGTTGAGGTTGCGGGAGTATACCGGTGCTTCGACGCCACAAGAGGTCTTTTCACGGCCGCCACGAGCACTCTGGGGACAGCGCCGAATAACAAAAGGACCACGCCTGGGGCGTGGTCCTTTCGAGTCTGACGCATCGGGTGAGCCGCGTAGGACTCGAACCTACAACCCGCTGATTAAGAGTCAGCTGCTCTGCCAATTGAGCTAGCGGCCCGGTCGCACTCGTGTGAGTATACGCCCGCGGTGGTTCTGCGAGCAACGACGTGCCCATCCTTGTACGGTGCGCTTTCTGGTAGACTTCGCGCGATGTTCACGCGTGCCGGCGCAGTGGGCGGTGGGCGTATTGACTAGCAGAGGCGGCTAAGTGGCGAGTTCCGGGTACGCCCTCCCCGGCGATCTCGCCGCGCGCCGCGCCGAACGGCGTACCTGGGTCTGCCTGAGCGTTGCGTTCCTCCTCTGGTGCGCCTTGGCGGTGGGGCTGGCTGCCGCAGCCAACAACTACCGCCGCTACGCCACCGAATCGCCGCCCGCCGTGCTTGCCGCCGAGCGCGGGACCGTTTTCTATGCGAGCGGTGTGGCCGTGCCGCAGGTGCGCGCCCGTGCAGGGATGGCGCTCGACGAGGGTGGGCTGATCGAGCCCGGCGACAACGGCACCGCCACGCTTGAGCTCTTCGATGGCAGTTCGGTGCAGCTGATGCCGAAGAGCAAGCTCGAGCTGGCAACCTTGCGCGTGGGTACCTTCAACCAAGACCACACACGACTATCGCTAAATTTGGTGGACGGCGCGGCAGCGCTCTCGATTGCCGGGCGGCTCCCGTACGCCCGCGAAGTCACCGTTGCAACCCCTCACGGGATTGTCAGCCTGAGCAAAGGCGATTACCTTGTGTGGGTTGACGACGAGGGCACTCGGGTGTCCTCGTACACGGGCCGGGCCAAGGTCGAGATGGGCGATAACGTGGTCCGCCTGCGCGACGGGCAGCGTGCGACGTTGCCGCTGGACGGCTATCCGCGCGGTCCGTTCGGTCTCGCCGACAATCTCATTCGCAATGGCGACTTTTCGCGCCAACTGCAGGGTTGGACGATGCTGGATAAGGGTGAGTCCGGCCGCGCCGACACCGGCGGGTCGCGGCGGCTGGTCGAGGACACAATCGCCGGCCGCAAGGTTCAGGCGCTGCACATTAGCCGCGACTCCCCCAGGGATACCCACTATGAATCAGGCATCGTTCAGGAGATCAACCGTGACGTCTCGGCCTATCGGAACATCACCTTCACGGCCTGGGTCAGGGTCGACCACGCTAGCCTCTCAGGTGGCGGCTATCTTGGCTCGGAGTTCCCGATCATGTTCCGAGTGCATTACACCGACGAGAAGGGTGGCCGACCAGGCTGGTCCCACGGCTTCTACTACGCCAACCCAGAGAACCGCCCGACCGACGGTGGCGAGTTGATCGCCCAGGGTCAATGGTTCCCATACCTCGGCCGCCTCTCCGAGCTACCTGACCGACCTACCTTCATCCGCTCCGTCGAGGTCCTCTCCGCCGGCCACGACTTCGACGCGATGGTCGCGGACGTCCGCCTCGTCGTCGAGTAGCCTCAATCCGGCCACTCCTCGATCAAGCGGTCGCCGGGGGCGAGCGTCAGGTCGAAAGCCGACTCAGCATGCCCACACATGTAGATGGCCGGCGTCGAGCATGGCCGCAAAAGGCCGGGCCGGGTTGTTAGCGTCCGCCGGCGAGTGTGGCCGGCTTGCCAACCTCGCGAACTGCGCTGAACACGTCGCGGACCCCCTCGAGGCGACTCAACACGCGACTGAGCTTGTCCAGCCCGCTCACCTCGACGGTCGCCCAGACCGTGGCCGTCTGGTCCTTGTGGACGACTGCGCTCTGGGCGGTCATACTGAGGCCTTCGTCGGCCAGCAGCGCCGCGACGTCCCGCGCCAGACCCACGCGGTCCCAGGCCTCCACGCGGAGCGTCACCGGGAATAGTTGCTGCTCTGTTCGTCCCCAGTCCACCGTAACCAGCCGCTCCTTGTCCTGCTCATGCTCAACGCTCGAGCAATCGCCTCGGTGGACCGTCACGCCCTTGCCGCGGGTGATGTAGCCGATGATCGCGTCGCCGGGCACCGGGTTGCAGCAGCGAGCGAGGCGGGTGAGGAGATCGCCGACCCCGAGTACGCGCACCCCGGCACTAGACGGTGCCGACGCGGGACGGAGCGTCGGGGTCTCCGGTTCCTCAGTCTCGCGCAGCTCGCTGGCGATGCGCATCGCTACCTGATGTGGATGTACGTCGCCGTAGCCGATCGCGGCCAGGAAATCGTCGCCCCGCTCGTACTTGAAAAGCTGGGCCACATCGTCCAGCTTGACGCTGTCGAGCGACAGCCGCTTGCACTCCTTGTCGAGCAGCTCCCGCCCGCGCTGCACGTTTTCGTCGCGCTGCTGGCGGCGAAACCATTGACGCACCTTCTCGCGTGCGTTCGCGGTGCGCAGGTAGCCGAGGTTAGGGTTCAGCCAATCACGGCTCGGCCCCTTGGAGCCGCGGGCGGTGATGACCTCGACGATGTCGCCGTTCTGCAGACGACGGTCGAGCGGGACCATCCGCCCATTCACCTTGGCGCCGACGCACTTGTGGCCGACTTCGGTGTGTACGCGGTAGGCGAAGTCGAGCGCTGTCGCGCCCGCCGGCATCTCCTTGATCTCGCCCTTCGGTGTGAACGCATAGACCTGGTCCTGAAAGACGTCCGTCGTCAGCGAGTCCACGAACGCCTGGGCGCCGCCCACGACGTCCTTCTGCCAGTCCATGAGTTGGCGCAGCCAGGCAACTTTCGCGTCGAAACGAACGTCCTGGGGTCGACCTTCCTTATAGCGCCAGTGCGCCGCGACCCCGTATTCGGCCAGCTGGTGCATCTCCTTGGTGCGGATCTGGATCTCGAGCGGCTGACCGTCGAGAGCCACAACCGTCGTGTGTAGCGATTGGTATCCACTCTCCTTTGGGCTGGCGATGTAGTCGTCGAACTGGCCTGGTAGCGGGCGCCAGAGCGCGTGGACGAGCCCAAGCACGCCGTAACACGCTTCCTTGGTGTCGACCAGGACGCGCACGGCCAGCAAGTCGTACAGCTGACTCACGTCCGTCGCACGCGCCTTCATCTTGCGGTAGATACTGTAGATATGCTTCGGGCGCCCGCTGATTTCGGCCTGGACACCAGCACGCGGCAACTCCGCGCGGAGCACTTCGATGGCGCGTTCGATCAGCCGCTCGCGCTGCACTCGCCGACTAGCCAGCTTGCCAGCGATCTCCTTGTAGGTTGCCGGCTCGAGTTGGCGGAAGGAGAGGTCTTCAAGCTGCCACTTGATCTGCCAGATGCCCAGGCGATTTGCCAGCGGAGCATAGATATCCATCGTCTCGCGGGCCACCGCACGGCGCTTCTCAACCGGCCGAGCATCCAGCGTTCGCATGTTGTGCAAGCGGTCCGCCAGCTTGATCAAGACCACCCGGACGTCGTCGGCCATGGCCAGGAACATTTTGCGCATGCTCTCGGCCCAAATCGCCTGCTTGTCGATCGGGCGAGGCTGAGCCCCTTCTTCCTGGAACCAGGGTACTCTGGACAGCTTGGTGACGCCGTCGACCAGCTTGGAGACCTCGTGCCCGAAGCGGGTTTCGACTTCGGACAGCGGGACCTCGCAATCCTCGGACACGTCGTGCAGCAGCGCCGCGAGGACCGTGTTGACGTCGAGCCGCAGCTCCGCCAACGTCTCGGCGACGGCCAGCGGGTGCGTAATGTAGGGCTCACCCGACTCGCGCATCTGGCCTTGATGCGCCTCGAAAGCGAACTCGTAGGCACGCCGGATGGCGTCCACTTCGGCCGAGGAAAGGTACGCTGCGACCTGGGCGAGCAGGGCAGTTGGGGCGAGTGGCGAGCGTTGGCGCGGCCTGTCTGCCGCCTCGACAGTCATGCCCCGACTATAGCACGGCGGGGGCGACGGGCTTCGAGTCGGTGGACCAACATTGGGCTCCGGACTACACCGAGGACCTGCGTGCCCGGGCGCCGCCCGCCACAGCCGCGACTACCGCGGTGGTGATCAAGGCTGCCACGATCACCTCTCCCGGCGCATTCGTCAACGCGATGGTCCAGGCAAGCTCCGGAGGCAGGTGACCCCGGATCACACCCAGTGAGAGCACCAACACGGTGTTCGTGAGTGTGCCCGCCACGGCGGCCACCGCGGCGGCCAGCGGGACGTTGATGCGCCGGAGCGCGGTAAACACCAGCCAGGCTACCAGCCCGATCAGTAGCCGTGGACCGATGGCAACTATCGGATCCGACGTCAGCGGGGTTGTGGCGCGCAGGAAGCTAAAGATGCCGAAGATGAGCCCCACGGCGATGCCCGCGATCGGCCCTTCTAGCACGCCGGCGATGATCGCCGGGACGTGCAGAATAGTGGCGTTGACGCCGGTGGGTAGGGGTATGAAGCCAATCCCGGTCAGCCCGAGCAGAATCTGAATCGCGGCCAGCAGCCCGGAGATGACGATGGTGCGCGTACCAACCGACGTCGCGGTCCCGCTACGATCACCACTTTCGAAACTTGCCATTTCAGCCTCCTCTCGATCGATCCTCGACACCGACGAGGCGCATCGTTGCCACAGCCATAACCTTGGCCGACGAGACCAGGTCGTCCACGACGACGTATTCATCGGGTAGGTGAGCCAGGTCCAGGATTCCTGGCCCATAGGCAATGCACTCGACGATGCCAGCCCGACGCGTCACGTGCTTCTGATCGTAGGTGCCGGGACTTGCGACGATCTCCGCGGGACGGCCCACCACCCCTTCAACCGCGCCCTCGAACGTCGTCACCACTCGAGCATCCAGCGGCGTGGCCACCGGCGGCACGCTCCAGAGATCGCGCAGCGTGTAGCGGAAACGCTCGTCGCGACGAGCCAGCTCTTCGAGCAGCTCGACGATCTCGCCCCTCACCGTCTCGAGCTCTTCCTCGTGTAGATAGCGTCGGTCGTAGACGGCCAGGCAGCGGTCGGCGACGCACGACGCCAGAAACCGTGGTCCGATCTCCTGGCCTCCGTGGAGCGCGTTTAAATTGATTGTCGAGTGGCGAGCCGCCGCTGGCTGGACCGGCATTGCAGTCGTGCGGGCCTCCAGGCGGGGCCGCAGCTCGCCATTGACCGCCTCGATGAAGCGGGCCATCATGTCCGCCGCGTTCACACCGTAGCCCGGCATGCTGCCATGGGCGATTCGACCGTGAGTCGTGACCTCGAACCAGTACACGCCGCGATGGCCGATGCAGACGCGATCGTGGTTGAGCGGCTCGGTGATGACCACGTGATCCTGGCGGTGCGAGCTGAAGATCCCTCGATCGCAGAGGTCGGCGACTCCGGCGTAGCCTCCGCTCTCTTCGTCGACAGTCGCACTTTGCTCGACTGAGCCCCTCAGGCGGACGCCGGCTCGTCGGATCGCCTCGACCGCGTAGATCGACGCGGCAATGCCGGCCTTCTGGTCGCAGGTGCCGCGTCCGTAGATCCTTCCGTCGCGCAGCTCGGCCCCGAATGGGTCAACGCTCCACCCATCGCCGACCGGCACCACGTCGAAGTGGCCATTGAAGTGAACACACGGCCGCGGCGCCGTTCCGTCGAGTCGCCCAACAACGTTGATCCGCGGGTACTCGGCGGTGTGGTCGGCATGACTGTCGGCGCTGATGTACTCCACACCGTAGCCCTGGCGTCCGAGCTCTGCGCCGATCAGTTCTGCACACACCGCGTAGTGCTGACCTGGCGGATTGACCGTCGGGATACGGACGAGCCGTCGACAGAAGTCGACCATTTCGTCGACCAGGGTATCGACCGCTTCAGACGCGCGCCGCTCGAGCGGCGACAATGCACTCAAGTTGCCCAACGAAGCTCTGAGGTGGCTGGCACACCCCCGAGTCCACGCGCAGCTCGGACCGCCCGAACGATCGCTTCGGCCACCGCCCACACCGCTGCCGCTCCCAGTTGGGCCTGCTCGCTCGCTGGCCGTGGCACGCCTGCCTCACCGGTGGAGAGAGCGAAGATCGTATCCCCGTCATACATCGTGTGTGCCGGGCGGATGGCTAGGGCCATGCCATCATGAGCGACCTGGGCCAACCTCGTCACCCCCGCCTTGTCAAGTCGGGCGTCGGTGGCCACCACGCCGATTGTCGTGTTCGCTCCCGGGGCCGGTGCGACTCCGGCAACACTGCCACGCGCGCCGGACCCAAGGTAAGCCTCGTGCGGTTCGAAGCCTGGGCCATCCAATCGACGTGCGCCGGCCAGCGTGCGCCCCGTATGCAGGTCGACAACCTGGCCGATGGCATTGACCGCTATGAGCGCACCAACTGTCGTCCCGTCCGCGAGCCGGACGCTGGCCGAGCCGATCCCTCCCTTGGTCGCCCACGCCGGGCCATTCAGCTTGCCGACGGTTGCGCCAGTCCCGGCGCCCACGCTGCCCTGAGCCGGCGGTGCACTCGTCGCATTAGCACAGGCGCGAGCGCCGGCGTCCGCGTTCGGGCGTGCACGACCGCTCCCAACCAGCAGATCGAACAGCACGGCGCTCGGCACGATTGGCACAATCGCCTCAGCGACCCGAAACCCAACGCCCCGCTCCTCCAGGTGCCGCATGACCCCAGCCGCCGCATCCAATCCGAAGGCGCTCCCGCCGGTAAGCAGCACCCCGTGCACGCGCCCCACGAGGTTCTCTGGCCGCAGGAGATCCGTCTCGCGCGTACCCGGCGCCCCACCCCGCACGTCCACCCCGCCGACCGCCCCCTCCCGACTGGTCGGCAGCACGACGGTACACCCGGTTACACTCACCTCGTCGGTATCGTGCCCGACGATCAGCCCCGGAACGTCGCAAATTGACGTCATCATCTTGGTGCAGGGTAGCCGGTCCGAACCGCGCAGTGCAGGCGCACCGGCCGCTGGCTCGACTTGGAAGGCGTAGGCAGCGGTTCCTCGACTCAGACAGGAAACGGCACCAGCAGCATCGAGACCACGTACCCGGCCACGCAGGCCAGTGCAACCCAGTCCATTCGCCGCATCCGGAGCAGGGTGAGTCGGGTGCGTCCGATGCCGCCGACGTAACAGCGCGCTTCCATCGCCAGGACCAGCTCCTCGGCGCGCCGGAAGGTGCTGACAAACAGCGGCACCACGACCGGCACCAGCTGCCGCGTTTGCTGGATGAAGCGCAGGCGACCGGGGCCGCCGAAGTCGGCCCCGCGCGAGGCCTGGGCCTTCATGATCCGCTCCAGCTCTTCAGCCAAGGTCGGCACGAAGCGGAGTGCAATGGCCAGCATCATCGCCAGCTCGTGACCGGGCACCTTGAGCGGCCGCAAAGGAGCGAGAAGCGCCTCGAGCCCGTGAGTCAGACCAGTGGTGGTCGTCGTGAAGGTCAGCACGCTCGTAACCATGAGCAGGCAGAATAGACGAGCGACTGACACCATTGAAAGCCGCAAGCTAGCCTCCGTCACGGTGAAGCTGAGTGATAGCGGCCCGAGCGACGGACGCGCCTGCCAGAGCACCGGGCTGCCACTCGGGTCATAGTTGCCAGCGAACAGGAGCTGGAAGATGAGGAAGAGAGCTAACACGGGCAGAACCGGCCGGATCCCGCGGAGGACGTAGCCAAGTGGCAGACCCGAGAACACGATCAGCGCGAGAATACTCAGGATCAGGACCACATTGCCGAGGTACGTGGGCACCGAAGTGATCGCCCAGATCAGCAGGACCAGGGCGACGAGCTTGGCGCGTGGGTCCATCCGGTGCGTGACCGAGGTGCCAGGCAAATACTGACCTACCGTGACGTCTCGCAGAAAATCGAACTCACTCACGGCGCAAAATCGTCCACACCGCTGCCTCGGCCTCATCTAGCGTGAACACCCCGAGCGGCACGTCCAGGCTCCTTGCGGAGAGCGCTTCCATCAGCTCAGTAACCTGGGGCACGCCAAGTCCCAGGGTCTTCAACTCCTCGCGACGGCGAAAAACCTCCCGAACCGACCCACTCAGCACGGACCTGCCGCCGGCGATGACCCATACGCGTTCGGCAACCTCCGCCACCTCCTCCATGTTGTGCGACACGAACAGGATTGCGATCCCCCGCTGGTCGCGAAGTCGGAGAATGCTGTCGAGCAGTTCGATGCGCCCAAGAGGGTCCAGCCCAGCGGTCGGCTCGTCCAGAACCAGCACACGCGGTTCCATTGCCAGCACGCCTGCGATCGCGACGCGCCGCATCTCGCCACCACTCAGCCCGAATGTATAGCGGTCCTTGAAATCCTTGAAGCCAAGCCCGACGGCCTCCATCGCCTCGCGCACGCGGCGCCGCACTTCATCCCGGTCGCACCCCAGTTTGCGCGGCCCGAACGCGACGTCGTCGCCAACGGTGGGGTCGAAGAGCTGCTGTTCTGGCAATTGGAACACGAGCCCCACGCGGCGGCGTACGCCGCGGAGATCGACGTTCGGATCTCCCAGGTCGCGTCCGTCAACGCGGACCGTCCCGCGCTGCGGCCGTAGCAGGCCATTCAGATGCTGGACGAGTGTGGACTTCCCTGAGCCGGTGTGGCCAATGATTGCCGCGATCTCGCCCTGACGTAGCTCGAAGTCGACGCCGCTGAGGGCGCGAGACTCCAACGGCGTCCCAGCGAGGTAGGTATGCCACAGGTCCCGGACCTCGACGATCGGGATGGCAATCTCGGTCATCCCGACCCGGGACCAGCGAAACATGTCTCGGATGGGCACGCGCGCTCGACGATGGCGTCGGCCGCCTCTTCAACACCGAGCAGGACCTTCGGGAAGCCTGGCAACTGCTCGGAAATCCGTCGGCCAAGCTCGGTAACTTGTGGGAGGTCGAGTCGCAGCTCCCGCAGCTGGTCGGCGCGGCCAAAGACGTCTCGGGGGACACCACCCAGCACGATGCGTCCAGCGTCCATCACCACGACGCGATCAGCTTCCACCGCTTCTTCCATGAAGTGGGTCACCGCGATCACGGTCGTTCCCTCAGCGTGCAGTCGGCGAACAGCGGCACGAACCTCCGCGCGACCGAGTGGGTCCAGCATCGCGGTCGACTCGTCGAGCACCAGCACGCGCGGGTGCATCGCCAGGACGCCGGCGAGTGCGACACGCTGCTTCTGACCCCCAGAAAGTAGGTGCGGTGGTCGGCGCCGTAGTTGGAGCAAGTCGACCCGCTCCAGCGCTTCCTCGACGCGGCGCCGGATCTCGTCGGATGGCAGTCCCAGGTTCTCCGGGCCAAACGCCACGTCCTCCTCGACGATCGTCGCGACGAGCTGGTTGTCAGGGTTCTGGAACACCATGCCCACCGTCTGGCGGATCTCGCGACGACGATTGGAATCGCGCGTGTCGACGCCGTTGACGAGCACCCGTCCCCCGGTCGGAAGCAGCAGGCCGTTCAGATGCTTCGCAAGGGTCGACTTGCCCGACCCATTCCGGCCGAGGATCGCCACGCGCTCGCCCTCGTCCACCGTGAGCGACACGCCATCCAGCGCAACGATAGCCTGCTCGCCTCGGCCGCGATACTGGAAGTGCACCGCTTCGACGATGACCAACGGGTTGTCCATCACCGCTGCCTCCCACCTCAATGACCTCCCGCAGGTCACGCGGCTCGGCGGAGCCGCGGCAAGTCTAGCATGGCACCACGACGTCCCCGACCGGGCGGCGATCGTTGCCGGACTACCAGGCCCGGCCGTACAGTCCAGCGTGATACGCCTCGGCCGACGCCCGTCAGGCCGATTTCATGGGGTGGCCAGCCATGATCGTGTCCACGCTCCGACTTCCGACGCTTCAGATGGCGCCCCGGTCAACCAGCTCCGAGATCGACGCGCTCCAGGCACGCATCCTCGCCTGCCGCGCCTGCCAGGCTGCGGGCTACGTCGAGGAGGCGCGCCCAGTCCGCCACCCCTGGACGCCTCGCCAACGCCTCATGCTTGTCGGCCAGGCACCCGGCGCCCTCACGCACGCAAGGCAGTTCCACTTCGCTGGGCCCGGAGGCCGCGTGTTGGAGCAGTGGTTCGAGCAGGCCGGCTTTACGCCTGGAACGTGGCGCGAGCGGACCTACTTGACGTCGCTGACCCGCTGCTTTCCCGGCAAGAGCAGCCATGGCAAGGGTGACCGCAAGCCCTCGCCTCGGGAGCTCGCGCAATGCCGCCCCTTCCTTGACGCGGAATTGACGCTCGTCAGGCCGCGGCTCATCGTGTTGGTCGGGACCATGGCGATCGAACACTTCCTTGGCAAGCGCCCGCTCGAATCCGTAGTCGGCAGGCTGATCGAGCACCCCGAGCGGCGTTATCTGCCGCTGCCCCATCCGTCTCCGGTCAGCCGCTGGCTCAACCAGGCGAATCACCAACACCTCGTTAGCCGCGCCATCGCCTTGCTGGCCCAGTGCCGCGCGGAGCTAGAACTCTGAACGAACTGATCGCCGCCCCGGCGCTTGTGTGCTCTTCGACGGCGTTATAGATCGATCCGCAGGATGTGACCGCCGGCTCCCGGATTGATGCGGCGGCTGGCCGAGCGCTCGAGCAGCGTCTTCAGGTTGTCGTCGACAAGCTCGCCCCACTGGTAGCTTCGATCGGAAGCAAAGACCCAGAGCGTGCGACCCGCGTGAGGCCGCGCGACTAGCCGCTGGAACTCCCCGGCGCCGCGAATCAGCACTGCCCCTGTGTGTACGTCGCGGTACGCGTCACTGTGCAGTGTGTACTTCTCGAACTCGCGACTACTCACCCAGAAGTCGACGTCGCCGACATACCAGCCGGTGACTGTCGGAAGGTCGGACATGACGAGGTCGGTCGTGCCGATTCCGAGGGCGCGCGCCTCGGCCAACCATGCTCCCTCGCGCGGCGAGAACGCGGCACGCTCCACTGCCTGACCGACGTCCTGATGCACCAGCACCATCGTCGCGAATGCCAATCCCCCCAGCAGGCTGGACCGTCCACCGAACCGCGGGACGCGTCCAGCTAGCCAGCTCGCGGCCTGGTCCACACCGAACGCCGCGAGCGCCACCAGCGCCACCACGAGCGTTAGCCCGTAGCGCTCCTGCGGACTGTCCGGAATGATGGTCACCGCGTGCAGGAAGGATGGGACAAGCGCCAGCCAGAGGAGTAACGCCATCCATTGCCGTCGAGCGACGGCGAGTGGCAGGCCGATGAGAGCGGCGGCCAGAATCAGCCAGTAGCGGTCCGCCAGCATTCGCCCGTAGAAGCGAAACGGTCGTCCGTCCAGATGCGGTCGAACGTACTCGGAGACTTCGCCGTACGGGCCGACCAGCGTCGCGGCTCGCAAACCAGTCACCAGCACCACAAGGAGCGTCAGCGCGGCGAGTGCCAGTCCCAGCGCGGCCAGGGCGACTCGGCGGCCTCGCCTGTCGGCCCAGTACAAGGCCCCGGCGACCTGAAAGCACAGCGGAATCAGCAGCAGGACTCCGAGCTCGTGGGCGAAAAACGTTGCGCCGGTGAGTCCACCTGCCAGGATTTGGTCACCCCGCCGACCCTCGCGCTGAGCCCGCACGATGAACAGGAGCGCGGCCGCGAACAGCAGCACGTAGAGCGCGTAAAACCACGCTGACCGTGACCAGACCACCAGCGGCGGGTATCCGGCTACGAACGCCGCCGCGAACAAGCCGCCGAGCCGCCCCGCCAGGACGCTTCCGAGCCAGTACATGACCGGAACCAGTGCGGCCCCGGCCAGAACGCTCGGGAGGCGCGCCGCGAAGTCACTCTCCCCCAGGCACGCGAACGCGAACGCGACGGCATACGCGGACAGGGGGCCGCGAGTGTAGAGCCAGCCTGATGGCAGGACCGGCCCGCCATGCTCAAGAATGCCACGCGCTGCCAAGGCCAGCCGCGCCTCGTCGACGCTCAGCGTGCCGTCCAGACCGGCCAGGCCGGTCAAGCGGAGCCAGAGAGCAATGCCCGTGAGCACGGCAACAATGACTGCGGTGGCAGGGCCGAGAGCACGCTGCAGCCCTGCTGCCGCTAGGCCGGGCGCCGAGACGTCCGTAGCAGCCAGGTGTGTGCCTTGGCGCGAAGTTGGGACGGGTTATAGGGCCGAACGATGTAGTCGCTGGCACCCGCGTCAAAGGCAAGCGCGGTATCCTCTGGCCGTCGAGACGCCGAGACGACGATGATCGGGATCTCCCGCCCGGCCATGGTAGCGCGAAGCGCTCGGCACGTTTCGGCTCGTTCGGGATGGCTGCCTACATCCAAGAGGAAGAGATCGGGACGCTCGCGCTCGACGATCGACAGCGCCTCCTCATGGCAGGCGGACCGCACGACCTGGAAGTCTGCCGCGAATAAATCGACGAGCGAGCACGCGGAGGGCTGGCCCTCCTGGGCAAGCAGCAGCTTGGGTGCCCCAACCCGGGGCGCTTCCGCTACCAAGCGGGAGGACTGCCCCATCGCGACACGCTGGGTGTGCTCGATCGCCGCGGCACACCGCTGCGCAATGACCCACACAAGGCGTTCGTCGTCAACGCTGAAGGGCTGGCGACCTGCCTTGTTCAACACCTGAAGCGCTCCGAGCGTGGCACCACTCTCGGCGCGGAGAGGCGCGCACAAGATACTCCGGGTCCGGTATCCCGTGGCCCGATCTACGGCCGGGTTGAACCGGGGATCGGCATACGGCTCCGACACGTTGCACAGCTCCCCGGTCGCTACGACGTGACCCACGATCCCGCGCCCGATCGGCAACCGGATGACCCGATCTTCAATCCCGACAGCAACCCGCGACCACAGCTCACCGGCAGCTCGATCTAGCAGGAAGATCGAGGCTCGCTCCGCCCGCATCACGACCGCCGCCTCACGAGCCAAGAATTCGAGCAGATCGTCGGCGCTGCGCCCCGCAGACCCTCGGCCGAACGTGCGAGCTTGCTCCAGGGCCGAGTCGCCCACGCTGGTCACATCAGCATCCCCGGCACATGCGATCGGAACCAGATACCGCGATAGATGGTTCGCGCCCGCGGCATGATCGCGCCCTCGCGCTGCGGCACGTGAGGATCCTACCACAGCCGGTGCACCATCTGGCCGTTAGCGGCGCGCCCTGCGGGCCGATCGACAAGAACGGCCACGCCCGCTCGGCGCGTGCGCCAAACATGACGAACGGACGGCCGCACAGGTGGCCGTCCCCTGTCCAATGCTACTGGTACGCCCGGAGGGACTCGAACCCCCGCATCTGGCTCCGGAGGCCAGCGCTCTATCCACTGAGCTACGGGCGCATAACCTACCCTAGAGTGTACACCCGCGCCGAGCGGGCCGACCACCGGGCGGGTCTCACCGGCGGCCGCGCGATCCGCACCCCCAGACTGGGGCCACTACGCAAACCGCGTCAGTGGCGCTGCTCGAACAACTTGCCAACGTGGCGCATGCGTTGCCCGGCCGTGAGGTTCGTGAGCACCGCGAGCACCATTAGCACCGGCAGCAGGGCGTAGTCGGCCAGGATCATGCCAATCCCCAGCAGAACGACTCGCTCCGGACGCTGCAGCAGACCGACCTCACAATTCAGGCCCATGCCTTCGGCTCGCGCTCGACAATAGCTGACCATGAACGAGCCGACCAGAGCTGACGCCGTGACCGCGACGGCCAGCACGTCTTCGCCCCTCGAAAACCACACCAGCAAGCCGACGAAGACTACGGCCTCGGAGTAGCGGTCCAGGACTGAGTCGAGGAACGCGCCGTACCGCCCGGCCGTGCCCGCCGCTCGTGCGACCGCCCCGTCCAAGAAATCGAGCGCGTTGCACAGCAAAAACAGCACGCCGCCCGGCAGAAGCCAGCCTTGTGAGACGAGCAGCGCCACCCCGATGTTCAGGATGAACCCGGCGAAGGTTAGCCAATTAGCTTGGACGCCCGCCCGCGCCAGCGCCACAGCCAGCGGCTGAACGGCCCCGCGAACGCCGAACTTGACGCTCTTCATCCAGACGGCCACGGCCGCTCAGCGTGCCAACAGGTGCGCGACGCCGGAGGCGGCACGCCGGACCCGCCCGAAGCGCGCTCCGACCTTGGCGAGCGGCTCGATGTGCGCGTCGATCGTTTCGTCATAGTAGTCGAGCACCTGACCCGCGACAATCGACCAGTCATAATCGGCCGCCTTGCGGCGACCGCGCGCACCGAGCGCGCACCGCAAGTCAGGGTCGGCGAGAAGCCGAAGCAGAGTTGAGGCCAGCGCAGGCGGGTCCTCGGGCGGGACCAGCACGCCTTCCTGGCCGTGCGTCACCACCTCGGCGTACCCCGGGATGTCCGAGGCGACGATCGGCCGGCCCGCCGCCATCGCTTCCAGCAGCACGATCCCAAAGCTCTCCTGACCGGTCGAGGGTGCGCAAAAGACGTCCGCACTCTGGTAGTACCGGACCAAGTCGTCACTGGGAACGTGCCCGGTGAAGATGACCTCGGGCCAGCCCTGTCGCCGGGCGTAACGCCGGTAACTTTCTAGCCGGCGGCCTCCTCCGCCGACGACGAACAGGCGCGCACGCGGCAGTTCGGACCGCACCGTCGGCCAGGCGTGTAGCAGATGCCTGAGTCCCTTGCGACGTTCCAGACGGCCAACGAAAAGGACCGTGGGCCGATCGTCAACCAGCCACGGGAGCGGCTCGCGCGGCACCGCGAAGCGAGCGTAGTCGATGCCATTCGGCACGATCCGGTAGTCGTCCGGAAACCGCCGCGCGACGAACTCGCGGGCCGGTTGGGACACCGCGATCCGGCCATGCAGCTTGCGGAAGAACGGCCGAAGCATCGGTTTTGCGTAGAAGTAGGCGATGTCAGTCCGACCGTAGGCGTGGAACGTCCCGATGTTGATCGCCTCGGAGTGCCGCAGGACGGTAAGCGGCAGGGCCGGCATGAGCGGCTCATGGAGGTGGACCACGTCGAACGCCTGATGGGACAACAGCCGCTTGACCTGGAGGTACCCCTGGTACGGCAGGTTCAGCCGCGCTACCGATCCGTTCGCCCAGACCGGAACGACGCGCCCCACTCGGTGTACATGCGTCATCTGCTCCAGGCTGTCCGCCCCGGCCGAGGACGGCGCGATCACATGAACCTCGTGGCCGCGATTACGGAATTGGACGACGAGGTTGCTGACGTGCTCTGTCACGCCGCCGGGATACGGGTAATCGTAGGGCGAGACGAGCGCGATCTTCATCGCGTGCCACCTCTCCGCGGGTTAGCCCTCCGACCCCCAGACGGGCTGAAACGCCGTCCACTGCTCCGGATGCCTGCGAATATAGTACTCCAGCCGAGCGGCGATGGCTTCGGTGATCCTGACGACGTCGGCGCGCACGTCACCGCTTCGAGAGATCGGAATCGGCGCCTCGATGACCCCTTCGAATCGTGCGTCCGCTCGTCGGATGGCGGCAGCTGGCAGAATCGGCGCCTGGCTTCGGAGCGCCAAGAGCGCCGGCCCGCTCGGGAGACGGGCCGGGGCGCCAAAAAAGGGCACTTGCACCCCGGAGCCGGTCACGTCGCGGTCCACGATGAGCGCGACGGGCTCGCCTCGGCGCAGGGCGGCCGCGAACTGCGTACCCAGCCTTGGCCCAAGCGGGACCACCTGCATACCGCGTCCGGCCCGCAGGCGGGTCAACAGCTCCAGGAGCTCCGGCGGGTCGATCGGCTCGACAGCGACATTGACGCGGTAGCCGTTGGCGGCGAACGCCTGCGTGGTCAACGCCAGACTGCTCAGGTGGGCGCCTACCAGGATCGCACCTCGTCCCCTGGCCAGCGCGGCGTCCAGGTGTTGCCAGCCGCGGATGTGCACTAGCGATCTCACGTCGGCGTCGCTCAGGTTTGGTATCCGCAACGTGTCCCAGTAGTTGCGGACTCCGGTCCGGAACACTCCGCGCACGGCGCGACGCCAGCGCCGGTTCGGGGTGCCGATCACCCGCCGCAGATTGGCCTCGACGATCCGCCGCACGGAGCCATTGAGCAGCCAGGCCGCGTCGGCAAACTGGTCCAGTACGGCATACGCGAGCCTGGCGGGGATGACCCCCGCGACCGGCACGGCGGCGCGGTAGGCCCAATAGAGCAGCCGCCCCCGGTCCGTCCTCAGGCTTCCTTCGGCCACATGTCGCGGAACATGAACCACTGATCCGGATGCTGGCGAATCACCGATTCCAGCCAGTCTACTGCCCGCTGAGTCAGCTCCTGAGCGTCACGCGCCCGATCACCGCTAGGCTCGACGTCAAGCAGCGGACTCACATGAGCAACGAACCGGCGCCCGCGTCGCACCACGCCGACCGCCACAACCCCGGCCCCAGTTCGCATCGCTAGACGCGCCGCACCTTCCGGCACGCGGGTCATCGCGTCGAAAAAGCGAACCGGCACACCCTCTTTCACCAGCGGACGATCGATCAAGACCCCGAGGATATGATTGGCGCGGAGCGCGGCGAACATGTCGCGGGCTCCGTCCTCGAGCGGGATCGCTTGGACGCCGACCTGCTCACGGATACGCTGGACGCGCTCGTTCCAACGTAGCGGCCTGAGCGTCTCGACGATTGCGCTCACCGCGAAACCCTTGTGCGCCAAAATCGCGGCGCCAAGGTCCGAGTTGCCCAGGTGTGCCGTCACCATGACCAACCCGTTCCCACGGTTGATCGCTTGCTCGACGTGGTCGAGCCCTACGATGTGAAAGTTGCGCTCCAGATCGTGCAAGCTGGCGCGCGGCATCCAAAGCAGATCGACGACGTACTTTCCGTAGTTGCGGAACATCTCACGGACCCGCCGCGAGACCTCGGTGGGGTCTGCCGAAGGACCGAGGACACGGGCCATGTTCTCCCAGGCGGACCGGTACTGTCCAGGCCAGCAGGCGGCGACGAGTGGTCCTAGCACGCTCGCCACGAGGTACCCGACCCGGGGCGGCACGAATCGAAGCAGGAAGCTGCCGATGAGATGCGCCCAGTAGATCACGACGGCTGTGCCAGCTTGCGCTAGGCCTCTCCGGCAACGTGGGCCCCGTCCAGGCGTTGGCCGTTGCGCTCGCCGTCCGCGCATGCGCCATCGTTCGTCGCACGATCCGGGGCCGCCGGGCTCGCCGTCTCCGGCGGGCGCTCACCAGCACTCACTCCCGTCGCGGCGTCACTCCGGATGAATGCTTCGACCATCTCGCGCGCCTCGTCGTCAGAGTATTGGACGGCCGGCGACTTCATGAAGTAGGCCGATGGACCTGCCAGCGACCCCGAGATCCCGCGATCCAGCGCCAGCTTGGCGCAGCGGACGGCGTCGATAACGACCCCAGCCGAGTTGGGCGAGTCCCAGACTTCAAGCTTGAACTCGATGTTGAGCGGCACGTCGCCGAAGGATCGCCCTTCCATTCTGATGTAGGCCCACTTTCGGTCCTCGAGCCACGGTACGTAGTCACTTGGGCCGATGTAGACATTGTCGCCGCCCATGTCGTACTCGAGCTGCGAGGTAACCGCGTTCGTCTTGGAGATCTTCTTGGACTCCAGCCGCGCTCGCTCGAGCATGTTGTAGAAATCCATGTTGCCGCCGACATTCAACTGACTGGTCCGCTCCAAGCGCACGCCTCGATCGCGGAACAGGCGCGTCAGCACCCGGTGAGTGATCGTCGCCCCGACTTGCGACTTGATGTCGTCGCCGACGATGGGCAGGCTCCGGTCCTGAAAACGCTTCTGCCAGTATGGCTCGCGGCCAATAAAGACCGGAATGCAGTTCACGAAGCCGCAGCCGGCCGCCAAAACTTGCTCGACATACCACTTCGTGGCCGTCTCGCTCCCGACCGGCAGGTAATTGACCACGACGTCCGTCTTGGTGTCCCGAAGGATACCGGCGATGTCAGCTGTCGGGCCCGGCGCCTTCGAGACTTTCTCTTGAAGATACTTGCCAAGTCCGTCGTGCGTCATGCCGCGCTGCACGGGCACTTTCAGCTTCGGGACGTTGTCGCAAAACCTGAGTGTGTTGTTCGGCGGCGCGAAAATCGACTCGGAGAGGTCATTGCCAACCTTGTTGGCGTCGATGTCGAACGCCGCGCTGAACTCGACGTCGCGGATGTGATACCCGCCCAGATTGACGTGCATGAGTCCAGGGACGAAATCGTCGTCCTTGGCGTGGCGATAGTACTCGACGCCTTGGACGAGCGATGAAGCGCAGTTACCTACGCCAATAATCGCGACCCTGACTGCGCCCATTACCGGTATTCTCCAGTCGCCGCAAGAGGAGCCACCCGTGGCGGTGCTGCTCGCGCGACCGCGGGACTCCCACCGCGGCTCATGTCGTGGGGGGCGGACGCCCTGTCATGATACCATCCCCCGAGCCCTGTTCTCCCAGGAACCGCGCCCCAAGGATGGAGACACATGCAAGACTCACAACACGACCTCGGCGACCTGCGCGCCCGCATTGGCGGGCTGCTGGAGCGCCTTTGACGTAGCCGACAAGCAGCGGCGTATCGGGCTGCTGGAAGCCCAATCCTCAACTCCAGAGTTCTGGGATGACCCGGAGCACGCGCAGGCGGTAATGAGGGAGCTCACGGCGCTCCGGGAGGAGACGTCCGCCTGGCTCGACCTCGCCGCCCGCGCCGATGACGCCCAGGTGCTGCTGGACCTCGCAGCGGAGGCCGATGATGCAGAGGTTCGCGCTGAAGGTGACGCCGAAACCGAGGCGATCGGGACCCGTGTCGCCGAGTTGGAGTTTCAGCTGCAGCTCTCGGGCCCCTACGACAAGAGCAATGCCCTGCTGGCGGTGCACGCCGGCACGGGCGGCACCGAGGCCCAGGACTGGGCGGCGATGTTGCTTCGCATGTACTTGCGCTGGGCCGAGCGCCATGGCTACAGGTCCGACGTCCTTGATAAGACGGATGGAGAAGAGGCTGGCATCAAGAGTGCGACGGTCCAGATTAGGGGGCCATACGCTTACGGGTATCTGCGCAGCGAACGGGGCGCGCATCGCCTGGTCCGCATGTCGCCGTTCGATCAGGCTCATCGGCGGCACACGTCATTCGCCAAGGTCGAGGTGATGCCAGAAGTCGAGGGAGAGATCGAGATCGAGATCCGTGCCGACGATCTCAAGCTGGATACGTTCCGCAGTGGCGGCCCCGGGGGCCAGAACGTTAATAAGGTCAGCACGGCAGTCAGGCTGACCCACGTTCCGAGCGGCATCGTCGTGGCGTGCCAGACCGAGCGTTCCCAGCTCCAGAATCGCGAGACGGCAATGATGATGCTTCGATCCAAGCTACTGGAGCTGGAGCTCGAGAAGCGCGAGGCGGAGCAAGCGCAGATTCGGGGCGAGCACGTCGAGGCAAGCTGGGGCAACCAGATCCGTCACTACGTCCTGCATCCGTACAAGATGGTCAAAGACGAACGGACCGGATTGGAAACCAGTGACACCAACGCCGTCCTGGAGGGCGAGATAGACGAGTTCATCCGCGCCTACCTGGCTTGGTCGGTTGGCCGTGTTGGTAACGCCCCTGCGGGCAACGACCGCGGCTGACGAGCGCACGATTAGCTGGCCGGATAATGGCATGGTCAGCTCTCGCCAGCGACGCGGTCGCCCTCCCAGCGATGAGGCCGGTACAATGCTTCGGAGTGCAAGGCCGATGATCGCAATCCTGGACTACGGCGCGGGTAACTTGCGGAGCGTGGCGCGCGCACTCGAAGTCGTGGGCGCAGATGTCGAGGTGACCCAGGATCCGGCACGGATCGCGCTGGCGGACGGCCTCGTCGTGCCTGGCCAGGGCTCGGCGGTCGACGCCATGCGCCGCCTGGAAGGACTACGGCTCGTCGATCCGCTACTTGGCTATGCCCACTCTGGACGACCGGTGCTCGGCGTCTGCCTGGGTGAGCAGATTATCTTCGAATCGAGTGACGAGGGCGGCGGCGTGCCGTGCCTGGGACTCGTCCGAGGCACCTGTCGGCGGCTGGAGGTCGGCCGTGACCGCAAGGTGCCCCACATGGGCTGGAACTCGGTGAAGGTGCGGTCTGCCCATCCGTTCCTGGCGGGCGTACCCGACGGATCATACTTCTATTTTGTCCACTCCTACTACGTGGATCCGATCGAGCCTGAGGACGTGGTTGGCGAGACCGAGTATGGGGTGACCTTCGCCTCGATTGTCGCTCGCGGCAATGTCTTCGCGACGCAGTTTCATCCCGAAAAGAGCGGCGAGGTTGGCCTTCGGATCTACGCCAACTTCGCGCGCGAGTGCCAGCGCGCCACGCCATCCGCAGTCGTCTCGGCCGCTTCCGGCGTTGTTTGACGTCATCCCTGCCATCGACCTGCAAGAAGGCCGTTGCGTTCGCTTGACCCAGGGCGACTTCGCCGAGGTGACCGTCTTCGCGGAGGATCCTGTTGCGATCGCCCGTGGCTGGGCCGAGGCCGGCGCCACGCGCATTCACGTCGTCGACCTCGACGGTGCGCGCGCTGGGCACCCGATGCAGCTTGAAGTGGTCCGAGAGATCGCACGGACGCTGAGCATCCCGGTCCAGCTCGGCGGCGGGCTGCGGAGCCTGGCGGCACTGGAGGCGGCGTTCGCCGCGGGAGTCGATCGCGCGATTCTCGGGACCGCCGCGCTGGAGGACACCGAGCTGCTTGATGTCGCTCTGGAGCGCTATCCCGGGCAGATCGCGGTCGGCATCGACGCTCGCGACGGTCGAGTGGCTGTGCGCGGATGGCTAGATCTGTCCGATCGAAACGCGCTGGGGTTCGCGCGCGCCCTCGAGCGCCGCGGTGTCCAGACCATCATCTGGACGAACATCGCCCGCGACGGCATGCTCGGCGGTCCCGATGTGGCGGGCGTTGCACAAATAGTGGCGGCCGTGCCGCGTGTCGACGTGATCGCATCAGGCGGGGTAAGCAAGCTCTCTGACGTCCTCGAGTTGAGCGACACGGGCGCGCGGGGCACGATCGTCGGAAAGGCGCTGTACACCGGCGCCCTGGATCTAACGGAGGTGGTCGCCGCGGTGCAGGGCAAGTCTGCTCGCCCGGAGGCCGCGTCGGCCAGGGAGCTCCCTAGGTGCTGACTAAGCGGATTGTGCCATGCTTGGATGTCGACGCGGGCCGCGTCGTCAAAGGTGTCTCATTCGCCACGCTGCGCGACGCCGGAAATCCGGTTGAGCTAGCGGCCTTCTACAACCAGGAGGGCGCTGACGAACTGGTCTTCTACGACATCACCGCCTCGGCCGAAGCGCGCGGCACCATCCTGGATGTCGTCAGGCGCACCGCGGAAGCGGTGTTCATCCCGTTAACGGTCGGCGGTGGTGTCCGGACGGCCCACGACGTCCAGCAGCTTCTGCGTGCCGGAGCGGACAAAGTGTCCCTCAACTCGGCGGCGGTGGAGCGGCCGGAGGTACTACGCGAAGCTGCCAGCTGGTTCGGAAGCCAGTGTATCGTGCTGTCGATGGACGTTCGATGGAACGCGAGCTTCTACGAGATCGTCACCCACGGGGGGCGGCGTCCGACTGGCCTAGACGCCATTTCCTGGGCACGTCGCGGCGTCGATCTCGGGGCCGGCGAGATCGTGGTGAACAGCATCGATGCGGACGGAACGAAGGAGGGCTACGCGCTGCGGCTGACCCGCATGGTTTCGGAGGCGGTGACAGTACCTGTCGTCGCCAGCGGCGGCGCCGGCAGCGCCGAGCACATGGCCAGGGTGCTCACGGAAGGTGGGGCGGACGCGGCGCTGGCCGCGAGCATTTTCCACTGGGGAGCCATCCGTATCGCCGACGCAAAAGCGTATCTCCGCGAGCGCGGCGTGCCCGTCCGCCCACCAAGCGAGGCCGCCGCGTGAGCGCGGACTCCCCGGACCAGGCCACGGGCGCCGGGACTCCTGACTTTTCCAAGCGCAACCTCCTGCCAGCAATCGTCCAGGATCGCAGCACCCGCCAGGTGCTGATGGTTGGCTACATGAACCGTGAGTCGTACGCACGAACGTTGGCCGAGGGTGAAGTCTGGTTCTGGTCCCGTAGTCGCGCCCGGCTGTGGCGCAAAGGCGAAACCTCCGGCAACGTCCTGCGCGTCCGATCGATCCTGCTGGACTGCGACGCCGACGCGATCCTTATCCTGGCCGATCCGGCCGGACCAACTTGTCACACGGGCGCGCCTAGCTGCTTTTTTACCACCCCATACGACTCGCCGTGCTTGGGCTCTGACCCAGAGTCGCCGTCCGACCCGGCCACGGAGCTGTTCGATGTGATTCGGCGTAGGCTCGTGGAGCGTCCGCACGGTTCCTACGTGGCCACACTCGCCGCCGGCGGCGTCGACCGCATCGCGAAGAAAGTCGGCGAGGAGGCGACGGAGGTGGTCATCGCCGCGATGAACCGCGACCCCGCGGAGCTCACGCGTGAAACTGCCGACCTCTGGTTCCATAGCTACCTGCTGCTGGCGCAGGCTGGCCTCACTCCGGACGACGTTTGGGCGGAATTGGCGCGCCGTCGACGCTAACTCAGACCGCGGAGCGCCGCGCGGCCGAAACGTTTCGACGTCGATGTGGACCGGCCAAGCGCTGGGCTGCTAACAACTGGCTAAAGCGTCTTTTTCTCGGCGCGACGGCGGAAGCGCTCCACCTGACCCCCAGTGTCCACCAGCCGTTGCTCGCCCGTGTAGAACGGGTGGCAGCGCGAACACACGTCGACCCGGAGCCGCGGCTTCGTGGACCGCGTCTCCCAGCTGTTGCCGCAGCCGCAATGGATCTCGGCAGCTTCGTATTTCGGATGAATCTCTGTCTTCATTGTTCCGGTTTCCGCGGCGTGATGATGTCACCACGCATCGCATGGGTGAAAGCGCCAAGTCCAGGTCACACGGGACGTGGAGGATTCCCTTACGCAGAGTAGACGCTGACGCGCTTGCGTTCCTTAGTCGCCTGCTCGAATCGAACCTCCCCGTCCACCAAGGCAAACAGAGTGTGATCGCGCCCGACTCCAACGTTCAGACCAGCCTTCACCGGCGTGCCGCGCTGACGTACGAGGATCGTGCCGGCGAGTACCGCCTGGCCGTCGCCCCGCTTCACACCTAGGCGCTGACCAGCGCTGTCCCGGCCGTTGCGGGAGCTGCCCATCCCTTTTTTATGCGCCATCTTCTTGCTCCGACCGTGTGGTCTTGCGGGACCCGCTAGCGCTGGCGTCTCCGAGGATCTCGGTGATCCGCAGCCGGGTCACAATCTGCCGATGCCCAGTCTTCCGCCGGTATCGAACTTTCCGCTTGTACTTGAAGACCGTAATCTTGTCACCCTTGCCTTGCTCAACAACCTCGCCCACTACCCGGGCCCCGCTGACGACGGGAGAACCGAAGGTCGGGCCGTCGTCGGTGGCCATAAGCAAGACGTTGTCCAGCTCGATGCGGGATCCTACCTCGCCATCCAGCCGCTCGACCTCGATCACATCGCCCGGCTCGACCTTGTATTGTTTGCCGCCTGTCTCGAGGATCGCGTACATCCGGGCCACCCCAGTCCAAAGCTCAGTGTCCGCCCGGCCAGGGTCGGCGCACGCAAGGGCCGCGACGCGCGTCGCGGCCACCGAATTGTAGCAGCCCTTCCAGGAAGGCGCCAAACCCGCGGCCGGGGGTATCCAGCACTGCGCCCCCTACGAGCGAGAGCCGGCGACTACGGCTCAGAGCCGCCTGGGCGGTCGGCGCTCGCCGCGTGGGCGTTGCCAGTTGAGCCGGCCTCGCTCGTCTGGCGTGACGAACCCGACGCCGGCAACGGTGGAAGGTCGTCAAGTGAGCGAAGACCAAGGTGCTCCAGGAAGGTGAGCGTCGTGCCAAACAGGCTCGGTCGGCCGACTGCCTCCCGCCTGCCTACCTCCGCGACCAGGCCATGGGCCAGCAGCGTTGCAAGCGCACGGTCACTGTTCACTCCACGCACCGCGTCGATCTCGGCGCGCGTGATCGGCTGGCGGTAGGCCACGATGGCAAGAACTTCGAGCGCTGCGCCAGACAGCCGAGTCTGGCTGTCGTCGCCGCGCAGGCGTCGGACGAACTCGGCGGACCCGGGGTTGGTCGCTAGCTGCAGTCGTTCCGCGTCGCGCTGGACGATCAATCCACGCGGCGGCTCCTCGACCAGCTGCCGCGCCGCGGCCTCGACTAACCTGGGGCGCACGCCGAGGACACGTGCGGCATCCGTGATGGCGAGCGGCTCGTCAGCCGCGAACATCAGCGCAACCAGATGAGCCTCGAGGCTCAGGTCGGGTGAAGATTCGTCCCCGGGGTGGCCAACGGGGGAGAGTGCGCAGCCGATTCCCTTAGGCTCCGGAGGATGATCCGGCTGCGTTTCAGATGTTGGCATTACGCCGGTGCATCCTGCCGCCAGACGCGCGGCAAAAGCACCCAGAGTAGACTGCCCACGCCGCACGAGGCGAGCGACACCAGCAGGCCCACGTGCAACGAGCGTGGCTCGTAGCTGAATTCGATCACGTGCTCGCCAGCCGAGATCGGCACTGCCCGAAGGAGCACATTTGCCCGTACGATCGGCGCGTCGCGGCCATCGACTGTCGCGCGCCACCCAGGATACCAGCTATCGGATAGGACGGCGTAGCCGCCAGCTTCGGAGCGCGTCCGAAGCCGCACCCGCTCGGGGTCCGAATGCTCGATCGCGGCGCTCGCGACCTGGTCCGAGACTACCGCGGACAGGTCACGCGCGCCCTCCATCGGTGCGAGCAAGACTAATGAGCGCGGATCAAACGACGGGTCCGCGATCACAGCCAGCGCAGGCTGGTCGTCGAGAACGCGCGCGTCGGCAACCACGTAGGCCCGCGGCAACGCGGCCCGCCGGTCGTACAGCTTCATGTCGAAGAACTCGGTCCGGCCAACTGTCGGGTCCGGCGTGACGGAGAAGCTGGCCTGGCGAACGTCGTCGACAAGGTTGAGGGCCCGCACCTCAAAGACGGCATCCACTGCCGTGTTCACGATAGCCAGGCGGGGGATCGCCCGCCGATCCAGACTAATCGTCGCGAGCCAATCGGCTGGATCGTTTTCCAGCTCGGCGCCCCATTCCTGGACGCGCAACAGCCCCCCTGCTCCGGGTGTCTCGGCATTGGCCGCCGCGGTGTGGACCCCTGCAACCAGCGAAACCACGGTCACGTCGGCGTCCCCGAGCTCTAGGCGGGCGACCTCACCGTCGGCAGAGGCTTGGCCGCGGAAAGACGAAAGCAGGCCGAGGCGGGTGAACGCGCCATCGGGCAACCCATGTAGCTCAACACGTTCGCCGGGTTGGAGCGACACGGTGACTGCCCGATCGTAGTACAACCCTCCCTCGGTCAGATCCTTGACCCGGGCGGCCAGGACGTACCGAACGCCGAGCAGGTCGAGCCATCGTGCTGGTGGTAGGTGGTCGAGTCGACTGGCGAGAACGCCGTCCGACCGAACGCGCTCACCGAGTAGCGCTCCCATCAGCTTGACGAAGTTCGATAACGGCAGCACGCCGCCGTCGTAGCCATCGCCCGAGTCGAGTCGATAGCTTAGCGGGACGTTCGGCCAGAGCGCCTCATTCCACTTGACGCTCATCAGCAAGTTGCGCCGCGCTTCAGGGTGCAGGTTCGGGAAGCGTTCGTCATACTCCGCGGTTTCCTTCACCTCGTACTCAGGCGAGGCGATACTCAAGAATCGGAAGCGGCCGTCGAGCCCGTCAGAGGCGCGCAGCGCATCGATGACTTCGCGTGGTTGCCGATAGGCTACGTCAGGCACTGGCTGGCGATGCTCGAGATGAGCACCGGCAAACCACAGCTCCACAAGCGCCGCGACCGCAAGCAGTACGGTTGCAGGCACCCTCGCGCGCGGCATTGACAGGGCAGTCAGGGCGAGCAATAGCGCGCCGCCAGCCAGGCCGCTCCAGAGCGCCAGTAGACGCCAGGGCTGCGGCTCCCCGTGGACCGCCGCCGCGAGGAGAAGCAGGGGTACTCCACACCCCGCAACCAGCAGACGCCAGGATGGGACTCCTGCCGCCAGCCGAGGTGAGACTGGAGCCGGCGGCTGGCATCCTCGCGCCAGCCGGTCCGTGCCGAGCGTCAGCAACAGTGCAGCGCCGAAGGTGTAGACGAGCAGCCAACGGGCAGGCACCCTGAACGAGGCAAAGCCTGGCAGCCAGTCGAAGAACATGCGATGCAGCGGAGTCGCCTCGCCAACCGCCAGCGTCAGACCTAGAGTCACCAACACTGCACCGAACAAGGCCGCTCGACCCGGAGCCAGGAGAAGGCCCATCCAGGCCAGAACCAGCGCAACAGCACCGAGGTGTCCGAAGAACTCGCTCGACGCCAGGTTCGACCAGAAGCCCGGCAGCAGCGCGGGAAGCAAGTGCTCCCAAGGGAGCGCGTCAGCACGGGCCTGATCGTAGTCAAGCCCACTCCCACGGATCGACTGGCGAGCCAGTTCGGCGGTCGGGACCAGTTGGATCGCGGTGATTCCAAACGCGAGTCCGGCAGCGAGCAACAACAATGCCAGGCCTCGCCCCAGCCCTCGGACGCCGCTGGGCCAACAACGCCAGACTGCCAGCATGCCCAATACGACGAGGGTCATGTAGACGTGTTGCGGGTGTCCAGCCAGGATCTGAAGGACCAGCACGCCGATCAGCGCGGCCACGGTGCCTCGACTCGTGTGGCGTAGCGCCGCATCGAGCGCAAGCGCGGCAGCAGGTAGCCAGGCGGCTACGCTGACCTGGTTGATGTGGCCGGCCTGGCCCGTCAGGAAGCCGCTGAAGGCGAATGCTGCGCCTCCGAGAAGGCCCGCCATCCGACACGTCCCGAGCGACCACCGGGCAAACGCGTACAGCGACGCGCCTGCGATAAAGCCGTGCGCGAGCAGATTGATTCCGTAGGCCTTCGGCACCTCGATGAGGGCGAACAGCCAGGTGCCTGGATAGAAGACCGCTGCCTGGGGGTTGGCAAGAAATGGCACTCCCAGGAATAGGTGCGGGTTCCAGAGCGGCAGTCGCCCTTCCGCGAAAGCCTGCCCGAAGTACGCCCGGTAAGGATAAAAGTAGACGAACGTGTCGTAGCCCGCCGGAACCAGGCCGCCGAACGCCAGCCCCGGGTTGAAGACCAGCACCAGGCCCAGCAGGGCAGCAATCGCCGCGGCGTCTCGGACCAAAGCGTTGGGGGCGGCAGACCCCCACCCACCACGAACCGTGCCGCTCAGAAGTAGCGGTACCGCGGTCGGGTCATGACTGGGGACGACAAAGACCGCTTCAGCGTCTTGCTCCCTGGCGATCAATAATCAGTGCGGCGGCTCCACGAACGGTCGGTGTCGGGGCAACATCTACCCTGCTCGCATGCTCCACTGCTGTCCAGCGTCCGCTCGCTTCGTAGACCAGCGCCGTATGGTACACGCTACTCTTCGCCGGGCGCGAAGAGCAGCTGCCGCGTCCCGTTGACGTCAAAGAAGTCATACAGGTAGTAAGCGCGGCCGACCGCCTCAAGAACCGGCTCGGGGTAGAGCTCGGCGTCAAGCACCACCCAACGGAATCGCCGCTGCTCCACATCGGCGAGCAAGCCATCGGCACGCCAGAAGCCCGACTGGTGGAGGTTACGCAGGTGGGTGGCGTTGCCGACAACCTCTTTGCCCGCGACCAGGCTGTAGCCAGGGTCTTCGGACAGCACTGGGCCCTCCAGTTCTCTCAGGTGATCGACAAGCTGCGCCGCCGCGTCTAAATCGGCGCGGTCTCGGTATCGCGCCAGGCTCGCGGCCTGGATTCCCCGATCCCACAGCCCCGGCGCAAGTCCCTCGATTGGGCCGTGTCCTAGCAGGAGAGCCTGCACCAGGACGAGCGCGCCGAGCAGCGCGAGCGTCCGCGGTCGGCGGCTGGACCACCGCACGGCCTGGCCCAGCAGCGTACCAGCCAGGACGCACGAAGCGACGATCGGCGCCAGAAAATACGACTCGCCGGCACCCCATTTACCGACGCTTACGGCCAGCGCCAGGGCCAACGCCCAGTACAGCTCGAATGGGCCCCAGGCGCCGCGGCGAACGGTGCGCGATACTTGCCAGCCGGCTAGACCGACAAGAATCCCGTGCAACCCCAGAAAGTTCAGGTAGTAGCGCATCGCCTGTTCGGGCAGGAACGGGTTGACGTTGCCAGCCACAACATTGACCCAGAACTGGCCGTCGTGGGCGGCATCGAGCCCAATCAGGAGCGCGAGTCCGAGCGCGCCGACGACCGCTCCGGCGGCGAGTCCGGCCCGAAGGTCGCGCGCGAGAAGGAACAGCAGCCCCGCTGCGACCGCGTCGATAGTCGTTGGCTTGGTGAACATCGCGAGCAAGAAGGCGATGACGGCTCCAAGTAGCCAGCCATCGACGGAGCCGCGCGACAGGGCTCTCTTCGCTCGCCGCAAGCAGCAGTACACGCCGATCAGAGCGAACAATGCCGCGAGGGCATTGACGCGAGCCAGCGGAGTGACGTGGTAGACGTAGTTCGAGCCAAGATACAGCAGGGCGGCCGTGCTCCCCGCCGGCCCATTGTTGGTCTGCTCCCAAACGATCAGGCCGACCAGCGCCGCCGTCAGCAGCGCCGCGATGGCCGAGAGCGCCCGGCCCGTGCCGAGCAGCGGTCCGTAGTGCGACACGATCGGCACCAGCAAGAGCGAGAAAACCGGCGGGTAATTTGACGAGTAGTAGGGGTACTCGGCGTTGTCGGTGTAGATCGGACGACCCTGCGCCAGCAGCCAACCGCTGTTGATATCGTAGCCTTCGCCCTGGTCAACGTCGTACGGGTACGCGATCAAGTCGGCGACGCGGGCCAGATAGAACAACAGGTAGAGGACCAGCAGGGCCAGCCCCAGCGACCAGAGTAGCGCGCCCAAGCGCGGGATAACGAAGGAGCGGCGAGAAGGAGCGCGCTTCCCCGCTGCCAGAAGCGCGGGCTTAGCGGGAGGCTCCGAAGGGCCAGTCCCGATGACCAACCCGCTCATCCGCGCGATGTCCACGTGTTCTCATCCCTCAATCCTCGATGGGCAACGGCTCGCGGTCCACGACCTCGCGCGACTTGCCGTCTTCGGATGGCCCGACGAGGCCGCGCTCTTCGAGCAAGTCGACGAGGCGCGCCGCCCGCGGATATCCGATGCCCAGGCGCCGCTGGAGCAGCGAGGCCGAGACGCGCCTGTATTGATTCGCCACGGCAACCGCCTTATCGTACAACTCGTCGCCGTCGGCATCATCATCGCCTTTGCCCAGGGTCTCGATCTCGCGAGCATCCTCTTCGCTGTACCGCGGCTGGCCGAGCTTGCGCCAGAATTCGACCAACCGGTGCATCTCCTCGTCCGAGACGTACGCTCCCTGCACGCGGACCGGCTTGCTGGAATCCTGCGGCAGAAACAACATGTCGCCACGGCCCAGCAGCTTCTCGGCGCCGGCGGTGTCCAGGATCGTTCGCGAGTCGATGTGTGAGCTAACGGCGAACGAGATGCGAGTGGGGAAGTTGGCCTTGATCAGGCCGGTGATCACGTCGACTGATGGGCGTTGCGTTGCGACCACCAGGTGAATGCCGGTTGCCCGCGCAAGCTGCGCCAGGCGACAGAGGATCCGCTCAACCTCATCGCCAGCCGTCATCATCATGTCGGCCAGCTCGTCGATCACGACGACCATGAAAGGCATCCGATTCTGGCTCGGGTCCGATTCGATCACCTTGTTGTACGCCTCGATGTTACGCGCCGCCTTCGCCGCGAATAGCGAGAAGCGACGCTCCATCTCGCGCACGACCCACTTGAGCGAGCCAACCACACGATCCATGTCGGTGACGACCGGCATTCTGAGATGCGGGATGCCGTTGAATCCAACCAGCTCGACCATCTTTGGGTCAATCATGACGAACTGGAGGTCGTCGGGCGTACACTGATAGATGAGCGACGCGACGATCGAGTTGATGCAGACCGACTTGCCGCTTCCGGTCGCCCCGGCAATCAACAAATGTGGCATTCTGGCCAGATCGCCCACTACGGCGTTGCCGACTACGTCACGGCCGAGTGCCAGGCGCAGCTTTGATCGAGTCCTGGACCACGAGTCGGATTCAAGCAGCTCCCGCAAGCTGACCATCGTCCCAGCGCGATTCGGCACCTCCACGCCCACCACCCGCTTGCCAGGCACCGGCGCCTCCAAGCGGAGCGACGATGCACCGAGCCGCAGCGCCAGGTCGTTGTTGCGGGACAAGATACGGTTGACCGCCACACCAGGTGCCGGCTCCAGTCCAAACTGGGTGACCGTCGGCCCCGAGTTCACCTCCACTACGCGCGCCTGAACGTTGAAACTCGCGAGCGTCTCCTCGATTGTGCGTGCCTGGGCACGGACGTCGGCCTGGCTCAGGTCACCCACGACGGCCTGGGTGAACAGCCCGGATGATGGCAGCCGCCATGCCAGCGCGCCCTGGACTGACTCGCGCTTCGGCGACTCGATCTCGGGCACTGTCAGGGCCTCCCGTTCTAATTGAGCGTTGGTCTCCCGCCTACCCCCAGATATCCGCGCGACTCTGGAGAGCTGCTGTACCAGCGGGCGAGGAGGGTCCTGGCTCGGCTGGTTGACCCGCAGACGGGGGCGCGAAAGATGCTGTGCGAGTGCCGTCCAGGCGCGCACCCACAAGGTGAGCACGCGCATGACGGCGGACGCCACAGCGCACGCCGCCTGCGAGAGCGCAATCTCGAACAACAGAAGCAGTCCGAGTACCAGCGCGGCAAGCAAGACAACCGCCGCGGCCGTCGTTCCGAGCGCATCTGCGAGCCCGGCCGACAGGAAGTACCCGAGGGCACCGCCGCCAGCGTGCAGCTCGAAGGCCCGTCTGACCGGATCCGGATCGCTGAGCGGTAGCAGATGGACCAGGGCAGGAAGTGCCAGCGTCGCCAGCAACGCGCCGAGGAGTCGGACGACCGGCAATCCTGCCTCTGCATGCAGGCCGACCGCGATCCGCAACGCACCGAGACCGAGCAGCCAGACCGGCACCAACCACGCGGTCGACCCGAAGACCCGCACCATCATCAGAAGCAGTGGCCCGGTCAGTTGTCCAGATGGAAACGTAAGCGCTAGTGCACAGATCACCCCGAGGACGAGGCAGCCGAGTGTGGCGACGTCCACGACCAGGCGCCAGTTGACCGCCAGTCTGATGCGGAAGGCAGGACGGTCGCGCGGCGATCGAGCGGGTGCGCGGCGAGGCTGGATCTTCGCCTGTCGACCCGCCACCTGCTAGTGCGCCCGACCAGGGACGAACGGGGCAGGGCCCTCGCCGCTCTCCCCTGGTCGATCCCGGGTCGTCGTTCGGTCACCCATCAGAAAAGGTTGAGCTGCTCGTCGCCCGCGGCCCGCTCGGGCGGCGGGTCGCTCGCCGCGAGCAGACCGGGCGCGGGTGGCGCGGGCTCGGCCGCCCGCTCGCGGGCCTTCTCGAGCGCTCGCGGCAGGCCGGCGAAGTCCTCCTCCAACTGCTCCCGGAACTTGGCCTGATGTAGCGCCGCGGCCGGATGGAAGCAGGCGTAGGCCAGGATGTCGCGCCAGGGGCGGGTCGTCCCATGGACCTGGCTTATCCTGACGGTGGGGCCAAAGAAGGTTGCCATCGAGTGGCGCCCGAGCGTCACGATCAGCTTGGCTGGATCGCGGCGATCTGCCGCTCCAGGTACTCCAAGCAGGCGGCCGTCTCATCCGCCATCGGGTCGCGATTTCCCGGGCGGGCGATGCTTGACGATGTTGGTGATGAAGACGTCCTCGCGGCGAAGGCCAGCCCTGGCCAGCAACTCCGAGCAGCTTACCCGGCCGCTCCGACGAACGGTCTGCCCTGGGTGTCTTCATTGAAGCCGGACCTTCGCCCACCAGCATTACCTCGGCATGAGGGTCGCCCTCGCCAGGCACACCATTCGGGCCGTCTCGTGCAGGCACTTGGTGCACGCCCGCACCTCCTGACTGATGACCTCAAGCTCTTGGACCACGGACTCCCCGTCGCTCGGCGTCCCAGGATGCTACCACCGCGCGGCACCTGGGGCAATTGACCGACAGGTCACAACTTCGTATCCTCTGGTTCTAGTTCGACAAAGGGGTGTTTGATGCCTGGACCGCTCGACGGCGTGCGCGTGCTCGACCTCACGCGTGCGCTGGCCGGCCCGTACTGCACGCTGATGCTCGGTGACATGGGCGGCGACGTCGTGAAGATCGAGCTGCCTGGGACCCGCGACGAGACGCGCGGTTGGGGCCCGCCATTCGTCCAGGGCGAGCTCCTATTTCATGAGCATCAGCCGCAACAAGCGGAGCGTTACGGTCGACCTGAAGCAGGAGCGCGGCCGCGAAATTTTGCGTAAGCTCGCGGTCCGCTCGGATGTCCTCGTCGAGAATTTTCGCCCGGGCGCCATGGGACGTCTCGGCCTGAGTTACGAGCAGGTGAGCAAGCTCAATCCGCGGCTGGTCTACTGCTCGATCTCCGGCTTCGGCCAAACCGGGCCGCGAGCGGCCCAGCCGGCGTACGACCAGATCCTCCAGGGCATGGGTGGTGGGATGAGCTTGACTGGTCCGGTCGGCGGCCCGCCCACCAAGTTCGGGGTTCCGATTGCCGACATAGCCGCCCGGCATGTTTGGCGCGTACGCGGTGGCCTGTGCCTTGTTCAGCCGCAACGTCACCGGCATGGGCCAGTGGATCGACACGTCCATGCTCGGTGGTCAAGTGGCCCTGCTCACCTTCCAGGCCGGACGCTACTTCGCGACTGGCGCGGCTCCAGGGTTGGCGGGCAATCGTCACCCGAGCATCGCTCCGTACGAGACATTCGAGGCCAGGGATGGTTATGTCAATGTGGCATGCGGCAATGAGGGCATGTGGCAGCGCTTCGCCAGGGTACTCGGCCTCGAGGACCTGCTCGACGATCCGCGCTTCAAGACCAACGCCGAACGCGTCAGCAACCGCGAGCCGCTAAGCGCCCGCATCCAAGAGCGTTTCGGGACGCTGACCGTCCGCGAAGCAGTCGACCTGCTCCAGGGTGTCGAGGTCCCGACTGGGCCCGTCTCAACCCTGGACGAGGTCTTTGCCGACCCACAGACCACACACCTCGAGCTGCGCCGCAGTGTGCAGCATCCGAAGGCCCGGCGAGATCGACGTGACGGGATTCCCCTGGCACCTATCCGAAACTCCCGCCGAGATCCGCACGCCGCCGCCGCTGCTCGGCGAGCACACCAAACCCGTGCTCGAAGAGCTCGGCTACTCCGACGCCGAGATCGAGCGCCTGCGGACCGAACGCGTCGTCTAGTCTCTCGCATCCTTCTCATCGCGGCCACGGAAAACGAGGCGGATCGCCGTGCCCTCGAAGTCGAACGCGGCGCGGAGCTGGTTTTCGAGATAACGCTGATACGAGAAGTGGAGCAGCTTCGGGTCGTTGACGAAGAAGACGAACGTCGGCGGCCGAGTCCCCGCCTGGGTGGCGTAATAAATCTTGAGCTGCCGACCGCGCTCGCTGACTACGTGGCGCGACACGGCCTCGCGGACCAGCTCCATCAGCTTCGGTGTCGGGACGCGCATGTCGCGCCGGGCCTGGACGGTTTCGGCCAGCTCAAGGATGCGCGGCACGCGCTGCCGTGTCAGGGCCGAGATGAAGACGAGCGGCGCCCAGTCGACGAAGCTGAGATCCCGCCGGATGCGGTCGGTGTATTCCTTCGCCGTGTTGGTGTCCTTCTCGATAAGGTCCCATTTGTTGACCACGACGATCAAGCCTTTGCGTGCCTCCTGGATGTACCCCCCCACGTGGGTGTCTTGGGCGGTCACGCCGTCGACCGCGTCGATCACCAGCACGGCCACCTCGGCACGCTCAACCGCGCGGATGGCGCGCAATACGCTGAACTTCTCCACGCCGCGCTCGATGCGGCCGCGGCGCCGAATGCCCGCCGTGTCTACGAGCAACACACGGCGGCCGTCTACCTGTAGTTCCGTGTCGATCGCGTCCCGGGTGGTCCCCGCAACCGGGCTCACAATCGAGCGCTGCTTGCCGAGCAGCGCGTTGATCAGCGATGACTTGCCAACGTTCGGCCGGCCAACGATCGCGAGGGACAAGTGTGGACCCTCCTCGGGCTCAACGTCGGCCGGCTCGAACCGCTCGACGATGGCGTCAAGCAGATCGCCGGTGCCAGTCCCGTGGAGCGCGGAAATCGGCAGGCCCTCCCCCAGGCCAAGCTCGTAGAATTCGACGCTGTTGCGACCTTGTCGGTCCCCATCTGCCTTGTTTGCCGCGACGACGATCGGCTTACGCGAGCGTCGAAGCAGATCGGCCACGTCGTGGTCCGCCGGCACCGGCCCGGTCACGGCGTCGACGACGAACAGGATCACGTCGGCTTCGTCCATTGCTTCCTGAGCCTGGGCGAGCACGTCTTCGCGGACCGGGACGGCCGAGCCGCGCGACGGATCGCCCTCCATACCGATGCCACCCGTGTCGACGACCGTGAACTCGCGCCCTCGCCATTCGGCGGTGCCGTAGAGGCGGTCACGGGTCGTGCCGGGGACCGCGTCGACGACAGCCCGACGCTCTCCGATCAGGCGATTGAACAGTGTCGATTTGCCGACGTTCGGCCGCCCGACCACAGCGACTACCGGCCGCGCCATGTCTGGCCCCTCGTGTTTTGTCTCTCGGGATGATGGGGCCGCTGCGGTAGCCGTGACAACCACGGCCCGTTGTACGGTCGCGCTTCCAAGGGCTCGGGGCTTGAAGCCAAGGCCACGCCTCTATGGATCCGTCGGCGCCGGAGTCGCTGTGGGGAGAGGCGCGGGCGTTGGCGCCTCGCGCAGCGTTATGGTGACACGAGCGGGCTCGACGCGCTCGAGGCTGAAGCCCGGCGGCACGGTCACTCGTGGCTCGACGTCGTGGGTGCCGGCCCGCAGACCAGCCAGGTCGAGCACCACTCGGAAGTCGCGGGGTGTCAGCGCCTGGAGCGTTGGGGCCGGTCCCATTAGCGTCACCTCCAGCTGGGGCAACCCGCTAACGAGTTCGACGCCCGGGCTTAGATTCTCGATGCTGGGCACCAACCGAACAGCCTGCGACACGATCAGCGGGCTCACCCGTAAGGTCACGTTGACCGGCTGCGGCTGCAGGAGCGTCAGCCCAGGGGGCGGGACGACCTGGACGCGGCGCACGACGCTCGTCGAGCTGTTGCCAATGTCGATCGGCTCGGTGTCCGCGAAGTTAACCTCGGCTAGAGTGGAAGGGGAGCCGACCACCGTCACCGTGGCTGGCTCCAGGTCCACCGGCTGGAGGTAGTAGCCGGCTGCCACCCGTCCCCGAACCACTGGGCGGATGCCAACTTCCTTGTATCCGACTTGTTGAGCGACCGGCACTTCGACGTTGACGGTCGGAGGGCTGACTCCCACGCCGCGTACATCGCCGCCGCGCCCGTCGACGGGCTGCGGCGCGTAGGTCGCATTCAGGCCAACCGTCACGCCGTCGAGCCGGAGTTCGACGATCGCGGCGTCAACGCGCTGGATCACGCTGGCTGGCCCTGAGACGGCGACGTTCTCGGGAGTGACCCGCGGCGTGGAATAGGCGTAGCCAAATGGGACGTTGCCGGTGATGTTGAGGCGGACCGGCACGCTCCGCTCGCCGATCTCCTCGATGGCGACGTTCACGCGCGGCGGAATCGCCTCCACGGAGCGGACTTGCGAATCGAGCGGCTCGACGTCGACCGGCACCTCGTTGACGCCTGGCCTGACCAGCGACGCGTCCGCGGTCGCGCGGAAGCTGCCGGGGCGGAGCCGGGACCAGGAATCGCTCGGTGCACGCACGCGAACCTGCACCTGCGGCGCCTCGCTCAAGACGACCAGCCCGGTTGGGATGTCCCGCACCTCCACCATGACCGTGAAGTTGGGAACGTCGACCCGGTCAGGATTTGTCTCGTTCTGGACGACGATCCACAAGGCTGCCGCCAGTCCGATGGCCAGCACCGCGCGCCCAAAGTCGACGCGGAGCCGCACGGCCTAGCCCGATGTGCCGCGGACCGGGGTGGCTACCGCACATCGAAAGCGGCGAATGATCGCGCTCGGCGGCGCGCCGACGTGTGATCGCTTGCCCGGCTCGGGATGTGGTAGCACATTGCTCACTGGCGAGTGCCGACAGGCTTGGTTGCAACCGCCTTGGGGTTGGTCCGCCCGCGAATCCAAGCCGGGATCTGCTCGCCGACGACGGGCCGATAGACGTTGGCGAGCGCTTTACGCAGCTTCTCCTCATCCAGGTTGCCCACCAGGTGTCCGGCACGCGCTAATGAAATGCGGCCCGTCTCCTCCGAGACCACGATCGTCAGCGCGTCGGTCTGTTCGGTGATGCCCAGGGCGGCACGGTGGCGTGTCCCGTGGTGGGGCAGAGTGGAATGCGCCTCTTGAAGAGGCAGGACCGCGCCCGCAGCGACGAGCCGATCGGCGCGGACGATCACCGCCCCGTCATGCAGCGGCGCGTTGGGAAAGAAGATGTTGAGCAAGAGCTCGACCGAGAGCGTTGCATCGATCTGCACGCCAGTCTCCGCATACTCGCCGAGCGCGGTCTCCCGCTCGAGGACGATGAGCGCCCCCCAGCGCCGCTCGGCAAGTCGCCGGGTGGCGACGGCCACGATGTCGATGAGGTGGCCGGCGTTCGTGAGCGTGGCCGCATGTGGCAGAAATCCTCCGGCTCGGCCAATCTGTTCGAGCGCACGCCGGAGCTCCGGCTGGAACAGGATCGGAATCGAGACGATCAGCGCCGGTATGCTGTTGCGCAGCAGCCAGGTGAGCACGGTCAGGTTGAAGAGGTTGGCAAAGATCGTCCCAAACAGCAGTAGCAGCACAATGCCGCGGACGAGCATGACCGCCGTCGTGCCCTGAATGAGCGTAAGCAGCCAGTACACGATCACGGCGACGAGCGAGATGTCGAGCACGCTGCGCCAGTCAAGCTGGGCAAGCGCCGTGGCTACTGCCGAGAGGAGCTGCTCCAAGCTACGCCCTCACCGTGAGAACTTTGGCGGCGGAGCACGCGCGGCGGTCGCACTCCCCGGCGCCGAGTGGTCGTCTCGCCGAAGTCATCCTTGTCTCTCGAGCTCCAGGCGCTGATAATTCCCACCCAGCAGCTCGACCAGCAGCGCCTTTTGCGCGTGGACACGGTTCTCGGCCTGGTCGTAGACAATTGAGCGCGGACCATCGAGGATCGCATCGGTGATCTCCTCGCCGCGGTGGGCCGGGAGGCAGTGCATCACCAGCGCGCGGGACCCAGCGGCCCGCAACAGAGCGTCGTTCACTTGATACGGCGCGAAGGCCGCCCTCCGCTCCTCTGCCTCGTCCTCCTGGCCCATACTGAACCAGGTGTCCGTGTACACAAAGTCGGCGTCACGCACGGCTTCAACCGGATCGTCGAGCACCGCTAGCTCCACGCCGACCTGCTGGGCCTGCTCGCCGGCTCTGCCCCAAATGGTCGGATCCGGCCGGAACTGGGGAGGCGTTGCGATCCTCAAAGCGACTCCAAGCCGGGGCGCCGCAAGCATGAGCGAGTGGGCTACGTTGTTGCCGTCGCCGACGTACGCCATCCGCACGTCTCGGCGGCCCCCGGTCCGCTCGCGCACCGTTTGCAGATCGGCTAGCACCTGGCAGGGATGCTCCAGATCGGACAACCCGTTGATCACGGGAACCGTGGCATGCCGCGCGAGCGTCTGAACATCCGCGTGCAGATAGGTGCGGGCGACGATTCCGTCCACCATCCGGCTCAGCACCCGCGCCACGTCAATACCATCTTCACGCTCCCCGAGTCGGATCTCGCTCGGCGACAAGTACAGCGCACGGCCGCCGAGCTGCGCCATCCCGACCTCGAACGAGACGCGCGTGCGCAATGACGGCTTCTGGAACACCAGCGCCACCATGCGCCCTGGAAGCAGCGGATGCAGGCTACCTGAGCGCGCATCCGCCTTCAGGCGGTCAGCTAGGTCGAGCACGGCCGCAAGCCGCGCGCCGTCGAGATCGGCCACGCCGACGAAATGCTTGCCGTGCACGCCCCCCACCTTGCACGCGCAGGACCCGGACCTCCGAGGTACGCGATCCCCGCAACAGGGCGACGACGCGGCGCGAGGAGATCAGTCGACTCGAGCGCCTGTGGACCGGAGTATACCACGACCTCCGCGGCCTTCAGCAGCCGGCTTGAGGCGGCGTATCGACAACGATGGGCCCTTAGCTCCCGAACGACGGAGAGAACTTGGCGTCGTCAACGGACGAGTTTGGGGACGGGAGTGTTGCCAATTTGGGGGCGCGATGGCGCGCTTGGCTGCGTCGTGCTGGTCGGCCTTGCCGGCACCGCTGTCGATCTGACCGCGGGCTGCGGCGCAGTCGGCTTGGTCGCGGCTGGTGGCACGCTGGTGGACACCGGGGCGCGTGGTTGCACCGGCGCATTGCTCGATCCTCCCTCGGACCGAGTGATAGTTGGGACCGCGCGCAGCGAGGGTGTCGTGGGCTCCGGCGGCGCGACGATCCTAGGGCGTTGGGGTGGCGGCTGGGGAACGTCCGCGGCCGGAGCGGGTAGTCGCGGCTGCTGCGGGATTGGTTGGACGATCGGCGGAGGCACGGGTGTCAGCGCCACCGGGCTCAGCGCCGGTGCCAGGGCGGGGATCACCGACGGCAGCGCCTGGAGCGTCGCCGAAGGTGCCGCGGCCGTGGTCGACGCCGGCTCCGCGACGGGCAGTGCGGTCGGGATGGACGCGAGCAGCGCCGCTTGCTCAGCTTCGACACGGTTGACTAGCACCGTGCTGCCGAGGCCCAGGCAATACATCGCGGCCGCCGCCAGGAAGAGAATCGTCAGAAGTACCGACGCCACTCGCTGGCCCTCAGTGAGTCGATTGAAACGATGGTCAAGCCGTTCCAACCAGCGCGGGCTTGGCGGAAGGTCCACGTCAAACTCGAGCTTGTCGATTGCTCTCAGCGGGCCGCGGACGTCAATCACAGGAGCTCGATCACCCTGACCGTGTCCATGTTGCCTATCCCGCGCAGACGAGTCAGGACGTCCATCGGGATCGGCTCGTCGACCGCTAAGACCATCAGCGCGTGCCCGCGACGCTCCCGCCGGCCGACCAACATCGACGAGATGTTCACGTCGGCCTCCCCGAGCAGTGTCCCAACATGTCCGATCATCCCAGGTCGATCCTGATGACGTGTGATGAGGAGATGGCCGCTGGTGGCGGGCAGGTCGATCTGGAAGTCGTCGATCTGAACGATCTGTGGGCGGCCCTGCATGACCGTCCCGCCCACGCTCGTCCGGCCCGTCTCTGTCTCGACGACCACCTCGAGCAGGCTCGTGTACGGCTCGGCATCGTCGATCTTCTGCTCGGAGACAGCCAGCCCGCGTGCTCGAGCCACCAGCATGGCATTGACCACGTTTAGTGGCGCGCTGGTGATCGGGTCTAACAGTCCTCGGACCGCCGCGGCGCTGAGCAGCGCGGTGTCGTGCTCGACCAGCTCACCGCGGCAGGCGATCGTCACCGCGCGGAAGCGACCCTCCGCGAGCTGGGTGGCCAGGCTCCCGAGGTAGCCGGCAAGCACGACGTACGGCTGCAGTACGTGCGCTACCTCCGGTGTCAGCGACGGCGCATTCACCGCGAACTGGGCTGGCCGTCCCTGCAATACTTCGATCACCTGCTCAGCCACCTGGCGTGCCACAGCTTCCTGAGCCTCGCGCGTGGACGCCCCCAGGTGCGGCGTGGCGACGACTCGAGGGTGACGCGCGAGCGGGTTGTCGTGGGGAGGCTCGACGGCGAACACGTCGAGCGCCGCGCCGGCCAGCGTTCCTCCGTCAAGAGCTGCCAGCATGGCATCCTCGTCGACGACTCCGCCGCGGGCGCAATTCACCAGATACGCCGATGGTTTCATCCGCGCAAGTTGGGTCGGACCGAGCATCCCGCGGGTCTGCTCGGTCAACGGCGTGTGAACGCTGATGAAGTCCGCCTGCTCCAGCAGCCCGTCCAGCTCGGCCGGCTCCAGCCCCAATCGACGGGCGTGCTCGGTAGAGATGTACGGGTCGTGGACCAGGACCCGCATCTCCAGCCCGAGCGCCCGACGCGCCACTTCGGTTCCGACACGCCCTGAGCCCACGATGCCGAGCACCTTGCCTCGGACCTCGACGCCGACAAACCCCGCTCGGGTCCACTCACCGCGCTTGATCGACGCGTCAGCCTGGGCGATGTTGCGGGCGGCCGCCAGCAGCATCCCAATTGTATGCTCGGCCGCGGCGATCGTGTTTCCGCCGGGCGCGTTGATCACCAGTACGCCGCGCTCGGTGGCGGCTGCGATGTCAACATTGTCAACCCCGGCACCGGCCCGCGCTACCACACGGAGCCGTGTGGCCGCGTCAAGTACCTCCCGGGTGACATGCGTCTCGCTGCGCACGAGTAGCGCGTCGACGTCACGCACGGCCTCCACCAGGTCCGCTGGCGTCATCCCCGTGCACATCAGCACCTCAGCGTGCCGGCGAATCACCTCGAGTCCGTCCGACGCGACGGGATCCGTAACGAGGACCTGGAAGCGCCTGGGTGCAATCGTCACGCGGCCAAGGTGTTCCCGTGCCAGCAAGGTCGGCAATCAGGGGCAGACAGCGGGCTCACGGGCGGCGGCCTCGTTGGGAGAGTCGGCCTTCGGGTGTGCCCGCGGTGCAGTCGGGCCGATGGCCCCGGTCGGCCGCCGCGAACTATACACGACGACTCGGCGGCCACGGCACGATCCCAGTAGGTCCGTGCCGCGGCCGTAACGTGGCCCCTACGCTACCTGCGGAAGGAGGCCAATCGGCGAAGTGCTACGCGCCGTTGTCCTTGCTGGAGGGCGCAGCCACCATTCCTCAGGGTACCCAGCCGCTTCGCTAGTCCGAAGCCTCGCCAGGCGGCTGGCCAGAGACGCTGGCGGTGGCTCCTTCTCCATGCTGCTCGGTCGGAGACGCGGCGTTGATCTTGATCTGGCGCGGGCGCGCGGCCTGCTGCTTGGGCAGCGTCAGCACGAGCAGTCCGTCGCCATAGTGGGCCCGCGCTCCCTCGGAATCGACCGACGATGGCAGCTCGACGGTCCGAGTCAACTCACCGCGCGGCAGCTCGTGCAGGATCCAACGGATGCCGGTGCCGCGCTGATCACTCCCCTTTTCTTCGGATTCTTCGTTCGCCACGCCTGGCAGCCGCGCGCGAATGGTCAACGTAGCGTTGTCGATCCCGATGTCGATGTCGTCGGCCTCCAACTTAGCGCCTGGCGTCTGCACGCGGACCTGGAAATTATCTTTCGTTTCCCATACGTCGAGCGGAAGGGTTTGCGCCCCCCGCCCAGCCGCGCTCGATCCAGTCCTCGGCCGAATAACGCTCTCCTCTAGTAGACGATCCATCGCCTCGCGGAGGCTCAGCACCTCGCGCATTGGATCCCAGCGCATGCCCATACGACGTCTCCTCCCTGGGTATTTCGGCTTCACCGCCAGGCGTGGTGAAAGCCTTGCAAACCGAGTGCCACAATCCGACGGACCCTGGGGACGGACTCCCGTCTACCGTCTAGCGGCTCCTGTCTCCCCCTCGACAGCAATGGTCGTGCCGTCGTCAGTGAACTCACCGATCACCGCAGCTGCCAGCGTGGGCGCGCTCTGGAGTTGCGCGAGAAGCGCGTCACAGTGTTCGGGAGCGACGGCGATCAGCAGGCCGCCCGAAGTCTGCGCATCGCAAAGCAGCAGTCGGGTTGTGTCGCTCACCGTCAGCGCCCAGCGGACCAGGCCCTCGGTTGCATCGAGATTGCGCCGCGTTCCACCCGGGACGACGCCGGCGTCCGCGAGATCTCGAGCGCCGGGCAAGATTGGCACCCGGTCGGCGTAGACGCGGGCGCCGACGCCGCTAGCGCGCACCATCTCGCCCAGGTGCCCGAGTAGGCCGAAGCCGGTCACGTCGGTGGCAGCCTCCACGCCGGCGCGTAGCATCGCCTCCGCGGCCGCGGCGTTGAGCGTCGTCATCACGCGAAGGGCACGCGCGGCGGTGCGCTTGTCGGCTCGTCCGGCCTTGATCGCCGTCGTGATCACGCCGGTGCCGAGCGGCTTGGTCAAGACGAGCAGATCTCCGGGCCGCGCGCTGGCGTTCGTGACAACCCGGTCCGGGTGGACCGTCCCAATGACCGCCATCCCATATTTGAGCTCAGGGTCGTCAACGCTGTGACCGCCGAGGATCGGCACGCCAGCCTCAGTCGTCTTTGATGCGCCGCCGCGGAGAATCGTCTCGAGGTAGTGGAGTGGCAGCTTGTCGCGGGGGAAGCCAACCACGTTCAGGGCAAAGATCGGTCGTCCTCCCATCGCAAAGATGTCGCTCAGCGCATTAGCCGCGGCAACCGCGCCAAACGAGAACGCATCCTCCACAACCGGCGTGATGAAGTCGACCGTCGCGACAAGGGCCAGGTCATCTGAGACACGGTAGACGGCGGCATCGTCGGACGTGGCCGCCCCGACGAGCACCCGCGGGTCGACGATCGGGGGAAGGTGACGCAGGACCTGCGCCAGCTCAGCCGAGCTGAGCTTACAGGCTCACCCCGCGCCGTGGCTGAAGCCGGTCAACCGAACCGCCTGATCGCCCTGCACGCCGCCCACCTCCCCTCTCTGCATGTTCGCGACCCCTCATTTGTCGCTCGGACTGAAGCCCCGAGTTCGGGCGGCAGCACAAGGCTGGTCAGCGTACGCCGAGCTCACTCAGGGCCGGCATGACTTCACGGGCGAACAGGCCCATCGAGCGCTGTACCTCGTCCGCCGGCAGCCCGCCGATATCGAACCAGCCCAGGTGATCGGTCACCCCCATCTCGGCGTCGCGACGAAGCAGGGCAATGCAACGCTCGGGTGTCCCGTAGACGATCCGGTCCCACCAGGCGTCGTCGTCCAGTTCGTCGTCGATGGGGTACGGTTCGTTTAGCCCGGCCGTGATGCGCTCGTCTCCCCGGCGGAGGTGGGCGGCAACTCTACGCTGCCATCGCGTTTGCCAGATGGCCCCGCGGGCCTGGTCGTCGGTTTCCGTCACGTACACGAACCGGAGCATCCCGATCCGAGCGTCGCCATTGCTGTGGCCACCCGCGACCCATCGCTCTTGGTAGTGTCGGCACCAGCCGGCCAGCTCCTCGGTCGTGTTCGAGCTCCCACCGGTCATCATGACCCGGTAGCCATGCTCGACCGCCCAATTGAGCGAAGGGAAGCTCTGCGCCGCCACCCAGATAGGCGGGTAGGGTGACTGGACGGGGTGCGGTAGGACCGTGATCGGCACAGGTACCTGGTAATGCTTGCCGTGGAATGTGAAGTCCTCACGGGTCCACGCCTGCTGCATCAGGTCGAGCTGTTCGACGAACCGTTCACGGCTCTCCTCGATCGGGATGTTGAGCCCACGGAACTCCATGTGCTGGTATCCGCGGCCTACGCCGATGTCCAGGCGGCCGCCGGTAAGCAGGTCCGTTACGGCAATGTCTTCGGCCAGCCGGATCGGGTCCCACAACGTCGTGACCAGGACGGACTGCCCGAAGCGGATACGCTTGGCGGTTGCACTCGCATGAGCGATCAACAGGAGCGGGTTGGTGGAATAGCCGTAGTTGGAGAAGTGATGCTCGGCAACCCATACCTGATCCAGTCCAAGCGCGTCTGCTAGCCGAATCTGCTCCAGCGTTTCCCTAAAGCGTTGCTCAGCCGGCTGCATGCTCGGCGCGCCGACCAGATGGAACGTTCCGAATCGCACGAATGGACCCCCTCGCTCTCTCCGCATCATGATGATAACGCCACACTCTTGCACGAGGAGAAACCAACGGGGCATCCGATCCTGCGCGTCGCGATGGGTCCTGTCTCAGGAACAGGTTCCTTCACCGGGGTTGGATCACGGCGAGGGCACTGAGGCCGGTTGCCTTTTTCGCGACGCGCCACGGAGATGGCCGTGGGTGCGTCGGGGCGCCCGCTAGCCCTTGACGCTACCGGCCGTCAGGCCGGCGACCATGAAGCGCTGGC
>JAUJPG010000006.1:2635-44475 GCA_030447245.1 Chloroflexota bacterium | reverse complement strand
GCCCGCTAGCCCTTGACGCTACCGGCCGTCAGGCCGGCGACCATGAAGCGCTGGCCGAGCATGTAGATCACCACAACTGGCAGGGCCGTAAGAAGGGACGCGGCCATCAGCACACCCCAGGGCTGGACGTCGCCGATGATCAACTGGGCGAGTCCGACCGGGAGGGTGAACACCTCGCTGCTCCGCAGGAACGTGTAGGCGTACAGGAACTCGTTCCAGGCCTGGGTAACCGAAAAAAGCGTCACCGCGAGTAATGCCGGGCGGGTCAGCGGCAGGACGACGCGGTAGAACGCCTGGAACCGGTTGCATCCGTCGATCATCGCCGCGTCTTCCAGCTCTTCTGGAATCGATCGGTAGTAGCCCATCAACAGCCAGGTGGCGAACGGCAGGACGATGCTCGGATAGGTCACCATCAGCGCCGCCTGGGTGTTCACCAGCCGCAGCCCGATCAGGATCGCGTACAGCGGAATGAACATCAGCGCTGTCGGCATCAGATACGCGATGAGCACCGACGTGCCGAGGACGTTCGCGCCGCGCCAGCGCAGCCGAACGAGCCCATACGCCCCAAGGCTAGCCACCACCACCGACACGCCCGTACTGACTGCCGTCACCATGACCGTGTTGGCGTACCAGCTTGTGAACGGGATCTGGTTGAACAGATAACGAAAATGGTCCAGCGTCCAGGGACTCGGCCAGAACATGCTCGTGATCTGCTGGATCTGGAGGTTGCTCTTGAACGCGGTGACGAAGATGAAATAGAACGGGAAAAGCTCGAACAGCAGAATGGTCGCGAGCAGCGAGTACATCATCGTTCGGCCGATGCCGCGGGTCGCCGCCCTCGGGAGCAGGGGCGCCCGATCCGCCGGACCGAGCGCCCGCGCCGCCGCTCCTGCCAGCGACTCAGCGGCCCCGTTTAGAGCCCAGAAGAGCGCCAGGATGCCCCGGACGACGAGGCGCACCGGCCAGAGAAGCGCCATCACCCCTCGCCACACTAGGCCGTCACCATCTGAGGCGTGCGCAACGTCCTCGCGGCGCATCATGTAGCGCCCGAGGAACAGGATCAACAGGAACAGCAGCGGCGCGGTCGTCATCGCGACGGCGATGCCCGCCCCGTAGCGGAGGCCCTGAACGGCGTACTCGTAGGCCAGGATCGTGTAGATCCGCGTCGCACCACCGGGCCCGCCACCGGTCAGCAGGTAGGTGAGCGTGAAGCCGTTGAAGGTGAAGATGGTCGACAGCAGCGTCGCCACAATGATCACGTATCGTAGACCGGGCAGGGTAACGTGCAGGAAACGGCGCCAGGCGTTCGCGCCGTCGACGGCCGCCGCGTCGTACTGCTCGCCATCGACGGCCTTCAGTCCCGCGACGAGCAGAATGATGAAGAACGGTGTTCCGGCCCAGACGTTGACCAGGATCACCGAGGGCAACGCTGTGCTCGGGTCGCCGAGCCACGGCAATCCGCGGTCGAGCAGGCCCAGGACGTTGACCAGGATGTAGTTCAGCGCGCCAAACAGCGGGTCGAGGAGCACCCGCCAGGCGAGGGCCCGAACAACCTCGGGGATGATGTAGGGCAGCAAGATGAGCCCACCCAGCACCGAGCCCCAGCGCGGGATGTTGTGGAGCAACAACGCCGCCCCGAGACCAATCCAGAATTTGATGAAGACCGACGCGATTGTGAAGGTCAGCGTCACGCCCACGGCTCGCACGAAGAAATCGTCGGCCCACAGGTTCACGTAGTTGTCGAATCCGACGAAGTTGCCCAGCCGGACTCCAACGGCGTTATGGAAGCTGAGCCAGACGGCACGGCCGAATGGGTACCCGATCAGCCCGAAGAGCAGCACGATCATCGGCAGGACGAAGGTCCAGGCCGTTGGCCAATCGCGGCCGAGGATGCGCTGGGAAGACTTGAACCACGGCCGCGCCCCGATCGCCGCGGTGGCCCGCGCCTCGCGGGGACGAATCGTTGGAGCGGCCATTCGACACCTCCGCGAAGCTGGTGGGGGGAAGCGGGGCTCTCCCCGCTCCCACACCGGCCCCTCTCGTCTGGGGCTACTCGCCCCTGGCGCCAAATTCCTTGAACACGCGCACGGCCCGGTCGTGTGCCCCCTTGACCGCGTCGACGCTGCTCTTACCGCCCAGCACTTCGCCCATCATGTCGGTCCAGAAATTCGAGGAATCGAGCGACGACGTCCAGGGCGTCGGCGGGCCTGGCCACGAACCTTCGCCGTAGTAGCCGGACGGGTGCGCCAGGTACGCTCGCCAGGTGTCGGTCACTTGCTGCGCGGCGCGACCCTCCTTGAGCGCGGGGTCGTCCCAGCCGCCCTCGTACGCAGGGTACACGTACCCCGTACTGATCTTGTACAGCTCGCGGAGGACCTCAGGCGAGTGCATGTAGCGGATCAACTGCTCAGCCGCCTCCCGGTTTCTCGCTCCCTTCATGATGAACCAGCGCTTTGGCGTGCTCGACGATGCGACCACGCGCCCGGCCGGCCCAACCCCCTTGGGGGGCAGGATCAGATACGTGTCATCGGCGACCGGGTTCTTGTCCACGATTGCCTTGGCGAACATCGTTCCCGCGTTCGACGTGAAAATGATCTTTCCGGCGAGGTAGGCCTCGTTGTTGCTCGGATCTGTCCAGGCGTTGACGCCAGGCGGGAGCATTCTGCTCCATTTGGTGTCGGTGTAGATCTCCTTGAGCTGGTCCAGCGCAGCGATCGTGTACTGCCGGAAGGGCTCGCTGTTCAGCACGACCACCTGGCCCGTTTCGTCGGTCAACTGGCCGCCACGCGATAGGACCTGCTCGCGCACGACCGAGTCGCCGTCGCCCGAGCGGTTGACTGTCATTCCCCAGCCCCAGCTCTCGCCCTCGGGTTTGGACGCCCTGAGGATTGCCTCGTAGGTCTTCCCCCAGTCGTCAAGGTCCTTACGGAAATCGACACCGGCGTCCTTGAACGGCCCCTCGCGAACCCAGTAGCCGCCTGCACGGCTGAAATGGTTGACCGCCCAGAACTTGCCGTCCAGCATCGAGGTCTTCTCGAACGCCGGCGACACCTTTCCATAGTCCTTGATGATCTCCTTCTGAAGGTCGTCGACCTCCTCAATGACCTCGAGGAACTTCAGCGCGCTCGGCTTCTCCGTGTGCGTCAACACGTCCGGCGGATCACCGGCCTGGACCGCCGCCGTGAGCTTCTGGGAGATGTTCGCCGCGCCGACGAAGGATGCCACCGTCGAGAAGTCGAGCGGATAGCCCTGCCGCTCCGCCCACTCTCTAATCTGACGCTCGATGAACGCATTGTGCTCGGGGTAGAAATCGGCGTCGATGATGACCGACAGCTTGCCGTTGATCCGCGCCTTCGTGGCGGCCGGCGCCTGCGCCGCCGGTTTCGAAGCATCGGCCGGCTTGGCGGCCGGAGCCGTGGTGCCCGCCGGTTGCGCGGCTGGCTTAGCCGCGTCGGTTGGTTTTGCGTCTGCCTTCGGTGCTGCCGGCGCCGCCGGCTGCCCGCACGCCGCGGCCAGTGGCCCCGCGGCGATCGCCGCCAGGCCGAGCCGAAGTACAGACCGGCGCGTCATCTGACGTGCTGTCGTCGCGCCTACGCCTGGGTCAAACTGTCGCTCCTTCATGCACCACCCCCTCGTGTTTGCACCCGCCGCTCGATCCGCGGCGCTCCGTTCGACCTTGCTCCGACAATGCTCGCGGGAATGTTCGGAGTGGCTCCTACGCTCCTCCGGCGCCGCACTCCTTGATCTCGCTCTCGACGAGCCTGTTGTGATGGCGGTGAAAGTCGACTACTTGCACCACGGTCAGCTCGCGGCTGGTCCTGGCCTTCGAAATCGTCGGCTCTTTCGCCGCGGTCGTCCAAGCCCCGAGTGGCCCAGGCGCCGCGGGCACGGAATGCTGCGCGGCCGGCTTCAGCGCCTCGGTCGGATTCGCGGCCGGGGGTGCTAGCTGGTGGGAGGCAGCCCTGAATGGTACCGACGAGATCGCGGGCGGACCTGGCAACGACACGGCGCGGCGCGTCAACGTCCGCATGTCACGCGAAAGGTGGCCCGCGAGTCACCGTGGGCCATGCACGATCCTCCTTGACGGAGCATGGAGCCGCACCCAGTCCAGCAGAGCGTTCCGGCGCATTGTCAGCGCGCACCCTGGGGGTGTCAAGAGGTTCGCGGCGTCGCCCCGATCAGGCGAGCGCCAGCCGCTCCAGCACCACCTTGTTCACCACGTTTCTTGGACGCCTGCCGGTCAGGGCGGCTGCGATCTCCTGGCCGACGCGTCGTCGCCGCGCAACATTCGCCTCGTCCGAGTACGAAGCCATGTGCGGCGTGACGATGACGTTGGGCATCTTCAGGAGCGGGTTGTTCGGCTCGGGCGGCTCCTCCTCCAGGACGTCGAGCCCGGCGCCGGCGATCCGCGCTTGCTGGAGCGCGCGAATCAGAGCCGGCTCGTCGACCACCTTGCCTCGTCCAGTGTTGACAAAGATTGCCGACGGCTTCATCAGTGTGAATTGCCCCCCACCAATCAGGTGGTGCGTGCCCTTCGAGTGTGGCGCGTGGACCGACACGAAGTCAGCTTCGCCGAGCAGCTCGTCGTGTGAGCGGTGCGCCACACCGAGCGCGGCCATCGCCTCGGGCGCGACGAACGGGTCATAGGCCAGCACCCGCATCCCGAAGCCCTGGCCTCGACGCGCCACCGCCCTGGCGATGTTCCCGAACGCGACCAATCCGAGCGTGCTGCCATGGATCTTCGGCATCGAGCCAAGCCCGGCGTATGCTTCGGCCCAGCGCCCGCTCGACGCCATCTCGTGGCAGTAGAGCAGCTTGCGGTTGACCGCGAGCAAGAGCATGAATGCCTGGTCCGCAACCTCTTCAGTGAACACGTCTGGCACATTGGTGACGGGGATCCCCGCCTCGGTCGCCGCGTCAACGTCCACCTTGTCGACGCCGATGCCGGCCGCTGAGATCACCTTACATCGCCGCAGCGCTCGTACGACCGCCGTTGTCACATACGTGCGCGGCGTCATCAACACGGCGTCAGCGTCGGCGAGGTGCGCAAGGTACTCCTCCTCTGTCTGGGCCTGGAATGGCCGAAGTTCGGCCCCGATGGCGTCGAGCGCCTCTCGCTCCAGGTCAAAGGTCTGCTCGGGCCGCGGGTTTGGCACCGCAACGATGAACGCCATGGTCGTCTCCCATCCGTGACGCCGGGCTACAGGCCGGCTGCCCCAGGATGCGGGCCTCGGCTCGGGCTGTCAAGTCGCCGCGTCAGTCAGGCGGAGCCACGATGTTCTGTAGACCGGCTGAGCGACAGTGAGAGACTGCCAACTCGGCGCGCCACCTAAACATCCAGCCGCGCCGCGACCGCGCCTTGAAGGAGTTGAAGTCGAACTCGCGCACCGGCCGCGCAGTCTTGTCGGTCAGCTCCCCCATCAAGTTATCCCTGGCGTAGTCGCGGGTCTAGAAGCTGTACGGCATCCGCTCCACCGCGCTCTGCGAGTGGACCATGACCCGCAGCTGTTTGGCCGTCTCGCCCAGATCTGTCCTCCTGACCGGGTCGCTCGTGATCGAGACCGGCGTTGCCAAACACTCCTTCCTCACCCCAGCAGCCGCTCGGCAATCGCAGCGTAGGCCCGCACCGCCAGCGCCATGTGGTCGACCTCTACTCGCTCGTTCGGTTGGTGCGCCAGCTTGTCGTCGCCTGGCCCAAAGATCACCATCGGGATCCCGGATGGGGCAAAAATCCCGCCGTCGGTGTAATAGGTCGCCCCGCGAATGGCAGGCTCGGCACCGAGCGCGGCGGCCACCGCCGCGCGGGTCTCGGTGACTATCGGGTGGTCAACAGGTGTTTCTACTGCCGGCATGTCGTTCCCGACCCTCACGTCGAACTGGAGCCCTGGCGTGGTCGATTCGAGTTCGGCGGCAAGATCGCGCACGTCGCGCAGGATCTCTGCGTGATCCTGGCTCGGGAGCGTCCGCAGGTCGACGGTCGCAACGCATCGGTCCGGCACCACGTTGGTCTTGACCCCACCCGAGATGGTCCCGACATTGACGGTCGGCGGGGCCAACAGTGGGTGCTCCTCATAGGGGAAGCGCCGCTCACATAGCCAGCGCAGCAGCTCCGCCAGGTGGAGGATCGCGTTGACCCCGAGGTGCGGCATCGAGCCGTGTGCCGTCTTGCCGTGCGCGACGATCTCCAGCCAGACGGCACCGCGGTGCGCCGCTACGATGTCGAGGTTGGACGGCTCGCCGATCACGATCCAGCCGACGCCAGCGAGTCCATCCGTGTCGCGGACGTGTTCGGCACCGATACAGTCGACCTCTTCGCCAATCGTCCCGACGAATCGAAGGTCGCCGCGGGGCTGCCAGCCGCGCCTGGCAAGGGCGGCCATCGCCACCAGCATCGCCGCGACCCCACCCTTCATGTCCACGGCTCCACGGCCCCAGACATGCCCGTCCGAGAGATCGCCCGAGAAAGGATCATGCTCCCACGGCGTCTCACCCGGCGGGACCGTGTCCGTGTGCCCGGAGAGCACCAGCGCCGGCCGCTCGCCAGCGCCCGGGAGGCTGACGAGCAGGTTCGGCCGATCGTCGACGACTGGCACCAGACTGGCATTGAGCCCCCAGTCGCGAGCCCGTCGCGCAACTGCCCGCGCCACGTCGCCCTCGTTACCCGGCGGGTTCACACTGCGAAGACGGATCAGCTCCTGAAGGAGCTCGACGGCCTCCCCGGTCTCGTGCGCGGTGATCGAGTCGAAGAGCGGCATGGCCATAAGGATAGCTGCTTGGGACACGGCCGGTTTGAACCCCGCACCTACCCCTGCTACGCTCCGAAAGGCTCACCTGGGCGAGATCACCACACTGGAGGCCCGAATGCCGAGCGTCCTCATCACCTGTCCCGTGTTCACCACGCGGGACGACACGCCCTTGCGCACATTGCGCAACGCCGGCTGGGACGTCCGCTGGGAGCCAGACGGCTTCCGCGCCGATGAGGACGAGCTGATCGAGCTACTTGCCGCTCACGACGCCGTCATCGCGGCCTCCGAGCCGTACTCGCGGCGCGTCATGGAAGCGGCGCCCCGTCTCAGGCACGTCGCTCGTTGGGGAGTTGGCTTCGACAAAGTGGACCTGCCAGCGGCCACCGAGCTCGGCGTCCTGATCACCACAACTCAGGGCGCCAACGACTGGGGCGTTGCCGATCACGCGTTCGCCCTGATGCTCGGCACGGCGCGCCTGCTCCTTGAGAAGGACCGCGTTGTCCGCGACGGCGCCTGGCCCCGCCCGGTCGGGACTGATCTCTGGCGGGCGACGCTGGGCATCGTCGGCCTAGGGCGGATCGGCAAGGGGGTCGCACTTCGCGGGCGCGGCTTCGAAATGACCATTCTCGCCCATGAGCCGTACCCGGACGGTGCGTTTGTCGAGCAGCACGGAATCGAGCTAGTCACGCTTGAAGAGCTGCTCCGCCGCGCCGACTTCGTCTCTCTCCACTCGCCCGCTGGCCCCGCGACCCACCACCTGATGAACGCCAAGCGCCTGGCACTAATGAAGCCGACCGCCTTCCTGGTCAACACCGCCCGCGGCACACTGATCGACGAGAACGCCCTGTACGCCGCACTCACTGAAGGACGGCTGGCCGGGGCCGGACTCGACGTTCGCGAGCAAGAGCCGCCTCGCGACACCCGCTTCGAAGCCCTGAACAACGTCATCCTCACGTCCCACATCGCCGGCGTCACCCACGGCACCGTCGCCGCCATGGCAGCGATGGCGGCCGAAGCCATCCTCACGGCCGCCAACGGCCGGCGCCCCAGCGGACTGCTCAACCCAGATGCTTGGGACCGCCGCAGGCAGCAACGCTAGTTCGGAGCGCAAAGCCGCTGCTACATACGCTGATGAGATATATTGCGGCAGTGCCCGTCTCGACGGAAACCGGTTGGCTGCCTCGCAAGCAATGAGCTGCTGTCCGTGCGGCCGTGGAGCGTGCGATGGTCATCAAGATGGCGGGCAGCACGGGGTCGGCGGTCGGCACGTCGTAACCGACCCACCGCGCGAGGCCGCCCGTACCATGGCGGAAGCAGCGATGCTGGCATCCAGTGAGCTCTGCTACTGGCGCAGGCAGGCAGCCGGGACCACGGCGATCTCGCCGTCTTCGACGGCGGCGCAGCGGTCCGCAAGCCGTAACAGTGCGAAACGGTTCGAACGTTGGAACCGGTCGGAGATCGCCGACGTGAAGGGCTCCCAGTCAGCGTTCGGGTAAGCCCAAACGCGCCCGGCGGTCGTCGGTTCAAACGCCGCTCGGTTGACGAGGAAAACGTCCACTCCGTAGCGCGCTGCGAAGTCGGCCACCTCGCTCGGCGACTCGGCGTAGTAGGCGTCAATCAGGGCCTCGATCCGCTCGCGCAGTTCGCCGTAGTATCCAAGGTGATAGGGCAGAGCATGCTTTCGTCCTACGAGGATACGGCGGCGCGCAAACGTGGGCACCGAGTCAACATCGGCCGATGCGCCGGCGACGAGGATGTCCTTTGGCTGAGCGCGGAGGTAGGCCGTGACGGCCGGGTGGTCGTCGTGGAAGAAGCCGCCGTCATAGCCGGCCGGATAGATTGCCAGGGCAGCCCCGAGTCCGAGTCCCAGGCTGCCGGCGGCCAGGCGGCGGCGGTGCGGTGCGAGCCACGCAGCCGTCGCCTCGATGAGGATGCCCAGCGCGATCCCCGCGGCTACGGCTAAGACCAGGGGCACACTCCACTTGACGTAGCGGCTCGGGACGTATAAGCGAAAGAGCAGCAGGTGAGCCAGCACGAACAGCCCGAAAGAGGCGAGGAGCACTTGGGGCAGAATGACGGCCTCGGTGCTGAGTCGGTCCGCACCCGGCAAACGGTTGCGGACGAGCAGGAGGAGTGGCAGGAGCAGGGCGAGGACCAGGAGCTCGAACAAGATCGGCACCTCTGGAAAGGAGGCGTCTGTTGCCCGGAGATCGAACCCACTGAGGTCGCTGGCGGCGTAGTCGTACATATCTTCGACGAAGAAAGGTTGGCGGCCTCCGGGACCGAATTCGGGCATCGTCCGCGCCTGGGCCGCCGAGACCGTCGGCCCGAACGGCGAGGGGGCTAACTGGCTCGGGCCGAGCAGACCGGCCACCACAACCGTGGCGGCGGAAAACGCTATCCAGTCTGACCGCCGCCCCATCAGCCGCGGTCGCCAGCCTCGCCACCGCACGAGCCGAACTGCGAGTAGCGCGACGCCGAGCGCGCCGGCGACCGGGTACATCACGGCGGCCAGTACCGCCAGACCCACCGCGAGCCAGGGCCGCCCCGCGCTGAGCGACCAGAGCTGCGCGGCGAGCACCGGAAGGAGGAACGCCCGCGGGGTGCCCGAGGAGAGGTCGTCGTACTGCCAGACGTACCAGCTCAACAGCACGGTGGCCAGGAACGCCCCGGCCGGCGCGGGGTGGAGGCGGCGAGTTAGCAGGAACGTGAAGAGCGCCGTGGCCAGCCCCAGGACAAACGGCAGGAGCCGACTGGCGACGACCGGATCGATGATCCAACTCAGCGTCCAGTACAGCGCGCTGTAGCCGGGTGGTGCGAGCGATTGGAAGTAGTCGGCGATCAAGTCGCCTCGGAACAGCTCCGGATCGCGGAAGCGTAGAGCCCAGAAGACGTGCTGGCGCACGTCGGTCTGGACGACGTTACCGCCCTCGAAGGCCGGCGCCATCGCCCGTGTAGCGAAAAGAAGCGTGAGCACCAGCGCCGCCGCGAGCCAGCAGCGCACGGCGGGAGTGCCAACCTCCGTCCAGTCGTCCACCGCCGCTTCTGAGTGCCCGCCCGTGGGGTCGCTGACCGGGGTCTCAGGAGCAGTTTCGACGTTCACCCGTGGGGCCGCGCCAGTGACGTGCTCGGGAAGCACCATATGGCAATGGGCACCACCACTGGTGCGACACTGACCTGGGCCACCAATGACGGGTCCATGCTCCAGTTCGGTTCGGTCCGCTGCACGCCATGCGGAGGGGGTTTCGCACGACGACCTAACGCCAGTTCAAGGCCCGGCCACGGCTCGGTTCAAGCCGTGAAAACCCGGCTGTCGTTGCCGCCGCCTGTACCTAGCGCAACGCGGTGTGCTGCGCGCGGGACAGGTCCTTGGTCATGTTTTTCTGGTGTGCCTCAATCGTGCCGCCGCCGATCTCGAGCAGCTTGGCGTCTCGCCAGAGGCGTTCGACGACGAACTCGCCAACGTACCCGTTGCCACCCAGGACCTGGATCGCGCGGTCGGCCGCTTCTTTGGCCATCGTGGCGGCGAACAGCTTGACACCGTCCGAGTCTAACCGGTTGCCCGGGCGGGCCAGGTCCATGCGGCGAGCGACATCGTAGACGTAGCCGCGCGCCGCTCGCCACTGGGCGTAGGAGTCGGCGATGTAGCGCTGAATCTGGCCGAAGTCGCGTATTGGACGCCCGAACGCGACCCGCTCATCAGCGTAGCGAACCATCTCTCGGAGCGAGCGCATTGCGATCCCGAGCGACATGGCCGCCAGCGTCAGTCGCTCCAGCTCCAAGTTTCGCATCATGTGCCCGATACTCCCGCCCTCTGCGCCCAGGCGGTTGGCTACTGGCACCGCGCAGTCCTCGAAAACCAGCTCGGCCGTCGTCGAGGCGCGGCAGCCAAGCTTATCCTTGATCTTCTGGCCCAGCGTCAAGCCCGCGAATCCCTTCTCTACGACAAATGTCGACAGCTGCCCGCCATCCGTCTTGGCGTAGACGAGGAACACGTCGCCTAGCGTGTGATCGTCCAACGCGCCGTTCGTGATCCACATCTTGCGGCCAGTAATGAGGTAACGATCGCCGTCGAGCCGGGCGGTCGTCCGCAGCCCGAGTACGTCGGTGCCCACGTCTGGTTCGGACATGCCCATGCCGCCCACCTTACGGCCGGCGATCGTGTCCGGCAGGTAGCGAGCGCGCTGCTCGTCGCTGGCGTTCTGGTAGGCATTGTTGACGAACAGCACGGCATGCGCCAGGTACGCCAGACAGAAGCCTGGATCGGAGGTCGACAGCTCTTCGTGAACGATGACCGATGCCACGGCGTCCATCCCGGCGCCACCCGCCTCGGCAGGCACGGTCAGCCCGAGCAAGTCCAGATCGCCGCACGCGCGGAACAGGTCCAAGTTGAACCGTTCGGCGCGGTCGTGCTCCAGCGCTTGCGGCTCGACCTGGTCACGGACGAACTCGCGGAGCGTATCACGCAAGAGCGCATGCTCCGGAGTCGGGTTGAACAGATCGAACTCAGTCCAACTGACCTCGCGGCTATTAAGCACCGTCATTGGGGGTCTCCAGTCGGGCCGACTGCCCCGTGTGGCACCGGCGGGATGATAGGGTTGCCCGGCATGCCGGGCAACCCACGCGAGCCCGGGTGCTATGTCCAAGCGCTACAATGTTGCCAATGCGACCGGACCTGTCGAACGATCCCGAAGGCCCCTGGCTCGCGCTGTATTGCGTGGGGGTGCTGCTCACGTCCCTCGCGGGCACAGCCTGTCTCGGAGTAATTGCTCTCTACGCGGTGCAGCTCCAGGCCGTCCAGCCGGTCCTGGCCTGCATTGGTATGGGGGCAGTGTTCATGCTGACCGCCGCGGCCAGGCTCGACTACCTGACCGTCAGTCGCACCCAGCGGCGCTAAGGCCAGGCACGAAGCCATCCACCCCGGCCGCCGCGGATTCAGGCACGTTCGATCGTAGCGGTCAGCCCGCAGCTCTCGAGGCGGTCGCGGTACAGCTCGGCCGGCTCTAGCGGACAGATGATCACCACGGCCCGGCCAGTGTTGTGCGCCTCGAGCATAACCTTGACGGCCTTGCTCATGCCCAGACCAGGCACCGATCGCGTCAGCGATCGCACGACGTGGTCCATCGAATTGTGGTCGTCATTGTGGAGTACAACCTTGTACGGCTCGAGGGCGCGCGGTTGGGAGCGCTGGTGCTGCTCCTGATCCTCGCGCGGGCGGATTGCCGGGCCACTCGGCGTCGCCATGACACCTCCCATTGTACTCGAGCAGGTTGGTGTGCTTCTCGGGACCGACGGCATAATCACGTTATGACCCAGCCGCTCCCAATGCTTCCCGTCGCCCCGACCAGGCCCGCCTCAACGCTGCCGTGCGCGCTCGATTATGACGAGCAGGCGCTGGTAGCCACGTTCGCCATGCTCGGCCACCCCGCCTACCGCGGACGTCAAGTCTTCCGCGACCTCCACCAGCGCCACGTTGCCAGCTGGGAGGGGTGCACGAATCTACCACGTGAGCTGCGCGCCCAGTTGGCAGAGCGATACCGAATCCTGCCCGGCGAGCTAGTCGGCCAGGCCATCTCGCAGGACGGCACCCGCAAGCGGTTGGTCCGCCTAGCCGATGGGCAGGACATTGAGACGGTCGCCATCCCGGCCATCTCGCCCGCGGGCGCCCATCGCCTCTCGGTGTGCGTATCGACCCAGGCCGGGTGTGCGATGGCCTGCACGTTCTGCGCGACTGGTCGCATGGGCCTCGCGCGCGGCCTGACGCCAGGCGAGATTGTCGACCAGGTCTACGGCTTTGAGCGCGACGCGCCTTCAGAGCGCCCGACACACGTCGTGTTCATGGGCATGGGGGAGCCGCTCCACAACTACGCCGCGACGGTCGCCGCCGTTCGCCTCCTCAGCCATGCCAACGGCGTGAACCTGAGCCAGCGCAGAATCACGGTCTCCACCAGCGGTTTGGTCCCCCAGATAGAGCAGCTAGCCGGGGAAGGCCTGGAAATCACCCTGGCCATATCGCTGCACGCGCCCGACGATACTCTACGCGCATCGTTGATGCCGATCAACCGCCGCTATCCATTGGCCGAGTTGATCGCGGCGGCCGCGGCGTACGCTCACAAGACGGGTCGGCGCGTCAGCTACGAGTACGTCTTGCTGCGCGACGTCAACGACGCCCTGCACCACGCCGACCGTCTGGCCACGATCCTGCCGCCGAAACTGTCACACGTGAACCTGATCCCCTACAACGCAACCGATGCCAGCTACCGCCCGACCCCCCCCAACGCCGCCAGGGCTTTCCGCGACCGCCTACTCGGGGCTGGCGTCTCGACAACGATCCGCGCCAGCCGCGGCCGCGACATCGCCGCGGCCTGCGGCCAGCTCAAGGCCGAGAACCGCCGCCAGGGCACCCGCTCCCCAGGCTGAACCCCTCGCCCGGGTCGGGAATTACCGGCTGTGCCAGACCGTGATCAGACGCCGAGGTATTGCCGATGCACGGCCTCGTCGGCGAGCAGTTCGCCGGGAGTGCCCTCAAACACGATCGCGCCCTTGTTCATCACGTACGCACGGTCGACAGAGTCGAGCGCCAATGACAGATTCTGCTCGACGAGAACGAACGACAGCTTCTCGGCCTTCAACTCGGCAATGATCGCGCCAATCTCGCGGACAATCATCGGCGCCAGGCCTTCGGACGGCTCGTCCATGAGCAGCAGCCGTGGGTTTGTCATGAGCGCGCGGCCGATTGCCACCATCTGCAGCTCGCCGCCGGACAGCGTGCCGGCGAGCTGCGACTGCCGCTCGCGCAGCCTCGGGAAGTGGTCCATCACTCGCCCCAGTGTCCAACCACCCGCTTGATCCCTGGCTGCAAGAGTGAGATTCTCGCGCACAGTGAGGTCGGGGAAGATGCGTCGACCCTGGGGCACGAGCCCGATTCCGAGGCGCGCGATCTTGTACGACGGCAATCCCGCCAGTTCGTGGTCGAAAAACCTGATCGATCCAGAGCGCGGTGGCGTGAAACCGACGATGGTGCGGATCACCGTCGACTTGCCGGCGCCATTGCGCCCGAGAAGCCCAACCGCTTCGCCCGGCTCGAGCCGCAACGAAACCCCGTGAAGGACGTGGCTCTCGCCGTAGTACGTCTCGACGTCGGTGAGCTGCAGCATCTCGCACTCGATAAGCGACTACGGACCTAGCGCACCGCGCTCACCCTCAATCGGCGGGCCGCCGACCAGGTCAGCCAACGAGTGGCAGTCGGCCAGCTTGACGCCATCCGCGCCTACCAGGCCAGAAGCAGTCACGTCTGTCCCGAGGTACACCGCCATCACCCGCGGGTTCTTCCGGACCTCCTCAGGACGTCCCTCGGCCAGCACCTCGCCGTGGTGCAGCACCACGATCCGGTCGGCAAGGGCGAACACCACGTCCATGTCGTGCTCGATGATCAGCAATGTCAAGTCGGGTGGCAAGCCCTTGACCAGGTCGATCATCCCGACGGTCTCAGCCGGAGACATCCCGGCCGTCGGCTCGTCGAGCAGGAGCAGGCGTGGGCGGCAAGCCAGCGCAACGGCCACTTCGAGCTGGCGCTGCTCGCCGTAGGAAAGCTCGCGAACCGTGGCACCCGCGCGATCCCGCAGCCGGACGGTGTCGAGTTGCTCGGTTGTCTCGGCCATCACCGTCCTGTGCGACGCCGCCGGCGAGAACGCATTCCAGCTCACCCCGTGGCGCCGTTGCACGGCCAGGCGAACGTTCTCGAAGACGCTGAGCCCGAGGAACAGATTGTTCTTCTGGAACGTTCGGCCCAGGCCCCGCACGGCTCGCTGGTCCGGCCGGCGCCGGGTCACGTCCTCGCCTCCCAGCAGGACACGGCCCGACGTCGGTGACAGCTCGCCGGCGATCACATTGAACAGCGTCGTCTTACCTGCGCCGTTCGGGCCGATGACCGCCAGTCGTTCCCGGGTTGCCACGGCCAGATCAACGCCATTCAGCGCACGTAGGCCGCCGAAGTGACGCTCGACGTGCTCGACGCGAAGCAGGTCAGTCACCGGCCGCCGTCATCTCCGGGCGGCGGCGCGCGCAACGGCAACTGCATCGAGGTACATGCCGACGATCCCGCGACGGGCGGCCAGGACGAAGAAGATGAAGGCCAGGCCCATAATCAATGGCCAACGATCGGTCTGCGAGCTGACGACATTCTGGACGATCAGGAAGAACGCCGCCCCGAGCACCGGCCCGACAAGCGTGCCCGCTCCTCCGATGATGACCATGATCATGACATGGCCTGAGACCGACCAGTACACGTCGTGCGGAGAAACGAAGCCGTTGTAGTACGAGAACAACGCGCCGGCCAGGCCCCCGAACAGCCCGGCAATCACGAACGACGCCAACTTGATCCGCCAGACATCGTAGCCGATGGCCTGCATCCGCGACTCGTTCTCACGCACGCCGATGAAGCTGTGACCGAGCGGTGACGAGACGAGCCGCCGTAGTGCAAGAAATGTCGCGACGAAGAACACTAGCACGAGATAGTAGAACGTCGCCGGCGATGAAAAGTCGAACCCCCCGAACTTGGGGCGTGGAACGCCTGCCAGCCCGTTCGACCCGCCAGTCAGCCAGGTCCACTTCCAGGCGGCCGCGTAGACGATCTGCGAGAACGCCAGCGTCAGCATCAGGAAGTAGATTCCGGAGGAACGGATCGCCAGTCCGCCCGTCGGCACCGCCAGTAACCCGGCCGCGACAACCCCGGCGGCGAGCGTTGCCAATAGGTTATCCGAGTAGCGGGTGGCGACGATCGCGGCAGTGTAGGCGGCGACGCCAAAGAACGCCGCGTGCCCAAAGGAGACCAGGCCAGTGTAGCCGATTAGCAGGTCCAGACTCATCGCGAAGATGCCAAAAATTAGCACTTCGGTGATCACATTCTGCAGGTAGACCGACGGCACCACGAATGGGAAGACGAGCAGCGTCGCGAGGACGGTCAGACCACTAACCAGCGTCGAGCGACGGCTGGCACGCGACTGAGTCTGCGCACCGCCCACGGCGGCGCCGGCAGCGGCGGGTGCCACCGCCGCTGAATCCGTCAGTTCACGATCGCGGAGAATAGCCACCGCTATCCTTATTCCATCAGTCCCCGACCTTCGGACGCGAGGTCCGTTACGTGACCGCCCGTCCGAAAAGCCCGTTCGGTCGAACCAGCAGTATCGCGGCCATGATCGCGAAAATGACCATCAACGAAAAGTCCGGTACGTAGATCTTGCCGAATGTGTCGGCCAGTCCGACGACGATCGACCCCCAGAACGCGCCTTTCAAGGTGCCCATACCGCCGACCACGACGACGATCAGCGATAGAATCAGCTGCTCGGCATCCATCCCCGGCGCCAGGCTGAGGAAGGGCCCGGCGATCACGCCGCTCAGGGCCGCGAGCCCCACGCCAAAGGCGAAGACGCAGGCGAACACGAGGCTGATGTTGATGCCGAGCCCGCCCACCATCTCCTTGTCGGCGACCCCGGCGCGGATGACGGCGCCGATCCGCGTGCGCGCTTGGATCGCCCATAATGCCGCCGCCAGCACCAGTCCAGCGACGATCACAAACCCGCGGTAGCGCGGATATGCCGTGATCCCCAGCGGGATCGCGCCGGTCAGCTCCGGCGGTTGCGGCACCGAGCGGATGTCGGCGCCCCAGATCCAACGGATCATGTCGGTGACAACGAACGCGAGCCCGAATGTAAGTAGCACCTGGTCCAGGTGACCGCGCTTGTACAGCGGCCGAAGCAAGATCTTCTCCAGAGCGAAGCCGAGTGCCGCGACAATGATCGGCACCACGATGAGGGCGACCCAGAAGTTGCCGAGCCGCTGGGTCGCGGTAAGGCCCAGGTACGCGCCGAGCATATAGAACGCGCCGTGGGCCAGGTTGATAAAGTCCATCATTCCAAAGATTACCGACAGCCCGGCGGCCAGCAGGAACAGCAGCATGCTGAAGGCCAGGCCATTCAGGATCTGGATGATGAGCGGACTGAGGATCTGAGCGTTCACGCTGCTCGCCCCGTCTGGCCCCAGGATCGGGGACGGTGCCCAAATTGGTGACGGCCGCGCTAGTCGGCTTCCCGTCGACCTGCAGCACCTCGCGGGTGTAGTACATCTGACTTGCTTGAAGGGTTTGCGGATCGAACCCGAATGGGCTCCGCGGGCATGACGAACACGGCGATAACCGCTCCCTGGCGGCCATTCTAGCAACCCACCACCAGGAGAGCAATCGATCCCGTGGCGGGGCCAAGCCGCGCAGGGCGGGCTCGCCTTGTTGCCGGCGATTGGAGGAGGGCGGTATGGTTCGCAGGAAGTCGCGATCACAGGAGGGACGTGCGATGGCCGCCCAACAGCCCGAGTACGTGGAGCCGTTCCGTCGCATCCAACCCGAGGAGGCCAAGGCGCTGATCGACAGCGGCCAGGCCACCGTCGTCGACGTCCGCGAGCCCTGGGAGTACGCGAAGGATCACATCGCCCAGGCCCAGCTCGTCCCGCTGAACAAGATCATTACTGCCCCCGCCCAGAACGTCACCGCTGATAACGTCATCTTCGTCTGCGAGGTCGGCCAGCGCAGCGGCGTGGCTGCCGAGGTCGCCGCCGCGCTCGGGAAAGACCACCTCTACAACCTCGAGGGCGGCATGGCCGCCTGGCGGTTGCGCGGCTACCCCGTCGAGTCGTAGCCGCCCGGGCAACCAAGAGCCCCTACGTAGGGGCCCGCATCGCGCGCCGCTAGGAGGTCTGTTGGTGTGCCATCGCCAACGCCGCGCCCAGCGCGCGAGCGACTAGGTGTGCGCAGTGCTGCTTGCCTGTTGGCAAACCGCCGAGCGCCACGGAGATCCGAGAGGCATCAACCATCACGGCGTCCTGGACTGAGCGGCCCCGCGCCAGCTCCGTCGCGATGCTACTCGCGGCAACGCACGCGCTGCACCCAAAAGTTCGGAAGCGCGCCTCGACCACCCATCCCCGTTCCAGCTTCACATAGATCGTGACCAGGTTGTCGGTCGTGCGATCGTCGATCCGTCCGACACCATTCGCATCGTCCAGGCGGCCGAGATTCCGGGGCCGACTGAAGTGGTCGATGGTCGTCGGAGTAAAAAGCGGCGCCTGATCGGCCATCCGGCTTACTAATTCTTCATGGCGTCAAGGCGGTCGATCAGCGCGATGTGCTCGCGAATGCGGGCCGCGTCAGGCGCATCTGACCGGACCTCGAGATAGCGCTCCAGGTCAGATCGGGCGCCACGGAGATCGGCCGCACGGAACCGCAGAAGACCCCGGTCGCGGTACTCGCCGACCGCGGACGGCTCGACCAGCAGCATCAGATCCACCGTCCGCGCAGCCAGCGCGAGGTCCTCGTGCTGCGCGTAGATCCCCTTCAGATTGTTCAGCATCCTGAACAGGATGGCGCGCGTGCCGACCGGCTCGAGCATTGCCGCCGTCAGCGGCAGCTCATCGCCAAACAGGCCCCGCAGCCGCTGACGGCACGCCTCCTCGGTCACGATTGCACCCTGGTTGAAGGCGTCCACGAGGATCGGCTGAGTCGGGTCGGGATAGCGGAGCAGAAAGTGTCCCGCCATGCCGACACCCTCGAGCGGGAAGCCCACTCGGCGGGCAAGCTCCAGATAGAGTACGGAGAGTGAGATCGGAATACCCAGTCTACGATCCAGGACCTCATTCAGGTAGCTGTTGCGTGGGTCATAGTAGCTCAAGGCATTGCCGCCGAAGCCCTGCTCGTCGAAGAGGTAGCTGTTCATGGCGGCGACTGCACGCCCCGGCGAGTGTTCGGAGCTTACCCGTCCACGCAGCCCGGAGGCCATCGCGTTCAGGCGGCCCAGGTATGCGTCCACGTCCAGCCCCTCGTACTCGACCGCTGCGAACAGCAGCGCGGCTCTATCGAGTGGGATCTCCGCGTCGTTGCGCCGCAGCAGCTCGGCGAACGCCTGAAGCGGCTCCATCTTCGACTGGTCAGACCGGTCAGCCGGTCCTCTTCAGATAGCGGCGGAACGTGTCGGCGAGGATTGCGGGATCGTGGAGAAAGTAGTCGGTCTTCTCGGTCTTGGGCCCGATGCGCGCGCGGATCAACAGAGGAGTCCTCACCTCCTTTGCCTGCTCCAGCGCGCGCCGCAGGTCGTCGCCGCCTTCGACGTCGTGGGCCTCCATGCCGCAGGCGCGGGCCACGCCAACGAAGTCAGTGCAGGCAGCCGCCGTCGGTTGCCCCCCGGTCGAGCCATACGTTCCGTTGTCCAGGATGACCAGGACCATCTTTTCGGGCTTCAGCATGCCGATGGTCGACAGGGCCGAGAACCCCATCAGCAGCCCTCCGTCCCCCTCGACCGTGACCACCTTGTTGAACCGCGACTCCGCCAGTCCCAGGCTCAGGCCCAGGCCGATCGCAGGTGGCAGGCCCATTGAATCGAGGATATGCAGGTGGTTCGGCTTGGCGCCGACCGCTGCGACCATTTCACGGATTGCCGCGCCGACATTGACCACCACGGGGTCGTCCGGAAAGATCTCGTCGATCAGGCGGAGCGCTTCCATCCGGTTCAATTCGCCCACGCTCAGCCTCCCATCAGGTTGACAAGCAGCATCACCGGGCGGTGGGTGAGGCGGCTGTACTCGTAGGCCTTGGTCACAGTCGGTGTCCACTGTTCCATCGGCACTCGCCCATCGAGTTTGAAGTAACGGACGTCGGCCGCGTCCAGGATCGGTTCGACCTTCTCGCAGATGACGTGAATCATCGAGTTGTACTCACCGAGTCCACCACGTTGCGAGACGATGTAGAACTGCGGAATATGGTAGGCCACGGGGAACGTCGTGAGCGCGGTCAGCAGGTTGCCAATGCCGTTGTCCTGCACGATCGCGATCGCCCGCGCTCCCGCAAGCTCGAGCCCGGCGAGTATGCCGACGCCCTCCTCTTCGCGCGGGATCGGAAAGGCAACCGTATTCGCGCGAGCGTTGACGTGATCGATGATCTTGACTAGCGTGCTGCTCGGAAGGTGGAGCACGTAGCGCGGATCGATCGCCTCGATGCCGTCGATGATCGCGCGACTGCGCTCGTCACTTTCGGAGTTCGACATGGCCTGTCCTCGAGTGAGTTTCGCATACCATTATAGGCGCCTACGGGTGCGATGCCAGACGGCATGTGGCCTCGGCTGATGGCCCAGACCAGTAGAACGCGACCCGCGGCGGTAGATGATGGCCCGGCCCCGGTCCCATATTCCGCAGCCTCCGGCGGCGATCCGAGTCGCAGAAACTCTCAACGCCTCTGTCCCGGAGACGACCATTGAGGGCACCGTCAAGCGCGTCACCTACTACCGCGAGGACACCGGCTTCGTCGTGGCCAGCGTCGCGCCCAGCACTGGCGGCAACCTCTTCGTACTGGTCGGCCGCCTCAGCCGCCTTTCCCCCGGCGAGACCGTCCGTGTTTCCGGCAATTGGGAGTCCCACCCGGTCCACGGTCGGCGCTTCGTCGCCAGCGACTGCAGGGCGGTGCTGCCGGCCACGGTCAGCGGGATCCGTGCCTATCTCGGATCCGGCCTGATCCCGGGCGTTGGCCCGGCACTCGCCGAGCGGATCGTGGAGCGGTTCGGGATCCAGACACTTGAGGTGATCGACCAGTCGCCTGAGCGACTGACCGAGGTGTCCGGCCTTGGCGGAAGACGCAGGTGCGCAATTACTCGGGCCTGGATCGAACATCGGAGCATCCGCGGCGTCATGGTCCAGTTGGCCGATCTTGGCATCTCCGCCGGCCTGGCCGCGCGCATCTACCAGACCTACGCCGACCGGGCAGCTCAGGTGGTGCAGGAGCATCCTTACGACCTCGCCCGCAAGGTCGATGGGATTGGCTTTCGCACCGCTGATGCGATCGCGACCCGCCTAGGCCATCCGCCCGATGCGGGGGATCGCCTCCAGGCCGGGCTGGTCCACGTCCTCTGGCAGGCTGCCGGTGATGGGCACGTCTTCCTTCCCGAAGCGGAGCTGCTGCGGCGAGGGCGGCAGGTCCTGGGAGCACGTCCCGGACTGCTTCGGCAAGCGCTGGCGACGCTCCGCCAGGATCGGGGCGACATCGTCATCGACGACCTGCCCGATGCGAGGGCTGTCTACCTCCCGCCGTTCTTCGGCGCCGAGTCGGCCGTCGCGCGCCGCTTGCGCACGATGATCGACGAGCCAGCCGACCGCCTGGCCGCCTTCCGCACGGTGGACTGGGATCGAGCCTTTGGGTACCTCGAGTCGCGCGGCGGCCGACGCCTGTCGGCGGTCCAGCAGATTGCTTTGCAGCGTGCGCTCACGTCTAAGCTGGCGGTCATCACGGGCGGCCCCGGCACGGGCAAGACCACCGCGATCCGCGGGCTCGTAACTTTACTCGAGGCGAAGCAACGCACGTACCTGCTGGCCGCCCCGACCGGCAAAGCGGCACGGCGGCTAGGCGACGCGACGGGACGTTCCGCCGTCACGCTCCATCGGCTGCTCGGGCTGCGTCCCGGGGGCGAGACAACCTATCACGCCGACCGCCCGCTGCCCGCCGATCTCATCGTCGTGGACGAAGCGTCGATGCTCGACCTCCAGCTCGCCAACGCGCTCATTCGAGCGCTGCCGCGAGGAGGCCACCTGCTGCTGGTGGGCGACGTCGATCAGCTTCCACCCGTGGGCCCCGGAGAAGTCCTGCGTTCGATCGTCACTTCCGAGATAGCCCAGGTGTCTCGCCTTGAGGCGATCTTTCGGCAGACCGAGCGTGGCGGGATCGTCCTCAACGCACACCGGATCAACCGCGGCGAGCCCCCGGACTTTGTAGGGCACCGCGATGCCTACTTCATCGAAGAGGACGATCCAGAGGAGTTGGCACGGCTGGTCGTCGACATCGCCGTCCGCAGGCTACCGGAGCGGTACAGGCTAGACCCCTTCCGCGATATCCAGGTCCTCGCACCGATGCACCGCGGGACGCTCGGTGCCGCCGCCCTCAACGAACGCCTCCAGGCGGCGTTCAATCCCGGGACCGAGACGACTTCCGAATGGCCGCTCGCCGGCCGGACGCTCCGTGTTGGCGACCGCGTCCTCGCCATCCGAAATAACTACCGACTGGACGTATTCAACGGCGATGCCGGCACCATCGTCGACGTCAAGAGCCCCGCTCGCGCGGCCGTCGTTGCGCTCGATGACGGCCGATGCGTCGAGTTCGACGCGACCGAAGTGGAGCAGTTGCTGCACGCCTACGCGCTGTCGGTCCACCGCGCTCAGGGTTCCGAGTTCCCCGCCGTCGTTCTCCCACTGCACCCGCTCTACGGGCCCATGCTTCGGCGAGATCTGCTCTACACGGCGGTGACACGCGCGCGCCAGCTGCTGGTGGTCCTGGGGAGCCGCTCCGCGGCACGCCACGCGGTCGCGACCGGCGGGCGCTCTGAACGCTACAATGCGCTTGCACACCGGCTATCGCTGCACCTGCCCTGATTGCCTGTGGCACGACGACTCAGTCCAGCCTGGCGGTGCTCAAGCGCGGGAGCGGGATCTTTGGACTCCTCCAGGGCATGCATTCTCCTTGCCGACGACGACCGGCGCATCCAGCAGCTTGTTGGCATTACTCTGGACGGTGACGACTTCCAGCTCTGCTACGCGAAGGACGGTCGCGACGCGATCAAGGTCGCGCGCGAGGTCCAACCTGACGTCGTGCTGCTGGACTACCAGATGCCGGAGCTCAGCGGAGTTGAGGTCTGCCGCGCACTGCGGGCCGAGTCAGCCACGGAGCAGACCGCGATCGTCATGCTGACCGGTCAGGGTGGCGATGCACTCCGCGACAGCGCGTACGCCGCGGGTGTTGACGACTTCCTGACCAAGCCATTCAGCCCTCTCGCGTTGGAGCAGAAGATTCGCGCGATGCTGGCCAGGAAGCCGCGGTCGAAAGCAGCGGCTCGGGGCTGGCAAGCCCCAACCGAGATGCAAACGCCGGGCGTCGAGAATTCGACGACGCCAGCCGGGCACATGACTCGCGCTCAACTCATGCTCTACGCCAGCGATCTGAATCAGTCGATGCGTCAGCTCCGCCGCGCCCACGCCGAACTGCGCACGTCCTACCTTTCGACCATCGAGGCCCTGGCCACCGCCCTAGAGTTGCGGGACACCGCAACCCAGGGACACTGCAGCCGCGTGACGCGCTACACGCTGGCCGCCGCCCGGCACATGGGGTGTGAGCCTGACGAGCTGGAGCAGATTCAGTGGGGCTCGCTGCTGCACGACGTCGGCAAGATCGGCGTCCCAGACGCCGTCCTGCTGAAGCCCGCGCCACTGCTGCCCAGTGAGTGGCAGCTCATGCTTCAGCATCCGGAGCTCGGCTACGACATGCTCCGAACGATCCCGTTCTTGAGTCAGGCGCTGGCGATCGTACGCTTCCACCACGAACGCTTCGACGGTGGCGGCTACCCGCTCGGCATCGCCGGCCAGGCGATCCCTTTCGGCGCTCGGCTGTTCGCGGTAGCCGATACGGTCGACGCGATCACCGTCGACCGCCCGTATCGCGCCGCGCGGAGCTGGGACTTTGCTCGCGACGAGGTCGCCCGCAGCCGTGGGACCCAGTTCGACCCGGTCATCACCGTTGCGTACCTGGAGATATTCGATCGCCTGTCCGCCCGCCAAGAGGGCGAAGACTCGGAGTAGCCCGCGGCCGCGCCGCCTCTGCCGACCTCGCCCGCGCGCCCGCCGCTGCCCCGGTCGGTCGTCGGCTTAGCGTTCGCGGCGATGTTCACTGTCATGGGTGGCAGAACCTCGTTCGGCGTGCTGTACCCGGCGATCGTCGCTGATGTTGGCTGGTCCGCGCCGGAGGTGACCGGTGCCTTCTCGGCCGGGCTACTCGTCTACGGACCAGCCGCCCTGGGGGTCGGAATGCTCGTCGACCGTCTCGGCTGCCGGTGGACGATGCTCGGCGGCTGTGCGTGCCTGGTCGTCGGAATGGTCGGCGTCGCGGCGTCGACAGAGTTGAGCCATCTCTACCTGGCCTACATTCTGGTGACCGGCTTCGGCTCCGCGGCCACCGGCTTCATCACGATCATTAAGATGCTGTCGATGCGGGCCAATACGCGCTTCCCCGCGGCATTTGGCATCGCCTCAACGGGCATGGGAATCGGCGCACTGGTGGTCAGCCCGGCCGTGCAGAGCGTGGTCGACCTAGCCGGCTGGCGCGTGGCGGCACTCACTGTTGCGGGCCTTGTGGGCTTCGGCCTGCTGCCGATGGTGCTGCTGTTCGCCCCTGGGCGGGAAACCGCGTCCGAGCGGAGGGACTCTGCACGCTCCGAGGTGCCTGGTGTGCGATCCTTCTCATTCGCTGTTTTCTTCGTCAGCAACGCCGCTCTCGGATCGCTGTTGCTCTTGCCGACCCACCAGGTCGCACACCTCATCGAGGCGGGCTTTCCGCCGATCGTCGCGGCAACGGCCGCCGGCGCCTGCGGAGCCTTGATCGCGGTGGGGGGCGTGGCCGGCGGATGGCTGCTGGAACGTTGGCGCCGGGAGCGGGTCTTGATGCTGACCACCGCCCTGTTCGGGATCGGCACCTTCGCACTCGTCGCGAGCACGCCGGCGGCGGCCTGGCTCCTGGTTCCGTTCATCGTCGCCGGCGGCGCCGGGCGCGGGGTGCTCGGGGTCGCGCTCGGCTCGGCCCAGACGCGCGTCTTCGCCGGAGCGAAGCTCGGCCGAATGACCGGCATACTCGACCTCGGCTATGGAGTGGGTGGGTTTCTCGGCCCGTGGCTGACGGCGGTCGTCCACGACTCGGCCGGCAGCTTCGCCCCGGGCCTCGCAGGCGCAATCGTGGCTGGGGGGCTGGTCGCGCTCAGCATTCCGCTTGGTATTCGCCTGAGCGGACCTCGACCCTAGGCCCTGCTACACTAGCTCGTCTGTGCCTGAGCGCGGCCCACCCATGTCGCTCGAAGAACGGCGACTTCGTTTGTCCTTCGTAGGGTAACCGGAGGAACGCGGACGATGAGGCAGCTCAATAATCCCGTCAAGGCCAAGCTCCGTGCAGGTCAGGTGTCCGTAGGATCCTGGCTCAACCTGGCGTCGCCGCTGGCCGCCGAGGCGATGGCCGCCGAGGGCTTCGAGTGGCTGACCGTCGATGCCGAGCACGCTCCGTGGGGGATCGGCGAGTTGACGAACGCGTTTCGGGCGATCGAGGCGCGAGGGGCTGTGCCGCTCGCCCGGTCATGGTCGCACAATCCTGAGGTTCTGGCCCGAATCCTGGATGCCGGCGCCTTCGGCGTCGTCGTCCCCCACGTCAGTACTCGCATTACGGCCGAGACGCTGGCGCGTGCCGTACGCTACCCGCCGATCGGCGAACGCTCCATGGGCAGCGTTCGGGCCGCGACGCTGGGCGACTACTTCGCCCGCGCGGACGACGAGCTCATGCTGGTCGTCATGATCGAGGATCAGGAGGGCGTCGCGAACATCGAGCAGATCATGGCCGTCGAGGGCGTCGACGTTGCACTCATCGGGACCGCCGACCTCGGCCTGGCCATGGGACTGGGGCGCGATCAGATCGAGGGCAACTCCGAGCACGAGGCGATGGTTCGCCAGGTCCTGGTAGGCTGCCGGAATGTCGGCAAGCCGGCCGGCATTCCAGTGGGCGACGTCAACGCGGCCAACCGCTGGATTGCCGAAGGTTTCCAGTTCATCGACCTGTCGAATGACCTAGCATTCTTGCGATCGATGGCGAGGCAACAGTTAGGCCAGATCAGAATCTCATCGTAGGCTGAAGGACGAGGGATCACGTCGACCGGCAATAGACGAGCCACAGGTGGCCCAGATCGGTAGTCCACGGCAGAGGCGACGCGCGCGCCGCCGACGGTTGGCACCAACGGAGGACCCATGGGTGGATTGGATGGCAAGATCGCGCTGGTGACCGGTGCAAACCGCGGCATCGGGAAAGGCATTGCAAGGGGCCTGGCTCGCGAGGGTGCGTCCCTTGTCATAACGGCGCGCGGCGCCGAGGACCTTGAACGCACCGCGGCCGAGCTCTCGGGAGCGGGCGTGACGGTCATCCCAATCGCCGGCGACGTCAGCGACGAGACGCACGTCGATCGGCTGTTTCAGGGGGCGATGGACCGCTTCGGCCGCCTCGACATCCTGGTCAACAACGCTGGCGCATTCGATGGCGCGCCGCTCGACGAGTTCCCAACCGAGGCGTGGAACCGGGTAATCGGTGTCAACCTGACAGCGCCGTTCCTCTGCACCCGGGTCGCCATGCGGATCATGAAGCGTCAGGGTGGCGGTCGAATCATCAATGTCGCAAGCATCTCGGCCCAGCGCGTCCGCCCAAACTCGGCGGCGTACAGCGCCAGCAAGCATGGCGTCTGGGGGCTGACCCAGGTGACGGCACTCGAGGGCCGCGATCACGGCATCGCCGCGAGCTGCTTGTACCCTGGCAACACGCTCATCGAGCGCAACCAGCGCGGCGAGGGCGTCAACGCGCAAGAGCCAATGATGTCTGTCGACGAGCTCGCTCAGGCTGCCGTCTGGATGGCCCTGCTTCCGCCCCACGTCACCATGCTCGAAGCCACGGTCCTTCCAATCCAACAAGCCTTCATCGGCCGCGGCTGACGGGATGGCCACTCACGCATTGTAGGAGTAGTCGGAAGGCGGGCTAGTCTCGCGGCGTGGAGCGGCTCGAAGGCCGCGGCCACCGGAGCGCAAGGTTGGTGGCTTGCTACGCCGTGGGTCATAGTTAGCCGGAGGCTCTGATGAGCACGCTGCTGGCTCAGACCAACCCGCTCCGCGAGGGGCTCCGCACTGAGGCGACGGCGGAGCCGTGCGTCGTCGTCATTTTCGGCGCGACTGGCGACCTGACGCGTCGCAAGCTCATGCCCGGGCTCTACAATCTCGCGGTCGATCGCCGCCTACCCGCCGGATCGTCCCTCGTGGGCTTTGCTCGGCGCGATATGACGGACGAGCGCTTCCGTGAAGATATGCTCCAGGCCGCCAGCACGTATTCGCGAACGCAGCCCTTCCGACCCTCTGTCGCCGAGCAGTATGGCGAGGGGATCCGCTACGTCCGATCGTCGTTCGATGATCCGGCCGGCTACGTGCGGCTCGAGCAGGTCTGCACCGAGCTCGACGCCGCCCGCGGCACGCGCGGCAACCTCCTGTTCTACCTGGCCACTGCCCCAACGGCGTTCCCGACAATTATCGAGCACCTCGGCAGGTGCGGTCTGGTCGAGCGTCGCAGCAACGGCCGCTCGGGAGGGTGGTCGCGAATCGTCGTCGAGAAGCCGTTCGGGCGGGACCTGGCAACCGCGCGCGAGTTGAATGAGCAGCTTGCGCGGGTCTTCAGCGAACACCAGGTCTACCGGATCGACCACTACCTCGGAAAGGAGACCGTCCAGAACATCATGGCCTTCCGCTTCGCCAACAGCATGTTCGAGGCGGTCTGGAATCGCGACCACATCGACCACATCCAGATCACGGTCGCCGAGTCGATCGGCATCGAGGGTCGCGGGCCCTACTACGAAGAGTCGGGCGCCCTCCGGGACATGGTCGCCAACCATATGCTTCAGGTCCTCTCGCTTGTCGCGATGGAGCCGCCGGTCGCCCTTGACGCTAGCGCCGTGCGCGACGAGAAGGTCAAGGTCCTCCGAGCAATCCACCCGCTGAACACTGCTGAAGTTGCCCGCCGAACCGTCCGCGGCCAGTACGGGCCGGGTGCCGTCAATGGTCACCCAGTCGCCGGTTACCGTGAGGAGGAGCGAGTCAGTCCGCAGTCCAACGTCGAGACCTACGTGGCGCTCAAGCTGCTCGTCGACAGCTGGCGCTGGGGCGGAGTGCCCTTCTACCTCCGCCACGGTAAGCGACTGCCAAAGCGCGCCTCCCAGGTCACGATTCGCTTCAAGCCGACGCCGCAACGCCTGTTCGGCCAGGGCGACGCTTCGTGGCACCACCCGAACGTCTTGACCCTCCGGATCCAGCCCGATGAAGGCATCGGTGTGCGCTTCGGGACCAAGGTGCCCGGCCCTGGTATGGAGATCCGCTCGGTGATGATGGACTTTCGATTCGGCGCGGCGTTCGGGCACCAAGCGGCCGAGGCGTACGAGCGATTGATCCTGGATGCCATGCAGGGTGATTCAACACTCTTCACCCGCCGCGACGAAACTGAGGCCGCCTGGACGATCGTCACCTCGATCCTTGAGGGCTGGCGCCATCTGCCACCGCCCGAGTTTCCAAACTACGAGGCAGGCACCCCCGGCCCGCGCTCCGCGCGGGACCTGATCGCACGCGACGGTCGCGCCTGGGCACGCCTGTAGCCATGCACCGCTTCGCTACCTTCCGATTCGCGGCGGGCACTGTTGCCGTCGTCCTGGGCGAAGCGCGGGCACTTCTCACCCCCGTAAGATCGTTCGTGGCAACGGCCACGCCGCCCTGCACCCTCGCGGTCGAGCAGCTTTCTGGGGGTCTGTCATGACCGTCGGCAGCGAGACGGGCGGGCTGTGCCTGGTGAGCCAGGTGACTGCCGCGGATGTCCGCGCCATCGAGGCCGGTCTACACGAACTATGGCGGCTGGCCGAGGCCGGCGCGATTGGTGGCTCGATCGTACGCGCGGCGAGCATGACGGTGCTTGTGCCGGTTGCCGACGACGCCAACGCCGATGCGGTGTCCGAGCTGCTCGACCGTCTGGCCGATAGTCATCCGTGCCGCGCGCTACTGCTGCTTGCCGATGAGCGAGTGTCCGAGCCGCGAGCGCGGCTAGCCAGCCACAGCCGACGCTTGGACGAGGGTGAGGCAATCCGTTATTGGGAGGAAATCCGTTTAGTCTCCTCGCCCATGGCCCTCCACCAGACGATGAGCCTGGTCCAGACTCTGGCCTTGCCAGGCCTGCCAGTCCAGACCTGGTGGCCGGAGGAGCTGCAGTTCGACGGCGACCTCTTTAATCACGTCGTCGACGCGAGCGATCGGCTCGTCCTTGACACCAGCCGCTTCCCCGACCCAGTCGCCGCCCTGCCCCAACTCGCCGCGGCCATTCGCGTGGCGAACCAGTCCATCGCCTTCGCCGACCTGAGTTGGACGCGGCTAACGCCATGGCGCCTGCTGGTGGCGGAATTCTTCGACGCACCCGAGGATCAGAGTTTGCTCGACTCAATCGAGCGCGTGACGATCGAGTACGCCGCCGACCGCGGCGGCGAGGCGAGCCAGGCGCTGCTCCTCCTAGGATGGATCGGCACTCGTCTCGGTTGGGAGCCACACCCGCCAACCACACGCGAGCCGAGCTACTGGCGTTTTGACCTGCTCGATGGCGTACGTCCCGTTCGGGTCGAGATCACCCGCGTCCCGGCCGGCGATCCGTCTTCTAGGGCGGCCGATCTTCGTGCAGTCACGATCGTCGCCGCCGAAGGGGACCGGCGCGCGACCTACACCGTCCAGCACTGCGGTGAGGACGAGGCGCGGACAATCAAGGATGATGGGACGCGGCTGGAAGGTCGGGCCCATCTGCCGAAGTTAAGCGAGGCTGACCTGCTGCACGAGGAGCTCGGTGGCTTCGCACCCGACCGGATCTACCAGGAATCTCTCGACTTCGTAGCTCGGCTGTTGCAGGCGCCGTGAACCCGGCCGACGGCGACCCGACTGGGGGCCGACCCGCGATGCCGCCGCCACACGAGCGACTCGGCGATGAGACCACGATCGCACGCAAGCTGGCCGCGGCCCGAATGGCCCTGGCAGACGTGCGCGACGGGACGGTCATCGGGCTCGGCAGCGGATCGACGGTCGAGTTGTTCGTGGTCGAGTTGGGGGCGCATGTTCGCCGGGGCCTCCGTGTCGTCGGCGTGGCGACCTCAGAGCGCGTCGCCCAGGTGGCCCGAGCGGCTGGCGTGCCACTCACGACGCTCGACGACCAACCGCGTCTCGACCTGACGGTCGATGGCGCAGACGAGGCCGAGCCACGAACGCTGGCCCTTATCAAGGGCCGCGGGGGCGCACTCCTGCGCGAGAAGGTTGTCGCCATGGCGAGCGACCGCGTAATCATCGTCATTGACGACAGCAAGATGGTCCAGACGCTCGGCGAGCGCCAGCCGTTGCCTGTCGCCATAGTCCAGTTCGGCTGGCAGGCCACGGCCGGGCGGCTGGAGCGACTGGGATGCCGCGCCGAGCGCCGGCCCACCAATTCAGCCGCGACTGCGCCGCGTATCACCGACGACGGACTGTACGTCCTGGACTGTTACTTCGGGCCTATCACCGAGCCGAGTCGACTGGCTCACGACATCAAGGCCGTCGTCGGCGAGGTCGAGCACGGGTTGTTCATCGGCCTGGTCAATCGCATCCTTGTAGCCGGCGAGTCGGGGGTCCATGTGCTCGGCGCCGATGGCGAACGGGCTTGAGCACCGCGCCGGTCGTCGCGATCGATCTGGGTGGGACCAAGATCCGCGCCGCGGTCATCGCCGCCACGGGGAACATCGTCGCCGAGGATCGCCGCCCAACCACGGCGGACAAGGGCCGCGACGCGGTGCTCGAGCAGATGACCGAGTCAGCCCGGCACGCGATCGCGCTGAGCGGGCTGCCCGAGGGCAGCCTCGCAGCGGTCGGCATCTCGGCGCCCGGCCCGTGCGATTTCGACCGCGGTGTACTTCTCCAACCACCAAACCTGCCAGGCGGGGAGGCCGTGCCTCTCGCTGCGCTGATCGAGGCGCGGCTGGGACTGCCCGCAATTCTGGAAAACGACGCAAACGCCGCTGCGCTCGGCGAGCTGCGTCACGGCGCCGGCCAGGGTGCGCGGCACCTCATCTATCTCACCGTGAGCACCGGCATTGGCGGAGGCCTGATCCTCAACGGACGGATATATCGCGGCGCCGACGGGAGCGCCGGCGAGCTAGGCCACGTGACGGTCGACGAGCAGGGCCCGCTGCACACCTGTGGAATGCGCGGCTGCCTGGAAGTAATGGCCTCGGGCACGGCGATCGGCCAGATGGGGCAACGGGCCGCCATGGCCGGCCGCTCCGAGCGCCTGACACGCGCCGCCGAGCGCGGCGAGGTCACCGCCATCGACGTCCATGACGCCGCCGACGCCGGCGACGCCGCGGCCATTGAGATCGTCGGCACGGCTTCTCACTATCTGGGCGTCGGCCTGGCCAGCTTCCTCAACATCTTCAACCCGGACGTGATCGTCCTTGGCGGTGGCGTCGCGATGGCGATGGGAGTCCAACTCCTCGGTCCCGCGTTTGAGTTGGCGCGAAGCCGAGCCTTCGACCTGCCGGCTCGGACCGTTCGCTTCGACACGGGGCGCTCGAAGGTCGCGCTGAAGTCAGCGGCGTCGCGATCCTCGCGCGCGAGGGCCTCAGCCAGTAGAAAGTCCGAGCCGGGCCCATACGTCCTCGGGTCGGCAGTCCCGCGACCCCGCCGTTCGATCAGACCGTGTACGATGCTCTGGATGGTCGAGTCACCCGACCCCGCCGGGCTGCAGTCCTCGCCGGAGGAAACGTCGGTCGCGGCGCACCGCGCACAAGTAGCCGCGCGGCTACAGGACCTGCTGACCCTCGGACCGGAGGAGAATCCACTCGCTCGCCTTGCGAAGCTCGGCGCGTCGACACCCGGTGGCGTCCTGGCGCTGGTCGACGCTCTCGGCGCGAACCGCGGCGAGGCGGCCGGGCGCATTCTGGCCAGTGTCGCCGCACAAGCACCGGACAAGGCGCTGCGCAAGGCCGCTCGCCGAGGACTCCACCGCCTGCGAGCAACCGGCGTGAAGGTCGCTGATCCGCGGCTCGCCGCGGTGTCGGAGCCTGTCCGGGACGCCACGCTTGAGGTCGCCCACTCCGGCGAGGCGCACGCCACGCCGCCCGACGGCAACGGCAGCCGTGGCGTCTGGCTGAGCCTGGAGCGCCCGTCCGGCGGCGTGGTCGTCTTCGGGTTGATCCTGAACGATAGCGTCGGGGTGAGCGATGCGTCGTACCGGGAGACCACACGCAAGAAGTTTCAGCAGACGCTGCGGAGCTGGCGCGAGCGTGGGGATATGCTCCTGGTGTCGCTTCCCGTGCAGTATGCCCTGGCGCTGATCTCCGAGGCCCTGGCCCACAATCCTAAGCATGGCACGCCTATACCGACCGAGCTCCAGCTCCATCGCCGCGACCTCGGCGAACTGCCGCCGCCGCCAACCGACGCCCTGATCCACACGCAGGTCAGCCGTGGGCAGGCCCTGTTGATGCCTAACCTGTTCGAAGAGTCACCGCGCCTGCTGGTCGAGGAGGAGATGAAAGATTGGTACTTCGATGAAGAGGCCGTCACCACGCGTGCCCTGGAGCTGCAGCGCCTCCGCGAGAGTCGGATCGTGCTCAGCGGGGAGCCACGTGAGGTACGCGAGCGTCGCATCGTAGACGCGGCGATCGAAGCGCTATTCACTCCGGAGCGGCGGCGCGCGGTACGGCGCCGTCTCGAAGAGGTGGCGTGGGTGTTTTGGCAAACCGGCCGCGAGCGCGCCGCGCGTCAGGCGGTCGCCGCGGCGTTCCCGATCGAGGATGGACCTTCGACACGACACCCGTTCGTGCGAGCGCTGGTCGAGAAGAGCCTCGAGCTAGCGCTCGAAGCGAGGCGGGCTGGGCTTGACATGGCCCGGCTGCGCCATGCACCCGCCGAGCCCTTGCCCGGACAACCCTAGACCAAGCCAGCGGCCGGTCGCTGGGGTTGGTCGTACTGGGGCAACTACGCGGTGGGGATCAGTAGGACGGCGACGGCCACAGTCGAGTTGCACCAGAGCATCTCGGACCTCCGCGTCCCTCGCGTACTCGCCGCCACCGCGGCCCTACGCGCCGGCGCGCTCGCCGCCTACTTGGGTGCCGTCACCACGTTCCCGCGGCCGCTCGGTGGCGGCTCCGCCTCGACCGGGGACGCTTTGGCAAATTTCGGCAACACCGAACCTGCGTCTCCCGCATGGTTGCTCCCATCGCGCCCAGCGCCGCCAGTCTGATCTGGCGCACCGGCCCCTCGTTCGGCCAGGACGCGCTCGCGCAGCCACTGAGCGGCGGCGCCCGGAAGCATGCCGAGTGGGGGTTCAAGTGTGTCCCGGCCCGGGTCGGGATCGAGCGCCAGGCTGTCGGCGGTCAGGGCGCTCGGGACGCCGTCCAGCGCACGCGTCCCCGTCCCGAGCCCAATCGCCACGGCATGGTTCGAGATCGAGCTGTAGCTCCAGGCACGCTCCAGATCTTCGGGGCTGATCAGGAGATTGAAGCCGTACTCCGAAGCGAAGGCCGCGTCATTGTAGATCAGATCGTTGCCGCTGAGTCCGGTGATGACGATGTAATGATCGAACTCCGCCAGCGACGAGCCGTGTCCTGGCAAGCTGCGGTACTTGACCAGCGTGATCACCGGCTGTCCAGCCCGGATGTGCTCGCGGACAGTCTCTATCGTCCAGCGCCGGTAGCTGCCCCCGCTGTACAGCCCAAAGGTGCTTAGACCGGCCTCGCGCGCAACGCGCGAGAGCACGTCCAGGCTCGTTCCATCGTCGGGGCTGTAATCGCCGGACAGGTAGTTCACGTAATCTCGGAGCGCCGGTGGATCGACCTGCACCCCGAACGCCAACATCGCCATCGATAGAGAGGCGGGACCACAGTTGACGTACGCATACTCGCTGCCGTCGATCTGGGTGCGGAATGGCACGCCGAGCCAGAAGGATGATGCGTCCGCCCATGTGCGAATCTGCGCCGCGGACAACCGCCCCGCTGTCGCGCGCAGCGCCTCAAAGCTCGTCACGACCCGCCGCGGTTGGGAGGCGCGAGCAGCCGGATTGGGGATCGCGGCCGCGACGGCTGCTGTCTCGGATGTGGGCGCGGCTTCGGCGGCCACATTGGCGCGTATGCCGCCACCTTGCCAGTGCAACCCGCGTCCCGCGAGGATGTCATCAGTGGATTGCGAATCGACGCCAGCCTGAGGCTCCACCGGCAACGCGGGTGCAAAGATGGACCCGCCCCCGGAACTCACCACCGAGTTGGCCACCACTGGCGACGCGGCGGGCGACGTCGGCAACGGCGCTTCAGCGGAACTGCTCACCGGGGTCCCCCCGCTCGCGCCTTGCGCCGTCGGGCTGGGGGCTGGGGAGGGCGGCACGGGCGTGGCGAATAGTGCCGCCCGGGTGGCTGTTGTCGTCGGGCTGGCAGCGGGTTTCGCCTGCGCGGAGTCCCGCCCCGCATTGGTCTGGGCTAGACTGGCCGGCGCAAGGGTCGGCACGGCGGTGGGAGTAGCCGCGGGTGTCGGAGTCGGTTCCGCGATCGGCGCCAGCGTGAAGTTGACCCCGCCGGCGGTCCTACCGTCCTGCACGCTGACGGTGCGCGCACCGTCACCGGCGAGCTTAAATCCAACTGGCGGGTCGACGCTCACCGAGTAACGGCCAGTCGGAAGGCTACTGAAGCTGAATCGGCCGTCCGCGCCCGTCCTGCGCGTGTGCGACCTTCCCTCGCGCGTCGCCCGCACCTCGGCGTTCGCCACACCGCGTCCATTCGGAGCCGTCACGAGCCCCGAGAGCCCGCCGTCCTCGGCGGCCGCGGCGAAGGCGGGAAAGACGATCGAAAACGCTGCCGCCAAGGCCAGCACAACGAGTCGAAGCGGGTGTCGAGTCAGCGCGGGAGAAAGGAAAATCGTACGCTCCGGGAGTTGGCATAGCTGTCGGGGTTTGGCCGACCCCTATCCCGCTGCCCATCTCCTGGTCAACGGCGCGCTGGGGTTGCGGGGATGGCCGATCCCTCACGCGGTTTTCGTACTCACCAACGACTCGATCGGCGTCTGGTTACGACGCGAGGAGATGGCCGCATCACCCACCGCGATCGGGTCGGATCGTAGACCAGCCTCGCACCCTGAGTCAAGCGAGGGAATCTCGAGAGTCAGCTCGGTCCCGTCCTCGGGTGAGCTCCGAGCCACGATCCGCCCACCGTGGGTCTGGACGATCTCCCTTGCGATGCTCAGCCCAAGGCCATGACCAACGCCCTCGCCGGCCACGCTCCGCGACTTGTCGAGACGGTAGAATCGCTCGAACACGCGGTCAAGCTCCTCGGGAGGGATTGTTGAGCCGGTGTTGTGTATCGATACCGTCGCTACCGTGTGATTGGACTCCTCCACGCCGGGCCGATCGGGCAAGTGCTTTACGGCGAGCGTGATCAGGCCGCCGGTCTGCGTGTGCTTGACAGCATTCGCCAGCACATTGTCGAGGACGCGCTCAAGCCGCCGGGCGTCTGCCAGCACGATCGGCGTCGCGCCGATGCGGCGGCGTATTCCAACCCCTCCCACGCAGGCTGACCGCTCGGTGCGGTCGGCGGCGCGGTTGACCAGTGCTGCGAGATCCACTGGCGCAAGCTCAAGGGCGACTCGGCCAGCATCGATCGCGCTCAGCTCCAGCAGGTCCTCGACCAGGCGCTGCATGCGCTCCGTCTCTTCGATGATGATCCGCCCGGCCTCCGCGTAGTCGCCAGCCTCGCGCAGTGAGCCGTCCCCCATCGCCCGCGAAAACCCCTGGATCGAGGTGAGAGGTGTCCGCAGGTCGTGCGACACGTTGGCCACGAAGTCACGCATGGTCCGCTGCGAGCGTGCTACTTCGCGCGCCATGAGGTTGAACGCCAGGGTAAGGCGGCCGACCTCATCAGCCCCATGCGCCGGGATCACCTGATCATAGCGGCCGCGGGAGATCTCCTCAGCGGCCCGGGTCACCCGTGCCAGCGGGTGGGCGATCGACTGCGCCAGCACCCAGGCCACGCCGATCGACGCTAGGAGCGACAGGAGCGTTGGCACCAGCAGCCGCGGGGCGATCTCGCGGAGAACGCTCGGGATGGTCTGGGGCTCCGAAGCAAGCGCCACCACGTAGGCGCTCGGTCTGCCACCAGGCGACTCGGCGAGCCGCGAGTTCGGGGAGGCACCAACGTTAGCAACGAAGAAGAAGGGCCGCCCATCCTGACCGCCCTCGGCGCCCGCCAGACTAGTTCGGCGCAATGCGCCTGTGCGCGGCGCACTCGGCAGATCGATTCGCTGGCCGACGAGCGAGCCCTCAGTGTCGTGGAAAATGGCGCCCTGGGCGCGGGCCAGGACGATGCGAACGTCGAGCTCGTCCGCCTCGCGGGCCAGAAACTCCGTGATCTCGCCGGCCGACGCGCCTTGCTGCTCGAGCGCCCGCACGTGGAAGGATACGGGCCCGACCAGGCTTCCGAGGCGGATCATCTCACGCTGCTCCTGGTACTGGCGCAGCACAAACAACAGGCCGACGAGGACCAGCAGCAGAGTCAGGAAGATGATCAAGGCAAACGCCGCGATGAGGCGCCAACGGAGCGACCATGCCGCCCAATGCCTCATCTGTCCTTGATCCTTCGCCCAGCGGACGGCTTGATTGGCAACTGGTCAGCGGCTACAAGCTTGTAGCCGATGCCCCAGACCGTTTGGATCCGGGCCTGGCTCTCGGCGAGCTTTTCGCGGAGCCACGTTACATGCACGTCGATCGTGCGCGAGTCGCCAAAGTAGTCGTAACCCCAAAACCACCTGGAGCAGGCGCTCGCGCTGGAAGACCACGCCGGGGCTGCCCGCGAGAGTCGCCCGCAGCTCGAACTCTTTCGGCCGCAGGTCGACAGTGCGGCCTCCGATCTTGAATTCCCGTCGGGCCTGATCGACGGAGATGTCGGCAAAGTGGAGCGGACGCATTGGCTCACGTCCGACCTCATAGCGGCGGAGCACGGCCTTCACCCGCGCAACCAACTCGCGCGGATTGAACGGCTTGGTGATGTAGTCGTCTGCCCCGAGCTCGAGGCCCACGACCTTGTCTACGTCATCGCCGCGCGCGGTCAGCATGATGATTGGCACGTCACTTGCGCGTCGGAGCTGCTTGCAGACTTCCCATCCGTCTAGCTCCGGCATCATCAGATCCAAGACCACGAGCATCGGACGGCGCCGCGCTACCTTGTCCAGTGCCTCGCGCCCGTTTGCCGCCGTTTCGACGCGGTAGCCTTCATTGCCCAGATACAAGCTGGCGAGCTGAACGATGTTGCGCTCGTCGTCGGCGACGAGCACCGTCGGTCCGCTCGCTGGGACGCTGGCGGGCGGGCCTGGCACTCAGCGGCCCCGCAAGTCCATGTCGTCTAGCGGCCGCCGACGCCGCACGCGACCGACGATCAGCTCACCCCAGATCACCCAGATGATCAGCATGACAATGATCAGCAGCAGTCCGATCATGATCAGCTTCGGCATCGCGTATACCGGCCCATGGATAACCGACCCTCCCGGTCCCCGGACGCCTCAATGGAACAGAGCCGCGAAGCATCCCAGTTCCGGGGTGTAAGCACTCCCGACGACACGAGTATCACACGCAAAAATTGCGGGGCGTGAGAACTCCAAGCCGCCATCCCACGCCCGTGCTTCGGGGCGCGCACGCTGCCCGAGTATAGTCCAGACATGAGCGGACGGATGGGGATGCAGATGGCGCTCGGCGGGGCACGTGGCGTCAGCAAGATCAACTATGGCGAGGCGCAGAGGCCCTCGGGGCCGATCGGGGCCAATCTCCGCCGCATCCTCGGCTACCTCAAACCGTACTGGCGGTCCTGGCTTCTCATCTTGCTCTGCATCGTCTGCAGCGCGGGCCTCGGGCTCATCCCGCCGCTGATGGGCCGCGACATCATCGACCTTGCCCTGCCGAACCGCGACGTGACGCTCCTTGTACAGCTCGTCGCCACGTCGGTGCTCGCCAGTGTCTTTGCACGACTGATCGGGGTCGCCCAGTTCTCCCGGAACGTCCGGATCGGCCAGGGCGTCATGTTCGATCTGAGAAACGAGCTGTACCGTCATCTGCAAGGACAATCGCTGCGCTTCTTCACCGCGAGCAAGACCGGCGAGGTGATGTCCCGCGTCAACCAGGACGTCGCCGGCGTCGAGGCGGTCGTCGCCAACACGGTAGTCAATCTTGTCACGAACGTCATCAGCATCGTCGCGATCACCGCCGTCATGCTGTCGCTGAACTGGAAGCTGGCGATCGTCGCGCTCGGCATCCTGCCCTTCTTCGTGTTGCCGACTCGACGGGTAGGTCGACTGCGTCAGCAGCTTCGGCGGGAGACGGCCGAACGCTCGGGCGGCCTTGCCTCCTTGATGCAGGAGACATTGTCGATCAGTGGGACGGTGCTGGTCAAGGCATTCGCACGGGAGTGGTACGAGGCCGAGCGGTTCCGGCGACAGAGCGGCGAACTGCGGGACGTGGAGATCCGCCAGCGGATGATCGGTCGCTGGTTCTTCATGTTCGTCGGCCTGTTTCAGACGATCGGCCCGGCGACGATCTACTTGTACGGCGGCTGGCTGGCGATCACCGGCGAGATCAGCATCGGAACCGTGGTCGCGTTCATCGCATATCTCCGCAACTTGTACAGTCCGGTCTCGGAGCTGGCGAACGCGCATGTCGAGGCCATGAGCTCGCTGGCCTTGTTCGAGCGGCTGTTCGAGTATCTCGACCTGGAGACGGAGATCCAGGAGCAGCCTGGCGCACTGGTGCTCGGGCCGGCCCGCGGCGCGATCCGGTTCGCTGACGTCTGCTTCGGCTACGTGCCGGAGCGGCTGGCGCTGGACCGCATCTCCTTCTCGGCCGAAGCAGGCCAGCTCGTCGCCCTGGTCGGCCCGAGCGGAGCCGGTAAGACGACAGTGACCTACCTGGTGCCACGTTTCTACGACCCGACGTCGGGGGCTGTCCAGATCGACGGGCACGACGTCCGCGATCTGAGTCTGGAATGGCTGCGTTCGCAGATCGGGATCGTGACCCAGGAGACGTTCCTGTTTCATTCCACTCTCCGCGAGAACCTCCTCTACGGTCGGCCCGACGCGTCCGATGTCGATCTGGTCGCGGCCTGCCGTGCGGCGCACATTCACGACTTCATCTTGAGCCTGCCAGACGGCTACGAGACGGTGGTCGGCGAGCGCGGGTATCGCCTCTCGGGTGGCGAGAAGCAGCGAATCGCGATCGCCCGCGTTCTGCTGAAAAATCCAAGGATCCTCCTGCTGGACGAAGCAACGTCTTCATTGGATTCGCGGTCCGAAGCCCTGATCCAGTCTGCATTGACGCCGCTCCTCGTGGGCCGCACGAGCCTCGTGATTGCCCACCGCCTGAGCACCATCCTGGCTGCTGACAAGATCCTGGTCCTCGATCGCGGCAGGCTTGCCGAGCAAGGCACCCACGCGGAGTTACTCGTGAAGGGTGGTCTCTACGCACGGCTTTACCACGAACAGTTCAAGGATCGCGCGAACGGGGCACGCGTGGAAACCCTGGAGTCACTGCCCAGCGGTGTCGGTGGCCCGCTCGCCTCATCCTGAGCGGGCGTGGTCGCTAGGATCGCCGAGTGGGGCCGCCCCAGAGCTACGGCAGCGCCGGCAAGTTCCTGAGCACGTTCTCCAGGCGGCAGCGGACGCCTGGCGATGCAGAGTCGGCGACCGACGGGTAGCACGAGCCACTGCCGTCCCGCGCGGCGCCGTACGAACTGAGCCCACGTCGGTTGTCGAAGCGTCGCCGAGGAACGATTGGGCTTTCACCTGACCACACGCCGATACCGACAACGCGATCGTAGGCTAACACCATTCGGAGCTGGCGCAACTCCTGTTCGAAGCGCCGATCCTCGTCATCGGCGCCCCAGACGTTCGGCAGCTCGCGCGAGGTACCGAGCTCCTCGACGATCACCGGCAGCCTGCGCCCACTCGGGCATGGACGATTGACCAGAAAGCTCAGATCCCAGTGAATGGGCATGTCGCCCCAACGATCGACGTCCAGCCAGTCATAGCCGTGCAGCGTGTAGGCCTGGATTGGCGCCTCGCAGTACAGTCTGCGGGCGACGGTGAGATCGTTCGGGCTGCGCGGGTCGAGGTGGTGTGCTCCCATCGTCCCCGGGAACAGCGGCGTCTCGGGATCCAGCCGGCGAATTTCAGCGGCCATGTCGGCGACGAAGCGGAGGATCTGCGGCGGATCGTCCTGAGTGTGCAGCTCGTTTCCGAGCTCCCAGGCAAAGATGACGTCGCGAGCGCCGCGATCCAGCACGGTTCGGATGACGCGGCGGCTGAAGGCAAGGTACGCGCCGCGCCAGTTGTCTGCGTAGAACGGCAATAGATGCTGCCAATAGCCATCCTTCAAGCCCGTGCTTTCGGGGCGTTCGCCAGGGACCTCTTGATGATTGTTGACCAGGGCAACGATCAGCTTCACCCGGTGCTCACGGAGGCTAGGCGCCAGATCGGCGATCCGATCACCCAGCCACGCGCCATCCTCGATCGAGTGCTGAGTGCTGTCGGTGGCGAAGATACGGATTACGCCCGCGTTCATCCAGGCAGCGTAGCGGACGTTTTCGCGGGCTGGTTCGATGTCGGGGTGAAGCAACCCACCATGCATGTTGAGCAGCAAGAATTGGCCATTGAGATACCCCTGGTACTCCACGGGTCCGCCCACCAAGCTCGGTTGGATCGGAGTCGCACGGGCAGGCGCCGGCTCGGCAAGTTCCAGGAGGAACGGCAACAGCAGCAGCAACAGCGCCGGCCTTCGGCAGCGAGCCACGGCACTCTCCGAGCAAATCTGCGCACAAAGCGACCAATGACCTCAATAGTACGGAGTCGCCGGCCGAGTCGGCCAAGTTCGCGTGGCCTAGCCAGCGTTCACCGGAAGGGCAGCGGGAGCTGGTCGAGCGAGGGCAGCTTGAGAGTCGGCCCCTCTGGTGGGCTGACGACGATCGAGGGATCGTTGACGTCCCACAGCTCGGTGGTGCTCTGGACTACAAACGTTCGCGTCGGGTCGCCGTTGACGTACCCGCGCAGCTCCAGTGCGACTCGGCGCATGAAGCCGTCGTCTCGCCCGACTGCCAGCTCCGCGCTGGCATACGTGTAACTGGTCTGGCCCTGAAGGAATGCCAGCGACCGCGGCAAGGCCATCGCCTCGGCGAGTTCGCCGGCACGCTCGGGCGGCACGACCAGCAGCAGCACGTCGGTCAAGACCCCGCGGACGGGCACGCTCACGGCCGGCGTAACTTGGCTGTTGGCGAGCAGCGGCAGGACTATATCCGGATTCGCGCCCAGCGGGATCGGAACCAACGGCAGCCCTTCTGGAATCGCCTGGCCGTCAAACGCCAGCCACAACCCATACGGATTGACGTACATCCGCCCGTCCGCCTGGACAAACTGGAACCCCAGCGGCGTCCCAAGCGCGTCCGTGCGGACGTCCAAGCGGGTATTCGGGCGCGCCGCCTCACCCACGGCGGTCACGTTGGCGACCAGTGCAGCTGCCTCCACCGCGCCGCCTACCTCAAATTTGACGGCCTGGCGAAATGTCCGCAGCTCGGTCTGGCGAGCGACGATCGCGACGATCGGGTCCATCGCGGCCGCCGGTAGAGGCGTCGCTGTGGGCACCGCTGTGGACGTGGGCGTCGGCATGGGCGCCTGTGTCGGGGTGGCCGCCGACGGAACGGCGGGGGTGCACCCCGTAACAAGGAGGAGCGTGGCCAGCGTCCTGGCCGTCAGTCCCCGCGCTGTTCGCCGACGTGAGAGTCCGTGCATGTGCATCACCTGGATGGCGCGATCCGCTCGTCGTCGCGTGCCACACTCAGCCTCGTCGTCGCGTGCCACACTCAGCAACGCGCGCGCCTCGTGGGTTGCGCGTTGAGGCGGCAATGACTCCGGCCCACGTAGCACGTCTCCATGAGAGCAAAGGGCGCTGTCCCTCAAGGTCGTCACGGGGGCTCCGTGGGGCTAGGGTCAAGGCAAGAGAGGCCGCATTATACGTCCTGTCCGGCAGCGTCGCAGGTCGAGCAAATGTGCCTACGACAGCAACGACGACACGATTCGCAGGACGAAGCGCCGCGTTTTTCTTGACCGCGACTGCCGAGATCGATATTCTAAGCAAGGCGCTGTGCAGCGCAGGGCAGATCGTGCCCATGTGTGTCGCGGCCCGTTCGAGGAGGCGATGATGCCCAGACCCACGGACTCCGGCGTTGAGCGGCCGGCGATTACGCGGCGACGCTTTCTGAACGCGGCCGTCGGCACGACCGGCCTGCTCTTGTTGAGCGCGTGCGGCGGAGCCACCCAGGCCCCCAGCCCGACGTCGGCGCCGAAGGCCGACGCCAAGCCGAAGGCCGACGCCAAGCCGGCGGCGGGTGCATCGCCGGCGGC
>JAUJPG010000006.1:0-2535 GCA_030447245.1 Chloroflexota bacterium | reverse complement strand
TCGCCTGCGGCCAGTCCGGCCGGCAAGGTAGCCGGCGCGCCACCCAATCTCAAGGGTACCTCGCTATCGGTCCTGCAGTGGCAGAGCTTCATCCCTGACTACGACGCGTTCTTCAGGAAGCAGATTGAAGACGACTTCACGAAGAACTCCGGTGCCCAGGTGAGCATCGAGTTCGTCAACGCCAACGATCTGCAACCCAAGATCGCCGCCGCCATCCAGAGCGGCTCCGGCCCCGACCTCGTCCTGTTTCAATACAACTGGGCGCATATCTACAGCCAGGCCGTCGTCGACGTCAGTGACGTCGCCGAGGAAGTAAAGCAGCAGACCGGCGACTTCTTCCCGCAGCTCGAAGGAGCCTCAAAAGTCGACGGCAAGTACCTGGCCGTCCCGCACGACTTCGTCGGGAACGCCATCCACTGGCGCAAGGAGTGGTTCAAGGAGGCGGGCGCTCAGCAGTTCCCGGGCACGTTCGCTGAGTACCACGCGCTCGGCAAGAAGCTCAAGGCGAACGGCCGCCCGCTCGGCCAGGCGCTTGGCCACAGCTTCGGCGATCCGCCCGTGTGGTGCTACCCGATGATGTGGGCCTACGGTGGCCGCGAGGTCGACGAGCAGGGCAAGGTGGCGATCAACTCGCCAGACACGATCGCCGCGGTGACCGAGATGAAGAACGCCTGGAAGGACGCCTACGACGAGACCGGCCTCGCCTGGGACGACACCTCGAACAACCGCGCCTTCCTGGCCGAGACGGTGGCCGCGACGCTGAACGGGGCCAGTGCTTGGTGGGTCGCCCGCAAGGACAAGATGCCTTTCTTTGAGGACATCGGGCTCGATCTGCTGCCGGGTGGGCCCAAGGGCCGTTCCCTATTCGTGCTGAACGAGGGCTACGCGGTGATGCAGTACAGCAAGAGCCCCGACGCGGCCAAGGAGTTCATTCGCTGGTCGATGAAGCCAGAGATCTGGTACCCCAGCTTCGAACTTGCCGAGAGCTATTACAGTGGCGTAGGTCCGAAGCAGGATGACACGCCGATCTGGGAGAAGTTCCCGCCGGTCACGCGCGTGTTCAAGGGCGCCGGCCCGATCACTCGCACGCCGGGCTGGCCGGGACCCTACAACCAGAAGGCCGGGCTAGCACAGTCGAAGTACATCATCGTGGATATGTTCGCCCGGGCCGCCCAGGGCGAAGCCCCGGAGGCTGCCGTTGCCTGGGCCGAGAACGAGCTAAAGCAGATTTACACGTAACGATTGACGAGTCGCGGGTCCTGAGTCCCGTGTGAGGGACTCGGGTCCCGAGGCTGGTAGCGTTTCCTCGTGGAGGCTAGGCGATGAGCACTCGTATGAATCCCACGACTGCGGCAGCTGCGGTCGCCTACCCCGCGCGACGGAGCTGGTGGCGCGACATTCTCGAACGAGAGGGTACCCTCGGGCCGATCCTGATGATCCCGGCCCTGGCGATTCTGGTGATGTTCATCGCCTATCCCTTCGTGCTCGGGATCATCTATAGCCTGGTGAACGCCAGGATTGGCGTACCCGGAACTTTCGTCGGGCTCGACAACTTCATCGCCAATGCCCAGAACGGCATCTTTCAACAGACGATGCGAAACACGTTCGTGTATACGGGAATCACGACGGTGTTCAAGCTCGGGTTGGGAATGGCGCTCGCGCTGGTGATGAATCAGCACATCCCATTCAAGGGGATCATCCGCGCCAGCCTGCTGCTCCCCTGGATCATCCCGACCGCGCTGTCGACGCTGGCGTGGCTCTGGATCTTTGACTCGACCTACGGGATCATTAGCTGGGCCCTGAAGAACATGGGCTTCATCAAGACCAATATCCCGTTCCTCGGCGATCCGACGCTCGCGATGGGCTCGGTCATTGCGGTCAACATCTGGCGCGGGACGCCGTTCTTCGCAATCTCACTGCTCGCAGGCCTCCAGACCATCTCTCAAGATCTGTACGAGGCCGCGGCGATCGACGGAGCAAACGCGGTGCAGCGCTTCCGCCACGTCACGTTGCCGCTGATCATGCCGGTCCTCACGATCGTGACGCTGTTCTCGATCATCTGGACGTTTGCCGACTTCCAGCTGGTGTACGTACTCACGCGCGGTGGGCCGACGAACAGCACTCACCTCCTTGCGACGCTTGCATACCAGATCGGAATGAGTGCGGGTGAGCTGAGCAACGGGGCGGCGATCTCACTCTGGATGTTCCCCTTCATGGCCGCGCTGGTCGTCGCGGTCCTCTGGTACCAGCGGCGCGAGACGGTCTGATGAGCGTCGCCGCTCCGACCCAGAGTTCCCCGCGCTACGGCGTCGGCGTTGACGCTTCTCGGGGGATGAGGCGCGTGCTCACCCTGTGGGCGCCGCTGATTCTCTTCATCGTCATCACCCTCTTCCCGTTCTACTGGATGCTACTCGCGTCCTTGAAGGCGAACTCGGAACTGTACAGCTTGCGTTCGTTCCCATTCTGGGTGTCGACGCCGACGCTCGACCACTACTCGTACCTGTTCACCAACACCCTCTATGCGCGCTGGTTGAT
>JAUJPG010000054.1 GCA_030447245.1 Chloroflexota bacterium | reverse complement strand
AAGATCCTCATCCCCTTGCGGAGCTTGCCTTTGAGATCCATCTGGTCTCCTCCTTGATGTACTGATGCGATGGAACCTGGTGCGTCACTGCGTGCCGCCGACGCAGGCCGACGTGGGCCCAGCCCTGCCGTGTTCCCGCTCCCCACTGCCGGACGCCGATGTCACACGCCGGCACGATCGTTCGCGGAGCGCCCACGCTCGAGAGACGGCCCGTGTCGCCGTGCCCTGCTTGTAACCTCCTCCTTCCCGGGCGTAGCTTCTCGGCACGGGCAGTACGAATTCCTGACGATGTGGGCGGGCAGATCGCGTCTGCTCGGATCCGAGACAGGCCGAACCGCATGACTGTGCCTCGTCCTGCCGAGTGACGGTAGGGATTGGCTGGCCTCGGGCGGACAGCTCGGCGCCCGCGTTGAGCGCGGAGCGGCGCACAGACCAGGGCAGCGATGCCCCTCAGGCGAGTGCCGCGGTGCCTCCGGACCTGTTCGCGCCCGCCGGCACGACCCTCACCTCGTTCGGCGCGGGCTGCTCGACCTGGTAGCCGTTCGCGTACGGGCCAAAGTCCAGGCCGCCAAGCTTCCTCAAGAACGCTATGGACTCGCCGCGCTGTTCCGGGTTCAGCGCCACGCCCTCAGCAGCAGCGGCGGCGTCCAGGACGGCTCCAATCGCAGTGTCGTCCTGCGCTCGGCCTGTGACGACGGCCTGAACCACCGTCAACATCAGTCCCGACGCCTTGGTTAGGTCCTCCGTCTCGCCCGCCAGAGCCGCCGTGATCCTGAGCTGTTCATGGGCCAGGCGCACGCGAGTAGGCTCGGGCTTCATGCCGCTCTGGCAGTGCGGGAACGCCTTGAGCACGCCGACCAGGGCCGTCTCGCCGGTGACCGGGTTGGTCGCGGGCGCCGCGATCACGACGGAGCCGTCAGCGAGCCCGGCGGTCAGCAAGGCGGCGGCGTATGCCCCCGCGGGTATGCGCGTGATCTGCTGGGTGCGGACCCGCAGCCCTTCGCCCTTCTCGACGCAGGTGAGCAGCGTGCTGGAGATCGCCTTGTCGGTCGGAGCAGCCGGGAGGCCGGCCGTTTCCAGCCCCGCCGCAAGCTCGCCGCTACTCACCGTGTCCGCTGCCGCCTCCTGGTCAATCCCAAACACCTGCGCCAGCTCCTGCCGCTCCGCCTCGGCGAGGTCGCCTCCGTACACGACCACCTTTTGGCCAGCGGGACTGTCCACCTGGGATGCGGGCTGGTCGTTGCCGGACGAGGGTACGCCTGGCCACAGTGCAAGCAGGCCTGCGCCTACGAGTACGACGGCGAGCAGGCCGAATCCGAGCAGTTGCTGCACTGACGTGGACAGTCCCGAGGATGGCTGGTCGGGCGGTGACGGGCCCGCCGCTATGCTCTGGAGGACCGCTTCGCTCAGGTCCCTGGTCCGAGGCGACGGCATGGTTGCGCCGAGATCGGCAAGCGCCTGCTCCAGCTCGGTGTTGCTGAGTTCGCGCAGATCGTCAGGCATCGCGCAGCTCCTGCCGACTGGGGTGTTGTTGGGCGGGGCTCCTGAGGCCCTGGCGCAGCCGACCAAGCGCTCGAGACAGGCGGGACTTGACGGTCCCGCGTGCACACTCGAGCGCTTCGGCCATTTCGGCCTCCGACAGCTCGAACCAGAAGCGATAGGCGACCACCAAGCGATCCTCCTCGCGGAGGTCGCTGAGCGCATTCAGAAGTGCGCTGCGCCTCTCGTTGGCGACAGCCTCCGCCTCAGGCGACGGGGCCGCGCCTTGCGGCGGGGCGTGTTCAGACGCGCGAGACATCAGGTCTACTCGCCTGCGCGCCGCCTTGCGGAGGTTACGCGCCTCGTTCGCGACGATGCGCAGGAGCCACGATCGAAAGGACGTGCCCGGTCGAAGTCGGTCCAGCGCGTAGTAGGCCTTGACGAAGGCCTCCTGCGCCGCGTCTTCCGCCTCCCACGGCCGGCCCGTGACAAGATAGCCAACCCGGACCGCCAGGTCCTGGTACCGCCGCACAAGCAGCCCGTAGGCGTCCGCGTCGCCGCGCTGTGCGCGCTCGACGAGCTCCGCGTCCTCCAGTGGCCGCCCCTCCCCACGGAGTCTGCTCACTATATACAACGCCGGCGGCAATTCGGTTCCCTGCTCGCGGTCCTTCCATCAGACACGCCGGGGTGGAAGCCACCCACGATGTCGCCGGGAAGCGCGACCACGGTGAGAAGGTAAGCAGGCCGGCACCGACGGGCCAGAAAGCTGCAGGGGAGGGATGAGCCTCGAGAGGAAACCGATCTGCTTACGACGGCCTGCCGGCGAGTGCTGCCTCGTCGGATGAAGACACTCAGTCTGGAGCGACCGCCGGAGGCGTTGACCTCGGTGGCGACCCGCGGGGCGTCTGCGTCTCGACCAGCCGCTGGAAGGTCAAGCGAACGATCGCCACCTCGCCCTCGCGACGCTGCCCGCCTCTGCAAGGTGTCAGCGCCCTTCTAGGTACCTGCGAGACATTGGAGCCATCCAGGTCGGGTACGGCCTACCCTGTACAATCGAGAGACTCAGGGCAACGCTGACGAGGCGAGTGGGCCAGGCCTGATACCTCGTCGATGGAAGCGATGGTCGCCGGCATCGGCCAGGGCACTTGATCACCAGCAAACCCAGAGCGGAGGTGCAGAGATGCGTGCTGTTCCCTACAGGATCCGCAATATGGCCAGCGGGAAGCTTCTCGCCAACCCGGAGGGGTCCCGGAACAATGGCACAAAGATGGTCCAGTGGGACGACACGGGCGGGCCCGACCAGGCATGGAGCGTTGAGCCGGGATCGGGTGGCGGAGCCAGAATCCGCAACATGGTCAGTGGCAAGGTCCTCGCCAATCCGGAGGGCTCCCGGAATAACGGCACCGAGATGATCCAGTGGGATGACACAGGAGGAGCCGATCAGGCCTGGAGCCTTGAGCCGGGACCGAATGGCGGACTCAGAATCCGCAACATGGTCAGCCGCAAGCTTCTCGCCATACCCGAGGGCTCCCGTGCGAACGGCACCGTTGTCGTTCAGTGGGACGACACGGGAGGCCCCGAACAGGGAGTGGTTGTTTGATCCACCACTGGGACAAGCTCGCTAGCGGTCCAGATTCCGTTGCCGCGGATTCGATCAGTGGAGGAGCTGTCCGCCTCGCCGGGCCTTCTTCTCTGTCTTCGGATCAGCCACCTGATCCCTGATGACGTGGAGGGGTCACGAAGCGCCTGGGTCCGAGATTGGGTGAGGGTGTTGAACAAGCCGCTGGAGCCTTGAGTGGAGGGTCGGACGGCGATGGAGAGCTGCCGAACGAGCGCTCGCTCGGGCGATCAGGCCCCACACTGCGGCTCGAGAAGTCGCGCGCGGGGGTTTCAACAGGCTGGGGTGTCATCGCCACCAGGCCCCTTCCCAATAGCACCTGACCGCTGGGCGAGCCCGTCGTCGACGGGAGCCACGAACGAGCAGGCGGGTGCGTCGTCGCAACGCACCCGCCTGCGCTTGCCCTGGTTTCGGCGGACGCGGCTGACGAAGGCTACCGACCGCCCATCATCTTCTTGACCGCCATGGCCGTTACGCCCGGCCAGCGCCGCCTTGGCCAGCGGGTTGTTCAACATGTCACCGGCGCCGAACCTCCACCGCCGCCACCTCCACCGAGGAGCTGGCCGAGCATGCCCGGCTGCTGCTGCTCCATGCGGGATGTCACCTGCGCAAGCATCCGCGGGTCCTGATAGCGATCGTCGATCCCGTCTTGATTGAAGTCCGGGAAGTCAAGCTCCTGCTGCCGCGACCGCTGCTGAAGATGCCGGGCAAACTCCATCCGCTCTTGCGGCGCCATCCGGCCAAAGGCCTCCTCCGCCGACTGCTGGTACATGTCGGGCGAGAGCCGCGTAGCTACCTGCTGGTAGCGGCTGACCGCTTCCTGGTCGGAGATTCCGGTCCAGGGCGCGCCCTGATCGTACCGATTGACGAAACCCTGAAAATCTTGTCGCTGCTGGCCACCACCGACCAGATCATCTAGCAGGCCCATCGGTCTCTCCTTGCTGCTCAGGCTCCGTCGTGTGACGCGCCCTGAGCCACGTCGAACGTCTCGCGACTGACCGTGCTAATCTCACGACTACTCAGGGGCGGGGGCTGCTCGAACGCGCCACCCTGCGGCTTACCGGCTTACGCAGCCGCCCGTTGCCGATCGTTGTCGGCGCGATTCATCTCCGCTCGCGCGGCTCGTCCCGGCGGACGTCCACGTCGCCCTCGCGCTCGATCCGCGGCTCTTCGCGCCGGACCGTGCTGGAGACGCGCTCAGTGTCCTGGACTTGCCGCTTGCCAACCTCGATCTCCTCGGTCACCACGGGCCGCTTCTCGACCTCAGCTTGCTCCCCGCGCAACGGCACCCGGATCGTCTCGCCCTCGCCGATCGTTTCATCGGCTGGCCGCGGCTCGACGGGGCGGCGCTCGACCACGGCCTCCTCGCGGGTCACCGGGACGTCGATCGACCGCTGCTCCTCGACGACGTCTTTGCGGATCTGGACCTCGCCGGTCTGGACCGGTTGCTTGCGGGCTCGAAGCTCTTCCTCGCGCAACTGGACGCGCCCGCCGCCCTCGGACCCGCTCGGCGCGGCCGTGCCCTCGCGTCGCACATCGGACATGTGGCCAGTCTCCGGGCGCGTGTCCCAGCCCCACGCGTCGATCTCGTCCTTGCTCACGTTCAGGTAGACGCGATCGTGCTCGACCCTGGTGATCGCATCGACCGGCACGAAGCGCTCGCTCGTTGAAGAGGAACCCTTTCGACACGGCGACGTACCCGTCCCCAAGTTCGGAAACGTCGCCAACTTTCTTGCCGTCAGCTCCGTAGACGTCCCATCCCTGCCGAATGTCCCTCCAGTCCATCTCACTGTCCTCCCGTCCTTTGGGTCGGTCCTACAGTGGGCCTCCCGCAGGTATCGATCAACTGGCGACCGGCACGCACCCCTCGTCCGACTGGTCTGCAAGATGGCTGCCACAGGCACGGCGCCCCCGGGAGCCGGACGAACTGGATCGTCCGTGTCACGCGCGCCCGTCCGCCTCAGGCCCCGAAGGCTTACAGCGAGGATGAACGCATCGGGTGGAGTGCTTCCAACATCCCCCGACGGCGGGCTCGAACCGGTCCTGGTCGCTCATCCTTGCTGGCGCGAGTCGTCTGCCGCGCCGCTGCTGCGGCTATCCACGTCGCCCTCGCGCTCGGTCCCTGCCTCTTCCCTGCGAACGTCGCCCGAAATCTGCTCGGTGCCCTCGACCTGCTGCTTGCCGACCTCGATCTCCTCGGTGACGATGGGCTGTTTCTCGATGCTGACCTGCTCCTCGTGCACCGGCACCCTGAGGGCTTCGCCCGCATCCTCGCCGACCCGGCGGTCAGCCGGCCGCCGAGCGACGGGGCGGCGATCAATGACCATCTGCTCGCGCGTCGTAGGCACCTCCCGCGTCTGCTGTTCGGCGACCACGTCCTTGCGAATCTCGACCTCGCCGGCCTCGACCCGCCGCTTGCTGGCCTGCAGCTCCTCCTGGCGTAGTTGGATCCCTGGTCCGGCTTCCTTTTCCACGACCTCTCTCGTCGGGGGCATCTCCGGATGTCCATGCCCCGGCTGTCGTCCGCCCCGGCCGGCCGGCAGCAATCGTCCGATACGGCTCAACACGCTTGCCGATGTCGGAACGCGATCCGGCGTGTTGTCGGGCTCCGACCTCTTGACACGGGGTGCGCTCCCGCGCCCTCGGCGCATGCGCCGCACGAGGTAACCGGCCGCACCGAGGGTCAGCAGACCCCCGAGGCCGAGACCCGTGGTCGCCACTGACCGGCGCGCTGAACCTCGCGGGGCCGATCGGTCGCCCGGGCGGGCGCGTCCTCCGAGTCGACCTTGGCGAGGAGCCTGCGACCCAGCAGGACGGCGAGTGCGAGCCCGGCCCCCAGGCCGCCGGCCGGCCAGGCCGGTTGTGCGGCTGCACGACGCGCCTGCCGACGCAGTCGATTGATCGGCCGGTTCTGCTCGCGCTGCCGGCGCCGGTACAGCCATGCCGACCCCGCCACTCCGCTAATCGCCGCGAGCGCCCCGCCGCCAACGCCGAGCAGGACGCCCCTGCTCGGGCCTTCCGACCACTCCCGAGCGGATGGCATCGGTGTGCCCGCGGCGAGCGGTTCGCCGTCGGCTACGCCGCTGCGGGCCTCCAGATTGCCCTCGGTCTTCACCTTTGCTCCTTGCGGCCCGACAGTACCCGAGATTGGTGGCGTGAGTCGCACGGTACTACCGGAGACCTCACTGATCCGATCGCTCCCCATGTAGCGAGCTGCATCGGCAAGGCCAGGCCCATCCACCTTGATGAAGCCGGAGCGAAGCAACTGGCTGCGCAGCGGCTCCGGCACATCGGGCTCGCGCTCGCGGGCCACGGGGGCCGGAATCGCACCCAGCAATCCCGGCTCGCTCGGTTCGTTTCCCTGGGTGGTCACGGCCTGCGGATCGCCCATCTTCACGTAGGCGACCGTGCCCACGTTCTCACCCGCCGCATCCACGACGGGCATCCCCTCGTGTACCCGCTCGATGGCGCCCGCGCCGGTCCCCTCGTTCATCGGAGGCCTCCATTCGTGATGACGACCGCTTCTGATGTCGAACCTGAACGGCTCGCCGCGGCCACGGCTTCCGCCTTACTCGTCTCCGCGCTCGGCGGGGCGCTCGGTCGCCGCCCGCGGGTGGCTCCCCTCCTCCCAGATTTCCTGCCGGAGCTGCTCCCAGCTCTCGCCTCCGGGATCGCTCGACTGACCCCCGCGGCGGAGAGGCGGCTCCGTGTCACGCGCGTTGGCGGCCCGCGGCTCGGCAGTGCGGCCCGTTGTGTCCTCGACCTCCGCGCGCTCGCGACGCACCGTCTCCCGGATCTCCTTTTCCTCGGTCACTGCACGGCGGCGGATCCGAATCTCCTCGGTCACCATCAGCCGCTTCTGCACCACCAGGACTTCTTCCACAATCGGGACGATCAGCCATTCACCCTCTTCGCGAGGACCAACCGGCCCCTCAACGGGCCGACTCGCCTTCACCCGCTCGATCGTGACCTCGTCACGCATCAGCGGCTGCCGAATAACTTCTTCGCGTTCCTCGACCCGCTTGTGGACCCGGATCTCGCCGAGCTGGACCGGCCGCTTGCCGGCCACCACCCGCTCCTCGGCGATCGGGACGCGCACCTGCTCCCTCTCCTCGGCGCGCTCTCGAGGTTCGGGCGTGCCGCGCCCGGCCTCGGCGCTGGCACCCACCTGGTCGCGCCCGACCCGCAGGCGCACTTCCCGCCGACTCGGAACCGACTCGATCAGGTCGCTGGAGATCGTGATCTGATCGCCTGTCGCGTCGCGTCGGACCAGCAGCGACGCTAGCGCGCCGCTGTCGGGCCGGGTGAGCACCTCGTTTACCGTCCCGAGGCGCCCGTCGCTCGCCTCGACGACCGCGCCCGGATCGACCTGTACTCGTTGTGGGTCCATCGTGGTCCCCTTCCGCCGCCGTGCTCGCCTGGCGGGCCGCCCCCCGCCCGACATCTGCGCGCGCTCCATTTGTACCTCCTACGCCCGCGAGTCTCGCGGGCGCGGGTGCATCGAGCCGTCTTCGCAGGTTAGAGCAAGATTCCTGCCGGCAGGATCAGAGGGCGGTCTGCCGCAGCGGCTGCAGGACGACCCCCGATGTCGGGTGGACGCATGTGGTTCCCAGATCGTGCTGCTATACCCCAACCGAGCCCGTCGGTGCGTTCGGCCGACGAAGCGCCCGCCTGCCGGGGTGTCGGCGGCGGGCCTTTTTGTGGGGTCAGGCCGGGAGGCCACGGGCGCAGGGGATCGTAGATGAGCGGCCACGGCGACAAGCTCGGACGAAACGGAGAGCAGGCGCACGAAACGGAAGGGGCGTTCCGGGTTGGCACCCACCACGACCTGGTGACGGCGCTCGGCTTGGCCGTCCAGCTGCCATCCCGGTCCTGGCGGCTGTTGCGCTGGTGACCTGCGTCAAGACGGCCAGGCGGCTCGAGCGCTGGCTCAACGTCGAGGCGGGGCGCTGGGAGGACGCGGCCTGCTCCGACGTCGTCGCGTCGGCTGGCACACGTGCTGCACTGCATAGACCGCGACGCACCAGCGCGAAGCGCGGGAGGCAGCATGGAGCTGGACGCGGTGACGGCGCACGCTCGTGAGCGGCTGGGTCTGGATCTCCAGGGCGGTCACCCTCCTCGGTCAGCCGCGACCAGACCGCCCGTGCCCCGAGGTCTGGTCGCTGATGACCGAGCAGGGGACGTTCTGGCTCGTCGAAGAGGACGGCCAGGTCGAGCTGTTCCGCGCCACTCATGCAGAAAGAGACTCTTCCCCGGTGGCCATCCGTCGCTTCCGGGAGCTGCATCCCGAACTGCCGCCGGTCGCCGCGGCATCCTCCGCCGCCAGCCCACCGATGGCGCCGCCCCGAGTTCCAGTACCCATGGTCTTCGACTGCCGGCTGTGCGGGCGCTCGGTCACTCGGCAACGCGTATCCGTGCTTATCGCTCTCCAGCTCTGCCCACCCTGCTCTACCGCCAGACAGCAGCGGGAGCGCTACCGCGGCGACGCGGAGTACCGCGCCCGCCGCCTGGCGTCCTACGCGACACGCTACCGCCGGCGCCGCGCCGGGGACGGCTCCTAGGCCAGCGGCCACGCGGCGGCCCGCTTTTCGAAGAACGAGGGAGCACCACGCAGATCGAAGCCAAATTGGAGGCGCTCGGACTGGCCCTACCTGAGCCGTTCAAGGTCCCGCCCGGCTTGCAGCTCCCCTTCACGTGGGTCCGGGTGCCGGGAAATGGGGCCTATATCTCCGGCCATGTCCCCCAGAACCCCGATGGCTCCCTGGCCGAGCCGGTCGGTCGGGTCGGCGCCGAGGTCACCGCCGAGCAGGGATACCAAGCAGCGCGCCTCGTGGGCCTGGCCGACCTGGGCAGCTTGAAGCGGGCGCTCGGCAATCTCGACCGGGTCACTGCCTGGCTGCGCGTCTACGCGATGGTCAACGCCGGTCCCGACTTCAACCAGACGCCGCTTGTCACCAACGGCTACTCGGACCTGATCCTGGAGCTGTACGGACCCGAAGTAGGCATGCACGCTTGCTCCTCGATCTGGATGCACCTCCCGCTGGATGCCCCAGTCAACAGCGAGGCCGAAGTGGAGATCGACGGCTAGCACCGAATCGCTGCTGCCACCAGAGTGGGGGCGCTCCCACGTTGCGGTTGCCTCGGCTAGGTCATGGGACGGCGGTAGTGCCGCTATGTGCGCCCGGAGCCGTGGCCGTGACGTCACACCGCACTGCGTACCGAGCCCCGGCGCGACCATAGGGGCAGCATAGTCGCGCCAGCGTCGGCGCCCAGGGAGACCCGTCCGCGACTTACGGCGAGGTGTGGGCGGACGAGGGATGGTGGAGCTGTCGAGCGCGGATGCTCGACCATCGACCCGCAGGCGCGGGCTGGCACGGAGCCTACCGCTGCCATCGAGCGGGAGCACTCCGACACGGGGGGGCGCTCCTAGACCGCAAGGAGGCGGGCCATGCCATCGCGACCCACGGATGTCCACGCGCCATCGGCTTCGGGGGTGGTGCGGGGGGTCGGGCACGAGGTCGGCGGGTTCAAGAAGTTCCTACTGCGGGGCAATGTCGTCGACCTGGCGGTCGGCATCGTGATCGGCGCGGCCTTCGGCAGCGTGGTTCAGGCTCTGGTCAGAGACATCATCACTCCGATCCTCGGTGCTTTCGGCGGGGTGCCAGACTTCGCATCCTGGACCGTGGCCGTCGGGAGCGCCACCCAGCTGGTTGGCGACTTCCTCAACGCGCTGATCGCCTTCGTCCTGATCGCGCTGGTCGTGTACTTCCTGGTCGTACTGCCGGTGAACCGGCTGATGGATAAGTACCATCCGGAGCCGCAGCCGGCGCCGACCAAGGAGTGCCCAGAGTGCACCAGCAAGATCCCGCAGGTCGCTCGTCGCTGCCGGGAGTGCACGGCTCAGCTCGCGCCGCCATCCGAGGAGGTGGCCGCGGCGATGCGCCAGGCGGCCGCGCCGTCCGGGGCGGTCATCGCTGACGAGGCAGCGCACGCGCTCGCCGAGCGGCTGCGCAGAAGCGACGGGGGCAGCTGAGCCGGTCCGACCACGCCGCGGACCCAAGGTAGCGAAAACTGCGGCAAGCTCTGCCAGGGTACGCGAGGTCCCACTGCATCGGGCATAACGGCGCGCGGCCGGCGCAGTAGAACGTGGCACGGTACCTGCAGCCCCAATCCGGCACACCATCAGGTGCAGGAGCCACGAAAAGGAGGCTGGGAGATGAACGTCAAGGAGATCCAACGTGGGTGGGACGTCTACGGATCCGATGGCGAGAAAGTCGGCGACGTTTCCGACGTTCAGGGGACGTACGTCGTCATCTCGAAGGGCCTCATCTTCAAGTCGGAGCGCTACGCGCGGGTCGCGGCGATCAGCAGGGTCGAGCACGACCGCGTCTACCTCAACGTGACCAAGGACGAGATCGACGCGCGGGGGTGGGACACGGTCCCGGAGACTGATGAGCGGATTGGCGAGCAGCGCGCAGCGACCACCGCGCCGCCCGCAATGAGCGAGGGGAACCGCCGCGTCCCGGTCCATGAGGAGCGCTTGGACGCCGACAAGCGCCAGGGACAGATCGGCGAGGTCGAGGTTCGCAAGGAGGTCGTCTCCGAGCAGGTGGAAGTCCCGGTCGAGCTGCGGCGCGAAGGGGCCCACGTCGAGCAGCGCGACGTCAAGGATCGTCCCGTCGACCCGAGCGACAAGGGCGTCTTCGACGAGGGCACGACCCGCGTGCCGATCCGTGGCGAGGGGGCCGTCGTCGACAAGCAAGCCTACGTGACCGGCGAGGTCGTGGTCGACAAGGAGCAGACGACCGAGCGCCAGACCGTCAGCGACACCGTCCGCAAGGAGCGGGTCATGGCTGAGGAGCACCGCAAGGGGGCAGACGACCGAGCACCAGACGATCGGTGACACCGTTGCCGACGGCACGACGCTCGTGGCAGAGGAGCCGCGCTCCATGCCCAAGGGGGTCCCCATACAGCAGTGGATCAGACGCTTGCGAAGCCGTGCGCCACCGCACCGGTCGAGGTTCCGGGCAGGCTAGGCCTGGGCCTGCCCCTCCTCACCAACGCCCTGGTCGGCGCTGCGCTTGTGGCGATCGTTGCCCGCGGGCCCTGGGGTCGCCCCGTGCCGCTGTCACAGCGGGTGGCCGCCCTTTTCCTGCGCCAGGGCCGAAGAGCGAGCTGGCCGTTCCCAGGGAGCTAGGTGGCTAGGAGCGGCGCCAGGACGTTAGCAGGAGCAGCCACCGACGTGTAAGAGGAGCAAGGCGATGCAGCAGCAGGATGAGCAGACCCCGCGCTCGAGCGGAGGGAGCGATGCACAGGAGATCCGACGCGAGATCGACCAGACCCGCGCCGGGATGAGCGGGACCGTCGAGGCCATCGGACAGCAGTCTATGCAGGGACTGTTCGCAGACCTCTTGCGAGACATGACGGCACTGGTGCGCCAGGAGCTGGCGCTCGCCAGGACCGAGGTGACCGACAAGGCAACCGCGGCCGGTAAAGATGCCGGCCTGGTGGCCGGTGGGGGCCTGCTCGGCTTTGTCGGGTTGCTGGCCATCGTGGCCGCGGTGATCGAGCTGCTCGCGGTGATCCTCCCCCGTTGGCTCTCGTCGCTCCTGGTCGGGGCTGCGCTCGCCGGCGGCGGCGCGGCCGCCGCGAAGAAGGGCCTCGACGCGATTAAGCAGGAAGACCTGGTACCGCGGCAGACCCTCGAAGCGGCGCAGGAGACCCGGTCTGAGCTAGCACGGGCTGCGACCTCGGGTCCCGATACTCCGTAGAAGCGCCACCATCCGCGCCACCGCCACTGTGCCGCCGGGCATGGGCAGTGCTGACCGACGGGCGGCCGGTTTCCGGCGCCTGACACCGTGTGGGAGGGAACCGTGGGCATCGTGTCGATCATCGGCGCCATCATCGTCATCGCCGTCGTGCTGAAGGTACTCGGGCTGTGGTGAGGCTACGCCCGAAGGTCGTAGGTGAGGTTGTCCCCGCCTCCACGGTCCAGCCAACCCTCAGCCGCTAGAGGAGTCCAGCCGTCGGTGTCCGGCCCGGCACCTGGAACCAGCCGTTGGGGCTTCCTGGCACGCGACGTGCGCTCAGCACTGGGAGTCGCATCTGCCCTGTGCGAGGGGCATCGGTGGGTCTGAGTGCTCACCGACGCCTCCGTTCTTTGGTGCGCGGAGGCGACAGAAAGGAGCCAGCGATGGCAGGAACCGAAGACCGAGCGGAAGGCAAGGCCAAGGAGTGGGAGGGCAAGGTCACCGGTGACGAGGCCCGCGAGGCTCAGGGAAAGAGTCAGGGCCTGCTCGGCAAGGCCAAGGACAAGGCGAGCGATACGGCGGACAGCCTCCGGGGCCGGGACGACGAGTAGGGTCGTCGCCTCCGTGGGCCAGGCTGCGGCGATCCCTGATCTCGTAGGCGCGGAGAACAGGGGTGACTGCATCCAAGGATTGAAGCCCCGCCTCAGGGTTTCCTAGGCGTAGGGTCTACAAGCGTCGCCGCTCCATGAAGAGCTCGCACGGAGAAGCCCGCCGAAGTGAGCTTCTCCGTATCTCTCGCCGAGGGCACTCCTAGAGGTATGGACTAAAGCGCTACCATCATGGATGCTCGTCAAGGGCAGCGGGATCAAACGTAGAAAGGGATACCATGGCCGACATTGCCAAGTTCGTGGACAAGGCGCACGAGCAGAAGGAGTTCACCGCGCTGGCCGAGCTGCCGATCGAGGCCCTGCAGGGGGTCAGCAAGGCTGACGCGGAGGCGGTCCAGAAGGCGTTTGGGGTCAAGACGATTCGCCAGCTCGCGGAGCACAAGTTCGTCCGAGCCGCGCAGGCCATCACCTTGCTAGCTGGGGCGAAGTAGCCCAAGCAGCGTCGGCGACAGGCCCGGTTCAATATCAGAGCTAATGTGCTGGAGCTCTACTATCGGGCCTGGCGCACCTTCGCGATTGAACATTGACGGAATTCCCCAACGCTGCAACCCGGAGAGGCCCGCCGAGGCGAGCCTCTTCTTTTGTTCCCTGCATCGGTCGACGGTAGAGCCATGGAGAAGACGTGCTACCATCCCTGGCCCGTAGCATTGGCAACCGCTAACGGGCGACGATCGTAAACACGCCAGCCCAAATCAGCAGGGCAGCGAAGAGGTCGAACAGATAGCGCCGCGCTGCCGTGCGCTGGTTGGCCGCGATCGACAGCAGCGCCACGCCGAGGGCGATGTTCCAGATAGCGACCAGGTCCGGACGGACGGTGTAGGGCACCATGTGGCACGCTCCTGGTTTCAGGATACCGTGAGGTCAACGGCACAGGTCTACCGGGGCCGGCCCACATCGCCACCGCGACACTGTCCTGCCGAGCATTGGCCGCTTGAGCAGCAGCGATCGGTGTCGATCACCGCACGTAAGATCCCGCCAGGGCCGAGCTATGAGCGGGCACGTTGCTCGCAGGCCGAGGAACATGGAGACGCGAACGAAGACTATCCTGTTCAGCATCGCCGTGATCATCGCCATCGTCGTTGTCCTGCGCCTGCTCGGCCTGTTCTGAGAGCCGATCAGCACTAGGCCGGCGGACGTGGACCGTGTTCGGTCAGAGAGAAGCCGACACTAAGTGGACCCGCCAGCTCTCGGTGTGGCGGAACCATGCGACCTTCTGAGCCTTCCGCAAAGACGGTGTCGAGCACCGCAAGCGGCAGGCGGCGTCGGTGCGTACGCCCATGTTCTGGACGAATCCGCTCACGCCCGACCGCTGGGCCAGGTCGTTGAACGTGACGGTCCGCAACAGTGCCGCGACCGCTGACGCGATCGCACTGGCGATGAACCAGCCGATGAGCAGGATGACGATGAAGCCGATGACCTTGGGGACGGTCCCGAGGAACATCGCCAGGGCGTCGGAGACTGAGGTGATGATGGCCGCGCCCCAATCGCTCACGGGCGTGACTGGCATCGGTTTCTCCCTTTCTCGCGCGCTGGGCGGCTCAGCGCCCGGCGCGCTGTCAGCGGCCGCGTCAGCGGCGCAGCTCTCCCGACCGGGTCCCGCCCCTCCCTCGACCGTGGTGCTCGGGCGTCCGCGTCGCCGCGCTGTGCGCGCTCGACGAGCTCCGCGTCCTCCAGTGGCCGCCCCTCCCCACGGAGTCTGCTCACTATATATACAACGCCGGGCGGCAATTCGGTTCCCTGCTCGCCGTCCTTCCATCAGACACGCTTCGGGGTGGAAGCCACCCACGATGTCGCCCGGGAAGCGCGACCACGGTGAGAAGGTAAGCAGGCCGGCACCGACGGGCCAGAAAGCTGCAGGGGAGGGATGAGCCTCGAGAGGAAACCGATCTGCTTACGACGGCCTGCCCGGCGAGTGCTGCCTCGTCGGATGAAGACACTCAGTCTGGAGCGACCGCCGGAGGCGTTGACCTCGGTGGCGACCCGCGGGGCGTCTGCGTCTCGACCAGCCGCTGGAAGGTCAAGCGAACGATCGCCACCTCGCCCTCGCGACGCTGCCCGCCTCTGCAAGGTGTCAGCGCCCTTCTAGGTACCTGCGAGACATTGGAGCCATCCAGGTCGGGTACGGCCTACCCTGTACAATCGAGAGACTCCAGGGCAACGCTGACGAGGCGAGTGGGCCAGGCCTGATACCTCGTCGATGGAAGCGATGGTCGCTGGCATCGACGACCTGCCGTACGCCACGCCACCACGCTCGGCGGGGCGGGCGTCAACCTCAAGACCATCTCCACGCGCCTGAGCCGCGCCTCGATGCGAATCCCCGCCCACCCGTACCTACGCGCAACCCGGGACGTCATCCGCGAGGCTGGTGACCGCTTCGCGCAGGGCCTGCGCGAAGCGCGTGGTTGGTTCCAGCACGTATTCCAGTGGAACGGCGAAAACGCGCCCGCCAACGAGCCTCGGGCGGACTGTTCGCCAACTGGTCACCCTGGTGGGCCCGCAGGGTTCGAACCTGCGACCTTAGCGTTATGAGCTCGCGGCGAGCCTCCGCGACCATCAGTTGCGATCCGCTTCTTTCCTGGGGGTCGGGGTGCGCGTCCACCCCAGATCGCCCGTGTTCGGCCGGATCGGCTCGCCATTCCGACCAACGCTCTGACCAGGTGACCAGCAGCGATCCCCGCCCCAACGAAGATCGTCGTGAGTGCGGAACTCTCGAGTGCGGCCGGCGTACCTCCTCACCCTACCGTGACGACCCTCTGATCCCGAGGCGCTGCCGGCGCGTCAGTGGCCGACGATGGAGAAACAGCTGCTACCCTGTCGCGCATGGCGCCAGCGGAGGCGGAGCGCAACGACGTGCCGAGCAGCCGCACTCGGCGAGGTCCGCCTGCAATGGCGTTGAACGCCCCGGTCAGTGGCCTATATTCTCGGCCTATCGACCCGCCCGCCGATCCGACAGGGGCGAGCCATGGGCTGCCCGTCATGCAGCGCAGAGGATCCCGCCGCGGCCCGGTTCTGCATGCGCCGCGGGTCGGTGCTCGCCCTGCTGAACGGCCAGTGACCCGACTACACCGATAACCGTGGCGTCCGCTGGCGGGCGCTCCAGCAAGCCTGCCTCGGCCCGTCGCCGAGCTTGTGGGCGCGCGACGCCGTCCGAACTGACCACGGCCACGACGAGGAGGACTGCATGGAGCGCGACTTCATCGGGTACGCCGACACCCCACCGAAGGTCTCCTGGCCCGGCGGGGCGCGGTTGGCGGTCCAGCTCTCGGTCGCCTACGAGGAAGGTGCCGAATACTCTCTGCTGGACGGGCCTCGGCGCGAGACCATGGGCGAGGTGCCGTCCGCGGTAGCGCCGGAGCTCCGCGACCTCTTCAATGAGTCGTTCTTTGAGTACGGCAGCCGCGTCGGCGTCTGGCGCATCCTCGACACCCTGAAGCGATACGACGTGCCTGCCACCTGGTGGGCCTGCGCCCGTGCCCTGGAACGCAACCCGCGGGTTGCCCGGGCGCTCGTCGACGCCGACCACGAGATCGCCGGCCACGGCTACGGCTGGGAGGACTTCAGCGCCAGCAGCCGCGAGGACGAGCGGGACAATATTAGGCGCACGGTCGAGTCGCTCCGGCGCAGCACCGGGCAGCGGCCGCTCGGCTGGTTCACCCGCTACGCCTGCAGCCCGAACACGCGCGAGCTGCTGCTTGAGGAAGGCGGGTTCGTCTACGACAGCCTTGGCCTCAACGACGATCTCCCGTACTACACCCGGGTCAAGGACCGGCCCTGGCTGGTTGTGCCCTACTCATTCGAGGTGAACGACGCCCGTTTCTGGCGGGGCGGACTGGGGAGCGTGGGCGATTTCACCGAGTACATGCGCTCGGCCTTCGACTGCCTGTACGCCGAGAGCCAGACCACCCCGAAGATGATGTCGGTCGGGCTCCACTGCCGGATCGCCGGCACGCCCGCCCGGTCACGCTGCCTGGTTGACTTCCTGGAGTACGTCCGCGGGTTCTCCGGCGTATGGTTTCCTCGACGCATTGACATCGCGCGCTGGTGGCTCGAGCACCAGGTCCCACCCGAGTGGTAGGCCCAGCCGCGAGGGCATCATCTCAGGCGCCCGTACGCGGCTGGGCTGCTCGGGCGTGACCGCTCGGAGGGGTCGATGGAAGTGCGGTCTCGAGACGTTGGTGGGATCCGGATGCGTTGGGAGGAGTATGGCCGGGGGCGCCCGGCGGTCTTCGTACACGGAATCCCGACCGGCGCCCGCCTCTGGAGGCACGTCCTCCCGCGGCTGCAGGGCCTCCGAGGACTCGCGTGGGAGATGGTCGGCTACGGCGAGTCGATCGATCAGGGCCGAGGGCGCGACATCTCCGTTGCCCGGCAGACGGAGTACCTGGCTGCCTGGGTGCGCACGCTCGGGCTGGGACCGGCGATCATGGTCGGGCACGACGTCGGAGGAGGAGTCGTCCAGCGCCTGGCCGTGTTCCATCGTGACCTCGTGGCCGGGCTCGTGCTGACCGACGAGGTCTGCTACGACAACTGGCCCGTCCCCGAGGCCAAGCTCCTGCGGCGGGTGAGCCCCGTCCTGGCGCGCTGCCCGCGCGTGCTGCTCATCCCGATGTTGGCCGTCCTGATGTATCGGGGCCACCGGACGATCGGCCAGGCACGGGAAGCGTTCGCGCAGCACTGGCCGCCGTACGCCCGGTCGGGCGGCGGGGCCGCACTGCGCCGTCAGGTCTGCTCGCTTGACGTCCGCGACACCCTCGCCATCGTCGACCAGCTCCCGCAGCTCCGGCTGCCCGCGCGGGTGGTCTGGGGTGCCGACGACCCGTGGCTGGACATCGGCTACGGGTACCGACTCGCCTACGACCTGAGCGCGCGCCTCGAGAGGATCGAAGGCGGCAGGCACTTCGTCCCGGAGGACGAGCCAGGGCGGGTCGCCGATACCATCCATGATCTGCTGGCTTCCCTCGATCCGGTTGGCTAGTGCATTTCCAGGTTGGATGGGCGGAGATGGCGTATACCGGGGTGCACGAGACCTCCCATGTACGTGCGTCCCTTGAGCGCGGCCGAGCCCCATCGCCTGACGCCGTTCGCTCGCGTCGACAGCTTCCGACTGACCTACCCGCCCCCTGCTGGTGGCACGCAGCTTGCAGCAGCGCATGGGTGAGACGCACACGAAAGGAGGCGAGCATCATGCACACCGCCAATAGGGTGCGTTTCGGGGCCACTCGCGCGGGCTGAGCATCCCCTGCGTGCAGCGCAGGGGTTGACCAGTCAGTTCGATGGTCCGAAACGGAGCCCCGCCTGGCACCTCCAGGCAGGGCTCCCTTACGTTGTGCAGCACGTGCCAGGGCTTGGAGCACGAGCAGACTCGCTGGTACGCTGTTCGCCGGGCTCGGGCTGGTACGCGACGGGTCCGGCGGGGCGATCGGCGACTATGGGGCCTGGCGCTGTCGCCGACTCCTCCCGGGCCCGGCCACGGTAGGTGAGACCGAGCCGCGCGGCGCCGTGGAAACCTGCCAAAGGACCGCTTATGCCGCGGGTCGCCGCGCTTATCGCTACCCGCTCAAGGGCTTCACCCCGGAGGCGCGCGACACGCTGTCGATTCTCCCCAGCGGCCGGGTCGCCGGCGACCGCGTGCTGGGCGTGCGCTTCGCAGACACGCCGGCGCCGGATCATGCCTGGAGCCCGAAGACCGGCATGCTTGCGCTGGTCAATACGCCGGGGCTGGCTCGCCTCGAGGCTCGCTTCGACGACCTGGCGGGTCGGCTGTGTCTCAGCCTGGACAGCCAGACGCTGGTCGACGCGTCGCTCGGCGCCGATGGCCGCCAGCGGATCGCGGAGGCGTTGAGCACCTTCGTGCTCGCGCTCGAACACAACCCACTGGTCGGCCATCCCGAGCGGATGCCGCTGCGGGTGATTGGTGATGGTGCCACGCCGCGGTACCACGACAACGAGGCAGGACAGGTCACGCTGCACGGCCGAGCGAGCCTGCACGCGCTCGCCTGGGCGGTGGGCGGTGGCGACCTCAGCGAGCTGCGTTTCCGCTCCAACATCGCGATCGAGGGAGCTGACGCCTGGGAAGAGCTCGGCTGGCTCGGCCGCCGAGTCCGAATCGGACTGGTGGAGTTCCAGGTGGCGCGGTCGAAGGTGCGCTGTCTGGCAACGCACGCCAACCCGGCCACCGGCGAGCGCGACCTGTCAATGATGACCACCCTCATGGCGACGTTCGCTCAGGAGCGCCCGACCTTCGGCGTGGCCCTGGTCCCGACCGGCGCCGGCGGCGTCGTTCGCGTTGGGGACGCAGTCAAGCTCGTCGAACGCTGACTCCGCCGTCCAGCCGCACCCGTCCGGGCCGAGCTTTCGCCGTCCGACAACCAACTCACCCAGGTGAGGCCACCCATCCCGCGCCGGCTGTGCGGGACGCGGGCAGGCGGCCACCGCTCTTAGTGGTGCCCGGGCGCGCTCAGACGTAGCCGCGGAGGCGGGCGGCCCGATCCACCCGCTCCACCGCGATCGCGAACGCCGCCAGTCGGAGCGGGATCCCGTCCGCGGTCGCCCGGGCGTGGACGCCCGCCCACGCGCGGGCCATCGTCTTGCTGAGCTCGTCGTTCACCCGGTCCTCCTCCCAGCGGAACTGCTGGATGTTCTGGGCCCACTCGAAGTAGGAGACCGTGACACCGCCGGCGTTGGCCAGGATGTCGGGGATCACGACGATCCCCCGGTCCTGCAGGATCGCGTCGCCGGCCGGCGTCACCGGGTGGTTCGCCCCCTCGACCACCAGTCGGGCCATCACCCGGTCGGCGTTCGCCGCGTTGATCACCCGGTCGAGGGCGGCTGGCACCAGGATGTCGACGTCGAGCTCGAGCAGCGCCTGGTTCGTGATCCGCTCCGCCCCGGGGGCGCCCACCACGGAGCCGCTTTCCCGGGCATGGTCGGCCAGTGCTTGCACGTCGAGACCATCCGCCCGGTAGACGCCGTCCCGGACATCGGACACGGCCACCACTCGACACCCCAGCTCCCCGATGAGCCGCGCCACCCACGAGCCGACGTTGCCGAACCCCTGGACGGCCACCGTGGCCCCCTCGAGATCGACGTCCAGGTCCCTGGCCGCCTCGGCAAGGCAAGAGACGAGCCCTCGGCCGGTCGCCGCTTCCCGGCCGTACGATCCGCCGAGCTCGACGGGCTTGCCGGTCACGATAGCCGGCGTGTAGCCGTATCGTGCAGAGTACGCGTCCATCAGCCAGGTCATCGTCTGGGCGTCCGTGTTGACGTCCGGGGCGGGGATGTCTCGGTTCGTCCCCAGGATGTAGCTGATCGCCTGGGTGAATCGGCGGGTCAGGCGCTGCTTCTCGCCCGCGCTCATCAGCGCGGGGTCACACTGGACCCCGCCCTTGGCCCCGCCGAAGGGGACATCCACAACGGCCGTCTTCCAGGTCATCAGCGCGGCTAGGGCTCGCACCTCGTCGAGGCCGGCATCCTGGTGGTAGCGGATGCCGCCCTTGTACGGGCCCCGGGCCGCGTTGTGTTGGACGCGGTAGCCGTTGAACACCATGAGCCGGCCGTCATCCATCCGGACAGGGACCTGGACGGCGATTTCGCGATACGACGTCCGGAGCACGGCGCGCATCTCATCGGACAAGCCAACGTGGTCGGCGGCCCGGTCGAAGAACCACCTGACCGCCTCGAAGGGGTTCATCTCCTCGGCGCGGGACGGCGGTCGGGCGCCGCGCGCCTCGGCCATCGACGACCTGAGCTGCTCACTCAGCACGGCTGACTCCTCCCTGGGACGAACCCGAGCTTCTCCTTCGAATCACTCGGATCGTCGCGACACCGACGGCGGCCGCGGCTGCGCCCCGACCGCGGACGCACCCCTGGCGCAGAGGCAAGCTGGACCCTTCCACCAGGCTGCTCATGCCGGTCGCAGAACGTGTGCCAGCCGAGACCGAGAAGCTCCGCTCGGCTGGACGAGCATTCGCGGCTCAGAGCGCCGGAGCAGCCGTCATGCCCGCTGGAGGTGTGTCGGTCCAACAGGAGGGGGTGCTCGCAGCGCGTGTGGCTGCGCTCGCCCGGAGACTCCTTGAGGCCAGGCCGCCGCGGATCGGCTTTCAGCTCGCGGATCTTGCGCGGCATTGGCGCCTTCCCCCAGCCCGGATGATACCAGCGGTGCCGCCCTCACCGAGGCGCACCGGCCGGCCGGAAATGGATCACCAGCGCGGCCGCCTCGCTCCACGGGGAGCGGGCCAACGTCGATCCGCGCGAGGAGGCTAAGCGAGCGCTACGGCGTTGAGTCACGGATGATTGGAGATTGATGCAACGCGAAACACTGGAAGCGCCCTCGGCGGCTGCGCGGCTGACGGCGCTCCAAGTCTGCTCACCCTGGTGGGCCCGGCAGGGTTCGAACCTGCGACCTTAGAGTTATGAGTTCGTCGCAGCCCTCTGACGGCGTCCGCCGCCGTCCACTCCTCTCCTGGTAGGACAGAACCTTCGTCCGCGCTTTGTCGCTCGCGAACGGCGGCGGGCGCTGGCGTTGGTCATAGGTTGGTCATGCCGGCCGGGTAGAATTGGTCACTCGTTCGCCCGAGGGCTACCTGGTGGCGCCCGGCTTTGGTGTGAGATCTCTGACGCCCAGGGCATCCAGGGAGAGTGGACGCGGAGGGGACGGATGAGCCCGTCGCCCAAGTTCTATCGTTGCGGCGCCTGCAATACCAAGAACGCCCACGTCCGTCCGAGGGCCATCCCCACGGCCAAGATGGCTGGTTATGCGTCCGTTTCTGTCTGCCGCCGATGCGATGCGGGCAAGACTCTGCGCGACGGGATCGATCCCTGGCGTGGTGAACGGATCGAGGCGGCCATTCTGCGCCAGGAACCGTCCAGGGCCTGATGACGCGGGGCGTCGCGCCGCCGAACGATTCTCCCTTGTTGCTGAACGACACACCGAGGCGCGGGCCGAGCAGGACCTGTCCCGGGCCGCCCCTGCGTCCGTACCCGATTCTAACGGCCCCAGCGTTGCGGCTGGAGACGAATTGAGGGCGGAGGACTCGAACCCCTAATCCCTGATTTGGAGTCGCAGGACGACATGGTTTCGACTTGTTTGACATTCAACTCAGTGACGTCTACGCTATGGACGGTGGCGCGGTACGCCGTGCCCCGTGTCATTCATTCTCGCGAACTCGGGGGGATCAGGCCAGGCGGCGACGTTGCCCTGGTCGCTTATCTCCGTCGCGTTCGTCCCCATCTTGCCTGAAGGGCATGCATGGCGACTGTCGCTCCAGGTCGTAGGCGCCACCGCGCTCGCTGGCGCAGCGGTTGCGGACGCCCCGCGCGGCCGGCTACCTGCTGATCCTGCCCGGCCGTCGTCTACGTCCTGGCGCTGATCGGGTTCCCGCTCGTCCTGGGTGTGTGGTACAGCCTGACCAACACGACGGTCGCCACCCCCAGGCGCTTCATCGGCCTGCAGAACTTCGTCGACGTCGCAAGATCCGACCTTCGGTCTGGCCGTCGGAACACGCTGATCATCGGCGTGATCGCGACGGCGGCGAAGATCACCCTGAGTGTCGCGTTGGCCTTCCTGATGCTCGGCGCCTTCCCGGGCGCGGTATCCTGCACCCTGTTCGTCCTGCCCTGGACGATCCCCATCGCGCTAGGCACGATCGCTTACAAGTGGATGTTTCACTCCCAGTACAGCGTGCTCAATTGGATGCTGATCCAGGCGGGCATCCTCGACCAGGGCATTCAGTGGCTCCGGGCCCGATCCCGGCGATGAGCGGTGATCTTCATCAGTACGGCGCGCGGTGCCGTTCGGGGCGATCACGGTGCTGGCCCGGCCTGACCGCGATCCCCGGCGAGATCATCGAGGCGGCCCGCATCGACGGCGCTGGCTGGTGGGCACGATTCTGGCGGGTCATCGTCCCGCTCATCGCGCCGATCCTGTTCATCGCCCTGCTCTTCGACCTGATCTTCACGCTGACCGAGCTGACGGTGGTCTTTGTGCTGACCCGGCGGCGGCCGATGTGGAGCAGGGTGCTGGCCAACTATGCGCTGCAGGTGGGAGTCCTCGGCGGCCAGCTCGGCCAGGGCGCGGCGATCGCCCTGGCCGCACCTGTTGCCGGCGCTGCTTGTGCTGACGATCCTGTCGCTGCGCCAGATCGGGCGACGGGAAGGGCTATGATCGCGAGCGGGCACCCCCGCGGCGGCTGCTCAAGCCCGGACGCCGGGCCGGCGCGCTCGTGCGCGCGCCCTGTTCATGGCGCTCGATCCTGGTGACGGTCTTCCCCTTCTACTGGATGTTCATCACCGCCTTCAAGACCGACAGCGACCTCTACGCCCTCCAAGAACAACCCATACTGGTTCAACGAGCTTCCGACGCTCGAGCACGTCGAGTACCTGTTCTCCAGGACGCTCTTCGGCTACTGGATGCAGGCCTCGATGATCATCGGCATCCTGGTAGTCGTCATCACCCTCGTCGTCGCCACGCCCGGCCGGCTACGCCTTGGCTCGCCTCGACTTGCGGGCCCAGCAGCTCGGGATCGCCATCTTCGCCACCTGCACCTCGTGCCGCCCTCGCTCCTGTTCATCCCGCTCACGCGTCGTCTACACGCTGGGCCTGCAGAACACGATCCTGGCGAGTGCGCTCGTCATCGTCCTGCCGACGATCTCGATCCCGTTCGCGACCTGGCTGCTGATGAGGTTCTTCAAAAACGTCCCGCGCGAGATCGAGACGACGCCGCCCTGATTGACGGCTGCACCCCGGACCCAGGCGGTAGTAGGTCATCCTGCCGATCAGCAGGGCCGGGCTTGCCGCGGCCGGGATGTTCGCGTTCGCGATTTCGCTCAGGCCTTCCTGTATCCGCTGGTCTTCACCTCGAGCGCCGTCTGCCGAGTCACGCTCGGCGTCGTGACCGATTTGATCCGCGGCGACATCTACTATTAGGGCAAGGCTAATGGCTGGGGCGCTCATCGCGGCCTGCCAGTCGCGCTCCTGTTCAACTACTTCCTGGACGGCTTTGTGGGGGCATCGCGGCGGCGCGCTGAAGTAGCGGGACGAGTGCCCGAAGGAGGACTGGCGATGGTGCGCAAGCAGCTCAGGATTCGACGGCGTCTCGATTCGACCACTCTGCAGCCACACGGCACTGGCCCGGCGGCGATTCCTCGAAGTCTCGCTGGCTGGCGCGACCGTCGCGACGCTACTGGCCACGTGCAGCCGCGCATCCGGCCCGGCGCGCAGTCAAGAAACGGCCGACGAGCCAAGCCGGATGCGGAAGAAGCCCGGCAGGGGCTTCAGCGGCGGCGGCTCGCTCAAGCTCCTGGTGCGGTCGCACTTCGTCCACGGCTTACGATACCTGGCTCGACCAGTGGGCCGCGGACTGGAGCGCCAAGAACAAGGTCGAGGTCGCCGTCGACCACATCCTGGCCGGGGGCTACGGCGAAGTGGGCCGCCGGAGTCGCCACGGGCGCGGACACGACCTGTTCGGCTTCACTCAGGGCGGCGCGGTGAACGTCTTCAACAAGCAACTCGTCGACATCAGCGACCTGGCGAAGCAGATCGGCGATCAGCATGGGGGCTGGTGACTCCGCTCGCCGAGCATCCGGGACGTTCAAGGCGCCTGGAAGGCGTGCGGGACTACTTCATCGAGTTCGGGGCCAACTACCCGGAAGGGCCCTCTTCGACGCCAACGGCCCTCCAGCCCGGTCTGAGCACCTGGGATGACCTGCTGAAGGCGGGCAAGGTCCTCAAGCAGGCGGCAACCCGATCGGCATCGCGATCAACCAGCGGAGCAACGGCCTGAACAACTCTTGGAACGGGCTGCTCTGGGCCTACAGCGCCTCCTACGTCGCCGCCGACGGCAAGACTGTCGCGATCAACTCGCCCGGAGACCAGAAGCGGTCAGGTATGCGATCGACCTGTATAAAAAGCGCGATGACCGACGAGGTGCTATCCTGGGATGACACGGCGAACAACCAGTTCCTTGCCTCAGGGCCAGGTCGTGGATCCAGAACCCGATCAGCTCGCTGCGGACGATCGAGAAGCAGAACCCGGAGCTGGCGGCCAGATCTTCATTTCGAACGCGCCCAGCCCCCGAAGGACTGGCTCACTCGGTCTCAACCAGCGTCTGGGGGATCATGAGCTGGTCGCAGAATGTTGCGGCGGCCAAGGCGTTCCTGACCGACTACTATGGAGTGTACCTCGAGACGGTCAAGGCGAGCGAAGGTTACAATCAGCCGCTGCTGAAGGACTTTCGCAAGAAGCCGATGCCGATCGTCGGCGAGGACCCGAAGCTCAGATCCTCCAGGACTTCGATGAGTCGCCGCGCGCGGTCGGACACCCCCGGGACCGCCGACGCCCGGCCGCGGCCGAAATCGAGCAGAACTGGATCATCCCGCTGATGATCGGGCAGGCCGTCCAATCTGGCAACGTCGATGGGCGGTCAATTGGGCGGCAAGGTCGAGGCGATCTACGCCAGGTACGAGTGGCCGAGGGTCTGGTCATGAGTGACTGGCCGCGCCGACCGCGGTCGGCGCCGGTGAGCGGCGGCGATCGACAGCATAGTCCAGCGGACCCGCGGTGGCGTGTGGCACAAG
>JAUJPG010000130.1 GCA_030447245.1 Chloroflexota bacterium | reverse complement strand
AAGAACGGTGACAGCGGCCGCAGGGGCTGCTGACCGTTCACCGAACGATATGTTTCGACACCAATCGCGAAGGCGATTGGGAGCGCGACGGCCACGAGCGCGGCGAACCGCCCCCGGATCACGCCGCCGACCAGCAGGCCGAACGCGGCGTGCACCAGAGTCGCCAGCACGCCGAGCATCAACCAGCCGAGGTCAGGGCCACCCCACGTCGCGAACAGCGCCGCCTGCCCGAGGTACCAGGCGCCGACGAGTGCATAGGCGACGATGCCCCAGCCCGCTGTCGCCCCGAGCAGCAGGAGATCTCGGCGGAACGGCCCGAACGGCGCGGTCTCGACCAACCCCTCGGTGCGCCGACGACGCTCACGTCCGGCAAGCCAAGCGGCCAGCCCGGCCGTGAGCGGCCCAATGATGATGTAGCTCTGGAAGGTGACGATCGACATCCGGAACCAGAGCACCACACCGTAGTCATCAAACCCCTGATTGAAGAACCAGACCAGCGGTAAAATCATCGGCAGCATCCAGTACCCGCCGCAGCGCCGGAACTCGATCCAGAACAGCCGTCCAACCACTCTGATCGCGTCCGCCAGTCGTAACGAGCGCGCGCGTCCTCCGCCCGGCAACGACGCGTCAACTGGCAGCGACGATGGCGACAATGTCTGGCTCATGTCCTCGTCCTCATCGAATGGCTACGCTGGATGGATGCTCGCGCAACCTGCATTCGTAGGGGCAGATCGTGTATCTGCCCTGTGGAGCGGAGCTCCACCGTGAGCCGTGGCGCCGGCTGAGTGACCGCTCACACCGCCATCGTACGAATCAACGTGCAGGCGATCCCATGGGGCTTGATGGACCGCTTTCGCGCATTTGCCTATTCGCGAATGCGGCCCAGACATGTCCGCCCTGCTGGCGGGGTGAGGGTCGACATGGAGTCGACCCGTACGATGCGACGAGCCGCCACATGCGGCGCATGGCACCGCGTCAGCGCCCCGCCGATCCCTCGTTGCCTCGCGCCGAAGCCAGCGCCGCCCCGTAACCGCCCATGCCGCTCATCATCGGCTCGACCACGTTGAGGGCCGCCGCCACCGCGACGGCCGCATCGAACGCGTTCCCGCCTCTCTGCATCACCTCGAGACCGGCCCGCGTGGCGAGCGGGTGGGCAGAACTGACCATGCCGTTGGTGCCGAGGGCTGGCCTGGTAGCCGTGTTCGTGGTTGCGGGACCGTCGCGAAGCTCGGGCCCGCCGGCCGGATCCGGTTTCGGCTCTGGAGCCGCTTCCGGAGCCTGCCGAGCAGGCTCCTCTTCCGCCGGTCTCGCGACGGCGGTGGTCTCTTCGGCGACGGTCTTTTTCGCGGGCTCTTCCCCGGCGCCCTCATCGCGGCGGGCTTCGTCCGGGGTGGCGGGCTGGGCGCCGCAGGAGCACGCGAGGAGGGCGAGCAGCAAGGCGAGAAGGATCTTTCTCAAAACGCACTCCCGGGTGAGAGGATCGTCGGACCTATACACCCGGGAGTATAGAACGCGGACCCCATAAAGAGGGTCGTCGTGCGTGAAGACCCAGGCGGGAGATTATGGGTCTTCTCCGCGGCGCTTACGCCTTGAGCTGTTCCAGGTACTGCTTGCGGAACTTGGCGACCTTCGGGGCGATGATGACCTGGCAGTACGGCTGGAAACCGTTGTTGCGGAAGTACTCCTGGTGGTAGTCCTCGGCCCGGTAGTACGCGTCGAACGGGGTAACCTCGGTGACTATGGGATCGTTCCAGACGCCCTCGGCCTCAAGCTCCGAGATTGTCTCTTCGGCGACCCGTCGCTGCTCCTCGTCGTGGTAGAAGATCGCCGAGCGGTACGACTCGCCGACGTCGGCGCCCTGCCGGTTGAGCGTCGTGGGGTCGTGGATGGTGAAAAAGACGCCCAGGATCTCCCTGAACGAGACCACCCCTGGGTCGAACGTGACCTGCACGACCTCGGCGTGCCCCGTCGTCTCGGAGCAGACCTCGCGGTAGGTCGGGTTGGGCACGTGGCCGCCCGAGTACCCCGACTCGACCTTCTCCAC
>JAUJPG010000129.1 GCA_030447245.1 Chloroflexota bacterium | reverse complement strand
GCGCGAGGCGGCGATCGAGCGGCGCGACGAGAAGATCCGCGAGCTCGAGGAGGAGCTGTCGCAGTTCCGCCGGCCGGCGAAGACGCCGGAGAACTCGTCGGTGCCGCCGTCGCGCGGCCAGAAGGCGAACCGGGCTGATGGTCGGCGTCGGAAGCGCGGTCCCAAACGCGGGCACGTCGGCGTGAGCCGGGGGCGCAGCGAGCCGGACGTCGTGGTGGCGTGTCGCCCGAGCGCGTGTGCGGGGTGTGGCGAGCCGCTGCCTCGGACGGGCGGACGGCGGGTGGGGCGGAGTCAGGTGATCGAGCTGCCGGCGTTTGAGCCGGTGGTGATCGAGGCGTGGCAGTACGCGGTGACCTGCGCGCACTGCGGGGTCCGGACGGCGGGCCCGTATCCGGCGGGACTGGAGCCGCGGCGGACGTTCGGCCCCGGTGTCGAGGCGCTGGTGAGCTATCTGCACGAGCGGCATCACGTCGGCTACGAGCGGCTGGTCGAGCTGTGCCGGGACGTGTTCGGGCTCACCATCAGCCAGGGCGGGGTCGAGAACGCGCTGCGCCGGCTGGTCGAACGGGCCCGGCCGACGTACGTGGCGATCCGCGAGATGGTCCGCGGCAGCCCGGTCATCAACTCGGATGAGACCGGCGCGCGGGTGGCCGGACGGACGCACCAGCAGTGGGCGTTCCAGACGCCGACGGCCAGCTATCACGTGATCGTCCCGAGCCGTGGCGGCGAGGTGATCGAGGCCTTCCTGGGCGGGGTCGAGCCCGAGGTCTGGGGCTCGGACCTGTATGCCCCCCAGATGCTGACCCCGGCCGGGGCGCACCAAGTCTGCCACAGCCACCAGGCGCGCGACCTGACCTTCGCGGCCGAGACCGACCCCCGCGACGAGCGGATCTGGGCCCTGGAGTTGCGGCACGTCTTCGGGCGCGCGATCCGGCTCCACCATGAGCGCGAGCAGGTCACGCCCGAGACGTTCGCGCGCCGCCGGACGCGCATCGAGCACGCCACCGATCGCCTGGTGTTCGACCGTTACGTGGCGCCGAAGACCGAGGCCGCCCGCCTCCAGAAGCGCTACCGGACCCATCGCGACAGCCTGTACGTGTTCCTGTATCGCGCTGACGTCGAGCCCACGAACAATAGCTCCGAGCGCGACCTCCGCCCCTCGGTCATCCACCGCAAGGTCATCGGCGGCTTCCGCTCCGACTGGGGCGCCGAGGCGTCGGCCATCCGGACCAGCATCCTCGCCACCGCCCGCAAGCAGGGCCAGAACCTGTTCGGCGCCTTCCTCGCCATCGCCGGCCCCTCTCCTCTTCAGGCCATCCCTGCCCGCACGTAGCCCGTACGTGGGCAGTTACCCTGTACGTGTCAACTCAGTCAGTGGGTCGCACCGTGCGGGCGAGCGTTCCAGGAGGTCAATATGGAGCGGTCATTTACTTGCCCGGGTGGCTCCACGACTGGCTTGGCTTCGTTGACGCCACAGCCGAGGTGATCCACGGCAAATGGATGGGCGGGCCCAAGACCGCCCGGGTGACGACGAGGGCCACAATGCTGCGCCTGCTTGACGAGGTGACCGACTCGGCTATCGGCAGCGAGCGCGACAGTCAGCCTGAGCGATCGTCCTGACGAGACGAGCGCCGAAGGACCGCCGCGCCGTCTCCCGCCCGACGGTGACCCGCGTGACGTGCGCCAGCAGGGCCGGGGCCAGCGGCCGCCAGAGCGGTCGCCCCATGCCGATCGCCGTCCAGATGGTCGCGCCGAGGATCGGTCGCGTGACCACGGCGTAGGCCGCCAGCCCGAGCGTCGCGGCGTGGGCCCGGGCCGACGCCGGGGAGCGGTAGCACGGCAGGCTGACCAGCACCAATCCGCGGCCACGGCTCGGATGACGCGCCGCCCAAGCCAACGCCAGGTTCGCGCCGAGCGAGTGCCCGACGATGACCAAGGGCTCTTGGTCAAGCTGCTCGCCCGCCAGCGTCAGGTCGAGGGCGTCGAGATGCTCCTCGAGGGTGTAGTCGATCCTCGGCCAGGGCGAGAGGCCGAAGCCGAGCAGATCCGGTGCGACCACGCGGAAGCGATCG
>JAUJPG010000128.1 GCA_030447245.1 Chloroflexota bacterium | reverse complement strand
CTGTTGCATTAGGCGCCGCCCCAGCTCGGCCAACATGAAATCATATGAGATGCTGGAGACGAGAGGGGCGGAGATGACACTCCTGACCCGGTCAGTCGCGCCCCCTGGCCCGCGCGCAGCGGCTCCCGGCGGCTTGGTCGCGCTCAATGCAACAGACCCCGTTGAGGCTCAACCTCATCCGGTACGGGTGCTGCCCTCCGGTGGTCGCGGGCGCGTCGGTCATAGCCCGTCCAGCATGCCCGACAGCTCCGCCGGCCTGCGCCGGCGCTCGTCAGCCGGCCAGCCGGAACGTTGCGTAGCGCTCCTCAAGCCGGCTCGAGTCAGGTCGCGCCGATACAGAGCGCGGCAATGTGAGGCGGACGCCCGCCATCTCCTGGAGACCGTGCAGCAGCATCGGTCCGTCCGCTGCCTGGCTCACGTCGGCGCGTACCTCGACGACGTAGTCGGGCCGCACACCCAAGTAGTTGGCGTCGTATGCCGCGTGGTGGATCTTGCACAGGGCGAGACCGTTCGGCAGGGCCGGACTTCCGCGGGGATGGCCGTCCGGGAGGATGTGCGCCGCGTCGAGTAGGGGCCGGTACTTGAGGCGACACATGGCGCAAGTCGTCCGGTAGGCGTCCAGGACCCGCACACGGAAGACCCGCTGGTGCAGGCGTTGGTGTGTCACGCGTTCGGCATAGCGACGCTGGTCCTCGTCGACGATCAGACCGATCGGCGCGAACCGCTGCCCAGCGTCGAAGGCGACCACGAACTGGAGGTCCCGCGGCTCGTCGCCGATGATCCAGATCGGATAGATCGGCACGTACGCGCCCGGTTGCGAGGCGACGAACCAGATCAGTGGCAGTCGCCCTTCGTACGCCCTGCGCAGCGCCACGTTCTCGGGATGCTCAGGATCGGTCCCCCGGTACTTGTACCGGAGTAGCCCATCTGGACCCTCCGCGTCCTCGTACGGTGGGGATTGCCCGACCGGCGTGTAACTGGTCCGGATCGAGAGCGCCGCGTCGAGACCGGCCGGCTTCCGGATTCCGCGCTGCGGGTCCATGAGCGGCGTCCTCCGAAGGTGAACGCGGCGATGTCCTCGTAGCGCACCACATCGGTTCCGCTGGCGAGCAGCCCGTCAAGCCAGGCCATCGCTGCTGCCCGCAACGGTTGCTCGAATTCGTCCACCGCAGGCCGAGCGTAGGCAGGTCACGGTCGACGCGCGCCGATTGCGTGCACCCCGTTACCCGGCGGCCGTACGATCCCATCAACTGTCACCGTCTGCTCGAGAGCGAACCTGGAGTCCAACAACGTCTCTGCCGCTGTTACCTGGCCGGCCCCGCCTGACGCCGGTGCGGTCGGTCGCGCCGGTCCGCGGGTGACCGAATGAGCAGCTCTGCTGCCGCGCCCATGGCCCCGCTCGATCCGGCGGCAGCCAGCGCATCCCCGCTCACCTCCGGCGGCGCCATCCCCATGTGTCCCGCGTGTGGCGAAGACCTCGACTTCCTCAGAAGTGGCACTCGTCCGACCTACGAGACGCTGCCCGACCCCGTGCGAATCGTCGACCTCATGAGCCCAGGCCGGCCGACTTCGGCATCTATGTCAGCGACGCCATGTGAGCCGATCGATCACACGGTGGTCATCGATCACGACACCGGCGGTAGAGGCGTTCTCGAGATCGCTGCATTGAAGCGGTGGCTCGACGGCTCAGAACCCCACATGCACCAGCTGTGGGCCGATGGCCACTTCGCCGCCGACGAGGTGCTGCCCGAAGGTTGCACCAGTCTGCGGCGAGCGCGTGTACAACACATCGAGGAGATCCTCGCTCGCTGCGGTGATGCCACGATCAAGGTGAGAGCTTCCCCCCACAGCACGGCGGTGCTCGTCACCGCCGCCAGTGCGGAGTATCTCGCCGGGCTCGTGTCGGCCATCGAGGCCCGCACAAGGGTCGAACCGGTTCCGGGGCAGGTCCCGTTTCGGTTCTGGTGGGCAGCTGAGAGCGGGCCACAGCGACGGGCCCGAAGGCTGCGCACGCCGGACTGGCCGGACATCGCTCGCAACTACCCGGGCGTGGTGCGGACGCGACTGGATGAGCT
>JAUJPG010000127.1 GCA_030447245.1 Chloroflexota bacterium | reverse complement strand
GGACGCGTCGCCGACTTCTTCGAGCTGGCCGAGCTGATGTGCATCGACGCGCTCCACCGCGCCGAGTCGTGCGGCGGCCACTTCCGGGAAGAGAGCCAGACCGAGGACGGCGAGGCGCTGCGCGACGACGAGCACTTCGCGTACGTTGGGGCCTGGATGATGAACGGCAGCCTGAGCAGCCCGACGCTGGTGAAGGAGCCGCTCGTCTTCGAGAACATCCACCTCGCTCAGCGCAGCTACAAGTAAGAGAGAAGAGAGCAGAGCGACCGATGCGTCTGACACTCAAGGTCTGGCGCCAGAAGGGCCCGAGCGCGGCCGGGGAGTTCGTCACGTACGACCACCCGGACGTGTCCGAGCACATGTCCTTTCTGGAGATGCTGGACGTCCTGAACCAGAAGCTGATCGAGCGCGGCGACGAGCCGGTCGCCTTCGACCACGACTGCCGCGAGGGGATCTGCGGCATCTGTAGCCTGATGATCAATGGCGTGGCGCACGGCCCGGAGCGGGCGACGACAGTCTGCCAGCTCCACATGCGCCACTTCAAGGATGGCGACACGATCACGATCGAGCCGTGGCGGGCCAGAGCCTTCCCGGTCATCAAGGATCTGATCGTCGATCGGAGCGCCTTCGACCGGATCGTGCAGGCGGGCGGGTTCATCTCGGTCAACACCGGCAGCGCGCCGGAAGCCAACGCCACCCCGGTGCCCAAGTCGAACGCCGATCGGTCGATGGACGCGGCTACCTGCATCGCTTGCGGCGCCTGTGTGGCGGCCTGCCCGAACGCCTCGGCAATGCTGTTCACGGCGGCGAAGGTGGCGCACCTGAACCTCCTGCCGCAGGGCGAGCCCGAGAAGCACAGGCGGACTGCCCGGATGGTGCGGCAGATGGAGAAGGAAGGGTTCGGGCACTGCACGAACATGGGCGAGTGCGAGGCGGCCTGCCCGAAAGAGATCAGCATGGACTTCATCTCCAAGCTGAACCACGACTACCTCGGCGCGACCCTGCGCGGCATCAAGGAGTGAGCCAGCGCACCGACGTTGCTGAGACGACCGCCGCCCCTACTGGTGATGGCGTACTCCTGCTCGAGATCTACCGCCGCCTGGTGCCGCTCCGCGCGACACTCACGGAGCACGGTGCGCGGCGGCCAGACCTCCCCCGCCTGGTCGCCGCTGACCTCTTGGACGTACTCGGTCGGATCGAGGCCAGCCCGTCGTTCCGCGCCGCACTGACCAAAGTCCGCCGCGCGCGGGCGGCCAGACGTTAGGACGCCATCACCGTCGCCGCCGTATCGTGCCGGTGCAGGTGCACCGGCCTGCCAATGCCGGCGCCGCCGCTGGTGCATGGCGTGGGTGCTACGATATCGCTATGCGAACGGCCCGGGGGGCAGGCATGGCTATCGCGCGGCAGGGGCTGACCCTGGAGGAGTTCCTCGGTCTCCCGGAGGCCGAGCCGGCCCTCGAATACTGGCGCGCCGAGGTGACCCAGAAGGTGTCTCCGAAGGGGCCGCACGGCGCGCTTCAGTACGGGTTTGGCCGACGGATCGACGACGTTGGCTCGCTCAGGCGTCTTGTGCGCGTCTTCACCGAAACCAGAGTCACGTTCGCCGGTGTGTCGACGGTGCCCGATCTGATCGTCTACCGCCGCGACCGCGTCCCGCGCGACTCCAATGGTCGAGTGGCGGAAGACTTCACGACGCCACCCGATATTGCGGTCGAAATCCTGTCGCTTGGCCAGTCCCGTCGCGAGCTGATGGCGCGCTGTCGGTGGTATGTAGAGAACGGCGTGCCGCTCGCCGTCTTTGCCGACCCACTCCGCCTCGTTGCCCGCCTCTTCCGCACCGGCGGCGAATCGGGCGACTTGCATGGTGGAGACGTCCTCGACCTTGGCGACGTCCTGCCTGGCTTCACGATCACCATCGACGAGCTCTTCGCACCGGTGGCGGCCGACTGGGAGTGACGTCCGCTCCGCTCCTCTGGTGCATGCGGGCTAGCGGTCAGGGAAATGTCATCCGAGTCCATACATACAGCGGATTTCGTTAGGCTTGACCCCACCGGCTCGGCCGCCACGGAGCGCTGC
>JAUJPG010000126.1 GCA_030447245.1 Chloroflexota bacterium | reverse complement strand
GCGCGGCATTGCCAAAAGGTCGCCGATGCGATCGATGCCGAGGCGGCGCGCGGCGATACTGGGATGCGCGAACCGAGGTCCACCAACGCATGCGCAGATTCAATCCGTGATCCTGAGATTCCGACCTCCTGCTGCGTCACGGGAGCGCCGCGGCAGCGCGGACGCGCCAGGTCGGATCACTCGGGCTCCATAGTGCCGGTGCCCGACCGGGAGGATCAGATGCCTCGCTGCTCGATCATCATCCCCGTCTATGACAAGGCGTTGCTGACCAGGCAGTGCCTCGACACGCTGCTGGCGATGCGCCCCGAGCGGGCCGACGTCGAGATCATCGTCGTCGACGACGGCTCACGCGATCAGACGCCGGAACTGCTGGCCGGCTTCGGCGAACAGATCCGAGTCTTGACCCACCCGGCGAACGCCGGGTTCTCCAGGACCTGCAACGACGGCGCGGCGGCCGCCACCGGCGAATACCTGGTGTTCCTGAACAACGACACGATCCCACAAGCCGGCTGGCTGGACGCGCTCGTCCGTCACGCCGAAGAGCACCCGAAAGCGGCGGTCGTCGGCGGCAAGCTGCTGTACCCGAACGACACGATCCAGCACGCCGGCGTGGTCGTCTGCGCGGACCGCTACACCCGCCACATCTACTCCGGCTTTCCGGCTGAGCACCCGGCGGTCAATAAGTCCCGCCGCTTCCAAGCCGTGACCGGGGCGTGCATGCTCGTCCGGCGTGCCGCGTTCGAGGAGGTCGGCGGCTTCGACATCGCCTACGTCAACGGTTACGAGGATCACGACCTCTGCCTGCGCCTCGGCGAACGCGGGCACGAGGTCCGCTACTGCCACGAGAGCGTCCTCTATCACCTGGAAGGGGCCTCGCGGGAGGGGCGTGAGGAGGAGTTCGCGCAGGTCACGAAGCTGTACCATGCCCGCTGGGCCAACCGCCTCCGACCGGATGACTTCCTGTACTACCTGGAAGACGGCCTGCTCAACGTCCACTATTCGGACGTTTACCCGATTCAGATGCTCGCGTCGCCGCTCCTGGCCGCCATGCCCGATGGCCGCGATGACGACCGCGACCGCTTGCTCAACGCACGGTCCCGCCAGGTGTTCCACCTCTTAAAGGAGACGGTTCGGCTGAGGGTCCGCCTCGGCGAGGCCGAGCCGCGGGCCGAGAACGGCGTCCCAACGGACGGGGCGACGACGGCGACTCTCGAGACGAGGCAGGTTGTTCGTCAGCACGTGCAGGTGCTCGAAGCAGAGATCGAGGGGCTCCGCGGTCAGATCGCCAGGTTGGAGGCCCGCGCCGAGGCGGCCGAGGCCCTGGCCGGCAAGCGCCTGCGTCGTGTCGGCGAGCGGCAGCGGTCCGAGCTCCTCGCTCAACAACACGCCCTCACGAGTAAGCTGCACAGTACCGAGGCAGCACTGCGAGCCGTGCAGGGCCAGCGAGAGAGTCAGGAGGCATCGCTGCAAGCGGTGCTGGGTCAACTGGAGACGCAGCTAGAGCGCACCACACGGCTGGAAGCCGAGAAGCTTGCGTTGACGATCCAGGGGCATGAGAAGGAGCGTGAGATTGCAGCGTTGCACGCCGTGGCCGAGGAGCGCCTACGCCTGATCAACCAGGTGGAGGAGCGACTGGCCCTGGGGCGCGTCGAAGTCGCGGAACGCGAGAATCAGGCAGCGCCAGCGACTTGGGAGCGGGAGGAAGCGGAGGCGCGAGAAGCGCACCTAGAAGAATCCACCAGGCACGCAGTGGAACGCCCGGAGGCGGCTCACCTGGAAGGCCCCCGCGAAGCAACGGCGGAGTGCTCCGCCGACGAAGCCGGCGCGGACGCCGCGGGAGGTCCGGCAACCCTGGACCCCGACCGTAGGGAGGACGAGGCAACGGCCGAGGCCAGCCCGCGAGTGATCGAGGAGCAGAAGCGGGCGATCGAGGCGGATCGACGCCGCGACCCGTTCGAGCGGGCGCGACAGTTCGCCTCACCCCGCCTCGGCCAGCTCTACCAGTACTCGCCGATGCCGCTCCAGATCCCGCCCTGGTACGCCCAGGCCAGGCCGCCAGCCACGCCGCCGCTGCTCTCGATCGTCA
>JAUJPG010000125.1 GCA_030447245.1 Chloroflexota bacterium | reverse complement strand
GAGCTTCTTCGGTCCGCCGAGCGGGTTCGGCTCCTCGCGGTAGTGCAGTAACCCGCGCTTGGTCATCGACGCGAACACCCGCTCGCTGGATCGCTCGGGGATCTCCGTTCCGTTGACGATCGTCGCACGATCGAAGTAGCCGGAGGTGTGGCCGTTGTTGAACCAGGCCAGGACCTTCTGCTCGTTGGGCGTCGCGGCCTGGCGCTGTGTGGACTTGATCCGGAAGCCCTCGGCCTCGTCAAAGGTCAGCTCGAGCGGGTCCGTCGGTGTCCCGCGCTCCTTGGTCCAGGTTACGCGGACCGACCCGCCGTGCTTGAACGAGCCGGAGAGGTGCATCGCGACGTCCGCGATGGCGGACTTGGTCCGCCCGCCGTAGAGCAGGTCGAGCGTGTCGACCTGCGCCCGCTCCTCCTTTTTCGTCGCCGCCAGCTTCTTGTTCGTGTGGTCTACGACGACGACCGTGATCCCTGCATCAGTGAGCCAGGCAATGAAGCGGGTCATATAGTCGAACTCGGCCGACGTGAACTTCTCTGAAGGCACCAGGCGCTCGCAGGAGTCCAGAACCACGAGCGACGGGTCGTGGCGGCCGACCACCGCCTTGCCAGTCTCAAGTGCCTCCTCGCTCGTCAGTCGGAACCCCCGCTCGCGGTTGACGTAGCACGGTAAGCCCTCGGGATCGATCTCGTGGGCGGCTGCCAGCGTGTCGGCGTACTGTGCCAGGCGGTCGCCCGTCGTGTCCTCGTTGAAGTACACGACCGAGCCCTGGCGGACCCCGCGCCCGCAGAAGGGGAGGCCGGCCGCGACGTGAATCGCCAGTCCCAGGGTCATGAGCGTTTTGCCCACCCCGGGCCCGCTGTACAGCCAGTGGCACTGGCCACGGCGCAGGATGCCCTGGACGAGGTGCTCCTCGCCGGCGTCATCCTGGCCGCTGAGCAGCTCGGCGAGCGTTTGGGTCGGGTAGCGGGCGACGGACAACGAGTCCGTCAGCGCATCGCTGCCTGTGCCGTCGCCGCTGATCCGCTGAAAGACCAGGCTCGGCGCCTGCGGTTGGTCGCGCCAGCGCTGGATGCACCGCCTGATGTCGTCGTTGATGAGCGACTGCCTCGACCCCCACTTCTCGCGCGCCTTGGCCAGGTAGATCGGGTGATTGGCGAGCGCCAGCTCGACCAGGTGGTCGGACAGGCCGCGCTCCTTCAGGATCGCCACCATGTGCATCGCCCAGGCCGAGCGATCGGGTGTCCCGGTCTTCCGCCACTGCGCGAGTTCCTCATTCGACAGCGGGATCGGCGGTTCGTCGTCGTGACCGGCGGCGTCGGCGGAGTGGCGGGGTGGCGCTTGAGGCAGCCGCTCGAACGCCTCGGTCGGTATCGGCGTCGGGTCGCATTTCAGTAACCGAACGATCGGTGCGTTTGGGTACTTGTAGTTGCGCGTGCCAGGGACGCGGAGGACCTGGGTCAGATCCCAGCCGCCGAGGTCGGCGCCCTCGCGGTGGTGGGCGTAGGCGATCCTGCGGGACAGGTTCTCTGCCTCGGACGGCGCCATCGGCCGCGCCGTCCGCCAGTACCCGTGGAATCGTCCTGGAGACGTCTCGAGGATCACGGACGGCTCGGGGGCGATGCCCTCCGGTGCGGCCGTGTCGAGGTCAGCCCAGGCCGAGGGGCACGCTTTCACGTGCTCCTTTCGCCGCCTGTTCGGCTCCTTGTAGAGCTGCGCGGCGACGTAGACGTCGTGGCCACGCTCGTCCTCGGCGCGGATGTAGTCACAGATCTGCGAAAGCTGGAGCGGGTAGACGAACGACTGGTCACGCCATGCTTTCGACTCGCGGTCGAGGGTGCTGACGAACAGGTAGCCGGGCTCGTCCCCGAAGACGGCGCGGAGGAATTGCTCCTGGTCGCTGAGTTGGAGTACTGCCATCTTCACTGGTCCGGTCTGGATTTGGGTGTATGGCCCCCCGCCGAGCCGCCGCCGCTCGGGGTCCGCTTGACACGGGACGGGGGGATTGACGTGGCCTAGAACGGCAACTCGTCCCGGCCGCCGGTGTCATCGCCTACCTCCCCCGGGTGGTGGTGGCCATCATCATCGTGGTCATCTTC
>JAUJPG010000053.1 GCA_030447245.1 Chloroflexota bacterium | reverse complement strand
TGCACCAGTGACGATTTTGGGGCGATGCAGACGCCGAGCTCGATGGCTGGGACGCTTGGATCGCCGCTGTCCCGCCAGTCCGAGGAGAGCGATCAGGATCTTGCGTCTCGGATTCGGTCAGATCCAGCGCCTCACGCGGCCAAAAGCCTGTTTCGCACACTAGCGTAGATCTCACAGTTCGACTCAAGCGGCGAGTCGGACGGTGCGGTCGGTCCAGGGCAGGAGATAGGGCATCGCGGGCGCGGGATGCGGGCGAATGAGGAGGATGGAGGGGCCGTCGCACACGAAGGTGCCGAGTCCATCGACGTGGGCGGCGCGGAAGGCGGCTGGCTCGCGGATGACGGCCGGGCGGGCGTTGGCTTCCTTGATCTGGAGGCCAATGGCGAGGTTGCGCGCGAGCAGGCGGAAGCCGAGGGCGACGCGGTTGGGGTGCAGGCGGTAGGTGACGAGGTGGTCGAGGTCGGTGCCGTTCAGGAGCTCCTCGATCGCCTGCTCGACCCGCCATCGTTGGCGGTACAGCGTGGCCAGGAGCTGGGGGCCGGGCGTCGTGAGGCTGGTCACGTAGACCCAGGGGCCGCGCTTGTCGGTCGGCGAGCGTGCGCCGAGGGCAAAGAGTCGGAGGCGATCGTCCCAGGGACACGGCCCGAGCCGGACCGCGCCACCGCCACGGAGCCAGCGCCCGTGCTGGCCGGTCAGGGCAGCCACGCGCGCGCGGATGGGCTTCGAGCGGGCGAAGCCCAGGATGAAGGGCACGCCCGTCTCCAGCAGCGCGGCGACCGAGGCGCGGCTGGTGAACCCGCAGTCGGCCACCAGTCCAGCCAAGCGCCGCCCCAAGAGGCGACGGAGCCGGCCGGCGAACGCGGCCGCCAGGCGGGCATCGCGGGTCCGGCCGCGCGTCAGGGCGAAGGTGATGACGTGCCCGGTCTCGGCGTCGACAGCCAGGTACAGCCGATAGCCGCGCAGGCGGCGACTGTGCGAGCCGGACCAGCCCTTCTCGAAGTGGGCGAGCTTCCCGCGCCCCCAGTACGGCACCTGGTGCGCGTCGAGCGCGGCCCAGATCCGCCCGGAGCGACGAGCCAACTCCGCCCGGTAGGCGGCTTCGACAGCCTGCCGCACTGCCTTGGCCGAGAAGTACCGCAAGCTGCGATGCAGCGTCTGGGCGGTCGGCAGGCGATCCCGCCCGAGCAGCGCCGCCAGCAGCGGCGCCGCCAGCAGCACCAGCCGGTGCGGGCGGCCGGTCCCACGCCAGGCAAAGACCAGCCACATGAGCGCGAGCGCCAACGTCGGAATCCCCCGCTTCGCCCGGAACAGGTGCGGCTCAAGCTTCAGCGACTGGGCGTACTCCAAGAGGCGCGGCAGCGCGGCAAGGTTCGTCGGGCGCGGCGGTACACTCTCCATGAGGATCGGCTCCCTGGTTGGACCTCAGACATCCCCAGGGTGCCCGATCCTCCTCGTTCTGTCCACCGCCCCAACTGTGAGATCTACGCTAGCGGGTGACCCCTCGGGAAGCCCCGATCAACGTCGTCCGCCCGTATGCAGCGGACGAGGTGGGGCGCCATCACGCCGTCCTCGCTACGCGCCCGATTCAAATGGGGGAACGGTCTGGGCGGTCCGGTGGCCGCGGCGCCTCGACGCCCACGTCGTTAGCCACGGTAGAGTTAGGACGGCCATGCAGAAGGCCAGCATAGCCAGGCTGACGGCGCGCCCGATGTGCAGCGAGAGCGGATCGAACACGAACTCGACGGTGTGTGCCCCGGGCGGTAGGCGGACCGCTCGGAACAGGAAGTTGGCCAGGTAGACCGGCGTCTCAGCCCCGTCGACTCGCGCCCGCCAGCCGCCGTGATAGGTGTCGGTCAGCACCAGGTACCCCCCGGGACCATCCGGTGTCCGGACCCGGACGCGATCCACCGCGACATCGATCACCTCGGCCGCCGGGGGTAGGGCATCAGGATCGGCAATCGGCTCGGGGCGTGGCTCGACCAGCGGGATAGTCTGGGACGGGCCCTCTTCCAGGCGAACCTGGCGGCTCGCGTCGAACGGCCGAGAGCCAGCCGCCAGGGCCGACTCCTCGGCACGCGAGCGACGAGCGATCGCCTCCGGAACCACGTACGCACGCGGGAACGCCCTCGAATTCTCCAGCACCAGCAGCTGCCCGTCGCGGTGTGTCCTGTGGAACTTCGCACGGTCGGCGCTGAACAGGTGAGCGGACGGCGCCGACCCCGTCGACCAGCCCGAGGCCGTAGACGCGGGTCTGGCCGTGCGGCTGCAGGTGGCGGATCTCCACACGGACGACGTCGAGCGGGTCGATATGGAACTCTGCGCGGTACAGGTTCCCGCGAGTTGGGCGACCGGGACGGATCCATCTTCGGCACGGTCCCGGCGAGCCGAGCTCGGAAGTGGCGCACCACGGGCGTGACGTCCCGGACGCTCGTACGCGTTTTCGGCGACGTCGTCGCCGGCCCGCAGCGTGATCGAGCGCCGCGCGCCGTTGCGGCCGATCAGGTGGATCGTGGCTACGGCGACGTTCTGCTCTAGGTGGACGCTGTCGGCCAGTGTCGCCAAGACGCGCATTTCGACGGTCGGGGATGGGTCTATCGCGAAGCGGCTAGGCCGGGCCCGCTTGTACGCCGCGCCATTGAACAGCGGGTGGTACTGCCGGGTATGCGGTCCCGTCGACGATCGTGACGTCCCGCGGCGGGTCCTCGACGACGACCCGATCCACGCCCCACAGATCGAGCAGCACGTTCTTGTATCGCTCGGCGCTTGCCCAGTACTCGTAGTGCCGCCGCATCTGGAGCGAGCTGTAGCCGGGCCGCCGAGGGGACGTCGGCGAAGAGCAGCCGATTCGGCTCGAGCACGCCGACGGCAGCGTCGGGCAGCACCCGTTTGGCGTCGCTCCAGGCGAGGAATTCAGTCACCGCGCGGGCCGACCAGGTCGTTGAGCGAGGCCCGTGGGTGAAAGGCCCCGGCGAAGAGCAGCAGGTCGGTGGCCACGAGTAGGACCAGTGCGCCCGCCCAGATCGCGGTCCGCCGGGGCCACCAGGACCAGCCTGCGACCAGCGACCCGCCGGCAGCGAGCAGAACCAGGCTCAGCGCCGTCCGGGGCTCGACCGGCTCCAGATTGTCGACCAGAGCGCCATAAACCATCGCGCCCTTGAGCCAACCGAACTCGTGCCGCGTGGCTAGGTAGATCTCCTCGATCACTTCGGTCCAGTGCTCCGATCGGCAAGCAACTCGGCGCGGAACCACGCGGCCAGCCCCGCCAGGCTCGCCGCGGCACCGAGCATGGCCCCGCCGACCGCGATGCCGGCCTCGGGACCGCCGCCGAGCCCGGCCAGCCAGTCGACGCCGAACGCCGCCAAGCCGGCGAGCGCGAAGACGACCAGATAGGCGAAGCGACCCGGTGCACGCAGCGACGAGAAGCCGGGCAGGTTCCAGAGTAGGTAGTGGACGTTGAGCGGGCTCTGCTCAGCCAGCCCGACGGCCAATCCCAACAGCCCGAGAAGGATGAAGAAGCCGACGATCCGCCGCCTGGCCAGCAGCCCGCCGACCACGGCCAGCCCCAGCGGGGCCATGCCGACGTACAAAAAGGTTTCCCAGCGCTCCCAGAGAGTCACCCACACACCGTCGTCCAGCCGGAACAGGTAGGGGAATACGATGGTCGGCAGGTTCTGCCAGCGCAGCGGCCAAGCCGTGGCCAACTCGTAGATGAGGCCCGGCCCTCGATACGACATTCTCCCGAGCTCAAACAGTGGCAGCAACTGGACCGCCGCCGTGGCCAGGCCGATGACGGTGACCATGCCCGTGCCCAGACTAGCAGTAGCCCGCGCTCCCAGCGTGACCCGGCGATCGGTCCGACGACGACGCGGTAGGTGGTGAAGAGCCCGAGGGCGAGCAGGGTCATGGCGGCCCGGCTGGACGTGGGTCCCGAGGGCGGCGACGGCTAGGGCGAGCCCCGCAAGGGCGAGCCAGCGCTGGCGGCCCCAGCCAGCCGCCCCGAAGGCGCGCTCGACCAGCAACAGCACCAGCGGGAGCCAGACGGCACTCCGCACCAGGTTCTCGTGCTGGATCTGGGTGATGAAGAAGCTGCCGAAGGCGAAGACCAACCCGCCGATGAGCGCTCCCCAGTGCCTGACGCCGAGGACACGCAGGAAACCAAGCATGAACGCCCCGGGCCAGGGACAGATGCAGCGCCCGACCGGGCGGTCAGCGAGATCTGGCTGGGAACGAGCGTCAGCAGGAGCAGGTTCGTCGGGTACAGCACGCCGAGCTCGCCATCCGCGAAGATCGGGTAGCCTCCGAATACCAATGGGATCCAGAGCGGCAGGTTGCGTGCCCTGAGCTGGTCGGCTACCCACCGCCCGAGCGGCTCGTAGAACAGGACGGTGTCCTCCTCGTAGTAGACGGCGTCCCCGAACAGTCCGTCTCGGAAGAGGACCCCACTGCACAGGGCCAGCACCAGGTACGGCGCCACTTCCGCGACGAACCGCAGGCCCCGAGCCGCGAATCGCGGGTCACGAGTCACGAGCGGCCCGCCTTCGAGGTACTGCGAGGTCTGCTCCCCGAGGCGGCACCGTGGAACGTGACATCTACGGAGCAGCTCACCGCGACACGAACTCGCCACGCTGCACTCCGCACCTGCCAGCGCGCACCCGGCGGGCGACAGCGAGGGCCGACAGCCCCCACGGCAGGCTCACGCAGGGGCGGAGCCAGCTTCCACTGCGAGCAGGTGGGCTAGGACGTGATTGAGTGGGCCCGACGGCTGCCACACGTCGGCGATGAGGCTGCCATTCGAGCCGTTGGGTCGCTGCAGCGGCCGCATGTTCGGGGCCAACGGGAACAGGACGGCTAGGGTCAAGCTCGGAACTCGACAAACGCGTCTCGCCGGCTCGTCAGCAGGCGCGCTCGTCCACCCGCGGAAACTTGGGTCAGGTCGACCGTTGTCAGGAGCATCCGCCCAACTATAAAGAGCTTCCGCAGCAGCTTAACATCCTGGTTCAGGCGGGTGCCAGCCAGTGGGCACCCGGCCGCGTCCACCCGTGGCGGCTCCCAGCGACCCTCCCGCTTTAGCGCGCGATCCACACGCTTGCGCTCAGTCACGCTCAGGATGTGCAAGCGGGTCATCCAGAACAGATACGTGCCGTGGGCCTGGGTCATCTGGTCGATCAGGGCCATTTCGCTCCCGCCCCGTGGCTGCCACTCGTCGATGAACGCCTGGGGGATGGCGAGGAAGCGCGCCCGCTCCCAGGGCTTGGAATCCCACTCCAGCGCCACGGTTGCCCGATGCCCGCTCGCCAGCTCGGCCTGGGCTTCGGCCTCGATACGCCGCCAGGCTGCCAGCGCCGCCTTCCCCTCTTCGGCGGCGAGCACGCTCATAGCACCATGAATGATCAGCCACGGCAGGACAGGGCCTGCTGCCTCGCGGAGGGTGAGGAAGTCGGCCTGCATCGTTACGTGGGCGACGATGGCAGCGGCCGCCAGCCCCGCGAATTGCCGGCGCCGTCGTGTCCATTAGTGTGTGCAGGGAGGGTAGGACAGATGCCGTACTACATCGTGAGGGTCTGGGGAACAGCCGACGACTGGCGTGGGCTCGCCGATCCCGAAGCGTTCGATGAGCGCCGCGAGGCGGTGCGGACGGCCCAGCGTCGCTTCCTCGGTACGGGCGACGGCTCGACCGGGCCGACTGGCGATCTGACGTACCGCGTCAGCTGGGGGGAGACCAGACAGGAGGCGGTGGACGCGGTGGTCGAGGGCGAGCGGGCCCTCAGGACCGACGGCATCATTGCGTGCGGCCCCGAGCACATGCGACCCCTTGACGACGTGCTGGCATCCAGGTTGTTCGACGAGTAGGACGGCCTGGCCAATCTGGCCGGTGTACGCGCCGAGACGGCCGTGAGCCAGGCCGCCGTGTCAGTGTCGCCGCTACGGACAACCTCGTCTGTACACGTCGCTCTGGCGACCTTGATGATGATCGCGCGGTATCCGCACCGTCCGCTCCCGCAGCTCCGGCGGATACCGCGTCGCTCGTAGCATGGCTCCATCCTCTCAATGACTGGAGCCTCCACGCTACCGAGGCGGTTCACGGGGAATTCTTGCGCGGAATTTTTGCACCCAGACTGTTTTCGCTACTCCGCGCGAAACAACTAGCGTGCTCCCTGTTCCGAGAGAGGGAAGACCAAAGGAGGCATCAGAAGGCTCTCGCATCTGAAGAGGCGCCCTCGTTTGGAAAGCGTGGCACTTGCGGGGGCAGCCACCCCCACCCCCTGGCACCAGCATCCAGGCCACCGCACCTCAGCGTACCGGCACCCTGCCCACCCGCATCAGCACCGCTAGCTGGTACGCATCGAGCCGCCCACGCCCTGTGAGAGGGAAGGCATCCCCTGCTGTGGGTGAAGGCACCGGCGCCGGCCAACCGAGGAACACGAGCACAACCACCGCGAACAGCCAGCACTTACCCGCCACCTACCATCAACACAGGGGGGGCTCTTGCACCGCGCGAACGGTCCAGGGGTCGGCACCACGACGTTGGAGGTCGGGAGGTGGTCCAAGTAGATGGGTGCGCGCAAGGGTGCTAGAGCTCGCGTGATCGCCACCCCCGTGCAGGTCGGGCACAGCGAACAGCGGGCGGCAGCGCACAACGCCACGGGTTCATCACACTCACACTCGACTGAGACGGTGCTGGCGCGGTAGTCTACGATCGCGAACACCTTCGCAGGGGTCGCAGGATGAAGATGCGGGGCAATCAGGTGTCCGTACTGGTGGCCCTCGGTACCTTCGTCCTGGCCGTATGGGCAGTGTTGCGCGACATCCGAAGGGGGCCTCGCCCGAGTGACGCGTAGTAGCCTCCTTCGCTCGAAGTCGCCGTAGCTCGCGCGATCCCACGTTTTCACGCCCGCGACCCTGCGCAGTACCAGACGTGCTGGAACCGTGAAGAATCCTTCCTCCATCTCACAGCTGCCATCCGTACCTGCCGTCTACGCCATGTACGGGGGTTACGGTCGCGGGACGTACGTCGCGTACGTTGGTCTGGCGGAGAACCTCAAGCGCAGAGTCGGGCAGCATCTCGTCGCGCGCAACAGTAGCGTCGCCACGGGTGTCGCCGCCGTCGGGCTGAACGTGCACCACGTGACCCGGGTCACGTGGTGGGAACATCCCGAGTTCGCCCAGCCCCAAGTGCTCGTCGCTGCGGAATTGGTAGCCTTCGACGTGCTCGACCCTGCCCTGCGGAGCCGTGGCGCGGTTCAGGACCAGGCCAGGCGGCTGTACGAGGACGAGCACTTCCCTGAGCGTATGCACCGACTCTTCACCGCCGAGCCCTCGGGTTGCTTCGTCTTGCCAACCCTGACCGACGCCCTCGAACGAATCGCAGAGCTCGATCGACGGCTCGCGGCAGTGGAGGCGAAGCTGACCAATGCGGAGAGCGAGCGCCGATGACCGCACACGTCGCCATCCGCCGTGAGAGCTACGTCGCTGGCACGCGTGAGCGGCCCGAGGTCGGCGTCTTCACCCAAACCCACACCTCTCGCCCGCCGGTTCCATGGGGCAGGATTGCTGTTGGTGACCCTGTCTGGATGAAGTGGAGTGGCGGTCCGATAGTCGCCAGGGCTCGGGTCCAAGGCCAGCGCCAGATCGAGGGCTGTACGGCCGAGAAGCTCCGTCCTGCCACCGCGGGCTACAAGCTGTACGACCTGGAAGACTACTGGCGGTCGCTGGCGGTGAAGCCGACCTTCTTCGTCGTGGTCGTGTACTTGGACCAGGAGCGGTGGCGGGACCAGGTCTTCACGCCGAAGGCTCGCAGTCGCGGTGAGAGTTGGGTGGTACTCGACCGACCAGAGTTAGAAGAGGCGTGGGTCAGCGCCAGGCCCGACAAGCCCGAGCCTGGAGAACTCACGAGCCCAGCCAATCGACGCGCGGGACGAGGATCGCGAACAATCCCAGCCTCCCTTCGCTTCCAGGTGTTTCGGCGAGACAACTTCACGTGCCAGTACTGTGGTCGCAGAGCACCAGAGGTCGTGCTGCATGCCGATCACGTGCAGCCGTGGATAGCCGAGGGACCGACCAGCCTAGACAACCTGCGGACTGCCTGCTCAGACTGCAATCTCGGCAAGGGCGCGCGAAGGCTCACGGCGGCGCATTCCTGAATGGTCGTGGCGCTCGCGGGACTACGGTTCTAGCGAGGGTCACCAACCACCAGGTCGGGTAACGCGGTCACCAGGACCGGGCAACGGCGCGATCGTCACGACTGCGGCGAGCTGGGCGAGCAGGTACGGCGACACCTCGCGCGCAAGCTTGGAACGTCCACTTTGGCGATGCTCGTCACGACGTCCAGGACCATGCCAACCGGGCCGGATGATCAGACCGATCCTGCAAGAACAACGCGCGTCCTCCATGCGGGCATCGAACGCAGGCTGCATCGCTCCGAAGTGGTCGGCGCGCACCTCGAGCAGTACGCAGCCGCAACAGCCACGAGAACTCGTGGACCTCCACGCCCATTCATCGTCGCTCATCGGCCGGGTTCCGCGCGTCCAGCCGGCACTCGACGCTCGAGTGCAGCCCGCCGCCGACAGGCCGAGCGCCAGGCCCCGCACGACAGCGCCGGCCAGCACCTCCCCACTCGGCAAGCCGCCCGCCGTGGAGCCGACGCTGAGCAGGAGCCCGAGCGCGACGGCCAAGGGCGATCGGTAGACGGGCGAGAGCCCCAGCCGCCTGGCCGCTGCCACCAGCCCGACGATCACCGGGACCAGCACCCAGCCACCGAACATCGCGTCCACCGTGCCTCTCCCGCGCTCCTGAAGCCCGCGCCAGCGCGTGGGCCACGTTGAACCAGCGCATCGGCTTCAGTGCTCCTGTGGAGTCAGAACAACTGTTCTTATGATCGCTATGCCCCGAAACGGCGCAGCCTGCACCAGCCATCTGCCGTCGATGGGACGTTGTGGAACACGTGTTCTAGTTCGCGGGTAGCGCCCCGGCGAGGAGGACGCCATGTTCGAGCCGACCAATCCCCGATCGCTGACCGTGTTCGTGGAGTCCCAGGAGCGCGCCGCCCGAGTGGAGGTCCGGCCGTTGGCGGTCGGGAGGCGTTCGTCGTGACCGTCGCGCCGGCTGCCAGTGGGGGCTGGCACGTCACCGACCCGACCGATCCCGAGCCGACCTGGCGGGCGACCTTGTCCGCGGCGATCGGCGAGGCCATCGCCCAGGCGAGCAGCGCGCTGGAGGATCGGGTCGTGTGGGAGCTGCGCGGGGCCGACCCGCGCGCTACCGGGCAGCTCACCTACGCCGCCGCCGACATCTGCTGGAGGGATGGTCGAGGTCGTCATCTGTGGGCGCGTCCTCGCCGACGTCGCGCGGGCGCTGCCCCGCACCGACGACGAGCTGGCGCGCGTCGCGGCGCGCGACCTCGGGCGGCTGTACGGCTTACTGCGTCGCGAACTGGCCCACGTCCGGCTTAGCGAGGCCGAGGTCGGCGTGGTCGAGGCCGCCTGGGGACGATGCTCGCCGAGCGCTGTTTCAACCGACCGGGTCCCGAGCTTAGCCGACGCGACCGCGCTGGCCGCTACCCGCTGCGTGCTGGTCAACGGGGCCGACGTGGCGGGAGTGCTCGCGACACTCCGATCGCTCAGCCCGGTCCAGACCCTGGCGGTGCTCGACGCCTGCGAGCGCCTACGCCGGGCCGACGACCGCAACGACGACGCGGCACGGCGCCGGATCCTCGCGCAGTTCGGGGAGCCCGACGCGCCGCCGGACGCGGTGCCGGCGTCACCGCTGCTCGATGGGTCAGCGACCACCGACCCGGTCGGCGAGGTGGCGCTCGTCACGCCGACAGCGGGCCGGACCGTGCCGACCCGGGGCCACCGCCGCCGATGACCGCGATCCGGCTGAGATCGGCTGTTATGGCCGCTGACGCGCACGCCGGAGGGCGTACACTGGCAGCATGTGCGGCAGATACGCCCTCGGGCTGACCCACGAGGAGATTCTGGAGCGCTTCGGGTTCGACGAGCTGGACGAGCGGCGCCTGCCGGTCCTCCCGCTCCCGCGGTTCAACGTCGCTCCGAGCCAAGCCATCCCGGTCCTGGTCGAGACTGACGCGGGACGGGAGCTGCGGGCGATGCGCTGGGGCTTCAAGCCCGCGTGGATGAAGGACGGCGGCAAACGCCCGCCGCCAATCAACGCCAGAAGCGAGACTCTGACCGAGCGGCCGATGTTTCGCGGCGCGATCGCGCGAAGTCGCTGCCTCATCCCGGCCACCGGCTTCTACGAGTGGCAGGCGGTGGTCGGCGCGAAGGCCAAACGCCCGTGGCACTTCCGACTTGAAGCTGGCGGCCTGTTCGGCTTTGCCGGTCTCCACGTCGTCGGGCCGGATGGTGAGGAGACTGCGGCCATCATCACGACGTCGTCCAACGAATTGGTCGCCGAGGTGCATGATCGGATGCCGGTGATCCTGGCGCCCAATGCGGAGGCCGACTGGCTCAACCCGTCAGAGACGGACCCGAGCGCGGTTCTCGGCCTGCTCGCGCCCTACCCGGCCGAGCTGATGGACGGCTACCCGGTCCGCCCTCTCGTCGGCCATGACGGGCCCGAGCTGATCGCCCGACTCAACTCGGCCTGAGCCTTGGCCTGCGGCTCGTGCCACTTCGTCCTCGCCGAGGTCCGCGACGGCGTGCTCTGGCCGCTGGTGCCGGTCGAGCTCATCGACTCGCGGGGCGTGGCGCGGGTGCGCTGCCCGACGTGCGGACGGGTCAGGTCGTGGGTTCCATCGGCCGGCGCGCCCGCCACGGCGATGCTCCATGGAGCAACCGATCCCTCTGACTGAACCGTCAGCGCCATATGGCGAGCTTCAGACAGGGCGGGATCCGTCTGGCAAGACCGATTTGGAACGGCGCGCGAACGGCTTGTGGAGGGCTGGGGTCGACGCGGCGAAGCAGGAGCTTTGATGAGATTTGTGCCGAGCGTACGCACAATGAGCGTTGGGTATGACCATATACAAAGCGTTCTGGCCCAGCCGTGCCCGGCGTGCCTGACCAGGGCCTTCATGCGGATCACGGTGTGTCACAATCGAGGGCTCTGGACCCTCGTCACCTCCGACATTGGAGCGCACTGGGAGTCTACAAGATAGGTAATCCAGCAGGCGCCTCTGAGACGGTGCTGAGTCGGCAGAACCTCCTACAGGGCTCACGGGCGCACACTGTTCGCCCATCGTCTCACAGGGGCCTCGGGCGCCTGCAACAATACCGTGTGCGAACAAATCGACTGCAGGATGAGGAAGCTTTGCGTCGAGGTGAGCGAGACGGACAGCTGCTGCCGCTGCCCCCGGACCTCGTCGCTCCACCTGACCCGTTCCCGTCACTCCCCATCGCAACGCAGCCGGGGACCCTCCCCTGCCGGGAGCTCACGTGGCGGAACTTCGAGCGGCTCTGCGTCGAAGTGGCGCGCCTCGTAGACGCCACCACCGATTGCCGCCTGTACGGCAGGAGTGGTCAGAAGCAGCACAGGATCGACGTCTACGCCAGGCTGCTAACTGGGGATCATGTCGTCTACCAAGTCCGCGACATTGCCAGGCTGACCGCAACCAAGCTGCGCAAGGCGGTCGGCGACTACGTTGGGGGGAGGCGGCCGCTCGACGCTGCTCGCTTTGTGTTGTGCGTCGCCTGCCGCGTCGAGGATACGCGAGTCGATGACGAGTTCAGGCGCCTGCGCGACGCACATGCCACGCTGGAACTGGATCTGTACGACGAGGAGAGGCTCTCCGCACTGCTTCGCGCCCAGCCGTACATCGTTGAGCGATTCTTCGGATCCTACTGGCGCGAGGCCTTCTGTGACCCGGAGCCCGCGAGCCGGTCGAAGGCCGGCACGGACACAGGCCGGCTAGCGGACGAGCTGCTGCGCGGTCCGATTCGTTCACTTGGCCTCGCACCGCAGCTCGCCGAGGTGGAGCACGCCGAACCCGACCGCGCGGCCGAGTTGTACGATCTCGTGGCCGCCAGGCTGGACGAGCGCGGCTTTGCGCTGCACGCGGTCGATATGCGCCGACGGCTGGCCCGCGCGCTCGAAGACGCGGGGCGGCTCCGCGACGCGTTCGATTGCTGGTTCGACCTGGCTCGGCAGGAGGTGGAAGGAGGGTCGGCATACCCCATGCCACCTGACCTGCGAAGCGCCGGCGAGTTGCTGTCCCGACTGGACCACGGGGGTGACGAGCGCGGCCAATATGCTGCCTTGGACGGGTTCGCTGGATGGTACGTGGACCCCGCACCAGACTTTTCCCTCCTCCGCTCGGGAGCCAAGGCCCTCTTGGAGCGGCACGACCCGCTCGCGCCCCGGGCCTGCATGTGGCTGGCCGAGGCGGCGGTGGTGGACGAACGGTGGGATCTCGTCCTGGATATGGCCGCAGAGTTGCGGACGGTTGCCTCGGAACAGGCGGACGAGGGAGTGGCAGTGCGACTCCGTCTGGCGCTGGCAGATGCGGACGGCGATTGGGTCGCGCTGGTGCGCGAGGCGAGCACCGGGCGCCTGGAGCCGGGATTGGCAGCGCTGGTGCACGCTCGTTACGGTCGTTGCCTCGCCTGGCAAGCGGACCCCGCGTCCGCTGAGGACAGCTTACGACGGGCCATCGAGATCGCCACCCGAGCCGAGGTGCCGGGTGACGTGGCCGAGGCGCTCGTCTCGGTGACAGTCGTTCGCGAGCGATACGGGCCGTTTGATGACGAGACCTTGGACCCGCATCGACTGGCGGGCGCAATCGAGGGGACTCGGACGCTCCTGCGGGGCCGCCGCGATGCCCTCCGCTCGGCGCTGCGTAGTTGGCGCGGTGGTGACAAGCCCGCAACCCACCGCGCCCTCCGTCGCTACCTCTGGGAGTGTCGGCTGAGCGGCCACTTCGCCAGCCAGCTTGAGGCGCACCGGTTGCTGGGGGAACTGTACGCTGAAGCGTCCGAGCCTCACTGGGCGATCTGGCACCTGATACGGGCAGGCCGAGCCAAGGAGGCTGCCGACATCGCATCGAGCCTCGCTCAGCCGTTCGATGTCACGGATGCTTTCGTCAGCCCCGCGCCCTGGATAGCGGCGGCGACCCTCGCCGTAGTGGCGGCGGAAGCAGATCTCTTGTCGGATGAACAGGTCGCCGCACTTGTCCCGCTCCTGCTCCGCGCGTCAGCCGGTGTGAGGCAGGGGCCCTTCGGGCCACAGGTCTCGTTCGAGGCGATGAAGGCACTCGCGGCCTTTGGGGATCGCCTGCCCCACGAGTGGGTTGGCAAGGTACTCGCCATCTTTGAGCCGCTCGTCGCGCGCGAGTCAGGCCGCCACCACCTCAGCGATGAGGCGATGCTTGCCACCTTCGTCGGCCTTTACCGTGCGCACCCCACGTGGAGGGACACGATTGCTGGTCTCCTCGCACGATGCCTCACGGACGATGGGTTGGCATATCAAGCCCTCAAGCTCATGCACGACTTGGGCGAGGCGCCTGGCTCGTTGATCCTCGCGTTGCGGCCTCTCGCTGCCGACGGGAATCGCTGGGCGCTCGAACTGCTCGCCCGCTTCGGGGACGACGAACCGGCGTTGCTGCCTGAGGCTGAGCGGCGGGTCACGCAGGTCCTGGCCCTCGAGACGAAGAACGGAGCGAATGAATGGTCACTCCTCGCAGTAGACACGGCCGCCAGCGTCTTCGCGCGACACCTGCCCGAGGAGCGCCAGGTCGCGCTGGCACGCCAGTGGCTGCGGCTCGCGCAAGACAGTGCAGACATCGCCGCCAATCGTGCCTCCGCCCTCGAAGGCCTATCGATCCTGGCCGGAGACCTCCCTCCAACCGTCCGCGCGGAACTCTTCGAACCAGTTCTCGCGCTGCTGCAGCCGCCTGACGCATTGAGCGAGGTCGACGCCATCAGCGCGTCGACACTCCACCCGCTGAATCCATTCCAGATCAATCTGTCCCCGGACAGCCTGCCCCAGGCGGCGATGCGGACCGTTGCTGCACTAGCCGTCGGGGAGGGGCAGGCACGACGAGTAGAGCAGGCGATACTGCAGGCCATCCGCTCCGGCAACGAGGGCGCAGTCCATGCCGCCGCTGTCGCGCTCGTGCGGCTGGCCCCCCAGTTCGTGACGCTGGACCTCCGGCCCCTCGCCGTGCACGCCTCGCCCTGGGTCCGCCAGGCGGCCGCCGTCCTCTGGGCCCGGCGGGCCTCCGAACTGCCCGAAATTGGAGTAGCCCTGGCGCGCGACACGGACCGAGGGGTCCGTGCGGTCATCGCGGCACAACTTGCCCCTGTCACCGAGATCGCGCCCAGCGTGTCCATTGTGCTCCGGGAGATCCTGACCCGCGACCGGAGCGCAACTGTACGAAGAATCGCGGCGCGCGGCGAGTCGTAGGGCTGCTCGGTCATGGGGACGAGGTCGTCACCCTGAACCAGGTAGATGCCGCCGGTCAGGTGGAGGACGGGGCGTCAGGGCCCCGGCTCGCGTAAGGAGGTCGCGGCGTCGCCGGTCAGCCGCCGCTCGACAGTCTTGCTGGAACGTCACAGCAGGCTCACGCCGGCGGCGGCGCCCTGCCGGCGGGGGTCGGCGGCGCCCTGGCAGAGGCCAGTCTCAGGGTCGCGGGCGACCGCCTGGACGGCGCCGAACCAGGGGGATTTCGCGTTGCGGACCTGGGGCTCGTGACCACGCTCGCGGAGCGCCGCGAGCGTCGCCTCCGGGATGTCAGCCTCGACCTCCAACTCGTCGCCGGACCAGTGCACGCGCGGGAGGTCCACCGCGGCCTGGAGCCCCATGCGGTGGTCGACGACGTTGACGAGCACCTGGGCGACGGCGTTCAGGATGCGCGTCCCGGAGGGGCTGCCGAGCGCCATCACCGGCCGGTCGTGGCGAAGGAGCAGTGTCGGGCTGGGCGAGGTGGTGGGGCGCTTGCCGGGCGCGATCGAGTTGTTGAAGCCCGGCCGCGGGTCGTACAGCTTCATCGCGTTGTTAAGCAGGAAGCCGTAGCCCGGCACGACCAGCGCCGAGCCGAAGGCGTCGCCCTGCGTCTGAGTGAGCGCGACGAAGTTGCCCCATCGATCGACGTGGGAGTGATGGGTCGTGCAGCTCTCGGGGGCGCCGCGGTCCGAACGTCCGGTTGACGCCACTGCCCTGGGTCCGGGCTGATGTGCCCAAGGATCGCCGGCCGGCGGCCGGCCCGCCCGCGCCGCGTCGATCAGTCGGCGGCGCTCGTCGATGTAACCGTTGGACAGCAGCCCGACCAGCGGGATCTCGACGAAGCGGTCGTCGCTGGTGTGCTCGAGGCGGTCGGCGAACGCCAGCTTCATGCTCTCGATGAGCACATGCAGCTTGTCCGGCCCGAGCGGCTCCAAACCGGCCAGGTCGAACCCTTCGAGCAGCCGCATCAGTGGCAGGAGCACCGCGCTGCTGAGCGGCGGCGTGTTCATCACCCGGAACCCGCGGTAGGCGACGGCGGTCGGCTCGAGCACCCGGAAGTGGTCGGTCGCGTAGCCGGCCAGGTCGTCCCGGTCGAGGATGCCGCCCTGCTCGGCAACGAATCGGACGATGGCGTCGGCGATCTCGCCCCGGTAGAAGGCGTCCTCGCCGCCGGCTGCAATCAGCTCAAGCGTCCGCGCGAGGTCCGCCTGGACGACCACGTCGCCCTCCTGGAGCGGCGAGCCGTCCGGTCGGAGCCAAAGCGCGGCCGTGGCAGGAAAGTGGGCCAGGCGCTCGCGCGCCTCGGCGCTGAACACGGCCATCCGGCGGGTCATCGGGACGCCCTCGCGGGCGTAGGCGACCGCCGGGGCCAGGAGCGTCGCGAGCGGTAGGCTGGCCCAGCTCCGGTACAGGTAGAACCAGCCGGCCACCAGCCCCGGTGTGCCGACCGACAGGCCCCCGGTCGTGTTGAGGTCGTCCCGGGTCCAGAAGCGATAGCCGCCCTGGGTGGGTGACGGGATCCACTCGAACATCTCCGGGTGGGCCCGGGCCGGCGCGGTCGAGAAGAAGTCGAGCCCAATCGCCTGCCCGTCGTCCTGCATGAAGACGAGCGCCGTGCCCAGCCCGCCGAGGTGCGACATCGCCGGCTCGCAGACGACCAGCGCGAAGCCGGTCGCCAGGGCCGTGTCGACAGCGTTGCCGCCCCGCAGCAGCATCTGGACGCCGGCCGCCGTGGCGAGCGGATGGGACGAGCTGCACATCCCGCCCCTCGCGACGACGTCGTGGGCTCCGCCGGTTTCGCGCGAGGACATCACAGCCTCCGAGAGGTGAAGGACGAGAGGCGAGAGGCGGTGGAGGACGTCCGTCTCGTCCCTCGCCCCTCGTCCCTCGTCCCTGCGTCAATCGGCGAGGCCAAGGTAGTCCATCAGGGCGGCAGCGTAAACCTGGGCGGTTTTCGTCATCGCCTCGACCGGGATCCGCTCGTCGATTGCATGGTGGAAGTTGAGCGCGCCGTAGGCAAAAGTCACCACCGGGATCTTCTGGATCCCCAGCATCTGAGAGATGCCCGTCGCCGCCGGGATGCCGCCTATCGTCGGCTCCTCGCCTTGGGTGTCGCGGACCGCCCGGGCCAGGCTTGTGATGAGGGGGTTGTCGGCCGGGACCTCATTCGGTGGGACGTTCCGCGTGACCTCGACGCTGATCTCGATCTCCCGCTCTGGGTCGGTCAGTCGGCGGGCGATCTCCCGCAGGTCGTCGAGCGCCTGGTCGGGGTTGACGGTCGGGTCGATCCGCCGTGAGATGAGCAGCTCGACGACATCGGCACCGCGATGGGCGGCGCGCTGGCGGCCGCTGACGTTGAGCAGCCGCATCGGCGGCTTGCCCGTCCCAACGATCGGGTCGACGCGAGCGTTGACCCTCGCAATGTACTCCTCAACGGCGGGGAGGACGCGGGCCAGGTTCTCGGCCGCAGTCACGCCGTGGAGCGGGGTCATGCTGTGGTAGTTCTTGCCGGAGATCGAGACCTTGTACAGGTGCATGCCGGAGAAGGCGCGGATGATGTTCACGTCGCCGATCGCCGAGAAGTAGGGCCGCGACTTTGGCGTGAACTCGGTCGTCGTCCCGAAGAGGGCGATGTCGCAGTTGAATGGGCGGGTCGACGCGATATGGCGCATGCCGGCGACCCCGCCGGTCTCCTCGTCGACGTCGTTGATGACGACGAGGTCGCCCTTCAGGCGGGCACCACACGCCTGGAGCGCTCGGACGGCCCAGATCAGCGAGCAGTTCGGCGACTTGTGGTCGCAGGCGCCCCGGCCGTAAAGGTAGCCGTCGATGATCTCGGCCCCGAACGGGTCGACGCTCCACTCGTGTTTGGTCTCGCCGGTCTCGGGATCGATCCAGGTGTCGCCGTCCTTGACGGCGACGGTGTCAACGTGGGCGTTGAAGAGCAGGCGCGGCCCGCCGCCCTCCCCCTTCCAGGTAGCGATCGTGTTCGGCCGGCCCGGCTCGGCGACGACCGTCTCGACCTCGAGCCCGAGGCCGTTCCATTCGGCCTGGACCAACTCGGCCATCCGAGCCTCACCCGGCGACGACGGATCGAGTCGGACGTTGATGCTCTTCGTGCGGATCATCTCGCGCATAAGGGCGGTGACGTCGTCGCGGTGCTGGTCGAGGTAGTCGGCGACCTCGCGCTTCTTGTCGGTCACGTTCACAGCGTCCTCCCGCGCTTGCCCCGCATGTTCGAAGCTGACTGCCCGGACATAGTACCCCGGTCTCCACGGCCGGATGCTCGCGGCGTCCGGGTGCGGGGCATTGGTTACACTGTGCTAGAGGCTACCTGGGACATGATGGTCGCTCGGCGGTGGTGGCCGGTCGGCGATCGAGGCCTGAAGGGGAGGAAGAGATCGCGATGCGCCGGATCAAGAGCCCGATACTCCTGGCGATGGCGCTGCTGCTGATGGGCTGCGCTCAGCCCATCCCGTCAGCGCCCACCGCCGCTCCGGCAAAGCCGGCCGAGAGCAAGCCGGCCGCGACGACAGCGCCGGCGGCGCCGGTCGCGGCCGGCAAGCCGACCGAGGCTGCCAAGCCGGCCGCGGCCCCGGCCAAGCCGGCCCAGGTAGCCGCGTTGACGGTCGGGATGCAGTACGACAGCACGAACATGGACCCCGCCACGCTCACGGCGGTCACCGACCAGCAGGAGACCGGCAGCATATTCGAGGGGCTGGTCCGCTACAAGCTCGGTACGACCGCGATCGAGCCGGGCCTAGCAGCGTCCCACACCGTCGCGACCGACGGCCTAGAGCACACGTTCAAGCTCCGCCCGAACGTCACGTTCCACAAGGACTTCGGCACGCTCAAGGCGTCGGACGTTAAGTTCACGCTCGACCGGATCCGCGATCCGAACACCAAGTCGCCGTGGGCCAACCTCTACCGGGCCGTCAAGACGGTCGAGACGCCCGATGAGTTGACGGTCAAGATCACACTGGCCAATCCCGATCCTTCGTTGATGGTCACCTTGGCCGGTGCGAGCGGCTTTATCATGAGCGAGAAGGCGATCAAGCAGTTCAGCGAGCAGGTCAACCGCAATCCGATCGGGACCGGGCCGTTTATGTTGGATCACTGGACGCCCCAGACCGAGCTAGTCCTGGTCAAGTACCCGGAATACTGGGGCGGTGCGCCCAAGCTGGACCGCATCGTCTACAAGCCGGTCCCGGACCCGAGCACGATGTACGCCGCCTTCGAGGCCGGTGACCTCGACATCATCCAGGTCACCGACCCGGACCGCTACGACAAGTACCGGAAGGACCCGAACGTTCAGCTCTCCGAGATCCCGGGCCTGATCACCCGCTTCATGGGGATGAACAGCCGGATCGAGCCGTTCGATGACCCGAAAGTCCGCGAGGCGGTGATCCGCGCCGTCAACATGGAGGACTTGGTCGAAGGGCTTTTCCAGGGGATGTCGGTCCGCGCGGTCGGTCCGGTCGCGCCCGGCGTGGACGCTCACACGGCCGATCTGCCGCACTACGAATACGACCCGGCCAAGGCAAAGCAGCTCCTGACCGAGGCGGGCTTCCCGAACGGGTTCGAGACCACCTTCAACGTCCCGAACATCGACCGCTTCACCAAGCCGGCGACGGTCATCCAGCAGAGCCTCCAGGCCGTCGGGATCAAGGCCGAGATCAAGATCATGGATGCCCCGGCCCTGCTCGACGCGATCGCCAAGGGCGAGGCGCCGATGTACATCTTGAGCCGCGGCCAGGAACCGTTCGCCGACCGCCTCCTTTACACCTGGTTCCACACCGGCAGCTTCCCCCCCGGCCAGAACTGGGCCTACGTCGAGGACAAGGAGGTCGACACCTGGATCGACGAGTTCCGCACGTCGGCCGACCCGGAGCGGCGCAAGCAGCTTGCCCAGAACATCCAGGAGCGCGTCGTCAAGAGCCATTACTACCTCTGGATCGACCACGAGAAGCACATCTTCGCGATGAACAAACGGGTGAAGAACTTCCAGGCGGACCCGTTCCGCAGCCTGAGCCTGGCTCCGGTCGAGGTCTATCCGTGACGCAGGCTGGGGATTGGGGATCGGGGGTTTGGAAAGGGCCCGCAATCCCCACCCCCTGACCCCCAACCCCCATGCTCCGTCACTTCCTGCGGCAGCTCTGGCTAATGGCGATCACCCTGTTCGGGGTGGTCACGCTGGTCTTCCTCGTCCTGCGCCTGACACCGGGCGATCCGGTCCGGCTCATGCTGGGCGACTACGCGACGCCCGAGGCGGTGGCCGAGCTACGCCGCCAGCTCGGGCTCGACCGCTCGATCGGCGAGGCGTACGTAACGTTTATCGCCAGCTACGCGCGCGGTGACTTCGGGACGTCGCTCATGACCAAGCGCCCGGTCCTGGACGAGGTGCTGCTGCGCGGCCCTTACACGCTCCACCTGGCGTTCGCGGCGATGCTGTTCTCGATCGTCGTCGGCCTGCCGCTCGGCATGCTCGCGGCGCTCAAGCGCAACTCGCCGGCTGACCTGGCGACGATGGCGCTCGCCACGCTCGGTGCGGCCACGCCGGTGTTCTTCCTTGGGCTGGTCTTCATCCTGGTGTTCGCGGTGCGCCTCAAGCTGCTGCCGGCGATTGGAGCCGGCGATGTCACCAATCCGGGATCGCTGATCCAGCACCTGATCCTGCCGGCGACGGCCGTCGGCGCGGCGACGGCGGCCCTGGTGGCGCGGATGACCCGATCGAGCATGCTCGAGGTGCTCGGTCAGGACTACATCCGGACGGCCCGTGCCAAGGGCCTCCACAGCCGGGCGGTCCTCTGGCGGCACGCGATGAAGAACGCCGGGATCCCGCTGGCGACGGTCATCGCCTTGAACCTCGGCTACCTCGTCGGCGGCGCGGTCGTCACCGAGACGGTCTTCGCCCGCCCCGGGCTCGGCAAGCTCCTGGTCGACGCGATCGGCGCCCGCGATTACCCAACAGTCCAGGGTGTGACGTTCTTCGTCGCCGCGGTGTTCATCCTCCTCAACGTGGTCATGGATCTCGTCTACGTCTGGTTGGACCCTCGGATCAGGTACGAGTAGGCCGGTGCGCACGACCCTCGACAGCCGACCCACCGTCGCGAGTAGCTCGGGCACGAACGCCGCCCTGCCGCCGCGGAGGGCATCGTTCGGGCGTCGCATCCGGCGCTACCCGGGCGTCGTCATCGGCGGGGCCGTCGTGGCGCTCATCCTGCTCGTGGCGGTGTTGGCGCCCTGGATCGCCCCGCGCGACCCGCTCGAGCAGTCGCTCCGATTTCGGCTGAGCGCGCCCGGCCAGAACGGCTTCGTCCTCGGCGCCGACGACTTCGGTCGCGACGTGCTCAGTCGAGTGATCTGGGGCGCCCGAATCTCGCTCGTCGTCGGCGTCGCCTCGGTCGGGCTCGGCGCGGCGGTCGGCGTGGCGCTGGGGCTCGTGGCCGGCTTCTACGGCAAGCTGGTGGACGCCGCGATCACGCGCCTAGTCGACGTCCTGCTGACCTTCCCGACGATCCTGCTGGCGATCGCGATGATCGCCGCGATGGGGGCCGGGCTGGTCAACGTGATCGCCGCGATCGCGGCGACGAACGTCCCGCGCTTCGCGCGGGTGACCCGCGGCTCGGTCCTATCCGCACGCGAGCGCGATTTCGTCGCGGCTGCCCGCTGCCTCGGCGCTGACGATGCCCGCTTGCTAGGCCGTCACGTGCTCCCGAACGTCATCTCGCCGATCATCGTGCTCGCCACGCTGAACGTCGGAGTCGCGATCCTCACCGAGGCGAGCCTGAGCTTCCTCGGGCTTGGCGTCGCCCCGCCGACGCCGACCTGGGGCTCGATCATCCAGAGCGGCAGCCAGAACCTTGAGCGGGCACCCTGGGTGGCCCTGTCGGCCGGGATGGCAATCGTGCTGACCGTCTTGGCGTTCAACCTGCTCGGCGACGGCACCCGCGACGCCCTTGACCCCCGCCTGAAGGACCGCTAACTCCCGCCCTCGGCGGCTAGCCGCCGAAGGGGTATGACAACGACGACGGTTGGGGCGCGTGCGTCGACCGCGACTACATCCCACACCTCCCACTCATCCGCGACCTGCGCCCAGCTCGCAAGAAGCGGTACAAGCCGCGCAGGTGGGTAGCGGAACGGGCACTGGCGTGGCTCTCGAATTGCCGCGCGATCCTGGTCCGCTGGGACAAGCAGGCGTGCAACTACCTGGGCCTGCTGAAGCTCGCCTGCGCGCTGCTGTGGTTCCGCTGCCTTCGGCGTGTGGCTGGCCCTGCCTTTAGGAAAGGCCTGGCTGCCCATTGACAGGTGCGGCGGAGTGGAGCATAGTGGACCCATCGGCGGCAGCGGCACAAAGGAGGCGGCGCCATGGATCCACCTGGCGGCGTTTGGAACCTGCAGGAGTTGAAGGCGGCCAATCCCCCGGCACCCGGCGAGCCGGTGAAGCGGACCCCCTTGCGTTGGGGCGGCAACTCGACCGTGAACCTAGTCCAGATCCAGGCCCCGGGCGGCGTGCCGACCGAGATGCACGCCGAGCACGACGAGATCATGCACGTCCTGGAGGGTGAGGGCGAGTTCCGGGTCGGTAACCGGGTGGTACCGGTCAAGCCGGGCGACGTGGTCATCGCGCCGGCGGGCACGCCCCACGGGGCGAAGAGCGGCGGGTTGGTGCTGCTCTCGGTCTTCGGTCCGGGCCAGGATCCGGCCCACTGGGATCGAGTGCAGGTGGAGGAGTAGGCTAGCACCGCCGTTCGGAGGGGGCGAGGATCAATACCCAGACCCTGGGCACGCCCGCGCGAGGACCAGAGGTGTAGGAGCTCCGGAGTCGATGCTCGGCCGCCGTGTTTGCCGAGTGTGGAGGATTGAGCTATGTCGATGACAGACGAGGCTCCTGCTGGTTCGGTCGTTGCCTTGTGGCGCTATCCGGTCAAGTCGCTGATGGGGGAGGAGCTGAACGTCGCCGAAGTGACGCGGCGCGGGCTCCTGGGGGACCGCGCCTACGCCTTGATCGATCCGTCCAACGGGAAGGTCGCCAGCGCCAAGCACCCTCGCAAGTGGGCGGCGCTCTTCGACTGCCGGGCCGCCTTCGTCGAGCCCCCACGAGGCGAGCGGGAGCTGCCGCCAGTCCGCGTGACCCTCCCGGACGGCACGATGATCACCAGCGCGCAGGGCGACCTCGACCGAATCATCTCGGCGGTCCTGGGGCACGAGGTGAGGCTGGAGACTCCTGAGCGGGGTGAGCGGGACGTGGTCGAGACAACCGTGCCGAACCCCTGGCGGCCCAGCCTCGAGGAGTACTGGCCGGACATCGAGGGCCTCGCCCACCGTGAGGCGGTCACCGATGAGGCCATGCCGGAAGGCACCTTCTTCGACCTGGCCACGGTCCATCTGCTGACCACGGCGACCATCGACCGCTTTCGGGCGCTCTACCCGCAGGGGCGCTTCGAGGTGCGGCGGTTCCGCCCCAACATCGTGGTCGAGCCCGCGCCCGGCCACGACGGGTTCGTCGAGAACGCCTGGGTGGGTCGCACGCTCGCCATCGGCGAGGAGGTCCGCCTGAACGTGACCGGGCCATGCCCGCGCTGCGTGATGACCACGTTGGCGCAGGGCGACCTGCCGAAGGACCCGGGCATCCTCCGGACGGCGGCGCAGCACAACGGGGTCCACGTCGGGGTGTACGCCGAGGTCGTACAGGGCGGCACCATCCGGCGCGGTGATCCGGTCCGGCTTCAGTAACGCCCGTGCCGCGCGTCGGGAGTGAGCGAGTTCTCCGGGCGCTTGCGGTCGAATCCTGCGAGCCCCCACATGTCACACCCCACAGCGGCGTTCTCCCACGTTGAGCCAGGACCCGGCAACTGAGGAGCAGCGGCCCGCCACCAGCGCAGCGAGCAGACTCTGGCCTCAGATCGGCGGGCCGGCGGCTCAACTACTACCGACACCGCAGTTCAGACGCCCAGGCCCCAAGGTCGTTATGAGATAGTTACTAACGAAGGCTTGGGGCCGCGATAACCTCAGCCTGGTAATAAAACCCCTCGGGCCACGGTCCTAGCCGCCGATGGGCAGGTGCCTTCCGCGTGCGCGAGACCGTCGCCTACCTCGTGGCCGGGCTCTTCATCGCGATGACGGTTTTCACCGGTTGCGGGGTCCGTACGATGGTCCAGTTTTACTCGAGTGGGTGCCTGAGGTGTACTTGGGCTGTACTGACCGCACTGAGCCCTCGGCGTGCCTGGCGGTTCGGGCCAGCGCCGGTGCTTTCGAGGGCTCGTCTCTGGCCTACCCCTTGAGGATGACGAGGACGCCATCTGGGCTACCAGTCTGCTCGATCATTTCGACGACGTCAGTGGGGACTCTGCGGGGAGCAAAACTCTTTGCTCCCAGGACAGGGCGACGTCCTCGCGGGCCTGGCCGCTCAAGATCTCGAACCGGTCGGTCTCGTAGGAGAGCTCGTCGCCGGTTGCCGGGGTCGGGGTGGACTGGGCACGGTGCAGGCGGAGCATCTCCCGCGCCCGTGCTCGTGTGTGCGCCTCCTCAAAGATTGGCAGCGCTCCTCCTGCTCGGGCTCTGGTTCCTGTCTGACGACAAGGAGAACTGCCGCCAGGCCCGCGCGACGAGGACATCGTCAGGGGTCACGATCACGCGGAGCAGGGCCCATCGGCGCCGTGTTGGAAGCCGCAGCCTCCGGGGGTTTCGGCCTTCTGAGGGTCAGGCGGCTCTCGCTTGGAGTTGACTCCTGAGAGAGGCAGTTAGCGGCTCAATCTCTACCGTCTTTTCGGGCGACGGGGGAAAAAGGAGGGAAGTTTTGCGCGGAAATTTCCCAGCGCATGGGGTGGGCGAACATGGCCTCGCTAGATCGAGCGTGTGGGGGCTAGCAACATGGGCCAGCACACCGGGTACGGGAGGGGCAAGGAAGGTTCTGAGACCGTGCCCTCATGCCGAAGAGGCCACCTCGTCTGGGAAGCGTGGTACTTGGGGGTAGCTACCCCCACCGC
>JAUJPG010000124.1 GCA_030447245.1 Chloroflexota bacterium | reverse complement strand
AACTACAGCGCCCGCGGCTTTGGCCGGTCGTGCGGCCAGATGCCGGAGATGCCCTCGCCCGGCTGCGAGGACGGCTACATCCACCTCGCGGACTCGCGCTTCGAGGTCCGCGACACCCAGTTCCTCGTCGGCCGGCTGGTGGATCAGGGCATCACCGACCCGGACGGAATCGGCGTCACGGGCATCTCCTACGGCGGCGGGCAGAGCATCCAGCTGGCCCAGCTCGACGACCAGATCCGAAGGCGCGACGGAAGCCTGAGGCGCTGGCGCAGTCCCCGGGGCACCCCGCTCGATATCGCCGCCGCCTATCCCCGCTGGCCATGGTCGGACCTGGTCTACTCGCTGCTGCCGAACGGCCGCGCGCTCGACTTCGAGGTCTCCGAGCGGCGCGAGAGCCGCAGCCCCATCGGGGTCCTCCTGGAGAGCTACGTGAGCGGCCTGTTCGCCCTGGCCACCGCGACCGGCTACATCTGCGGCGACGCCCCGGGCTCGAGCCCCTGCCAGGACGAGTCCGCGGACCTGAACGAGGACTTCGCCCTCGCCCAGAAGGGCGAGCCCGCCGGCCGTGAGGCGCGCCAGAGCCTGAACGAGATCTTTCGCTTCCACCAGGGCTTCGGACTGCGCGCACCTGGGCCCGCGGCGCCGCTCTTGATCGAAAACGGCTGGACCGACGACCTGTTCCCCGCGCAAGAGGCGTTGCGCATCTACAACGCCCTGCGCAGCGAGGACCCGCGGGCGCAGGTCTCGCTGCAGTTCGGCGACCTCGGCCATGCCCGCGGCTCCCAAAAGCAGAACACCGACCGCTTCTTCAACAACCAGGGGGCCGCCTTCTTCGACCGCCACCTCGGGGGCGGTGGCGCCCGCGCGGCCGGCTCCGGGCCAACCGCTCCTGCCCCGGGCAGCGTCACCGCCTTCACCCAAACCTGCCCGCAGGACGCCCCTGCCGACGGACCTTTCGAAGCTCGCACCTACCCCGGGCTCAGCGACGGCAGGATCAGGTTCTCCTCGGCCGCTTCCCAGACGGTGATCTCGGATGGAGGCAATCCTGCCGTAGGCGTTGCATTCGACCCGGTCGCAGGCGGCGGCGACGCCTGCGAGACGGTGCCGGGCGCCCTCATCGACCCCACCGGCACGGCCTCCTACCGGCTGGCGGTCAAGCGAGGCTTCACCCTGCTCGGCCGTCCCACGGTCCGCGCGCGGATCGCGACGACCCAAACCGGTCCCGACGAGATCGGACAGCTCGACTCGCGCCTGTTCGACGTCCTGCCCGATGGCGAGCACCGGCTCATAAGCCGTGGGGCGTACCGTCTCGACGAAGACCAGCGCGGCCGAATCGTCTTCCAGCTCAACGGCAACGGCTACCGGTTCGAGAAGGGTCACACCGTCAAGCTCCAGCTGACCGGCCAGGACGCGCCGTACCTGCGGCCGAGCAACTTCCCGTTCAGCGTGGAAGTGTCGGACGTGCGGATCGCGCTGCCGACGCTCGAGGACAGCCCCGACGGTGGCGGTGGCGATGGGCCGGGCGGTGGCGGCGAGGAACCCGAAGGAGGCGGTGATGATCCCGGCGGCGACCCCGGCCAGAGCGATCCCGGACGCGGGAGCGGCGACAGTTCGGGCTCCAGCGACGGCTCCGGCACGGGCGGCGGCTCCGAGCTCTCCGGCGACGTCGATTGCCAAGACCTGAGCGAGGACGAGGAGCGCGCCACCCTCGACGCCGACCCGAGCGATCCGTTCAACCTGGATGCGGACGGCGACGGGGTCCCCTGCGAGAACGCTGACGCGGCGGCGACCGCCGATTCCGACGCCTCGCGACTCCCGTTCACCGGTCTGGGACTCGGGATCCTGGCCGTGGCCGGCCTCTCGCTGGCCGCCGCGGGGGCCCTGCTGCGCCGCCGCGCCCGCGGCTGATCGAGGCTCGGTCTAGCCGCGCTCGAGCGGCGCCATCGTCAGGCCGGCGTCGCTCAGCAGCTCCCAGTAGTGCTCCGCTGGCTCCTTCTGCCCCGACCAGACGATCGCCTGGCCGGTGTTGTGGATCTTGTCGGCGATCGCGTAGCCCTCGTCGAGCGTGACGCCCGGGACCACCCGCGACAGCGCGGCGGCAACTCCGTCGAAGGTG
>JAUJPG010000123.1 GCA_030447245.1 Chloroflexota bacterium | reverse complement strand
CCAAGGTGGCAGTCCGGCGTTATCCTCGGTCCGTGAGCGACCTGATGGCCTACCGCACCGTCCGAGTGGAGGTTCGCCGAGGCGGCATTCTGCGGCGGCTCCGGACGGGCGGCCCCTGGGAGGTGCGGGTCACACGGGCAGAAGACGGAAAGCTCCTGGCGCGCGTTCCGGCCGGAGCGACCGTCTTCGAAGCAGGTCGGGTTCACGAGGAGATGCGCGAGAACCTGCGCCTGATGTCGGAGGAGCAGTTCCTGCAGCGCTACGCGGGCTAAGCCCGGATCCACCGTTGATCTTGAGGTGACGGCGTCGAAGCCGGTTGCGCGCGTCGGCGTCTGCACGGGCGTGGAAGTTCCGCCGGTCTGACCGGCTCTTCCACTGCTGGTCCTGCTCGTGGCGGTCGCGGGCCGGGTGGTCAGTGGCGGGCGACGTCTGGTGGTCCGTGTCGCGCTGCGGTGAGCAGCTGCTGCCAGGCGGTCTGCCACGGCCAGTTGCTCGGCAGGTGCAGTACGAGCCGGCGGGCGGAGCGGGCCAGTCGCGCCGGCACCGTGATGAGCCGGGCGCGGATCGTGCCGGTGGTGGCGCGGGCGTGCAGGGTGCCGGCGAGCGCGCCGGCGGCGCGGGTGAGGTTGAACGCGATGGTCGCCAGGACGAGCCAGGCGCTGTTGGCGGCGAAGTTGCCGGAGGGCAGGTGCGCCAGGGCGCTGTTCTTCAGGTCGGCGATGACCTGCTCGACGATGGCGTGACCGCGATGGTCACGTTCGGCCTGCAGGGTCGGGAGCGGGCTGTCGGTGAACACCGCGTGATACCGCCAGGTGGGGAACAGCGGGTCCTGGTCGACGGCCAGATCGGGGATGCGCCGCACGATCAGTCGGGCGGTCAGCCGTTTGTGCTTGGCCTGTGCGGCGAAGGCGGTGTAGCTGGTCTCAGCGACCTCGGCGCGGCTGATCCAGGTGCGGCTGTCCTTGTCGAACACGGCCTGCGGGTACTGGATCGTGGTCCACGCATCGGCCGGAATCTTCTCGATGGCAGCGCGAACGGCGGTGTCCAGGCGGGCGGTGACCGAGAAGTGCGAGCCGTGCCGGCGGCAGGCGAACAGGATGTCGCGGCTGTAGAAGGCGCTGTCCGCCCGCACGATGAGCGTGCCGGTCGCGCCGGCGGCGCGGGCGGTGCGCAGCGCGTCGACGACCAGCCGAAGCGCGCCTTTGACCGACGCGGTCGACCCCTTGCGCAGCCGGGAGGCGACGATCACCGGCGCGCCGGTGCGGGTGCTCAGCGTTCCGAGCAGCGCGTTCAGACCCTTGATGCCGGTGTAGCCGATCGCGGCGCCCTGCTTGGCGTAGCCGTGGGTGGCACGCACGGTGTCGTCTACGTCGAGGTAGGCCAGTTGATCGGCGCCGGGCAGCAGCGGCGTCAGCTTGGCCAGCGACACCAGAAGCCGTTCGGCGACCGCGTCGAGCTGCCGGACGTGGCCGAAGGTGAACGCGCGCAAGAACGTCCCGAGCGTCGAGGGTGCCCGCACGTCGCTGAACAGGCGGCTCATCGCGCCGTGCCGCAGCAGGTCCATGTCGTCGATCGAGTCGGCGCCGGCGACCATCCCGGCGATCAGCGCCGGGACCTTCATCGCAGCGTTCGCGCTGCCCGGCCGATCGATGCACACATGCCGTGCGACCAGGTCGTGCAGACCGGCCCGCTCGGCCAGCTCGAGCACCGGCACAAGGCCAGCGCACGACACGAGGTTCGGATCGTCGAACGTCGCCGCCGCGACGTGAGAGGCTCGCACCCGCCAGGTGCCCTTCTGCTCGGTATGAATCGCTCCCTAGACAAGATCGATTCTTCCGAAGCAGAGGGGCATCTCGGCGTTACGGCACGCCGCTCACGCCAGGATCAACGGTGGATCCGGGCTTAGGGACACGGCACGGGCACGGCGTACGCCGAACAGGCGCAGGACCGGACCCGCGCCACGGGGAGCCGGCGCCCTGGTCGGGACGGCACGGCGGGGCGCGGCCCCCCGGGGGGGGGGGGGCGATCGCGCCGGTCAGGCCCCCCAGCCGCAGGTGGTGGGACGGCACCCGGCGACCGGGGGGCGCCCCCCCCCCCCCCCCCCCCCGGCCACGCCCCCAAA
>JAUJPG010000122.1 GCA_030447245.1 Chloroflexota bacterium | reverse complement strand
CCGCCACCAGCCGGCGAACCACACCGGGAACAGCACCGGGCTGATCAAGAGGAGTTGAAACGGCAGGAACAGCCAGCGCGGCTCGCTGGTCCCGGGGGTTCCGCTGGCGATGGCGCTGGAGAGCTCGAGCTGCGGCCAGCCGTGCGTCGCTTGCCACCACAGGTTCGGGCTCCAGATGAGCAGGGCGAGGCCAGCAGCCAGCCCCAGTGACCTCGACCGAAGCACGTCTCGCGGCTCGACTGCCAGGAAGCCGATGGCCACGGCCAGCAGGAGGAACACGACAAGCGTCTTGACTTCCAGGCCGAGACCCGCGACCAGCCCCAGCGGTAGCCAGCTCCGGTCGCGGTCTCGAAGCACTCGGATCAGCAGCCAGGACAGCAGCGCCCACACGAGGAGGTCGAACGTCGTGGTCGACATCAGGTGGCTCACGGCCAGGGCGATTGACGAGACAGCAAAGCACGCCGCCGCGAGCAGCTGAGCCCGCCGGCCATCGCCGAACTCGCGAGCCATCAGACCACACAGCAGAACCGTTACGGCCCCCGCCAGAGCCGAGGGCACGCGTAACCAGACCAGCGAGTGGCCGAAGAGCTCGTCGAGCGCATGCGCAAGCAGTGGCACGAGAGGTGGCTGGTCGGTGTACCCGAACGCGGGATGACCGCCCGCGGCGATGAAGTACAACTCGTCGCGGTGGTATCCGTATCCGCCGCTCGTCGCCACCAGCAAGGCCGCAAAGCCACCAGCAATCGCTGCCAGGCCCGGCCACGCGATTCGGGGGGTCTTCGGCAGCGCTTGCCACCGGGCCATTCTCGCGCACGAGGCAGTCACGGCCGGTCCGCGTAGCTGAACACCACCTGCAGCGCGCTGCGTTCACGGCGAGCCAGAGCGGAGACGAACGCCGGCCCCTCCTCGATCGCGATGACGTCGGTGACCAGGTGCTCGCGGACGGCGTCGCCCCGGACGGCGAGCAACCGAGCCGTCTCGATCGCGAGGCGGTGCCGGTCCCAGGTCTCCGCAAGTCCGCGTGGCACCCGGGCGATCTGAGCGCACCGGATCGTCAGGCCGTTGTGGTGGAACTCCTCGCCCAACCGCAGCTCCGGCGCACCGCCTTGGTAGAAGGCCAGGTCGATCACGGTGCCCTGCGGCCGCAGCGACCGCAGCGCCTCATGTAGCACGGCCGGCCGGCCGCGGCACTGGAACACCAGATCCGCCCCGGAGTCGGAGGGCCCGTGGCTCCAGCGTTCCTTGCACCAGCGCCAGGCGGGCGTCGTACGCTCGTCGACAACCTGCGCCCCGAACGCAGCAGCCACCGCAAGTCGAGCCGGGTCAGGATCGGAGACCGCCACTTCGCCCCCGCCATGGTGGATCGCGAGCAGGGCGGTGAGGAGGCCAACCACACCGGCGCCGGTGACCAGGACCCGTCGGCCGCGCACCCCGTCGCCGAGAGATCCGACGTTGCCGCCCTCGAACTCTGCCGCCGCATGCAACAGCCCGTTGGCGCAGATCGGCCCCATCTGTGCCAAGTAGATGCCGAGGACCGGGTCGACGTCGTCCGGCACGGGGAAGACGAAGTCCGCAGGCGCCAGCACGTGGCAGCTGCGATGCCCGTACGCCGCAGCGACCAGGCTGCCTTCCCGCAGGTCGGCGCGGCGGCTCTCAACGACCTGAGCCACCTCCATGTAGCCCATGGCCTGCACCGGGAACGCCCGCGAGCCCTCCCCCGGCACGAAGACGCCCAGGGCGGGATCACGCCGCGAGGTGAAGGCTGGGTCGGTGCCTTTGACGTACCCGAGCTCGGTGCCAGCCGACAGGCCGCTGTAGACGGTCCGTACGGCGACACCGCCGGCCGCAAGCGGCGGCACGTCGAGGTCGAAGAAGGCGAGCTCTCCCGGCGCAGCCACCCCCAATGACCGGCACAGTGGCCGGGAGGGTGGCCCGCGGTCAGCCACGGGCAGCCGCTTGGGTCAGGTCTACGGGCGAACCTTCGCGCGCCGACCGGTCCGCCGCCCATACCAGCGCCTGGGTGCGCAGCGCCTCGGCGTACGGCACTTGCACGTGCTGCACCCGGCCGAGCAGGGCGTCGACGAACTCGCGGTCCTCCCGCTCGATCGGATCCTGGTCGCTGA
>JAUJPG010000005.1:8116-154048 GCA_030447245.1 Chloroflexota bacterium | reverse complement strand
CTCACCCCGAGCGTGAGCACGACCCCGATGTCGCGGTAGTAGGGGTAGACTACGTCGCGGCCTGGCGTGAGCGCCCACGCGCTGGCGACCTGGGCCGCCTCGTGGCCGCGGACCGGGCCCGCGATCGCGACCCGGCCCTGCTGGGAGAGAAGCCAGATCCGCTCGTCGAGCCGGCGGGTCAGGAGCATCGTGCGATAGATCCGCGCCAGATCGGCACCGAGTGCGTCCTGTACCTGGTCGGCCAACCGGGCAGTGGGCGTCTTGGCCGTCGTGCTCACCCGTCACCTCGTGCACTGGTGAGTGTACCAGGCGCGCGGGCCACGAAAGCGCGCGGAGCGCCTCAGCGGAGCGCCTCAACAGTTGGCGCGCGCATGAGTCGTCGGTGCAGGCTCGGCGTGGGGCGCGGTGATCGGAGGACGTGGCGGCTCGGCCGACAGATCTCGGCTGTCAGCCTGCTTCGGGCCGATCGCCCCCTCGGAGGTCGCGCAGGTAGTGATCGAGATAATCGAGCAAGGCTCGGGCGTCCGGCAGGTCGCCCTCGCCCTGCCCACCGCCCGTCCTTTCGGCTTCGTCAACAGCGCTGCCCTCGGTATGGAGACTGGCCAGCCGCTGGACGATGTGGGCCAGATCGGGACGGCCGCGGAGCGCTTCGTCGACTCGCCGCTCAAGGTCGCGGCCGGCGACCTCCAGCTCGGTCAGTCCGATGTCTACTCGGAACAGGCGCTCCACGACGCCGAGCAAGGCCGCCGCGAGCTTCGGGTTGCGCAAGCTCCGCAAGTAGATCGGGCTGGCGGCCCAGGCAGACGCCGTTCCCATCCCGCGGCGCGAGGCGGCCTCGAGGAGCGCCGTCGGAAATCCGGTTGGACCCTGGTAGCTGCCGTCGCTGAGCCCGAGCCCCATCAGGACCCCGCGCAAGTCAGGCCGTGAGGAGCGGCCCGACAGAATGACCGGGCCGGCGTGCGACACCGGTCCGATGAAGGCGCCGAGGGTCATCACGGTCTCGGTCCCGAGCTGCTCGGCCAGGTCGAGGATTGCGTGGGCGCAGGTCCGCCAGCGCAGGTCAGGCTCGGGACCCCGCAGCAAGACGAGGTCGCGCGGCCCGTGCGGAACCGGTAAGGCATAGAAGTCCATCCCCGGCCATCGCAGGCGCCGCTCGCCGGAGGGGGCGAGTCTTGCTCGCGGGCGCTGTTCGCTTGCGACGTAGATGGCGTGCGGGTCGACCTCAGCAAACCGCCGCGGCCCCCACTTGGCGATCAGGTATTCGATCGCACCGCTTGCCGCTGCCCCGGCATCCGGCCACCCCGAAAACGCGCACACCAACGTCGGCGCACGAAGCTCCGGAACCGAATGGATCGTCAGCACGCCCGATTGTCCTCCGTCGGAGCGTGGACTGTCCAGACGTAGGCCGGCTAGCCCGTCACGTCAGCGCTGGAAGTCGCGGCCCGCTTCGGCCACGCGACGAGCAAGGAGGTCGAGGGCGCGGTCGAGGGCGCGGCGAGCGCCAGGTTCGTCGTCGCCACGGGCGACGACGTCGATCGGCAGGAAGCGCTGATTGCCCAGGGCGATGTAGCCCTTGCAGTAGGTGCCGGGCACGGCGTCCATGACCTGCTGGAGTAACGGCGCGACCTCCGACTCCCACATGTCGACGTAGACGCGGTGGACTGCCGCCCGACCAGCACCGGCGCCACCGAAGTGGTCGGCCATGTAGCGGGCGAAGATCGCCTGGACCTCTTGCGGTGGACCTGGTAGGAGGAAGATGGCGCACCCGTCCAGGTCGGCGCGGATCAGGGGCGCCCAACCGGCCGGGCTGGGAAAGATGCTGGCACCGGCCGGGACCGTCGCCATCGCCCGCAGAGCCGGGGTCAGCTCCTCCTCGCGGATCGCCCTTCGGCGCAGATAGTCCTGGACGGTCGGACCGTCGACGACCGTCCCGACCCCGAGCAGATCGGCGACCGCGGCGACGGTGAGGTCGTCCGGCGTCGGGCCAAGCCCGCCGGTGGTGACGATCGTCCGCGCCCCGCGACCGACCGCGTCGCGGAGCACACCGACGATCGTCGGCAGGTCGTCGTCGACGATCGAGATCCGTGCGACCGAGCCGCCCAAATCGGCGATCTGCTGGGCGAGCCAGAAGCTGTTCGTGTCCTGGATTCGGCCGAGCAGGAGCTCGGTGCCGATGCTCACGATCTCGACCGGCGAGGTAGACGGGAGTTCGGAGCCCGAAGACACGGCGTGCCGCTCCTCTACTTGGGACAGCGTCGGCGGGACGGCCGCGGGAGCAGTATAGCCTCTACAATCCAGCGCGCGTGCCGACCGCTGTCGGGCGCCGGCCGACGCCTACTCGGGAAGGAATCGGACAATGACGACGAGCGCGCAGGGGATGGGGGCGGGCCGCTGGCAGCCGGATGGATGGAGTCAACCGGGGCGAGTGGCACTCGCACACGCCGCGCCGATGGACCCGGCCAACATCACCCGCGACGCGCTGATCGAAGGTGGCATCGAGTTGGTCGAAGCAGCACCCTACGACGACCGCGGCGTGGTCCCCGCCTCGGTGTCCGACGCCGACGTCGTGATCTCCGGCGGAGCCAGTCTGGACGCGGAGTTCTTCAATCAGATTCGCCGCGCCCGGTTCTTGCTCCGACCGTACGTCGGCTACGACGACATCGACGTCGACGCGGCGACCGAGCGCGGCATCCTGGTGGCGAATGTGCCGGACACGTTCGTAGAGGAGGTTGCCAATCACACGCTTGCCTTGCTGCTTGCCGCTAACCGCAAGCTGCTCCTGATGGACCGATGGGTCCGCGCTGGTGCCTGGGAGGGCGGAGGCAAGGCCCGTGAGGTGGCCCGACCGATCCGCCGGCTCTCGACGCTCACGCTCGGGCTCGTCGGCTTCGGCAACATTGGGCGGCTCGTCGCACGGCGGGCCCTGCCGTTCGGCTTCCGGATCCTCGCCCACGACCCATACATTGCTCCAGACTCGGTCGACGCGACCGAGGTTAAGCTGGTCGACCTGGACGAACTGCTGCGGACCTCGGACATCGTCTCGCTCCACGTCTTCCTGGGACCCGAGACCCGCAAGCTGATCGACGCCGGAAAACTAGCGCTGATGAAACCCGAGGCGTACCTCGTCAACACGTCACGCGGGCCTGTCGTCGACGAGTTGGCGCTGGTCGAGGCGCTGCGGGCCGGTCGGCTCGCCGGCGCTGCGCTCGACGTGTTTGAGGTCGAGCCCCTGCCGCCTGGGAGCCCGCTGCTGTCGATGGACAACGTGGTGCTGGCGCCGCATCTGGCCAGCTACTCCGACGAGGGCGACTATCTCCACCGCCTCCGCGTCGCCCAGATCGCCTTACAGGTCGCCCGCGGTGGCTTGCCGGAGCGGAAAGTCGTCATCAACAAAGGCCTCTACGACCGCCTGGCCGCGTTGCCGGAGCTGGCGACGATTCCGCGCCCTTAGCGTGTGGGGGGAGAGTACACTTTCCAGATGGAACAGCGATGTAGCGGCGAGTCGCTCGGCGGCTCTGTCCACACCCAGCGCGGGGACCCGCGGAAGGCGGCCGAGCAGCAGGCCTGGTTCCGCTGCATCGCCGGTTGCCCGGGCCGGATTGCGCTGACCGCGGTCGCCTACGAGTGCCCGCGCTGCGCAGGGTTGCTCGAAGTGGCCCACGACCTGGAGCGTCTGCGCGAGCATAGCGCTGAGGAATGGATCAGGCTGTTCGACGAGCGTTACAAGCGGACGACCTGGCCGTACGGCAGCGGCGTCTGGGGCAAGAAGGAGTGGGTCGCACCGCACGTCGGGGATGACAATGTGGTGTCGTTGGACGAAGGCGGCACGAACTTGTTCTGGGCCGAGCGGTACGGCGCAGAGCTCGGGTTGCGCGACCTCTGGGTCAAGATGTGCGGCAACAGCCACACCGGGTCCTTCAAGGATCTCGGAATGACCGTCCTGGTCTCGACGGTCAAGCAGATGATCTCCGAGGGCACGCCGATCAAGGCCGTGGCCTGCGCCTCAACCGGCGACACCTCGGCGGCGCTGGCCGCCTACTGCGCTGTGGCCGATATCCCGGGCGTGGTGATCCTGCCGCGCGACAAGGTCAGCACGGCTCAGTTGGTCCAACCGCTGGCGAACGGCGCGCTGGTGCTCTCGCTGGACACCGACTTCGACGGCTGCATGGCCATGGTCAAACGGTTGGCCCACGAGCCCGGGATCTACCTGGCCAACTCAATGAACTCACTCCGGGTCGAGGGCCAGAAAACCGTCAGCATCGAGATAGTCCAGCAGTTCGACTGGGACGTCCCGGACTGGGTCATCATTCCGGGCGGCAATCTGGGTAACACGGCGGCTCTTGGGGCCGGGTTCCTGATGCTCCAGGAACTGGGGGTGATTGACCGTGTGCCGCGGATCGTCGTGGCCCAGGCCGAGCGCGCGAATCCGCTCTACATTGCCTACCAGCACGGCTTCGATCACCTCGAGCCGATTCAGGCCCAGCCGACCCTCGCCTCGGCGATTCAGATCGGCAATCCGGTGAGCTATGAAAAGGCTGTCCGGACGCTCCGACGCTTCGAAGGACTGGTCGAACAGGCGACGGAGGACGAGTTGGCCCAGGCCGCGGCGCTCGGTGACCGGACCGGTCTCTTCACCGACCCACACACCGGCGTCGCGTTGGCCGTTCTGGAGAAGCTTGTCGCCCGCAAGGTGATTGGACCGAACGACCGGACGGTCGTCGTCTCAACCGCTAACGGGCTGAAGTTTCCAGAGTTCAAGGTTCGCTATCACGAAGGCGCGCTCGAGGGCATCCGCGACGACTACGCGAATCGCCCTGTCGTGCTGCCGGCCGAGTACGAGCGCGTCCGCGACGCCGCCCTCGCGGGCGTCGACGGCCGCGCACAGCCATCCCCGCAGCAGGCAGGGACCAGTGGCATCCGCGAGGTGGGCGCGCCGCTGTCCAGCCACTAGTGCTGCTCGTCGACGACGTGCTGGCCGATACCGCTCGTCGCGCCGGATACGATGACCGTGCCGATCTCAGCTCTGAGCGTGCTATTCGAGCTGGAAGCGAGCGTGCGTGCTCATCAGCGGCTGTCAGGTGGTCGTGGCGCGCCCAGGAAGTGGCGCGCATGTCTGCCGTGACACGTGATTCTCGCTCCGTTCCAGGTGGAGTTTGAACTCGGCCTGCGTTCCGCGCGGTGATCGTGTACAATCGGCCGCGCACTTATACCCCGGGGGAGTCATGCCGCATTTCGATCTCAAGGAAATCATCGTCGCCGTTGGTTTGATCGGGTTGTTTGCGATCGTCTTTGCCGAGTCTGGGCTGTTCTTCGGCTTCTTCTTGCCGGGCGATAGCTTGCTGTTCACGGCCGGCTTCCTCGCTTCGCAGGGCTACTTCGACGTCGTACTGTTGATGGTTCTGCTCTCGATTGCCGCGATTGCCGGGGACAGCGTCGGCTACTGGACCGGCGAGAAGTTTGGACGGCGGCTATTCACTCGCAACGACTCCTTCTGGTTCAACAAGCGGCACCTCGACACAGCGCACGTGTTCTACGAGAAGCACGGCGGCAAGGCGATCGTCCTTGCCCGATTCCTGCCCGCGGTGCGAACCTTCGTGCCGATCGTGGCCGGCATGGCGCGCATGAGCTACCGCAAGTTCCTGTCGTTCAACGTTTTCGGCGGGCTGTTCTGGGTGGTCAGCCTGCTCACGGGTGGCTACGTGTTTGGGAGTGTCATCCCTGACGTCGACCGCTACCTGATTCCGGTCATTCTGCTGATCATCATCGCGTCGGCCATGCCGACGGCAATCCACCTGTACCGTGAGAATCGGTCCACGATCCACACCTGGGTCCGCGACCGGCGCGCGCGCACGGCGAGCTAACTCACCGCCCCCGCGGCCAGGCGGCGCGGAGGCAGGGGCCGCGGCGGTTTCGCCTGATCTGCTCGGCACACTCGACCACGCCGGCTCGGTCGAAGACCGCCGTCAGCGCCTGGAGGGACAGGATGCTGCCGGCGTGGTCCTTCACCAGATGGCCGTGCGTGGCGTCGACGATCCCGCCCAGCTTCGTAGCGTGCCCACCCAGCTCGGAGGCTAGCGGCCTCGCGTCGCCGGGGATCATGTGCGTGGCGTTGGTCAGATGAATGACAGATCGGTGTCCTTGCCGAGCGCAACGACAGCAGCTTCGAGCAGTCGCGCCGTGGCGGCGATGTCGCGGAGGCTGCACGACTCGACCGGACCGTGCGTGTAGCGCATGGGGACTTTGAGCGTGACGGACGGACAGCCACCGCGTTTGGCGTACTGGATCGCCGCGGCGTCCGAGGTAATGTAGGTCGCGTGGCCTTCGAGCTGGTGTGGTACGTCGTGCTCCCGGGCTAGCTCGACCAGCCGCGCGTTCAACTTGGCGTTGCCGAGCAGCCCGCGCCCGGGCGCGCTCTGGTCGCCGTAGGAGATGCCCACGCCGGCGCCGAGGAAGCTGGGCGCCTCGGTCGCGGAGGTGCCTGGACTTGGACCGGCTCCGACGCCGAAGCCGGACGCGGAGATCGTCCCGTCAACGCCGATGCAGATGTCGGGCTGGACGTAACCTCCGGAGACCTGGGCGCCGCGCAAGCCAAGCTCTTCCTGGCTGCAGAACGTGAAGTACACGTCGGCGCGCGGCTTGCGGCCGGCCGCGCGGAGGCTCCGCATCGTTTCGAGCAGGGCAAGGCAGCCGACGCGATCATCCAGGGCTCGGCTGGTCACCAGGCCGTGGCGACCGTCGCCGAGCCAGCGGAGATCGCGGTCGTAGGTCAGCTCCAGGCCTGGCCGGACCCCCATGTCCCGAACCTCATCCGCGGAGAGGGCTCCGACGTCGACGAACAGGTCGTCGTAGTTGGGAACCTGGAGACGATCGGGTGGATACGCGCGCTGCTCGGCGCCCGCCGAGCTGAACAGGATGTGGCCAGGCTTGGTTCCGACGACGCCAAAGAGCGGGTCGCGACCTGAATCATCGCGATAGATCCGAAGCCGCTGGCCGTAGACCAGGTACGGCGGCACTCGGCCGAGGTTCATCACGCGCAAGAGGCCGTTCGGTTCGATATGACGGATGATGAAGCCGACCGCGTCGCTGTGGGCCGGGCAGATAATCTTGCAGCCACCCTCCTCACCACGCACGATGGCGTACAGGTTGCCCATCAGATCGACCTCGACCTTGTCGGCAAGGTCGGCCACGCGTTCCCGCAGGGCTCGGACGACCGGCTGCTCGAAGCTGGCCGTCCCCGGCAGGTCGGTCAGCCATCGAAGCTCGTCGAACAAACGTTGGAGCTCGCTGTCAGGCATCGAAGTCCCCCCTCGTGTACGTGGCCGCCCCAACCGGGTTGCGTAGGACCCCCAACTGTTCGATCTCGACCTCCACCACGTCGCCAGGGGCCAGAAATGTCCCGGTCGCGGCGCCGACTCCGGACGGAGTCCCAGTGGCGATGAGGTCGCCGGGCTGGAGGGTGGTGAAGCGGCTGATCCAGGCGATGGTCTCGGCAACCGTGTAGATCATGTCGGCGGTCGTTCCGTGCTGGCGCACGACGCCATTGACCCGTGTTTGGAGTTCCAGCGACTGGGGGTCCCCGACCTCGTCGGCGGTCACCAGCCACGGGCCGAGCGGGCCGAACGTGTCGAACCATTTGCCGTTCAGCCAGTCGAAGAAGCACGTTCGCGGGCTGTCTGGACGGGGTGTGGTGATCGTGAGCTTGCGGCCGGAGACGTCATTGAAGTTCGCGTATCCCGCGACATGGTCGAGCGCCCGTTCGGCGGGGATGTCTCGACCGGACGCGCCGATGATGGCGACGAGCTCCCCCTCATAGTCGACGGCAGTGCAGATCTCACCGGGCAGCCGGATCTGGTCGTCTGGGCCGATGAGCGTGGTGACCGGCTTGATGAACGTCTGGGGCTCGAAGCCTTGCTTGGACGGAGCATCCAGGCCGCTCTCGCGCCAGTGCTCGGCATAGTTGCCGGCCACGCACAGGATCTTCCCGGGCGTCGGGACTGGCGCGCGCAAGCGCAGGTCAGCCAACGGGTGGTGCCAATCGGCCGTGCCGCGGCGCGCCGCCTGGACCAGTTCTGCCGCCAGGGCAAGGCCGGTCGGGCCGGCACGCAGTAGCGCCAGCATCGTGCCGATCGGGGCCTCGCGGCGCCCAGTGGCGCCTGCCACGGCCGCCAGGTCGACGACCCGGTCGCCATCGACGACGCCCACCCGTTCCGCGCCGTGGGCGAGGGCGAAGGTCACCAGCTTCACCGTGTTGCTCCAGCGACACCGCCGTTTTCGACGTGCCCGTGGCGGCACGCTATCATCGCTGTCCAGGATGGGTCAAGCGGCTACCTGGCCACGAGCCGAGTGGCCTCGGGAGGATGACATGGTCGGTCGAACTACCCGCCGAGCGTTCCTTGTCAGCACGCTCGCGACCAGCGCCGGAGCTTTGGTGGCTGCCTGCGCGCCACCGGCGGCGCCCGCGCCGGCCAAGCCGACCGAGGCGGCCAAGCCCGCCGCGGCGCAGCCAACGGCAGCCGTGTCCAAGCCAGCGGAGGTGAAGCCGGCCGAAACCAAACCCGCCGAAGTAGCCAAGTCGGCCGCGAGCACGGGGCGCGGAGGAACCTTCAACTACGCTGAGGCCGGCGACTTCAACGACTTCAACCCCTGGACCTACACCGCCGTCAACTTCGAGCTGTACAACCAGGTTTTCTCCCGGCTCATGTGGAAAGACGGGACCGGCCGGTCGGTCCCAGACCTGGCCGAGTCATGGCAGTTGGCGCCCGACAACCTGTCGCTCCGGCTCAAGCTGCGCGACGGCGTCAAGTGGCACGACGGCGCCGACCTGACCGCCCAGGACTTCGTCACGATGTGGGGCTACCTCCAGGACGAGTCGCTCTCCAAGCACGTCGGCGTCACCAAGATTCGCGGCATCACGTCGCCGATCAAGCAGGCCGAGGCGCCGGACCGGTCGACACTGGAGCTCAGGTTCGACGCCCCGGTCCCGTACGTCTACGACATCCTCGACTACGTCTACGCCATCCGGATCGACGACCCGAGCGATCCGTCGATGCTGAAGAAGCTGCCGGTTGGGACCGGCCCGTTCAAGATCACCGAGTGGCAGACGAGCCAGTTCGCCCGCTTCGTCAAGAACCCGGACTACTACAACCGTGAGGCGCCCTTGCTGGACGAGGTCGTGTTCAAGCGTCTCGGTCAGGCCGAGACGCTGGTGCCAAACTTGAAGTCCGGCGCAGTTGACGGCATCCTCATGACGAGCCTCGGCGACGTGGGCCCGCTCCAGTCCGACCCGAACTACACGCTCGAGGTCAACGACAACGCCGGCAGCATCTTCAACATCCAGCTGAACGTCACCAAGCCGCCACTTGACAAGAAGGAAGTCCGCCAGGCGCTGTCGTATTCGCTCAACCGGGTCGAGATGGCTCAGACCGCCTTCTTCGGCGTGTCCAAGCCGATCACGTCGCCCTTCTACAGCCCGACGTCGCTCGCCTACCGCGAAGACCTTCTGATGGCCCACCAGTTCGACCTGGACAAGGCGCGAAGCCTGCTCGAAGGCGCCGGCGCGCGGAACATGGAGCTCAGCATCATCGTCACGCCGGCCTGGCCGCAGATGAAGCTGTTCGCGTTGCTCTGGCAGGCCGACCTGGCGAAGATCGGCATCCGGCTCAAGATCAACGAGGTCGAGAACGCCAAGTTCTACGAGCTCAACGGCGACAAGTCCCTCCAGGGCGAAGACATGCAGGCCTGGCTGAACGCCCGTACGACGCGAGACCCAGCGATTTTCTGGAGCACCCAACGGAACTACCGTGCTGGCCCGACATCAGGCACCCACGCCTACATCAACGAGGAGATGGAGCAGCTCATCACCGCTGCCGCGACCGAAACCGACGCCGAGAAGCGGAAGCAGACCTACCAGAAGCTAAACGAGATGACGATCGATGCGTCCCACGTCATCCAGATCGCGACCAACCCGCGCGTCTGGGCGTACGGGAAGGCCGTCCGGGACGTTGGCGTCGATCTCAACGGTAACCTGGTCATGGAACGGACGGTGGTCACGAGGTAAGCCGCGCGCTGTCGGCAGCGAGTGAGAGGATCTAGCGATGCTGGCGTACCTAGTGCGTCGCTGGTCGGCCCTGCTTCCGACGCTGTTCCTGGCGTCACTCCTGATCTTCGGGATCATCCGGCTCTCGCCTGGCGATCCCGTGCGGATGAAGCTCGGAACTGAGGCGACGCCGGAAGAGGTGTCCGGTGAGCGCGAGCGTCTGGGATTGGACCGGCCGCTGCCGCTCCAGTACCTGGTCTGGTTGGCCGACCTCGGACGGTTCGACCTGGGCCGCTCGCAGGTCAACAATCGTCCGGTTACTCAGCTCCTGGCCGAGTACTTCCCGAACACGGTGCGGCTGTCGGTCACGGCGCTGCTGCTGGCGCTGCTGATCGGCGTGCCACTCGGGTGCTTCGCGGCTCTCCACCAGGGCACGCGCATCGATCTCCTGATCACCGGCCTCAACTCGCTCGGGTTGGCCGTCCCGCAATTCTGGCTAGGGATGTTGCTCATCATCCTGTTCAGCGTGACGCTGCAGTGGCTGCCTCCTTCCGGCATCGGCGACGCCAGCCGTTCTCCGTTGCTCAACCTGAGCTACCTCGTGCTGCCGGTCGTCACGATCGCCGTTCTGAACCTGTCAACGCTGTCACGCTTCGTGCGCTCGGCGATGATCGACGTGCTCAGCGCTGACTACATTCGGACTGCGCGCGCCAAAGGGATGCGCGAGCGGGTTGTCGTCGCGCGCCACGCGCTCCGAAACGCGCTGATCCCGGTCGTGACCGTGCTCGGAATCCAGATAGGGCGCCTGCTCGGCGGCGCGCTGGTCACAGAGACAGTCTTCGCCTACCCGGGAATCGGTCGGCTCGTCGTCATGTCGATCCTGAACCGAGACTATCCGGTCGTCCAGGGCGCCCTGATGCTGGTGGTGCTCATCTTCCTGGTCACCACGATCCTGGTGGACCTGTCGTACGCGTACCTGGACCCGCGGGTGGCTCCGCATCGGGCCGACTAGGCGTGGAGTCCGGGGCGCGCCAGGATGGCAGGTCAGCGCCGCCGATCGCGGCCGGGGACGTGACCCAGAACGCGCCAGCGGTGGATCGCCGGGCCCTGGAGGGAGGGGGCCGGGCGCATGCGCGGACTGCCCTGCTCCGGCGCCTCATCCACAATCGAAAGGGCGCCTTTGGAGTCAGTGTCCTGCTCGTGGTCATGGTGGTAGCCGTGCTCAGCCCACAGGTTGCGCCCTATGATCCGAACGAGCTCCACCTTCGGGATCAGCTTTCGCCGCCGTCGGCGCGGTACTGGTTCGGCACCGACGAAGCCGGGCGCGACATCCTCAGCCGGGTCATGTACAGCGCGCGCCCAGCCCTTGGCGCGGGGCTATTGACTATTCTGTTGGCCGCGACCGTCGGGGCGGCGGTCGGACTGCTCGCCGGCTACCGTGGGGGATGGTTCGACCTGATCGTCATGCGCGTGTGCGATACGCTGCTGGCGTTCCCGGCGATCTTCCTGGCGATCGGCATCGTCACGGTCCTGGGCCCAGGCTGGCTCAACGCCGTCTTGGCGATCGCGATCATCAACCTGCCGATCTTCGCACGGCTGGCCCGCGCCAGTACACTGGCCATCCGGGGCTGGGAGTTCGTCACCGCCTCGCGGGCGGTCGGGTGCACTGACGCGCGGATCATGCTCAGCCACGTCTTCCCGAACTGCCTCGCCCCACTGGTGGTCCAGATGGCGATCGCGGCGCCGGAAGCGATCCTAGTTGAGGCGACGCTCAGCTTCCTCGGCCTCGGCAGCCAGCCGCCGGAGGCGTCCTGGGGCAACATGCTGAGCGCGGCCCAGGGCTATCTCGCCCGCTCGGCGACGTACGCGCTCTTTCCGGGCCTGGCGATTACGCTGGTCGTCATCGGCATGAACTACTTCGCGGACGCGCTGCAAGACGCGATCGATCCAAGGCGCATCCGCAATCGCGGTCCGACGGGCGACTGAAGGAGAGGACGGAGCGGCCCACCAAGACGTGGTGACAGGATCTCCGTGCCCGCCGTAACACCACGGGCGCCGAGGTCCGAGCGACCGCTGCTGTCGATGCTGAAGGAGGAAGAATGATGTTCGACCTGGTGTTGCGAGGCGGCCGCGTGATCGACGGAGCCGGCAACTCGGACTTCGCGGCGGACGTGGCCATCAAGGGTGGAACGATCACGGCGGTCGGACAGCTTGGCGATACGGAGGCGCGCGAGACGGTGGACATTCCTGGCCTGACTGTCTGCCCCGGGTTCATTGACCCGCACTGCCACTCGGACGCCCTGCCGTTCGCGGACGACCCGCTGCCGGCCAAGATCCTCCAGGGCGTCACCACCGAGGTGAATGGCAACTGTGGATCGACGGCCTACCCGGTGGTCGCGGAGACAGGGCACCTGCTCAGGGAGCAGCACGCCGGCATCTTCGGCGACCTGCCGTGGGACTGGTCGCGGGCCGGCGAGTACTTTGCGAGCCTGGAGCGGGCCGGGCCGGTCAGCAATATCGCCCCTCTGGTTGGCCACGGGGCGCTGCGGGTGGCGGCGATGGGCTTCGAGAACCGCGCCCCGACGAGCGACGAGCTAGCGATGATGCAGAGGCTGCTGTCCGAGTCGCTCGAGGATGGCGCTGTCGGGCTCTCCTCGGGACTGATCTACGCGCCGGGCTTCTACTCGAAGACGCCCGAGCTGATCGCCCTGGCTGAGGTGCTGCGCGGGACCGGCCGCCCGTACTGCTCGCACGTGCGCGGCGAGACCGCCACCCTGCTCAACGCCCACGCTGAGGCGATCGAGATCGGGGAGCGGGCCGCAGTGCCGGTCCAGCTCTCGCACCTGAAGGCGGCCGGCAAGCAGAATCACGGCCGCGCCGACGAGCTGCTCCGCCTGATCGAGGGGGGACGCGAGCGCGGCGTCGAGGTGACCGGCGACCAGTACCCCTACGACGCCGGCAGCACGCGCATGGCCGCGCTGCTGCCCCCGTGGTCGCAGGAAGGTGGCCGCGAGCTGCTGCTGGAGCGACTCACCGTGGCGGCCGACCGTGAGCGGATCAAGCGCGACTTCGCCGAGGGCATTCCCGGCTGGGAGAACCTGGCCGCCGCCGGCGGCTGGGAGAACGTACGCATCTCCAGCGTGGACCAGAGCCCGGGCTACCTCGGCAAGACGATCCAGCAGATCGCCGACGAGAAGGGCGTGGATCCAGTCGACGCCCTGTGCGACGTGCTGCTCGAGGAGCGCGGCCAGCCGACGATCGTGGTGCGGATGATGGACGAGGCGGACGTACGGACGATCATGCGGCACCCGCTGGTGATGATCGGCTCGGACGCGATCGTGACGCGCGGCAAGCCGCACCCGCGGACCTGGGGCACCTATCCACGCGTGCTCGGCCGCTACGCGCGCGACGCCGGGCTGATCCCGCTCCCTGAGGCGGTGCGCAAGATGACGAGCTACCCCGCCCAGAAGTTCGGGCTGCTGGATCGAGGGCTGGTTCGGCCAGGGATGGCAGCCGACCTCGTGGTCTTTGACGCGGCGACGGTGCTCGACCGCGCCACGCCTGAGGACCCGGAGCAGCCGCCGATCGGGATGCCGCACGTCCTGGTCAACGGCACCTTCGCGGTGCGCGACGGCCGCTACACGAGGGCGCGGGCGGGTAAGGTGCTGCGGGCGTGACAGCGGTCTGAGGGTGGCCGACTGCAATCGGCACCAGCTTCGCGCCGCCGCCCTGCCCGCCGCTCGGCTACGCGTGTGCCCATCCGTCGGACCTAGACCGCTATTCGCTGAGTCCGGCCGAGGGTCGATCCCATCGCGCGGAGGCCAACCGACGGCGGGGTGCGCCCCGCCACTTCGCCAGGGTTGAATGATGGCGGGCGCGGCGGCGGGTGGCCGCCGGCTATCATCCTTTTGCGGGGGAAATCGACCGATGGTGGACTTCCAGCTCAATGACGAGCAGCGCGCCATTCGCGACCTGGCGCGAGAGTTCTCCCAGAAAGAGATCGCGCCAGTCGCGGCCGAGTACGATCGCAGCGCCGATTTCCCGTGGCCGGTCGCCCGCAAGGCGTTTGACGTCGGCCTGATGAATCTCTCGGTTCCACACGAGTATGGCGGCGGAGGGCTCGGTCTACTGGACCAATGCCTGGTCTGGGAGGAGCTCGCGGCAGGTTGCGCCGGCATTACGTCCGCGCTGACGATCACCGCGCTCAGTGCCGCTCCCTTGCTCGTCGGTGGCACCGAAGACCAGAAGAGGCGCTGGCTCGAGCCGCTCACCAGTGAGCCAGCGGTTGCCTCGTATGGCATGAGCGAGCCGGACGCGGGCTCGGACGTCGCCGGCATCAGGACAACCGCGCGGCGAGTTGGGGACGAGTACGTCATCAACGGCTCGAAGCGCTGGATCACCGCCGGCACGGCCGCCCGCTGGTTCGCCGTATTCGCCTACACCGACCCCGCGCGCCCGCGCGACGGGATGAGCTGCTTCGTCGTCCCGCGCGATCTGCCTGGCGTGTCCGTGCCCCGCAAGGAAGACATGATGGGCCAGCGGGCGGGCAACACCGCTGAGATTGTGTTCCAGGAGGCGGTCGTCCCGAAGGACCAGTTGATTGGTGGCGAAGGGCGAGGGTTCAAGCTGGCGATGGAGGTGTTCGATCGGACCCGACCGCCGGTTGGCGCGCTCGCGGTTGGTATCGCCCGCGCCGCGATGGAGCACGCCTTCGGCTACGCCCAGCAGCGCCGCACGTTCGGCAAACCGATCGCCGAGCACCAGGCCATCCAGTTCAAGCTGGCCGACATGGCGATGGAGATCGCAGCCACTCGCCACCTGACCTGGCACGCTGCCTGGCTCGGCGACCGGGGGTGTCGCAATGCGAGGGAGGCCTCGTATGCCAAGGCGTTTGGCGCCGACATGTGCATGCGGGCGACGACCGAGGCAGTCCAGATCTTCGGCGGGTATGGTTACTCGCGCGAGGCTCCGGTCGAGAAGCTCATGCGCGATGCCAAGGTGGTTCAGATCTACGAAGGCACGAGCGAGATCCAGAGGCTAATCATCGCTCGCGAGCTGCTCCGCGGCGGCCTGGCTGCCTTGCGGGGAGACGGCTACACGCCACGCAACGGACTGATGACAGCAGAAGAGAAGGGACAGGACCATGACCAATGGGCTGAACGACGTGGTGATCGTGGAGGCGGTGCGGACGCCGATCGGGCGGCGGGACGGCTCGCTCAAGGACATCCGCCCGGATGAGCTGGCGTCGCACGTGCTGCGCGACGTCGTGCGCCGTGCAGGCATTGACCCGGCCATCGTCGAGGACGTGATCCTCGGCTGCGTGGCGCAGGTGGACGAGCAGGGGGCCAATATCGCCCGACTGGCCGCCCTCCAGGCTGGCTTCCCGATCGAAGTGCCAGGCGTAAGCCTGGACCGGATGTGCGGCTCGGGCCAGCAGGCGGTCCATTTTGCCGCTCAGGCAATTGCGAGCGGCCAGGCCGAGGTGGTCATTGCCGGCGGCGTCGAGTCGATGACCCGCGTTCCGATCTCGTCAGACTACCCGAAAGACTGGAGCCCGGAACTGGCGGCGCGCGGCGACGTCAGCACCAACCAGGGCGTCTCGGCCGACCTCATCGCCGAGCGCTGGGGCTTGGGCCGCCAGGACCTGGACCAGTATTCCTACGAGAGCCATGTGCGGGCGGGACGGGCGCGCGAGGCATGCCACTTCGCCTCACAGATCGCGCCGGTGGAGATCAAGAGTGTCGACGGCGAGCCGATGCTGTTTCAGAAGGACGAGGGCATCCGAGCCGAGCCGTCGCTCGAGAAGATGGCGAGCTTGAAGCCGGCCTTCGGGCAGAACGGCGTCGTCACCGCCGGCAACGCCAGCCAGATCTCGGACGGTGCCGCGGCCCTGCTGTTGATGTCGCGCGCGAGAGCGAACGAGTTAGGCCTTGGCCCGCGGGCGCATCTGCGCGCGACGGCCGTCGTCGGCTCCGACCCGGAGCTGATGCTCACCGGACCGATTCCGGCCACCAGGAAGGTGCTTGACCGGGCCGGCATGGCGCTCGGGGAGGTCGACCTGATCGAGATCAACGAGGCCTTCGCCTCGGTCGTCCTGGCCTGGGCGCGCGAGTACGAGCCCGACATGGCGCGGGTCAACCCGAACGGCGGGGCGATCGCGATGGGCCACCCGCTCGGCGCGACCGGCGCGATCTTGATGACCAAGCTGCTGTATGAGCTAGAGCGTCGCGACCAATCAATCGGTCTGCAGACGATGTGTATCGGTTTCGGGATGGCGACTGCGACGGTGCTCGTGCGCGAATAGGCTAACCCCCTGGCACAGCCCGTGCATCCGCGGGCTCGGGGGTAGCAACCTGGTGAAGGCTGAGCAGAAGTGGCCGGACGTGCTCTGGATCGTTCGGCACGGCGAGAGCGCGGGCAATGTTGCGCGCGACGTCGCCTACAAGGCTGGCCTGCCGCTCATCGACATCGCGGTCCGCGACGTAGACGTGCCGCTGTCCGAGGTCGGCGAGCGGCAAGCGGAAGCAACCGGCCGTTGGCTCGGGCTGCTACCGTCGGATCAACAGCCTACGGTTGTGTTGGCCTCGCCGTATCAGCGGGCATGCGAGACGGCGAGGCTGATCTGCGACACCGCCGGCCTCTCCGCCGACCGGTTCGTCGACGGCAAGATCGTGGTCGACGAGCGGCTCCGCGAGAAGGAATTCGGAGTCCTCGATCGGATGACCCGCATCGGCATCCAGCAGAACCATCCGGAGCAGGCCGAGCTGCGGCGGCTCCTTGGAAAGTTCTACCATCGGCCGCCGGGCGGCGAAAGCTGGTGCGACGTCATCCTCCGATTGCGCAGCATCATCGACATGCTGTCCCGCGAGTATCGAGGTGAGCGGGTGTTAGTCGTCTGCCACTCGGTGGTCGTCTCCTGCTTCATGTACCTGTTGGAGCGGATGACCGAGGACCAGATTCTCCAGTTGGATCGAGACCACGAGCTCGCCAACTGCTCGATCACGACGTACGCCTACGATCCACGCGCCGGTAAGAACGGCAAGCTGCTACGGCAGGAGTACAACGCAGTCGACCACCTGAAGCAGCTCGGAACACAGGTCACGGTGGAGCGCGATGCCAAAGCCGTTGCGCCGTAACGTCGAGGTCCAGGCTGACGCCAAAGCGCGAGAAATCACTCCAGGGGTGCTGCGCCGCTGGCCGTTGCCTGAGCCTGACGAGGGAGGCGACAAAGAGGGGCGCGGGCGGGCCCTCGTGGTGGGCGGCGCTCCCGAGTTGCCAGGAGCCATCATCCTAGCCGCGACAGCGGTGCTGCGGGCCGGGGCGGGCAAGCTTCAGATCGCCACTCCCGAGAGCATCGCGCTGGCGATCGGTGTGGCTGTTCCCGAGGCGCTTGTCGTGGCCTTGCCGCAAGCGCGCTCGGGAGGGATCGACCCCAGGGCCGCGGACACTATCCTGGGACTGGCGGCCGGTGCAGAGGCGACGCTGATCGGCCCCGGCATGGTGGACGAGAGCGCCACCCATGCGCTGCTCGAGCGCGTTTTGCCGCGGCTGGACGCCGCAACGCTGATACTCGACGCGAAGGCCCTGACCTGCGGCTTCGACACGGCGCACTCCCTGCACGGCTTCTCGGGTAGCGCTATCTTGACGCCGCACGCGGGCGAAATGGCCAGCCTGCTTGGCATCGACAAAGCGGAGGTCTCGGCGGATCCCCTGGGCGCCGCCCGCCGCGCCGCTCGAGAGCTCGGCGCGATCGTTGCCCTCAAAGGCGCTGAGACGCAGATCGCTGCTCCGGACGGCGAGGCATATGCAAATCGAACTGGCAACGTTGGATTGGCCACCTCGGGCTCGGGCGACACTCTCGCCGGGATCATCACCGGCCTTGCGGCGCGCGGGACGAGTCCGCTCCAGGCCGCGCTCTGGGGTGTGTACCTTCATGGGGCGGCCGGCGAACGGTTGGCCAAGCGGATTGGACGGCTCGGCTTTCTTGCTCGCGAGCTGCTCGACGAGGTTCCCGCCTTGATGGCGGAGCTCGCTGGTCAGCGCCGAGGTTAAGTCGCCATTCACCTGGGTGCACCCACCAGCGGCGCGCTGGCGTGTACGTGGCAGATCGGCCGCGCGAAGGCACAGGGTAGCTCCTCGGTGCCGTTTGCCGAGGCGTTCACCAGGGACTATACTTCTGGTGAGCGACAGGAAGTGGATCGTCCCGGGCGGCGCGACCGCGCAGTGCCGCGACTGTCGCATGCGAGCCGCGTCCGGCGCGACGCACGCCGATGACGAAGAGGATCGCTGGTGGCCGACTACTCCGCGCTGATGGTGTACCTTGCACTCGCGGCGGCCATCGCCGCGCTGCTGGTGATCATCTCCGGCAGGCTCTCGCCGAGCAACCCGTCGATCGCCAAGCTCCGCCCGTATGAGTGCGGCGTGTCCGAGCCACAAACCACCGAGACGCGCTGGCCGGTCCGATTTGCCCTGGTCGCGATGCTGTTCCTCGTCTTCGACGTGGAGGCGCTGTTCTTTTTTCCCTGGGCGGTGCTCGCGCGCGAGCTCAGCTGGAACGGACTGCTGGCCATGGGCGGATTCTTCGCAGTGCTCGGGGTCGGCTACCTGTATGCTCGCGCGCGCGGCGCGCTAACCTGGCGATAAGCTCGCACACGACACGCGGACAGGCGGTACGAGGATGTCCATCCACCTGCCGGTCGAGCCGGCCAACACGACCGCGACAACCCATGGCAAAGATGGTGCGCCGAACTTCCTCCTGGGGAAGCTCCAGGATTGGAGCCGTGACAAATCGCTCTGGCCGGTCTCGTTCGGCCTGGCCTGCTGCGCCATCGAGATGATGGCCGCCTCGGCGAGCAAGTACGATCTGGCGCGCTACGGCTCGGAGTTGTTCCGAGCGAGTCCGCGCCAGGCCGACTTGATGATCGTCTCCGGGCGTGTCTCACAAAAGATGGCGCCGGTCCTCCGCGAGATCTACGACCAGATGCCTGACCCGAAATGGGTCATCGCCATGGGTGACTGCGCGGCGTGCGGCGGGGTGTTCAACAACTACGCGATCGTCCAGGGCGTCGACCAGATCGTGCCCGTTGACGTCTTCGTGCCGGGCTGCCCGCCGCGACCGGAGGCGCTGATCGACGGCATTCTGAAGCTCAAGGAGCAGATTGGCAAGGGGCAAGGGCGGGCATGACCATCGCGCCGGACCGGCTCGCCGCCGCCTTCCCGTCGGCCGAGACGAGCGTGTCAGCCGATGGGATCCGCGTGCTGCTGCTGGCGCCGCGGGAGCTACCAGACGCGATTCGCCGCCTGCGGATGCGCTTGGATATGTCCGCTTCATCGACCTGACCGCTGTCGACGACCCGGGAGTACGAGGACCGCTTCGAGCTCCAGTACCTGCTCTACTCGATGGACGAGCACGTCTGGCTGCGAATCAAAGTCCGGACCGACGAGCAGGTCCCGAGCATCACCTCGGTCTTCTCCGGGGCGGACTGGTACGAACGCGAGGTGTACGACCTGTTCGGCGTCCGCTTCAACGGACATCCGAACCTGACCAGGATCATGATGCCCGACGACTGGGAGGGCCACCCACTCCGCAAGGACCACCCGGTCGGTGGGGAGCCGGTCGACTTCACCGTGACCCGCGAGATCTACGGGACTGGCGACCGGAGGGGCTGAGGATGGCGATCCAGGGCGAGATCCAGACCGAGCGCCGCTCGGATACCCTCCGCTTGAACCTGGGACCGCAGCACCCGTCTACCCACGGTGTGCTGCGCCTGGAGTTGGAGCTAGACGGCGAGCTCGTCGTCTCCTGCACGCCCGTGATCGGCTACCTCCACACCGGGATCGAGAAGACATTCGAGCAGAAGACCTACCTGCATGGGGTCACGCTGACCGACCGGATGGACTACCTGAACCCGCTCGGCAACAACCTGGCCTACGCATTGTCGGTCGAGAAGCTGTTCGGCGATGAGTGCGTCATCCCGGAGCGGGCGGTGATCGCCCGAGTTCTATTGGCCGAGCTGACCAGGATCAACTCGCACCTGGTCTGGGTCGGGACCACCGGATTGGAGCTGGGAGCCAGCTCGGTCTTCTTGTACGCCTTCCGCGAGCGCGAGGTGCTGCTCGACCTGTTCGAGGAGATGAGCGGTGCGCGGATGATGACCAGCTTCATCCGCCCGGGCGGCCTGGCCGACGACCTCACGCCGGAGTGGCTCGCCGCCGCCGAGCAATTCGTCGACGTCCTGCCGGCACGGCTCGACGATTACGAGGCGCTGCTGACTGACAACCCGCTCTTCCGGGAGCGGATGATCGGGATCGGCGTGCTGAGTGCCGAGGACGCGATCGCGATGGGGGTGAGCGGGCCGATCCTGCGCGCGTCGGGGGTCCCGCACGACATCCGGAAGGCCAACCCGTATTGCAGTTATGAGCGCTTTCAGTTTGACGCGATCGTCGCCGACAACGGCGACTGCTACGACCGATACAAGGTGCGGATTGCGGAGATGCGCGAGGCCGTCAAGATCTGCAAGCAAGCCTTCCGGATGCTCGACGAGATCGGGCCCGGTCCGGTCAAGACGAGTAACCGCAAGATCGCGCCGCCCCCGCGCGCGGAGCTGAGCCACTCGATGGAGGCGCTGATCCACCACTTCAAGTTGTTTACCGAGGGCATCCGCCCTCCCGCGGGCGAGGCGTACGTGCCGGTCGAGTCGCCGCGCGGCGAGCTTGGCTTCTACGTCGTCAGCGACGGCTCCGGGAAGCCGGTTCGGGTCCATGATCGTGGTCCGAGCTTCGCCAATCTCCAGGTGATTTCGCTGATCGCCGAAGGTGCGCTCGTCGCCGACCTGATCGCGATCATCTCCAGCCTCGATCCCGTCATGGGCGACGTCGACCGGTGACTGACCGACTGAACGAACGGACCGCGCGGGACGAGTCTGTGCACGGCCCGACGGCCGATGGCCCGTCCGCGAGCGACCGCCAACCGCTGCTTGCGCCGGAGACGCGCGAACGGATCGCTGCCGAGATACGTCGCTTCCCGCAGCGGCGGACAGCCTTGTTGCCGGCATTGAAAATGGCGCAGGCCCAGATCGGCTGGCTGCCCCCTGGGTCCATCGCCGAAGTCGCCGGGCTCGTCGGCGTCTCGCACGCCGCGGCGAACGAGCTGGCCTCCTTTTATTCAATGTTGCGCCTTCGTCCGGGTGGGAGGAGCAAGGTGGAAGTCTGCGTCCAGCTCCCGTGCGCCCTGGCCGGCGGGGAGAAGCTGCTGGCGGTACTCTCCGACGCGTTGGACATCGCGCCTGGCGAGGTCACGCCGGACGGCAGCATTGAGCTGATCCGAACGGCCGAGTGCTTCGGCGCCTGCCACCGCGCGCCGATGTGTCGAGTCAACGATGAATATCATGAGCACCTGACTCCCGAGGCGACGCGCGGCCTGATCGAGGCGCTTAGGGCCGGCACGTTCGAGCAGCCGGGCGCCAATGGGAACGCGAGCCCGCCAGCGGCGTCGAGCGCGTGACATACTTCGAACAGATGCTCACGGTAGCGGATGTGATCAGATGACGACGATCGAAGAACGGCCGCCCGAGCAGCAGCCGTCGGCAGCGGTCGACTACAGGCCGATGCTGCTTCCCCACCCTGGTCGGACGACGCCGGTGATGCTCGAGGAGTATCGCCAGGCCGGCGGCTACCAGGGCTGGGAGAAGGCGATTACGATGGCGCCCGACGCGGTGATCGAGGAGGTTAAGTCGTCCGGCCTCCGCGGTCGTGGCGGGGCAGGCTTCCCGGCCGGTGCCAAGTGGGGCTTCGTTCCCAAGGTCGATGGGCCGAAGTACATGGTCTGCAACGCCGACGAGTCCGAGCCGGGGGCCTTCAAGGACCGCGAGATCATGGAGATCGAGCCGCACATGCTCGTCGAGGGTGTGGCGATCGGCTCGTACGCGATCGGCGCGCAGGATGCGTTCATCTACATCCGCGGCGAGTACGTCACGGCCGCCGATCGATTGGACGCGGCGATCGCTGAAGCCGAGCAGGCTGGCCTGGTCGGTGGGAACGTCCTCGGGAGCGGCTACAACCTGACCATCCGGGTGTTCCGCGGGGCCGGGGCCTACATCTGCGGCGAGGAGACGGCGCTGCTCGAATCGCTCGAGGGCCGCCGCCCGATGCCGCGCTCCCGCCCCCCGTTCCCGGCGGTCGAGGGTCTGTACCGCCGTCCGACGGTCGTCAACAACGTCGAGACTCTGGCAAACGTCCCTCACATCCTGCGCAACGGCCAGGAGTGGTACCAGACGATTGGCGTGCCACCGAAGAACACGGGGCCGAAGATCTTCTGTCTCTCCGGGCGGGTCAACCGCCCAGGCAACTACGAGCTGCCGCTCGGCTCGGTGACGTTCCGCGAGCTGATCGAGCAGTACGGTGGGGGAATCCCGAACGGTGGCGCGGTCAAGGGTGTCCTGCCGGCCGGCGCCTCGGCGCCGATCCTGACCGCCGACAAGCTCGACACCCGGCTGGACTACGATTCCGTCCAAGCCGCCGGCTCGATGCTTGGCTCGGCCAGCCTGATCGTCCTCGACGAGACGGTCTGCATCGTCCGCGCGGCGGCTCGGATGGAGGAGTTCTTCCGCCACGAGTCATGTGGCAAGTGCACCCCCTGTCGCGAGGGCACCGCCTGGCTGCACGAGGTCCTGCTCCGCCTGGAGCAGGGACGCGGTTCGTCGGCCGACCTGGACCTGCTGATGTCGCTCTCAGGCCAGATCAGCGGCAAGGTGCTCTGCGCCCTCGGCGATTTTGCGACCAGCCCCGTCACCGCGACGGTCCGCCAGTACCGCGACGAATACCTCGAGCACTTCAGACTGGGCCGATGCCCCTACGATAGCTGGGCTGCATGAGCATACCGCCCGCAACTCCGAACGCGGCGACGGCGACGTCGTCACCTACCACTCCACCGGTCCTCGCCAATTCGCCTGACAAGGTCACACTGACCGTCGACGGCCGCGAGGTCAACGTACCCAAGGGGACGCTACTCGTCGAGGCCGCCAAGACGATCGGCGTCCAGATCCCGGTGTTCTGCTACCACCCGCGGCTCAAGCCGGTTGGCGCGTGCCGGATGTGCCTGGTCGAGATCGAGAAGATGCCGCGTCTCCAGACGGCCTGCACGACTCCGGTCGCCGACGGTATGGTCGTCACCACGACCAGCAGGAACGTCGTCGAGGCCCAGAACGGCGTCCTGGAGCTACTGCTGACGAACCACCCGTTGGACTGCCCGATCTGCGACAAGGGCGGCGAGTGCCCGCTCCAGGACTACACGTTCGCCTATGGCCCGGGCGCCAGCCGGTTCACCGAGGAGAAGCGTCACAACGAGAAGGCGTTTGTCCTCTCCGAGCGGATCGTCCTCGACCGTGAGCGCTGCATCATGTGCTTCCGATGCACCCGCTTCCAGTCCGAGATCGCCGGGGACGAGGCGCTGGCCGCGGTTGACCGCGGCGGCTACAGCGAAATCGGGGTCCTCGAGGGGGAGACGTTCGACTCGATCTTCAGTGGCAACACCATCGAGATCTGTCCGGTGGGCGCGCTGACGAGCCGCCAGTACCGCTTCCGGGCAAGGCCGTGGGACCTGCAGCGAACCCCGAGCACCTGCGTTGGATGCGCGGTCGGCTGCAGCGCCGAACTCCACGCTCGCGATGGGCAGATCCTGCGGATGTTGGCCCGCCAGAACGACGAGGTCAACGACGTCTGGCTGTGCGACACTGGCCGCTTCGATACCCTGCCCCCGCTTCTTGAACGGCGCGTGGTGACGCCGCTGGCGCGGCGCGACGGCCGCCTGGAGCCGACCAGCTGGGAAGTCGCCCTGGGGCGTGCGGTTGAGCTTCTGCGCTCGGGGCCGACCGGCCTGGTCGCCTCGCCGAGCCTAAGCAACGAAGTCACCTGGTTGTTCGCCGACGCACTCCGCGCCGCGCTGCCTGAAGCACGGGCGGGCTTCTGGCCGCGTGCTGCCGCTCCTTGGCCGCTGCGGGGACAGATCAAGCATCTCGTAGGATGCAAGACGGTGATCCTGGTCGGTCTGGACGCCTGGTGCGAGCTGCCGATCCTGGCGCTCTGGATCCGCAAGGCGGTCCAGAACGGAGGGACGCTGATCGCGATCGGCCCTGAGAACGGCTTGTACCGCGACACGGCCCATTGGCTGCGGGTCGACGCTGGCCGCGAGGCGGCGATGGTCGAGGAGCTACTCGACGCCGTCGTCCGCGACGGCGCCGGCGGCGACGCCGCTGGGCGTCCGCTGGACGGACGAGCCGCCCTCGCTGGTGGCCCCGTGGACGACGGTGCCGTGGGCGCGGCAGCGCGGAGGATCGGTCCGGGCCCGGCCGCGGTGCTTGCCGGTCCGCGGGTGGCTGCCGACCGAGCGGCCCAGGAGGTACTGGATCGGCTGGCCGAGGCGGCTAACGCAAGCGGCGACAACGGGCTGGTCGGAAGTCCGGCCCTCGCAGCGAATGGGCGTGGCGCGCTGGACCTGGCGCCCGACCTTGCGCTGGCCGACGTGGATATCGGCCCGATCGGTCAGGCGCTCAGGGGCGAGCTCCGCTCAATCCTGTTCGTCGGCCGCGAGCGCTGGCCGAGCACCGGAGGCGCTCGTAGAGTGCTGATGACGACGGGCCCGCTCGACAGCGAGGATCTGGAATACGCCGAGGTCGTCCTGCCGATAGCGCACCCCTACGAGCAGGCGGGCTCGATCACCAATCTTGAGGGTCGAGTCCAGCATCTCCATACGGCTGGGCTGCCGCCCGATGGCGTGCCCCCGGATTGGACCCTGCTGGCCGACCTGGCAGCCCTCCTGGGCGGCAATCCGCCACGGGGGCTGCCGGCGCTGCGCGCCGCTCTGTCTGAGACGCACCCGAGCTACCGCCTGCCGGAAGGCCCTTCCCGTCGACGCGGCAAGCTCAGCTTGCCGGTGGCGTGATGGCCGAACTCACGATCGATGTCGTCCGCTCGCTGGTGATCATCCTGGCGTTGATGACCGGCATGGCGTACATGACCTGGTTCGAGCGGCGGGTGATCAGTCGTCTTCAAGTCCGGATCGGGCCGAACAAGGTCGGCTGGTTTGGGCTGCTCCAGCCGCTCGCGGACGCAATCAAGCTGTTCTTCAAGGAAGACGTCGTGCCGTCCACGGCGGACCGTTTGCTCTACCCGATCGCCCCCGCGATCGCCCTGTTTGCGGCGTTGGCAGCGTTCGCGGTGGTTCCGCTGGGGCCAACGATCTCCGCCGGGGGGCTGGAGATCCCGCTCCAGGTCGCGGACCTCCCAGTGGGATTGCTCTACCTGCTGGCGGCGAGCAGCCTGGGCGTGTACGGATTGGTGATCGGGGGCTGGTCCTCGGGCTCGAAGTACTCGCTGCTCGGAGGACTGCGCGCGGCTGCCCAGCTGGTCTCGTACGAGCTGATTTTGGGACTGTCGCTCGTCGGCGTGGTGATCGTCAGTGGCAGCCTATCGCTGGGGCAGATCGTCGAGGCGCAGGCTCGTTCAGTCCCGTTTATCTTGCTCCAGCCGGTCGGCTTCGTGCTCTTCATGATCGCCGCGATTGCCGAGACCAATCGCGCCCCATTCGACTTGCCGGAGGCTGAAACCGAGCTGGTGGCTGGCTACCACACCGAATATGGCGGGATGCGATTCGCGATGTTCTTCATTGCCGAGTACGTCAACATGATCACCGTCTCGGCGGTCGCGTCGACGATCTTCCTGGGCGGCTGGTGGGCACCGTTTTTCCCTGGCCCACACTGGCTGTTCATTAAGATGCTGCTGTTCTTGTTCCTGTACGTCTGGTTGCGAGCGACCCTCCCGCGTCTGCGCTACGATCAGTTGATGCGCCTCTCGTGGGGAGTGCTGCTGCCCCTCGGCTTGGTCAACATCGCCGTGACGGCGCTCGTGGTCGTCCTGCTCGGCTAGATGCGTGCACGAAGGAGACGTCCTTCGTCAATCGTGGCCTCTCAAGTAATCGGAGAAACTCACGCATGCTGATCAAGGACACCAAGGCTCTGGCGCGGGGCTTCTGGACCACGCTCAAGCACGTCGTCCGGCCGCCCACCACCGTCCGTTACCCGGACGTCAAGCGGACGCCGTCCGCTCGGTTTCGTGGTCGGCATCGATTGTATCGCGAGCCGGACGGTCTGGAGCGATGTATTGGCTGTAGTCTGTGCGCGGCGGCATGCCCCTCGCAGGCCATCTACGTCAAGTCGTCCGAGAACGATCCGGCCGCGCCGGTGTCGCCCGGCGAGCGCTACGCCGAGGTGTACGAGATCAACATGATCCGCTGCATCTTCTGCGGTTTCTGCGAGGAAGCGTGCCCGGTGGACGCGATCAAGCTCGGGCCGGAGTACGAGTTGTCCGACTTCGCGCGGGCCGACTTCGTGTATACGAAGCCGATGCTGCTCGAGCCGGAAAAGTACGCACCGAAGATCCAGTTCCACCCGGACGTCGAGCGGGATCGCGCAGCGGATGACCGTGACGCTCACACGAAGCTTGGCGAGGTCTACCGAACTCACCATCCGATCGGTGCCGACGTTCGCCGCGCCGTCTCTCATGCCGACGCCGATAGCGCGGACGTCCACGGACACGGCACCCCCGAGCCGGTTGCCACGCCAGCCGCCGGCGAGGACCACGCGTGAGGACCGACCAAACCCTCCGGCCGCCTTCCCTGAAGAGAAGGGGGCGAACTCTCTCCTTCTCTTCAGGGAAGGCGGGCTAGATGGGGAAGCGGGGGCGGGGGGGCCAGGTATGAACAACGCCTTCCTCCCCATTGCTCTCGCCTGCGCGGTCGCGCTGGTGAGCGCGGTTGGTGTGATCCTGGCTCGGCGACCGGTCCACGCGGTCGTTGCCCTGCTGGCACACAGCTTGTGCGTGGCAGCCTTGTTCCTGATCATGGCCGCCGACCTGGTTGCGCTGGGGCAAGTGTTGATCTACTCTGGGGCGATCGTCGTGCTGTTCTTGTTCGTCGTCGCCTTGCTGCCGCATGGGGGTATCGAAAGCGTGGTTCCGACCGGCAGGGTCGTCTCGGCGGTGGTCGCGGGCGCTGCGCTGCTGGCGGCCCTGGCGGCCGGTCTGGCGGTTGGCGCGCCGACCGCGCCCGAGAATCCGGCCGGCGGGGTTGAGGCGATTGGCCGGTCACTGTTCGGGCCGTTGATCGTGCCGTTTGAGTTGACCGCGGCGCTCCTGCTCGTGGCGATCATCGGCGCCGTGGCGATCTGGCGCCGCCAAGAGCCGGAACCCGGCGCCAAGGCTTCGTCGCGGGCCGCCAGCGAGGGCAGCCTGGCACACACCGCCGATGCTCCCGGCGCCACCGGCCGCCAGCGGCTCCTGGACGAGGGGGGGCCAGCGCGATGAACGCCGAGTCGCTGATCCTGGCCACCAGCGCGTCGCTGATGGCGCTTGGAAGCGCGGGCGTATTGATGCGCCGCAACCCGATTTCGATGCTCATGTCGATCGAGCTGATGCTGAACGCGGGCAACCTGGTGCTCGTGCTGGCCGCGCGAATCCGTGGCCTCGTCGACGGGCAGTCAGCGGCGCTGATCGTCCTTGTCCTGGCCGCGGCCGAGGCGGTGATCGGCCTGGGCCTGGCGCTCGCATTGTTCCGCGACCGCGAAACGGTCGACGTCGACGCCGCGGCGGAGGTGCGCGGATGACCGGGCGAGCGATCAGCAGTCAAGAGCTAGCAGTGGGTGCAACCGCCACTGACAGCGTGCAATGGTGAGTGCCCTCCTGTCCTGGGCATGGCTATTTACCCTGCCCGGGCTGCTGCTGACTGGCCTCGGAGTCGGGCGGCCGGGTGCCGCCAGCCTTATCGGGCCGGTCATGATCGCCGTGGTCGCGGTTGCCTGGCTGGTGGGCCCACGGGCGCCCGTTGAGGTCGTCCGAGCGGGCTGGTTGCCGTTTCTGCCGGACGGCTCATTCCACCTGCGAGCGGATGCGCTCGCGGCGGTCATGCTGGCCGTCGTCGGTATCGTGTCCACCTGCATCTACGTCTACTCGCTCGCGTATATGGCCGAGGAGACGCCGGCCAGCCGACGACGCTATTTCATGTTCCTCGACGTCTTCGTCGGGAGCATGGCCATCCTGGTCCTGGCCGGCAACCTGGCGGTCCTGCTCGTCGGCTGGTCCGGGGTCGGCCTGGCCAGCTTCCTGCTGATCTCGTTCTGGCATGACCGGCCCGGCACCCTCGCGGCAGGTGTGCAGGCGCTGGCGGCCAACGCTGTCGGAGACGCCGCGCTGCTGCTGGCGCTCGTCCTCGTACCGGCCAACTGCGGCGATCTGCTGACATTGCAGACGCCCGGCTGCCTGGCCTTGCCGGGAGGAGCCACGCTGCTGGCTTCGCTGCTGCTCATCGGCGCGATGGCGAAGTCGGCTCAGGGGCCGCTCTACTTCTGGATCCCAAGTGCGATGGCGGGCCCAACTCCGGTCAGCGCGCTTATCCACGCCGCAACGATGGTCGCGGCCGGCGTGTACTTGCTGGTGCGCACCAACGCAGTGATGGCGACCGCGCCGCGCGTGGCGGCGGCGACGGCGATCATCGGCGTGCTGACCGCGGTCGGCGGGGGCCTAGCCAGCACACGCCAGGCCAATCTGAAGCGCGGCCTGGCCTACTCGACGGTCAGCCAGCTTGGCTACATGTTCGCCGCGGTCGGCTTTGGCGCACCGTTCGCGGCGCTCTTTCACCTGATCACCCACGCGGCCTTCAAGGCGCTGCTCTTCCTCTCCGCCGGCGTGGTGATCCATGCGCGGCACGGCCGCGAGGACCTGGCGTCGCTCGGAGGGCTGCGCCGGGTCCTGCCAGGGGCGTATGCCGCGTTCTTGATCGGCGCACTCGCTCTGATCGGCGTGCCGGGTCTGTCCGGGGGTTTCAGCAAGGACCTGATCCTCGAAGCCGCCGAAGAGCGCGGCGTCTTTGGGCCGCTTGCGTTCTTCGGCCTGTTCGCCGGCGTGTTCCTGACGGGCTGGTACATCGGCCGTCTGTTCTTCAGTGTATTCCACGGTCCGCGCCCGGACAGTGAGCCGATCCACGCGCCGTCGCCACTGATGCAGTGGTCGCTTGTCCCGCTGGCGGCGGGTGCGCTGCTGCTCGGCTACCTGGAGTGGCCTCGTGGCATCCTGTCGGGTGTCCTCGGGGACACGGTGGCCCACGCCGAAGTCGTTCACTTCCCCAGCCTCCTCGGCTTCTTCGCCGGGGCGCTCGGGATGGCCGGATTTGCGATCGCGTTTCGGCGCGATCGCGCAGCCGTGGCACAGCCTGCCGCGGCGGTTGAGGAAGGCGGCTGGGTTGGCGCGGTCGCCAGCCTGACTACCGGCGTGTCGGCGCGGCTGATCTCCGCGCACAGCGGGCGGCTCGGCCGATATGCCCTTGTCTCGGTGCTCGGCATTGCGCTCATTCTGCTGCTCGGCTTGTTGTCATCCCTGTTCGGCATTTCTGCGCCGCTCCCGGCCTCGCCTGGGGTGCGTTCGTGAACGTGCTCGCGAGCATCCCGCCGCCCCTCGGGTCCGTGCTGATTCTGGTCCTTGGCACGCTCGTCATCCTGCTGTTGACAGGCCGCCTCTCGAACAGCCCGACGATTCTGGCGACGATCGGCGTGCTTTCGCTGCTCGGGGCGGCGCTGCCGGCGATGGGCGGCGACGCGCTGACCCGCGTGTCGGTGCTCGGTGTGGTGGCCGCCGGCCTGGTCGGCATGCTGCTGGTGCCGAGCGCCGAGCTGCACAATTCCACCCAGCGGCCCGAGGTCGCCGCGCTGATCCTGCTCGGCTCGACCGGCGCGATCGTGCTGGCCACAGCAGGCGAGCTACTGAGCGCCGCGCTCGGGTTGGAAACGCTGTCGCTCAGCGCGGCTGTCCTGGTCGCGCTCGGCCGGGGTGCCCGGCCACTCGAGGCCGCGTTTCGGTACTTTGTTCTCGCCGCGATCTCGTTTGCAGCGCTGGTGTACGGGCTCGGCTTGCTCCTGCTCGCAACGGGCTCGTTTGCGTGGCCGCGGCCAGGCGTCGTTGATCCCACGTACAGCTACATCTGGACAATCGGCGTGCTGTTGATTGGCCTCGGCTTTGCCTACAAGCTGGCCGTGTTCCCGCTTCTGTGGGGGCCGCTTGACGCCTACACCGCGGGCGCTCCCGGTCTGGCCGGCTTCGTGATGGCGGCGAGCAAGATCGCCGCCGTCGTGGCGCTCGCCCGACTCGCTGCCGGCGCAGCTGTGCCGATGGCCCCCATCTTGATCGGTATCGGCCTGGTCTCGATCATCTGGGGCACGTTCGGCGCGCTCGCCCAGCGGGAGGTGCGCCGGATGCTCGCCTACTCAACCGTCGCGAATGCCGGTTTGATGGCGCTAGCCCTTGGCTGCGGCCCAGAGGGACGCGCGGCCGCCATCTTCTTCGTCGTGATCTACGTGCTGACGATCCTGTTGGCCTTCGCTGCGATGGCCGGCCGTGGCACCGGCCCGCTCCCGTTCGGCGAGGTCCGCGGTGAAGGCCTGAGCGCGACGCGTGCCCTCGGCCTGACACTGGCGCTGCTCTCGCTCGCCGGTATCCCGCCGACTCCCGGCTTCTGGGCCAAGCTGGCGATCCTCGATGCATCATGGTCCGCGCTCGGCTTCTGGCCCACCCTTGTGGCCGTGATCGGTGGCGTAGCCGGCGTGCTCTACTATCTCCGCCCACTGCCGGACCTGTTGGCGCTTACTCGGGCTCATGTGTCGTCTGCGCCGGCCCCTGCCGTGTGGTTCGCCGGCGCAGCGGTCGTCGTCCTTGGCCTTGCCCCAGGCTTCGCCTACGCCGTCGCCCGGCTCGCCATCGGCGGCTGAAGGCTGATCAGGACCCCGTCGCCAGCAGGACGTTGCAGCGACCGGGGACGGACCTGCTCGAGCGCGGCGGCCAGGCGCAGAACGGCAGGCTCCGGGCGGCGGCGGCCGACACTCTCGGCCAGCCGCGTTGCCGTGGTGTGTGCCAGCTCTAGATCGTCCATCGCCGCAAAGCCAAGGCGGTGACGCTCTCGAAAGAACTGCTTGTCTGTGACCCTCACGGCGCAGCGTTCATCCTGGTCGCGCGCCAGGCAGTTACTCGCAGCCAACGCGTGGGCGGATCGGCGGCCGGGTCCAGTCGGTCGCGTTTGGGCCGCCATAGGTCCACGTGCCGACATCGGTTTGAATGCCGTCGACGACCACCGAGAACTCGATGAAGTCTCTGGGGGGCGGGGGCGCCGCTGGCGTGTCCACCGTCCCCTCAGCCGCGGGCGTCGGCGTCGGCGGGGGCGGTCCACCGCGCACCCCGGCAACGCTGATGTCGTTGAAGTCCCAGACCGGATAGGTGACCCCTTCGGCATTCGCCACCCGGCGCACTCCCGTCGTGACCAACTCGCGTGGGCCGTTGTTGATCTTGCGCCAGAGCTGGACCGATTCCGGCTTGTAGCGGCAGGGGACCGACTCGTTCGCACCCGGCATCAGGAGCTGCGCAGTGATGTTCGCCTTGCTGGCCTCGCGCTGCGAGGCTCCGCCCTGCGGCCACACCATCTCGATGCGGCTTACGACGCGATCCGTAGGTAGCGGGGCGACCTGCTCGTCGATGATGAACGGATCGCCGCCGATCATGTAGATGCTCGAGTCACGAAGGTCCGAGTTGTGCTGCGAGCCCGGCAGGCGGATGCTGTAGAAGCCGTCGCGTGCGCCGATCGTTTCGGTCGTGCCGTACTTGTTCACCAGTGTAGCCCGCCGGGCGTTCGCCGGAATCTTGTGGGTGACCTCGGCCGGCGAGTTGTTCCAGAGGACGGTCGTCAACTGGCGCCCGCGCTCCATGGTGACCTGACTAATCTGGGCCGGCCAGATGAACTGGGCTCGGTTCGAATTCGACGTCAAGATTGACTTGACCTCGGCGGCTGTCGGCACCTCGCGACTGCCCGGCCAGCTATACACCGCGGACTTCACTTTGGAGAAGTACGTCGCCCCGACTTGATAGCCGACGTACGCTGGCTTCAGGCTACCGTTGTTGCGGACCAGCCCCCACAAGTCGGTGTTGTTCTCCGGCTCTTCGTCCACCATCTTGTACATCGCGTACCGCTCGACGTCAGCGGCCAGCGCCATTGCCATGCTCTGGATGACGTACGAGGCCTGTTGGTCAAGCGTTGCGCGCCAGCCGCCAGCAGGGAGGTGGTGGTCCCCATCGTCGAGCGGCACCACGTTGCTCTCGGAGATCCAGATCGGCTTCTTCATGCCACGCAGTTCCAGGATCTCACGCATGATCAATGGCTCGGCATACGAGTTGAGCGGCGCGCTGTACGCATGCACGCTGACAATGTCGAAGTAGTGGTTGTGACGTTTGGCCTCTGGGTCTCGCGCCATGATCTCCAGCATCGGCCCAAGATATGGAGGCCGGTTGTACTCCTTGTCGTACCAGTACGCCAGACCACCAAGGATCACCTTGGCATTCGGATTCACTTCCTTGACGTTGAGGTACGCCACCTTTAGAAGCTGCACGTAATCCTCGTACGGAGCATCCCACGTGTAACGGATCGCCATGTCGTACAAATCTTGCTCATTCCAGACAATCCAGTGGTCGACCACGCCGCGGTGGCGAGCAACCAGCTTGCGGACGAACTGGCCCCAGTGGTTCTTCGGATCGTCGTACGGCAGGTACAGTCCAGCCGGACGGTCCACCGGTCGGCCGACCTCCGGCTTTTCGGATGCCCACTGAGGGGTGTAGATCATCACGCCGGCGAGCGTCATGCCGCGTGCGGCCTGGGCCCGGATCTGCTCATCGGTAAAGTAAAGCTGATCCCAGGAGTCCGGCCCGTCCTTTTGGATCAGCGACCAGGGGAAGATGATCCGGTCCCAGCGCGCGCCCATCTGGAGCGCCAGGTCCGGCGCATGCATCGCCTGTACCATCCCGAATCGACCGTCCGGTTCGGCCACCGCGGGCAGGGGGGCAACCACCGATCTCTGTTGGTTGGCGCCAGCGGGGACCGGCGGCAACGACAAGAGCAGAACCAGGCCGACAAGGAGCGCTGCAATCCGTGGGCTCAGGGACATCTGGACTCCGTGATGCTGAGTAGGGTCGTCGCCGCTCTAGACACGAAGTCAGCGCGCGAGGACTATACCAAGGGTCGTGCGCCGCCGCGAAATGTGGGGATTGCTGTGATGCGTCCGTGACGGGGAAACAGCCAGACTTCGACGCGGTTCCGGCGATGCCCGCCCGCGGGGGGCATGTTACACTCGGTTCCACGCCGGCCGTCCAGGAGTGAAACGTCAGCACGGGTGCGATCGGGGACGCCGAGCCTGGATTCTACGAATCCTTTGCACTGACTGACGAGTGCACCGAATCGCGAGAAGGAGCGGCTGAGATGGCGAGTGGCAAGGTTGGCTTCATCGGATTGGGCAAGATGGGGCGGCCGATGACCCAGCAACTACTCAAGGCGGGTTTTGAGGTGACGGTCCACAATCGAAGCCGTGGCGCGGTGGACGAGCTGGTCAGCGAAGGGGCCAAGCCGGCTGGATCACCGCGCGAGGTTGCCGGGGCATCGGACTTCGTGCTGACCTGCCTGCCGACGCCGGCGGCGGTCGAGGAAGTGTACCTGGAAGAGAATGGGGTTGGTGCCGGCGGCCGCAGTGGCCAGCTCTGGATCGACCACAGCACCGTCAGCCCGGCCACCAACGCCGCCTGCGCCGAGGCAGCCAACGCCAGGGGCGCGGCGTTCCTTGACGCTCCGGTCAGCGGCGGGCCCGGGGGAGCACAGGCTGGTACCTTGACGATCATGGTGGGCGGGGACGCCGATGCGTTCGCGAAGGCCGGACCGGTCTTCGAAGCGATGGGCAAGAACATCAAGCATTGCGGCGGCCCGGGCACGGGAACGATCGTCAAGCTCGTCAATCAGCTGCTGGTTGGCATCCACACGGTAGCGGCGGTCGAAGGGTTTGTGATGGGCGTCAAGGCCGGGGCTGATCCGCAGGTCATGCTGGACCTGCTCGGCACTAGCTTCGGGTCGAGCGCGATGCTGAACCGCCACGTCCCGCTGATGCTCGAGCGCAAATTCGACCCGGCCACGCCGGTCAACCTTGTGCTCAAGGATCTCGGGCTAATCAGTGCCTTTGGCCAGGAGCTCGGCGTGCGGATGTTGCTGACTGCTGCCTCGCTCGAGCTGTTCAAGGAAGCGCGCCAACTTGGATTTGGCGACCAGGACATGTCGGCGATGGTCCAGCCGGCCGAGCGGATCGCCGGCGTCACGGTGACCCGCCCCGAAGCGTAGCCAGCCCCCGCCTAGCGGACGTTCGGGTTGCACCAGGCGACTTGCAGGCGGACGATGTAGGTCGTGATCCGCTGGAAGGGACGAAGGAAGCTCGCTTCGGGCAACTGGGCACCTCATACGTCTTGGTAGCGTGTTTGACTCGCGAGGACGCGAGTCATCGGGACACTGCTGGCTGTATGCGCGGAGTTGAGATGAAAGGGTGCGGCATTCTCAGACACGGGGCGGTCTAGACCGGAGGCGCCGTGGGTGAACCGCAGCTAGCGTACCTCTCGCTGGACGAGCTCGGAAAGCATCTGCGCGCTCGGGACCTCTCGCCAGTGGAGGTTACCCGGACGATGATCGAGCGGACCGAGCGCCTGGAGCCGACGCTCGGCGCTTACATCACGTGCACACCCGACTCGGCCCTCGAGGAGGCCGATCGCGCCGAGCAAGAGATCCTGGCTGGCGAGTACCGCGGGCCGCTCCACGGCGTGCCCGTCGCGATCAAGGACCAGCTCTGGAGCAAGGGCGTGCCGGCGACCTTCGGCAGCCGGGCATTCGCCACCTTCGTGCCCGAGGAGGATGCGACGGCGGTCGCGCGACTGCGTCAGGCGGGTGCGGTCCTGCTGGGGAAGACGAACCTGCCGGAGCTGTGCTGGGCCGAGAGCTTCCGAGATCACCCGTACGCGATCCCGCGTAATCCCTGGAACACGAATCACCACCCCGGATCTCCAGCCCGGCTCGGCGCATCGTTCTGGCGGCGGGGCTAGCCTACGGTGCTGTCGGCACTGACAGCGGTGGCTCGATTCGGAATCCGGCCGCGGCTTGCGGCATCACTGGCCTGAAGCCGACGTACGGTCGCATCAGCTTGCACGGGGTCCTCCGCTCTCACCCGGTCTGGACCACGTCGGCCCGATGGCACGCTCCGTCCTCGATTGCGCAATCCTGCTCGACGCGCTCGCCGGGCACGATCCGCGCGATCCCGAGTCGCTCGATGCGCCGACTGACGATGGCTGGTCCAGTCCCATCACCAAGAGCGGCCGCCCGCTCAGCGTTGGGGTCCCCCGGGCCTACTTCTGGGAGGATCTGCCGCCCGATCTCGGGCGCGTGGCCGAGGCGGCCCTTGACGTGTGGCGCGGCCTCGGGTGGGAGGTACGCGACGTGACGCTCCCACCTATGCCACCCATTGCCGCCGCTGCGCTCACGGTCCACAAGGCGCTGACCGGCGCCGAGTACGGCGGGCTGCTGGCTGAGCGGCCGGAGGAGCTCACTCCAGAAGTTCGGAAGAACCTCGTAGAGACCCTGGACATCCCGGCGGTCGAGTACATCACGGCCCGCGAAACTTGCAAGGGGTTCGGCGCGTCCCTGGCAGAGGTGTTCAGCGACGTGGACATCCTGATCACCCCGACCCTATCCGGAACGGCACCGAGGATGGGGTCGAATGGCGCGCTCCTGGAGCCGCTCGCGCGGGACAACTTCCGCGGGGTCTTCAACCTGCCCGGAGTCCCGGCGATGTCGATCCCGTGCGGCTTTGACGACCGTGCGCTTCCCGTTGGCATCCAGATCGTCGGGCCGCGGCTGGGCGAGGCGGCCGTGCTCGCCGCCGGCCATGCGTTCCAGTGCGCCGTGGACTGGCATTGCTGTCGTCCGCCGCTCGTCTCGGATACCTGAGACCGTAGGATTAGGAGGTCGGGCGGAACAGTCCGGCAACGGCGGACTCCGGGGTATCATAAATGTCCGGCGGACCGCTCCGAACGGGGCATGCCCGGTCTGGCGGTGTCTGCTGACACTCAAACTCCGGTCGAGAGTACCCTTCGCGGAGGCCCGCCCTGCGCTCGCCCGAGGATGTCGCCGCGCTGGTCCGTGCTCGGTCACCGCTTCCGCCTGAGGATACCGAGCGCATCCTGCGAGGCTTCTTCGTCCCATCTCGCGCGGTTCGCTTCGTCTGCGAGACGCATCGCGCCGATCGCCTCGCCGTCCTCGACATCGGTGCTGGCCATGGCCAGCACCTGGTCCATTTTGGAGCGCGTAGCGCGGGACTAGACGCGGTAGAGGGCAACGTGACGTTCTGCCGGGCGCTTGGTCTCGATGCGCACCTCGCCAACGTCGAGGATGGATTGCCTGACCTCGAACGGCGGTTTGACGCCGTCTTCTGCTCCAACCTGCTCGAGCACCTGGTCGCGCCACACTTATTTCTGCTGCGCCTGCACGCCCAGTTGGAGGCGCATGGGCACCTCTTCATCCACGTCCCGACCATCCCGCCGCTGCCGATCGTCGAGCGAGTCATCAAGCGGGCGATCGGCCACAACGGGTACCAGGCGAGCGAGCACATCAACGCGTTCACACCACGAACGCTGCGATTCACTTTGGAGCGGGCGGGCTTTGTCGTCGACGATCTGGTCTTCGTCGGCGCCCGTGGCCATCCGTTGCTTGGCTGGGGCGAGCCACTGTTCCGCGAGCTCGGAATCTCGGCATTGGCTGTGGCTCGTCGGGATCCCTCGTTCCGCTACCCGGAAAAGCGGGTAGCCGCCTTTGCCCCGAGGTTCGCCGACTCGTCCGGAGCGAGCTAGCCCCGGCGCCGCCCAGGCCCCGGGCGTCGTCCCTCAGCTCGCCATTCGGCGAGCGGCGCGGGTGGGCTCCCTACACAGGTGGCCCAGTTGCAACCCGGGCCTGTTTTCCATCGGGATCGTTCGCTAACAGCGCGCGCCGCTCGGTTAGGGCACGACGAACCGCATCGTCGACGTGGGCAGTGTAGATGGCCAGCGCGGTCCGCGTGCTGAAACGGTACAGCTCGTTATGCAGCTTGACGTGGTGTGTGAAGAGCGTCCGCCACCCATCGTCTCGAGAGAGAAGCGGGGCCTCGTCTACCTCGAGCGGCAGGCCAGCGGCGACAAACCGGGCGAAGTCCTCCTCGACGAAGCGCCGCATCTGGGCCCGGTGCTCCGGCCCGGGCGCCGCCTCCGCCCGGTTCGACCGGTACCACGCAATCCCAGCGAGGAGGAGAAGCCCGGCCCCCAGTGCAGCAAGGAGCGCCGTCAGGCTCACGTACCGATTGATCCAGGCCCAGCCCGGTTCGGACGGGGCGGCCGCGCCGCCCGGCTTCGCGACCGCCGACGGCGAGGGCTTGGCGACTGCTGATGGCGAGGGCTTGGCGACCGCCGACGGCGAGGGCTGGATGGCCGGCGCGGAGGGCCGAACCTCGCTCGTGGGCGGCGGCTGATCGTTCGACTCGGCCGGCCCAACGTATGGCGCCTCCGGCGGCGCCGGCCGTGGCGCGCCAGGGTCCGGCTGCGCGGCGGCTGTCCAGGGGCCAAGCAGCAGCCATGCAGCGATCAGCAGAATTGACGGCGGAAAGGCACGCACCCAGTTCGACAAGAGCGGGGTCGCACCGGGCCGTCCGCGCGAGCTGTCCCGATCGGTTGTTGCCACGGGCCCTCCGCCTCGACTCTAGCGGCCCGATTCCGGGCCCGTCAACGCGATGGTCGCGCCGGCTTCCGGCCGGCCACCAGGTAGCCACTAGTCAGGGCGTCACTTGGCAAGAGTCGGCCGATTAGCGGCTCGAGTCCCCAGAGGGCCGTGCAGAGCACCAGGACTGGTGGCGACACGACACGGTTCAGGCGGGTGGGCTCCATCACCAGGCGGATCAGCAGGACGATCAAGGTCTGGTAGGCGCTGTGCTGGGAGATGACCGTGGGCGCAAGGGGCGCAAACAGATGCCGCAGGGTGTAGGGCGTGAAGCGCCAGAAGTCGCCGGGACGGTCGTGCAGCGGGAAGCAAAAACGGGTCGTCAGCGCCAGCCGCGCGCCGGGCTTGAGCACACGAATAATCTCGGCCGCGGCAGCTGGCGGGTCACGCAGGTGCTCGAACACCTCGGTACAGACGATTGCGTCAACCGTCTCGTCGCCGAACGGCAGGCGGTGGGCGTCGCCGATCAGGTCGATGTCCGGCCGCGGGCGGTGGTCCAGGGCGATCGTCCCGCCCGGCAGCAACCCCGCGAAGGGGCGCAACCCGGCCCCGAGATCCAGGATCGTCCCGCGGATGCCGCGCAGCTCCTGGTGCAGGAAGGCATCAATCCCGTGCCGCGAGAAGCGCTTGCTCAGCTCAATCTTGGCCCTTGCCGCGCGCCGTAGCAACCGGGTCTCACCGCCCATCCGAACGGCGATTATAGCGGCCCGAGAACGCGCCGATTCGACGTGAAGAAGCTTGATTCTCGGCGCGCCGACCCGTACAGTCGTACAATAGTGTTACGAGTCAACTCGGCCCGTCACGAGCACGCTGAGCAGCGTGGGCGACCAGTGAATCGCGGCGACTAGAAGGCCGGAGGCTCTCGGGGGGCGACGAGCCGCCGGGTACGGGATCGGGTGAGGAAACATGATACGGGCATCCGCGTCTGAGGGCTTGTCGTCAGGCCTTGTCGGGCACCGCACCTCGATGCTGCTCGTCACGTCGCTCTTGGCCGTCGTCGGCGCCCTGATCGGCGGCGTGGCCGCGGTGTTTGCCACGCTGGCGGTCTCGCCGCCCGGCGTGGCGATGAACGTCGCGGATGGCGCAATGGACCTTCCGCTTGAGAGCACGGTCCTGGTTCGGCCTCAGGGCTGGGACCCGCGCTTCGAGGCGGCACGCCTCGAGGAAACTGTCCTCGACCGGGATGGACGCCGTGGCGCACCGCGAGAAGTGCCGCTCCAGGCGGAGGTTCTCCGCGCGGACTGGAAGCCGAATCTGACCGAGGTGGCGCTCCGTCCCGCGACCGGGTCGCTTCGTCCGGATGGGGCATATCGGCTGGTGCTGCGTGGAACGGCCTTGGAGCCTACCTTCCCGTGGCCTCAACAGGCACCGTGGGAGCGGGAGATCCACTTCAGCACGCCGGCCTCGCCGCGCGCGCAGCCGGCACCACTGCCGGCCCGATTGAAGTGGGAGGAGCCGCTGCCGATCCGCTGGAGTGTGCCGATCGCCGAGTTCCAGTACGGTGTCAGTCCGGACGCGACAACTCGCTCGTGGGTGAATCCGCAAGATCGTCGCGAGTCCTGGGTGTTGATCGAGAATCCGGATGACGAGGCAACGTACCAGGTGACGCTCACCGGGGCGCGTGCGGAGAACGGCACGGACCTCCAGCACCGCGAGAGCTACACCGTCATCGCGCCGGCGCGGCCGCGGCTGCTGCTCGAGGGGGATGATCCGCTGCCGCTGGAAGTCGGGACGCCGCTCCAGCTTCGCTGGAACGTGCCGATCGAGCGGATGGCTTGGGAGATCAACCCACCGGCGACGGTCACCTGGCAGGCGGAGCGCCGCGACCCGTCGATCATCGAGCTGCGGTTCGAGGGTCTCGAGCAGGGCACGACCTACGAGCTCACGATCGGCGAAGCGTATGCCCGTGGCGGCGCCCCGCTCGTCGAGCCGCGAACCCTCGAACTGGTGACGCCTCCAAAGCTGATGGTGGAGGATCTCGAGACTGGAACCACTGGGCGGGCCTCGGTCAAGACGCAGCCGGTGCTCATGTTCGCCGAGCCGATTCGTGACCGCAATGTGGCCCAGGCGGCCATCACGATCGAGCCGGCCTTGCCCGGCCGCTTCGAATGGATTGACGATAGGCAGGTCCGCTGGCTTCCTGCCAAGAACCTGCCGTACGACAGAACGATCACGTTCCGCGTCAAGCCCGGCCCGGACGGCTCGCGTTCGGTCAGGGGGGGCTATTTCGAGCGACCGGCGGTGCTGTCGTTCACGACCGAACTGGACAAGATCATCGACGTTGACGTGACCCGCCAGGTGATGACGCTGATCCAGGAAGGCCGGGCAGTCCACACGTTGCCAGTTGCCACCGGGGTGCCCGGCGCCGACACACCGATCGGCCAGTTCAACGTCCAGTACAAGATGCAGCAAGCTCGCTTCCGCGGAACGAACGTCAACGGCTCGCGTTACGACATCGGCGACGTCAACTGGGTGCTTGCCTTTCAGGGTGACTACACGATCCACGGGGCGTACTGGCGCTCGAACTTCGGCGCACCCGGCAGCAACGGCTGCGTCAGCCTGACGGATGCGAATGCCAAGCTAGTCTACGACTGGGCCCCAGAGGGCACTCTGGTCCGGATCCATTACTGACCGAGTAGATAGCTGACGGCAGGGTCAGTCGAAGTACGCGCCGCCGTTGACGTCCAGGATCTCGCCCGTCACGTAGCTAGCGGCGTCGCTTGCCAGGAACAGTGCGGCATGGGCAATGTCTTCGGGCGTGCCGGCCCGTCGCACCGGGACGGATGCCTCGGTCCGCTCACGTAGTTGGTTTTCGATGTCCGGGCCGCCACTACGTGCGACAAGGCCGGTCAGGATCAGACCAGGAGCGATCGCGTTACTGGTGATGCCATACGGCCCGAGCTCGCGCGCGATGCCCTGGCAGAGCCCGATGACCGCCGCCTTGCTTGCGGCGTAGTGGGAGCTGCCAAAGAACCCACCTCCCTGCTTGCCGGCGACGCTGCTGAGCCAGATGATCCTCCCCCGACCGCGGGCCATCATGCCCGGCAGGATCGCCTGCAAACAGATCAGCCCTCCACGGACGTTGACGGCCATGACTCGGTCGAAGTCCGCCAGAGACGACTCCTGGATCGGTGCCCCGTGAACGATCCCCGCGTTGTTGACCAGGATGTCGATCGGCCCGAGCTCGCGCTCGACATCGGCGACTGCGCTTGCCACTGACTCCGGGTCTGTCACATCCGCGCGCACCCCGGTGGCGCTCCCGCCAGCCGCGCGAACCGCGTCCGCCCCGGCCTGCACCCCGGCCTCGTCGAGGTCGGCCAGCCCTACCAGCGCCCCCGCCCGGGCATACGCTTCCGCGATGGCCCGGCCGATGCCACGTTCCGATCCCGCGCCCGTCACGAAGGCGACTCTATCGTCCAGTCTGAATGCGTCCATGCCGCTTATGCGTCCCTTCTGCGATGCCACAGCGTAGGCCCGGGCAGGTCCAGCATACCCGCCCGATCCCTGCCAGCTCGCCAGCCGCCGGCGATGGGTGACGAGGGCGAGTTTGCGATCGACGACCTCGGATGAAGGTGGAGTGCCGACGGGCCACCTCGCGTTCATCTGTAGTACGCCACGTAGAATGTCCGCATTGGCTTCTCGCCCGCGGTCCCCTCGTGCTCGTCGGCCATCGTTCATCTTGACAGCGTTCCCAGGCCTGACTATACTCCCGACCATCAACCGAATACCCAAAGACTGTGAACGGGACGAGTAGCAGGGTGGAACAGCTCAGAGAGCCGGGCAAGGTGTGAGCCGGCGCTGGGAAGCCCCGTGAATGGACCCGGGAGTCGCGAACCGAACGGCGGTTTCTGGACCGCCCAGTAGGCTTCGCCGGAGCTACCACCGTTATCAAGGTGTAGGGCATCGCCATTGTACGAGGTGGCCGTGCCCGCGAAGATGGCGGCCCGCCGTGAGGTTGGGCGGCCGAATCAGGGTGGCACCGCGAGCGCGCCTCTCGCCCCTGCGTGGACGAGAGGCGTTTTGGTGTCCCGATTCTTCGCGGGCAAGGAGAGTGCACGATGGCAATCAAGGAAATGACCGGCAAGGTGGTCGAAGGCAGATCACTGGAGGAGGCGGAGGCGTCCGCCGCGATGGTCGACATCGTCGAGGGGGTGGCCACCGCGCCCCAGATCGCCGCCTTCGTAGTCGGGTTGCGGATGAAGGGCGAGAGTGCGGACGAGATCGCCGGCCTCGCTCGGATCATGCGCCGCTACGCGACCCGGGTCGACGCCGGCGACGACGTCATCGACGTAGTCGGGACCGGGGGCGATGGGGCTCGTACCTTCAACATCTCGACCGTCTCGTCATTGGTCGTAGCGGCCGCTGGCGGGCGGGTCGCCAAGCATGGCAATCGCGGGGTAACCAGCACGTGTGGCAGTGCTGACATCCTCGAGGCGCTCGGCGTGGCGATCGACCTGCCGCCCGAAGGCGTCGCCAGGTCGGTGCGGGAGACTGGCTTCGGCTTCATGTTCGCCCCGCTCTACCATCCCGCCATGAAGCACGCGGCCGGTCCGCGGCGCGAGATCGGCGTGCGGACGGTGTTCAACGTCCTGGGTCCTCTGACCAATCCCGCCGGGGCCACGGCCCAGGTCACCGGCGTGGCCGACGATGCGTTGGTGCCCACGATTGCCGAAGTGTTGCGGCTGCTCGGCACGCGTCGGGCGCTGGTGGTCCACGGGCGCGACGGGCTGGACGAGTTGTCGATCTCCGCACCGACCCGAGTCAACGAGCTCGTCGACGGGCAGATTCCCGAGTACGAGCTCGTTCCCGAGGACGTCGGCTTGCCGCGTGCCCCGGGCGAGGCCGTTCGGGGTGGTACCGTCGAGGCGAACGTCCGGATCGCACGCTCGGTGCTCGCCGGCGAGGGTGGGCCGCCTAGGGACGTGGTCCTGCTCAACGCGGCGGCGGGGTTGCTCGTCGCGGGTATGGTCGGCAGCCTATCCGATGGCGTGCGGATCGCCGCGGAGGTCGTCGACTCGGGAGCGGCGCGGCACAAGCTCGACCAGGTACGGGCCCAGTGCGGCGAGCTGCGGCGGACGCTCGTGGCGTGATGATCCTCGACGAGATTCTGGCCCACAAGGCGGTGGAGTTGGCCGCCCGCGCGGAACGCGAGCCACTGGGCGCCGTGGCTCGGCGGGCGGCGTCGGCGCCACCCGCGCTGGACTTCCGAGCGGCGCTGGCTGGTCGGAACCTGGCAGTGATCGCGGAGATCAAGCGTGCGTCGCCGTCCCGGGGCACTCTACGGGCGAGCCTCGACGCCGCTGACGTCGCCGAAGGATATGCGGCCGCTGGAGCGGCAGCGATTTCGGTGCTGACCGATGCGCGCTACTTCGGTGGCTCTGGGCGCGACCTGGCAAGCGTCAAGCGAAGCGTTGAAGTGCCGGTGCTCTGCAAGGAGTTCGTCGTCGATCCTTACCAGATTTACGAGGCGCGCGCGCTCGGGGCAGACGCGGTGCTGCTCATCGTGCGCGCGTTGAGGCCAACAGAACTCCGAGAGTTTGCCGCGCTGACCGAGTCGCTCGGAATGACCGCGCTGGTCGAGGTCCACACCCAAGGTGAGCTGGCGGTTGCGCTCGAGATGGGATCCCGGACAGTCGGAATCAACAACCGCGATCTGACCCGGATGACGGTTGACCTGGAGACCACCGCACGGCTCCGACCGCTCGTCCCGGCGGGGGTGACGGTCGTCGGCGAGAGCGGTGTCAGGACCGCGGAGGACGTGTACCGCCTGCGGAGACTCGGCGTCGATGCGGTCCTCGTGGGCGAGGCGCTGGTCACGGCCGCTGATCCGGCCGTGCGCCTGGCCGAGCTGGTCGAGGCCGGGCGCCTGGCGTCACCGGTTGGTGCGGGGGCGAGCGCGTGACGGGCGCGTTCAAGGCGGCTGGCGCACTGACCGACACCGGGCCTGACGTGCCGGTCGGCGAGGCGACGGCACGGCCTGGTTACTTTGGCGAGTTCGGGGGCCAATTCGTGCCCGAGGTGCTGATGCCGGCCCTCCAGGAGCTTGAAGTCGGCTACTCTGCCGCTCAGATGGACGCCAAGTTCCAGGCAGAGTATGCCCGCCTGGCGCGGTCGTTCAGTGGCCGACCGACGCCGCTTTACGAGGCGCTCCGACTGTCCGATGCGCTCGGGCTGCGCGTCTTTCTGAAGCGGGAGGACCTGGCTCATACTGGCGCGCACAAGATTAACAATGCCCTCGGACAGGCGATGTTGGCCGCGCGGATGGGCAAGCGGCGAGTCATCGCCGAGACCGGCGCTGGCCAGCACGGCGTGGCGACCGCGACGGCCTGCGCGATGCTTGGCCTGGAGTGCGTCGTCTACATGGGCGCGGACGACGTGCTTCGCCAAGCGCTCAACGTTGAGCGGATGCGGCTGCTCGGTGCCGAGGTCAGGATCGTGGACTCCGGGACACGGACGCTCAAGGACGCGATCAACGAGGCGATGCGAGACTGGGTGACGAGCCCACGGACGACGTTCTACGTCCTGGGCTCGGCCGTTGGCCCGCACCCGTATCCGACGCTAGTGCGCGACTTTCAGGCGGTAATTGGTCGCGAGGCGCGCAGCCAGCTGCTCGACGAGACGGGCCGTCTGCCTGAGGCGGTGGTCGCGTGCGTCGGCGGTGGCAGCAACGCCATCGGCATCTTCGCTCCATTTGTGGACGACGCGTCGGTGCGCCTCGTGGGCATCGAGGCCGGCGGGCGCGGGCGCGGGACGGGCGAGCACGCGGCGACCCTCGTTGCCGGGCAGGTTGGAGTGCTGCACGGCGCGCGCTCGTTCGTGCTCCAGGATAAGCACGGCCAGATCGTCGGAACTCACAGCGTCTCGGCCGGCTTGGACTACCCCGGTGTCGGTCCGGAGCACAGCCACCTGAAGGGCAGCGGCCGCGCGGAGTACGTGGCGGTGGACGACGAGGCTGCGCTCGCGGCGTTCCGGCAGCTTTCGCGGCTCGAGGGCATCATCCCGGCACTCGAGCCGGCCCATGCCCTGGCCTATCTGCCGAAGCTGGCGACGCGCCTCGGACCCGGGGCGCTGGTCGTGGTCAACCTCTCGGGGAGGGGCGACAAGGATCTCGCAACATATCGCGAGGCGACCGGCGACGAGCAATGAGTGACCGGCCGGATCGGCTGGCAGCGACGTTCACTCGCTTGCGGAGCGCTGACGAGGTTGGCCTGTTCCCGTACCTGACGGCCGGCTTCCCGGATCGCGCTACCTGCCGAGATTTGCTGGACACCATGGCCCTGTCCGGCGCCGATGGCCTGGAGCTGGGCCTACCGTTCTCGGACCCGCTGGCGGATGGGGCTACCCTCCAGCGCGCCAACGCGCACGCCCTCGGGCAGGGTGTTGTGCTAGCGGATGCGTTTGAGCTGGCGGCGAGCGTCCGCGAACGTCACGCGCTGCCGATCGTGCTGATGAGCTACCTGAATCCGCTCTTCGCCCACGGACTCCAACGACTGGCCCAGGATGCCGCGGCCGCCGGCGTGGACGGGATCATCGTTCCGGACCTCCCGTTCGAGGAGTCAATGCCTTTCGAGCGAGCGTGCACGGCGGCCGGGGTTCACTTGATCCGGATGGTGGCGCCGACAACGGGCGCAGAGCGGCTGACTGCAATCGGCGCCCGCGCGAGCGGCTTCGTGTACTGCGTCGCGCTCGTCGGCACGACTGGGGCGCGGCCTGCTCTCGCCCCCGAGCTGCCCCGGTTCCTCGCCGCCGCGCGGCGCGCGATCCAGACGCCGCTCGTCGTCGGCTTCGGAATCTCAACGCCGGGCCACGTCGCCGCGCTGGTCGGACACGCGGATGGCGCGATCGTCGCCAGCGCGCTTGCCGACCTGATAGAGCGTACCGACGCGCGTGAGCTACTGCCCACAGTCGCCGACTTTGTGCGGGAGCTCAAGGCCGCGACCAGACCATCCTCCCCGTTGCCGACCCACTGATCGGGCGCGTGCCGCTCCGCCGCGCACATCAGGCTGGTGGGCGGCGATCGCTGCGGCTCGCGCGAGCTGAGTCCGCCCAAACTCGCCTGCATTGGGCGCTTGTCGCGACAACGTTACCCGTGGCCTGGACAGGCTTGCGTCGCGGCCGATAGGATCGGCTGCCTCTCGCCCTGTGCCCGGCGGACTTCGGCTCGCCGGGCCATGTGGAGTCACCGCTCGAGAAGAGGCCCGGTGAGTGCGCGGCACGTGCGCTCGCAACGGAGCTGCCGATGCCGGTCCCCCCGCCGCAGGCCAAACGACGCTTCGTATCGCACGTGTTCGTCCTGACCGTGTTGCTCGGTACCTGGAGCTTCGGCGGTGGTGCCGACCAGCCGGCCGGGGCCGCTGGCGCCAGGCCCGTCGCGGCCCCGGCTGCAGCGGCCGTCCCGAGCCTCGCGCCGCCGCCGTCGCGGGCCCCGGCTGCAGCGGCCGTCCCGACCGCCGTGCCCGCGCCGTCGCCCGCCCCCGGGTCCCGCTTCGCCGACATTCGCCCGAACGAGCTCGGCAAGATCATGATTTTGCAGTACCACCAGGTCGGCGACGAAGAGCTTCGCTGGACCCGCACGCGCGCGAACTTCCGCAAGGATCTGGAGCACCTGCACCGCAACGGCTACTACCTCGTCGGACTGCACGACTTGCTGGACAACCGTGTCTCTGTTCCGGCCGGCAAGACTCCGGTCGTGCTCACCTTTGACGACTCGAACCGGAGCCAGTTCCAGGCTACCGCCGGCCCGGACGGGCAGCTCAAGGTGGATCCGAGCTCCGCGCTCGGGATCCTCGAGTCGTTCGTCGAGCGGCATCCGGACTTCGGCCGAGCCGCCGTGTTCTGCGTGCTCCCGGCGGCCGACCCACCGAACGATCTGTTTGGACAGCCCGAGCTGCGACAACGGAAGCTCCAGTATCTGGCTCGCGGGGGCTACGAGCTCTGCAATCACACGCTCTGGCACGCCATCTTGAGTGAGATCGACGGCCAGGAGATCGTCCGCCAGCTCGCCCTGACCCAGAAGGCGATTCAGGAGGCCGTCCCCCAGTACCGGGCGCGCGTCTTCAATCCGCCCGGCGGTGTCTATCCGGAGGAGCTGGGTCTTCTCGTCGCCGGCACCTTTGAGGGCGTCAGCTACCGCCACCAGGCGATCCTCGAGGTGAGCGGCGGTCCGGTCACCTCGCCGAGCCATCGCGAGACCAACTTCCTCCGTCTCCCCCGCATCCAGGCGGTGCCGGATCATCTCCAGTACTGGTTCCGCCATTTCGAGCGCAACCCGGGCGAACGCTACGTCAGCGACGGCGATCCGAACAGGGTCGTGTTCCCAGCGGCGTCGCGGGAAGACTTCGAGGTGGGTGATGATGCGCGCGAGGAGCCGTCGCCGGACCCGGACTATGCCGTGTTTCGGCTCCGCTACCCCTTGTTGTACCAGGGGCAGATGATGCGCTCCGCGAGGCAGATCAGGCCGAAAAGGGCGATGCCGAGGAATGAGAGCATCAGGATTGCCGCGAAAGCGAGGGGCGTCTGGGCGTTGGCCGTTGCGACGACGATCATCTGGCCGAGGCCGCGATCGGCGCCGATGAACTCGCCGATCACCGCGCCGACGATCGCCAGGCTGATCGCCACCTTCAGCCCGGCGAAGAAGTAGGGCATCGCCGCCGGGAACGTGACCTTGGCGAAGAGGCGCCAGCGCGAGGCGGAGAGCAGCCGGCCCAGGTCCAGCATCTCCGGTGGGGTCATCTGCAAACCGATCGCCGTATTGACGACGATCGGGAAAAATGCCGTCAGAAAGGCCAGGACCACTTTCGGCCCGTCGCCGTAGCCCAGCCACAAGAGCAATAGCGGCGCGATCGCCTGCTTCGGGACCGACTGGCCGAGCAGCAGGAAGGGGTAGATCCCGTTGCGGAGCGGCGCCGACGTCGAGATCAGGATCGCAAGCGGCACCGCGATGGCTATGCTCAAGAAGAAGCCCGCGAGCGTCTCCAGCAGCGTCACCCAGGCATTCGCCACCAGGGCAGTGATGTTGCCCTGGAATGCGGTCCAGACCGTCATCGGCGGTGGCAGGACGAACGGCTGCAGGCGGGCGACCACGATCAAGAGCTGCCACAAGACGACGATCAGGATCGCGCTGACGAGCGGTGCCGTCCAGCGTCCCAGGTCGGCGGGAAGGCTGAACCCGCGCTCCCGCGCCTGGTCCGGCGTCTCGGCCGCATCGCCGGTCGACGTGCCTGTGACCGGCCCGCGAACAGCATCCTCCGTGGCCCTAGGAACGTCCACCAGCGGCGCCTCCATCGCCAACCAGGGATGGAGGACGAATGACATGAGACGGCGAACTGGCGACCGCGTCCAACCGTTGTCCCTCGTCCACTCCGCCGCCCTCGACTAGCCGGCGGATCCGGCGCGCCGCGTTCTTGAATCTGTCGTCGTACTCCTGGTCGATCTCGCGTGGGCGCGGCAGGTCGATCTCGGCGATTCCCGCGATCCTCCCGGGCCGCGAGGTCATCACCACAACGCGGTCGGCCAGCAGCACCGCTTCGGGGATGCTGTGGGTCACGAACAGGACGATCTTACGTTGCTCCTCCCAGATCCGGAGCAGCTCGATGCCGAGCGCCTCGCGCGTCATGGCGTCGAGCGCGGCGAACGGCTCGTCCATCAACAGCACGGCCGGATCGTGGATGAGCGCGCGGCAGATGCCGACCCGCTGCTGCATTCCGCCCGAGAGCTCCCAGGGGTGGGCCTTGCGGAAGTCCGCCAGGCCGACCTGGTGCAGCAGGTCGTCGGCGCGCCGTTCAACCGGGCCGACTGGCTGGCCGAGCATCTCGATCGGCAGTAGCACGTTCTCGCGGACCGTCCGCCAGGGCAACAGGACCGGCGTCTGGAAGACGAAGCCCATCTCCCGGCGGGGGCCGGTCACCGGGCGACCGTCGATCAGGACCTGGCCAGTGGTCGGCGCCAGCAGTCCGGCAACGAGCTTGAGCACCGTGCTCTTGCCGCACCCCGACGGGCCGACGAGCGTCACGAACTCGCCGTCCGCTACCCGAAGATCGAGATCGGTGAGCGCCGTGACCGCCCCTTTCTTGCGGGTCGGGTAAACTTTGGAGACCGCGCGCAGCTCGATCATGGGCACATTGTAGGGGCTCGCTTCATCGCGCCATTGCCGGGGCGATCGCGACGAATCGAGCCCCTACGTCGTTATGGCCTGACCGGCGTCGCCGGCAGGAGCTCGGCGGTGTGGACGTCGGCGAGCGGGAGGGCGTGGCTCATCCCCTGGTATTGGCGCATGACGTCCATCGTCTTCTGGAGTCGCTCTTCCTGGAGGGTGCCGAGGCCATTCGCCAGCATGTCCTCGGTCAGTACCAGGTCCTTGATCAACTTGAGCTGGCGGATGGCCACCTCGCGGTCGACCTCGGGTGCGTACTTGCGGACGACGTCGACCGCCGCCGGGACATCCTGGTAGGTGTCACGCAACCCTTTGGCCGCGCCCTCGACGAATGCCGCGATTGCCTGGGGCTGCTCGGCGATCATCTTGTCGCTCGTGATGTAGCCATTGCCGTACATGTCAAGACCGTAGTCGGCGTATCGCAGCGCGCCAATCTTGCGCTCGGGCCTGGTGCTGTACGCCAGCTTCTCGACGTCCGCAAGGTTGAGGATGAAGGCCGTGATCACCTCTAGCTGACCCGCCGCGAAGATCGTGTTGCGCGCCGATGGGTCGACAGTCCGAAATTGGACCTTGGACGCGTCGATGCCGGCCACGCCGGCAAAGGCCGGGAAGAGCACCCGGGGTGCTGAGCCGGCGCCGTCGGCGAGCGTCTTACCTTCTAAGTCTCTCGGGGTCTTGATGTTCTGGTCCTCGTAGAAGAGGACCGCGCCCGGAACCTTGCCGTAGAGCGGCGAAACGGTCTTGACGAGCGCCTCTTCGTTCGCACGAAGGAGCATCGCAGTGCCGATGTCGCCCTGCACGACGTCGGCCTGGCCGGTCGCTGCGCGCTTGACGGCGTCGGCCGAGCCGTAGCCGCGCGACACCGAGACTTCGATCCCGCCCTCGGCGAAATAGCCCTTCTCCGCGGCGATGAAGATTGGCGCCGTTGTCCCACTGATCAGGAAGTCCGCTCCGTAGGCGACCTTGGTGAGCGGACCTCTCGGCTTGACGGCCACCGCCGGGACCACCGCTGTGGCCGTCGCCACGCTGACGGCTGGGGAGGGAGATGGCGACGGGCTGGGGCTCGGCGAGGGCGAAGCGGCCGGCTTGGCCGCCGCGCCAGGCGAAGCGACCGTCGCCGGGCTGGGCGAAGCGGCGGCAGGCTGCGGATCAGCCTTCGGGGCCGCGGTGGGGCTCACCGGTGGGGTCGGGGCGCAGCCCGTAACCGCGAGCGCGAGCACCAGCACGGACGCCAAGTAGGGAAGCGCACGGGCCATGGACAAGGTCCTCCTGTGGGTGATCTGGGGTGCGCACGCGGGTCGGGCGAGCGCGTGGGTGGACCAGTGACTGCCGGCGCGAAGTGGGCAGGCGCGTGGGTGCCCACGTGGCGCGATTGTAGCCGCCCTCACCGAACACGGCCATGTACAGACCGCACAAACTGGCGCCTGGGCGATCGTGATCTCTGTTGTGGCCGCGACCTGGTCAGGCGGCGCTGACTCGACAGCGAGGCGTCGCGGGTGGGTACACTCAGTGAGGCGGGCCTGCTGATCGCAGGTGTCGAGAGAGGCGTGGGAGCGTGGATCGACGCACGGGGCGCGGGTTGGCAACCGGCCATCCAGTGATCGGGATCACAGTTGGGTTCGATGTGCCTACGGCGCCTGAGTACCTCGAGCTCCGGCGGACCTATCCGGATGCCGTGTTGGCGGCGGGCGGGATACCGGTGCTGCTCCCCCCGATGCCGTCCGACCGGTTGGATCAGCTTCTCACGCTCGTGCATGGAGTCTTGCTCCCAGGCGGGCTGGACGTCGAGCCGGCCCGCTTCGGCGAGGCCGCTCACCCCACCACTCGTACTGACGGCGCGCTGGACGACCTGGAGCTGCACGTGGCGGGCTGGGCGATAGAGCGGGCCGTGCCGACCCTTGGCATCTGTCGAGGCGAACAAGTCCTCAACGTTGCGCTTGGCGGCACGTTGGTCCAGGACCTGCCGTCGGAGGGCCTGCCTCATCCGTGGGTCCCGCGAGACAGCCCGAGGGGGGGCCTGGCCCACCCAATCGAAGTAGCGCCTGGTTCACGGCTCGCGGAGGTGTTCGGCGCCACGACCTTCGAGGTGAACAGCCGTCACCACCAGGCGATCCGCCGCCTGGGGCGCGGATTGCGTGCTGTTGCGTGGGCAGCAGATGGTGTCGTCGAGGCCGTCGAGAGCGAGGAGCATCCCTGGCTGCTCGCGGTCCAGTTCCACCCGGAAGACCTGCACGGCTTTCACATGCCGAGCCGCCGCCTGCTCGAGGCGTTCGTCGCGGCCTGCGCAAGTGGCGGCCTTGGCAGCCGGCCTGCTGTCCGAGCCTGCGCGGGGTGAGGGCGATTGGTTCGGCAGCAGGGGTCGCTCCCGGAGCGACCCGCTCCAGCGGCCTGCACCTGGTTGGGGGCCAGACGTTGGCCAGATGCTCCTGCAAGCCGTACAATGCCGCCGCTTCGCGGCCGGTCGCCCGGATGGGTGTCGCGCCGATCTTCGGGTGGGCAGCACGGCTTGCCTGTCAGCACCCGGCCAGACCCTGGGGGCCTGGGCCCAGAGTCAACTGGAAAGGTGGACCCACATGAAAGTTCCGATCCGAGCTGGCGCATTCCTGGCGGGCGGCTTCTTACTTGGCAGCATGCTCGGCCCAGTCGCTGCCCAGCAGATGGCGCCAGCGGACGGCCAGGTGGCCGTCCGCTCCGATGGCGCGGTGTACCTCATCACCAGTGGGGTCCGCCGCTGGGTGGCAACGGTTGTGATTACCGATGCTGAGCTGAACGCCATCCCAGAGGGCGAACCGATTTACGTCGGGCTGCTGCCGATGGGAACCGCGGGTGCGCCCGCCGCGGCTCCGCCCCCGGCAGGGGTCGCCTCGCCGGTGCCGATCGGGCCGGCCGCCGCGGCGCCAGTGCCACCCGCCCCCGTTCCGCCGACCGCGGCCACGTTCAGGGTGTCGGTTGATCCCCGGTCCAGGGTGGCGCCCGGTGGCGAGCAGAAGATCACCACCAAGACCGAGCCGAGGATTACCGGCAGATGCAGCGTTAGGGTTGAATACGCTGGTGGCGGGACCTCCACGCCGCGCGACGTGGACCTTACCAGCGAAGGCAAATGCGATTCCGTGTTCGAGGTGCCCGACACGCCCGGCGTTATTGGCACGGCCCGAGTCGTGGTGACCGTCCGTGATAGTGCCGGTCGGCAAGTCGTGACGAACAGCGAGTTCGAGGTCGCCGCCGACGCGTAACACCGAGCAGCGACCGCGGCGAGTCCGGCGCCGTCGGCACGGCAGAAGTCGAACTCGGGTTCATGAAGAGCAGCAAGACTGAGCGAGAAATCAGGACCTTCACTGTCACGAAGTCGTACGCTTGTGACATGATGTCGGGCCAGCGCCGCCGCATGTGGGCCTTCCGCGCGCTGGTGGTGTTCGCCCTCGTGCTCTTGTCGTGGCCGTTGCCGGCCCGTGCACAGGGATCCGACTCGGCGATCTACTTCTTCTTTGACGAGACGGGCTTCGGGATTGACCAGCCCGAGTTCGCCGATTTCTTCGGGCGGCGCGGCCAGGTCAAGACCTTCGGCTACCCGACATCGCGAACGTTCCAGCTCCTCGGTTTGCCAACCCAGTTCTTCCAGCGGATCGTCCTCCAGCTCGGGCCTGATGGCGAGGTTCGGCCGCTGAACTTGCTCGAGCCCGGTCTGCTTCCGTACACGGGAATTAACGGCTCGACGTTCCCCGGTCCTGACGACCGGCTGGCCGAGGCAGCCCCTTCGCCGGAGCAACCGAACTACGCGGCGGCGATCGTCCAGTTTGTCCGGCAGACCGCGCCCGACAGCTTTGAGGGGCAACCGGTCAAGTTCTTCAGCACCTTCGTCGGCACGGTTAGCGAGCGTGACGCGTTCCCGAGCGGCGGTGATGGGAGCCTCCTTCCGCTGATCAACCTCGAAATCTGGGGCGTTCCGATTTCGGCGCCGGCCCGCGACCCGAACAACGGCGACTTCATCTACCAGCGTTTCCAGCGCGGGATCATGCACTACGACGCGAGCTGTCGCTGCACCCAGGGTTTGCTGCTTGCCGAGTACTTCAAGGCGCTGGTGACCGGCGTGAATCTTCCACCGGATCTCGAGCAGCAAGCGCGCGGCAGTGCGTTTTTTCGCCAGTTGAGCATGGACGATCCGAACGGCGTTCGCGTTCCGAGTCAGCTCCCTGCCACGGACCTGCGCCAGGCGTTTGCCCGTCAGGTGGCGCCGACGGCCCTCGCGCCGCTCCCCGGGAGCGCGGTGGCTCCGCCAGAGACCGCGCCGACGCGCACCCGGATGCGCATGGACGCGCACCTCTCGGAATCACTCGACGCGCTCGAATCGGCCGAACAGCTCGCGCCGCTCAACGCGATTCTTGAGTCGGCCACGGAGCTCAGCTTTGGCGAGCTCCCGGCGCGCGCCCGTGCTCGCTACACCCGGATCGAACGCCCCGGCGCCGGGGGCCCCACGCGTGAGATTGTCGTGAGCAGCAGACTGCGCGGGCTTGACCCAAAGGCCCTAGCGACGGTGATTGCCCACGAGGCCAAGCACCTGGAAGACGACCTGGCAGGCGCCGATGCCCGCACAGCGGAGAGCTGCTTCCAGTTCGAGACGCGGGCCTTCGCCGCGCAGTCCGCGGTGTGGGGAGGCTTCTACGGCCCCGGCGGCAAGATGCCACCCGAGACCGAACTGGACGAAGAGCTGAACTTCTGGCTGGCCGTGTCGCGGCGGGATCCGGCCGAGCTCGATCGGCGGGTTCGCGAGCTGTACGCCCGCGAGTGCACCATCGGGCGCGCTGCGTAGCTGACTTCGTCTTGCAGCTCAGTCCTTGTCCTTGTCCCCGCGACGCAGAACGTTGCTAAGGCGGCTGGGGAAAAAGAGGCTCTGCGGCTTGATGTCCTCGGTGGCGAGCGCCGGTCGCGTCTCATCGTCGGCGCCTCGACCGGCCAACCACTGACGGTGGAGCGTCTGGGCCTCAACGAAGCGGTCGAACACCGTCTCATCTCGGCGCTCGACCATTCCGCGAAGCTCGGTCAGATGGCTAACCAGCCGGTCGATCTGACGGACGATCTGGTCCTGATTCGTCAGGCAAATGTCGGCGAACATGCGCGGATCGCCCTCGGTCAGGTGCGTCGCTGTCGCGAAGCCGCCGGCCGCGATCGACCGCGCCTCGCGCCACCCGCGGTCGGCCGACACGCTCTGCATGAGCGCCGCTGAGAGAACGTACGGCAGGTGGCTAACTCCCGCGACGAGTCCGTCATGCTCATCGGGTTCCACGAAGTAGGCGACTCCGCCGATCATCTCGACCAGTTTGACAACCTGCTCGACGGCCTTCGCGTCCGCGCTCGCCGGCGGACTGAGGCAGTACACTGCGTTGTCGAACAGGTCGGCGGTCGCCTCGTCGGCGCCGGCCGTCGCTCGTCCCGTCATTGGATGACCACCGACGAAGCTGACCTCGGGTGGGAGTAGCGCCGCGGCCCAGGCCAGAACCTGGCGCTTGGTCGAACCAGTGTCGGTCACGACGGTGCCGGGTCGCAGCAGCGGGGCGATCTCGCGAAAGACTAGCTCCATGGCGCGAACCGGCGTCGCGACGACTACCAGGTCGGCATCCCGCACCGCCTCAGCCAGGTTACCCGTGGCTCGATCGAGGGCCTTGCGCGCGTTGGCGGCGCGGCGGCTATCCGAGCTGATGTCGAAGCCGATCACGCGCGGCGGCGACCCGAGCCGCTTCAGCGCCAGTCCCAGGGAAGCGCCGATCAGCCCCGTCCCAAGGATCCCAACGCTGGCGAACGGACTCCTGGCCACTGCCCTACACCTCCTGACGCACGAGAGCGGACGGCAGGCGCAGGAACCACCGGTCGTCGGTCGTCGGTCGTCGGTGGTCCATGGCGCCTAGACTCCACGTACCAAGGTCGTGATCGCCCCCAGGATTGGACCCATCAAGGCGCCGATCACGTTGGGGCCGCCAAGACTGGGGAGGAAGACCAGGGCCAGCAGGATGAACGGCCCATACGCCCGCAGTGGCTCCAGCACGCGGCCAAACTGCCGCGGGAGGACGCCTTCGAGCACGCCGAAGCCGTCGAGCGGTGGGATCGGCAGCAAATTGAACGCGGCCAGGCCGATATTAATCCTGATCGCGGCGCTGAGAATCTCGCGCTCGAGCGGCCCGGGCGTGATCGTGTAGCGGGCCACCAGCGTCAGCAGCATCGCCAGCAGGATGTTCGACAACGGGCCGGCGAACGACACGGCCGCCGAGCCGACCGCCGGATTGATCCGCAGGTTGTACGGGTTGAATTGGACGGGCTTGCCCCACCCGAACTGGGCGATGAACAACAGGACCGTGCCCATCGGGTCGAGGTGGGCGAGTGGGTTGAGCGTCAGCCGACCCATCGACGCAGGCGTGTGATCACCCAACAGGTGGGCGGCCAACGCGTGGCTGAACTCGTGGACCGTGATCGCCAGGATGATCGCGCCGGCGAAGACGAGCAGCCGGCGCGGGTCGCCCAGTAAGCCTGGCGCAAGCTGCCAGAGGAACAGCAGCGCGATGCCGGCTAGGACCAGGATGTCGCGCGGGCTGTAACGGTGCATCAGAGCTCTGGATCATAGCATGGGCCTGTAGCGCGATCGGTACAAACCTCCCCTCGGGCCCCCTCCATCACGGGGCGGGGGCGGGGGAAGGGTTCATGGAGCTGGACGCAAGTTCCGCTCTAATGCCGGAGGTACAGGATCGCGATCGAGAGGAGGACCCAGGCGACCGAGGTGCCAAGCAGGCCGGCGTCGGAGAGCAGCATGTCCTCGGGCGCCCCGCCCTGGCGCTTGACGCGGAGCAGGTACAGGTAGCGGAAGATGCCGTAGAGGACCAGTGGGATCGTCAGCATCATCGAGTGATCTCGGGGCAGGTTCTCCGCCGAGAAGGTGTACAGCGAGTAGGCCATCAGCGTCGCCGAAGCGACGATCAGGATCAACTGGTCGACCAGCTCCAGGGTATACTGGCCCAGGTTACGGCGGTGGCCGGCCGCCTCCGCGGCGAGCAGCTCAAGCTCGTGGCGCCGTTTGCCTAGCGCCAGCAGGAGCGACCCGAGCACGGTGCAGACATACAGCCACGGCGAAACCGGCACCCCGATCACGACCGCTCCGCCGACGGCGCGCAGCACGAAGCCGGCCGAAATCGAAAAAATGTCAATGAGGACAAGATGTTTGAGCCACAGGCTGTAGCAGACCGTCAGGCCCAGGTACAGGGCTGCCACCATGCCGAACGACGGGCGCAGCGCGAAGGCGACGGCAAGCGCCCCCGCGGCGAGGGCAAAGGCGACAGCAGCGGCGATCCTGGCCGGCAATCGCCCCGAAGCGATCGGCCGCTGCTTCTTGGCCGGGTGGAGGCGGTCGGCGGGCCGATCTCGGAGATCGTTCCACAGATAGCCGGCGCTGGACAGCGCGCAGAAGACGATGAAGGCACCAACCGCCGCGGCGAGCATGGACTCGTTGCGCAGGTTGTAGGTGAACGTCAGGCCGACAAAGACCAGGAGGTTTTTGCTCCACTGCTTCGGGCGGAGCGACTGAACGACGGCCACCAGCAACGCCGCCTCCGGCTGGGTCCGTGAGGCGAGATGGGGCGCCGAACGTTCATGCGAGGCCGAACCGCTGCTCACGGGCAATCCACTCCTCCACGCCGGTGCCTGCGTCGATGATAGGGCTTGGCGGACGTCTGGAACCCGTTCGCGGGCACTCGCGACGATTCCGGACCTGGGTCGCGGCTCATCCTGCGGCCGGTGCGGCCCTACCGGCGATCGGGCTGTTTGGCCTCTCACTGCTGCTCCGGATCCCATTCGCCTCCAGCGCGCTGGTCAACTGGGATGCCGTGCAGTTTGCCCTGGCGACTCGATCGTTCGACCTGGAGCGTCATCAACCGCATCCTCCGGGCTACATCCTGTACGTCGGCTGGGGACGACTTCTCGCCTGGCTGACTGGCGACGCGAACTCCGCCTTCGTCGTCACCAGCCTGGTGGCCGGCAGCCTGGCGGTCGCCTTGTTGTACTTGCTCGGTCGCGAGATGGTAGGTACGGCCACCGCGCTCGTCGCCGCGGCGCTGTTCGCCGGTTCGCCGCTGCTCTGGTACTACAGCGTGGTCGCCCTGACGTACGCCGTCGAGGCGTTCTTCCTGCTACTCGTCGCCTGGTTGTGCTGGCGGGCGATCAAGACCGGGAGCGCCGGCGCGGTCCTCTGGTCGGCGTTCGTCCTCGGGCTGGCCGGCGGCGTGCGCCAGTCGACGCTGCTGCTGCTGCTGCCCCTGTGGCTGTTCGCCGCGCTTCGGGTTGGGCGCCGGCCGCTCGTCCATGGGCTGCTCGCGCTCGGCGGGACCTGCCTGCTCTGGGTGGCGCCGCTAGTGTACCTCTCCGGGGGGCCAATCCAGTATGCGCGGACGGCCCTGGAGCTGTTTCTGTTCGTCGGCGAGCGGACCTCCGTCGTCTACGGCGGACTCGGGGCCGTGCTCGGCAACCTGGCTCAGGTCGGCATCGGCCTGTTGGTTGGACTGAACCTGAGCGTGCTCGTATTCGCGTTCAGCCTGGCGCGGCGCAGCCCGGCCGGACGGCGGCTGGGTCGCGGCCAGTGGGCGATGCTCGGGCTGTGGGCCGGCCCAGCCATGGCAGTTTTCGTCTTCGGCCACATTGGCCAGGTCGGCTACTTACTGCTGGTCCTGCCGGCCCTCTGTCTAGTGTTGGCGGTCTACGTCGAGGCGCTCGGGCAGGGTCTGAGCCAGCGCCTGACCGGCCCACGCTGGTTGACCCATGGCGTTGTCACAGCCTGTCTGGTCGCCGTTCTGACCGGTGCGAACGTCGCCACCGTCCTCCACGCGCCCGCCACGGCGCACGCCTTGCTGGCCGACCCGATCGCGGCGGCGATGGTCGACGTCCGCGACAACGACCGCTTCTGGAGCGAGATCCCGCCGTTTGTCGCGGGTTTCGGTCCGGTCGACGCGATCGTGCTGGCTGAGGCGAGCCCCTGGGGAAGCTTCCGCCACGCTGGCTATTACCTGCCGAAGTACCGGGTCTACGGCCTCGGGCGCGACCGCCGCGACCGCTTCGGATGGCTGTTCACCGCGTACGACGGAACGACTGACTACTCGGTCGAGGGACTGACTCGTGCACGCCGGACGCTCCCGCGACCGTTCGGTGCCCGCTGGGCGATCATCCTGGACCCCCAGCTTGCCCGCTCGCTCGTGCAGCAGGAGGCGCTTGTCGAGACGATCGCGACTGGCTACCGTTCGATTTTCGTCCTCGATCTCAGTCGTGTGGACATGCTTCGCTTCGATAACGGCAGCACGTTCCTGCTCGGGCCGTCGCTCGCGTCGCGCGACGCCGTGCCACTCGCCGTGCGCGACCTCCGCCTGAATGGCGACTGATGGTGTTCAGGCGACCTCGATCCTGGCGACCCACTTGATCCACTGGAAGCCACGGCGATTAGGGGCGACCAGCCGAACGGGGTAGCCGTGCCCCGGAGAGAGTGGCTCGCCGCCGACGTGGGTCGCCAGGATCGCGCCGCGCAGCTCGTTCAGTGGGAAGGTCCAGCGGTGGCCAGTCACCGAGACGACGTCGACCGTGCGCGCCGAGGGGTCAGCCCCGCCAGCGGCGAGCAGATCGCCGACCGAGACGCCGCTCCAAATCTGCTCGCTCCACCACCCGCCGGTGCAATCCAGCACGACCGACGCCTCCTGACGTGGCAGGTGCGCGAGTTGGGCGTAGGACAACAGGGCAGGCGTGGCCACCTTGCCACTGACGCTGAGCTGCCAGGTCGCGGCATCGAGTTCTGGCACGCGGTCGAGCGTCCAAATGGTCACGGGATAGTCGTTCGCGGTGAACGATCCGGCGTGTTTGGACCCGCTCGGGCGCCGCGAGCCCGCCGGGGCGAGCGCGCCTGCCGCCGACTCGAGTCCGCGCCAGGACAGCGCCGTCGCTGCCCCGAGCCCGATCAGCCGGAGGGCGTTACGCCGACCCCACAGGTCCCGTCTGTCTGGGTTGTGCTCCCGGCGCCGCAACACGTGCCAGCCCAACAGGAGAACTAGCACAAGACCGAGCTGGACGTGGATGTTGAGGGGTGAATACCCCCAGAGCGCCTCGAACGATGCTAGCTGGAGTGTCCAGGCAAGGCCGAATCCGATGCTCCCGGCGAGGGCCACGGCGGCGAGCAGGCCGGCAATGACTGAGCGGTCTGGGGGCCGGGCGCCGAGCCGCCGTAGCAGCGACTGCCGCGCGATCCCGTACTTCCAGACCAACACCACGAGAAGCGCCGTCCCGCTGGCGCGGTGCAACTCGTACCAGCCGAGCGCGGCCGGTTCGGGCAGTATCCAACCGGCCAGGCCGCTCAGCGCCAGAGCCAGCACCAGCGTCAGCAGCAGCAGGTTCGTCGTGGGTCGAGACAATGTTCCATGTTCCGGTTGGGCTTACCGTGTCGAGCCGGCCGGCCGAATCTCGGAGGCGCAGCCAGAGTATCGCCGCCGCGTGCATGACGGCGCAGGAAATCCTCGCGGGCGGTCGCGCCATCGAGTTCCGGGGCGCAGCCGCGCCAGCACGCGGGGCCGGTGGAGGCCTGGGTCAGCGGCGAGACATTGGCACACAGCCAGTGGGGCGAGCGCACCAAGAGGGGAGCGGCGATAGCCCCTGCAGAACAAGCCGGTCAGGACGACCCGGGGATGATCGTAGTGTATGCGAAGTGGAAAAAGACGACTGGCACCCATTAGCCGAGCATGCCCGGCGCGCCCGTGAGGTTCCCGTGCTCCCCGAACGGGAGCGGTATCGGCCGACATAGCGCGCCTGCCGGCCGCGTGCTTCGTCCCCGCCAAGTTGACGTTTCTCTCCTGGAGCGAGTATCGTTCGGGGCGAACACCAGACGGTCTGTGCGCTCATATTCATGCGGCGAGGAACAAGCGAGGATTCTGTGCTGAAGATTCGGCTGCGCCGCACCGGCGCCCGCAAGCGGCCCAACTATCGTGTCGTCGTGACGGAGCACACTGCCCCGCGCGACGGGAAGTACATCGAGATTATTGGGTTCTACGACCCACTGACTGAACCGGCCACGGTCCGCATCGACGGCGACAAGGCCCAGCGGTGGATCGGCCACGGTGCCCAGCCAACCGAGCGCGTCGCGCGACTGCTCGCCCGCGAGGGGATCATCGAGGCCAGACCAGTACCACCGCCCGCCCGATCGGCCGAACCCGCACCGAGCACGGCTCCGGCGGCAGGGGCCGCGCCATTGCCTGACGCAGAAGAGGCTGCGCCGGTCACGCAAGAGACCGACGCGACCGAAGGCGGCGCCCTTGGGGCTGGCGAGGCCGGTGCAACCACCGAGGCCGAGCCGGCATCCGCCTAGGCGTTCAGGGCGGAAACTCACGATATGCGCGAGTTGGTTGAGTATCTCACCAAGGCGCTGGTCAACCAGCCAGATGCGGTCCTGGTGGAGGAGGCCGATGGCGGTCGGACGACGGTCTACGAATTGACCGTCGCGGAAGAGGACGTCGGCAAGATCATCGGTCGCCAGGGCAAAGTCATCCGCGCGATCAGAACCGTCGTGAAGGCCGCGGCCACGCGCCACGGCGAACGGGTCGACGTCGACGTCCTCTAGGGAGCGGCGCGCCCGGATGTACTTCGCGGGGGCGAAGGGTGACTGAGGAGCCGGATCTCGCTTCCTACTCGGGAGAAGCGCACGCGCCGCGGCCTCAGGTCGCCCGCCCGCTCTTTCTCGCAGTCGCGCGGGTCGTCCGGGCGCATGGGACCCGCGGCGAGCTCGTCTGCGAGATCGTGAGCGAATTCCCCCAGCGGTTTCGCAAGACTCGGACGCTCTACTTCAGCCCGAGTGGCAAGACGACCGCCGGAGAGCCCCCGGTCCCACGAACGGTGATCTCGGCGCGGATCGTGCCGCGCGCTCAGGGAGCTCAGCTCCTCCTGCAGGTCGAAGGCATTGCCAATCGCGACGCAGCCACCGCGCTACGCGGCGCGCTGATTCAGGTGCCCGAGCCCGAGGCATGGAGGCTGCCGCGCGGTCGCTACTATTGGCACCAGATCATCGGACTTCGTGCTCAGACGGTTGACGGACGGGAGCTCGGCACCGTGAAGGACATCCTGGAGACCGGTGCGAACGACGTCTACGTCGTCCAGACAGGCCGCGGCGAGCTGCTGATACCGGCGATCAAGTCGGTGGTCAAGGCGATTGCGCCGGAGCGCGGGGTCATGACGATCGAGTTGTTGCCGGGCATGGAAGACCCGGAGGTGACGGACGACGAGTCACCGGGCTCGGGCCACGGTGCCCGCACACCCGGTGCGAAGACCGCCAGTGGCACGAGACGGCCTCGCCACAGGCCGAAGTTGGGCCAATCGAACCGCTCGGACGCCAGACGTCCGCGCGAGTGATCCGCGATGCCTAGACCCCGCTCCTACCGCTGCGAGGCTGTCGTCCTGCGGCGCCATGACTTCGGCGAGGCCGACCGAATTCTGGTTCTGTTCTCGCGCGAGCGGGGCAAGCTCAGGGCGATCGCTAAGGGAAGCCGCCGGACGACGAGCCGTCTTGCAGGTCACCTGGAGCTATTTACCCACGCCGAGCTCCAGGTGGCCAACGGACGCGACCTGGACGTGATCACCCAGGCCGAGGCTCGGAACCCGTTTCGAGCCCTCCGGGAGGATCTGACCCGCACGTCGCACGCGTACCTGGTGGCCGAGTTGGCGGACGTGCTGACCGAGGATCAGGCCGAGCAGCCGGAGATGTTCGACCTGCTCCTGCAGACGTTCAGCGCCTTGGAAGTTGCGCTGGATCCGCGGTTGGTAGTCGACCATTACTCCCTGGCGTTACTCGGGATCGTCGGATTTCGCCCGTCACTTGCGGTCTGCCTGCTTTGCCGCGAAGAGCTCCGGCCTGGCTTGAACGCGTTTAGCGCAATGCTCGGTGGGGCGCTCTGTCCGCGCTGCGGTCCCGGCGAGGCAAGTGCCCGCCCAATCGCCTCGGACGTCCTCAAGGTGCTGCGCCACCTGCAGCGGAGCGGTCCGCCAGGAACCGTCCGCTTACGCCTTGCCGAACCGGTCGCCCGCGAAGTGGACCGCGTCCTGCGAGACCTGGCCGAGCGGCACACCGAGCGTCGGCTGCGCTCGCCGGATCTGATCGCCCGGCTCCGAAGTGAGGCCGGTGAATCCCACCCGTCCGCACCTCAGACTCCGGCCCTGCCGGTGGAAGAGGGAGCCAGGGAATGAGGCGGCTTCTCGCCGTATACTAGCGTCGTGGCCCAAGCCGACCGCGCGCTTTACCTCGCCTGGAGGCCGCGGACGTTTGCGGACGTCGTCGGCCAACAGCACGTCGTCCAGACGATTCGCAACGCGGTTTTGCAGGGCACGCTGGCCCACGCGTACCTGTTCGCTGGCCCGCGCGGCACCGGGAAGACGACGATGGCGCGACTGCTGTTCAAGGCGGTCAACTGCCTCGACCCGCGAGACGGTGCGCCCGATGAGCGGTGCGCGATCTGCGTGTCGGCGAATGAGGGCAGCGCCCTCGACCTGATCGAGATGGACGCCGCGTCCAACCGTGGCATAGACGACGTCCGGGATCTTCGCGACAAGATCAACTACGCGCCCGGAGAGGCGCGCTACCGTGTGTACATCCTGGACGAGGCTCACCAGCTCACTCAGCCGGCGTGGGACGCGTTGCTCAAGACGCTCGAAGAGCCGCCGCCCCACGCCATCCTGGTCCTCGCCACAACCGAGGCGCACAAAGTTCCCGCAACCGTCCTGTCGCGCTGCCAGAGGTTCGACTTCCACCGCATCTCAGCGGTCGACATCCGTGACCGTCTGGCGGCGATCGCTCGTCAGGAACGGATCGATGTTGAGCCGACCGTCCTGGCCTGGCTGGCGCGCGCGGCCCGAGGTGGGATGCGCGACGCGATCGGGCTGCTTGACCAGCTTCGCGCCTTCTCCAGCGATCGGATCGACGCCGCCGAGGCGCGCGAGGTGCTTGGCCTGGCCGGGCTCGAGACGATCCGTCCATTCCTGCTCGCGCTCGAAGATGACCGCCCTGGCGAAGCCGTCGAAGAGCTGAGCGCCGCCGTGGAACGGGGAACCGACCTGCGAGTCTACGTCTCAGATGCGCTCGCGTATCTGCGGGCGCTACTCCTGCTGCGCTATGGCGCCAGGAGCGCGCTCCTGGTCGATTTTCCGACCGAGGAGATCGCCTGGCTTGAAGAGCGCGTGACCGCCTGGGAGGCGGGACGGCTGCGCGCGCTCGTCGGCGGCTTTGGTGACGCAATGGCCCGCTTCCGCGACCCAGGACAGCTGATGATCCAGGTCGAGCTCATCCTTTTGGCCGGCCAGGACCCGCCAGACGCAGGGCCTGTGCCGTCACCGCGCTTCGTTGCCATCCCGGCGGCAGCCGAGCCCAGAACCGCCGAGCCGAGGCCTACAAGCGGGACTGGTCAGGAGGTGGACGGCGCTCAACAGCAAGACGCGCCCGCGTCGATGGCAGAAACGCCCGCGAGCGGGAGGGCCACCTTCCCGCCGCCACGCGGGGCGGAGGGTACGAGAACCAGGCCGAATCGCAGCGACGTGGAGAAGAATGCCCTGGCCGAGCCCCCCACGGCGTGCCAGAGTACGCCGGCCGACTCGCCGCTCGACGCGGCAGACCTGCGCGACCGATGGCCCCGGATCCAGGCGGAGATCGCGGCCGCCCGCCTGGACCGATCCTGGTTCTACCAGTGTGCTCTGCTCGGCGTTGACGGGCAGACCTTGCTGCTCAGACTGGACCCGAGCCTCCGCGCCTTCGTGGAGGGGCGAGAGCGCCGAATGACGCTGGAGCGCGAGCTGGGCAGGATTCTGAAACGGCCCGTCAGCGTTCGGATGTTCGATGAGGCCGATGCAGCGGCGCCGGCAGCCGGGCGAAGCGGCGATGAGACGGCCATGGAGGACCCCGTTGTGCGTGCCGCCGTGCGATTGTTCGGCGGGCCGCTTAGATTCCTCGATACCCCCGCGGAGCTTCAGTCACCAACTCGCCCCGAAGAGAACGGAGCGCCCGATGGTCTGGTGGACGACGACCCTGAGTCCCGCCAGTAATGGTGAGGGTGGTCGCGCCGCTCCGCCAGGCCAACGGTAGCGGGTATACTTTCAAGAGCGCGCACAGCGTACCGACGAGTGGGAGACAGCCGCCATGATGGGAGGCAACCCCAACCAGATCGCCAAACAGATGCAACAGATGCAGGCACAGCTGGCGAAGATCCAGGAATCGCTTGGCTCCGAGACTGTTGAGGCCAGCGTTGGCGGTGGCATGGTGACGATAGTCATGACCGGCCATCAAGAAGTTCAGTCGGTAGTCATCGACGCCGAGGCGATGGATCCGGAGGACCCCGAGACCCTCCAGGATCTAATGGTCGCCGCTTTCAACGAAGCGCTGAGGAAGTCCCAGGAGCTTGCTAGCCAGCGTCTCGGCGCCCTGACAGGTGGGTTGAAGATCCCTGGCTTGCCGTAGCCCCCGCGGCCCAGTCGCCGTGGTGGTTCCCACTACCGTTGGGGGGGCGCGGGCGGCCACCGCGCGCACCACCCGAGCTGGCGTCGTTGGTGACCCGAAACGCGCCAGAATGCGACGAGCAAGACCATGCAAACCACCGTTGAGCCGGTCGCCCGGCTGATCGAAGAATTCGCCAAGCTGCCCGGCATCGGCCCGAAGACCGCCCAGCGGTTGACGTTCCATCTCCTTCGCTTGCCGGCCGAGTCGTCGCGTACGCTCGCCGAGGCGCTCGTCCACATGAAAGAGGCGACCGTCCTGTGCTCGAGCTGCCTCAACATCACCGACAAGGATCCGTGCGCGATCTGCCGTGGCGACGTGCGAGATCGGACCGTGATATGTGTCGTCGAAGAACCGCTCGACGTCCTCGCCATCGAGCGCACTCGAAGCTTCAAAGGGCTCTATCATGTGCTCCATGGAGCCATCGATCCGCTCCACGGCGTCGGCGTTGACGACATCAAGGTCAAAGAGCTCGTGCGACGACTTGACGGCGAAGTGAGAGAGGTGATCCTGGCGACCAACCCGAGTCTGCAGGGTGAGTCGACGGCGCGGTACGTGGCTAACCTCATCCAGCCGATGGGCGTAACAGTCAGTCACCTCGCGCGTGGATTGCCGATGGGCGGCGATCTGGAGTGGGCCGACGAGGTTACGCTTGCCCGTGCTCTGGAGGGTCGGCGGCCGATGTAGCGACCTGGTGACCGCGCCCGTTCTGTCGCGACAGAACGCCAGCCCATTCGTTACGGAAGTGTGATAGAACGGCGGGGGCGAGCGCTCTGGTAGAGGTTGGTGTCAGGCCCCGGTCCTGCGAATGTTCGCCAGCGGACGACACTGTATGGCGATGTCGATGAACTGGCGGGTGCTATTTGCCGCGCTCGCTGCGCCGCTCCTGTTGGGCCCGGACGCGGCCGCCGCCCGCGGACTTCCTCCCCGAGCCGTGGCCACCCACGTGGGCCAGGCGCCTGAGTTATCGCCGCGGGCCGAAGTGGCTCGCGAGACGCTCGCTCTATCTGGACCGCGCCCGGCGACGCTGTCCGAGGCCGAGATGGCGCGCCGTAGTGGGGCTTACGATGGCGCCGCGGCCGTTCTGCGGCTGCTGAGCCAGCAGCCAAACCCCACCCTGGCGCACGAGGCGCTCCTCCAACTGGCGGTCGTGCTGCTCGAAGGTGGGCGGACCAACGAGTCGGCCGACGCCGCGCGCGAGCTGCTGGCGCGCAATCCGGAGCCGGCCAGCCAATCTCGTGCGACGTTCCTGCTCGGACGTGCCAAGCGCGCGATCGGCGATTGTCCGGCGGCCCTGGCGAGCTGGGGCGAGGTCGAGCGCCTCGGTTCTGAGCTCGGACCGTACCTCGATCTCAAGATGGCCGAGTGCCATGCTCGCCTGGGGGATCGCGCTGCCCAGGCCGATCGCGCGGCTCGCTCGGTCAGTATGGCCAGCGCGCGCCTCACACGCATCGAAGGGCTCGAGTACGAAGTCGACGCGGCACTCAAGCGCGGCGACCCCCGGTTGGCTCTGCGCCTCTCCGAGCGCCTGCTTCACGAGGCTGGCACCCGCGCCTACCGCGCGCAGACGCTCGCGAGTACGGCCCGCATCCAGCTCTCGATCAACGATCGAGAAGTTGCGGCGAGCACGTTGGCGTTGGTGGTCGCCGAGCTCCCTGAGACCGCGGCCGCCGCCGCTGCGCTCGACAGCTTGATTCGGATGGACGCGGTGAGCCGCGTTGGCGCGGACCAGGTCGGCCTGGTGCATCACTTCCACAACCGTCACCAGGAGGCTGTCGCGGCGATCTACGAGGGTGCGCAGCAGGAGCTGCCCCCGGACCGTGCAACAGCTGCGCTCTACTACGCGGGTTCTTCACTGGCTCGGCTGGAGCGGGTGGACGACGCGGTCGGTGTCCTCCGTCAGGTTGCGGCCAACTATCCGACATCGGAGCTCGCCCCGCGCGCCCTGCTTCGAGCAGGCCGGGCTCTGGAGAGCGCCGGGCGTTTGGCTGACGCCTCCGAGCTGTTCCGGGAGGCCGCGGATGGCTATCCGGACGCCGCTGCCGGGCAGGAGGCACATCAGCGGCTCATCTCCGGACTGTTCCGCCGCGGCGCGTTGCCGGAGACCATCGCGGCCGCCGGCGACCTGGCCGGCCGCGGCGGAGCGGCATCCTGGAAGGGACTCGGTCTACTCTGGTCGGGCAAGGCGTTCGCCCGGGCCGGCGACCGCGGCCAGGCCGAGCAGGCCTGGCGCCGCGCTGCCGATCTGGATCCGGACGACTTCGGAGGCTTGCGTGCCCGCGCGATCCTCGAAGGCGACGCTGGTGCGGTCGCGACCGCGCGGCTGTTCGATCCGTCCGTCCTGGAACCGACCGATGCCGACCGCGCCGAGCTGGACCGCTGGTTGGCGCAACGGGGTCTGGATTCTAGCGCCCTCAGCGACGAGCAGGCCGCCGACGCCAACTACAAGCACGCCCGCGAGCTGTTTCGACTCGGCCTGCGTGAGGAGGCCCGCTGGGAACTGCAGGAGATTGGGACGCGCTTCGCCGCTGACCCGGCTCGGTTGTTCTGGCTGGCCCGATTTGCGCACGAGCGCGGTGAGGCGCAGCTCGGAATGCGGCTGGCGGTGGATGCCCGCAAGGTGACCGGCTTGCCACTTGCCGAGCAGCCAAAGCTGCTCCAGCGGTTGATCTTTCCGTTGCCGTTTGCGGACCTGATTGTCGGGCATGCCTCCCGCCGCGGGATCGACCCGCTGCTGTTTGCGGCGCTGGTCCGTCAGGAGAGTGCGTTCAACGCCGCCGCAAGGTCGTCGGCCGGCGCGCTTGGCCTAGCGCAGGTGATGCCGCCGACCGGCCAGGAGATAGCCCGCGGGCTCGGCCGGTCGGACTTTACGCCCGATGAGCTGCTGCGGCCGATCGTGAGCGTCGAGTTCGGCGTGTCGTACCTGTCCACGCAGCTTAAAGCGTACGACGGCCGTGTCTTCCCGGCCCTCGCGGCGTACAACGCGGGAGGCGGCGCGGCGAACCGCTGGCTGCGCGAGTTTGGCGACCCGGATCCGGACGTCTGGGCCGAACAAATCCCGTACGCCGAAACCAATCACTACGTCCAGGTCGTGTACGAGAACTACCGTCTGTATCGCCGCCTGTACGGGAGCTAATCCCCCGAATCGCCAGCTCCACCCTCTGCTACGCTGTCCGAGGAGGTGGAGTGATGGATCTTGGGCTGCGTGGTCGAGTTGCCATCGTGGCAGCGGCGAGCAAGGGGCTGGGCAAGGCGGTGGCCCTTGGCCTGGCGCGCGAGGGTGTCCGCGTCGCGCTCTTTTCACGCGACGAGACACAGATCAAGGCAGCCGGCGACGAGATCGCCGCCGACGACGTGGTGCGCAGAGCGGGCGGCGAGGTCCTGCCGCTGCTGGCCGACGTGACGCACGACGAAGATCTGCGGCGGGTGGTCAGCGCAACCGAGCAGCGCTGGGCGCAGATCGACATCCTGTTCAACAACGCCGGCGGGCCGCCGCCTGGCTATTTCGAAGACTTCAGCGACGAGGACTGGAGCCGGGCGTTCGAGCTCAACCTACTGAGCACCGTCCGGCTGACCAGGCTGGTCGTGTCCGGCATGCGCGAGCGGCGCTGGGGGCGGATCTTGAACTTGACGTCAACGTCGGTCAAGCAGCCGATCGACAACCTGCTGCTGTCGAATGCGATCCGTAGCGGTGTGGCCGCGCTGGGCAAGACGCTCGCGAATGGCGTCGCGGCAGACGGCGTGACGGTCAACACGATCGCGCCCGGCCGAATTCGGACCGATCGGCTGGAGCAGGTGGACCGAAGCACCGCGGACAAGCTCGGCGTGAGCGTCGACGAGGTTCGCCGTCGATCGGAGGCGCTCATCCCGATGGGTCGTTACGGTCGGCCGGAGGAACTGGCGGCCGCGGCCGTGTTCCTGGCATCAGAGCCCGCGGCCTACATCACCGGCCAGATCGTCGTCGTCGATGGCGGATTGGTCAAGTCAACAGCGTAGGTCCGAAGACTCTGGCGGTCTAGGTGACGGTCAGCAGCCGGGTGTCTGCTCCGATTTTGGTGCTCGGGTCGGGTGCTCGGTGAAGCTCGGCAGTGGTGACGGCCAGGCCGACTCGCTCTATCGCCAGGGCCACCAGATGCGGCGGGCTTGCGCGGCGACGGTCCAGGAAGAGATCGACAGTCTGCTCGTACAGGTTGATCGCGACCGCGTCAACGCCGGCCAGGTCGGTGAGCCGGGCATGGAGCTGGGCCAGGTCAGTGCCTTCGAGCGCGTCGCAGACGAGCCGCAGCACGGCGGCCTCTGGCGGCAGCGGCGCCGGCGTGGCTGGGAGGACCAGCTCCTCGTCATCGCCCGAGGGACGTCGGCGAGCCGGACTCCTGGGGCGGGCCGGGGGCCGAGTCGCCGCGCGCAGCCCGAAGCGATCTTCGGCTACGGCGCCAACGCTATGTTCGGCACGGAGGTGGTCGGCCCCGCTGAGCGCCGTCGATCCGCAGAGCGGGCAACGCCAGGCGCGTTCTGCGTCCATGCGGAGATAATAATACGAGCGTGGAAGCGTGGCGGTCAGAGCGCGTATCCTGCTCTCGCGGCAAGTGACGGATGAGTGAGGATCGTACGGTGGCTAGGATGTCGGGTGGGGAGCTGATCGTCAAGACGCTGGCGGCGGCCGGCGTGGACACCGTCTTCGGCATCATCAGCGTCCACAACATCCCGATCTACGACGCTATTCACCGTCTGGGGGGGATCAGGCCGGTGCCGGTTCGGCACGAGCAGGCCGCGCTGCTGATGGCCGATGGCTACGCGCGTGCGACCGGTCGGCTCGGCGTGGCGATCACCAGCACCGGACCCGGCGCCGCCAATGCGATGGGGTCGATGGCGGAGGCGTACTGGGCCGGCTCGCCAGTCCTCCACTTGACCGGCCAGATCGAGTCCCGCTACCTCGGCCAGTCCAAGGGGTTCATCCACGAACCGAAGGACCAGCTCGCGCTGCTCCAAGCGGGCTCCAAGTGGGCCGGTCGTCCCCACAGCACCGAAGACATTCCGGCTGTCCTTGGTGAGGCGATCCGCCGAGCGCTCGTCGGTCGCCAGCGCCCGGTCGCCGTCGAGCTGCCAATCGACTTCCAGTACGCCGACGAAGAGCTCGACGTGCCAGTGTTCGAGGGATACCCGCGCGACGAGCCCTCATCCGACGACCTTGCCCGGGCGGCCGAGATCGTCGCCGCCGGGCGTCGTCCACTGATCTGGGCCGGCGGCGGGGTGATTGCCGCGGAGGCTTCGAGCGAGCTTCGGAAGCTTGCCGAGTTGCTCGGCGCCGGTGTGATCACAAGCATCAATGGCCGCGGGTCGATCCCGGAGGACCACCCGCTTTGCGTCGGCGCCCTGGCTCTGGAAGAGCCAGTCCAGGCGCTGCTTGGCGAGGCTGACGTCCTGCTGGCGGTCGGAACCCGCTTCCAGGGGTACAACACGCGCAACTGGCAGCTCGGGCTGCCCCGGACGATGGTCCACCTGGACATCGATCCCGAAGAGATTGGCCGCAACTATCCAGTGGTCCAGGGTGTCGTCGGCGACGCCAAGCTCGGGCTCCAGGAGCTCCTCCAACTGCTCGAGAGCGGAGCTCCCGTGGACCCTGGCTGGGCTGAGCGCGTCGGACGCGCGAAGGCTGAGGCCCGCGGGGCCCTGCGTGCTCGACTCGGTCCGTACGATCGCATCCTCGACGACCTTCGGACGGCCCTGCCGCGCGACGCGATCGTCGTCAAAGACGCAACCATCGCAGCCTATACCTGGGGCAATCGGCTGCTCGAGGTGTACGAACCGCGGACCTCAATCCACTCGGCCTCGCTCGCGATTGGGCCGGGCTTGCCATTGGCACTTGGCGCGGCCGTCGCGCGGCCCGATCGACAGGTGGTCTGCATCGCTGGCGATGGCGGGTTCGTCTACAACCTGGCGGAGCTCGCGACCGCGGTTCAGGAGAAGCTCTCCGTCGCGATCCTCCTGTTCAACGATGGTGGCTATGGCGTCCTCCGCAACATTCAAGATCAGCAGTTCGAGGGGCGGCGGATGGCCTCGGTCGATCTGGTCAATCCGGACTTCGTCAAGCTCGCCGACGCGTTCGGCGTGCCGTCGCGCCGGGTCGAGAGCGCCGAGCGGTTCGCTCCAGCGCTGCGTGAAGCTCTAGCCGCCAGTGGACCGGCGCTCGTCGAGATCGACGTCCGCGCCGTTGGTCCGATGACCGTCCCGTTCGGCGGCACCTCCCGCCGGCCAACGCCGCAGCGTTGACTGTATCGTGCGCGGTCAGGTTCTTCAGGAGAAGTGCACCCCGTGGCTCGGCGGGTGGTGTGGGCCGTTCGTGCCGACGAGCGCGGATCCTGCTGGCGCTGCTCGCGCTGATGCTCGGCATGCAGCCGAGCAGCCCGGTGCTCACCGTGAACGCCGTCACGCCCGCCGAAGCATGCCCCGGCAATGGCGGCGCCGGTAGCTTCCGAGGCAACGACAGGCTCGTGATGACGTACTTGTACTACTGGTACGACGCAGCGAGTCTCGACGAGCCGGCCCTCGCGCTGCGTCCGCCGACCGGGCAGCCGCTCGACTGGCGCGACCAGGCGTGGCACCGCCGCCAGCTAACGGACATGGCCGAGGCCGGCATCGACGTCGCGCTGGCGGTGTACTGGGGCGACCGGCCAACGTGGTCGACCACCGGCCTGGAGACACTGGTCGCCGCGCGGCAGGCGCTCGTGGATGAGGGTGCGGAAGCGCCGGCGATCGGTCTGTTCCTGGACACGAACCTGTTCGCGGAGCATGTCTCGAACGATGCGACCCTGGCGGATTGGACTCGCGAGCCGGGACGCCAACTGCTGGCCGAGCAGATCACCGGCTTCTTCGATCGCGTCCCACCCTGCCATCGGGCGCTGATCGACGGTCGCCCGTTAGCCTTCATCTGGCGGCCAGATACCGAGGATGACCACCGGCTGCGCTTCGACGAGGATACATTCCCCTGGCTGTACGCCCGACTGGAAGAGCGGCTCGGGAGTCGACCCTACATCGTCCGCGAGCGGACCTGGGACGTGCGTGCGGAACGCTCGGACATGACGCTGGAGACCGACGACGTGTTCGAGTGGGGCGCCGCGCTGAACGGTCCGCGCTTCCAGGGCCGAACGGTCGCCCTCGGCCCAGGCTACGACGACCTGCGCCTTGAGGGAAGGCCAGGCTACCACCGCGACCGCGACGACGGCAAGACGTACGCTCGCGACCTGCGCACCGCGGTCCTCAGTGGCTCACCCTGGGTGCTACTGGAGACCTGGAACGAGCTGTGGGAAGGGACCGCAATCGCCGAGACCGAAGAGTATGGACGAACATACCTGGACATCACCCGCCGCTACGTCCGTCTCTTTCATCAACTCGGCAACGATCATCCGCGGGATGGCGTGGTCGACCTCGGCAATCGGCGGGCTGACTACCTTGGTTGGCTTACCCATGCCTGGCAGGATCTCGGGACCTGGGCCATTGCCGACCGCCGCCCCGGCGCCGTCCCACTGCCCGAGCCTCAAGAGGGGGTCGGCTACTTCCATTTTGTCCTGCCCCTGCGCCTGAAGGCTGCCGAAGCGGGACCCGTCGAGGTGATAGTAGAGTACTTCGACGACGGCGAGGGCAGCTTTCTCGTCGAGTACGACAGCGACGACCCCGGCGTGGCGCGGGGAGGGAGATTCAAGCAGACTGCGCCGGTGTTGTTCGAAGGCACCGGCACCTGGCGCTCGCATGCGTTTGTGCTGCCAGATCCCCGGTTCGCTCGGGGCCAGTACGGCGGGTATGGTGACTTCCGCATTCGCGACGTCGCCCTAAGAGGTGGGTCCGGCCACGTCTTTGGTCGGGTCATACTCAGGACCGCTCCGGCGCTTCGGCCGGTGTTGCTTGAGCCCGGGACGCTGACGGTGCTCGAAGCAGCCTCCCCCGAGCGGGTCGACCTGCATTGGCACGAGGTGGACGGCGCGGCTGGCTACGTCGTGGCGATGGGCCCGGTGGGCGTGGAGGCGACGTCGGCGCACGGCTACAGCGGTGAAAGCCGAAGCCGGTGTGGCACGGGCGAGGGGTGGCCCTGGGAGTGGCACGCCGAGGCGGTCGCCGTCGGCCCGACCTGCCGGCTCGGCAAGCCCGCATCCGCCCCGCCAGGCTTGTACCGCTGGCGTGTGACCGGCGTCGACGCCGCGGGCGCCCCGCTCGGCGAGCCGAGCAACTGGGGCTACTTGCTCGCCGAGGACTGACTGGACGCGTGCCCACCAGTCTGAGGGCGTACCTACGAGGGGTTGATGACGCGCGACAGGGCGATGAGCCGGCTGTCCCGCTGCTCGACGCCGTCTGCGGTAATGGTCACGTGGCCCAGCTTGCGTCCAGGACGTGCGGCTTTCCCGTATAGGTGCAGGTGTGCCCCATCGATCGTCAGGACGTCCTGTGTTCTAGGCACGCTGCCGATCAGGTTGACCACCGCGCTGTGGCCCCGAGCGTTGGTTGAGCCGAGCGGGAGGCCGAGTACGGCGCGCAGGTGATTCTCGAACTGGCTCGTCTCAGCCCCTTCGATAGTCCAGTGGCCCGAGTTGTGGACGCGCGGCGCCATCTCGTTCGCCAGCAGTTCTCCGCCCTGCTCGAACAGCTCGAGCGCGAGCACCCCGACGTAGTCGAGCGCATCCATGAGCCGCGCCGCGTACTGCTCGGCTCTGGCCACCAGCTTGGGCTTGAGGGATGGAGCCGGCGCCAGGACTCGGCGCAGGATCCCGTTGCGATGAAGATTCTCGACTGGCGGATAACAGTGAACAACGCCATCACGGGCGCGCACGGCTAGGATCGACAGCTCCCGCTCAAACGGCACCAACGCTTCGAGGAGGCTGGGCACGCCGCCCAGCGCCTGCCAGATCCGGTCAGCATCGTGAGCGACGCGCAAGATGGCCTGGCCCTTACCGTCGTAGCCCAGACGCCGGGTCTTCAACATCGCGGGCAGGCCCAGGCGGGCCGCTGCTGCCTCGAGATCGGCTCGACTCTCGACCGGCACGAACACGGGGGTCGGGATGTCAAGCTGACGGAAGAGCGTCTTCTCGGCCAGGCGGTCCTGGGCGGCTTCGAGCGCCGCCGCGGGTGGCCAGACCGCGATGCGCGTGGCCAGCATGCGAGCCGTTTCGGCCGGCACGTTCTCGAATTCGTAGGTGATGACGTCGGCGTCATCGGCCAGCTTCGCCAGCGAGTGGGGGTCGTCGTAGCACCCGACGAGCAGCTCGGCCAGTGGGCCGGCCGGCGCGGTCGGCGACGGGTCCAAACAGCGTACGTGGATCCCGAGCGGGTGGCCGGCCATTGCGAGCATCCGCCCAAGCTGCCCGCCACCAAGGACGCCAACGATCACCTGGACTCCCGCGGTCTTGCTCCGGGGTCCGGTTCGGCGAGGACCGCCGCGGTCTGCTCGCAGCGGTAGGTCCGAACTGCCTCGCGGAAGTGTGGATGACTGGCCCCGAGGATGCTCACCGCCAGCAGCGCGGCGTTGACCGCTCCGGCTCGCCCAATCGCCAGTGTCCCGACCGGCACGCCAGCCGGCATCTGGACGATCGAGAGCAGCGAGTCGAGTCCGTTGAGCGCCCGCGACTGAACTGGGACGCCCAGGACCGGCAGGATCGTCTTCGCCGCAGCCATGCCCGGCAGGTGGGCCGCGCCGCCCGCCCCGGCGATGATGATCTCGATGCCCCGTTCCTCGGCACTCGCCGCGTACTCCAGAAGCAAGTCGGGCGTGCGGTGCGCCGAGACGATCCGCGCCTCGTACGGGACGCCCAGCCGCTCGAGCGTGGCGGCCGTGTGGGTCATCGTCTCCCAATCGGACGAGGAGCCCATGATCAACCCGACCAGAGGACCCATGGACGCGGATTGTAACAGAGGGCCGCTACGCGGAAGGCGCCCCGATTGGACCCAGCCTGATAGCTTCGCGGGTGAGAATCCGACGGAGGATCGCTACAGCGGAGGCGTACGTTGAGTCGATTCCCTCGAAGGACAGGCGGCGACTGCCGAGCGTCCGCGCACGGGTGTAGGGAGTGTCTGAGGCATAGTGGATCAACCCGAAGTCGAACGGCAGGCGGCGGAAGTGGACCGCCTCCGCCAGTGGGTGGCGGGCGGGATAGGTCGCCTCGTACACCGCGCTCAGATACGGTCCGGCTTCCATCTCGACGACGGTGTAGGCCTCGCGGTAGAAGAACTCCAGGAACTCGCGGTTCTGGAGGAACGTCCCGCGCACAGCGACGGCTTTCTGGTTGTCGAGCGCCGAGCCACGCTCGAGCCAGGGCGCCACGTCGTCGTAGCCGAGGACGTTCGGGAACGAGTAGACGTTGCCGGTATGCTCGTCGAAGACGACGTCCGAGAGCATCACGTCGCCGACGGCGCCGTTGAGCGTCGCCGCCTTGCCCAACACGTAGACGCCGGCCAGGTGCGGGACCCGCTCGACCACCTCGCGCAGGACGTAATAGGCCGCCATCCCGAGTGGATAATCCACGTTCACGATCACGGCGTCAGAACGACCCAGTATGGGGCTTAGCTCGGCAATCCGTGGGTCGAGGTCCTCGGACCGCACCCGAGCCAGATCGATCACTTGAGCGCAGACGTCCAGTCCCGCCCCTGGCTGGATCGTCACGATCCCTCGCTCGGCCTCTTCAGCTGTCCGGACGTCCTTGGCCGGCGCCTCCTTGTGCCTGGTGTGCCAGAGTCGCGCGGCGTAGTAGAGCACGTTCTCCGGATTGCCGCGTTCGCGGGCGCCGCGCAGCTCGGCCAGCTCCCGCTCCTCGCCGTCTTCCAGGTAGCTCCACAAGCTGTCAGCGCGTCGGCGGACGTAGCCTGACACCAAGTTGACCAGCGCGTGCGGGTTGGAGGAGACGAAGTAGGTCGGCCGATCCTCGAGTCCATGCGCAGCGAGATACGCGCCAATCGGCTGCCACCAACGATGGGTCAGCTTGGCGTAGCCGACGTGCGTCCCACCGAGCATCCGCACGCGGAAGTCCTGCTCGGCCCGCGCGATCTCGGCCAGCATCGGCCATGTCTCAGCGCCCCAGATCGCCCGCAACCGGGCCCAGTCCTCGGCCGGAAGGCGCAGCCGCGGTCCCAACCCGGCGAGCTGGCTTTCGCCTAGCGGGGCTGATCGCGCCAGCTCCGCGCCAAGCTCGGGATCATCGTGAATCACTTGATGCAGCGTGTTCCACTCGATCTGGTACGCCACCAGGGTTGGGATCACGTCGTCTAAGTCGGATGGACTTGCGATCGAGACTGCTAGCGTGCCCGCGCCGTCCCAGTGCCATCGGCGGCGCCGTCCTGGTGCCTCGACCTCGGTCCAATCGTCAATCCCGCCCGTGTAAACCGCCCAACTGTTCCGGAAGCTGTCCCAGGAGTACCCGCTCCACGCGGTGGATGCAGGCTGGTAGCCGCTGGATCGAGTAGATAAACGCGCCGGCGTCGGGCCGAGACGACCCTGCGCCACGATGGAGGCTCGAGCCGGTGCTCAGGTGAGCCGGCTCGAACGCGCGAACCGGCACGTCACCTGAGCTGCGGAGGATAGTGTTGTAGGTCCGGACGTAGAGGTTGACGGCGTCACGCCCGGTGAGCGCATCTTCGGGCTCCAGGACGGGTTCCGGCGCACCGTCGTATCTATCGCGGGAGTCGCTGGCGCTCAGGGGGCGGCCCTTCAACATCGTGGCGTCGTGTACGTCAGCACCGTGATGCCGACTGGAAGGCAAAAGACGTTGCCCTGGTCCCGGGACCTTGTCCCACCGCGACGGCCTCCGCCAACCGCCGGACACCCTCGACGATGCGAGGCTCGTCCAGCGCGGCAAAGCCGAGCATCAGACCGGGTCGGCCGCTCGCCCCTTGATAGTACGGGTCGAGTGTTGGTGCCGCCACCCCAAGCTCGGCCGCGCGCGCGGCGATGCCCGCGGCATCCGATCCCGGCGGCAGCCAGGCGATCAGGTGGAGGCCGGCTCCATCACCACCAGGCGTCACGAGCCCTCCGAGATGCTGCCGCAGCGCGGCAAGCAGCGCATCCCGCCGAGCGCCGTACAGACGCCGCATCCGTCGCAGATGGCGGTCGAAATGCCCTTCCTGGATGAAGTCGCTCAGCACCTGCTGGTCCGGGGTCGCGGTCTGCCGGTCGGCCAGCCACTTAGCAGCGACGAACGGCTCGGCTAACTCGGGCGGAAGGACGACGAAGCCGACTCGCAACGGCGGGAACAGCGCCTTGGAGAAGCTGCCGACATATGCCGCGACGCTGTTGACGTCCAGGCCCTGGAGCGACTCCAGGGGTCTGCCGCTGTAGCGAAACTCGCTATCGTAATCATCCTCGACCACCAGAGCCCCGCGGCGCGCGGCCCACTCCAGGAGCCGCAGCCTACGCGGAAGGCTCAGCGTGGCGCCCGTGGGGAACTGGTGCGAGGGCGTCACGTACACCAGCCTCGGCGCGTCGGCCGCGTCCGCCGGGCCGAGCGCGCCGACGTCGATGCCATCGTCGTCGACCGCGATCGGGCAGACCGTGACGCCGTTGGCACGCAGCGCCAGCGCGGCACCGGGATAGCCGGGCTCTTCCAGTGCAGCGCGGTCGCCCGGATCGAGCCAGAGCCGGATCAGCAGATCGACGCCCTGCTGCGAGCCGTTGACGACGACCACCTGTTTGGAGGTGCAATGCACACCCCGCGACTGGCCCAGGTGGGTGGAAATCGCCTCGCGAAGCGGACGGTAGCCAGCTGCCTCGCCGTAGGTCGCAAGGTCAGCCGAGCGTCGACGCCAGCGGCGGGCGGCCAGGCGGCTCCAGAGCTGGTGCGGGAAGGCATCCCAATCGGGACGACCGGGGCGGAAGTCGAACGGCAGGCGCACCTCTCGCTCGGTCATCAGCGATCCGACGGCCCCGAGGTTGCTGCCCCAGCGCGACAGACGACGCGGCGCGTGCCGCGCGAGTGCGGACCGGCTTGGCGTGCTCGGTCCACTCTGGCCGGCTGCGCCGCTGCCCAAGCGGCGCTCCTCGGAGGCCGCCTTGAATGCATCGTCGGGGAGCTGGCGCGAGACGAACGTCCCCGCGCCACGCCGCGCCTCGATGTACCCTTCAGCCAGCAGTTGATCGTAGGCCAGCACGGCTGTCGTCCGAGAGACGGCGAGCTGGACAGCCAGTGCCCGGGTAGCCGGCACCTTCTCGCCGGGACGGAGCCGCCCGCTGAGGATATCCTCACGGAGCCGAGTGTAGAGCTGCTGCTGGAGCGAGGGGGGCGTGCCCTCGTGCAACGGGATCGCCAGCGCCTCGGCCACCCGGGTCACCTCCACTCCCAGTGGTATCATAGTGTGGCACACTAGTGGACCTTGTACAAGTCCACTCAGATGACCTACAGTCCTGCTCAGATAGTGGCCGAGGCAACCTCAGGCCGCGGCAGAACGGCGATTCGCTGGAGGAGATGGCGATGCAAGAGGCGACGTATACGGTCAAGAAGGGGCTCGCGCAGATGCTCAAGGGCGGCGTCATTATGGACGTCGTCACACCAGAGCAGGCGCGGATCGCCGAAGATGCCGGCGCCTGCGCCGTCATGGCCCTGGAGCGCGTCCCATCCGAGATCCGCGCCCAGGGTGGCGTCGCACGGATGAGCCCCCCAGAGTTGATCGAGCAGATCATGGATGCGGTCACCATCCCAGTCATGGCCAAGGCGCGAATCGGCCACTTTGGCGAGGCGCAGGTTCTCGAAGCGCTGGGCGTCGACTACATCGACGAGTCCGAGGTGTTGACCCCGGCCGACGAGGTCAATCACATCGACAAGCACGCGTACAAGGTTCCGTTCGTCTGCGGTGCGACCGATCTGGGAGAGGCGCTGCGTAGGATCGGCGAGGGCGCGGCGATGATCCGGTCCAAGGGTGAGGCCGGGACGGGCAACATCGTCGAAGCCGTCCGTCACTTGCGCGCGATCACCAGCACAATCAAGAGGCTTGGGATCCTTGGCCCCGAAGAGTGGATGTCCGAGGCCAAGCGGCTCGGCGCGCCCTACGAGCTGGTCCGTGAAGTCGCCGGGGAAGGCAAGCTGCCGGTCGTGCTATTCTGCGCCGGCGGGGTGGCCACCCCGGCCGACGCGGCGCTGGTGATGCAGCTTGGTGCCGAGGGTGTCTTCGTCGGATCGGGCATCTTCAAGAGCGAGGATCCGTCACGGACCGCGGCGGCGATCGTCAAGGCGACGACCCACTTCCGCGAGCCGAAGATCATCGCCGAAGTGTCCAAGCATCTCGGCAAGGCCATGCCTGGTATCGAGCTCGGCGCGATCCCGGAGCGCGAGCTGATGGCCGCCCGAGGCTGGTAGGGACTGTTGCTGGGGGACTTCAGCGTGGGGCCGCTGCGCGGACGCGCTGAGGCCCCCAAACAGCCACGGCCGTGTCGCTCACCCACGAGGTGCATGGCATGACTGACGACTTCTCCCGCCTGACGATCGGAGTGCTCGCCCTCCAGGGGGCCTTCATCGAGCATGTCCAGGCGCTCGAACGGCTCGGCGCTCAGGCCCGCCAGGTTCGCCTGCCAGGCGAACTTCAGAGTTTGGATGGGCTGATCATCCCCGGCGGAGAGAGCACGACGATTGGCCAGCTGCTGGAGGAGTTCCAGCTGCTCGAGCCGCTCCGCCGGCTTATTGGGAGTGGTCTGCCGATCTACGGCACCTGCGCTGGAACGATTCTGCTGGCGCGTGACATTGGTGGTCTGAGTCAACCGCTCCTCGCGACGATGGACTTACAAGTCGAACGCAATGCCTTCGGCCGTCAGCTCCAGAGCTTCGAGACCGATCTGCGGATCGACTCACTCGGCAAGGCACCCTTTCGGGCGATCTTCATCCGAGCTCCCGCCATCCGCTCGGTCGGCCCTGGCGTCGAACCGTTAGCCTGGCTCGAGGATGGCACGATCGTGGCGGCGCGCCAGGCTCGGTTGCTGGTCAGCTGCTTCCACCCGGAGCTGAGCGGCGACGACCGCTTTCATCGCCTCTTCCTGGCGGCGGTGCTGGAAGCTCAGCAGGAGGCCTCCGCACAGGTGGATCGGGCGTCCTAGCAGCTCAAGGCGCAAGCTCCCCGGTCCCATTCCAGGGCGTGCCCGAGCGCGGTGGCCGTGGTCGCCCCTGCGAGCCGCGCCTGGAGTTAGATCAAGGGGTAGATGAACGGGCCGAGCGTGGTGGCCGACGCGAATCCGATCAGCAGCGCCAGCAAGAGCAGCATCACGACAAGAGGGATCATCCACCAGAGTCGTTGCGCCCAGAGGAAGCCCAGCAACTCAAGAGCGATCCCGAACTTGTCCATCAACCCGCGCATTGATTTCTCCGTTCGGCTCGGACCCCGAGTCCCGACCGCCGGCGGGAGGGAGGCAGCGGGATGATACGACTGATCGATTCCGAGCGTCAATCGCACCTGTCCCGCGACTGGCACCGACAGAGGGCGAGGGCAGGGTAGGGTATCCTAGCACCATGACTACCACCACTTGTGCTCGACGCTTCGTTCCGGCCGACTTCGATCCATCCGATTGGGCCCAGGTCGAGCCACTTTTTGACCGCCTGGACGCCCGCGAGATGGCCTCAGCGGACGCTCTCGAAGCCTGGCTCCACGATCTGGATGAACTCCAATCGGTCCTCGGTGAGTACGCTGCCAGGTGCTACATCGACATGACCTGCCATACCGACGACCCGGAGATCGAGCGGCGCTACCTTCAGGTTGTCGAGCAGATCGAGCCGCGCTGCGAGCCACGCTGGCAGCGCCTCAAGCAGCGCTACCTCCAATCTCCGCACCGGACATCATTTGACCGTTCCCTGTACGCCGTGTTCGACCGCCACACCGCTGCCGAGGTGGAGCTATTCCGCGCTGAGAACGTCCCGCTCCAGACGGAGCTGACCACCCTGGACCAGCAGTACGACAAGATCTGCGGAGCGATGACCGTCCGCTTCCGCGGTGAGGAGCTCACGCTGCCGCAGATGGCACGCTTTCAGGAGGAGCCAGACCGGGAGCTACGGCGCGAGGCGTGGGAGGCCGTCGCGTCGCGACGGCTCCAGGACCGTGAGGCGGTGGAGACGATCTTCGAGCAGATGCTCCACCTGCGCCGGCGCGTCGCCGACAACGCCGGCCTTGAAGACTACCGTGCCTATGCCTGGAAGTCGCGCGCGCGATTCGACTACACGCCTGAAGACTGCCTGCGCTTTCATGACGCGGTCGCTCGAGCGGTGGTCCCGTTGCGAGACCGCCTTGACGAGCGCCGTAGGCGGGCTCTCGGCGTGCCGGTGCTGCGGCCCTGGGACCTGGCGGTCGACCCAACCAATCGCCCGCCGCTGCGGCCGTTCGACACCACTGAAGCGCTCTGCCAGGGCGTCGAGACGATTTTCTGCCGGCTCGATCCCGACTTTGCTCGAGAGTTCGCCCGGCTCCGGTCTCGCGGCGCACTCGACGTGGAGAGCCGCAAAGGGAAGGCGCCTGGTGGGTACCAGTACACGCTGGACGAGATCCGCGAGCCGTTCATCTTCATGAACGCGGCCGGCGTCCAGCGGGACGTCGAGACACTTCTCCACGAGGGCGGCCACGCGCTGCACGCCGCCGCGACCCGCACGCTGCCGCTCCGCCTTTATCGCCACGCGCCGTTCGAATTTTGCGAGGTCGCCAGCATGGCGATGGAGCATCTCGGCCGGCCTCACCTGGACGTCTTCTACAGCGCTGAGGATGCGGACCGCGCCGCTCGCAAGCATCTGGAAGACGTCATCGCCTTGCTCCCCTGGATCGCCATCGTCGACGCGTTTCAACACTGGCTCTACACCCATCCGGGCCACGGCCGTGAGGATCGCCGCGATGTCTGGGTTAGCCTGCTGGACCGCTTCTACCATCGATTGGATTGGCAAGGCTGGGTGCCGGCCCGTGACGTGATGTGGCAGCGCCAGGGTCATCTCTTCGGCACGCCGTTCTACTACATCGAGTACGCCATTGCGCAGTTGGGCGCGCTCCAGATCTGGCTCCAGGCGAAGCAGGATCCGAAGGGCGCGATCGCCAACTACCGCCGCGCGCTCGGCCTCGGCGGTAGCCGCCCGCTCCCCGAGCTCTTCGAGGCCGCCGACATCCGGTTCGACTTCTCTGAGCGGACTCTCGTCCCTCTCATGGATGCCGTCGAGCAGGAGCTGTCGTCGCGGGAATACGTGGCCACTCACCCACGTTGTTCTGTGTGACGCGTCCACAAGGAGGGCGGTTGATGACAGCTCCTACCCGGACCTATCTCGAAGCGGACATCAAGTGCTTCCATTGCGGCCACATCTCCGGCGTAGCCCGGGTCGAACGCGGTGGCCGGCATCCGACGACAACGTTCAAAGCGGTCGACTCGTCCGCCGAGATTCGGATACCGGATCGCACCCAGGTCAAATGTCAGCGGTGCGGCGGCCCGACGTTCACGGACGAGTTCGAGCTGCGCCAGGAGTACGCGCGGGTGGACTTCCTGGAGGATCGTCCACGCCGCGGTCGACCTCCCAAACGACTGGCCGAGCGGCGGCTCGCCGAGCAGCAGCGCGGCGTTGCCTGATCACCACTAGGGCCACGCGCTTCGGAGTCCCAGATGCCCCGACCCCATCGAAGGGACGTGCCTGGCACGCTGGTGCTCGGAGCGGCGTTTCTTCATGTCCTGGTTCTCTCGGGCTGTGCAGGGGGCGGTCCACGTCCCGGCGTGGCCGTCAAGGAGCAAGAAGTCTCGGCCGGCCGCCTCGCGTATGTCGCCGAGGACAACCACGTCTACACCGTTGCTCTCGAGGGTGGTGACCCCGCCCGGGTAGACGTTGTACCCGGCGAGCAGGCGGTCGCCCGCGAGGCACGGGTTTCGCGCTGGCCTACCTGGACCGCGGATGGCTCCCGGCTGGCCTTCACGAGGCTCCGCTCGGGCGCGGGCGAGATAACGCCGTCCGGCGAGGTCTGGACCGTCGAACCGGACGGATCGAGTCTTCGCCGAGTCTGGGAGTCCCAGGACCTGGCGCCGATCTACATGTCGTGGTCGCCTGACGGATCGACGCTGACACTGCTGGCGCAGCGTCGCGAAGGGTTGGAGCTGTGGCTGATTGACCCGGTCGGAACCGGTGCCCCGCGCAAGCTGGCCGAAGGTAATCCGCTCTACTACGCCTGGTCGCCGGATAGCTCGGAGGTCCTGCTGCACATCGGCGGCGACCATCGCTCGAACCCGCGCGCCGAGATGGTGGTAACTCGACCGGGCGCCGTCGAAGGCCCACGCCTGCTCGGCCTCCATCCAGCTGACTTTCGCGCGCCGTCCTGGTCGCCAGACGGAGGTCGCGTGGCGCTCGTCGCCGAGGCGCCCGGCGGTGGCTCGGTTCTGACCGTGGCGAACGCGGGCGGTGGGGACAGCGTGCGGATCGCGCCGCTCTCGGATGAAGGCGCTTTTGTCTGGCGGCCTGGCGGCGAGCACCTGGCTTTCAGTAGCCGCGCGCCAGGCGAGCGGCTCTTCTACCAGGGACTGGACATCGTCAAGAGCGACGGCAACGAACGCGTCCAGGTCACTCGCGACCCGGTCATGGCGTTTTTCTGGTCGCCAGACGGCGAGAAGTTGGCGTTCGCGGCGGTCGATCGGCGCGCCCAGGCCCTGGCATGGTACGTCGTCGACGCGGCTGGAAAGAACCCGAGGCGCATCTCCCAGTTCCTACCGAGCGAGGAGCAGATCCGCTACTTCGCCTTCTTCGACCAGTACACGCAGTCGCACGGCGTCTGGTCGCCCGACGGCCGCTACGTGACGTATGCCGACGTTGCGCCCGATGGCGGTGCGAAGCCGGCCGGCCCGGCTCGCGGCCGCGTGTATGTCGTGCCTGCTGATGGCAGTGCCGAGCCACGCGCTGTGGTCGATGGCACTCTCGGCGTCTGGCCGACCCGTCATCATCCTCGCCCTTGAGGCATACACCCTGAGGCGATTGCGTCAAGGCGGTTGATGTGCGCCCGTCCTTGCCGCGAGGGCTACATGGGCGCACGCTCGTCCTGCTTGCTGGAGTCGCTCGAGTGCACGACGGGCGCCCCTACACGCGCGCGGCCACACGGGACCGGACGAGGACGATGAACCCAACCAGGCACGCGCCTGCGCCGATCAGGCTGGCTTCGGGGCCGAACGACCCGCCGGTCAGCGGCTCCGGGCCGACCGGTACGAGCCGGAGCAGGCCGCTGGCGCCGGTCCCACTGACCGGAAAGCCGAATACCGGGCCTTGAAAGTAGTTCCAGGCCCAGTGCAGTCCGATCGGGAGCCACAGACGCCCCGATGACCAGTAGGCCTGGGCGAGCATCAGCCCGGCCATGAAGATGCCCAGAATTGGAATGGGTCCGCTCCCGGGATTGCCGATGTGGAGCAGGCCGAAGATGAGCGAGCTGAGCACGGTTGCCCAACCACGACCCCAGCCCTCAGCCAGTCGCTGGAGTACGTAGCCACGAGTCACCAGCTCCTCTCCGAAGGCCACCGCGGCGTAGACGACGAGCCCGAAACCGAGGTCGCGAACCGCTGCCACGGCGGGGACGGTCCCGTCAAAGCGGTACCAGCCGGTGCCGATCTCCAGCGCCGTGATCGCAGCCATCAGCGCAGCGCCGAGCCCGATCCCCGCCGCCAGCTCGGCCATCCAACCGGCCCGTCTGTCAAGCCCGACGGTGCTCCACGGCCGCCGCTCCCAATGTAAGAATAGCCAGGTCGTCGCGCCCGCGGCTCCACTGGTCACAGCGGCGATCAGTACACCGGCCGGCCCGACGACGCTGGCGCCAGCGAGCCCGGCCTGGCCGAACAGCCCCGGTCCGAAGGCCAGTGCCACGCCGATGCTGAGGACGAGCGTCCCTGCCAGGAAGACGAACAGATACAGCGCAACTCGGAATGTCAGCTTCGCCCGCGCGCCGGTGACTGGCGCCGGCGCCGCGTCAGCCATGATGCCCTCCGACCGGAGATACAGGCTAGCCGGGCGGCCGAGTAGGGCACAAGCACACGCGTGCGCAGTCCACGTTCACGCAATCCTCCCGGGGGAGCACTCGGGACCTCGCCGACAGCCCAGCTATACTTCCTGACCCGTGACCAGCACCGGAAAGGTGACGCGTGCCCTGCCGATCCGCGTTCGTGTACTCTCCCGAGTACCTCCGGTACAAGCTCAGCGAGGAGCATCCGCTCAATCCGATCCGCCTGGCGCTGACCGATTCGCTGATCGAAGCCTGCGGGCTCCTCGCCGGGCCTGATGCGTTCCGCGAGGCGCCACGCGTCGCAACGGAGGGCGAGCTGCTCCTGGCGCACGATGCGCCGTACGTCGAGCGGGTCCGCGAGCTCAGCGCCCATCCGCGCCGCGGTTCCTCTGAACCGGAGTACGGCCTGGGCTCCTCGGACAATCCCATCTTTGCCGGCATGCACGAGGCGACATCGCTCGTGGTGGGTGGGACGCTCCGGGCGGCCGAGCTGGTGCTTAATGGTGGTGCGATGCACGCCTTCAATCCCAGCGGCGGGCTCCATCACGCCAACCGTCGGCTCGCATCCGGCTTCTGCATCTACAACGACGCGGCCGTGGGCGTCGCCTGGCTCCGGCAGCACGGCCTCCGGGTCCTGTACGTCGACACCGACGCTCACCACGGCGACGGCGTTCAATGGATCTTCTATGAAGACCCGAAGGTTCTGACGATCTCACTCCATGAGACTGGCCGCTACCTTTTTCCCGGCACCGGCAGCCCTTCCGAGCAGGGCCGTGGTGACGGCTTCGGCTACGCGATCAATGTCCCGTTCCAACCGTACACCGATCATGCGTCGTGGGTGGAATGCTACGACCTCGTCGTGCCCGAGCTGGCACGCGCTTTCCGGCCGGACGTGATTGTCGCGCAGAACGGCTGCGATGGTCATGCTCTCGACCCGCTGACGCACCTTCACGCGCTGACCTTGACCTACGAGCACATGGCGCGGCGCGCTCACGAACTGGCGCACGAGCTGTGTGACGGCCGTTTGATTGCCGTTGGCGGGGGCGGCTACGCCCTGTGGAACGTCGTACCGCGTGCCTGGACCTCAGTCTGGGCGGCGATCAGCGACCAGCCGCTCCCCGAGCGCGTCCCGCAACCCTGGCTGGACCGCTGGCGCTCGAGCGCGCCGGAGCCGCTGCCAACGCTGATGCATGACGCATCGAGCGAGTTTGAGCCGATCCCACACCGTGAGGCGACGGCCGCCGAGAACCGTCGCGTCGCCCAGGATGTGCGGCGTCGCGGGTTACCGGGTAGCGCGTAGGGGCGCGTGCCATGCGCCCCTACGACGGCGCGTCACCAGCGAGGATGTCGAGGACCGCGCGGCCGTGGCGCTCGAGTTTCGCCGGACCAATGCCGGGCACCTGGCTCAATGCAGCCTCATCGGCCGGGCGCTGACGGGCGATCTCTCGGAGGACCGCGTCGTGAAAGACGACGTATGGCGGGACACGCTCCAAGTCAGCCTGGATGCGGCGCCAGGCGCGGAGGCGTCCAAACAGCGCCTCATCGTCGGCGTCGCGCGGAGCGTCCTGGCGTTCGCCGCGAGGTGACGAAGTCGCTCCTGCGCCTCTCGCGCGGGCACCCGTCTCGAGCACGGGTCTTGGACGGGAGGGCGCGGGCGGGGCGTCGGGCGGCTTGTCCAACCCCTTGGCCGTGATCCTGAGCGTCGGGAGCTCGCCCTCGTCGCGCGCCAGGTAGCCGCCCTCGACGAGCCGCTCGATCTCGCGCTCGACGTGCGCTCCCGGCAGGTGGCCAAGTGTGCCGAAGCGGGCGCAGCGGTCCGGGCCGATCGGGCTCTGGACCGACCCTCGCAGGATGAACACCAGCTTCCGCTTGCCCACGCGGAACGGCAGCGTCTTGACGCAGTCCAGGATCAGGTCGCCCGGATGAACGTCGGTGACGGTCCGATGTACCGTGGTCGTGGGCGCGTGGCCAGGTCGCACCTGGTCCACCTCGCTTGGCGCGCAGACGTCGCACATGTCGCATCGGTCGTCCGTGGCCACGCCAAAATGGTCCGCGATGACCGCGTGCCGACAGCGATCCGTGTCCAGGTAGGCCAGCAGGTCATCCAGCCGCCGATCCTGGGCTTGCTGCCAGGCGTCGAGCACGTCAGCTACGCGCTTGGGCGCGTCGGCGGGCGACGGCAGCACTTCCAGCAGCATTTCGCGGCCGGCCAGGTGAGCGCGCACAAGCTTTGAGGTCCGCCAGGCCAGCACCCGCGCCTCGAACTGTTCGGGCGCGACGCCGGCCTGGTCCGCCAGCCGTAGCGTCTGGCCGGCCAGGGATCGGCCGCGTTCCAGGCCGGCATCGTCAATCAGCCGGCGCAGGTCGGCCGCCTCTTTAGGAATCGCCGACGGCTCGACGATCAGCTCGAGGGCCAGCGAGCGCGGCAGATCCAGGTGGCGGCGCAGCAAGCCCACCCGTTCGAGCAGGCTCACGGCGGCGCGCACTTCGGTCTCGTCGGCGCGGCCGTCCGGGTCGTCGGCGACTCGGCGCGCGACATCTTCGACCGTCGTCAGGGAGTAGGCGTGATCGGCGGTGCTCCGGACCTGAGCGTACACCCGCCGCAGGAAATCGACTCCGAGTGCGTCGTCACGGATCCAGCGCCGAAGGTTGGTTCGGTCGCTGCGCGACTCGAAGAGCATGCAGAGGGCCGGACGGCCGTCGCGGCCGGCCCGGCCCGATTCCTGGACGTACGCCTCCAGGGAGCGCGGCGGACTGAAGTGGACGACGAAGCGGACGTTCGACTTGTCGACCCCCATCCCGAATGCCGTGGTGGCCACCATGACCCGCGTGCGGTCCAGCATGTAGGCGTTCTGGGCTGCTTCGCGCTCGCCGCGGTCCATCCCGGCGTGATAGTGGCCGGCGCCGATCCCCTGGCGTCGGAGGAGCTGGGCCAACTGCTCGGCCTGCTCGCGGCTGGCGACATACACGATCCCGCTACCGCGCTCGGCCCGACAGAAGGTGACCAACTCGCGCAGTTTGGCCTCGCGGTCGGCGAGTGACCTGACCTCTAGCCGCAGGTTCGGCCGCAGGACGCCCGTCGTCAGGATCGTCAGCCGTCGGCCGAATCGTTCGCGGAGCTCTGCCTGGATCGCCGGCGTCGCCGTCGCCGTCATCGCCAGCAGCCGCGGCTCACCGAGCAGTTCGAGCGCCTGCCGCACGAACAGGTAGTCGGGTCTGAAGTCGTGACCCCAGAGTGACAGGCAGTGGGCCTCATCGACGACCAGCATCGACACGCCACTCCCACGCAAGGCCTCGATGAATGCGCGCTGCCGCAGCCGCTCGGGCGTCGCGTATACCAGCTTGTAACGGCCGACGGCCAGGTCTTCCTGCCGCTGGGCCAATTCGTCGCGGTCGACGAGGCTGCTCAGGACCGTAGTGCGTTCGTGGACTGGCTCCGGTAACGAGTCGATCTGGTCCTTCATCAGCGCCAGGAGTGGCGAGATGACCACCGTGCAGCCTGGCAGAAGCATCGCGGCGAGCTGATAGCAGAGCGACTTGCCGGCTCCGGTTGGCATGATCGCCAGGACGTCCTCACCGCCGAGCAACGCTCGGACGATCGCTTCCTGCCCCTCGCGAAAGTCGGCGTGCCCGAACAGCTCGCCCAGCGCAGCTCGGACGGGGTCCCCGGACCGAGCGGGATCTCGCGGTGCGATGGTCACGGCGGGCTCACCTCGGCGGCCGCCATCATGGCCTGGAACGCGCCCTCTCGCGTGTCGGTCACCGCTCGAAGACGACAAGTGGTGCGGCAGTGAGAAGATCCTTCGCTCGCAAGATGGCACGGATCGGCATCTGTGCTCGGTCCGAAAACTAAGCGGAGGATGGGGCCTTCTCCAGGTGGAAACCGGCGGCATAGAGCTCGGCCACTCGGGCGAGGTCGTCGGGCGTGAGGTCAGGCTTGTCAGGGGCGGCGGCGAACTCTTCAAGCTGCTCGACGTCGTAGATGTTCGGCTGGGCCGACGTCACCGAAGGCTCGGCCAGCACCCACTTGAGCGCAGCCTGGCCGAGGGTCATGCCGCGGCCTTCGTGCAAGAACCCGAGCTGCTCGACCTTCTGCAGGCCTTCGATCAGCCACGAGCGCGGGCGGTGGCTGCGATGGTCGCTCGAGGGGAAGGTCGTCTCGGGCGTGTACTTGCCCTCGAGCAACCCGGAGGAGTGGGGCACACGCACGAGGATGCCGACGTTCCGCTCTCTGGCCAGCGGGAAGAAGCGGCGCCCGGGATCTTGCTCCAGCATGTTGTAGATGATCTGGAGCGCGTCTAAGCGGCGAGACGCGATCACCTCGTTGCCGTGCTCGGTACCGCCGATAGCCGGTCCGAGCGAGGCCCCGTACGCGCGGATCTTGCCCTCATCGCGCAGCCGCTCGAGTAGCTCGAAGAGGTCATCACGCTGGATCGCGTCCATCCGCGGATTGTGGAGGTTGTACAGGTCAACATACTCGGTGCCAAGCCGCCGAAGACTCTGCTCCAGGGCGAAGCGGACGAACTTAGGCGACCAGTCCTGGGGACGCTCGCGCTGACCCCGGTTCTGGTCGGGATCGGTGTAAAAGTCGTAGCCAAACTTCGTGCCGATCACGACGTCGCCGCGCCGATCGCCGAAAGCCCTGGCAAGCAGCGTCTCCCCGCGACCGTTGCCGTACGTGTCGCCGGTGTCGAAGAAAGTGATGCCAAGGCTGAGCGCCCGCCGGAGCAGGTCGGCTGCCTGGTCGTCGGTGAATTCGCCCCACCACCCTGCCGAGACCGTCCAGACGCCGAAGCCGACGACGCTCAGCTCGACGTCAGTAGTGCCCAACGTTCGGTACTGCATGCCTCGCTCCTCAGGTTGGAGGGTGGATGCGCTCCTCAGAGCGCCTGGCGGTCGCGCGATTCCTCATGCGCCTACGACGGCGTGCCAATCGGCTCGTGCTCAAGCGCCGCTCGGACCGTGGCGACCTGCTCCGCGTACGTCGCGTCGTCCAGCGCCGGCTGCATGCCGGCCAACGACGGCATCTGGGGCAGTGAAAGCCAGGATTTGCAGCCGCTGTACTCCGGGCGATTCGGCACATCGACAGGCTCCGCTAGCAGGTAGGCTCGCACGGCCATCACCAGCAGCGGGTGGCGCGGCTTCCAGCGCAGACGCTCCTCGGCGTACTTCAAGCTCCAGCAGTAATAGGGCAGGATCGCCTCGATCTGCCACGGCTCGGTCACCTCGAACTGGTCGGTCAACTCGGCCCAGGTGTCGATCCGAACCGTGCCGGAGGCGTGCGTGGCGAGCACCCCAGCAAGGTCGCCGACAAACTCAGGCCGAAGCTGGTCCGCGTTCTGGTGCTCGTAGGTCGGGAAGAGTAGAAATTGCTCGGCACGAATCCGGAAGTCACGGGTCTCCTCGCGAATGCCGCCCTTGCGAACCAGCAGGATCTGGCGTCCTTCGCGGAGCGCCTTGATCGCGACTGCCCACTCCTTGAGCGCGTTGGCGTCAGCGCCGGATGATTGCTCGCGCATGTCTGTGCTCCCACGCCTGGATGGTCAGGGGTGCGATGCGCGCCCCTACTTGAACGTCTCCAGCAAGGCCACGATGTCATCGGCCTCCTTGTCGCTTAGGCCGAGCTTCGGCATCATTGTTCCGGGTTTGACGGACTGGGGGTCCTGGACCCATCGCCTCAGATTCTCCGGTGTATTGGGGATGGCGCCGGCCAACTCGCGCCGTCGGGTCGTGCTGGCGATACCAGTCAGATTCGGCCCGATCGTGCCCGAGGCGCCGGGCACGCCAGGCGCCACGTGGCAGGCAATGCAGCCCTTGGACTGGAAGAGCTGCCTGCCGTTGTTGACGTCCCCTGGACCGCCACCGCTCGCAGCGGGCTGGGCACCCTGGTTCGGATTGGCCACCCCCGTCTGGGGCGCCCCGCCGCAGGCCGCGAGCAGGAGCGCGGCGAGTGTGAGGACCAGCAGGCCCTCGCGGGGACCTGCCATGCGACCGCGCGAGCCGGTTCGAATCACGAAGGCCTGCTCGCCACGACCCTGACCTCCTCGCTGGCGGCGCTCGGGCCAGCCAGCCGACCCTCCCCTTCGACGGTCGTCGTGGTGGCCTTCATTACCATGTCGAGCGTCTCGGCCGCGCCAAGCGAACGGCAGGTGAAGATCGGTGTCTCGCTCTCGGTGTAGCTGCTTGTCTCGCTACCGCGCAGGCGCTCTACGAGGTCCAGGAAGTCGGCCGGGAAGTCGGTCTCGAAAGCGACCACGAATTCCTGGTCGTCGAGGCCAAACGAGTAGGCGGTGTTGATCTTCACGCGCGGGAACTCGTGGCCGACGCGAATGTGCTCGTTCATCATGCCCTGGCGCTCCGCCAGCGGGAGCTGATACCAGGCCCGCTTCTTCCACATCGGGTAGACGAACAGGTACTTCTTGTCAGTCGGTCGGACTCGCAGCCGCGTTCCCTCCTGGCCCTCGTGCCGATGGTTGTCGACGTACACTGACCGCTTGGTCATGGCGAGATAGGAATATGGGATGTCCAGGTACGGACCCATTTGCGTCCCGACCACGTGTGAGAGGAGGTCCTGGACATCGTCCAACTGCTCACCCGCCGACCAGATCAGGAAGTCGCAGTCGCCGCGTGTGCCGACGGTCGAATAGGTGCGGATCATCATCCGTTGGGCGAACCGCTCCAGCAGGTCGACCAGCTGGCGCTTGCCAGCCGTGCGCTCCTCGGCCGGCAGTCCGCGCCACTCTGGCCGGACCTTGAGGAAGGTGTACTTGACGAACTGCCGCTGCTGACTCTGGGACCGCTGGTCGGTTGCCATGCTCTCTCAGCCTCCGCGCGGGGCCGCGCCGGCCATGACCGGCGGGGTCGTCAATGGTGTGGGGCGCGTGTGGTGATGGAGTCGTTTTTGTGGGTGTCTGGCGGGGGAAATACGGGCGCGTCCCGTGCCCGGCCCCGACTCGAACTATTCTACCCCTCGCCGGTGCGCTCGTGGCTGAATCGCGCAGCTAGCGCTCGTGATAGGCGCGCGCAGCCGGCACCGAGACAAGCGTCCGCTCAGGGTACAGCAGAGCTGTGAGGGCACCGCCGAAGACGGCTGACGTGTCGACGTTGCAGACGTTATTGCGGATCTCGGTCGGCGGGTCGATCGGGATGTGACCATGCACGTTCAGCGCTGCGCCGCGGTACGTCTTCGCCAGGTCGCGACGGATCGGCAGCCCTCGGTTGTCAACGGCTCCGGTCGGGTCGCCGTACAGTGCGTACCGCCGGAGGTGCCGCCCCTCCTTGCCGATCAGGTGCTCCGGGATGCCGCCGTGCGAGACGACGAGCCGCCCGCGATCGAGCACAAGGTGGTATGGCAGCGACCTCAGGAACTGGAGGGCGCGGCGGCCGCACGCCTCGGCTTCGGCGCGGTTCTCCCGCTCGAGGCCGCGAAACTCATCCACGGTCGTCTCGATGCCGTGACTCAGCGTCAGAGGGGTGCCGTCCCAGGGTAGCCCCCGCTGGTACACGTACTCGAGCAGGCGGCCCAGCTTGTCGTCATGGTTGCCCCGCACGCTCCACGCGCGGCGTTCGGTGCACAGGTTGATGACCGTCCGCAGCACCCCCAGCGAGTCGGGACCGCGGTCGGTCAGGTCGCCGACGAAGACGAGGCGGCGGCCGTCACGCAGCTCCGGACGGTTCATCAAGGCCCGCAGCTCGTCCAGGCAGCCATGAACGTCGCCGACGATCGCGTACCGCTCCGCATCGGCGTCCGCGGCGGGGCGCCGCGCGCCCGGTCTGCGCCGCTGGACGGCGTCCATCGAGGCGTCCACGCGAATCCGTTCGGCCAGCGCGGGTGTGAGCACTACCGCGCGATCGGCGCCGCTCCGGGATACGTTGCTGATGAACTGGGCCACCTGTCCATGTTGGAGACGGGTAATCTCCTCCGGCACGGGCGCGGAGCGGAGCGGGTCTCGGCGTGCCTGGTTGCGCTGCAGACAGACGTCGAGCGGCGTGTCAAGGATGATCAGCAGCGTCGCCGCCCCGTGCAGCCGCGCCACTTCCATCGCCTCCTTGCGCGCTCGACCACGCGCCGCGGTCGAGTCAAGCACCGTCGTCAGACCGCGGCCGAGCCGCTGGTGGACGCGGTCGTAGAGCGTGCTCCAGACGCGCGGCTCGTCGCTGTGGTTCGACGCGTCTCCGTGGATCTCGTGGCGTATCGTGTCAGACGCGATCACCGCCTCGCGCGGAAAACGCCCCAGCAAGGTACTCTTGCCCGAGCCGGACGGGCCGACCGCGATCACCAGCGTGCCAGGCGCGACCGTCAGGACCGGCTCGCTCGAAGCTTGGGCTAATTGCTCCGGCGAGACGATGATCGTCATGACCAGGTGTCGTCCTGAGGCAGATTGACCGGCGGGCACGAGCGCGTCACGCGTGTCGTCTGCGAGACCGTCGAGGCGCTACGACCCCGTGGAGCTGCTCGAGTGACCCGCAAGCCGGCAGCGGGATGGAGATCGGCGCTCGTGCTGCTCAGAGGCATGGACGCTCGCGTGGCATCGCTGGTTGGCGCCCCCAGACCCGTCTGCCGGGACGAACCCGAGGAGCGCTAACCCGGCAGCTCAGCCCTTGACCGCGCCGGCAGTCAGGCCGGCGACGTAGTGCTCGACGAAGAATGAATAGATCACGGCGACGGGGATTGAGCCCAGCAGCGCGGCGGCCATCAATTGGCCCCAGAAGAACACATCACCGCGGATCAACTCGGAGATCGCGGCGACGGGAACGGTCCGGATCGCACTCTTGGCCAGGAAAATCAGGGCATAGAGAAACTCGTTTTGGGACAGAGTGAAGGCGAAGATGCCGGCTGACAGCAGACCTGGCACGCACAATGGCAGGACGACTCGCCACATCGCCTGGAAACGGCTCGCTCCGTCGATCCGCGCCGAGTCCTCGAGCTCTCGCGGGACCGTCTTGAAGTAGCCCATCAACAGCCAGGCGATGAACGGGATCAGAAAGGTCGGATACGTCAGGATCACCGCCCAGAGCGAATTGCTCAGTCCCAGGCGGAAGACGATGTCGGCCATCGGAATAAACAGCAGCGTTTGCGGTACCAGGTAGGTCGCGGCGATCGCCATTGCGACGACCGCCACGCCAGGGAAGTTCATCCGGGCCAGCGGGTACGCCGCCATCGTCCCGAGCACCAGCGACACGACCGTCGTCACCACGGCGACCAACATCGTGTTGTAGGTCCAGGTCAAGAACCCGGTCTCGGAGAGCAGCCCGGTGTAGTGCACCAACGTCGGGGCGGAGACGACCAGAGGGTTGCCCCGCGCGTTGTACAACTCCGAATTCGGCTTCAACGACGTGATCAGCATCCAGTAGAACGGGAACAACATGATGAACAGGAAGGACGCCAGCGGCAGGTACAGCGTCAACGCGCGGTGAGTCCAAGCGCGACTGCCGACCATATCTGGGTTGACCCCCTAATCCTTGCGCAGGTAGAGCGTCAGCGCAGCGATCACCAGTGCCAGGGGCGGGAACATCGACAGCGCGACGGCCGCGCCGTTTCCGAGCTGGCCCGCGCCCATAGCGATGTTGAAGGCGTAGGTGGCGAACAGGTGCGTCGCGTTCGCCGGCCCGCCGCCGGTCAGGACGTAGACCAGCTGGAAGTCGGAGAAGGTGAAGATCACCGAAAACATCGTCGTGATCAGCAGGACGGGCTTCAGCATTGGCAATGTGACGTGCCAGAACCGCTGGCGCGAAGACGCGCCGTCGATCGCCGCGGCCTCGTACAGCTCCTGGGAGATCGTTTGAAGGGCGGCCAGCAGGGTAACTGCGTAGAAGGGCAGCCCGCGCCAGACGTTGGCAATGATGATCGCGACCATCGCCCAGACGCCGTCTCCCAGCCAGGGTAGCCCGGTGGAGCGCAGTCCGCTCGAGGTTAGCGCCCAGTTGATCACGCTGAACGTCGGGTCGAAAATCCACATCCAGGCGATCGTGCTCAAGACCGTCGGCACGATCCACGGCAGCAGCAGCGCGGCGCGGACGGCGTTCTTCAGCGGGAAGTGCTGGTTCATCACCAGAGCCATTCCCATCCCACCTACAAGCTTGATGATCGTCGCAACCGCGGTGAAGACGATGGTGTTCCGCGCGATCTGCCAGAACACCGGGTCGTTCGCGTTGGCGACGAAGTTCTGCAGGCCGACGAACGTGCCTCCCTGGCCAACTGCACGGTTCTGCAGGCTGAGCAGGATTCCGTACACAAATGGGTAAGCGACCAACGCCAGCAGGAAGAGCACGGCCGGCCCGAGCATCAGCCAGCTGAAGACGGCCTCGCGCTCCAGCAGGCGGCTGACGACGGATCGCGGACGCCCAGCCGCCTCCGCGACGGTGAACGATCGCGAGCCAACGGCCATGCTTCGCTCCTCTCTCCTGAGCAAAGACTAGACAGGAGTCAGAAGAGGGGCCGCCCTCAGTAACTCCCGTCCAATCCGCCGCTAGGCGCCGTAGATCTGCTTGAGTTGCTGGGTCGCGGTGCCGATAACTTCCTTTGTCGACTTACCTTGACCCGCGCCGGCGAACATGTCCACGATGACGTACTTGGCCATGCTCTCCGAGGTCGCGCGACTCGAAATGGCTGGCCAGCCGGGCAGGTGGGAGATCGGGATCAGCTCCTTGAAGGGCTGCATTCGCGGCTCTTTCTCCCACATCGGATGACTCTCCAGGCCCTTGAGGAACGGCGCGTAGTACGTCTCGGCGGCGACGAGCCGATCGACGTACTGCTTCTCGTCGGTAAGCCACTTGAGGAAGGCCTTGGTTCCCTCTTGATCCGGCGCGTAGGTGAAGCCGGCGTGATTCCAGGGATTCAAGAACCCGTACCGCTGTCCGTCCGGTCCAATCGGGTTGAGCGCGTGGCCGGTGTTCGCGGCGATGTCCGGGAACTCGGCCTTGGCCGAAATCAGGATGCTCGCGGCGTTGTTGGTACACGAGATCTGGCCGGCCAGGAATGAGCGGTTATTGTTGACGTCGGTCCACCCCATCACGTCGGGGAGCTGGGTCTTGTCGAAGAACGTCCGCACGTAGTCGACTGCGCGGGCCGTTTCGTCAGAGTCCAGCACGACGGTCTTGCCGTCCTTCTCGACCTCGCGGGCCCCGAACGACCAGAGCAGCGGATACATCCAGCCGTGATTGTCCCCAAACCCGTGACCGAACTCGAAGCCGAATGGCCGGCCATTCTGCTTCAGCTTCGTGCCCGCCTCGAGCAGTCCGTCCCAAGTGTTCGGGAACTTGTCGTAACCGGCCTCCTTGAACCAGTCAGTGCGGTAGACCATCAACTGGCCAATGTTGCCGAGAGGGATGCCCTTCCACTTGCCGTCGATGACGACGGCTTCCTTGATCGAGTCGTACCAACCACCGTGGCGCCGACCCACCTCCTCGGCGATGTCCGACACATCGATCAGCTTCTGATCGAACAGGTGGGCCCAGTTAAACGAGAGCATGACCGTCTCTGGCCCGGAGTTTGTCTCGACAGCGGCGCTAATCTTGGGCAACACGCCCCCGACGCTGGTTCCGTCGAACGCGACCTCGACGCCAGTCTGCCTTTGGTATTCCGGCGCCAGAACCTTGGTGAAGTGATCGTCGAACGCCTTGACAAACGAGTTCTCCTGCATGAAGGTCAGGGATTTCGTCTTACCGGCCGCGGGCTGTGAAGCGCCGGGCTGGCCGGGCAGCACGCGCGCGCTAGTCGGCTGTGCCGGAGCGGCCGGCTGCGCGGCGACGCCGGTTGGATTGGCGTCCGTCTTCGCGGGAGCGGCGGGCGCAGTCGGTTGCTGCGCGCACGCCTGGAGCGCTGGCACGGCAGTCGCCGTCAACGCGGCGAACTTCAGGAAACGGCGTCGCGAAACGGTACGATCGTCGATCGACTCAGACATGTGCCCAACTCCCTCTCCCTTGCGGAGCCGCGCAGGTCCAGCTTCGCGGGTGCGTGGTCTGGTTACGCAGGGCGGGAAACCAGGCGCTCACCGCCGAGGCATACCCAGAGAGTACCCGTCCGCGCCGCGGCCGCCACGAGCCTGCTGCCGCGTACTATGGTTGCAGCGAACACCGCACGTCAAGCGCTCGACTCAGGCGAGCACCCGCTAGACCGACCGGCCGGAGCTCGGGAGGCGGACGTTATCGCCGGGGTCGAGCACGCGATCCGGTCGGCTGTACCCGTTGGCCTCCATTAGCGACTCGACACTCACATCGTGTCGTCGTGCAATCGACTCCAGCGTGTCCCCGTGCTGGACGGTGTACGCTCGAGCTCCGTTGCTCTCGACCCGGGGAGCGTCGATCGCCGCGGTCTGGCGAGTCGGCTCAACGGCCGCGGGCGGCGCCGATGTCGCCGTTGCCGGAGCTTGATCGTCAGCCTTGTCCTTGTCGTCAGTGGCCGTGCGGAACTCGCGAAGTCCCTTGCCGAGGGCCGACCCGACTTCTGGCAGCTTGCCGACGCCAAAGATCAAGATGATGATCACCAGGATAATGATCAGTTCAGGCGCGCCCAGTGTAGGCATGTCGCTCCTCCCGTGCTCCTGTCGCGTGTGGTCCGAAGCGCGCGACGGTGGTGCCGCCGATGCCTGGACGGTAGCGGGCCATGCTACCATCCAGCCGGCCTTGTCGGCCACTCTCGCATTGTACCGCACCCCGAGTGGACCGAGGCCAGATGGTTCCTCCTAACTCTCCCTTCACGCCCCATTGCGTGTCCCGTGGACTGGCTCTTCGCGCCACAGTGAGCGTGCGGCCCAGGCAGACCGCCAGCGCGGTATGGGCGTCCACGATTCTGCCACTGAGAACTAGCCGCGAGTGAGCCCCTCGACGAGCTCGAAGCGCGCGTGCCTCGACTTCAGACCAACGGGCCAGACTGGCGAGCGTTGGCCAGCCCGAGTCGGTTTGCTGGTCGAGAGGCGGCTCTGGGCCGTCCTGATCGCAGTCACCGCCTTATTCCTGCTCGCGCTGGTTCCGCGGGTCCTCAACGGTCCCCGGTTCGTCACGCCCGACGAGGACAACTGGATGCGACGGACCGGCAACTTCGCGCGCGCCCTCGAACGAGGATCGCTCGAACGGACGTACCAGAGTGGCCACCCGGGCGTCACGACGATGTGGGTGGCGTGGCTCGGAATCGGGTCCGAGGCGTCACGGCTGGCGGGAATCACGGCCGTTAGCGGACCAGTCACCCGTCTGCCGGAGTTCCCTGAGCTGGTTCAGCGGGCGAGAATTGGATTGGGCGTTGCCAACGCCGGACTTTTGACCCTGATTGCGCTGCTTGCCTGGCGCCTGCTCGGGCCCGGGCCGGGCGCGCTGGCCGGGCTGTTGATGGCGTTCGACCCGTTCCTCATTGCGCATAGCCAGATCGTTCACCTGGACGCGCTCGGTGCGGGATTGATGACCGCTTCGATGCTCGCTGGAGTAGTGTACTGGTGGGATGGCGGCGGGCGCGCTTACCTGGTGCTCTGCGGAGTGACGGCGGGTCTGGGGGTGCTAACCAAGGCGCCGTCACTGTTCCTGGCAGCCTTCCTGCCAATCTTGGCGTTTGGGGCACACCTGAGCCCTTGGCCCCCCTGGTCGAAACGACCGGTGGCGCGCACTTCCTGGCGCGAGCTCGGAGCGGGTGGGATGCGCAAGGCGGTCCTGGACCTGGCGATCTGCGCGGTTGCCGCACTGGCCACGATCGTGGCCCTCTGGCCGGCGCTCTGGGTAGCGCCAGTCGAGACGGTCCGGCGCGCGGTCGAATACCAGCTCTTGACGGCCGGCGCTCCGCACGGTCCGGGCAACTTCTTCCTTGGCCAGCCGACGGCTGACCCGGGCCCGCTCTTCTATCCACTCGCCCTGGCGTTCCGCTTGGCGCCGATGGTCGTCGTGGGCCTCGCCGCGGTGGCCATCCTGCTGCCGCCGCCGGCCCTCCGTCTTTGGAGCCTGCTGCTCGTGGGGTTCGTGGTCGGTTTCTCACTCTTGCTGGTTGTTGCCAGCAAGAAGCTCGACCGCTACGCCCTGCCGCTGTTCCCGGTCCTGGCGATCCTTGCTGGGCTCGGGCTGTCGTCAATGTGGGTCGTCGGTCGCCGGTTGCTGCCCGGTGTCGACGCTCGCCCGTCCGTGTATGCCGGACTCGCCATCCTGGTGGTTGGCCTGGGGCAGGTGGCCGCTCTTGTCCCGGTCCGAGCGTATCCGCTGGCGTACTACAACCCGCTGCTGGGCGGCGGGCGAACGGCCGAGCGGGCGCTGCTGGTCGGCTGGGGTGAGGGCCTCGACCAGGTGGCCGACTTCTTGAACGAACAGCCGGAGGCGGACGCGTCGCACATTGCGATTTACTATCCGCAGGTCTTGAACTTCCAGGCTCTGGTCCGTGGGACGGTCCTGCGCTACGGCGACCCACGGCCTGCCGACTGGATCGTCGACTACGTCAGCGCCGCGCAGCGTGGCCACACCCCCTCCGAGGTTGCCGGCCGGGCGCCCAGGCGAGTCGTCAGGATCAACGGGATCGACTACGCGCGGGTCTATCAGCTCTCGCCGTCCCGTCCGGTGGGCGTTCGCTTTGCTCCCATCGAAGAGGAACCGTAATCGAGCACGCGCTTAGCGTTCTCCGGCACTTCCTAGGTCGCTGATAGGGGCGCGGGGCACAGGCACCGGAACCGGCTACTCTGTGCTCGGCGTCGCGCGCCAGCCCTCGACGCGAAAGACGACGGCGTTCTTCGAGCGGAATACTTCGACCATGCCCGGGTCCGCGGCGGCATGACGCAGGAAGGCGTCGTGGGCGAGGTCACTGAACACAAAGCCGCTGTCGAACTCATCGCGGATCGCCGAAGACGGGCGCTCTACTCGGCCGCGCGTGATGTCCCGCCAGCGAAGGTACAGAGGGCCGTCGTGCAGGTACATGTACGTCGGGTCCAGGCCGACCAGATAGACGTTGTGGGTGTTCCAGAAGAACAGCTCTGGAAAGTCGTCCCAGTCGGTCGCGAACACTCGGGCGCCGGGCGGTGTGTTCTGGGCCAGCCAGCGCGCCGCGTCACGGTACTGGAGGTAGTCGCGCGTCGAGCGAACGTCGGCTATCGCGGTCGTGACCGACCGGTAGAACAGCGGCGCCACGAGCGCCGCGGCCGCGACGGCGACCAGCATGGCCGCGCCCGACGGCAGGCGCATTCGCAGCCGATCGTGGGCCCACTCGGGCAGGGCACGATTCCAGGCGAATGCGCAGAACAGGACGGCGAACGCCGGCTCCGCCTCGATCCAGCGGCGCGAGCGGAGAAACAGGAGCAGGAACGTCACGGCAACGATCCCGAGGGCGATCACTTTGCCGTCAATTGCGCGTAGCCGAGCTGGACGTGGATCGAGCAGGATTGGCACCAGGCCGAGCACTGGCAGCAGCAGCGCGAGCCAGTTGGCGCTTAGCAGAAAGTCGGTGCTGTACGGGTACCACTCGTTGCCGACGCGGATCACGGCCTCGGTCTCACGGAGACCGAAGAGCTGGAGCAGTTTGGGCTGCATGTGCAGGTACGAGAACCACAAGTTGTTCGGGAAGTGCGGGTGGATCAGGGTCCCAAGTGCCACCCCGGCCGCCGGATAGAGGAGCAATCCCCAGTGCGGCCGGCGGGTCTGCCACCACTCCCCAAGGAACGCTGCGCCACACACTCCGAGGAGCAGCGGAAAACCGTCGAACAACCAGCTGAACGCAAACCCGAGCGGCAGAAGCCAACGGCGGCGCCCGCTGAATGCGAGGTACAGCGCCAGCAGCAGCAGGCACAGGGTCAGCGATTGGCGGCGCGTCATGCTCAGCCGGTACAGGAACGGCCCTGCCGCCGATAGCATCACGAGCAGCCAGAGTGGTGCGAACCTGATGCGGTGCTCGGCCATGATCTGGTAGGCCGTCATCAGGGCCGCGGTGGCGAAAACGACTGCCGACAGCTTGGCGCCGATACGTAGATCGAGCAGCGTGAACGGCGCCAGCAGGAGGTGGAACAGCAGGTGATGGTTGGTGAAGTCGGCAGGATTGAGGACGGTCGTCGGCAGCCAGGGAAACTCGAGCGGCAGGAGCATCCGCCAGCCCTGCTGGCGCAGGATCTCTGCCATCTTGATGTGGTAGTAGCCGTCGACGCCGATGATATTCGGCGTTGACCAGTGAACGGCACTGACGGTGAGAGCGACGCGGGCAGGCGCCCCGAGGACACCGGCGCCCGGGCTCCCCGAGTCAGCATCTGCCAGTTGGGTGCCACTGGGCTCGGGCCGGCAGCCGCGACCCGAGCAGGTGATGCGGCCGAGGTGGGAGCGGCCTCGGTAGTAGACAGGGTCGGTTCCTCGTCCGGAAAGCGAAACCGGGCGCGCATCGCGCGCCCGGCTCCTGCGGCCGACCGTCGGGGGCCGGCGGCCACGGGGAGCCCTGTCCTGCCGCACGGCGGGCACCTCGGCAGCTAGGACCCTCGCTGCGCGATGATAGGGGAAAGGTTGTCGAAATGTCAACGTGCGGCGACCCTGTCTTCACGCTTGCCTCGGCCTCGCCGCGCCGCCGGGAGCTGCTCGCGCTGCTTCAACTTCCGTTCGCCGTCTCCCCGGCCGACGTTGACGAAACGTCGCGGCCGGGCGAACGTGGCGATCAGTTGGTGCGACGCTTTTCCGCGGCCAAAGCGCTGGCCGGTGCCCGATCAGACCCTCATCGACCGGTACTCGGAGCCGATACGATAGTCGTGCTGGAGGGGTCACTGCTCGGCAAGCCGTCCTCGCTGGATGAGGCTCGGGCGATGCTGCGGGCGCTGCGCGGACGGCAACACACGGTCGTGACCGCAGTGGCGGTGGTGGCCGATCGGTCGGTGGTGTGGGACGCTTCGGTCGAGACTCCCGTCGACATGCGGGAGTACAGTGAGGTCGAACTGGAGCAGTACATCGTCAGCGGTAGTCCGTTCGACAAGGCTGGCGGCTATGCGATCCAGGCTCGGGACTTCCAGCCGGTGCGCAAGATCCAGGGCTGCTACCCGAACGTCGTAGGCCTGCCGCTCTGCGAAGCCGTGCGCGGGCTTCGGGCGGCCGGGCTCGACACGGGCAGGGTGCCGACCGCGCCTCCCTGCGACTTGTGCCACCGCGCTCGGGCGCTGTACGAGGGCGGACCTCTGACGGCGGGCGCGTAGCGAACCACGCGATTGGCCGTCAGCACCCCAAGGCTGAGCCAGCGCTGGCGGGGCCGATTATGGCCGTTTGCCTGGGCCATCACCGACTGGTCCCCTGGCGGCGCGGCGGGAAGACGTCGACGTCGACGCCGGCAGCGTAGTGGACGAGTGGGGGCAGCCCTAGCGGCTCGGGAAGACCGTCGGCCGCGATCAGGGAGTCGTCCAGGGTGAGGACTCGTGCCCGCTGGAGCGGATATGGGGCGTGATGCACGCGGACGGTTAGCAGGCCGATCGGTCGATCGACGTGGAGCACGTAGCGCTCGATCAAGAAGTGCTCGAGCGTGCCTGGAACCGCGGGGCCGAGCGGCTCGCCCAGCTCGTAGCGTACGGCCAGACCTGGCCGGCTGCCGACGAGCCGACGAGCTCGGTAGTCGACAACCCCATCCCGGTAGTCCATTCGCATCCGTGCGTGGAAGTACGGGAGGCCTAACGCTACCCGCGCTCCCACCACCGCCAGGAGCGACGCGGCGTCGAGCGAGAAGAAGTACACCCCGGGGTCGCGCCCGTCGATGTGCACGTACGTCCGCACGTTCGTTTCGAGGAAGTCGAGCGATAGCGCGTCGGGCGCTCCGACGGGACGCGCGCCTCGCACGAGAAACGGGGTAAGCCCGACGTAGGCGGTGCCATCGTAGACGTCGATCGAGAGACGGGACGGGACCAGAGGCCGGAGCACCTCGACCGGTATCGGCCAATGCAAGAACAGCAGCGAACGCCAGCGCTGATAGCCGGCGGGCAACCCCGCTGGTCGCCGGAGCTCGACGACGCGCTCGATCCTCGGCTCACCCGCTCGCTCCGACTCGTCCATACCGTACTCCCAGTGCTGCCGGACCGCACGCAGCGTGCCCAGTCCAGGGGGACCGACAACGTCTTGTCGAGCTCTTCGACCGGCGCCGACGCCGCTTCCGTCTCCACCATCGCTGCCCTACGCGCCACGCCGATGGTTCACAACGATCACTGTAGGGCAAGTTCCTGGTGCGAAAGGCCCTCCAAGATAGGGGGAAGTTGTTCGACACTATCCCACTCAGAGGGCCCGCGGTCATGGTACGGGACCAGTACCCGCCGGGCGACGTGTTCGTCCTGGCGCCCTCGCTGGCACCGAGCATCGAGGCGGACCTGGCTCTGCTGGATGCGCTGCTCGATGGCGACGTGCTTTATCGGCGCCGTGAAAAGGCGGCCGAGGGGGTGCAATTGTTCGACGATTGTCGCGGTCAACAGGTGCTGCGCATACTCTCGGGCCGGCCGCCGCGGAACGATCGTGGCGGGTGTGCAGTGGGAGGCGCGGCGATGAGTGGACCCCTGGCGGACCTGCGGGTCGTGGACTTGAGCCGCATCCTGGCTGGGCCGTATCTGACGATGATGCTCGGCGACATGGGCGCCGACGTCGTCAAGATCGAACAGCCGGGCACGGGCGACGATACTCGACGCTGGGGACCACCGTACGTCGGTGGCGAGAGCACCTACTACCTGGCGATCAATCGCAATAAACGCAGCCTCACCCTGAACCTCAAAGACCCCCGCGCCCGCGAGATCCTGCTGCGGTTGATCCGCGATGCCGACATTCTGGTGGAGAATTTCAAGACTGGCACGATGGAGCGCCTGGGCCTGGGCTATGACCAGACGCTCCGCGAGCTGAACCCACGCCTGATCTACGCCTCGATCACAGGTTACGGTTTGACCGGGCCATACGCCGACCGGCCTGGCTATGACTACATGGCTCAGGCAATGGGTGGGCTGATGAGCGTGACCGGCGAGCCGGGAGGCGAGCCCCTCAAGACCGGCGTCGCCATCGCTGACCTGACGACGTCGATGACCGGCTGCTCGGCCGTCCTCGCCGCCCTCCACCAGCGCGACCGCACCGGCCAGGGCCAGCGGGTCGACCTGTCGTTGCTGGAGACGGTCGTCGGATGGCTGATCCACCTGGCGACCGACTACTTCGCGACGGGCGAGCCGCCCGGGCGCGTTGGCAACGCCCACCCCAGCATCGTGCCGTACCAGGTGTTCCGCGCGAGCGACAATTACTTCGCCTTCGGCGCGCTCAACGACCGCCAGTTCCGCGACTTCGCCGGTGTCCTCGGGCACCAGGAGTGGGCTGACGACGCGCGCTTCAAGACCAACTCTGACCGGGTGCGCAACCGCTCGGCGCTCCTCCCGCTGATCGAGACCGTGCTAGCTGGTCGCACCGCCGAGGAGTGGGTTGATGCGATGCTGGCCGTGGGCGTGCCGGCCGGCCCTGTCAATGCCATCGACCAGGTGTTCCGTGATCCGCAGGTGCTCGCACGCGACATGCTCCTGTGCGTCGATCACCCGACGCTCGGATCGGTCCGGATGGCCGGTATCCCCTACAAGCTCGGCGACACACCGGCGGATGTCCGACGTCATCCCCCGCTCCTGGGCGAGCACACCGACGAAGTCCTCGGGGAACTGGGGTTGAGTGCCGACGAGATCGACGGACTTCGCCGCGCCGGGGTGATCTGAGCGGCAAGAGTGGCCATGTTCCAAGACTGGGGCAGGTCGCTCCGCCTGGCATAATCCCGCGACATGCACGAGCTCGCGCGCGGCTTCGCCAATTGCCACCGTATCCGGGTCCGGTATGCCGATACGGACCAGATGGGCGTCGTCTACTACGGCAACTTTCTGACGTTCTTCGAGGTCGGCAGGACGGAGTACCTGCGCTCAGCCGGGGCGGACTACAAAACGATTGAGGCAACTCGCGTGACCGCCGCCGTCATCGAGGCCCGAGTGCGGTACGCCGCGCCGGCGCGTTTCGACGACGAGCTCCTGATCTGCACGCGCGTCGCCGAGATGGGCCGGCTTCGGTTCCGGTTCGAGTACGCGATCTGGCGTGAGGCCGACTGCACGCTCGTCGCTAGCGGTCACACCGAACACGTCCTACTTCAGCACGATTCGCTGCGCCCGGTCCGCGTGCCTGACGAGATTCGGGGCAGCATCGAGCGGTTCGAAGCGGCCGCGCGATCCCGCGCCCCTGCAGCAGCCTCCGCCGCGGTTGGATGAGCAACGTTTCGGCACGTGATCGAGGCGGCGTCGGGGCGTCGTCCATGCGCGCGCGGCAGAGCCGTCGAAGGGACCGGCTGGTCGGTCCGTCCGAGCGGCCGAGGGTTCGGCTAGAGTTGACTAGCGTCGCTCACGGCGGCGAGGCAATTGGGCGGCTTGACGGGCGAGTAGTCTTTGTGCCGAAAGGGCTGCCCGGAGAGATCGTCGACGTCGAGCTCGTTCGCGACACGGCCGACTTTGCTCGCGGCGAGATCGTCGAGATCATCCGGCCATCGCCCGAGCGGGTGGCGCCGCCGTGCCCGTACTTCGTGGCCGGCTGCGGCGGCTGTCAGTGGCAGCACGCGGCGTATCCGGCCCAACTCAGGTTCAAGCGGGAGATCGTCGCCGAGCAGCTTCGCCGAATCGGCGGCTTCCGAGACGCAGAGGGTCTGGTCTTGCCGACGATCGGGATGGTTGACCCGTGGCACTATCGCAACCAGGCCCGTTTTTCGGTCGGCCGTCGCGAGGGCGAGCTGTGCTTCACCAGGCACGGGACTCGGTCGCTGATCCGGATCGATCACTGCTGGATCATGCAGCCGCGGATCAACGACGTGCTGCGACAGCTGCAGGGTCGGTTCGTCGGCCAGCGAGTTCACCAGCTCGCGATCCGTGTGGGCGCCAACACCGGCGAGCTGCTGGTGAACCCGGCGCTGCCCAACGCGCCGGAGGTCGCGACCGGCCAGATCGCGCTGCACGAGGAGCTGCTCGGCCGGCGCTTCCGAGTCGCGGCCCCGGCCTTTTTCCAGGTCAACACCCGCCGGGAGCGCCGTGAGCTGCCCGTCCTGAACCGCCCCCTGGCAGACGTTGCACCTGAGGGCGGCCTGTCGATGGCCGAGCTCCTGGTGCTGATCGCGGTGGACCGTCTCGTTCCAGGACCGGACGACTTGATCGTCGATGCGTACTGCGGGGTCGGCACGTTCACGACGCTCATCGGCCCCCTCGTTCGCGAGGCGATTGGGATCGAGGAGTCGCCGGCGGCGGTAAAAGGCGCCCGCGAGAATGCCGCCGACCTGTCAAACGTCTCCTTCATCCAGGGCAAGACCGAGACCGTGCTGCCGAAGCTGGATCGCCGCCCGGACAAGGTCCTGCTCGACCCCGCCCGCGTCGGCTGCGACCCTGCCGTCCTGGCCGCTCTGCTGGAGGCCCGTCCCGCCCGCGTCGTCTACGTCTCCTGCGAGCCTGCCACCCTCGCCCGTGACTTGGGGATACTTCGCCACGGCGGCTACACGTTGGAGTCCGTCCAGCCCGTGGACATGTTCCCCCAGACGTATCATGTCGAGAGCGTCAGCCTGCTGACCGGATAGGGGAGGCCGCGAACGTGGAATCGACCACCAGTGTGCAACCGTTTGAGCTCAGCGTCGAGGCGTGTCGGGCTCGGCGGGGGACGAAGTGGAACAAGTATCCGAGCGATGTCCTGCCGGCCTGGGTGGCTGACATGGACTTCTCGGTGGCCGAGCCGATCCAGGAAGCCATCGAGCGACTGGTCAATCTGGGAGACTATGGGTACGGCGCGCGCCTTGGCGAGGTGAGTCTGGAGACAGCCTTCGCCGAGCGGATGGAGCGACGCTTCGGGTGGTCGCCGGACCCCGAGCAGGTCCAGCCGGTGTCGGAGCTCATCCAGGCACTCTTCAGCGTGCTGCTCGCCTTCAGTGAGCCTGGCGACGGCGTGGTCATGCAAACGCCGATCTACCCGCCATTCCTGGTGGCGCTGGCGCAGACGGAGCGTCGGCTCGTCGACAACCCGCTGGCCGACGAGGGCAGCCGCTTTGTGCTGGACGCCGCCGACCTACGTCGTAAGGTTGACGACCGGACTCGGATCCTCGTCGTCTGCAACCCGCACAACCCCAGCGGTCGGGTGCTGGAGCGCGAGGAGCTCCTGGCGCTCGGCGAGCTGGCGGTCGAGCGAGACATGGTGATCGTCGCCGACGAGATCCACGCGGATCTACTCTATTCGGGCCGAAGGCACGTCGTGATGGCGACGCTCAGCCCAGAGATCGCCAGCCGGACGATCACCATCACCTCGGCGACGAAGGGGTTCAACATCCCCGGGCTCCGCTGTGCCTTGATGCACTTCGGCTCGCCCGAGCTGCGGGAGCGATTCCGGCGGACCATCCCGGATCGCCTCCTGGGCCAGGTCAATGTGATCGGCATCGACGCCACCGTCGCCGCCTGGCGGCACGGCCAGCCCTGGCTGGATCGGGTGATGACGCGCTTGTCAGCCAACCGCGAGCGGGTTGCTGAGTTTGTCGCGGCTGAGCTGCCAGGGGTCCGCCACTATCAGCCAGAGGCGACCTACCTGGCGTGGCTCGACTGCGGCGCGCTCGATCTTCCGTCTTCGCCCGCGGAGTTCTTCCTGGAGCAGGCGCGGGTCGGCCTGAACGACGGCGCCGACTTCGGTCCTGCGAGCCAGAGCTGCGTGCGCCTCAACTTCGGGACCTCGGGGGCGATTCTGGAGGAGGTGCTGGAGCGGATGGCGGCGGCGGTCCGGGCCAGCCGAGCGGGCGGCAACGGCACGCGTCAGTCGAGCTCGCGGCCGCCGATCCGCTCGTAGACCTTGGCGATCGCCGCGTCATCCTCGTCGCCGAGTCCCATCGCCTTCGCCATCTCAAAGACCTGGGCGGCCATGGCAGCCAGCGGGAGTGGTGTGCCGGCTGCCTTTCCGGCCTCGAGCACCAGCCGTGCGTCTTTGACCAGAATATTGAGCGAGCCGCCCGTCTTGAAGCTTCGATCGAGCACGGCAGGCGTCCGAGCGCTGAAGACGTGGCTGTTGCCGACGCTGTTCGTCACAATGTCGTAGATCTGGCGCAGGTCGCAGCCGCTGCCCGCGGCCAGATTGAGCGCTTCCGCCATCGAAACATGGTGGGCAACGACCAGGAGCTGATTGACCAGCTTGGCCGCCTGGCCCGCACCGGCGTCCGTGCCGACGTGGAACACGTTTTTCGCAAAGGCCTGGAGAACCGGCCGACAGCGTTCGAGGTCGTCGTTGGTCGCACCAACCATCAGCGTCAGGGTACCGGCCGTAGCGCCAGGGTGACCGCCGCTGACCGGTGCGTCGACGAGGCGGTGGCCGCGTTCTGCCAACTGGCGGCCGAGGTCGCGGGCGGCCTCAGGTCCGACCGTGCTCATCATCACGAGCATGTTGGGCTCGGTCCAGCCTTCGAGCAGGCCGCTCGGCCCGAGCGCCGAGCGCTCGACCTGGGCATAATCGTAGGGGATCGCCAGGGTGACGTCCGTACGCTGTGCGACCTCGGCCGGACCCGCGCAACCGACGATGCCGTCCTCGGCGGCCGCGGCGAGCGCCTCGGCGCGTGGGTCGAAGGCGAAGACTTCAAAGCCCTTGCGGGCGACGTTGGCCGCGATCGGCCCACCCATCGATCCGAGCGCCAGCATGCCCACTCGGGCGATCGGCCGCTTCATGACCATTGCAACCTCCTCACAGGTTCGGAGCCACGCGCGCTGACCCGTCGTGAACGACCCTTAGTCCGCCAGGGTGACGACCGCGGCCACCCAATCCTGCTCGCCGACGACCCGAGTTTCATGCCCCTGACCGGTCGCATCGTGCCCGAAGTACAGCTCGCCCGGGCCAAAGCGCCGCCGCTCGCCGTCACTGGCCGCGATTTCCACCTCCCCGGCGAGGGTAATGGCGCAATGCGGGTGCGGAGAGGTGTGCCAGGCCTGGAAGGCGCCCACGGGGAGGCGGGTGAAGTGGATCGAACGCGCCACCCTAGGTCCGGTGATCTCCGAGGGAAAGCCTGGCACGTATTCAGTGACCCTGAACGCAACCTCAAACTCTTCGAAGTGAGAGGCCCCGTCCGGCCCGGCCCAGAGGCGTAGTTGTTTCATCGTTCCCCGATCCCGGGTTGGCGGCTTGCTAGTGTAGCAACTATCTGACGTTCCGCTCCCAGGCGCCGCGACATGACCTCCACGTCCTTCGCTCGACCGCCAGTCGCAGCCACTCCCCAGACCTGCCGCTCGGGCCGATCTTCCGGGCGCCGGAACCCTGGTCTAGCGCACCCTGGCGCCGATCGCCAGCCGTGGCAGCTGCGCGGGCATCTCCGAAGCTCCGGGCGCATCATGCGCCCGGGAGCTCGCATGTCGCGGGTCCTCGTCAAGTATCCATGGAACGAGCAGGATGCCGAGTGCTGGCAGGTGGTCAAACAGGCGAGGAGTGATCTGCTCATCGATTGGCAGTGGGCCAGTCGGACCGAGAACGAGCCGCCCGAGCGCCTTTCCAGCCAGGACCGAACCGTGTCCTCCGATGTCGCCCGGCTCGGCCGTCACAGCACGTACGCGTGCACCCTCTACGCCGCCGCCCAGCGACAGACGCTGCTTGCCGCGCTGATTGTCAAACAGCGATTACGGCGTCGCCGGTTCACGATCGGGCCTGGGTTCCCTCGGGAATCTCGCATGGTCCCTAGGCGTTGCACGTAGACGAGCAGTAGCCGGCGTTCCCTACTCCGGTACGCTCAGGCAAGGAGGGAGCCAATGCCAGAGCGCGCCGCCGTCGCGGCGGACCAGCCAACCGGACGGATGACGATGCTCGCAGTTCTGTGCGTCGCGACCTTCCTGGCGACCAGTACCGGGACGATCCTCGCACCGTTCCTGCTCGATATGGCGCGCGAGCTGGGGACTGATCTGGCCGCCGTGGCGAACCTCGTTGCCGTCGGCGCGACCGCGTGGGGCATCAGCTCGCTCGTCGCCGGGCTCGTCTCCGACCGAATTGGACGGAAGTCGATCCTCGTCGGTGGCCTCCTGGCCCTTGGTGGCTCGCTGCTTGGCGTCGCGACCGCCGATCGCTACAGTTGGCTTGCAGCGTGGCAATTCCTGGCGGGCTTCGGGGGCGGCGCGTACATGGGAACCGTGTTCGCCACCGTCTCCGACCAGGTGGCGCCGAGCCAGCGCGGGCGGGCGCTTGGCTGGGTCATCACCGGGCAGTCGCTCTCGTTTGTCCTCGGCGTCCCGGCGGTCACGTTCATCGGCTCGTTCGCTGGCTGGCGCGGGGCGATCGTGTCGCAGGCCCTCGCAACCGTACTGGTCGCAACCGCAGTTTGGCTGGCGGTTCCGAGGCAGTCTAGTCAACGGCCGGAGCGCACCGCATCCGGAAGGTCGACCGTGAAGCGGTTCGACCCTCGGGTGCTCGCGCTGCTTGGGGCTGGCACCATGGAGCGGGCGTGCTTCGCGGGTCTGGCGGTGTACCTGGCAACGTACCTGCTGACGACGTACGGTGTCTCGCTCCAAGAGCTGGCCTTCGGGCTCGGGCTCGTCGCGCTCGGCAACCTCGTCGGCAACGTTCTTGGCAGTCAGTTCTCCGACCGCTTTTCGGCGCGCCCCCTCGTCTTCGCCGCCTCGTCCCTGGCGACCGGAGCGCTCGCGCTGCCGCTGCTCCTCTGGCAGCCGGGGGTCGCGGTCTCGGTCGGACTCGGCTTCGCCTACGCGTTCGCGAATGCCTTCGGTCGTCCCGCCCTGCTGGCCTCACTCAGCGAGGTTCCGAGCGAGGTGCGCGGCGCGGTGCTCGGGCTCAACATCACCTGCGCGAGCTTCGGCTGGCTGGGCGCGACGGCACTCGGCGGGCGGCTCGTCACCGAGTTCGGCTTCGGCAGCCTCGCCTACTTCAGCGCCGCCGCCGCATTGGCTGGCGCCGGCCTGGCAACGCTCGCCTGGCTGGCCGGTCGCCGCCAACGCGCAACGCACAGCGCGCGACCAGGCCGCGAGCAGCGCGTGGCCCACAGCGCCTAGGGTGGATTGGCCGTACGCCGGCCATGGACGTCAACTCCGCCGACGTTGAACCGGCCGGACCTGGTTAGGGCACGTCGGCATGGCGCAGCGCTGCTGGACGCCACAGGTGCCCGCCCGCGACGACGGCCTGCACGTCGCGGGCGCGGCCTAGGTCCTCCAGAGGGTTGCCCCTGAGGAGCACCAGGTCGGCGCGCTTGCCGACCGCGATCGTCCCGATTTCGTCGGAAAGGCCGAGCACGTCGGCGTTCCCGCGTGTCGCCGCCAGGAGCACCTGCTCGGGCGTCATCCCGAGGTCTCGGAGCGCGAGCATCTCGCCGGCGATCTCGCCGTGCGGTAGATGCCGACCCGGGTCTGTGCCGACGCCAATCTTCACGCCGGCCGCCATTGCCCGCGCCAGGTTCGGGATCTTGTGCTCGAGGATGTGTTTGGCGATCTCAGACTTCTGCTGGGGCCAGTTGTCGACGTTGTCGGCGATCCGCTGGTAGACCGCCTGGGTTGGGACGACCCACGCGTCATGAGCCAGGATGGCCTCGACGGCCGCGTCGTCCAGTCCCATCCCGTGCTCGATGCTTGCCGCGCCGGCCTCAACCGCGGCACGGATCGCCCGCGAGGGATGGGCATGCGCGGCGAGCTTGCGCCCCGCTTCGCGAGCCTCGACCGCGGCCGCCCGCAGTTCGTCGGGTTGGAGCTGCATGGCGTCTGGACGCTCGCCTACATTCGCGGCGCCGCCGCTGACCATCACCTTGATCACGTCCGCGCCCGCCCTGACCTGCTCGCGGACGGCCTTACGAATCTCGTCGGCGCCGTCCGCCTCGCGCGCCCAGTAGTGGACGTGTCCACCGGTACTCGCGATCGCCTTTCCGGCCGCCAGTACGCGTGGGCCAGGCACGTCGCCGCGCGCAATGGCCCGCTTGAGCGCCAGGTCGACGTAACTGTGGCCCCCAGGTCGCGGACAGTCGTAACGCCCGCTGCCAGCTGCAGCCTGGCAGCCCGGGCGCCCAGGTACGGCACGTCTGGATGCGGCTCGGGACGCTCTGGCACGAGCGCGTAGGTGAGGTGGCAGTGGGCGTCGATGAACCCTGGTAGGAGGAACAGGCCGGCTGCATCGACGACCGTCGCGTCCCCGGGTGGCGGAGGGTATCGCCGATTGCCACGATCCGATCGCCCTCAATGAGGACCGAGCTGTTCGCGAGTGGTGGGCCGGCGGCGGTGAAGACCGTAGCGCCGACGATGAACAGGCGCATCTGCATGCTCCTTCATGGGCGCGATCTTCGGGCAGAACGCGGACCCCGGGTGGTTGGCTATTATGTGACTGCCGGGGCAGGCGCCCGGTGGTCCCCTGAGCAGTCCGAGGGACGAGGGTTGCAAGCATGACGATGGACGGACTGACCGACGCGCTGCGCAGGCGACGCATGCGGGTCACGTTTGTCGAGAGTGGCGTCTCAGCGGCGGTCTGCTTGCTGGACACGGAGGCTCCCAAGACCTGTGAGGCGATCTGGGGCTGCCTGCCCATCCGCACGAACGTCATCCACGCCATGATGACGGGTCGCGACGCGCTGATCGAGCTACCGTCCGAGAACCAGACGTTCGACCCGCGAGCGCTCCCGCTGGAGAATGGCACGATTACGCCAAATCCGGGCGACGTGTGCTGGTTCTATCTTCGGCCAACATGATGCGCGGGTTTCTCGAAGAGAGCTGGGAGGTCACGTTCATCTACGGCAAGGACGCCCGCTTCCTGACCACGGTCGGCTGGATGGCCGGCAGCGTGTTCGGCCAGATCGAGGCGGCGGATCTCGAGGCGTTTGCGGCGGAATGCACCAAGCTCCGCGTCACCGGCATGAAGCAGCTCGAGATCACGCGAATTGCATCCTAGTCCAAAGCCAAGCAGGGATCTCCATCAACGATCTGGAATCATGCCCGGGGCTTGACCTCGGCTCAGACCGCGAGGTGTTTTGAGACGGAGCTCAGGGCGAGACCTTGCCCCGTAGGCGGCATCCTGGAGGAGCGTAAGTACGATGGGCTCAGTTGCGTACGGCCTGGGAGAAGCCAGGCGAGCCCGCCGAGGCTTCCTACCCGCCATCCTCGGAGCCGGTGCTAGCGGTCTGCTGGCGGCCTGCGGGCAGGCCGGCGGCGCTGCACCCACGGCGCCGCCGACCAAAGCGACCGACGCGCCCAAGCCGGCAGCCGGATCCAGCCCGGCCGCGGGGCCGTCGCCGGCCGTGGTAGCGTCGCCAGCATCGGCCGCGCCGGCAGCTAGCCCCAGCCCGTCGCCCCTGGCGGCCGCCCCTGCTGCGGCCGCCAAGGCGCCGGCCGTGAGCCTCAAAGGTCGCGCCATGACGTCCTCGGCGTTTGGGGGTGACACCCAGGCGGTCCAGAAGCGGCTCGTGTTCGACCCCTTCGATCAGGCGACCGGCGCGTCCACGACGCTGGTGACGCTGCTCTCGGCGGATGCGCTGGCTCGTGCTCGCGCCGAGAAGGGCAATCCCCAGCTCGACCTGGTCCAGTTCTCCGGCGGTCAGGAGAAGATCGCTGCCCAGGAGGGGATCACCCAGGCCTTGGACCAGGCCCAGATCCCGAACCTCGGGAGCATTGTCGAGTCATTCCGCAATCCCGCGGGGCAGTGGGCGACGACGGCCGCCATCGCCGAGGGCATTCTCTACCGCACTGACAAGGTCAGCCCGGCCCCGACGAGCTGGAAGGATTTCTGGCGGCCGGACGTCCAGAATCACGTCGCATTCCCTGACATCACCAACGGCTACGGGATGAACTTCCTGGTCATGGCCGCGCGGGTCAACGGCGGCGGCGAGCAGAACATCGACCCGGGCTTCACCGCTCTGGCGGAGATCGCTCCCAAGGCGACGATCTTCAAGGCGGCGGCGGAGGTCGCGCAGCTCTTCAGCCAGGGCGATATCTGGATGATGCCGTATGACAGCTCGCATGCCTTCCGCGTCCGGAGCCAGGGCATCCCGGTCCAGTTCGCCTCGCCGACCGAGGGCGTGCCGGCAATCTTCATCACTGCCAGCGTGCTGTCCGGCAGCAAGAACGTCGACGTCGCCCACGCGGCGATCAACTACATGCTCGAGTCCAGGGTTCAGGCCGAGATCGCCAAGGACCTGCGCTGGGCACCGGTGGTCCAGGGGGCGCCGCTGGAGCCGGACGTGGCCGCCGACGTGCCCTCCACGCCTGAAGCCGTTCGCCGCCTGCTCGCGCTGGATACCGACGCGATCAACGCAGGACGACCGCAATGGACCGAGCGATGGAACCGCGAGATCGCGCGGGCGTAAGCCCGCTGTCGAGCTTCGACGGAGGGCAGACCGCGGAGGTGCTTGACCGGTCGTCAGCGGACGGTCATCAGTCACTCCCGACGGCTCCGCCGGTGACAGGCGACGAGGCCGGCGGTAGCCCCGGGACCGCGTGGCTGACCCCCTGGGTGCTAATGCTGCCGGCGCTGCTCCTCTTCTTTCTGCTGTTCGTGCTGCCTCAGGCGCGCCTGCTCGGCTACAGCTTCGAGCCGGACCCCCAGAGCGCGGCGACGGGGCTCACGCTCGAAAACTACGGCCGCCTCTTCGGCGACATGCACTATCTTGGCATCCTGGGCCGGACGCTCTGGATGGGGCTGCTGGTCACCGTCATCACGCTCGTGCTCGGCTACCCGATGGCGTACTGGCTGGCTCGCCTGGAGACGCGCTGGAAGACCGTCTTGCTGGTGCTGACGATCTTCCCACTGCTGACGAGCGCGGTCGTCCGTTCCTTCGGCTGGATGGTGCTGCTGTACCGCACCGGCGTCGTCAATCAAAGCTTGCAGCGGCTCGGGATCGTCGACGCTCCGCTCCCCCTGATGTACACCCTGAGCGGGGTGGTAATCGCCCTCGCCGAGGTGCTGATGCCCTTCATGGTGCTGACGCTGTACGGCGTCATCCGCGGGATCGATCGCAACCTCGAGGAGGCGGCAATGGACCTCGGCGCCGGGCCGCTGAGTACCATCTACCGAGTGACGCTCCCACTGAGCGCCGGTGGCGTGCTGGCAGGCTCACTGCTCGTGTTCTCCTTGGCGATCAGCTCGTTCGTGACGCCAAGCCTGGTGGGTGGCCCGCGGGTTCAGCTCATGGCCACGGCGATCCAGGAGCAGACCGTCTCGTTGCTGAACTGGCAGTTCGCGGCCACGCTCTCGGCGGTCCTGCTGGCCGTCGTCCTGGTCCTCGCCCTGGCCTATTCGCGCCTCGTCGAGCGCTCCGGCGACCGCTCCGCGGTCGTGCCGGTATGACCCTCCGTGCCTGGCACCCTTTTCGCCTGGCGCTGGGGCTGATTTCCGCCGTCGGCTACCTCTTCCTGCTCGCGCCGATCATCGTCATCGCGGGCGCCTCCTTCGGATCGACCCAGTTTCTGGTCTTCCCGCCCCAGGGCTTCAGCCTTCGCTGGTACGAGGAAGCGCTCGGCCGTGCTGACTTCTGGAGTGGGTTCCAGATCAGCGTGCTGATCGCGTTGGTCGCCGCCGTGCTGTCGACGATCATCGGCGCGCTCGCGGCCGTGGCGGTCGTTCGTCACCGTTTCTTCGGTCGCGACCTGATCCTGGCGCTGTTCCTGTCGCCACTGATCCTGCCCAGCCTCGTCCTTGCTGTTGCGTTGCTGCTGATGTTCAGCGCGGCGCGGATCGATCCATCACCCGAGCGATTGATCGCCGCGCACCTGGTGCTGTGTGTGCCATACGTCATCCGGACGCTGATCCCGGTCCTTCAGCGGGTTGACCCTTCACTGGAGGAGGCGGCCCAGAACCTCGGCGCATCATCCCTGGCGGCGTTCTGGCTGGTGACGCTGCCGCAGATTCGGCCGGGTCTGGTCGCTGGTGCCTTCTTCGCGTTCATCATCTCGTTCGACGAGGTGGTTCTCGGTGTCTTCCTGGCGCCAGCGCGTCAGCCGACATTGCCGATCCAGATCTACTCGGCGGTCCAATTCGGACTCGACCCGACCGTCGCGGCCGTGTCGACGCTGCTGATCGTGTTGACGCTCGTGCTGGTTGTCGTCTCGGAGGCCCTGCTCGGAGTGCGGAGACTTGGGTAGGATCGGAACGGGAGCCCTGGCGTGCTAGGAGACAGTCGGACCGAGGGCGCCGAGCTGGTGCTCGATCAGCTGCGCAAAGCGTACGACCGCACGTTGGCGGTCGAGGACGTCGGACTCCAGGTCCGTCGCGGCGAGCTCGTGTCGCTGCTTGGCCCAAGCGGCTGCGGCAAGACGACGACGTTACGGATGATCGCCGGGTTTGTCGAGCCGACGAGCGGCTCAATCTGGATTCGCGGCCGCGACGTCACACGGCTCGAGCCGTACAAGCGAGACACGGCGATGGTGTTCCAGAATTACGCCCTGTTCCCGCACCTGACAGTCTTCGACAATGTTGCGTTCGGCCTGCGTCGGCGGCGCATGCCGAGCCCGAACATCCGATCGCGCGTTGGCGAGATGCTGGAGCTGCTAGAGTTGGGTGGGCTCGAGCGGCGCTATCCGCGCCAGCTCTCGGGAGGGCAGCAGCAGCGGGTCGCCGTTGCCCGCGCGTTGGTCGTCAGCCCGAGCGTGATGCTGCTGGACGAGCCGCTCTCGAATTTGGACGCCAAGCTCCGGGCGGGCACCCGCGTCGAGTTGCGACGCCTGCAACAGGAGCTCGGGCTCACCGCCATCTTCGTGACCCACGATCAGGAAGAGGCGATGGCGATCTCCGATCGGATCGTCGTCATGAACCGTGGCCGGATCGAGCAGGTCGGGTCCGCGCGCGACGTCTATCTTGCCCCCGCCACCCAGTTCGTCGCGAATTTCATCGGCGCCTCGAATACATTCAGCGGGACCGTGGCCGGCGCAGAGGGGGACTCGGTCGTCCTGCATACTCCAATGGGGACACTCCGCGGGCCTCGCGCCGGATCGGCTAATAAGACACCCGCGGCCGACGCGCCCGCGAGCCTGATCGTGCGGCCGGAGGAGATCAGGGTCAGTTCTCCCGACGTTGAAACGGGGCTTGACACGAACGTCGTCCGCGGCGTCGTCCAGGTGTCGTCCTACCTGGGAGCGACGGTGGACCTCTCGGTGCGCGGGGCGACGGCTCGCTCGTTCTCGCGCGCGGAGCCGATCATGCTCTTGGCGTGCACGCGGTCGGAGCCAACGTCAGCCTGTGCTGGCCTGTGACCGTTGGCCTGGTCTTTCCCGGGTGGCCGGGACGCTGATCGGGAACATTCGCGTCGTTGACGTCGCCGCGGGCACCGTTGCTCCGCCCGGCTGGTTGCTGCTCCGAGACGGCCGAGTGGCGCGCTCGGGAGTTGGCGACCTTGCCGCCTCCGTGCGAGAGCGGCTGGCGCCCTCGGTCGGCGGCGTCGATGGCGAGGGCGCGTATGCGATTCCCGGGCTGATCGACGCCCACACTCACATCGGGTCGGACGAGGGACGGAATAACGCCGCCCTGGAGCGTGAGCCTGACCCGATCAGCATTCTTCGCCTCCACCGTAACGCGACCCGCGACCTCCAGTCTGGCGTGACAACGCTCCGCGATGTCGGCGCCAAGCGCCACATCGACTTGCATTACAAGAGGGCTTTGGAGCTGGGTTTCGTCCGTGGTCCGCGCCTCCTGGCGAGCGGTCAACCGATCATCATGACCGGCGGCCACACCTACCACATGGGCGGCCCGCGGATGGTCCTGTGGAGGTTCGGAAGGCCGTCCGCGAGCAGATCCATGCGGGCGCAGACTGGATCAAGATGATGGCCGCCGGCGGCGCGGGTACGCCCGGCATGGGCGTTGGGGCGGTCCAGCTTCGCGCGGATGAGCTACAGGCCGGGACAGAAGTCGCCTCCGACGCCGGTCGACGCGTTGCCGCGCACGCAAGCGGGCTCGTCGGCGCCAAGAACGCCATCCGGGGCAGGCGTAGCCTCGATTGAACACGGGCTGTACTTGGACGACGAGGCGATCGAGCTGATGCTGCGGCGCGGGACGTTCCTGGTGCCAACGCTGAGCGGCTACTATCTGCTGGCGACCGAGGGCCACAGCTGGGGCCACGAGCGCTCGGCAATCGAGAAATCGCGCGCCGTCCTCGAAGACCACCGCGCCAGCTTCCTCGGGGCGTGGCAGGCAGGTGTCCCGATCTGCGTTGGCACCGATCAGAAGCACGGCAACGTGACCGCCGAGCTGGAGCTGATGGTTCGCTACGGTCTCTCGCCGCTCGAAGCGCTTCGCGCCGCGACGCTGACCAACGCCCGCCTACTCGATCTCGCCGACGACATCGGTCAGGTGGTCGCGGGCATGCGCGCCGATCTTGTCTTGCTCGGCGGCGATCCGCTCGCCGACGTCTCGGCGATCCGCGATGTGCGTGCCGTCTTCCTCGGGGGCGAGCGCGTGCCATTGGAGCCCGGTCTGATGGGGCAGGCCCGCTCGGTGGAATCCATGATGTCGGATCCGGTGCTGGAGCGGGCACTCGTGGCGGTGGGTCGTACGCGAGCGCTCGGACTCCACTTTTACGGCCACTTCATTGGCATCTCGGGAGAGCGGCCATCAGATGGTCGGGCGCAGCTACGCCTCGACGGTGAGGTGCCGACGGTTGGCGCGGAGGCGGTGTCGCCGGTGGCGCTGGCAACGGTCGCGGACCTGGCGCTGGGCGCGGCGGTCCGTACGCGGATGAAACCCGGCGTTAGGCTTGGGACGGTCACCTTATCCGTTCACCATCCGCCCGGGGCCGTTGTCGGCCCACTCGACGCGGCGGCGACCGTGCACCAGGTCGCGGACGGCCACGGGACCGCGCACTGCTCGATTCTGGCCGCGGGAGACACGGTTGCCCAGGCTCAAGGCTGGTTCGCGGCGCTGCCTCCCCCGCCTGGAGCTGAGCTTCCGGCGCTGCCCTGGGAGCATGCCGAGCAGCTGGCGATCGGCGTGCCATCACCAGCCGAGCTGGATGACGCGGAAGCGCGGGCGGTGGCGGCGGCCCGCGATGCAGGCGCCCGCGCCCGAGCGCGCGGGACCGCCGTGTCGCAGGAGATGCTGGCCTTCGCCTGGCGTGATGCCGCCGAGGGACGCGCGGCCCGGCACCCTGCCGATTGGGCCCGAGCTGGCAAATCGGGTCGGCCACATCCAGGGGGAGCGTTGTATGGCGCGGCGCTGCTGGCCGCCGCCGAAGCGCTCGGTGTGCCCCGGAGCGACGCTCGCCGACGGTCACTACCAGTTTCTCCGACCAGCGGATGGCGCGACGCTCGGCGCGGAGGCCGAGGTGGTCGGCGCGGGCGCAGCGTCGCCTTTGTCCACGCCCGGCTGGCCGTCGACGACACGCTGGTTGGCAGCGGCTCGTTCGCAATCCGCCTGTAGCCCGAGGTCGTGCGGCTGACCTCTGGAGCTGGGTGGAATCCGCCGCTACCGTGCCAACGTGTGCTAGCAGCGCAACCAGCGTACCGCCCCCGCCAAGCTCCTCAAACTCGAGAGTGCCCAGGCAGAACCACCTCTGAGGCACCGTTCGAGATCATGCCGTACAAGCCGCCAGGGCTGTAGGTACGGCGAGCGGCGGACGGTGTGGACCACCCCTGCGATCGACATCGCGACTACCCTCCGGGCATGCCAACGAACCAGACCAGGCGGAGAAGTCTCGACCGAACGATCCACACCCCGCGCCACCCGATTTACCCACGTCCAGGGATGACTTGACCGCCGCCTGATGCCTGGTGTCAGAACATGTGATCTAATCGTAATGTCCCACTCATTGCAGAACGTGTGTTCTCGTCGTACCATCGGATCGTGCAGACGCATGCCGCGGCGTCCGTGATCGGACCCGCGGTGGATTTCGCCCCTGGCACCCTGAACCTCGGGCCTGGCCGGGCCTGACCCGCGCGGCATGTTGTGCACATCGAGATCCGCCAGGAGCGCGTCGATGAAACGCATGCCACCCGCGTGCGGAAAGGCGACAGTGGTCATGGAGGAGGCTATGTATGAACTACGCCCTGTGGATCGTCCAGGCGCTGCTGGCGCTCTTTTTCACTCTGGGTAGCGGCGCGCCAAAGCTGCTCCTGCCGTCCGAGACGCTGCCGATGCCGATCCCGCTCTCGAGCGCGTTCCTTCGCTTCATCGGCGTGGCTGAGGTGCTTGGCGGGATCGGACTGCTCCTCCCGGGATCCTGCGCGTGCGGCCAAGCCCTGACTCCACTTGCCGCCTGCGGGTTGGTGCTCGTGACTGCCGGCGCCACGGTGTACCAGCTAGCGGCCGGTGAAGTGGGGAACGCCCTATTTGCAGTGACGATGGGGCTCCTGTGCGCGTTCGTCGCCTATGGGCGCTGGAGGCTGGTGCCGCATCGGGAGCGGTCGGACCAGGCATCGCTTCACTCGGCTGCCTAGGCAGTAGCCTCGACTGAGGATCTTGAGAGTTCTAGGAGGAGGAAGACATGACTAGGGTACGCGTGTTGGTTGGGACAAAGAAGGGCGCGTTCGTCCTCGAGTCGGACGGACAGCGCGAGCGGTGGGACGTCAGCGGCCCCCTCTTCGCGGGTTGGGAGATCTACCACCTGAAGGGATCGCCCGCCGATCCGAATCGCCTGTATGCGTCACAGTCCAGCGGCTGGTTCGGGCAGATCATTCAACGTTCGGACGATGGCGGTAAGACCTGGCACCAACCTGGAACACCGCCGGGCGAACCGACCGCAACCCCAGATGGCATGCCCAAGGCCGAGAGCAACAAATTCGTCTATGACACGTCGCCTGAAACCGGCAAAGCGCTCACGACGCACCAGTGGTACGACGGCACCCCGCACCCCTGGGAGTTCGCACGTGTCTGGCATCTCGAACCGTCGCTCACGGATCCGAATACGGTGTATGCCGGGGTTGAAGACGCCGCGCTGTTTCGCTCGACTGACGGCGGGCAGACTTGGCACGAGCTCGCCGGACTGCGCGGCCACGAATCGGGTGCCGGCTGGATGCCCGGGGCCGGTGGGCTCGCGGCGCACACGATCCTCCAGGATCCGACCGCTCCGGGGCGGATATTCGTCGCCATCTCGGCCGCTGGCGTGTTCCGGACCGACGACGCCGGTGCGACCTGGCGGCCGACCAACCGTGGCCTCCAGTCTCAGTTCATGCCCGACCCAACTGCCGAGGTCGGCCACTGCGTTCACCGTATCGCGATGCACCCTTCACATCCGAACGTCCTTTTCATGCAGAAGCACTGGGACGTCATGCGCAGCGACGATGCTGGCGAGTCGTGGCACGAGATCAGCGGGAACTTGCCGACCGACTTCGGATTCCCGATTGACGTTCACGCGCACGAGCCGGAGACGGTCTACGTGGTTCCGATCAAGAGCGACTCGGAGCACTTCCCGCTCGAAGGAAAGCTGCGCGTCTACCGCAGCCGGACGGGCGGGAACGAGTGGGAGGCGCTGAGCAACGGTCTGCCGCAGCGCGACTGCTACGTCAACGTGCTGCGTGACGCGATGGCCGTCGACTCGCTCGATTCGTGCGGTGTGTACTTCGGCACCACCGGCGGGCAGGTCTACGCGTCGACTGACGCCGGGGACCACTGGGCGCCCATCGTCCGAGATCTCCCGGCAGTGGTATCCGTCGAGGTCCAGACGCTGCCATGATCCGGGTGGTGCTCCCCTATCATCTGCGGACGCTGGCGCACGTCGACGGCGAGGTGACGGTCGCCGTCGAGGGGGAGGCGACGCAGCGTTCGGTCCTCGACGCGCTCGAAGCCAGCTATCCGATGCTGCGCGGGACGATCCGCGACCAGGTCACGCACAAGCGCCGACCGTTCGTGAGGTTCTTCGCCTGCAAGGAGGATTTCTCCAACGCGCCCCCGGACACTCCCCTGCCGAAGGAGGTCGCAACCGGGGCCGAGCCCTTCCTGGTCGTCGGGGCCATCGCCGGCGGTTAGCAACCACACCCGTTCACGTGATGTCGAAGCAGAGCGGTGGGCCCTGCCTTCCCGACCACCTTGGCCGCGGGTTCGCGTGGGCGTGGTAACCAGGCGCGACGCTCTGTCGGCAGCGTCAGCGCGCTTCGGCTGGGACGGGGGCTATGGCACCTCGGGGCACACGGACCTCAGGAAGACATGCTCGGAATCTTGACGACGCAGCACCTGTAAGACTCCGCCAACCCTGCGAGAGTGTGTCTCGATTTCGACACCTCGGCCTAGCAGGCGACCGCCGATGCAAACCACCTCGCGTGATCCCGCCAGGAGGCCGCCATGTGTAGAAGTATCAAGACGCTCTTCAACTACGAGCCGCCGGCTTCCGATGACGAGATCCGTGCCGCCTCGCTTCAGTTCGTCCGTAAGCTGAGCGGGTTCAGCACGCCTTCGAGCGCAAACGGAGCCGCCTTCGCCCGGGCTGTGGACGAGGTGACCGCCGTCGCTCGGACCCTGATCGACACACTGTCCACAACCGCGCCTCCGAGAGATCGTGCGCTTGAAGACGACAAGGCGCGGGTGCGCGCACGGAGCTGTATCCTCCGCCCATGATCAAGAGGTCGTTCGAGATGTCGATTTCGCGGGGCCTCATTCGACGCACCTGGTAGAGGAGGTTTGACACCCGGTCAAGACCGGCCGCGAGCGCGGCTCCAAATTCGACACTAGAAGGAGACACGACGGTGCGCGTTATGGTGATTGTCAAGGCAAGCCCCGAGTCAGAGGCTGGCGAGATGCCGAGCGAGCAGCTTCTCACCGAGATGGGAGCGTACAACGAGGAACTGGTGAAGGCCGGCATCATGCTCGCGGGCGAGGGGCTCCATCCCAGCTCGAAGGGCAAGCGCGTCAGGTTCTCTGGGAAGGATCGGACCGTGATCGACGGGCCCTTTGCTGAGACGAAGGAGCTGATCGCCGGCTTCTGGCTATGGCAGGTGAAGTCGATGGACGAGGCGATCGAATGGGTCAAGCGCTGTCCCAATCCGATGAACTCGGAGTCTGACGTCGAGATTCGCCAGGTGTTCGAGGCCGAGGACTTCGGCGCCGAGTTCACGCCCGAGCTCCGGGAGCAGGAAGACCGCCTGCGCGCGCAGATCGCCGACAAGCAGTAGCATGCTCACGACCGAAAGGAATGCACCATGGAAATCAGTCCGTATCTGACCTTTGACGGCGACTGCGAGGCCGCGTTCAGGCGGTATGCGCAGTGTCTTGGCGGCGAGATCGTGGCGATGTTCCGCTTCGGGGAAACGCCCGCGGGCGAACACGTGCCAGCCGACGGCCGCGACAAGATCATGCATGCCCGCCTGGCGGTGGGTGACCAGGCATTGATGGGGTCCGACTCCGTCCCTGAGCACCCGTACGAAGGGACCAAAGGCAGCTACGTGTCGCTCAACGTCGACACAGCGGCGGAAGCGGAGCGCATATTTCACGCACTGGCGGAGAACGGAACGGTGCAGATGCCGCTCGAGAAGACATTCTGGGCGGAACGCTTCGGCATGCTCGTCGATCAGTACGGCGTGCCGTGGATGGTCAACTGCGAGAAGGACAACACACAGGACTAGGAGATGGCGCGATGCGATTCATGATGCTCATGATCCCGAAGGGGTATGAGGACGCCGCGCCGGGCACGATGCCGGACGCTGAGAGCGTCGCCGCGATGATGAAGTACAACGAATCCCTGCGGAAGGCGGGTGTGCTGCTCGCCCTCGACGGCCTCCACCCGCCGTCGATGGGCGCGCGCGTCTCGTTCCGCGAAGGCAAGGCCAAGGTCACCGACGGGCCTTTCGCCGAAGCGAAGGAGGTCATCGGGGGCTACTGGATGATCCAGGTGAAGTCGAAGGAAGAGGCGGTCGCGTGGGCTTCGCGCTGCCGGGGTGGGGACAACGAAGTCATCGAAGTTCGCCAGGTACAGGAGCTCTCCGACTTCCCTGCCGACGTCCAGGAGGCCGCGGCCACGCTCCCCGAGATGCAGGCGCAGTCCGGGCAACGCACGGGCGCCTGACCCCGTAGGAGCGGCGCGCCTTGGCTTGCATCTGAGCTGAAGCTTGCTGATTGGTGGCTGTGACGGCATCCGAGACGCATCGCTCGATTGAGGCCGTCTGGCGAATCGAGTCGGCCAGGCTGATCGCCGGGCTGGCGCGGGTCGTGCGCGACGTCGGGCTTGCCGAAGAGCTCGCACAGGATGCCCTCGTCGCGGCGCTCGAGCAGTGGCCTGAGTCGGGCGTCCCGCGCAACGCGGGCGCCTGGCTCATGGCCGTCGGCAGGCGTCGCGCGATCGACCACTTGCGAAGACGAACGCTGCTCGAGCGCAAGCAGGACCAGCTCGGTCGCGAGCTCGAAGTCCAACAGGCGCTGGCCGGGAACGATCTCGACGTGGCGACTGACGAGGGCATCGGCGACGATCTCCTGCGCCTGATGTTCATCGCCTGTCATCCAGTGCTTTCGACCGAGGCGCGGGTCGCGCTCACGCTGCGCCTGCTCGGAGGTCTGACGACCGACGAGATCGCCCGAGCGTTCCTCGTGCCGGAGTCGACGGTCGCCCAGCGCATCGTGCGGGCCAAGCGGACGCTGTCCGAAGCACGCGTCCCATTCGAGGTGCCCCAGAAAGCGGAGCTTGGTGCGCGACTGTCGTCGGTTCTAGAGGTCATCTACCTGGTGTTCAACGAGGGCTACGCGGCGACGGCTGGCGACGACTGGATGCGGCCCGCGCTGTGCGAGGAAGCGCTCCGTCTCGGCCGTATCCTGGCCGAGCTCGCCCCCGAGGAGCCCGAAGTCCACGGCCTCGTCGGGCTGATGGAGATTCAGGCGTCGCGCTCGCGAGCACGGACTGGCCCATCAGGGGAGCCGGTCCTGTTGCTGGACCAAAATCGCGCGGGCTGGGATCAGCTTCTCATTCGTCGCGGTCTCTCGTCGCTCGAGCGTGCCGAGCGGCTCGGCGGGGCGTTGGGCCCCTACGGTTTGCAGGCCGCGATTGCCGCCTGTCACGCGCGAGCGGATACCCCGGCGGACACGGACTGGGCGCGCATCGCGGCCCTCTACGATGCGCTCGCCCAGCTGGCACCTTCCCCGGTCGTGGAGCTGAATCGCGCGGTCGCGGTCGCGATGGCGTTCGGTCCAGCAGCGGGCCTGGAGCTGGTCGATGCGCTCACCACGGAGCCGTCGCTCAAGGCGTATCACCTCCTGCCGAGCGTGCGCGGCGACTTCCTCGAAAAGCTCGGCCGCTTCGACGAGGCAGGCGCGGAGTTCCAGCGCGCGGCGATGCTCACGCGAAACACCCGCGAGTGCGCACTGCTCCTCGAGCGGGCGGCTGCGTGCGCGCGCGAACCGCCGGCGCCGCCGTAACGAGAGGCAGGGCACTTGACACCGGACGATGCGCTGCTGTATTTTACCGATAGGCTAATTAGCTAGATGGTTCATCACGGATGACAGCAGATCAGCTCGACACTGTCTTCGCGGCCCTCGCGGATCCGACTCGTCGTGCGATCCTCGCTCGGTTAGCGTCCGGCGCGGCCACGGTTACCGAGCTGGCCGAACCGTTTGAGATGAGCCTGCCCGGTATCTCCAAGCATCTCAAGGTACTGCGGAGGGCCGGATTGATCGAGCAGGGCCGCGACGCACAGTGGCGCCCCTGCCAGCTCGATGCGAGTCCGCTCAAGGAGGTCGCCGACTGGGTAGAGCCATACCGTCGCTTCTGGGAGCAGAGCTTCGATCGCCTGGACGACTATCTGCAGGTACTCAAGAACAGGGAGAAGAGACGTGCTCGACAGAAATAGTGCCGCCCTCGCGCTGACGTTTCCATCGGATCGGGAAATCGTCATGACGCGCGTTTTCGACGCGCCCCGACAGCTCGTCTTCGAGGCGTGGACCAAGCCGGAGCACCTGGTGCACTGGTTTGGAGCCCGAGGCTGGTCCCTCACGATCTGCGAGATCGAGCTCCGCCCTGGTGGCACCTACCGCTTCGTCTGGCGCGGACCAGAGGGCGAGGAGATGGGCATGGGTGGCGTATATCGCGAAATCCTGCCACCCGAGCGGCTCGTGAGCACGGAGAGCTTCGTTGGATGCGTGCCGGGCAAAGAGTCGGTCAATACCATGATTCTAGAAGAGCGCAACGGCAAGACGACGATGACGACAACGATCGTGTATCCGTCGGCTGAGGTACGAGACGCGGTGATCCAATCCGGGATGGAGCGCGGAGTCGGCGAATCCATGGATCGTCTCGCCGAACACCTCCAAACGATGGCCTGAGTGGACGACCGTCGTCAGTTGGTAGACGGTTAGTTTTCAAGCGCATCCGGGGAGCGTGACGGAAGATCTATCGGCTTCCGTGACTGCCACCTGCCGCGACGATCGACTGCATCAAAGCATGATGCACCACGGATCGACAGGGACGCCTTCCTAGTCTTCAGCGATCCGGACCGCAACGACTGGGCTCCTCGTGCATGCAGCTGGGTCGCAATCGTGTGGCCACATTGCCACCGAGTGTCGTCCGGCCTGAAGCCAACGCCATTGCGGCAGGTTATCGACCTTGCGGCGAACTCAACTGCTGCGGGCCGAATGTCGATTCTGGGCGTCCCCGAACGACGTGTTAGGTAGGGAGGGAGCACCAGTGCCACACTTCGGAACGTCGAGTACTTCAAATTTGTGGAGTCGCGATGGAGGAGACCAATCATGACGTACGCTCTGTGGACCGTTCAGGGGCTGCTTGCGCTCATCTTCCTCTTCACCGGCGGCATGAAGCTGGTCCTGCCGATGGAGGAGCTGACGGCGCAAATGCCGCTCCCGGGCCTGTTCGTGCGCTTCATTGGGCTAGCCGAGGTTCTCGGCGCGCACGGACTTATCCTACCCGGGCTTGTTCACATCCGGCCGGGACTGACGCCGCTGGCCGCCGCCGGGCTGGTGATCATCATGATCGGCGCGACCGTGGTCACACTTGCCACGATGGATGCTGCGCTGGCGCTGATCCCGCTGGTCATTGGGCTACTCGCCGCGTTCGTCGCCTATGGCCGCTGGCGGCTCGCATCGCGCCGCTTTCCGGCCCTCAAGCGAGCCGCCTGACCGCGGTTCCTGGAAGGTCCAGGGAGATACTTCGCAAGTTCATTGTGCAACAAAAACCCCTGGGTCGGGGTCCAGGTGGCTGGACGCGCTTCGGCGGTCATGCGACAATGGGCGGCGGCATCCCATAGTGCTCAGCCACACGCGGGTTCACGCATGGGCAGGGGGGAGATACCGATGGCGACAACCCTCACCGAGATCGCGCCCGACCTGTTCCGTATCTCGACCTACGTGCCCGAGGCCGGCATCCAGTTCAACCAGTTCTTGATCCGAGACGACGAGCCGCTCCTGTTCGAAACGGGGTACCGCTCGATGTTCGAGGTCGTCCGCGAGCAGGTTGCGCGGGTGCTCGACCCGTCGACGGTCCGCTGGATCGGGTTCAGCCACTTCGAAGGCGACGAGTGCGGGGCGTTGAACGAGTGGCTCCAGGTCGCGCCCGCGGCGCAAGCGGTCTGCAGCCTGGTGGGAGCGGTTACCAGCGTCGAGGACTTCGCGATCCGGCCGCCGCGGGCGATGCAGCACGACGAGGTCCTGCCCACCGGCCGGTATCGCTTCCGCTTCCGCCAAACGCCGCACGTCCCCCACTGCTGGGACGCTGGACTGATGTTCGAGGAGGTCCACCGCACCCTGCTCGCGTCCGACCTGTTCTATCACGACGGGGATGTCGAGCCGATCATGCAGGGGGACCTCGTCGGCCGGACCCAGCGGGCGCTGGGCGAGTTCACTTCCGGGCCGCTGGCGGTGCCGATCCCCTACACCCAGGACACCGAGCGGATCCTGCACGGGCTGGCCGATCTCGAGCCGCGGACGATCGCCACCCACCACGGGTCAGCCTTCGCCGGCGACGGCCGGCAGGCCCTCCGCGACCTGGTCCTCGCCATCAAGGAGGTCGGCCGCTGGGTCGAGGTCCCCGGGCCCGCGGTCCAGTCTCCCGAGGAGCTCAAGGGAGCTCCCGACGCCTTGCCCTCAGACGCAATCGACCTGGGCGACGCGCCAGGTCCCGAGGGAGGAGAGCGGTGACCTTCCACGATCGCGTCTTCGTGCTGCAACCCGGTGAGGGCAAGACGGTCTCGGTGATGGGGGATCGCTACGCCTACAAAGCGGTCGGCGAGCAGACCGGCGGCGCCTACGGCCTGGTCGAGACCACGGTATCGGCCGCCTCCTCCGGCCCGCCGCCACACGTGCATCAGAGTGAGGACGAGGCCTTCTACGTCCTCGAAGGCGACGTGACGGTCTTGATCGGGGACCGCACGGTCACCGCCGCGGCTGGATCGTTCGCGTTCATACCGCGTGGGACGATCCACACCTTCTCGAACCAGGGTGCGCTCGAGGCCCGGTTCCTGGTGATCCTCTCGCCGGGCGGCTTCGAGCACGCCTTCGAGGAGATGGCCGAGGTGGCCCCGAGCGCCGACCAGCCGCCCGACATGGACCGTTTGATGGCCATCGCGCGGAAGTACAACCTCGAGATCGCCGGCCCCTTGCCGGAGTAACCGGGCGTGCTGCTCCCGCTAGCTGGCTGGAAGACGCTATGCTGTCCCGCGCGGAGTGCCGGTGACCTGTTCGAGCGAGCGCTGATTGGTCACCCGATGGTGCACGGTCAGAGCAGTCGGTCCGCGCTTGGCGCCGAGTAGTCCCCGCGGGCAGCGCGGGGGCCTTGATCATTCATTGCGACGAGTCGGACGGCAGCAGAGAGGAGCGGCTCACGTCGCTTGCCCGTGGCGCTCGGACGAGCAGGCTCAACTGCACCCGCTCGATTAGCGCTGCTCTCGCTGGGCCTGCATGAACTCGAGCAGCGCCGTCACCTCGTCCGGCCGCAGCAGCGTGCCGTAAGCAGGCATCCCGGATCCACCGTACAGGATGCGCCAGGTCAGTTGGTCCGCTGAGAGACGGCTGCCGACGGTTGATAGCTCAGGGCCGCGCTGGCCGCCCTGACCGCCGACGGCGTGGCAGGCCAGGCAGCCCTTCTGATCGAACAAGGTTGCGCCGCGCCGTGCGTCACCCTGCAAGCCTTCCACGACCGATGCTGGGACGGCAGCGTGCAGCTCCGGAGCCCATGCCGACCGAGAGCCCTGGTAAATCAGGATCACGACGGACAGTGTCAGGAATGCCACGATCCCTACGGCCCAGGGGCGTCGCTCCGGCGCCCGCTCACCGGTCGGCGCGATGAACGGTACGGCCACCAGCGCCGCTCCCATGAGCGCCGGCAGCCCGATGATCACCAGACTCTCGATCGACGGCGGCGCGTAGGCCAGCAGCGCGAACAGCCACAGGAAGTACCAGTCTGGCTTCGGGTGCGCCTCCAGCAAGGTCGGATCGGCCGGCTTACCAAGCTCCGGCGCCCCGAGGACGACGGCCAACAGCAGGACCAGCGAGCCCGCCCAGAGTGCGAAGGCGACGTCTTTCCAGGCGAAGTCCGGCCAGAACGGGATACCCTCGCGGTCCAGCAGCGCCTGATACTCCTTGCGATACGTCTTCGGGTTGACCGGCTTGCCGGGCTTCGGCAGCTCAGATACGCCGTGCCGAACGACCAGGTACACGTGTACGCCGACCAGCACGAACATCGCAGCCGGAATCAGGAAGACGTGGGTCGCGTAGAAGCGGGTCAGGGTCGACTGGCCGACCGTCTGGCCGGCGATGATGACGTCGACGAGCAGGTTGCCGATCAACGGCACGCGCGACGCCATCGAGGAGAGCAAGGCGACCGCCCAGTAAGCGTCCTGGTTCCAGCGCAGGAGCTGGCCGGTGAACGCCATCGCCAGCGTCATCGCCAGCAGGATGACGCCGGTCAGCCAGCCCATCTCGCGAGGGTACTTGAAGGCCCCGACCAGGAACACGTGCGCCATGTGGGCGACGGCTAACACGACCATCGCCGATGAGCCCCAGTAGTGGACTCCGCGCACCACGTTGCCGAAAAGCGCGCCGTGGGTAATGAACTCGAGGCTCTCGTACGCGGCATTCGGCGCCGGCACGTAGCTGAACGCTAACGCAACACCGGTGATCACCTGGATCGTAAAGGCGATCAGCGTGGCGCTCCCCAGGACGTACCACCAGTTGACTCGAGGAACCGGGTGGACCAGGAGTGGCACGATGGTGTCGGAGATCCCCAGTCGATCGTCCAGCCAATCCCAGGCTCCGCGCAGCCGCCTCATGGTGCGAGCCTCCTCAGGCCTCGTCCCCGATTGGCACCGGCCGACTCAAAAGCTGGACTTCGTCGCCCTGGACCCGCACGTCGTACCGCGGCAGCGGGCGCGGCGGTGGCCCGGCGGCCACCGAGCCGTCCCCGTAGAACACCCCTCCGTGGCAGGGGCACAGGAACAGCCCGGCGTCCTGGAGCCAGTTGACCGGGCAGGCCAGGTGGGTGCAGTTGACCGCGAACGCCGTGAAGCTCTCCTGGCCGGTCCGCCGCAGCCAGAGCGACGTCCGAGCCGTCTGGCCCGCCCAGGCGAACGGCGAGGGGTCGTCGTACGCGACCTGGACGGTTCGGCCGAGCTCGAACTGGTCAACCCGCCCAATGGTGATCCAGGCGGACGGGGCACGGTTGATCAGCGGGCTGAGCAGATACGCCAGAATCGGCACGCTGAGGACCAGCCCGATCAACGCGCTCATCGCCAGCGACACCCGGCTCAGGAAGCGCCGTCGCGTGAGAACCGCCGGCGACTCAGGCCGGCGGGCGTGAGCACCCACCGGGTCGACAGCCGAGCTGGGTGGTGCAACGTCACTCATACCGCATCTCCTCGATCCAGCCCCCCAGCGCCCGCACGGTCAGCAGCAGGCCGAAGACACTAAACGCGAGGTGTGTGACCACCCCAAAGGCCACCAGCGTGATGCCGGCCGCGCAGACGACTGGCCAGACCGACGGGGCCGGGAGGTGGACGTTCCCCGCCTCAGGCGCCCGATCCGGCGAGTGCTCGTCATGCATCGCGCATCACCTATACCCCGTCACAGCAGTGCCCAGAGATAGACGACGGAGAAGACCACCACCCAGACCGCGTCGACGAAGTGCCAGTAGACCGCCACGCCGGCGACGGCCCCCTCGTGGCGGCCGTCGCGAAAGTCGCCGGCCAACGCCAGCCGAGCGATGACCGCCAGGGCGATCAGCCCCAGGATGACGTGAAAGCCGTGGAAGCCGGTCAGGGTGTAGAAGGCCGACGTGAACACGTTTCGCCCGATCGTGATCCCTTCGCCGTACAACGTCGCGTACTCCCAGAGCTGACCGCCGATGAAGATCGCCCCCAGAACGATCGTCGCGAGCCACCATTGCTGGAAGCCGGCCTGGTCGCCTCGATGCAGCCGTCGCTCTGCCATCAAGATCGTGGCGCTGCTCGCAAACAGCGCGATGCTGAACAGCGCCGTCGTGGCGACGTCCAGGTCGTGCGGCCCGGGGCCGAGCGGGTCGCGCGTACGGTACAGGATGAAGGCAACGATCAGCGAGCCGAAGAAGAACACCTCCGAGGACACGAACAGCAGCGTCCCGAGAACCGGCGTCGACGTGCGGCTGAGGAACCTTGCTCCGCCCCGCGGAGCTTCCTCCAGTGCCTCCGGCCGACCGGCTCGCCCGGCCGCACCCAGGCCGGCATCGCCGTGGGGTTGGCCGGGATGGGTCGAGTCATACAGCGGCCGGGGGCTGCGGATCGGCGGCAGCGCCGCGCCGTGGAGGGCGAAGTTCTCGGGAGGCGGCGGCGAGCTGGTTGCCCATTCGAGCGTCCAGGCGTCCCAGGGATTGTCACCCGCTGGACGGCCGCGCGCGAAGCTGATCACCAGGTTCCAGGCGAAGACGAGCGTCGCCGCGGCGGTGAGAAACCCGCCGATGGTGATCAAGATGTTGAGCTCCATCCAGCCTGGCAGGGCCGGGTAGGTGTAGATCCGACGGGGCATCCCCATCAGCCCGAGGAAGTGCATCGGCAGGAAGGTCAGGTGAACGCCGATCAGCGTCCCCCAGAAGTGCCATCTGCCGAGACGCTCGTCGAGGAGCCGGCCGGTGATCTTTGGATACCAGTAATAGATGCCGGCCAGCAGGCCGAACATGGTGCCGCCGAACAGGACGTAGTGGAAGTGACCGACCACGTAGTAGGTATCAGTTGTCTGCCAGTCGATCGGGACGAGCGCGAAGTGCACCCCGGTGATCCCGCCCATCACGAAAGTCACGATGAGTGCGCAGGCGAACAGCATCGCCGTGGTGAAGCGAATCCGCCCGCCCCACATCGTCGCCAGCCAGCTCAGGACTTTCACCCCGGTGGGGATCGCGATGATCGCGCTCGTGACCCCGAAGAACGTGTCTGGAATGAAGCCCAGCCCCACCGAGAACATGTGGTGGGCCCAGACGAGCATGCTGTAGAAGGCGATCACCCAGCCGGAGAGGACCACGAACGGGTACCCGAAGATTGGCTTCCGCGAGAAGACCGGAACGACCTCGGACATGATGCCAAAGGCCGGGAGCGCCAGGATGTAGACCTCAGGATGCCCGAAGAACCAGAACAGGTGCTGCCAGAAGACCGCGTCGCCGCCGCCCGCGACGTTGAAGAAGTGGGTCCCGAGGTGACGATCGAATAGCAGCATCACCTGCGCCGCCGCCAGGCTCGGGAGGGCGTACAGGACGAGCACCGCGACGACGCACAGCATCCAGGTGAAGATCGGAATGCGGAAGGGGGTCATGCCCGGAGCACGCAGCTTGATGACCGTCGCCAGCAGGTTGAAGGCGGTCATGATCGAGCCCACGCCGGTCACCATCACGCCGAGGATCCAGTAGTCGACACCGTTGCTCAGCGAGAACGGGCGCTCGGTCAGCGGCGCATACGCGAACCAGCCGACGTCGGGGACTTTTCCCACCAGGAAGCTGAAGTTCAGCAGCAACGCCCCGAACAGCAGCAGCCAGAAGCTCAGCGCGTTCAACTTTGGGAAGACCATGTCAGCCGCGCCGATCTGGAGCGGCACGAAGTAGTTGGCGAAGCCAAACACGAGCGGCATGCCGACCAGGAAGATCATTGTCGTGCCGTGCATGGTGAACAACGAGTTGTAGACACCCGGCGACAGGAACTCTCCGCGCGGCACACTCAACTGGATGCGCATCAGCAGGGCTTCAAGGCCCGCGATGGCCAGAAAGATGGTGCCGGTAGCCAGGTACATGATGCCGATCCTCTTGTGATCGACCGTCGTCATCCAGGCCAGCACGGTCTCGCCGGCGCGCGGCGGCGCCATTGTCCGAGGGGGTCGTTCGGCGATCGTCGCCATCGTTACGTTCGCCTCACGTTACTCGAGCCCCATCAGGTACTCCGCGAGCGATGCGATCTCCTCGTCCGACAACGCCGTGTAGTTTGGCATGAGCGCCCCTGGTTTGACCGCCTGGACCTCACGCAGCCAGTGACGCAGGTGATCGGGTGTATTGGCGACGACACCGGCGCCGATCGTCGTCCTCGCTCCAAAGTGGGTGAGGTCCGGGCCCACGCGCGCCTGAGCGACGGTTCCGCGGACCGCGTGGCAGTTCACACAGGTGTTCTGGAGGAAGATCTGCTGCCCACGGAGCGCGGTGGGCTGAGCGGCGGGCGCCGCCGGAGCCTGCTGCTGGTGAAGCCAGGCGTCAAACTGCTCTGGCGAGTCGGCGAAGACGCGGACTCGCATCCAGGCATGTTGGGTTCCACAGAACTCCGTACACCAGCCGTCATAGATGCCGGGCTCGGTGAATTCGGCGTTGATGTCGTTCCACTTGCCCGGGATTGCGTCCTTCTTCCAGCCGAGCTGTGGCAGCCAGAAGCTGTGCACCACGTCCGCGCTGCCGACAACAAAACGGACTGGCCGCCCGACCGGTAGATGGACCTCGTTGGCGGTAACAAAGCCCGGCATGGCGTACTCGTACTCCCACCACCACTGGTGCCCGATGACTCGAATGGTTAGAGCGTCAGCTGGACTGTCGGCCTCAACCGTCCGCATCGTCTGGAACGCCAGCCCGAACAGTACGGTGAGCAAGATGACTGGAGCGATGGTCCAGGCGATCTCGAGCCTGGTGTGACCATGGATCTGTGCCGGCTCTGGCACGTCGCGCAGGCCACGATCGCGGTAGCGGACCAGCACGTAGGCGAGTGCGCCCCCGACGAGCGCCAGCACGAGGAATGAGGGCAGCAAGACGAGCGTAAAATACGCGGACACTGCGTCGCCGCGTGGCGTGACCGTGTTGAAGCTGTCGAGTGGCGCGCCACAGCCGGTCAGGGCGACGAGCCACAGCGCGCGGACCCAGCGAGACCTCTTGGATGCAGTAAGTCGCATGCCCTACGTTGGCGCCGACATCACCCGGTCCACACGGCAGCTCAGCGGCGCCCTAGTGTAGCAGGGTCCGCGGCTCACGTACATTGGCGTCGATGCCGGTCCTTAGCGTGGCCTCCCGGGAGAGCCGGGGTGCGGATGCGAGGCTGCCCGCTCATGGCCACGACGGGGATTGGCGCCTCCCTCCGCGCTGACCCATTGCCCGAAGAGGATCACACCCGCGGCCAGGTACAGAGCAGGCCGGCCGGGATCCACATCAGCACGCCCTCCAGCCGTTGGTCGTCGATTGGAGTCATGCTCCACGCGGTGGTCGTCAACGCGTACGCCGCGTACCAGAGCGAATCGCTGAGCGTGATCAGCGCCCCGAGCACGCCGCACTGCATCCCCGCCCCGAACACGTACAGGATGCCTGACCCATACTCGAGCCGGCCGCGCGCCCCGCACCTCACCACCGTCCACCAGAAGAGTAGCGCCGTGCCCATGAAGGTCGCGTGCTCGACCGCGTGGATCAGCCCGACCCGCGGGACTGCTTAGTACAACGTCGGCAAGTGCCAGATCCAGACGACTGCCGCGTTGAGGGTCCACACGACGAGCGGCTGACTCAACACGTGCCAGCCGGTGCGAGCGACCCGGGCGTGGTTTCACCAGATTCCGATGGCTCGCCGACGCGGCTCTGGAGCGGCCCAGAGTAGCGGGACGAGCGGTGCATCGAGTACCAGCAGTGGGGTGGCGACCAGCATCAGCAGCAGGTGCTGGGCCAAGTGCGCCGAGAGCAGCGCCGAGCTCAGCGCGTCGAGCGGTGAAACGAGGGCGATGAAGATGGCGACGAGCCCGCTCGCGAAGGCGGCCACGTGCCAGGTCCGCACCCCACGTCCTCGCCCGGCCCGACGCCAGAGCGCGCGGCCTCCGCGGCCGTAGGCCCAGGCGGCGAGCACGAGGCTGAGCAGGATCGTTGGCTCCGCGGTCCAGGCCGTCCAGAGATCGTGCGGCGCGGGCGGCTCGCCCTCGTGGGCAAGCGCAGGCCCGACCCAAGCCGTAAGCGCGAGCCCAGCGGCTCCGATTCCGGCTCGGATCGACACGGACGTCGAGCTCCCTGCCACCGTGCACCTCACCATCTCGCCGCGCCCGACCCTGGGGTCGTCGGCATGGTCGCAGTCCGCGTACTGGGTGGGCCAGTGACGCTCCCGCATCACGGCTGGGGCGCGGAATGATCGGGCTCCGGAATATTCTTCCCGCCCGATGGTTATAGTTCACAACTGAACTATGAATGCTCCCACTAGCCCGTCAACTCGCCGCCCTCGCTTGCCGACAGCGGTGCTCGCGTGGCTACGGTTGGCCCGAGTCTTCACCAAGGTGGAGCAGGCCGCGACGGACGAGGTTCGTGGCCGCGGGCTGAGCCTGGGCCAGCTTGACGTGCTCATCCACGTCGGGGCCGCTGAGGGCAGTACCCAGCAGGAGGTTGCAAATGCGCTGTTAGTGACCAAGAGTAACGTCTGCCAGCTGCTCGACCGCATGGAGCAGGCCGGGCTGGTTGAACGACGGCAGCGCGGGCGGGCCAACCACCTGTTCCTGACACCCGCCGGGCGACGGCTCCGCGAGCAGGTCGTACCAGCACACGAAGGACGAATCGCCGAGCTGTTCTCGACGCTGACACCCGCGGAGCAGGTCCAGCTGTTGGGATTGCTCCGGAAGCTGGACCACGCCCTGGAGCTAGGCTGGGCCGGGGCACCTCGCACGCCAGGATGACGTGCGGTTTTCTTTTGCGCACACAGTTTAGTCCTTAACGGAGAGAATCACATGAGCACCATTTTCGCGCCGGAGCGCACTCGCACCACCTGGGCGATTGACGCCTCGCACTCGCTCGTCGAGTTTGCCATCAAGCACCTGGTCATCACCACCACCAAAGGCCGCTTTGCCAGAGTCAGTGGCACGATCGTTATGGACCCGGCCGACGTGACTCGCTCGTCGGTGGATGTTGTGATCGATGCGGCGAGCATCGAGACCCACGACGCGAAGCGCGACGAGCATCTGCGCTCGGCCGACTTCTTCGACGTGGCGACCTACCCGACGATCCGGTTCATTAGCACGCGCGTCGAGTCGCTCGGCGATGACAGCTTCCGCGTCATCGGTGATCTGACCATCCGCGACGTGACGCGCCAGGTCGTGCTGGACGCGACGCATGAAGGGACGACCGGCGATCCATGGGGTGGGGTGCGGTCTGCATTCTCCGCGTCCACCAGGATCAACCGCAAGGAGTTCGGCCTGACCTGGAACATGGCTCTCGAAACGGGCGGGATGGTCGTGGGCGACGACGTCAAGATCACCCTCGAGATCGAGGCCGTTCGCCAGGAAGACTAGCTCACCTGCTCGACGCGTGGGCTTAGGCCGTGCGCGGTGGGGTGGTCGTCCGTGGCCGCCCCACCGCGTCGCGACCCGTCCCACCGGTCTGTCGGTCGCTCGTCGTCGCTAGCGTGGCAGACCTCTTGCCATAATGGGGATGTGGCTCTCGGCGACCAGATTGGTCAGCGACAACGGCCCGCGATCCTGCTCGCCGGTCGCTACCGGCTGGTCGAGCAGATCGGCCGTGGTGGCATGGGCCGCGTGTACCACGCCCATGATGACGTGCTCGACCGGCAGGTGGCGGTCAAACTGCTGGACGAACCGTCAACCGGTAGGGCAGATCCTGGGCAGGTTGGCCTAGCCGAGGCGTCCGCGGCCGCTCACCTGGCCCACCCCGGCATCGCTCGCATTTTCGACACGGGCGTAGACGCTGGCACCGCCTTCATCGTGATGGAGCTCGTGTCTGGCCGCACACTCCGCGAGTTGCTGGACGAGCGAAAGGCGTTACCTGTCGCGAATGCCGTGGCGCTCGCCGCTGGACTGGCGGATGCTCTCGACTACGCGCATCGCCACAACGTCGTCCACTGCGACGTCAAACCGCACAACGTTGTCGTCGGCCCGGATGGCGCGCCAAAGTTGATCGACTTTGGGATCGCACGGGCGGTGAGCTCCACGAATAGCGCGTCCAGTTCGGAGATCAAGGGCTCCGCGCCGTACATGGCGCCCGAGCAAGCTGAGGGCAAGCCGATCGATGGTCGGACAGACGTGTACGCGCTCGGGGCGGTGCTGTTCGAGATGCTCACTGGACGGCCGCCATTCGACGGGCCGAACGTCGTCGCCATCATCTCTCAGCGGCTCGTCTGCGACCCGCCGTCGCCCCGCTCGCTCGATCCGAGCATTGGGCCAGGCCTCGAGCGCGTCGTCTTTACCGCGCTCGCGCGGGAACCGTCCGCGCGTTACTCCACGGCGGCGGCGTTCCGCGATGCGCTGCGAGAGTCGGTAGGCAGCTCGGCACAGGGGACCACGGGCGGGGTCCGCCTGGGGCCCGCACTCAGTGCAAGCGGTCTCGGGGGTCGGACCACCGCCCCAAATGCGCACACTGGTGTCATTGCCGGACTGCACGGTGCTCGGTCCCGACCAGGCGTGCTGCTAGCGGTACTTGCGCTGGCAGGAGTGCTTGGCGCGGGGGCAATCGCCGCCCGTTTGCAGGTTGCATCCGAGACCCAGGCTCCGACCCTGCCCACCCTACAGCCGCCGACCCCGGAACCGCCGACTCCACAGCCGTCGAACCCACAGCCGCCGACCCAGGAACCACCGACCTCGCCGCCGCCGACTCCGCCCATTCGCGAGGACACCTCCATTCCCCCACCGCCCGCTGTTCAGCCAGCGGTTGCTCCTCACCAGCCACTCGCCAAACCAACTCCGCCGAAGGCGTCGAAGACTCGCCCATCCAACGACGATCGTCGCCGCGAGCCAGACCGACGGCGCGAGCGAGACGACGACGATGACGATTAGGCGGTCGGACACGGGGAGCGGTCGACTGCCCACTCGGAGGCCCCATGGTTGACAGCAAGTCCGCTGAGGGTGAGGCGGTCACTCAGCGCATAGCCGTCCGGCGGAGACGACGGTTAGCCGGCGAAAGCCCGGCGCCCGTAATAGCCGATCGCTACCGATTGGATCGACGGCTTGGAGAAGGCAGCAGCGCGACCGTCTACGCGGCCACGGACGTGCGTTCCGCCCGCGCGGGGACGATCAAGCTGTTCGCACCCGCGATTGCCGAGGATGCCCGATCGCGCGCGCGGTTCGAGGAGCAGGCAGCGAAGGCAGGCCGCCTCAAGCACCCGCACATCGCGACCATTCTGGACGCCGGCTTCGCGCCCGTGTCCGGCGGGGGTGAGTGGCCGTACGTCGTCACCGAGCCGGCCGGATCGCGGAGCCTGCGCGGTCTGCTCGAGCGCGACGGACGCTTGTCGCTGGAGCGTGCAATGCTCATTGGCCGCCAGCTCGCGGCAGCGCTCAGTTACGCCCATAGCCGAGGCGTGATTCACGCCAACATCAAGCCTGAGAATGTGCTGGTCGATGAGGCCGGCCTGCGCGTCAAGCTGGTTGATTTCTCACTCTCGTTCGTGTCCGCCCGCACCGGCGTGGTCACCAGCGAGACGATCGCCCGGCGGGCCGTGTACCTGGCGCCGGAGCAGGTGCTGGGCGACAAGGTCGGCCCGCCCACGGACGTCTACGGCCTCGCCGTTCTAATGTATGAAGCGATCGCCGGGCGCCCGCCGTTCAACGACGGAAGTCCGCTGGCCACGGCCGAGCGCCGTGTCAACGAGCCCGCACGACTGGTCGGCTCCTGGGACCCCACCCTGCCGCCCGACCTCGAGTCGGTGCTCGGCCGCGCCCTCGAGCGCGCGGTCGCCGCCCGATGGGCGATGGTTGACCAGTTTGACCAGGCGCTAGCGGGCATCGATCCGAGGCGGCGGGTCAATCTGACGATCGACGACCCGGATGAGGGCGGACTGTTTCCGGCTGCCGCGGAGGAACGACGCGCGGCGCGGCGAGGGTTGGGGGTGATGGTGTTAGCGGGCGCCGCGCTCATCGCGCTGGCTCTGGCCTTCGTGATGTTCGGCCCGAACATCTCCGGCGTCAGGTCAACCGCGAGTCGCCCCACAGTGCCCGAGGTGGCCGGGAAAACCGTTGACGAAGCGCGCGCGCTGGCACAGGCGAGTGGGATGGAGTTGGCAGTCGTTGGCGAGCGCCCCAGCGACCGCGCGCACGCAGGCGTAGTTGTCCAGCAATCACCGATCGGCGGCTGGCGCATCGAGGACGACCAGCCGCTGCGGGTGACAGTTAGCGCTGGCCTGATCGTGCCAGATGTGCGTGGCCAGTTGCTGGAGGAGGCCACCGCGACTCTCGGCGAGATCGGCTGGCGGGTGGGCCGTGTCGACCCGGCGCCGTGGCCCGGTACTCGGGCGGGGACGGTTATCCTCCAGCACCCGCCCCCGGGCCAACCGGTGCCGGCCCCCGGCGAGCTCGCGCTCATCGTCGCCCAATAAACACGGACCTCTGGGCTGACAGGGCGCTTGGCGCGGTTCGTCAAGCGAGGCCGAGCAAGCGCCTGGCGTTACCGAGCAGCACCTTCTCGCGAACGCTGTCCTTCAGTCCGAGCCCGTCGAAGTCAGCCAGCCAACGCTCCGGCATGATGAAAGGGTAGTCCGAGCCGAACAACGCCTGGTCCTGGAGCAGGCCCGTCGCCATCTTGAGGAAGCTCTCCGGAATGTAGCGCGGAAGGTACCCGGAGAGGTCCAGGTGGACGTTGCCCTTGTGACGCGCGACCGCCAGCATCTCCTCGTGCCAGGGCCAGCTCGGGTGGGCGGCGATGATCTGGAGGTTCGGAAGCTCGGCGGCAAGGGCGTCCAGATGGATCGGCCGGGTGTACTCCAGCCGCTCGCCCCGCCCGCCCGGTGTGCCGGCACCGGCGGCCATCATGCCAGTGTGGAACAACACGACCGCGCCGAGCGAACTGGCTGCCTCCCAGAGCGGCCTGAACCGCGGATCACTGGGATCGAACCGCTGCCGGCCAGGGTGGAACTTGGCGCCCCGCAGCCCGAGCTCCCGGATCGATCGCTCCAGCTCGCGGACTGCCAGCTCGCCCTTCCATGGGTCGATCCCGGCAAAGCCGACGAAGCGCCCGGGGTGTGCTCGGCAGATCTCGGCCAGTGTGTCGTTCGGGTACGGTGGCACGCCGGTCGTCGTCTCGGCGTCGGCCCCGAGCAGGACGCCGATGAGGCCCAGCCCGCGGTACCGCTCGGCCATCGCGTCCGAGTCCTCGTCCAGATCGGGCCTCGGAAGAACCGCTCGTAGTCCGACTGCTCGCCGCCCCACGCCCGCGCGATGCGTGGGTCACACGGGTGGCGGTTAACGTCGACCCCGCCCTTCACCTGGCCCCAGTAGAGCCGGCTGCGGCGATGGCCAGGGGGGGGGTGCGGGTACCCGAACCGCCCCGCTCAGCCAACGCCGGGTCGTGGGCGAGTCACCCCGCCACCGACCGCGAGAGATTAGGAGAGACCGCGCCTTCGGGCCAGCATGCCCGCGCCCAGCAGGACTGCGCCGGCGAGGGCCATGCCGACGAACATCCAGTTCTCCGCCTCACCCGTGCGTGGGAGTGCACGGGGAGCCTGGGCCGGCGCACCGGCCGGCTTGGCAGCCGCCGGCGACGGGGCCGGAGCTGCTGGCTTGGCCGCCGGAGCGGCCGGCTTGGGCGCTGGAGAGGCGGCCGGCTTCGGCTGCGCCGCTACTGGCACGCCCACTGGCGGCGGCGGGCTGGTCTCCGCGGGTCCCGCGCCCGTGCTGAGGTCGCCGCAGGCGATGTACACCGACGCCTCCTCCCGCGACTTGTGGACGTTGATCGCATGGGCGGCCGCCATAATCTGGTCGGCCGTTAGTTCCACCATCGTCACCGAGCTGCCATTCTGGACGGGGGTCAGGTTGACCAGCGGCGTTGGGTCCAGCGTCGGCCCGCAGTTGCCGCGATGGATGTGGATCGGATGTGGGCCCCCCGGCGAGCCCTGGAGTTGGACCTCGACCTGGGTCCCGCTTCCCATCGGCATCAGCATGGCCGTGCCGCTGACGCCAGAGTCGTTTTCCTCGTTCAACTGGATCGTCATCGACTGCTGGGCCGCGCCTTCAGTGGCCGTGAGGCCACCGGCGGCCAATCCGACCGCCAGGGCCGGAACGAGAAGCAAACGTCGAGAGAACCGCATCGTGAGTCCTACCTCCTCAATGTCGTGGTGGGATGATGCGCGTCGCTCGGTCCGCCCACCGCACGGACCTACCAGTAAGACATACGACGAGAGCGGGATGCCGGATTGCTCTTCGCCGCTACCCGATTACCAATCGGGGTACCGGCCGACGCGCCACTCCCTAGTCTGGGACTCCAAGCCTCATCTGTCAAGAGGATGGATGCTCCGGTGCCGGCTGGACATCACCTTCCTTGTTGGACACCACGATGGCGCTCGACCGGCCGAACGCTCAGCGCGGTCGGCCATGGCGACAGAGCGCCTCGCGCTCCGTCAGCGCCCAGCGAACGCTATTCCGAGAACAGCTGTGCCAGCGGCCAGGCGGTACCAGACGAATACGGCGGTTGATTGGCGCTGCAAGTAGCGCAGCAACAGGTTGATCGCCAACGCGCCGACCAGCGCAGCGACACCAGCGCCGACGAGAAACGCGAGGGACTGATCCGCGCTGAGCGGCTCGCGCACGAGCACCCGCAGCTTGTAGGCGGCGGCGGCCACGGTAATCGGCGCGGACAGCAGAAATGAAAAGCGCGCCGCCGTTGGTCGATCCAGGCCCCGTAACAGTCCGGCGGTCATCGTCACGCCTGAGCGCGACACGCCCGGCGCCAGGGCCACTGCCTGCGCGCAGCCGACGACGAGGGCGTCAACCCAGGACACTCCGTCGAGCGACCGCGCTTTTCGGGACCAGCGGTCGGCGGCCCCGAGCGCAAGTCCGAACGCCATCAGGAGCACCGCGATCTGGACCGGCTGCCGGACGTTGCGCTCGATCGTTTCTTCGAAGAGCACGCCGACCAAGCCGGCCGGCAGGCTCCCCAGCACCAACATCCACGCCAGCCTCCAGCTGGCGTCCTGGCGGGCCGCGGCGCTGGTCAGGCCGGCCAGTGCCGCCCTGATCAAAGACAGCCAATCGCGCCAGAAGTAGGCCAGCAGAGCAACCGACGTTCCAACGTGGAGCGCCAGGTCGAACGTCAACCCGGGGTCAGACCAGCCGAGGAGCCACGGCACCAGGATCAAGTGACCGGAGCTGGAGATCGGCAGGAACTCGGCCAACCCCTGGACCGCTCCCAGGACCACGGCCTGGAACACGGTGATCGGCACCCTCAGACCAGCCCGAGCAGCATCTGGGCGACCGTAAAGTACATGAACAGGCCGGTGCCGTCAACGAGTGTCGTAATGAACGGGGCGGAGACGACAGCAGGGTCGACGCGCAGCCGGTGGAGGATAAGCGGCAGGACCGCCGAGACGGCCGCCGCCCAGACCACAATCAAGAACGCTGACAGCCCGACGACCGGCCCAATCTCCCAACTCACTCCCATGATCCATGTGCGGAGAAAGGTCACGCCGGCCAGCGCCACTCCGATGATTGTGCCGACCATGAGTTCTCGACGAAGGACCCGAAACAGATCGCCGAATTTCACCTCCCCGACACCCATCGCGCGGACCAGCGTCGTGACGGTCTGCGAGCCAACGTTGCCGCCGGTGCCGATCAGCATGGGGATGAAGAAGCCGAGGGCGATCACCTGGGCGAGTGTGTCCTCGAAGTGGCTGATGACCGACGCGGTGTACGCGCTGCCGACCAGCAGCACCATCAGCCAGGGCAGTCGTTTGCGGACGAGGTGTAACACGCTGGCGCGCAGGTACGGCTCCTCGAGCGGCTGGGATCCGCCGAGCCGCTCGATGTCCTCCCCCGCCTCCGCGAGCAGCACGTCCGCGGCGTCGTCGGCAGTGATGATCCCGAGTACCCGATCATCCTCGTCCACGACCGGCAGAGCAATCAGGTTGCGCTGGTCGAGCAGCCGCGCAGCCGTCTCCTGATCAGCGTCCGCTCGAACCTTCGCGATATCGGTCACCATCAAATCGCCGATCTGCGTCGACGGTCGGCTGAAGACCAGCTTGTGAAGCGAGAGGACCCCGAGCAGACGGTGCGTGATCGGATCGGTGACGTAGGCGTAATAGACAGTCTCCGCCTCCTCGGCGACCTGTCGCAATCTAGCGAGCGCCTCGTCGGCGGTCAGACTCGGACTGAGCGCAACGAAGTCCGGGGTCATGATCCCGGCCGCGCTCTCCGGCGGGTAGCTCAAGAGGTCACGGACGTCGCTGGCCTCGTCGCCCTCCATCTCGACGAGGATCGCCTCGGCTGTCTGGGGATGGAGCTCTTCGACGACGTCGGCGGCGTCGTCGGGGTCCATCTCTTCGAGAACGTCGGCGGCCTGGGCGCGGCTCAGCTTGTTGAGCAAGCGCGCCGCATCAAACGGATCCAGCTCCGCGACGAGATCGGCGAGGGCCTCGTCGCCAAGGCGAAGGAACAGTGAGCCGAGCTCGAGGGGGCTCAACTCGTCAAGCGCCTCAGCCAGCTCGCGAGACGGCGCGGCCCTCAGCGCGGCAAGGTCGGCAGAGCTGGCGCCGCGCAGGGCCGCTCGCACCGCCTCGCGGGCGTCGACAACCTCAGTCTCCACGCTGCCACCTCCGACTTCGGCACAAAAACGCCCCCCCGCGTGGGGAGGGCTCGGAGGCGCCGCCGCCTCGCGGTCGGGGACCGAAGAAGGCTAGCGGCGGCGGCCGAGCAACTCCAACGCGCTCGGGACGGTGATGAGCTCGAGGCTGGTACTCGGTACGTCGGCGCTCATAGCCGCCGCCATTGTAGCCGACCGCTCTCGACGGGGCAACGACACCCGGCACCGGCACAGACGGTTGAAGCATTGAGACGATACGCGGCGGAACGGACCGGTCGCGGCAGCCGCCACTGATCCTGCCCCGTGCATCGTGACGTCAGGCAGTGCGCACGCCTCCGTGGTTCGCCGCCGCCTCGGTGCGCCGGCGCAGCAGGATCTCGTCGACCGCCGCCTTGCCGGGGCCAGCTAGCAGCAGCATGAGCGCCCCCGCGAGAATCATCAGGTCGATGCGGCTAGCGTCCCATCCGGCCCGTGGCAGCTTCACCACGAAGGCCACGACCAGGAACTGGAGCACGAACAGCAGAGCGACCCAACGGGTGACCGCGCCCGCGATGAGCAACAGGCCGCCAACAAGCTCGAGAGTCGCGACGAGCGGTCCCAACATTCCGGGGGCCGGGAAACCCACCTGGCTCAGAAACCCGGAGAAGCCCTCGAGACCGCCCGCAAACTTCGAATATCCCGCGGCGACGAGGATGATCCCCATCGTGACCCGCACAACTGTGATGCCCCAGCCTGGAGCCACGCCTTCCAACGCTCGCATCCTGACACTCCCCGACAGGCGTCGGCCTGCCATGCTGAAGTTCTGCCTGTCGATTGACGTGGCAGCGTGCTGCCCCCGAACGCCGCGCCGTCCGACAGTAGACATACGCACGAGGGGCCGCGCGGGATTCCTCGCTCGTGCCCGTGCCAGTGTGCGTTGGGCCATCTCGACGCACTCATGTGGGTATCGCGGGCCGTTGATCTTGCGCCCATCGCGCGCGGTCAGCGATCTACCGCGCGGCGACAGGCGCGGCTCGGGGTTGGCTAGCGGCATCGGCTCGCCGAACGATGCCTTGGGCGGCGTCGCGGGCAGCGGTCGGACGCGCAGGCGGGCGCCGCCGCCCGCCAACTCAGCGCGGCGGGGCGCCGACCAGCGCAGCTCAGTTGCCAGCTCGGCCACATGGCGCGGCGATTGGGCCAACTCGGCCGCGCCGTGAGCGACGGCGAACCGGGCGTTGGCTTCTTCCTGGCCCGCCAGTGGGTCGAACGCCAGGACGGGCAGGCCGACGCAGAAAGCCTCGGCCAGCGTCACTCCCCGGGGCTTCGTCACGAGCAGGTCGGCCGCGCGCATCAGCGCGGCGACCTCGTCAATGAAGCCGAGTGCGTGCACCGGGCTTGGGCCGCCCAGCGCCCTGACCTGCTCGCGCAGGCGCTCGTTCCGCCCGCACACGACGACGATGTCCGCATCAAGTGGTATCCGGGTCAGCGCTGCGAGGTGGTCGAGGGCGCGGGCCGAACCTCGGTGCCGATCATTGCCAGGATGACGAAGCCGTCCCCGGAGCCCGTACGCCTCGCGGGCTGCCGGCGCCGAGCGGACATCAGGTGGCGCTGCTAACTGGCGCCGGAGCGGCAGGCGGAGCACTCTGATCGCCGTGGGGGGGACGCCAGCGCGTCTACAGGTCTGCGCCACCGACTCCTTTGGGACCGTGTAGTGGCTCACGCCACGTGCCACCCAGCTCAGGTGCACGTCCGCCCAATCGGTCACGATCACTTCGAGGTTCGGCCGCAGCCCGTGACGCCCGAGCGAGCGCGCCACGAAGCCGTTGACGCCGGGCAGCGTCGAGACGACCGTGTCCGGCCGGCGCTGGACGAGCAGTCGGCCCAGTCGCGGCCCGCCAATCGGGTCGCCAAGCAACTCCAGCCGACCTCGGCCGGGCGGGCGATTAGTCAGGCGATAGACCGTCCGCCAGATCCAGGGGTGGTCGCGGGTCGCCGCGGCGTACAGCCGAGGGAAGCGGGAAGCTGGCCAGCGCGCCAGGTCCACGTACAGATCATCGACCCAGACCTCGAGGTCGGCTCGACTCAGATCGGCGAGAGCCTCGGCAAGCGCAGCCGCCACGCTCCTATGACCGCCGCCGACGACCGAGGTGAAGATCTGCACCTGCACGCGCCGATTATAGGACTCCCCGCGGCGACAGGTGATCCGTCCGGTCCGAAGCGCGCTCGATAAGAGCACGCGCACTTCCGATCGGACGGATCACCTACCGGTCCAGTGCACCGGGCTGGTCAGCGGCCGGGGCCACCACCCCAGGGACCGTGGCCACGCGGGCCGAAACCGTCGGCGCCGCCGTTCATCACCGCCCTCGCCGTCGCGCTTCCGTTGGCAGTGACCACGACGACCTTGTCGCCCTTTGCCAGGTTGGCCTGGGTGCTCCGGCCGCCTCCCTGAACGGTCTTGCCGCGGATCAGCGTGTCGTTGTCCAGCGTGAAGGTCTTGGTCGTGCCGTCGTTCGCCGCGACGGTGAGGCTCGTTGCGCTGACTGCCGTGGCAGTCCCGGGCGTCACGTTGATCGTCAGCGGCCGATTGTCCTTGTCCGTCAGGCTAAGCTGGGCGCCGGTAAAGTGGGCGAACCGCTCGGATGCCGGCAGGTCCTTCAGGCCCTGCAGCTCGGGCGGAAGATGGGCCGCGAAGTGGTCGCCGCCTAATCCCGGACCACCGAAGCCGATGCCCCAGGGCGCATTCGCCAGGGCGGCGCGTGCCCCGACCAGGGCCATGCCACCGAGCACCGCCACGAGCGCGAGCGACGTCGCCGCCACCGCGATCGCGAATCGAAACCGTCTCATGTCTACGCTCCTTGTACGCATTGGGGCCAACGCCCCCTCA